>DATGIL010000099.1:0-48287 GCA_035295745.1 Bryobacteraceae bacterium | reverse complement strand
AAAGCGAAGCGGCATCCTATGAATGCCTGAGGCGAGAGCTTTTCGGGAGAGCCGGATGCGGGAAATCTGCACGTCCGGTTCGGGGAGGGGGAGGTAGGCCGCTCTCTATCACCTACCTCTCTACTCTACCGGCTCGTAAGCGCACGTATTCGCGCGAAGGTAGCTTACGAGCCGCGACCGTGAGGGAGCGTTGCCACCACGCCGCTAAAGCAGTCAAGATCGCTTGCTGACGCGCGCGGCTCGTAAGCGCGCGTATTCGCGCGAAGGTAGCTTACGAGCCGCGACCGTGAGGGAGCGTTGCCACCACGCCGCTAAAGCAGTCAAGATCGCTTGCTGACGCGCGCGGCTCGCAAGCGCACGTATTCGCGCGAGGGTAGCTTACGAGCCGCGACCGTGAGGGAGCGTTGCCACCACGCCGCTGAAGCAGTCAAGATCGCTTGCTGACGCGCGCCGCTCGTAAGCGCGCGTATTCGCGCGAAAGTAGCTTACGAGCCGCGACCGTGAGGGAGCGTTGCCACCACGCCGCTGAAGCAGTCAAGATCGCTTGCTGACGCGCGCGGCTCGCAAGCGCACGTATCCCGCGAAGGTAGCTTACAGACAGTCGCGGTCGCCCGATTCGTTGCAAAAACGAACGTTGTGCAAAGCGGTGGATCGATGCCAAGAGACTCCATCGCTCCAATTACGGCCGTGCTTAGGAAGCCCAAGCTCAATTAGGAGTGCACGCGATATTCGCGGAGATCGACTGGTCCCCCACGCTGAGTTGCAGAATGATGATGGAAAGTCCTGACGACGATGTCGGCATTCGAAAGTTGACCTGAACAATCCCCGCCGCGGTGCCAGGGCTCGATCCGACATATAAGACATCGAGCGGTCTCGGCGGGGTGCCAAAACGGAGGTCGTATTCGACGTTGTACGAGACCGAGACCGGCAGGACTGGCGCCTGTCCCAATTGCCCTCGGGTGCCATCCGCTGGAAGCGGTGCGATCAGGCCGGCGCCGTTCAAGAACACCGATACGATCGAGCCTAGGGGCGCGGGATTGCCGGAACAGGTGACGGTGCCATTTTCGTTCACGGCCATTGCCGTACCGGTAAATGGTGAACTTCCCAGACACCTGAATAAGTTCGGCGCATCGGCATTGACAAGCAGCGGGGCCGCGTTGCTGGTCTGTCCATTTGCGGTGACGCGGATGTTCGTCAGGTCTCCCGGATGGAGTTCAAAGGGCGCGAGGACCGTGACCTGCTGATCGCTGACGGACAGGAGTGGCGCTGGCGTGCCCCCGAAATCGACGGAGGTGCCCGCCAGTGCGAACGGCAGGCGTCCATTGGGGTCGAACCCGCCGCTGACCGCTTTAGCCGGTCCCAGGTACACTCCGTAGAGGGTGAGCCCCTCCCCCGGCGCGATAGCCGTGCTCAAGCCACCTGGCACGATGTCGGAAAAACCGAGAATTCCCGGGCGCGCTGCCGTGTCCGGGACGAGCCGGTTCAATGACCAGAACCCACCTGACACGCGTAAAAAGGTGATACCCGCCGCCACTCCCCCAGCGATCACGGCGCGCTCGGCGTCGAACGGTAGCGCCGAGGAGTAGATCAGCGCGCCATCGTCCGGCCGGGCAATGGCTATGAAGGCGTCGCCTCCCGCGATTTCACGGAAAGCGCCTTCCGTCGGCGTGAAGTTTCCCGTGATCGCACCGGTCATCAATACGTTGCCCTCTGGGTCGAGAGTGGCGGTGCCGATGCTTGGTGCGGCGCCATTGCCGATCGTAGTTCCGGGCACGCCGATGGTGCTCAGCGACAAACGAGCTCCATCGGCGCTCAATCGCCGCAACTCCAAGTATGTGGGGGATGACCGTGAAGGACCGGACAGGAGCATCGCATTGCCGGCTGAATCAACCTGAATCGCGGCCGGCAGGAGCTCATTGAACAGAACCTGTGACGAGCCAGGCTCGACCAATGCTGAATACGACAGGGCTGTTCCGTCGGAGCTCAGCTTCGTCAGGAAGGTAGCGGGCAGCTTGTCACATTGGCAATCGGTCTGGTACGCCCCGGTAGTTACTGGAAAGTTCGGATTCTGCGTCGTCCCGGCGACGTAGGCAGAGCCCTGTGCATCGACCGCGATGACGAGGCCGCCCGTTGAGATGAGGAAGTTAGGCCTGCCGTTGTCGATGAATGTGGAGTAGACTATGCGATCGCCGGCGGGACTGACTTTAATCACAAAGGCGTTCGAGAAACCCGCGGCATCGGCGGAGACCCAAGCGCCGGGGGTCGTAGGGAATCCATGAGTATCTCCGCCGCCGGTGAAATAAGCGCTGCCATCCGGTCCAATCGCGGGTGCCGACGTGGGGGCTGCGGGAAGAGTGAACCGGTAAACGACATTTCCCGCCGGATCGAACTTCACCACCGAGCTATTGTTCACCGTGTAAAGATTGCCGCCGAAATCGGCAGTCATGAGGGGATATGTATTTGGGGCGAACGCGTTGCGGTAGACGAGATTTCCATCCGGATCGATCCGGCTGATGAATCCGTTGCCGCTCACGTAGGCATAGCCGTGTTGGTCAGTAACGACGGAACTGCCGAGTTCGTTGGGCCGCGTAATGAAATAATGGGGAACCAGAAAGAGGGGCACTGCTAAAAGGAACATACCGATCCCATTGTAGTCTGCGGACGCTACTAAACCGGAAACGTGGATTTACGGAACACCAGCAGCACTTACTACGGACTGTCAACGACTGATTCTGCACCAGGTGGCCGGAGCAAAAAGAACCGCTCCAGCGCCAGTTTGCGGGCTTCCTCCGAGAGGCTGGCCAACTCGTCCATACCCGGACAGTTTGCCAAATATTGTTGACGGATTTATGCCAAATAATTCTGAGAGTGACACGTTGGCGTCAAGATCCCTCTCGAAGCTTTTCGGTTGTCCGCCAAATCTGATTGCCGAAGAGGTTTCGTCGCGAAGTCGCAGCGGCATCGCGGCGCGACGGCGCGAGCCGTTCATTGATAATGGGCGCAAAGAGTACTAATATCCTGTTTAATGCCGCTGACGAAGCGATTCACTTTGGCCGGCGCTTGCCTGCTCGTGACCGTCCCGCTGTGGCCGGCATCCTACTATCCTGTCCGCCTCGATGATCCCAAAGCTTTGTACGTGTCCGACGGCGACAGCACCAACATTCAGAAGGCGATCGACCAGGTACAGGAGTCTACCGGACAAGGCATCGTCTTCCTCCGCGAAGGCCGGTATCGCATCGCCAAGACAATCAACGTCTGGCCGGGCATTCGCGTCATCGGCTATGGCCGGACGCGGCCGGTGCTCGTACTCGAGGCCAATACCCCCGGATATCAAAATAAGGATCAGGAACGCTATCTGGTATTCTTCGCCGGCTCGCGGCCTAACACCGGTGGCCAGCCGGCTGACGCCAGCCCGGGAACCTTCTATTCGGCGATGAGCAATGTGGACGTGGAAATCGCCGAAGGCAATCCGGGCGCCGTCGGCGTGCGCGGCACTTACGCTCAGCATTGTTTCCTCGCCCATATGGACTTCCACACCGGCAGCGGGATCGCTGCGGTCCACGACACTGGAAACGTGATGGAGGACGTGCATTTCTTCGGCGGACGATACGGAGTGTTGACACGCGGGCCTTCGCCGGGCTGGCAATTTACCGCGGTCGACGCGTCATTCGAAGGTCAGACCGAAGCCGCCATTCGCGAAACTTCTCCAGTGGGCCTCACACTCATCCGGCCTCAGTTCCGCAGTCTTCCGACGGCCGTTGCCATCGACCCCAACGTTCTGGAGAACCTTTGGATCAAGGACGCGCGCTTGGAAGATCTCAGCGGACCGGCGTTCGTGATCGCGCGTGCCGGAAACCCGCGCAACGAAATCAATATGGAGAACGTGTGGTGCCGCGGAGTTCCCATGTTCGCCTCATTTCTGGAGAGCGGCCGCAAAGTGCCAGGCCCCTCCAAAATCTACGAGGTCAAGACGTTCTCCCACGGTCTCTACTACGCCGATATCGGCGCACCCGGCGAGATGAAGGACATTATAGAAGCCTCGCCGCTGCAGGCGATGCCCGACCCGGTACCGTCTGATCTGATTCCGCTACCCGCTGAACCTTGGGCGAATATTCGCTCCCTGGGCGCTAAGGGCGATGCCGTCACCGACGACACGGAGGTGTTCCGCAACGCCATCGCGAATCACCGTGCGATCTACGTGCCCTCCGGCAAGTACGTCATCAGCGATACGCTCCAGTTGCGGCCCGATACGGTGTTGATCGGCCTGCATCCGAGCGCGACCCAGATCGACCTGCTCGACCGGACGGCGGCCTTTCAAGGCGTCGGCGGTCCCAAGCCCATGGTCGAAGCGCCCCAGGGCGGCGCCAACATCATGATCGGGATCGGTGTCTATACCAACGGCATCAATCCACGCGCCGTCGGGGTGAAGTGGATGGCCGGTCGCGACTCGCTGATGAACGACGTGCGCTTTCTGGGCGGCCACGGCACTCCGAATCTCGATGGCGGCCGCGCCAGTATTTACAACAACACGCACACCGCCGATCCCGACCTGAATCGCCGCTGGGACGGGCAGTATCCGAGCCTCTGGGTGACTGCGGGCGGTGGCGGCACGTTTTTCGATATCTGGACGCCAAGCACCTTCGCGCAGTCCGGGATGCTGATTTCGGACACTACGACCGAAGGCCGCATCTATCAGATGTCGAGCGAACACCATGTGCGGAATGAGATCCAGATCCATCGCGCGTCGAATTGGCGGATTTACGCGCTGCAGACCGAAGAGGAGCGCGGAGAGGGAGGATTCGCGCTTCCCTTGGAGATTGCGGACTCCAGCGATCTAACGATCGCCAACATGCACATCTATCGCGTGATCAGTTCGTTTCAGCCATTCCCCACCGCGATCCAAGTCAGCAACTCGAAGAACATCCGTTTCCGCAATATGCTCTGCTACACCAACAGCAAAGTAGGCTTCGACAATCTCATCACCGATCTCACACATCACGTGGAGCTGCGGCAGCGCGATTTCTCCTGGATGACGCTCTCGGGCAATGCGCCGGCCCCTGTGGTGCATCAGCCGGCCGTCCTGGCGCCGGGCGCCAAGATCGAAAAACTGGCGGGCGGCTTCTACAATGTCTCGGGAGGCGCCGCCGCTCCGGATGGCGATTTCTATTTCGTGGACGCCCACCGGCAGCGAATCTACAAATGGTCGAACTCAACACGTCAACTCACGACCGTTCGCGACACTCCGCTTGACCCGGTCAACCTGGCGTTCGACAAGGCTGGCAACCTGCTGGTGGTCTCGTACCAAGGGCAGGGAATCGTCTACTCGTTCAAGCCGGATGCGCCAGGCCTGCAAATCCGCGTGCTGGAGGAGATGCCCGCAGCGCCGCGGCCAGGCATGAGCATCGTTCTTCCCGTGGGCGATTACCGGGCTCAACAAGACCGGGCGACTGGCGAACCGGCTTCGCGCACACACCATTATCTTTCGCCCGACGGATCCACCTTCATCTCGGCACGCAACGACTTCGCCAGCGGCGCGCTGAGTTGGGGTGTCAAAAGCGCCGACGTGCTGCGCAGTTTCGGACTTGCCAAGGCGATGCCCGGTGAGCCTTTCTACTACACCTCCGAAGCGGAAATGACGACATGGCGCGGGGTGCCTGGCCCCGACGGCAACTTCACCGGGTGGAAGCCCTTCGTGCAAATGGGCGGCGAAGGTGTCGCAGTCGATGCCGCTGGCAATGTGTATCTGGCGGCGGGTCAGATCTACGTCTATAATCCTGCCGGCAAGCTGATCGACACGATCGCAGTGCCGGAGCGGCCCCTGCAGTTGGTGTTCGGCGGCAAGGACGGCCAGACTCTATTCATCGCGGCGCGCGCCACGCTCTACAGCGTGCGCACCAACGTGCGCGGCCGTCAGTAGCCCGCGACGATCACCTCGCGCGGAGCTGGATTCGCGTACAACTGCTCCACGATTTCGGCGCGATGCCGCAGCACGGCTCTTTGATTGAGCGAGCCTTTGTCGGTCACCTCACCGGCGGCCGCGGAAGGGCCATCGGTCATCACCATCGCTCGGACGATCCGATTGGAACTGCCCGTGCTCTGTCGCCCCAGATCGCCGAGGAGGCCGGCGAAGACCTCGCGCGCACGCCCGCTCGCCTCGAGTCGCGCGTACGATTCGGAATCGGGAAAAATCAGCGCGGTGACTTCGTCCCGGTCGTGCCCGGCAATGACGACATCTCGCACCCAAGGTGCGCAGTGCTGGATCAAGTGAGCGCGCAGCGGGCCCACGCTCACCCAGGTTCCGGTCGACAGCTTGAAGTCTTCCGCAATGCGGCCATCGAACCGGAAACCCCTTGCAGGATCCTGCATATCGACAAACGTCAGCGCATCGCCCATCCGGTAGTAGCCTTCTTCGTCGAACGAGCCTCGCGTCAATTCGGGTTCACGCCAAAATCCGGGTGTGACATTCGGACCGCGAATGCACGCCTCCAGTTTCTCATTCACCGGCGTGAGCTTGAGTTCCACACCCGGCACCGGTAGCCCCACGACGCCCGCGCGCCGGTTGTCGGGCCGTGCGCAGAGGGCCATCGGAGCCGTTTCCGTCGCTCCCAACCCCGTGAGCATTGGAATGCGTCTTCCGACGGTATCCATCGCAAGGCCATCGAATGCGTCCCAGATGTGCTGCGGAAGCCCCGCCGCCGCATAAAAGGCCATCTGCAAGCGCGAGAAGAAGTGCTCCCGAAAGTGAGAGTCCGCCTTGAGATGTTCCACAAGAAGCTCGAATCCCTTCGGCACGTTGAAGTAAACGGTCGGCGCGACTTCGCGCAAATTGCGCAGGCTCTCGTCGAAGGCCTCGCGCATCGGTTTGCCTCGATCGATGTAGAGGGTGCCGGCATTGTAGAGCACCAGTCCGAAATTGTGGCTGCCGCCGAAGGTGTGGTGCCAGGGCAGCCAATCGCAAATCACCGGAGGCTGTCGATTGAAGAATGGGAATAGAGTCCTCAGCATCTCCTGATTGCTGCACAGCATGCGGTGTGTGGTGATCACGCCTTTCGGAACGCCGGTCGAGCCCGAAGTAAATAAGATCTTCGCAACGCTTTCAGGTGCGATCGCGGCCAGAGCTTGATCGACCGCGCTGGTGGGGTGTGCCGCCACCAGCGTTTCGAACGGCGTGGAGGCTCGATCCACGGGCGCATCCTCACCGATCACCAACTCGGCATCGCGCGGCACGACTTCTCGAATCGCGTGTGCGAACGCGTCGCCGTTGGCCGCAAATACCAACCCGGGAGCAAGCACATCCATGACGTGCATCAGCCGCTCCAGATTTCCCGCCACCTGCGAGTACGCCGGCGAAATCGGAGCATACGGGATTCCGCAATACATGGCGCCCACAGCGAGGAGCGCATGATCGATGTCGTTGCCGGAGAGAATGGCGATGGGCCGCTCCCGTGTCATCTTCCGATCCAGAAGCCACTGGGCGACAGCCCGCGCAGATTGGCGAAACTGCGCGTAGCTGATGGTCCGCCATTTGCTGCTCCCCTCGCGCTCAGCCAGGAAAAGCCGCTGCGGCGCTAGCCGTGCCGAGCGTTCGAGACACTCCGGCAAAGTTGCCGGATACGGACCGAGTTCCACATTCGGCCGCACGTACCAACAGCCGTCGCCAGACTGCCGGGCTTGGACACCCCAGGTGGCGAAATCCGGAGTGTGCGACGGAATGGGCGATCTCTGCAAGGTCGTGAGCAGACATCATGATATACCGGCCGCCGGCCTTTAGCGTCGGACACTAACGGTATGCTGAGATCTATGGAATATCGATTTCTGGGTGCGAGCGGTCTGGAAGTTTCCGTGCTTAGTTTCGGCACGATGACGTTAGGCGGCGAGGGACGTTTCGCCGCGATGGGCAACGTGCAAGTGGAAGAGGCGCGGCGTCATGTGGAGATCTGTATCGATGCTGGTGTGAATCTGTTCGATACGGCCGATATCTACTCCTTTGGGAAGTCGGAGGAAGTGCTCGGGAAGGCGCTCGGTGCGAAGCGCAAAGAGGTCGTGGTCGCAACCAAGGGCTTCGTCCGCCTGGAACCCGGTACGAATAAATCCGGCCTCTCGCGGCGTCACCTGATCGAAGCCTGCGAAGCGAGCCTGCGGCGCCTCGGCACCGACTATATTGACCTGTACCAGGCCCACAACTTCGACTCGATCACACCGCTCGACGAAACCTTGCGAGCCTTTGACGACTTGACTACCTCGGGCAAGGTCCGCTACTTCGGCTGTTCCAACTACTCGGGCTGGCAATTGATGAAGGCGCATTCGATCTCCGACAAGCTCGGCATTCGGCGCTACCTTTCGCAACAGATCAACTACTCGCTACTGGCGCGCGACGCCGAACATGAACTCGTTCCCCTGGGTCTGGACCAGGACACCGGGATCATGGCGTGGAGTCCACTGCAGTTCGGACTGTTGTCCGGCAAATTCCGGCGCGGGCAGGAGCGGCCCTCGGAGTCCCGATTGAACAGCCCCGAAATCGCAGCGCCCGGCACCATCGATGAGGAACGGCTGTACAAAATCGTGGACGTACTCGCGGAAATCGCAGGACAGCGAGGCGTTTCCGTGTCTCAGGTGGCGATCAACTGGGTGACGCGCAAGCCGCGCGTCGATACCGTAATCATCGGCGCACGCAACGAGCAACAGCTCCGCGACAATCTCGCCGCAGCCTCGTGGTCATTGACCGACGCGGAAGTCGAAAGGCTCGATGAAGTGAGCGCATTGCCGCTGCCCTACCCCAAGTGGCACCAGCAGAAATTCGCCGGCGACCGCAATCCGCCGCCGCGGCACGTGCGGAAGACCCATAGCTCGGCTGGAAACCGGGTGAATACCTGAAGTCTGCCTTGCAATTATGGCATTCCATTCCAGATTTGCAAGGTAGGCAGAGACTACCAGTAGTGATGCCCCTGGGGTACCGCGCCCGGAAACACATAAGCATACAGCAGCACAATCAGCCCCACAATCGTCGCCAGGGCGATACTGTGCTTCATCACTGCCCGGAACAGGAGCCCCTCTTTGCCCTCCTGACCTGTCACCGCGCAGCCGATCACCAGCGACTGCGCGGCGATCATCTTGCCCATCACTCCCCCGGCGCTATTGGCCGCGCCCATCAGTATGGGGCTGAGCCCCAGCTTATCCGCCGTGATCATCTGGAAACTGCCGAAGAGCGCGTTCGAGCCGGCATCCGTTCCGCTGAGCGCCACTCCCAGCCAGCCGATCAAGGTGCCGAAGAAGGGGAACGCGGCGCCAGTCCGCGCCATCGCCATCCCCATAGTTGCGTCCATGCCGCAGTATCGCGTGAGATATCCCAAGCCGAGCATCGCCATAATCGCGAGCACGCTCAGCCGCAGCCTCCAGGTACTTCGCACAAACACCTGCAGCGTTCGCTTGAACGACAATCCCACCAGAGGGCCGGCAATCAGTCCCGCGATGAAGGTGCCCGTGCCCACAGTGGAGAGCCACGAAATGTCGAAATACGCGTCCTCTTTTTTCTCCACACTGACTACCGGCGGCTGCCGCACTACCAGTTGATGCAGGCCTGGCACCGGCTGTTTCCAGGAGACCTTATCGAGCGCGACGGTCACTGGTTTCAAACCCCAAATCACGACGAAGAGCGCCAGCAGCAAAAAGGGCGACCAGGCCAACAGAATCTTTCCGAAGCCCAGATGCGCGTGCGCCTTGGGAGGTGGCGGAGCCTCGCCCGCGATCCGCCACACCTTCTTCGGCTGCCACACCACTCCGAAGAAAAATGCCAGCACCAGCAGTGTGCCGATGCCGCCCAGAATATCGACCAGCGACGCACCCATGAAGTTCGACCAGAAGAATTGAATCCCGCCGAACGTGATTCCGCAGACCAGCAAGCCAGGCCACACCGCCAAGGTATCGCGAGTCTTGCAGAAAGTTCGCATCAGCCAGAACGGCAGGATCAACACCATAATCGGCAGGATGCGCCCGATCATGGCGCTGAAATCCGCCTCCGGAAGTCCCGTCACCGCGACCAGTGTGCGCACGGGATTCCCGAGGCCGCCGTAGGCTACGGGAGCGGAGTTGGCGATCAGGCAAAGCACCGCGGTCTCGAACGGCGGAAAGCCGAGCCCAATCATCATGGCGCCGCACACCGCTACAGGAGCACCGCCTCCTCCCGCGCCTTCGAGCAGCGCGCCGAACGCAAACGCGATCAGCAGCACCTGCAGACGGCGATCATCCGAGATGCCGCCAATCGACTCTTTGATAATGTCGAATTGCTTCGATTCGACCGCAATCTCGTAAACAAAAACAGCCGCCACCACAATCCATGCGATTCGAAACCACCCGTAGACCAGCCCATCCGCCACCGCGCCCACTGCCATGACCACGGGCATATGAAAGATCGCCAGGGCGACAACCAGCCCTGCCACAAATGCGTAGATGGCCGCAAGCCAGGCCGCCGTCCGCCGGACCGCTAGAAAGAAAAAGAGCGTACACACCGGAATCGCCGCCGCGATGGTGGACAGCACGGGGTTCCCCAACGGGTCGAAATTCTGAATCCAGGGTTGATTCATGAGAGTCCGCGAGCAGTATATCATTCAGCACTGCGGACCTCCGGTAAAGAAGGATTGGGCAGGCCGGGCGCGGCTCAGTTCTCGGACGGCGTCTTCGAAACATGCTCGACGAACAGCTTTTCCACCGGCGCTTTGCGGCGCTCCAACTGGAGCCCCAGTTTCCGCAGTCCGTCGTTGAAGGCTTTCAGTGAGGCATCTTCCAGATCGGGCGGTTCGCCTGGGACTGCGGGCCGCGATCCCACCACTTCTTTCAGCGACACCTCCAACACCAGCCGATAGCGCCCTCTGAGTCCGGTCATATCGATGACGGGCGACGACAACGGTGTCACTCGGTCCAGCAATCCGGCCAGTCCCTCAAAAGTGATGGCTGGAGCTTCCCATCGCTGGACCAGGTTCGAGCCATCCATCTGGAGCACGGTTCCGATCAGGGGATTGCGGAAAGTGCTGGTGCGGCCGCTGGCACCGGACGCGGCGCTCTCAACGGTATGGGTAGGAACGCCGCCGAACAGGTCGATGGTGGAGGCGGTCTCTGACTCCGCGTCTGCCGCTACCGCCGGCTCGCGCGGAGCTTCGTACACTTTGAGTCCACTCTTCGCCACCACCAGCCCGTAAACTGGAGCTTCCGAACTGGCGGGATGGACCACCAGCGCGAAACGGCTCCTCAACAAGAATCGCAACATCTCCGGAACCTGATTCTCCGATGCGCCCTCTGGCACCTTCGCCGCAATGTCGAATTTCGGTGATGCCGGACCGTTCATCCAGTCCGGCCCAGAGATCCGCGCGGGAGGAAAGCGGTAGGCATGCGAGATCAGGGTAGTGAGAGTTGCGCATTCGATACTGACTCGACTCCGATCGATCCGAATCGACTCCCGGCAAGCGCCTCCCGTGCCGCGTGTAGTTCCGAATGTGGCCGCATCCGATTGCTTCTGTTTGATCGATGCCACCTCGAATTGCGCGGACGACGGTTCTTGCCATGCAGCGGGAGCGCTCCCCGCGAGAACGATCGCCGCCACCGCAGCCGCTGCCGCATTGGCCATTTGCCTCACACCTCTCAATACCTGACGTGAGCGTGCCCCGCGCCGTTCAACGCTTTCCCGGCGCCTTCGCCGGAAGCTCGAAGGTGCCCTCCACCACTTCCACAAAATTCCTCTCCTCCCGCAGGATCAGGCGCTTCGATTGCGCCATGGCGAAATTCTCGCGCGCTTCCGGGTCCGACCGCAGGCGCTCGCGATATTGTTCGTACGCAGCCAGGCTGTCGAATGCAATTAAGCCCCAGGCCACGTCATTGGTCCCTTCGTAGGGAAGAAAATAGCCGACCAGGTGGCCTCCGCACCGCGGAATGATGCGGCCCCAATTCTCGGCGTACTTCTGAAATCCTTCGCGTTGGAACGGATCGATCTGATAGCGGATGACGCACGTGATCTTCATGAGATTCCTTCCGGCCGGCGATTCGGCTGGAGAACTCCGGCCAGCCGTGAGCATGGTTAGCATCCCTGCCGCGATCGCCTCGCGCCGGTTGGCGCCGGCGCGTCTGTTGCCTCGCATATCCGTACAGTACAGCTTGCCGGACGGCAACACTTCGCTTACGATCGAAGTGTGGATGTCACGCGCCATTTCGATGATGCCGCTTCTCGCATTGCCGCTGCTATCGGAGAGCCGGCGCGGGCGCGCATGCTGTATTGCCTGATGGACAATCGCGCGCGCACTGGCACGGAACTGGCGGTGATTGCCGAAGTCACGCCGTCGACGGCCAGCGCGCATCTGAATCGCTTGAGATCGGAACGCCTGATCCGCGTTCAGGTTCAGGGGAAGCATCGCTTTTACCAACTCGAAGGGCCGGAAGTGGCCAAGGTGCTGGAGGGGTTGAGCGTTCTCGCGGGAGGCTTCCACAGCAGGTTCGTGCCAAACACGCCGGGCGGCCTGCGCGCTGCCCGTACCTGTTACGACCACGTGGCCGGCACACTCGGCGTGTCGCTGCACGATCGGCTCCAATCGTTAGGATGGATCGCCTCGGACGGTCCCCAGTATGAAGTCACAGGCAAGGGCGTCGCGGCATTCCGCAGTTTAGGAGTCGATATCGAACACGTTCGCGACTCACGGCGGCGATTTGCGTTCGCGTGCCTGGATTGGAGCGAGCGGCGATCGCACCTTGGCGGTGCTTTGGGCGCTGCGATTCTGCAACTCCTGCTGAACAGAAAGTGGGTGACGCAAGATCTCGACAGCCGCGTTCTGGTGGTGACGAACGGCGGCCGGCGAGGAATGCTCACGCATTTTGGGCTCAGCGTGGAGCACACGGATTCTAAAACTGGAAGTAGATGAAGGGGACTGACGCGTCGATCACGCCAAACACATCCACGCCGAACAGGACCAACGCCAGGGCCGAGGCGTAGACCAGTCGCGGCGCCACCATCAGCCGCTCGAACCACTCCCACTTCTCCTCCCACAGCGCCAGGAACAGCGCCAGCACGATCAATTCCATGTGCCAGGGTTCCAGCTGCCATTGTCCCGCAGTGCCATGGAACATCGCGCCGAGGATGAGGCGGCTTTGCGTAAAGTCCGCGGCTCGAAAGAAAACCCAGCCGATCAGCGCCAAAGCCGTGGTGAGCATCATGCGGATCGGGTAGAGCCAGGCGGAAACAGGTTTCTCAGGCCGAACGCCGAGCGCCCTCTCGATACTCAGCAGCGCTCCGTGATAGCCTCCCCAGATCAGGAAGTTCCAATTCGCTCCATGCCACAGGCCGCCCAAGAGCATGGTGAGCATTAAATTCCGGTACGTCATCCATTGCCCGTGACGGCTTCCGCCCAGCGGGATGTAGAGGTAGTCGCGCAGCCAACTGGAGAGCGAGATGTGCCAGCGGCGCCAGAAGTCCGTGATACTCGAAGCAAGGTACGGCCTGCGGAAATTCACCGGAAAGTGGAAGCCCAACAGCTTGGCCATCCCGATGGCCATGTCGGTGTAGCCCGAGAAATCGAAGTAGATCTGCATTCCGAAGGCCAGCACGCCGCTCCAAGCGGCCAGGACGCCCGGGTTGCCGGCGACATTTTGAAAATACCCGTTGGCCACCTTGGCGAACTGGTCGGCGAAGGCCATCTTTTTGATGAGGCCAAGCGCCATGAGGAAGAGGCCGCGCCTCAGATCGTCGGCCACGGGCGGAGACCACTTCAACAGGTCATGGAAGAAGGTACGGGCGCGGACGATCGGTCCGGCCACCAATTGGGGGAAGAAGCAGATGAAGAGTGCGTAGTCGACCGGATCGCGCACTGCCTGCTGCTCGCCGCGATAAACGTCTACTACGTACGAGATACTTTGGAAGGTGTGGAAACTGATGCCTAGCGGTAATACAATGTCGAGAAACCAGGCATTGGCAGGCCTTCCGAAGAGCAGGGCCAGATTGCCCGCCAGGAAATTGTAGTACTTGAAGAACCCGAGGAAACCAAGATTCGCACACAGACTCACACTCAAAGCGGCTTTGCGTTTGCGGCCCGGCGGCAGTTTCTCGATCCAGCGCGCCGCCGTGTAGTCGATTACGGTCAGCGTCAATAACAGGGCAATGAACTTGGCGTTCCAACTCGCATAGAAGTAGTAGCTCGCCAACAATAGAATGTACCGCCGCCAGGAACGGGGGCTGGCATAGAATAGGACCAGCACTACCGACAGGAACAGGAAGAAGTTGGTGGTGTTGAAGAGCATCCGCCCTACCTGGCCTTACCCGGTTGAGGATCGCCCAGGATCCGATCGATTTCGTGGGTCAACAGCACCGAGAAGCGCGCGATGCCTTCGCGGTTCAGGTGCATGCCGTCGCGAAACAACTCCGGGCGCTCCAGTTCGTCGAAAGCGTGCTCGTTGGCCAACAGAACTCCGGGTTGCTGGGCCATATCGCGAATGGAACTGCTCTTCTTCACCGACAGGTTGGCGGGACGGGGAATGGGTCCTCGCGGCAGCATCAGAAAAATCACTTTGGTTCGCGAATTTCGATAGCGCTCGATGATTTTGCCAAACCACTGCCGGCGATATGCCGCCAACTGTCCGGTCTGCGGATCGGGAGCGTGCGCCAGGAAACTGTTTACGGTTCCGCGTTGGTCGTCATTCGCTCCCGGCGGCCAGGTGACTTGCAAGGTCGACCAGTCGATCTGGAGGCCTGACATGTTCGCCTCTGTCTCCTGGTAATCGTAAGCCCAGTTGGCCCAATCGCGGTCGCACAACTGCACATAGTCGACGCGCTTCTCGGGATGCGAGAGAAAGCCCTGAAAGTCATTCTGGTAGATGATCCCCTTGAGCAGTCCCCCGCGGAAGGCGGCCCATTGCAATGCGGGTGAGTGAAAGGAACGCGCAAACTCGAAGGTGTCCGCCAGGCGCAGGCGGGCGATCACGTAGTGCAGTTCGCGGATGTCGTCGGCCGGATTGAAGGCGCGGTCTTCGTCGTCATAATCGTCCACGCCGATGATGACTGCCCGGTACCGCTGCGCCGTGGGATCCAGATCGCGCAGCATGTAGTTCCAGACGCGCGCATTACTGCCCGCGACGCCGGCATCGCGCACCATGTAGACTGGCGCCTGCGGTAGATGATCGATGATCTTGCGCGAGTAGGCGAAGCGGGAGTTGCCAAAGGTGACGACGAGATTGTCGCCCAGTTCCTTTTGCGCTTTCTGTTCGCGGCGGAGGATCATCTCGAACAGGCCGGTCGAGGATTCCGGTTCCAGATAGTGTGTGTAGACGGCGTTGCGAAAGACGAGGCAATCCAATCCGAATGTGCCAATGAGCGCGAGGAAAGCGGCGAATGCAACACCGCGGACGGAGGAGAAGGGCCGCATGGGATAAAGTCTTAGCTCTCTAAGACCAGCGATCCCTCATTTTATCTACAGTACAGACGCGCGGAGTGCGGCTGGTGGAAAAAGGGGCAAGAGATCGCTTGCTAGCGCGCGCAGCTTCCAGTGAACTACGAGTCGCGGACGCTGAGGCAGCGACACCGTCCTGCCTGCTGCGTTACAGCCCGAAACAGAGAATGTTCGGACCCGCCGCCACGGCGATATACTGCCTGCCCCCAACTTCAAATGTGATGGGAGAGGCCTTCATCGCCACGTTTGTCTCGAAGCGCCATAGCAATTTGCCATCGCGTTCGTTCACCGCTTCGAAAGCGCCGTTCGGCTTGCCATAAAAGATGATGCCCCCGGCCGTGGCCAACACTCCAGACCAAGTCTTAGCCTTGGCCGGTCCAGGCTGCGGCACTTCCCATACGATCTTCCCGGTCTCAATGTTCAACGCCCGCAGAAATCGCTGTCCGCTTTGGTCAGGATAGCCCGAGCGGGTGCCAGTACACTCTTCCAGGGCTAGGAAGTAGAACAGGCCAGTCGCCGGGCTGAACGCGGCAGAACTCCAGTTGGCCGCATCGGACGGGCATCCTTTGGGATCTTTCACCTGAGGCCGGCCATCGCTTCCGATTCCCGTTGCCCAATCCACTCTCCGCAGAAATGGCGTGGCCAGCAGCAGCTTTCCGTCGGTCCGGTCGAACACATAGAAGAAACCGTTACGATCCGCATGCAATAGCAGCTTGCGTGGCTCGCCGCGGTAGCGTGTGTCCACCAGGACCGGCGGCTCCGTGGCATCGCGATCGCGCACATCGTGCGGCGTGAACTGATAGTGCCACTTCAACTCGCCGGTGTGCGGATTCAGGGCGAGAATGCAGTTCGTGAACAGATTGTCTCCACCGCGATCGCGATCGTCGCCGTCCGGGTAGGGATTGCCAGTAGGCCAGTACAGTGTGTCGGTAGACTCGTCATACGAACCCGTCAACCAGGTCGATCCGCCTCCCTGCAGGGGCTCGGGACCGATCCATGTTTCCGATCCCGTCTCGCCCTTTTTCGGGACCGTCCAGCGGCGCCACGCCAACTGCCCCGTGTCCGCGCGGTAGGCGGCCAGGAATCCGCGAATGCCGCGATCTCCACCCGCCACGCCCGCAATCACGAGATTCCCCACGACGAGCGGCGCTGTGGTGCCGCCGTAGTGCATGGGCTCCTCGGGCATGGTCTTCTCCCACAACAATTCGCCGGTGGCGCGGCTGATCGCCAACAGGTGCGCATTGTCCGTCACGAAGTACACCTTATCGTCGCGGATGGCCACGCCGCGATTGGTGCCGAGGGCCGCGTCGCCAAGCAGTCCCTGCGTCTGCGGCCGCGCGTATTGCCAGAGGCGGCTGCCGGTGAGCGCATCGATGGCGAATACCTGGTTCGGTCCAGTGACATACATCACTCCGCCCGATTCGAGCGGCGTCGTTTCGAGCGCGTAGTAAGGGATCGGGAAGATCCACTGCAGATGCAGTCCCGACACATTTCCGGTGTGAATCTGTTTGAGATCGCTATACCGGTTGGCGGTGAGTTTGCCGTTGTAAGTGAGCCAGTCGCCCGGCTCCGGCTTACCCCACGCGACCGTCTTCCCGGCAGGAGGGCCCACCGTCGAGCCTGCATTCAAGCTGTGGACAAAGGCGGCGAGCGCATCCAGATCGTCGCCCGGCAAATCGAACGGCGGCATTCCCGCAGCGGCATTTCCACGTTGCACGAAGGCCCGAATCTGCTCCGCCGGCTGCCCGCTCAGGCGCGGATTGCCCGCCAGCCCGGGACCCTTACCCGTGCCGTGTGCGTCGGCGCCATGGCATTCCGCGCACTGATCGCGAAACAGCTTCTTACCATCCGCCGCGTGCACCATGGATGGTGGAAGAAGCAGCATTGCCAGAAGGCCTGGGATCAGCAATCGTACCCTTTGCATCCTGCTAAGATGATGCCACGCATGAAGGCGTGGCGATTTACGGCGTCGATCGCAGTCGTAATAGCGATCCTGGCGCTGTACCATTTCCTGCTGCCGGTCAACTCTACGACGGTAGCGCTGACGTTGCTGCTGGGGATCCTCGGACTGTCGACGCGGTGGGGACTCGGCGAAGCCACCGTCGCATCCATCGTGGCGGTGCTCGGCTTCAATTACTTCTTTCTGCCGCCTGTCGGTACGTTGACCATCCAGGACCCGCAGAATTGGGTGGCGCTGCTGGCGTTTCTGGTGACTGCCGTGACCGCCAGCCAACTCTCCGCCAGCGCGCGCCGCAGGGCCGCCGAGGCCGAGGCGCGGCGCCTCGAAATCGAGCGGCTGTACGCCCTGGTGCAGGCCATGATGATGGGCGGCAATCCTCGCAAGACGATGCGCGAGTTTGTCAATCGCGCGGTACAGGTGTTCGAATGTGAAGCCGCGGCTTTCTACTATCAGCCTACCGATGAGATCCTACGTTCCGGCCCGGAGAGCAACTCCGTGTCGGATCACGCCCTGCGCGCGGCCGCGGAAATCGACGATGTGTCTGTGGACCCCGTGCATTCCCTGGCCATGGCTCCCGTCCGCCTTGGCGGGCGGACGCTCGGAAGCCTGGCGCTGTTGGGCGCGCTGCCCTCGGCGCAGACCATGCGCGCGATCGTGAACCTGGTCGCGATCACGATCGAGAAGGCGCGGGCGCTCGAGGACGCGAGCCATGCCGAGGCCGCGCGACAGAGCGAGGTGCTGAAGTCGGCTCTTCTCGACTCCCTGGCACACGATATCAAGACGCCGCTCACGTCCATCAAGGCGGCCGTCACCAGCCTGCTAGGCACCTCCCCGTCGGGCGAGCACGAACTGCTCACCATCATCAATGAGGAGGCCGATCGGCTCAACGATCTCGCGGCAGAGGTGATCGCCATGGCGCGCATCGAAGCCGGTAAGCTGCACCTCGAAAAAGAGGACGTCACGGCAGCAGAGTTGATCTCGGGCGCACTTGCGGACTTTGCCTCAGCGTTGAAGGATCGGCGCGTGACGGTGAACGCGGCGGAATCCCTACCGCCAGCCGAGGCAGACCGGGAGTTCGCCGAGCAAGTCCTCAAGCAGTTTGTGGAAAATGCCGTGAAGTATTCGCCGCCTGGATCGCCGGTCACCATCTCGGCGAACCTGCAGGGTGGGAAGATTGTGATTGGTGTCGCGGATCGGGGACCGGGCATCGAAGAAAACGAACGCAGCCGCATCTTCGACAAGTTTTTCCGCGGGAGGCAGCATCGTTTCGAAACCAAAGGAACAGGCATGGGGCTGGCGATCGCAAAAGGAATTGTGGAGGCGCATGGCGGCAAAATTTGGGTGGAAAGCGAACCGGGGCAAGGCTCGGCGTTTTACTTCTCGCTGCCTGCGGGAGGACGTGACAGTTGAGTGCGGGTAAAATCCTGGTGGTAGACGACGATCCGCAAATCCGTCGGGTGATGAAGGCCACGCTGGTGGGCCATGGCTACGAAGTGATTGAGGCGCGCACGGGCGAAGACGCACTCGAGACCATTGCCCGCGAGATGCCGAGTCTGGTGCTGCTCGACATGAATATGCCTGGGATCGGCGGGCTGGAGACGTGCCGCTCGATCCGCGGCGGGTCAGACGTGCCGGTGATCATTCTCTCCGTGCGGAATACCGAAAAGGACAAGGTGGCGGCGCTGGACGCGGGCGCCGACGATTACGTCACCAAGCCCTTCAGCATCGAGGAACTGCTGGCACGGATCCGCGCGGCGCTGCGGCGCTCGCCGCCAGGCCCCGAAGGCGGTCCCCACTCGATCGCCTCCGAAGAACTGGAGATCGATTTCGATACTCGCCGCGTACGAGCGCATGGTAAGGATGTGCGCCTCACGCCCAAGGAGTTCGACGTGCTGCGCTACCTGGTGGCACATTCCGGCAAACCGGTGGCCCATCGGGAATTGCTGCAGGCCGTCTGGGGTCCCGACTACGGCGACGAGCCGGAGTACCTCCGCGTCTTCATCAATCAGGTGCGAAAGAAGATCGAGGCCAATCCGGCAAAGCCCAAATTCATTGTGACGGAACCCTGGGTCGGATATCGTTTTGTGGCGCCGGAATAGGCATCGTACCGCGAAGACTCTTCTTTGCCGCGTCGAGACTTTTCTCGAAGCTTTACGGATGTCCACATGGGCCGGCGCTGCAAGGCGACATCACGCCGCTGATGGAGGCGTCTGGCAAGACCGAATGAACGCAAGAGTGTCCCGATGAGTCGGGACACTGGAGAGAAGCGGCTCCGCGCCCCATCGATGGCTCATGCCTTTTCGACATCGGGTTTTTGCAATCCAGTAAACACCGTGTATTACTGTCCGAGCAACTGCTGGCACTGAGCCACGCTCGCGTGAAGTTCCTGCATCGCCGAGAGCAGCTCCGAGGGCAGCTTGTCCCCCGAGCCGTCGCCGTGCGCCGCCGCACCCAGGACCACGGACACCAACACCTCGACCCGATGCGACGCCTGGAACAGCGATTGCCCTGCGGACTCCCACGCCGTCGCATTTGCGGCCGGACGAGCGCCTGCCGATCCGCCCATCGCCGTCAGAACCGGACTCAACGCCCGTTCCATTCCGCTCAACTCACGGAGCAGTCCATTGGCATCATCGCGCGCTATGTCCCGGAGCACTTGCCGATCCTGCGCGCTCAATCCGGTCTCCTGATCGGCCGGGAAGCGCTGCGCCAGCGCGCGCAGTGCGTACGCCCACGACATCATCCGTTCGTTTCGCTCCAGCACTTGTGCGCTGAAACGTTCGAACTCCGCGCGTCCGCCTACCTGCTGCTCCACCCGAGCCTGCATCGGCGAAGTCCTGGGGCCGACCGGAGCCGCATCCGGCACGGAAGGCTCCGCGGTCAACGGAGCGGCACTCGGCTCGGAGAACTGAATCTCGACGTGCGGAATCCCGTCCAACGCCTCGTGAATTCGCTTCTGCCGCTGTGATGGGATTCCGACGCCGGCCACCAGAACCCGTCCATCCGCCAGCGAAACCTCCACCGGATCCCCCAGATCGGCGCCGATGTCGTGGAGCGCGGACAAGACCTGCAACTCGTCGGCAACGGAAGCCGTGGATCCCGGAACGCTCATGGCTCGCGACCCGGAATCGCCGCGGCTCGGCGCCGGTTCGAGTCCTGTAGTGGCTGGCCGGCCCCCGGTACCCGGAGCCGCGTCCTCAATCTCTGTGAACTCTACCCATTCGCGATCGCGAAACTCGAGCTTGCTCTCCACCGGCTCCAGGTTCTTCGCGCGCAACATCAAACTGGCCGCCGCCAAAGAACCATCCGGAGTCACCGTGCGCAACAGGTAGCAACTCTCCGCGGGCACTTTCGGATCGGCCACCATGGTCACTTCATCCTGTTTGGCGGGCAAGCCGTCGAACCAGCCTTGGTACGCCTGGGCACTCAGCGGATCGTTCCAATCGTAGTGCGCGGCTGCGAAGCGCTCCTCAAGCGACGTGGACAGAGATTCGGCTGACCGATCCGTCTGCCGCGCTCCCACCACCTTGACCATCCGTTGCGTTCTGGTCTGCACCAAAACCCGTCGCGGCACCGCCGGACGCGCCTTGGTCGCCGAGACGGCCTTCCTCAAAATCGTGGCTGCATGAACCGACGGAGCCTGCCGGAATTGTTGGATGGCAACCCCTGCCAACACCACCGACGCCGCAACCGCCACGCCCCATTTCCATACCGCAGGAGCCATCAACCACTGCTTCAGACGGGACATCCAGGCGTCCTGCCGCATCGACTCATCGACCTGCGCAAATCCGCGGTAAATATCCGACCACGGGCTGGGGGGAGGAGGCAGATAAGCCTGCAGTACGTTCTTGCGGTATCGCACGCAATCGGCCACGGTAACCTGCAGTTCTTCCACTTCGCTGCGGCATTGCCAGCACGCTTCCAAATGGTGGGCTACCTGGCGTACTTTGCGCGCCGGCAACTCGCCGTCGATATAGCGAAGCAACAGATCGTCTTCCGGATGATGGATCTGCAAGCTACTCATCCCGCACCTTCCTTAACCGGGTCACCGCACGCCGCAGAAACTCGCCTACGGCCGACGCGCTGATTCCCAAGGCCGACCCGATTTCCGGGTACCGCAACCCTTCCAAACGCAAAAACAGGCACCGCTGCTGCTGCTGCGACAGACCTTCCACCGCATGGTGGAAACGGCGCAACCGCTCGCGCTCCAACAAACTACGCTCCGGATCTTCCGCTGGGGCCACCAACCGCCCTTCCAGATCCGCATCGAACGGCGCTTCGGTGGCCTGCCGGGCGCGCACTTTCAACCCATAATTGTGCGCCACCCGAAAGATCCAGCCGCGCGGACTCTCGATGTTTTCCCCTTTTTTCAACGTGGCATAGAGCCGGAGAAAGACTTCCTGTACCGCCTCCTGTGCCGCGGGAGGATGAAGGCCCAACGTCAGCAGGTAACGGTAAACGTCGTCGCGTGACTCTTCGAACAGTTGCGCCACACGATTCTGCAGCGCATCACCGGTCTTCTCCTGCCGGAGCATACCCACGAAGCTTTCACCAGCGGAATACGACGACATTGTTACGAGCCACCTCAAAGACCCAGGTGGATCCGAGCCCAACTACAGGATGTTCCGCTATTTTTTTTCTGGTTTTTACAAAAGTTTCCCACCTCAGTGTAGTTGAAGCGGCCTTTTGCCGGTCTTCGTATCAGCAGGAACTCTACAAGTGCCTCACGGAAGAGTGTGCGTAGCGATCGTGACCTATAACAGCGGGCGGTACATCCGCCGCTGCATCGATGCCGTTCTCCGTCAGGAGGGGGTGCCGATTGAGGTTGTGGTGGTGGACAACTCCTCCACCGACGATACCTGCGAGATCCTCAAAGAGTTCAAGGGCCGTATCCGTAAGTTTTTGAATAACAGGAACTTAGGATTTGCAGAAGCGCAGAACCGGGCGATTCGCGCGAGCCGTTCGGAGTGGGTTCTGACCCTGAATCCCGATGTTCTGCTGCTCCCTGGGTTTATCCGCAGACTGGTGGAAGCTGGCGAATCCGACCCCGGCGCCGGCGCCGTTTGTGGAAAACTCCTGTCGATTGGCCCCGGCTTCGATTTCCTGCCGGAGCCTCGCATCGATTCCACCGGAATCTTTTTTACTCCCGCAATGCGTCACTTCGACCGCGGCTGGCACGAACCCGACATCCAGTGCTTCGAAACTATGGAGTACGTATTTGGGGCCAGTGCAGCCGCGGCCCTCTTTCGCCGCCGCATGATTGACGACATTGCCGTGGAGGGTAGTTTTTTCGACCCCGATTTCTTTATCTACCGCGAAGACGCCGATGTGGCCTGGCGCGCCCAACTGATGGGTTGGCGTTGTATCTACACGCCCCAGGCGACCTCTTACCACGTCCGCACGGCGAACCCGGAGAACCGCCGATCGGTTCCGGCCGCCGTCAACATGCATTCGGTGAAGAATCGGTTTCTGATGAGGATTAAGAACGCGACCCCTGGGTTGTATCGCCGGTTTTGGCTCGCCATGACCCTTCGGGATCTGACGGTGCTCGGTGGTGTCCTGTTCTGGGAGCCCTCATCGCTTCCCGCCCTTTGGCGCCTGGCAGCTTGTCTGCCCCGTGCCTGGCGGCAACGGCGGCAGATCATGAGCCGCAAGCGAGTGAGCGATGAGGTGATGGCGCAATGGTTCAGTGTTGAGCCTGCGGCTTTGCCGATCGATTCGACCCCGGCGCCCATTCCAGCGCGCCGGATTCTGAGTCCGGCGGTTTCGCTGGCTGGAAGAGCGACGTAGCGAAAGTTTCTTTGCAAGATCCCCCACGAATGCTGCCTGACAGTGGGGCGGCTCCCGCGGCCGGCCCCTGGAGGGCCGGTCTGTCTGCACCCCGCATGTGTGCTTGCGAGCCGCGCGCGTAAGCAAGCGATGCCTCATCACCGCTTACCTACGAATCGCGTGCGTAAAAGCAAGCGTTTCCCGAGCTTGCCTACGACCCGTTCGCTCCCTCACGGTCGCGGCTCGTAACATCGCGCGCGTAAAAGCAAGGATTCTCCGAGCTTGCCTGCGAGCCGCGCGCGTAAGCAAGCGATGCCTCATCACCGCTTACCTACGAATCGCGTGCGTAAAAGCAAGCATTCCCCGAGCTTGCCTACTACCCGTTCGCTCCCTCACGGTCGCGGCTCGTAACTCCCCCAAACACGCCGCGTGCCTACGAATCGAGCGCGTAAAAGCAAGCGTTCCCCCCAGCTTGCCAACGAGCGTTCGCGTAAGCAAGCGTTCTCCCAAATCCCTCGGCAGCCTATTCCGCGTGCCAGCCTCTTTGGCGCGACACTTCTTCTCCAATGCGATAGACTACACTCGATGCTGTCGCGGCCGATTCGCCGCCCCGTTTTCCACCTGGTCGTGGGCCTGTTCGCGGTGTCCCTCCACGCCGCTTCTATAACTCGCTCCGACCCCCTCGCCCGCGAATACAGCCACCGCGTCTGGCGCGTTCAGGACGGCCTCCCGCAGAACGCCATCCGCGTGATCTCGCAAACTTCCGACGGGTATCTGTGGATCGGCAGTCCCGGCGGATTGGTCCGCTTCGATGGCTCCCGCTTCTTCGTTTTCGATCGCTCCAACACCCCGGCCTTCCGCGACGAGAGCATCCTCGCCCTGTGCCCCGCAGCCGACGGTTCCCTGTGGATCGGGCTCGAGGGGGGCGGACTCTTGCGGTACCAAAACCAATCCTTCCGCGCGTATGGCCCTGCCGAAGGCTTGACCAACGGGTTTGTGCGCGCCCTTTATGAAGATCGTAGCGGCATTCTGTGGATCGGCACCGATCGAGGATTCTTCCGCCTGGTTCGAGGCAAGATCGAGCGGCTCGATGGGCAAGGCACCCTCCCGATTACCGCGGTAACCGGCATCAGCGCCGGACAGGACGGGACGATCTGGGTGGCGGCGGGCGTCGGGATGCTCACCGTGGAAGGCGGACAGGTGCATCGCGTCCTGTCCGAAGGCAAACCGGTGACGGGAGTGCGGTCGGTGTATCCACGCTCCAACGGCGAGGTCTGGTTTTCCACCGCGGCGGGAGTTCAGCGCCTCGACGGAAGCATGGTTCACACCGATCCGCGCCTCGAAGGCGTGCGTGCACTCACGATGTGCGACGATCACGGAGGCAATTTGTGGATCGGCACCCTGGGCGGTGGACTGGTGCGCGTCGGTGCGAACGGGGTGGCATTCTATCGCGCCTCCCGCGCGCTGCCGGACACCACGATTGCCGCCATCTTCGAAGATCGCGAACAGAATTTGTGGGTGGGCACCCATGATGGCCTTCTGCGCTTGAACAAGAGCCTGGTGGAAACCTTCACGCGCGAGGACGGGCTGGCAGATGACAACGTGTCTACCATCTACGATGGCCGGAACGGCCTTCTCTGGATTACTACAATCACCGGCCAGATCTACCGGCGGGAACACGGCACGCTCAGCCTCTTTCGCCTGCCTGATTCGCTTTCGCACGTGCATGCCAGGACCGTATTCGAAGACAGCAAAGGCGCTTTGTGGATCGGCACCGAGGATGAGGGGCTGATTCGCGTTGCGGGAGGCGCCTTCACTCACTTCACTACCCGCGATGGTCTGCGGAATAACAACGTTCGTGTGTTGCACGAGGACCGGCGCGGAGACCTGTGGATCGCGCTGGGCAGCGGTCTGAGCCGATGGGACGGCACCCGCTTCCACAGCTACTACGTGGAGGATGGACTCGCCTATGGCAGCGTCCGCGTGTTGGCCGAGGACCACAAAGGCGACTTGCTGGTGGGTACCGACGGCGGCCTGAATCGCGTTCATGACGGCCGGTTCGTGGTAGATCCGAATTTCGCTCCGCTCGCCGGAGAAAGGATCTGGGCCCTTCACGAAGATTCCGACTCCACTCTTTGGGTGGGTACCAGAGGCGGCGGCTTGTTCCGGATTGCCGAGGGGAAGTTGAGCAGGTTCACCACTCGCGAGGGTCTGTTGAGCAATACCATCTACCGGATCCTGGAGGACGGCAACCGGAACCTCTGGTGGAGCGGGCCAGCAGGAGTTTTCTCGGCGAGTCGCGATGAGTTGAAGCGAGTCGCGGAGGGTCTTGCCGCGGGTGCCACCGCCGTGCCGTCCCGTGCGATCGCGGGGGTGGCCTATGGGACCGCGGAGGGTCTCGAATCCACGCAGATGAACGGAGGTTTCGGCCTCGCCGGATGCCGCACCTCCATGGGCGAGATTTGGTTCCCCAGTGTCAAAGGTGCAGTCCGTATCGATCCGAATCTTGCGCGCGCGAGCAAGCCTTCGCCCGTGCTCATCGAGGCGATTACGGCTGACGATCGGGCGATTCCGCTCTCCGGCGACATTCAGATCCGCCCCGGCCACGGGAAGCTGGAAATTCACTACACCGCGTGCAGCCTGCTCTCTCCTGAGCGGACCCGTTTCCAGTACCGGCTCGAGGGTTTCGACGAAGGCTGGACGGCTGGTTCGAGCGATCGGGTCGCGCACTACACCAACCTGCCTCATGGACAGTACCGTTTTCGCGTAGTGGCTACCGATAGCGTGGCTCCGCAGCAGGCATCCGAGGCTGCGGTTTCATTCACCTGGGATCCTCATCTCTACGAAACGGCTTGGTTTTACGGATTGTGCGCGGCGATTGCAATGGCTTGCGTCGCCATCGGACTCAGGCTCTACGCGCGCCAGACCCGGGCGCGATATGCGCTGCTCTTATCGGAAAGGACTCGCCTGGCCAGGGAAATGCACGATACGGTCATACAAGGATGCGTGGGAGTTTCCACGCTCCTCGAGGCGGCCTCGGCGTTTCCGGCCAACGGCGGAGGCCCCATGAAAGAGTTGCTGGATCAGGCGCGGGTGCACATCCGGCTTACGCTCGACGAAGCACGGCAGGCAGTCTGGGATCTGCGCCATGCGGAACTGGAAGGCGAATTGGCAGGCATGCTACGCGACTTCGTGCGGCAACTGTCGATCGAACGGAATGTGCAGATTCGCGTGGACCTCAGCGGAGCGCCGGTGCATTTGGAATCGGGAGCCGCGCGCAGTATGTTCCTGGTGGCGCGGGAAGCGGTCCGCAACGCGGTGACCCATGCGGAGTCGCGATTGATCAGCATCCGCCTCTGCTTCGATGCCGACGAGGTTCGTCTCGAAGTAGTAGATGATGGCCGCGGATTTACGCCTCCCAACCGGGATCTGGAGTCTGGGGGACACTACGGCATTCTGGGAATGCGCGAGCGCGTGGAGCAATTGGGAGGAAGCTTTTTGCTGCATAGCACTCCAGGAGGCGGCACGGCCGTAGTGGCGCGGCTTCCGCTACGCGGGCGGGTGTTGCGGCAGGAGCCGGAACGGGTACGGACATGACCAAATCCGCAGTCATTCAGGTGTTAGTGGCAGACGATCATCCCGTGGTGTGTTACGGCCTATCGGCCATGATCAGCGGGCAGCCCGACATGAAGGTGGTAGCGCAAGCGACGGACGGGCGCGACGCGGTCGCTCTCTTCCGCAAGCATCAGCCCGATGTCGTGCTGATGGATCTGCGTATGCCGGGCATGGGCGGAGTGGAGGCGATTCGCGCCATCCGCGCCATCGATCCCGATGCCGGCATCATCGTGCTTACGACGTATCAGGGGGACGAAGACATCCATCGAGCTTTGACCGCGGGGGCGCAGGCCTACTTGCTGAAAGGGATGGCACACGATGAACTGCTGGAAGCCATTCGCAGCGTGCACTCCGGCATTCGCTATCTCCCCCCTCCAGTTTTGAAGAGTCTCGCGGAGCGGATGCCGGGGTCCGAGTTGAGTCCGCGGGAACTCGATATTCTGAGGCTGATCGTGAAGGGTCTGAGCAACAAGCAGATCGCCTCGCACCTGGGAATCACGGAAGGCACGGTGAAGTGGCATGTGAACATCGTGCTCAGTCGCCTGAACGTGAGTGATCGGACGCAGGCCGCCGTAGCGGCCCTCCATCGCGGGATCGTCGAGTCCTAGCGGCCTGCCCTGTGGCGCAAACACTCCTGTTTGCCGCGTCGAGACTCCTCTCGACGCTTTTCGGGGGTCTGTCAATTCTGGTGCAGCGAAGTGATTTCGACGCTGCCATGTGTCCACGGAGATCGCTCTTTCACTCGGCATTGATACGCCCCCGAGAGGCGTCGAGAGGAGTCTCGACGCGGCAAAGAAGAGTCTTTGCGCCACCTCAAATTCGATGAAATGCCTTCAGTATTTCTCGCGTGGAGTAGTGCAGGGCGATCGGACGTCCATGCGGGCAACTCATCGGACAGTCCGTCTGCGCTAATGCCTTCAAAAGCCATTCCATCTTGCTGGCATCCAGCCGCGTATTGATCTTGATCGCAGCGCGGCAAGCAATAGAGGCGCAGATATTCCGCCGCAGGTCATCCAGCGAGACGCCGTGCATCTCACCCTCCGCCGTCTCGAGAATCTCAAACACCACCGACTCCAGATCGCACGCGCTGACAGCCGCGGGCGCCGCCTTGATCGCGATGGTCCGATTACCGAACGGCTCCGTCTCGAACCCCGAGGCGTGCAGTTCGTCGGCAATCCGGGCGTAATCGATCTGCTGCTCGGCGGTGAGTTGCAGCACCATCGGCAGCAGCAGGCGCTGCATCTCCACGCGTCCGGCAGCGCGCTGTTTCAGCACCTGCTCGAACAGGATTCGCTCGTGAGCTACGTGCTGGTCTACGATCCACAGCCCATCCCTGCTGGCCGCAATGATAAAGCTCTCGTGGATCTGGCCGAGTGGGCGCAGGTCGGACAAAACCGAGAGCGACATCTCGGGCGACGGAATGGCATCGCGCGGGAACTCGCCGTGTGCGTCCAGATTTCGCCGCAGCTTCCCTGACGGGGGAGGACCAGGAGCGACCTCGATCGGTGGGCCGGCGAAATCGAGTTTGGGGTCGGGACCGCGGCCGGGCCGCAGAACGAATTCCGGCATCAGGTCGCCGCTCGGCGCTGCGACGGTCTGCATCGGCAGCCGCGACGATGCTTCCGTCATCGCGACCTCTCCTTCCGCCGGGGGCTCATTTTCGATCATCTGGCTGAATTCGGAGTACGGCAACCGAGCGGCGGGCTGAGCCGCCGGAATCGGAGATGCCGCTCGCGGCATTGGCGAAAATGCGGGCGCGGGGCGGCTCTCGATCAGCCGCTCGCGAATCGAATCGCGTACGAAATCGTGAACGAAGTTGCCGTGCCGGAAGCGCACTTCGGTCTTGGATGGGTGCACGTTCACGTCCACCTCTTCCGCATCACACCCCACGAAGAGCAGCGCAAAGGGATACGACGCGGGCGGGATCAGATTGTGATACGCGGAGGAGAGCGCATGCAGCATCAGGCGGTCGCGAATCAGGCGGCCATTCACGAAGATGAAGATCGAATTGCGGTTGTTCTTCTGCACCTGCGGGCGTGAGAAGAATCCCGTGAGACGGAAGCGCCGCATTGGCTCGGGACCTTCCGACTCGCCTTCGCCGCGATAAGCCGCAATCGCCTCCGACGGCGGAACGCTCGGCGCCGGAATAAAGAGATCTTTCTCCCGGACGCCGATATCCACCAGGTCGTCCAACACCTGGCTCCCAAATACCTGGTAAACGCGCTCTTCGAGCGTACCTACGGGCGTGACATGAAGCAGGTCTGCCCCGCCGCTGATTAACTGGAAAGTCTTATCCGGATGCGCCAGGCTGTAATGCGTGACCAGCGACGCGATGTGCGCCAATTCCGTAGGCTCAGTCCTCAGGAACTTCCGGCGCGCCGGCACATTGTAGAAGAGATCGCGGACCGTAATCACCGTGCCGCCTCCCAGCGCCGCCTCCTCGCACCGCAGCATCTTACCGCCGGCGATTTCGATGCGCGTGCCCGTCGTCTCCTCCGGCGAGCGCGTCTCGAGCAGCAGCCTGGACACCGATGCGATCGAGGGCAGGGCTTCGCCGCGGAAGCCAAGCGTGGCGATCGATAGCAGATCCTTGACATCGCGCAGTTTGCTGGTGGCGTGCCTCTCAAACGCCAGCAGCGCGTCGTCGCGCAGCATGCCGCAGCCGTCGTCGACGATGCGGATCAGACGCCGTCCGCCCGATTCCACTTCGACGCGCAGATCTTTCGCTCCGGCATCGAGCGAGTTTTCCAGCAGTTCTTTGACGACGGAGGCAGGGCGCTCGACTACCTCGCCGGCAGCGATCTTATTGGCGACCTGGTCCGGCAGGATGCGGATACGGCCCATGGATACGACTACTATAGCCCACGGCAAATCGCTCCGACTCCGCACCCGCATCAGAAGCCCATGTTGTCTGGACATGTCTTGTAGGAAGTCCATCTTTTCGTTGATACCTCACGGTCGCGGCACGCAAGACACTGACGACCCGCGCGCGTGAGAAGCTGTGAAAATCCGGGAGCGCCTGCCCCACATACGACTGGACGTCGCTTGCTCACGCGCGCGTGCTCACAACGAGCCACGACCGTAAGGGAGTGATTTTTCGGGCGATCGGGCATCGCTTGCTTACGCGCGCGGCTCGCAAGCACACGTATTGCAGGGGAAATTATTTGGGTAGGTTACGAGCCGCGCGCGTCAGCAAGCGACCACTAATCAGAGTTCGTAGACGACCGCGGCTCCTACCCGCGCCACCCTCGGCGCGCTCCCTCAAACCCGATTCCGTCGGAGTCCGACGGAAATTCCCTGTAAGTTATTGAAAATGCAAAGGCGTACCCGTCTGACTCCGACGGGTCTGCCGGGAAACGTTTACGCCTTCACAAAGGTGCTATTTTGGACCCATGCGTACGATAATCGGAGCGCTGCTGCTCTGCCCCTTGGCTTTTGCCCAGGAACCCCGCACCCAAATGCTCTCCAATGGCATGAAGGTGATTGTCCAGGAGGACCATGGGATTCCGAACGTGGCGATGTATTTCTTCTATCGCATCGGATCGCGGAACGAACGCCCGGGGACGACCGGCGTTTCCCATTTCTTCGAGCACATGATGTTCAACGGCGCGAAGAAGTATGGCCCCAAGCAGTTCGACAAGACCATGGACAACATCGGCGGCAACAACAACGCCTATACCAGCAACGACGTGACCGTGTACACCGACTGGTATCCGTCCTCCGCGCTCGAACAGATGTTCGACCTCGAGGCCGACCGCATCCGCGATCTGGCGTTCGACCCCAAGATCATCGAATCGGAACGCGGCGTGGTCTATTCCGAGCGGCGTTCCTCAGTCGACAACAACAACTTCGGAATGCTCGGAGAGTTGGGCCGCGCCACAGCCTTCGAGGCGCATCCGTACCATTGGCCTGTGGTGGGATGGCCTTCCGATATCGAGTCGTGGAGCATGGACGATTTGAAGAGCCACTTCCGCATGGGATATGCTCCCAACAACTGCGTGCTGGTGATCGTGGGCGACGTGAAATACGACCAGGTGATGGAACTGGCCCACAAGTATCTGGAGCCGATTCCGCGGCACGATCCACCTCCTCCTGTTCGCACCAAGGAACCGGTGCAGCAGGGCGAGCGGCGCGTGACTTTGAGCAAACCGGCGCTCCTCCCCATTCAGCAGATTCTCTATCACGTCCCCGAAACCAAGAGCCCGGACACGCCTGTCCTGCACGTCCTGCAAACCGTCCTGAGTGGCGGACAGAGTTCGCGACTCTACCGGCACCTGGTGGATGCGCAACTCGCGCTTTCAGTGAATGGCGGCGTGGGCAATGCGCTCGATCCGACCGTGTTCACGTTCGGAATGCAGCCCCGCTCCGGTGTGGATCCTGCCGCTACCGAAAAGGTGCTCTACGAGGAACTGGTAAAGCTGCAAACCGACCTGGTGCCTGCCGAAGAGTTGCGGAAGGCCAAAAATCAAATCCTCGCCAATCTGTACCGGCAACAAAAGACCATCGAAGGGCGCGCCAACCTGCTGGGAAGCTATGAGATTTTCTACGGCGACTACGCCAAGCTGTTCACTGCGGACAAGGACATCGAAGCCGTGACGTCCGCCGACGTTCAACGAGTTGCCAGGCAATACTTCAGTCCGAAGAATCGAACGGTAGCGACACTCCTGCCCGAAAAGCCCGAGGTGAAGAAATGAAGACCCTGATCTTTGCGTTAGCTTTGAGCGCCTCGTTGTCCGCGCAGGTGAAATTGCCTCCGTATTCGAGGGAGGTGCTGCCCAACGGCACCGTGGTCTATCTGGTGCAGAAGGGCGGACTCCCGCTAGTGAGCTTCCACCTGCTGGTGCGCGGCGGCGAAGAGTCGGAGACAGCCGCACTGGCCGGCGTTTCGAACGTGACCGCGGCGTTGCTGCGCCAGGGCTCGGCGAATCACACCAAGGACCAGTTCTCTGAAGAGCTCGACGGTCTGGGCGGCACTTTCGGCGCCTCCGTCAACGAACAATCCACCGTCTTCTCCGCGGAGTTTCTCAAGAAAGACTTCGAACAGGGATTGAACTTGTTCGCCGAGGCGCTGCTGCATCCCACCTTTCCCGACGCGGAATTTCGCAAGGAAGTGGCGCGCCGTCTCGACAATCTCAAGTCCCTGAAGGACAACCCGGGATCCATCAATTCCCATTACCGCAGCTTCTTCTTCGGTAACGGCCACCCGTATGGGCATATTGCCGACGAAGCCTCGTTCGACCGGATCCGCCGCCAGGACGTGACCGACTACCATCAGCGCATGTATGTCGGCAAGAACTTAATCCTCATCGTGGCAGGAGATTTCGATCCCGCGGTGGCCAAAGCGCGAGTAGCGGCAACCTTCGGGACGGCACCTGCCGGCGCTGCCTACTCCTGGGTGGATGACCATCCGCCAGTGCGCAATTCCAGTCCCGCCGTGCTCCTGATCGATAAGCCGGATGCCACCCAGACGTACTTCATCATCGCCCAGCCTGGGATCCGCCGATCCACCCCCGATCGCATGGCGCTCACGCTTGTCAATACGCTGTTCGGCGGACGGTTCAGCTCCATGATCAACGACGAACTGCGCGTCAATTCGGGACTGACCTACGGCGCCAATTCGCGTGTGGAGCAGGCACGCCTGACGGGTGCGCTGTATATCAGCACCTACACCAAGACGGAGACCACCGAAAAGGCCATCGATCTCGCGCTCGATGTGCTGAAGCGATTCCACGATAACGGCATTACAGCGGACCAACTCACGTCGGCCAAGACCTATCTCAAAGGCACCTATCCTCCGCAACGCCTGCAAACTTCCGATCAGATTGCGGCGGCGTTGGGCGAGATCGAGCTCTTAGGGCTGGGAAGGGATGAAGTGGACCAGTTCTTCGCGCGTGTCGACGCCGTAACCCTCGATCAGGCGAACGAAGTGATTCGCAAGTATTACCGCACCGACAACCTGACGTTCGTGATGCTGGGCAACGCGTCGAAAATCCGTGAAGTTGCGGCGAAGTACGGGCCTAAAGTCGTGGAACGATTGGCCACGCAGGCCGGTTGGTAGTCTTCACGCGTCCGGGATCTCGCTCTGCGGACCGTCGTAGGGCTTGTATTTGTTGCGCCGCATGATTTCGTGCGCGGTCTCCACGGCATCGGGAAGCACATAGAAGAACGCGCCGGTTCTGACACTGCGGAACACCACGCCGCCACGGTATTCGTCCGCTTCCACGCCGAAGTCTACGCCGGATTCCGCGAGGATGGTCTCCAGCCGCAAGGCATCGTTCAGGCGCTTGGCGATGTAGATCAAGACGGGCTCATGGCCCTCGAAAAACGATGGCTCCTGCTTCATTGCGGCGCACCTCCCGAAGCCGTATTGTATCTATCCGCCGGAGAGCAGTTAGCACGCTACAATATGCAAGCGTGGTCCACTACATTCGCTACCGCTTCCAGTCCAATATTTCGTACGGCATCCTCGATGGCGATACCGTGCGCGAGATCGCGGGCGATCTCTTCGAGAATCCAGAGCCGAACGGCTTCACCGTTCCGCTTGCCGATGTGGAACTGTTGTATCCCTGCCAGCCAGGCAAGATCATGGCAGTCGGGCTCAACTACAAGAGCCACCTGGGAGGCCGGCCCCAGCCCGCGCACCCCGAAATCTTCTACAAACCGATAACCGCTCTGCAGGACCCGGGCGGGCCCATTCGCATCCCGCGCGACGCCACCGATCTGCATTACGAAGGCGAAATGGTGATCGTTATCGGCAAGGCTGTGAAGAACGCATCCGCCTATGAGGCCGCGAGCGCGATCTTCGGTGTGACCTGCGGCAACGACGTCAGCGAGCGCAACTGGCAGCATGGGCCGGGTAAGGACTTGCAGTGGTGGCGTGCCAAGGGTTCGGATACCTTCGCACCTCTTGGGCCTGCGATCGCAACTGACGTGGACTATTCGAATCTGCTCCTCAAGACGCGACTCAATGGCGAGGTGGTGCAGCAGCAGACCACCGCCGACTTGATCTTCGACTGCCCGGAAATCGTCGAGTGGATCAGCGGCTGGGTCACGCTCCTTCCCGGCGACCTCATCTATACCGGCACGCCCGGAGCGACGCGCAAACTAGCCCCGGGAGACGTGGTGGAAGTGGAAATCGAAGATATCGGACTTTTGCGCAACCCTGTCGTGGCGGGCTGATGCGATTCTCCAGCATGATCACGGCGGTAGACGCCCATGCCTGCGGCGAGCCGGGCCGCGTGATTACCGGCGGGGTGCTCGATGTTCCAGGCAAGACCATGTTCGAGAAGAAGGTCTACCTGGAGACACAGGCCGACCGGCTGCGGCTGCGCATGCTGCGCGAGCCTCGCGGATATCCGGCGGCGAATTGCAATCTCATTCTGCCCCCCACTCACCCTGAGGCTGATGCCGGATTCGTCATCATGGAGCAGGTGGAGTATCCCCCCATGTCGGGCACCAACACCATTTGCGTGGTCACGGTGCTGATCGAAACCGGGATGGTTCCAGTAGAAGAGCCGGTGACGAGGCTGAAATTGGAGACGCCCGCGGGCCTCATCGGCATTGAAGCGGAGGTGCACAACGGCAAGTGCCGCAAGGTGACGTTTCGCAACGTCCCGGCGTTCGCCACGCATCTGGACGCGCCCGTGGAAGTGCGCGGAATGGGCACGGTCACCGTGGACGTGGCGTATGGGGGCATGTTCTATGTCATCGCGGATGCCGCGGCGCTAGGTCTTCGCTTGACGCCGGACCAGGCTGGCGACATCGCCCGCGCCGCCGAGCGGATCAAGGCGGCGGCGCGCGAGCAGTTGCCGGTAGTGCATCCGGAGAATCCGGGGATCGCGGGTGTGACGATCGCACAGATCTCGGGCGAGCCGGCAAGACCCGATGCGCATCGCAAGAACGCGGTAGTCGTCTCCACGGGCACGCTCGACTGGTCGCGCCCCGAGCAATGGAGCGGCGTGCTCGACCGTTCGCCCTGTGGCACCGGTACGTGCGCCAAAATGGCGGCGCTGCATGCCAAGGGCAAACTGCCGCTCGGTCAGGACTTCGTTCACGAGGGGATTCTCGGCACCGTCTTCACCGGCCGGTTGATTGAGAAGACCCGCGTCGGGCAGTATGATGCGGTGGTGCCGACGCTCTCCGGGCAGGCGTGGATCACGGGGTTCGCGCAGTACGTGGTCGATCCCGAAGATCCGTTTCCGGACGGCTTTACGGTTGGGGATATTTGGGGCCAGTGAGGCTCTGAATCCGCGCCGGAAATACCGGCGGGCGCACCGAGGTTGACTTCCATCCAAGCAGAAATTCCACCGCTCCTCCGCACACCCTGCCCTGGCACGGGCCCATGCCGCAGCGCGTGTGCAACTTGGCATCGCGCCATCCGGAACATTCGCGAATTCTCCCGTACGCAACATCTTCGCAGCGGCAGACGAGCGTTTCGTCCTGCGTTAGATTCTTGAGTTCCTCGCGGAGCGTGAATGCCTTCTCGAGCGATGCGGCGAAGCGCTGGTGGCGCGTCCGCACGCCGAAGAGACTGGCCGCGAGATCCGATTTGCCGGCCGCCGCGTAGCCAGCGATCTCGCCTTCCACCAGAGAGAGGTCCAGTCCGCCGATGCCGGTGACTTCACCCGCGCAGTAGACGCCTGCGACGGAGGTCTCTTGATATTCGTTCACGCGCACGCCGGTATCGCTCAACTCACAGCCGAGCAGCACCGGGATCTCGGTATTCGGAATGAGACCGAAGCCGCAGGCCAGGTAGTCGCAAGGCTCCTTCCACGTCTTGCCGTTGCGATATAGGGTGATGCTCTCCAGCTTGCCGTTCCCGTCTGCCGCAATTGGCCAGCATGAAGTGGGACGGCGGATTCCCAGTAGCGACGTGCCGAATTGGACGGTCTGCAGCAGTTTGCCGGGGTGGCGGACCAGGCCCGCCGCGAAGCGAAAGAGCGCCCCATCGCTGGCCTGTTCGGCGACCAGCGGAACTTTGGCGCCGTGAGCGCGCATATACTTCGCGACCGCAAGCAAGAGTGGTCCGCTTCCGGCGATGATCACGCGTTTGCCTTCGATCGGGAGTCCCGACTTGACGAGCGCCTGCAGGCCGCCCGCTCCCATCACATTGGGCAACGTCCATCCCGGAAACGGCAGGAAGCGCTCGCGAGCGCCGGTGGCGAGGACCAGCTTGCGATACGAGATTTCCAGGTCGCCGTCGAACCGCTCAAGTGTGAGGATGCCAGGCGCAGGCGCAGCGACGACACGCACGCCGCAGATCGGCTCGAGCGTGCCAAGCAGAGGACGCCACTGTGCCGGGTCCGAGCGCCAGATCTGGCCGCCGGGGCTCGGATTGTCGTCGAGCAAGGCGACTCGTGCGCCCGATTCGACAGCACGCCGTGCCGCCGCCAAACCGGCAGGCCCCGCCCCCACAATGGCGATGTCGAAGGAAGAGTCAGGCATAGGCGTGGCGCAAACACTCTTGAAAACAGGGGTTGGGGGTTAAGGGTTGGTGTGTATGAAACATTCGTGCGAAGACGTGGCGCAAACACTCCTGTTTGCCGTCTCGACACTCTTGTCGAGACTTTTCGGGGGGTGTGCCACGTCTGCCGCGCAAAGTGCTCTCGACGCTGTCGACACTCTTGAGGGGCATCTCAGTTTCGCGCCCTGACGGTCGCGGCTCGCTGCGTCGACGCCGCCCAATCTGCAGACGCCAGAAAAGTCTCGACACGAGTGTCGAGACGGCAGGCAGGAGTGCCTGCGCCACGTCGTGCCTGCGAGATGGATGCAGTTCATTCATCCGTGCTTACCTTCATGCCATCCCGCACGGAAGGGGTTGGCCATCGAATCCATCCCAATGTGTGACGTGGCGCAAACACTCGTGTTTGCCGTCTCGACACTCTTGTCGAGACTTTTCGGGGGGTGTGCCACGTCTGCCGCGCAAAGTGCTCTCGACGCTGTCGACACTCTTGAGTGCTCTCTCAGTTTCGCTCCCCGACGGTCGCGGCTCGCTGCGTCGACGCCGCCCGCTCTGCAGACGCCAGAAAAGTCTCGGCACGAGTGGCGAGACGGCAGGCAGGAGTGCCTGCGAGATGGATACAGTTCACTCATCCGTGCTTACCTTCATGCCATCCTGGCACGGAATCTGGCAACTCCTGCAATGCTCCCGCCCATTGATCGTCACCCTGCATTCGAAGCAGATCCCCATTCCGCACAAGGGCGCACGAGGCTCTCCGGTCACCGACTTGCGAAACGCGAATACGCCCGCCGCCGCCACTGCCGCAGACACCATCGCCCCCGCAGGCATCGTCACCGGCACACCGTTCACCGACAGATTCACCCGATCAGCCATGCGCGTGCTCCTCCTGGCTTCGTCCGGGAAGATAAGGAGCGCACGGAATCGCAGATTCACGACCCAAAATCTGATTCGCCACCAGCTTGCCCGTGGCGAGCGACGTCGTGATCCCGAGGCCTTCGTGGCCGGTTGCCAGGTACAGCTTCTCATTCCCAGGTACGGGACCGATGAGCGGCAATTTGTCCGGAGTCGCGGCGCGGAAGCCGGTCCACGTGCGAACGGCGGTCAAATCCGCCAGCCCGGGCATGTATTCCTGCGCGCGCGCCAGCATGCGGCGCAGCATGTGCGTGTCGATCGCAGACTCCTCGGCGCCGAATTGCCGTGACGAGCCGATCAGCACCTGACCGGTGCGGCGCGGCTGCGCGTTGAATGCCACCGAGTCCGACGTAGTGGAATGCGCGCTCTTCAGATATCCCAGTTCGATCAGTGCCGCGCGCACGAATCCCGGATAGCGGTCGGTGATCAGCAGGTGGCCCTTGCGCTTGCGGACCGGAATGCCGGGAGTCAGTTCCGGCGCCCACGCACCGGTAGCATTCACGGTGATGCCCGCGTTCAACTGCGAGCCGTCGGCGAGTTGGATACCTTGACCCGTAAACCCGCTGGCGCGAACTCCCAAGCGCAGCTCAGCGCCGTGCGACTTCGCCCGCTCCAGCAGGAAGCGTGCGGCACACGGCGGGTAGATCACGGAATCGTCCGGCACCAGGAGACCACCCGCCAGTCCGGGACGCAGATGCGGCTCGGCCTCGGCGAGTTGCCGCGAATCCAACACTTCGGCGCGGACCTGAATTCCATCCAGAAGCGCTTTCTTGCGACGCACTTCGGCCATCTCTTCTTCATCGGCGGCCACCCACAAGGTGCCGCAGGGCAGGTACTCGACATCGGCGGGAAGCTGCGAGGAAAGCTCGATCCACAAAGAGCGCGAGTAGAGTGTGAGCGCGATCTGCGCCGGCGAGTCGTCCATCACCACGATGTGGCCCATTCCCGCCGCAGTCGCACCACCGCCGACCACGCCCGGATCGACGACCACTACGGAGAGCCCGCCTGCGGCGCACTCCAGCGCGCACGCAGCGCCGACGATGCCCCCGCCGGCGATCGCTACGTCGTAACTGGTCCGCATCCCGCTCGAATTCCGAAGCAGAAAGGATCGTGCTCGTCGAGAATCAGTTCCGCATCCGCATTCACGTATGCCGAGCCGGTGATCTCGGGGTAGATCTTGCCGTCCACCACTGAGACCGTCCCTTCGAATACGCTTCCAACGATGCTTTCCTGGCGCCAGACCTGGCCGGGCCGCAGTTTGCCGTCGGCGTAAAGGCAGGCGAGCTTGGCGCTGGTGCCAGTGCCGCAGGGCGAACGGTCGTATGCTTTTCCGGGACAGAGCACGAAGTTCTTGCTGTCGGCTCCCGTACCGCTCGGAGGTCCGAAGAGTTCGATGTGGTCGATCTCGCCGCCGTTGTCGCCCGTGATGCCGTGCCGCGTCAGGCCCTGGCGGATTCGCCACGCGTACTCCGTGAGATTGTCGAGCCGGCTGAGGGCAAGCGACTGCCCATGATTGCTGCAGAGGAAGAACCAGTTGCCTCCCCATGCAATATCGCCATAGACCGTGCCGATGCCCGGCGCATCCACGGCGACGTTCGCGGCACTGCGATAACTCGCCACATTGCGGATGGTCACACGCCCATCGTCCCGGAGGCAGGCGTCGACGATACCGGGCGGCGTTTCGAGGCGGCACACGCCCCCCTTGACCCGTCCCAGATAAGCCAGGGTGGACATCAGCCCGATGGTCCCGTGGCCGCACATTCCCAGATAGCCGACGTTGTTAAAAAAGATTACGCCGGCATCGCACGATGGATCGGAAGGCTCGCAGAGAATCGCTCCCACGATGGCATCGTTGCCTCGAGGCTCATTGACCACCGCGGAGCGGAAGGTATCAAAGTGCAAGCGAAAGCGCTCCAGCCTCTCTGCCATCGTTCCCGTACCCAAGTCGGGCCCGCCGGAGACGACCACCCGCGTGGGCTCGCCTCCGGTATGGGAATCGACCACGCGAACCCGTTGGGTCATCGGGCCGCCGCCAATGCCGGACGCGTCTGAATGGCATGCCGGATGATGGCAAGGATCTCTTCCCGCTCGGCGCCTTCGATGGGCAGACGCGGCGCGCGCACCATCTCCGAACCGAGCCCCGTTTCCGCCATCGCCAGCTTGATGTATTGCACCAGCTTCACCTTGGTGTCGAGGTGCAGCAGCGGCGTGTACCAGCGATAGAGTTCGCGCGCTTCGGTCCACTTGCCGGCCGCGGCCAGGTCCCACAGAGCGCGGTTCTCATCCGGAAAGGCATTGACCAGACCCGAAATCCAGCCCTGCGCGCCCAACAGGACGCTCTCGAGCACCAGGTCATCCACGCCGCCGAAGAGGATAAAGCGATCGCCCACGATGTTCACCAGGTCCGTGATGCGGCGGACGTTCTCGGACGACTCTTTGATCGCCACGATGCCGGGTTCGTCCGCAAGCTGCGCGAACGACTCGGGCGACACGTCTACGCTGTAGGAGACCGGATTGTTGTAAATCATCACCGGCAGTCCGCTGGCGCGGGTCACGGTGCGGAAGTGATGGAGGGTTTCGCGATCGTCCGATTTGTAGACCATCGCGGGCAGCACCATCAGGCCATCGAGCCCGATCTTTTCGGCGTCGCGCGCGTAGCGGCAGCCGAGCGCTGTAGTGTATTCGGCCACGCCTGTGAGGACGGGAATTCGCCCGCGCACGACCTGCTTCATTTCCCGGAGCACTTCCAACTTCTCGGGATATTCCAGGGCCGTATTCTCACCGACCGTTCCGAGAAGCACGACGCCGTGAATGCCGGCTTGGATCATGGTTTCGAGGTGCCGCGCGGTGGCGCCCAGATCGAGCGATTGGTCCGGACGGAATTGGGTCGTAATTGCGGGGAAGACTCCCCTCCAGGTGACTTTCATGTTGTTGGTTGACCTGTCTTGATTATAGGGCCCGCTGATCGCATTTTGCTTGGTACCGGAACGGTGACGTTCCTCTCGTACGACAATCGAACGATGCTGTCTCTAAACTCCCGCGCCCGCTTGATCTTTGGTTTCGCATTCGGGCTGGCTTTGGCGGAAGTATACGCTCAGTCGCCGGACGGCTATGGGAATCGGGCGGCTATCCGGAAAGCAGCGAATGACCACCCGTCCGCGTTTGCGTATCTGCGTGAATTGAGCGACACCATCGGCCCCCGTCTCACCGGGTCGCCGCAGGAACGGCGGGCCGGCGAATGGGCACTCGAATCGATGCGTAGCGCCGGGTTGCAGCGCGTCCATGCCGAGTCCTGGCAATTGGAGCAGGGATGGCGCCGCCAGTACGCACGGTGCCGGATCATCAGTCCCTTCCCCTTGGAACTGATCGTCACCTCTTACGCGTGGGCGGGGTCGACCCCGGCGCGCGAAATGGAAGCCGAAGTGGTCCTGGTCGATCGCAACGACTTGTCGGGCGAGGCGCGAAACAGTAAGGACTGGGCGGGGAAGGTGCTGCTGCTTGCCGCAAGTGACGGGGGGAAAGCCGACCAGGTCAAGAACGTGGCGGACCTCCCTCCGTTTCTGGACACCGCGGCGAAAGCTCATGCCGTCGCGGTGATCTATCGCGATCAACGGCCAGGTGACGCCCTGACGCACACGGGGCCACTGGGCTTTCCAAGTCGTTCGACGTCCTTGGCGGTGGTCGACATCGCGCGAGAGCAGGAGGCGTTGCTCACGCGCCTGCTACGCTCAGGCGCACGGGTGCGCGTGGGGATCGATGTACTGAACGAGTTCACCTCGGGTCCCGTGGAATCGCGAAATATTGTCGGCGAGATTCCGGGTTCGGAGTTCCCCGAAGAGGTCATCGTCGTGGGCGCACATCTCGACTCATGGGACCTGGCGACTGGCGCGATCGACGACGGCTTCGGTGTCGCCGCCGCCCTTGCGGCCGCGAAGTCGATGGTGACATCGCGCGCGAAGCCCAGACGGACGATCCGATTCGTTATCTTCACTGGCGAAGAAGAGGGATTGCTCGGGTCGCGGGCGTATGTCCGGGCGCACGAATCAGAGTTGAAGAACATCGTTTCCGTGCTCGTTCTCGATTGGGGAAATGGACCGATCACCAAAATCCCGATTGCGGGGCATGATGAATTCAGCGCGCCGCTGCGCGACCTTCTGTCGCAAATCACCGACGTAGCAGCCCTGCAAGTGACGGACGGCTACCTCACGTACACCGATGCGTTTGCCTTCACGCTTGCCGGGATCGCTGGAATCGCGCCTCTGCAGGACACGCCGAACTATGCAATGGTGGGCCATTCGGCAGCCGACACTCTCGATAAAGTCACCGCAGACGTTCTGGAGAAGGATAGCGAAATTCTCGCCCTGCTCGCGATGGGGATCGCCGATCGCCCCACCAGAATCGGTGCGCGGTGGACCTCAGAGAAAACGGCCCAATCGCTGCTGCCGCAGCGCGACCTCCTGGTCGCTCTGGGACTCTGGCCGTTCGGCAGGCAGTGACCACAATCACGCATCCAGCTTCACATCGCCGGCAGCGTGGCCGACGCATGTCAAAACAAAACCACGCGACTTTGATTCGGGGTCGAGTCCCTGCTCCGCGCTCATACGCACCTCGCCTGACAGCAATCGCGTCTTGCAGGTGCCGCACTGTCCCTGGCGGCAGGCGGACGGGATCTCCACGCCATTTTCCATGGCGACCTGCAGCAGCGTCTGGCCTTCGCCAATCGCACAGGTTTTTCCAGACCGCGCGAATTCCACGACCAGTCCGCTGGAGGCCGGCCGGGATTGCAGTTCCGCGCCCGCGCCGCCGAATGTCTCCTGGCGGATCCGGCCCGCCTCCACACCCAACTCCTGCAGAATGGTGCGCGCGGCGCTCATGAACGGCGGCGGGCCGCAGAGGAAGAAAGTCCGGCTTTTCACGTCCGGGACTGCCGCCTGGATCCAGCCGCGATGGACGTGTCCTCGTGCACCGGCCCAATCGGGGTCGGGCTTGGAGAGCAGCACCTCGTAGCGAAAGTTTTTGAGATTGCGCTGCAAGTCGTCCAATTCGCGGCGAAACATGATGTCGTTCGCGGTGCGGACGCAGTACAGTAGCGTGGCTTGCGTGTCCAGGCAAAGGTCATCCAGGTACCGCAGCATCCCCATCATTGGCGTGATGCCGCTTCCAGCCGCGATCAGCACGACATTCCTGTCCTCCACTGGGTCCAGGCAGAACGCCCCGAACGGCCCAGTTGCTTCGACCGTCATTCCGACCCCGGCGTGATCGTTCAGATAGACCGAGACGCAACCGCCATTCACGCGTTTGGGCGTGATCTCCACGTAACCGGAACGCGCCGTGGAAGAACAGATGGAGTAGCATCGAGTCTCCTTCCTGCCATCGAAGAGAAACGCAAAGGTCAGGAACTGGCCCGGCAAGGCGTCGAGCTTCCGTTCGCCGCGGACCGCGAAGCGCAAGGTCTTCGCGTCCGCGGTTTGCGCCGTGATCTGCACCAATTGCAAAACGAAGGGAGTGGCTGCAGGTCGCGGAGTGGTGACAGCGGGCTTCGATGGCGTGATCGGTTGGGCGCGCTCCGGCTTGCGCTGGCCCGGCCTCCGGACGGCGAGTGTGACTGCCGCCAGGCACACAAACGAGATGAAGCCGAGAGTCTTGTGATTGTATTGCGATGCCGGCGTTGGCCGCGGAACGTTGGCGTCGGGTTTGTCGGCAATCAGGCTCCGCCCCGCCGATGACGCGGCATCTGCCTGCGCTCTTCTCTGCGTGGCGGCCTCGGGACTCTGGGTGGCCGAGAGATATTCGATAATCTTCTGGTCCTCGCCGGCCTGCAGCGCTCCCCCACTGCCTGCGGCATAGTCGACCATCCGATTGACGGTCTCCCGCCACTCATCGGGCGAATGGACGGACTGATAGACGCGGTCGAGGCTGTGACAGCGGCCGCAGCGCTGATCCACCAGCGCCCGCTCAACCTGCTGCCTGGCAGCGGCTTCCGCGCCTTGCGGACGATTCTGGGTGGTGAGGTACGCGACGATCTGCTGCACGTCGGCCGCCGAAATTCCCGAAGCCGTCATGGCCTGCATGCGGTTCACGGTGGAGAGCCACCCTTGCGCGTCCTTGCGTGCTCCCACTACCCGATCGAGGTTGTGGCACTTCGAGCAGCGCTTCTCCATCAGATCGCCGGCCTGATTCAGATCGACAGGAACGGGGGCGGCGTGCGCCGGGTCGACCGACACCTGCTCAATCCGCGACGTGCGCGCCAGGTGGGGACCCGCGGTGCTGGCGATCAGCACGAAGGCGAGTACGAAGATGGCGAGTCCGATCGGCATCAGCAGATTGTGGTGATTCCGGTAATAGCGCGCGATCAGAACTTTGATGAAGAGCAGAGGAGACAGAAGCATCGCCAGCGCCAGGTGGATGGCCACGCCCGGCGAGGTGTCGGCGCCGCCGTTCCGCAATCGGGCCATCATGAAATACGACATCACACAGAAGAGTGCGATGAAGACGTACCCGCCGATACGATGCATCGCCAACATCCTCGAACTGGCCGTCGTGGCCTTCACGCGTGACCAGGCTTCCAGCACCAGCCACACATTGACGCCGCCGACGAGAACGAATGCCAGCCCGAGCGCGATACTTACCGACGCTGTGATCATCCATAGAAATGACTGAATCGGACAGGGGTTTATTCCGGGCAGCCGTGGCGCAAACACTCATGTTTGCCGTCTCGACACTCTGGCGAGACTTTTCGAGTGACCAACTCTGCCCCTTCACACCCCGCCTCTACTCGTGACGGAGTGCGATCGCCGGATCCACCTTCACGGCGCGCAGAGAAGGAATCAGTGTCGCCACGAAACTGACGGCGGCGAGAATCAGTGCAGTCGTCCCCAGCGCGAGCAGATCACTCGGGCGCGTGCCTGGAATCGCCTTCTGCATGCCCCACGCCGCTCCCATCGTCAACGGCAAACCGACGGCGGCGCCCACTACGATCCACCACGCGGCCTGTCTCACGAACAGTGCGCAGACACGCGTGCCGCCCGAGCCGATCGCCAACCGAATTCCAATCTCGCGATTTCGCTGCGACACCGCGTGAGCCGTTACTCCGTAGAGTCCAATCGACGCCAACCCCAGCGCGAGGACGCCAAACGCGCCCAGAATGGCCACCGCGAGCCGTTGCCGCCAAAGCGTATTCGCGATGTGCTCGGGCATGGCCTCCAGCGCGTATATCGGCAGACGCGAATCGAGGCGGGACACCGTTTCGCGCAGAGCCGCTGCCAATTGCGTATGCGGCATGGTGCTGCGCACGGCGATTCGGACGCGCCCGTCGTACGCCTGTGCGAATGCGCGGTAGAGATGCAGCGGTGGTTCGCTCAGCAACGAGCGGGACGCGACGTCCCTCACCACGCCAACCACGGTAAGAGGAGGGCTCGCCAGTCCGAGAGAGATTCGCTGCCCGAGCGCATCCTGGCCCGGCCACATGCGCCTGGCGAGTCCGGCATTCACGACCGCGACCGGCAGCGAGTCCTTGCGATCCCGTGCGTCGAATTCGCGTCCTTCCAGAAGACCGACGCCGAGGGTCCGAAAGAAGTCTGGCGCGACCGTGTCGGAGTCCACGCGCAGACCCAATTCGAATTCGCGGCCCGCGAGCAGGTCCGCAGCGGGCTCCTGCCCCGGCTCGAAGATCGAAATCCTCCCGGAAATCTCTTCCGGCGGCACGGAACTTCCCAGGCTCGCCGCAGTCACCCCCGGCAGCGATCGCACTTGTTCCAGCAGCGACTCGTAAAATCGCGCGCCTGTGTCCGCGGAATAGCCTTGAATGGTCAAATCCAGCGAACCCAGCAGGACCTGATCCGCGCGCGGGATCGGATTCGTTAGAAGTCCGCGCTGCATCGTGCGCACGGCCGTCCCCGCTGCCGCCAGCAACGCCATCGAGAGCGCGATCTGCGCCGCTACCAATCCGCCTCGCAAGCGCGACTTGCCATGACCCGAACCCAGCGATCCTTCTCTCATCGGTGTCAGCAGGTTCGTTCGCGACGCCCTCCACGCGGGTAGACTGGCGACCAACAATGCCGTGAACGCACCCAGCATCGTGCCGAAACTCAAGACGCGCCAATCCATCGACACGCCTGCTTCGCGCAATACGTAGGCCTGCTGGGGCAATACACCAGCGAGACGGGCCAGCACCGGCGCCAACACGAATCCCACCACTGCAGCGGCACCCGCCAGCAGCACTCCTTCCATCAGGAACAGACGCGCGAGCTGCCGTCCATTCGCTCCCAGCGCCAGGCGCACGGCAGTCTCGCGCTGTCGCGATGCGGCCCGCGCCAGAATCAGATTCGCAATATTGGCGCAGGCCAGCAGTTGCAGCAGTCCAATCGAAACCAGCAGGAGCATGAGAAAGCGCCGCATTTCCGCGCGATCGTCTGACCACATTCCCAAGCCTTCCACCAACGTCGCCGTGCGCAGATGATTGGTCGCCGGATATTCTTCCGCGAGGAGCGCCGCCACGCGATCGACCTCCCTCTGGGCCGCCGCTAGCGATGTTCCGGTGGCAAGCCGGCCGATGATGCGGAGCCAGCCCGAAGAGCGATTCTGGAGGACGCCCGTGGACAAGCGGGGCATCGCCACTGCCACGAGTGTGATGGGCACATAGACGTCCGGCTGGAACTCCGGATCGGTGCCGCGGAAGCCACGCTGCGCCACGCCGACCACCGTGAAGGCGTGACCATTGAGGGAAATTCGCGATCCCAGCATGCTCGCATCGTCGCCAAAATCGCGCTCCCAAAACGCATAACTCAGAACCGCCACTGCCGCGTTCGCGCGATCATCCTCCGGAATCAGGAGTCGCCCCTCCGCAGGCCTGACTCCCGCCAGGGAGAAATAGCTGCCCGAGACCAGCGCGCCCGCGACTCGCTCCGTCCGCTCGCCTCGCGCAAAACTGATCCGTGAGGCAGCTTGTGCCGCGAGCATCGACAACCCGTGGAGCCGGTCCGCGTAATCCCTATAGTCGGGATAGGACATGTTTCCAAGCAATTGGCCCGCCTGCCACCGTTCGAAAGTCACCAGTTCCGCCGGCCGCACGATCCCGGGCAGAGGACGCAGCAACACGTCGTCCAGTAAGCCAAAGAGCGCGGTCCCGGCGCCGATGCCGAGTCCCAGGGTGAGTGTGGCGGTGGCCGTGAACCAGGGTTTCCGCCGCAGCGTTCGCAGGCAATAGTGCAGATCTTGCAAGAGCAGGTGCAAAGAACCCCTCCGTAACGCGCTACTAGACGTAGGGATTCGGGGGAGTGTTAACGAGGAGCCTTCACCAGTTCGTCGATTGCCCGCAGCATGCGCCAGAAGTCCGGCAGAAGATCGAGCCGGAGCGCGTTCGCACCGTCTGACAACGCACGTTCCGGCGCATCATGGACCTCCACAAACACGCCATCCACGCCCGCCGCCACCGCCGCGCGTGCCAGAGGTGCGATGAACTGCGGCTGGCCGCCCGATCGCTCTCCGGCGCCTCCCGGCAACTGCACGCTGTGCGTCGCATCGAAGACCACGGGCCAACCCGATTCCCGCATGATCGGCAGGCCCCGCATGTCCACTACCAGGTTGTTGTATCCGAACGAAGAGCCGCGCTCCGTGAGCACCACCTGGCGATTTCCGGTGGACGCCACCTTCTCCGCTGCCCGATGTATATCGTGAGGCGCCACGAACTGCCCCTTTTTGATATTCACGATGCGGCCTGTTCGTCCAGCCGCCAGCAGAAGGTCCGTCTGGCGGCATAGGAAAGCCGGAATCTGCAGGATGTCGGCCACTTCGGAAACGGCTTCGGCCTGAGCGGGCTCGTGAATATCGGTGAGGATCGGAAAGCCCTCCGCCTTCACTCCCGCGAGAATCTGCAGCCCTTCCCGCAGCCCCGGTCCGCGATAAGCATCCACGCTCGTGCGGTTGGCCTTGTCGAACGACGCCTTGAATACGAACTCGCCCACTGCGGCGCGAATTCCATGGGCCATGCGATGGACGTGCTCTTCGCTCTCGATGACACAGGGCCCGGCAATCAGGACCAACGACTTACCGAAGGAGCTGAAATCAATCGGCACGCGAGTACTGGGGCTCCTCCAGGGCCACCTCTTCGACAATTACCTCCCGCGGCGCGTCCGCGTCCTGAACCAGAGGCGTCATCCGACGGCGGCGATTCTCGTAAGCGGCCCCAATGAATGCTTTGAACAGGGGATGTGGCTCCATGGGTTTCGACTTGAACTCGGGATGAAACTGGCATCCCAGGAACCACGGGTGATCCGCGATCTCACAGATCTCCACGTACGTCCGGTCCGGAGTCTCACCCGTAATCCGCAATCCAGCGGACGTAAGGATCTCCTCATACTCGCGATTGAACTCATAGCGGTGGCGATGCCGTTCGTGGATTTCGCGTTGGCCGTACGCCCGGTACGCGAAGCTGTCGGCCGTCAGGTTGCACGGCCAACTTCCCAGCCGCATGGTGCCACCCAGTTCGTCCACGCCCTTCAACTCGCGGAGTTTGTAGATTACGCGGTGGGGTGTGCCCAGGTCGAACTCCGTCGAATCCGCGTCCGCCAGACCGCACACATTGCGCGCGTATTCGATCACCATGGTCTGCATGCCGAGGCAGATTCCGAAATACGGCACGCGCCGTTCGCGTGCGTAACGAATCGCGTTCAGCATCCCCGCGATGCCCCGCTTGCCGAAGCCGCCCGGTACCAGGATCGCGTCGAACTCATCGAACTGCCGTTCCCAGTTGTCGCCGCTCAGGCCTTCCGCTTCCACCCATTGAATATTCACCTTCAGCCGGTGCGCCAGTCCTCCGTGAAGCAGCGCTTCTTTCAAGCTCTTGTAGGAATCCTCGTACTCCACATACTTGCCGACCAGGCCGATGGTGACTTCGCCGCGTGGATTTTCCATGCGGGCGAGCATGGCGTTCCAGCGGCTCAGATCGCGGGGCGGGGCATCGATGTGCAGGAGGCGGAGGACGATTTCGTCAACGCCTTCACCGGCGAAAACAGTGGGCACTTCGTAAACCGATTTCACGTCGCGGGCGGTGATGACGGCCTTCACATCGACGTCGCAGAAGAGCGCGATTTTTTCCTTCATCTCCTGGGGAATGAAGCGCTCGGCGCGGCAGAGCAGAATGTCGGGCTGAATACCG
>DATGIL010000098.1:0-240787 GCA_035295745.1 Bryobacteraceae bacterium | reverse complement strand
CATGGCAAAGGAAAAATTCGACCGAAGCAAACCGCATATCAATATCGGGACGATCGGGCACATCGATCACGGCAAGACGACCCTGACGGCAGCGATCACGAAGGTGCTGGCGAAGCACAATCCGAAGAACAAATTCCGGAGCTTCGATTCGATCGATAACGCGCCGGAGGAAAAAGCCCGAGGTATCACGATCGCGGTGGCGCACGTAGAGTACGAGACGGCGAAGCGTCACTACGCGCATGTGGACTGCCCAGGCCACGCGGACTACATCAAGAACATGATCACGGGCGCGGCGCAGATGGATGGCGCGATCGTGGTGGTGGCGGCGACGGACGGACCGATGCCGCAAACCCGCGAGCACATTCTGCTGGCGCGGCAGGTAGGCGTGCCGTACATCGTCGTGGCCATGAACAAAGTGGACATGGTGGACGATCCGGAACTGCTCGACTTGGTGGAGTTGGAAGTTCGGGAGTTGTTGAAGACGTACCAGTTCCCCGGCGACGATCTGCCGGTAGTGCGGGTGTCGGCGCTGGGCGCGCTGAACGGGGAGCCGCAGTGGGAGAAGACGGTCGATGAGCTGATGGAAGCGGTGGACACCTACATTCCGATGCCGGAGCGCGTGGTGGACAAGCCGTTCATCATGCCGATTGAGGATATCTTCTCGATCCAGGGCCGGGGCACGGTGGTGACGGGTCGAATCGAGCGGGGCATCTGCAAGGTCGGCGAGGAAATGGAGATCGTCGGTTTCCGTCCGACGCGCAAGACGGTCGTGACGGGCGTGGAAATGTTCAAGAAGTTGCTCGACCAGGGGATGGCGGGCGACAACGTGGGATTGCTGCTGCGCGGAGTGGAGAAGGACGAAGTCGAGCGCGGGCAGGTGATCGCGAAGCCGGGATCGATCACGCCGCACACGATCTTCAAGGGACAGGTATACGTGTTGAGCAAGGAAGAAGGCGGACGACACACGCCGTTCTTCAAGGGATACCGGCCGCAGTTCTACTTCCGTACGACGGACGTGACGGGAGTGGCGGAGTTGCCGGAGGGCACGGAGATGGTGATGCCCGGCGACAATGTGGATCTGAAGGTAGAGTTGATCACGCCGGTGGCAATGGACAAAGGGTTGCGCTTCGCGATTCGCGAAGGCGGCCGCACGGTAGGCGCCGGGACCGTGACCGAGATCATCAAGTAAGCGGGATCAGGAGTAAACAATGCCTCGCGACATTATTACGTTCCAGTGTACAGAGTGCAAGAATCGGAACTACTCTTCGACGAAGAACAAGAAGACCACGACGGAACGTCTGGAGATGAAGAAGTTCTGCCGTCACTGCCGCAAGCACCAGGCCCATAAGGAAATCAAGTAGAATAAAAGAGCCTCCCGGTAGCGGGGGTGCCGCTCGCCGTGGGGCGAGTGATCCAGGGGCGTAGGTTTAACGGCAGACCAGCGGTCTCCAAAACCGCGAGTGGGGGTTCGAATCCCTCCGCCCCTGCCAACCACCCCATACGGCTGGAGCCGACAAGGAACACATATGGCAGCAGATGTAAAACAGTGGGTCCAGGACACCAAGGACTACGTCAACGAACTCAAGTTGGAGATGAAACGTGTGACGTGGCCCAACCGCAAGCAGGTGGAGGGCACGACCGCCGTGGTGATTTTCTCGGTTTTCGCCTTCGCGGGATATTTCTGGGTCGTGGACGGAGTCCTCTCCTCCGCGGTAAACCACGTTTTCAAGTTCTTCGCAAAGTAGCTTCCCATGCCAGCCGACGAGAATTACTATTCCGAGGAAGAGCCGGAAACGGAAGAGCAACCGGCCGAGAGCATGCCGGAGGAAACTGCCGCCGCTTCGGAACCGGTAGCCGGCGAAGCCGCTGAAGCGGGCGGCTACGACGAAGCCTCGCCGAAGAAGTGGTTCATCATCCATACCTATTCGGGATTTGAGAACAAAGTCAAGGAGTCGTTGCAGACTCGTGCGGATGCCTTTGGCTTTGCCGACAAAATCGGGCAGATTCTGATTCCCACCGAAGAAGTTGTGGAGTTGCGCAACGGCAAGAAAGTCACCAGTAAGCGCCTGGTTTATCCGGGATACGTGCTGGTGGAGATGGAAATGAACGACGAGCTGTGGCACGCGGTGAAGAACACCCCGCGGGTCACCGGTTTCGTAGGTGGTGGAAACGCCCCCGTCCCGCTGAGTGCGGACGAAGTGAACCAGATTCTGTATCGCCAGGCGTCGTCGGCGGAACGCCCGCGTCCCAAGATGACCTTCGAGAAGAACGATTCCGTTCGGATTATCGACGGGCCGTTCGCCAATTTCTCGGGCAAGGTGGACGAGGTCAACGCGGAGCGCGGAACGCTGCGGGTGATGGTGACGATTTTCGGACGCGCCACGCCGGTGGAATTGGAATTTTTGCAGGTGGAAAAGGTTTAACGTATGGCAAAGAAGATTACTGCGCAGGTGAAGCTGCAGATTCCGGCGGGGAAGGCGACGCCGGCGCCCCCGGTCGGAACGGCGTTGGGCCCGCAGGGCGTCAACATCATGGATTTCTGCAAGGCGTTCAACGCGAAGACGTCGGGCAAGGAAAACGAAGGATTGATCATCCCGGTGGTGATCACGATTTTCTCGGATCGTTCGTTCACTTTCATCACCAAGACGCCGCCGGTGCCGGTGCTGATCAAGCGCGCGGTGAACATCGCCAAGGGATCGGCCGAGCCGCACAAGACGAAGGTCGGTAAGATCACGAAGCAGCAGGTGGAGGAGATCGCCAAGATCAAGCTGCCCGATCTGAACTGCTTCGATCTCGCAGCGGCGGTACGCTCGGTGTCCGGCACGGCCCGCAGTATGGGCGTGGATGTCGTGTAGCTTCCTCTGTTGACTAAGTCTTCCTGGTTTGAAAAGATAGAGTCGTCGGCCCGTATGTGCGGATGTGGCGGAATTGGCAGACGCGCTAGATTCAGGTTCTAGTTCTCGCAAGGGAGTGGAGGTTCAAGTCCTCTCATCCGCACCAATTAAAATCAATAAATCTTGCTCCCCTACTGAATCTCCTCAGGAGGGCCTCGTGTGCCTGTGGTGTGCCCCTCCTCTGGGATGCCTTCCGGCGTGCCTTTGAGTGCCAGTATTCGTCAAGGCACCGTGCCGCATCCCCCAATCTCTCTCACTGACGATGTTGTAGCGGTCGAACAGCGCGCAATCTTGTCGTCACTGATGGTCATGGCCACGTGCTCTTGTACCCGGGCCCGGATCAGAGGACGTTCTCGCCGGGAAACGGCTCAGATTGGTGCCCCACAGCAACGCCGCCGGAAGACTTCGATCTCTTGCGCTGGCAACGAGCGCGATCAACGCTTCAAGACGGTTCTAGACAATCGTGCCGTATTCGAATGATCCAGCACTCGGAACCCCCCGGCGAATCCAACGACGTCGACGGTCTTCCGTGTTGACAGGATTAAGATCACTGCGTTTTTCGAGCGATGTTTGCCACCCTTGGCATCATGAGGCCCACGCAGATTCCCAGCAGCGTCAGGATCACAACTCTCACTCGGTCAAATGTGCTGAGTCGGCTGGACGCTGCCATTCCAAAGCCATGACGCTCCCAGGCAGCAAAAGTGCCGAGCCCTGACACGGGCGTTCGGCCAACTGTTCCGTGAGCTTTTTGAGCGCGGCGAAGTGCTCGCGGGTCCTTTTCTCGGCTATAGTCCCGCGCCACTCCCTTAACTAACGCGAAGGATCCGTACGTTCTCTGTCTGCGTATATAATGGTAGGATAACGGCCCGTTCGGAGGTTCCGTGAGTTTTAATAGCAAAACAGTCATTCTATGGGTGGTGCTGGCTGGCATGGCGGTCCTGGTGTATGCCGTCATGAAACCAGGTCAGCCCAATAAAGAGCAGGCAATCGCGGTTTCGGAATTCGTGAAGTACGTCCAGGATGGGCAAGTCAAAGAGGTCACCATCACCGGCAACGATGCCCACGGAACCCTCGCTAACACCACTACTTTCCATACGCAAATCCCCTCTAACTTCCCTGAAATCTATAAATTGCTCTCCGATAAAAGCGTCCGGTACGATTACAAGGACAGCAGTTCCGGCGGTTGGCTTTCGTTGATTCTCAACGCTTCCCTTCCGATCCTGCTGCTGGTCGGATTCTGGATCTTCATGGCCCGCCAGATGCAAAGCGGCGGAAACAAGGCGCTCAGTTTCGGGAAAAGCCGGGCTCGATTGCATTCCCAGCAACGCAAAGTCACGTTCAAGGATGTGGCCGGGGTTGAAGAAGCCAAGGAAGAGCTGCAGGAAATCATCGAGTTCTTGCGCGAGCCGCAGAAGTTTCAGAAGCTGGGCGGGCGCATTCCGAAGGGCGTGCTCCTGATTGGGCCTCCGGGAACGGGAAAGACCCTTCTCGCGCGAGCCATCGCCGGTGAAGCGGCGGTCCCGTTCTTTTCGATCTCCGGCTCCGATTTCGTCGAAATGTTCGTGGGCGTGGGCGCAAGCCGCGTTCGCGATCTCTTCGAACAGGGCAAGAAGAACGCCCCCTGTATCATCTTCATCGATGAAATCGACGCGGTCGGGCGCCAGCGCGGCGCCGGACTCGGCGGCGGTCACGACGAGCGTGAACAGACCCTCAATCAGTTGCTGGTGGAAATGGACGGCTTCGAGACTAACGAAGGCGTGATCCTGGTGGCAGCCACGAATCGTCCCGACGTGCTCGATCCCGCATTGCTGCGGCCGGGCCGCTTCGATCGGCGCGTGGTGGTCGGCCGCCCGGATGTGCAGGGCCGCGAGGCCATTCTGCGGGTCCACGTCAAGAAGATTCCCTTGGGTGACAACGTCGATTTGACGGTCCTGGCCCGTGGTACGCCGGGCCTTTCGGGCGCCGACCTCGCCAACCTGGTGAACGAGGCTGCTTTGAATGCGGCGCGCCAGAATCGCAAGGTCGTCATGATGCTCGATTTCGAGATGGCCAAGGACAAGATCCTGATGGGCGCGGAGCGGAAGTCGATGATTCTCAGCGACGCCGAGAAGCGCAATACGGCTTACCACGAAGCGGGGCATGCGCTGGTGGCCGCGATCCTGCCGAATGCCGATCCGCTCCACAAGGTCACCATCATTCCGCGCGGCATGGCGCTTGGCGTGACCATGCAGTTGCCCATCGACGACAAGCACTCCTACAATCGCGACTATCTGCAGGCGCAAATCGCTATTCTGATGGCAGGGCGCATCGCAGAAGAGCGCTATATGCACCAGATGACCACGGGCGCGGGGAACGATATCGAGCGCGCCACCGATATGGCCCGCCGCATGGTTTGTGAATGGGGCATGAGCGAACTGGGACCGCTGAGTTTCGGCAAGAATGAGGAGCAGATCTTCCTGGGGCGCGAGATCGCCCAGCACCGCGATTACAGCGAAGAGACTGCGATTCGCATCGACGAGCAGGTCAAGAAGTTGGTGTCGGGCGGCTACGACACCGCGGGCCAGATTATCGAAGCGAACTCCGATGCGCTCGTGAAGATCGCCGAGACGCTGCTGGTGCGCGAGATTCTGGACGGTAATGAGGTGATGCAGATCATCCGCGGCCAGGAATTGCCGCCGCTTCCTCCTTCCGGCTTGAAGGATTCGGAAGAGGCCGTGCAGCAGGTATTTCGTCCGGAAGCCGGCCGCCGCGTGCCGAATCTCGCGGATGGCGAGCGCCCGCAAACCGCCTGAGGATTTCAGACCCGCACCAGTTCTGGGCTTGTGGTATCTTTGCGTGAAGACGAGGAGGATCCATGAAGCCCAGACCAGCCTTGGCCGTACTCTGCCTGTCATTCGCGGCCGCCGCGCAAACTAAGCCCGCGGACAATTGCACACCGCCGCCAAGCGCGCTCGCCCCGACTCTTCCGGCGAAGTTGTTGCCTGGAATGGGCACCGTTCACCTGCCGATCACCACGTCTAGTCCTGAAGCGCAGAAGTTTTTTGACCAGGGAATGGCGCAGATGCATTCGTTCTGGGCGCGGGAAGCCGAGAGATCGTTCCTGCAAGCCGCCGCGCTTGACCCGCAGGCGCCAATGCCGCAGTGGGGTATCGCGATGGTGGCGGCGGGCGACTGGCGTCCGCGCTTCCAAATCGATCTCCTCACGCAAGTCAACGGCAAGCAGGTACCTCCGGCGACCAGCCGCGCGCGGGCCGCGGCCGACAAGGCCGTCGAACTGAGCCGCGTCGACGGTAAGGCTACGGATCTCGAGAAGCTCTACATCGCCGCCGTCGCGGCGCGCCGCGATCCCAATGCCAAGGATCCTGACGAAGCTTTCGTGAAAGGGATGCGTACGTTGCTGGCAAAGTATCCCGATGAAGTCGAAGCACAGCTCGATCTCGCACTTATGATCATGCGCGGATTCTCGGCGCTGGACAAGAAGCCGCTGGCTCCCGGAAGCATGGAGGCGGTCACGATTCTGCGCAGTCTCCTGCCCAAGGCGCCTGATCATCCGGGTCTGCATCACTACATCATTCACGGGTTCGAAGGATCCTCCTTCGCCAAGGAGGCTTGGCCGAGCTGCGAGCGGTATGCACAACTGGTGACCAATATTCCGCACGCGCTTCACATGCCTGGACACATCTATTCGCAGACGGGACGCTGGGCCGACGCGGCCAAATCGTTCAGCGATGCGGCGGTCAACGAGCGCGTTTGGATGAAGCAGGACAAGCAGTACGGCGACGGGCATCATGGCCACAACGTGCACTATCTCGCCACCGCCTACTCTTTCGAAGGCCGCTTCGACGATGCCATGGAAGCGGCAAAGGAACTGCTGGGATTTCCAGAGAATCCTCGCCAGGCGGCGGCTCCGGACCTGATGACTGGTGCCAAAGCACAGGGCTGGTTCGCCATGCTGCGCACCCTGGTGCAGTTCGAAAAGTGGGACGCGATCCTCGATGGCAACACTTTGCCGGTTTACGGCAAGGCGCGCCAGGAGGCGTGGAGGCATTGGGCTCGCGGCGTGGCGTATGCCAGCCAGGGCAACGCCAATGCAGCCCGCGAGGAGTCTCACCAGTTCGAGCAGGCGATGGCGGATTTCCAGAGCAAGACCCATCGTCCCGAGCCCCCCGAACTGCAGGTTGCCCGTCAGGAACTGGCGGGCCACCTGGAGATTGCCGCTGGGCACATCGATCGCGGATTGAAGCTGCTGGAAGTTGCGTCCAAAGCGGAACGCCGGCTTACCTACACGGAACCGCCGTATTATCCGCGTCCTGTGGCAGAGGCCATGGGGAGTGCTGCCTTGCGCAATAAGAAGCCGGCCATCGCGGAGAAGAGCTTCCGCATCGCTCTGCAACAATACCCATCCGACGCGCATGCCGAGAGCGGCCTGCGCGCGGCCGCGGGTCAGTTGGAACACGCTGCGCTTCCATAGCTCGTCGTCGCCTTCTCCCGGGTTTGGGAGCGCCATGAAGTGCAGCTTCCTTCGACCACCTCTGAATGCCTCGTCCCGAGGGCGTTGCGCACATTCAGGTGTCCCTTCACAGGTGTTCGACAGTGAATCAGGTGGTTCCAGCTTGCTGGAACGCCCGTGATCTCAAAACTTGAGGGCGAACGCGGCCTACTTCGGAAAACGAATTAACTTTCGAGAGTCCGGCGGTACTTTCGGTACCTGTCATAGCCTGGAGATAGCAAAGATGTTCGGAACCTGCATGCTACTCTGGCCTCGATGAAAAAGTGCTTTTTGTCCGCCCTCCTACTGATGGGTTCCTCGGGCCTGGCCAGTGCAGCAGTGGTTTTGGTGACCCCGTGCTCGGCATTCGAGGCCCCGAATAGTGGGCCCACTGCGAGCAGCGCTTGTTCCGCGACAGCGGATCCCGGGTTCTTTATCGACTCGGTCACCTTCACCATTACCTCGGATTACACCGGCTACCAGAGTGGTAATCCGGTGGTGACCGACATATATACCTTCGCAACCAACACCGCGGGTTTCGGAGCCGTTGGCAATGGTGTTGTCACCACAACGGGGACCAACAGCAATCCAATTCAAAACTTCAACGTCACGCTGAGCGGCAACTTCGGATCCTCGGTCACGGAGTCGTTCAACTTAAGCAATACGGTTTCCGGCGGTTCGGTGACCGCTACCTCCGGCGTCGGGCGCATCAGCGCGACGGAATCACCGATTGGCGGCAATGTTCCCGAGCCGGGCTCACTGGGTTTGATAGGCAGTGCGCTGGTCGGTCTGGGCCTTTTCTTCCGACGGCAGAGGATCTGATCAACTGGCTGGCGCCAGGTGGAATCGTTGACGCCTACGATGTAGCACGAGACGCTCGGAGCAGCGTCTCGTGGAGGCGTCATGAACACTTAATGCACTTCTGATACTTCTCCGAATCTGTCCATTGTCATCGCACGAGAATACGTGGCGCTGTGCGGCCCTCTTGAATCGAGCTTCGAGCCAGCGCGGATTGAACACGGGGCCACAGTTGGTCGGTTCGCGGCGCGTGCATCCTGCTATCGAGTAGTCGTCAATCATCTCCCTCGTAACGCCACACTTTCAACTTTCGATTCCGTTCCAGGGGTGCCGCGAGATCCTGCAATTGGACTTGCTGCGGCGCCGAGATAGGTCTCAGGTAGTGCGAATTACGGGTAAACCTCAACAACCCTGACACATTCGACGTCCAACGTTTTGCTTCGCTGAGAATCGCTGCGTAGACCCCTGCCCGGCCATGATCCGCCTGATCGCTCGCGCAGGCACATCCGCTGCGCGTTTACGATCGTCCTCGATCCGGTCCGCACGAAGGATCGCCGAGAGGCCGCGGCCGGAATTCCATCGATCATCACCGGGAAGTATAAGAGTGGTGCCGTTTCTGGCCAAAAAAGTCCTTGACTTCCGCCATCGGTAAGCTAATACTTACGGTAAGTGAATGCTTACCATGAGATGCAGCTGGACGCGCTCGGAGATGCCACCCGCCGGGCAATCCTGGCACGTTTGCTCGATGGCCCGGCACCCGTCGGCAAACTGGCCCGTGATTTTCCCATCAGCCGTCCTGCGATCTCGCAACACCTGCGCGTCCTCAAAGACGCCAAACTCGTGCTGGACCGTGCCGAGGGCACTCGCCGCGTGTACCAACTCAATCCACAAGGCTTCGATTCGCTGCGCGACTACTTCGACCAGTTCTGGGCCGTCGCGCTAAAAGCGTTCCAAGAAAAAGTAGAGGAGGAAAGCAAGGAGCAATGACGACGACAATGGCCGATCACACCGCCGATACACCGGTCCGCAAGAGCATTACCGTGAAAGCGACCGCCGAGCGCGCCTTCCGCGTTTTCACCGAGGGATTCGACACCTGGTGGCCGCGCAGTCACCACATCGGTGACGCCCCAATGAAGCGCGCCGTAATCGAAGGATTCGTCGGAGGGCGCTGTTACAGCGAACAGACCGATGGCAAAGATTGCCCTTGGGGCCAGATTCTGGAGTGGGATCCGCCTCGACGTTTCGTGATGGCCTGGATGATCAACAAGGATTGGAAATTCGAGCCGGACCTTGCCAAATGCAGTGAAGTGGAGGTCCGCTTCACGCCGCAAGCCGCAGGCTCAACTCTGGTCGAACTGGAGCACCGGTACTTCAATCGGGTCGAAGGCGGCGAGAAAATGCGCGAGAGCGTGGGCGCGCCCGGCGGCTGGACCGATCTTATCAATCTCTATGCCCAGCAGGTCGAAAAGGAGTCCCAATGAAAGCCTCTTTGCTTTATCGAATTGCTTGCGTGATTCTCGTTCTCTTTGCCGCCGGTCACACCTTCGGCTTCCTGAGTTTCCGGCCGCCGACGCCCGAGGGATTGGCGGTTTGGAATTCCATGAACCACGTACACTTCCAAATCAGCGGCACCGACTACAGCTATGCGGGCTTCTACATCGCGTTCGGTCTGACCATCAGCTTCGCGCAGCTCCTGGAAGCCTACCTGTCGTGGTTTCTGGGACGGATGGCAAACACCGCGCCCCAAGCGATTGCCGGTCTCGCGTGGGTTTTTTTCCTGGTGCAAGTGGCTGGTTTGGTTCTGTGCTGCCTCTATTTTGGTGCGATCCAGATCGTCTTCGGATCATTGGTGGTGGCGTGCACGGGTGGAGGCGCCTGGCAGGTCTGGCGCGCAAACAGGCAAAAGAGCGCCGCTGCCGCGTACACAGCCGCGCTTGCGAGCCGGTGATACGATTGACGGGTCATGCCGTCCAATGCCGTGCGCGCGATCTTTTGGGGTGGATTGATTGCAGGAACGCTGGATATCACCGATGCCTTCGTATTCTTCGGCATTCGCGGAGCGAAGCCGATCCGCATCCTGCAATCCATCGCGAGCGGTGTACTTGGACCGGCATCTTTCCAGGGCGGCTGGGCATCGGCCCTTTTGGGCGCCGCCCTGCATTTTGTGATTGCCTTCGGGGCGACGATCGTCTATTACACCGCGAGCCGCAGGCTTCGATTCCTCACGGAACACGCGGTCGTCTGCGGCCTGCTATACGGAGGCGCCGTCTACCTGTTCATGAATCGGATTGTGTTGCCGCTATCGAGAGTCGCGAAGCCGGCCGCACCGCCACCGCCGATCGTGCTGGTAAATGGCGTGCTGGCGGTGATGTTGTGCGTCGGGCTGACGATCGCACTTGTGGTGCGATGGTATTCGGAATAGCCATGGTCAGTCGTTTCGCAGCGCCCTCATGGGATCGAGCGCGGCGGCACGAGCCGCCGGGAACCATGCGGCGAGTCCCGCTGCCAGTACAATCACCACGCACGCCGACAAAAGCAGCGCACCCTGCGAAACTGCTCCTGCCGGCACCAGCCTCGCCGCCTGCCGGGTGCCCGCGATCACTCCCGCCAGGCCCAGCGACACGCCCAAACCCACCAGCACGGCCGCCTCTCGCAGCACCATGCCCAGGACATCACCGCGCCGCGCGCCGAGTGCGACGCGCACTCCAATTTCGCGGGTGCGCGCCAGAACCCAATATGTCAGCACGCCAAAACAGCCTCTATCCGCAGGTCAAGCGGGGCAGCGAATCGCGCTATTGTAACGAGTGATGGAAGAAGGTTATATCCGCGTCCGCAATCTCTCGAAGGTCTATCAATCGGGCACTTCCGAACTGGTGGTGTTCTCCGGAGTGAACCTGGATGTGCAGAAAGGAGAGATGCTTGCGTTGGTAGGGGAATCGGGGGCCGGGAAGTCGACGCTGCTGCACCTTTTGGGCGGTCTAGACAGCCCTTCCGAGGGTACGATATACTACGGACGTAAAGAGATTTCTGGACTCGCTCGCTCGGAACAAGCGGATTTTCGTAATCGGGAAATTGGATTCGTTTGGCAGATTCACTACCTCTTGCCGGAATTTACGGCTTTGGAAAACGTGATGATGCCGTTGCTGATTCGGGGGTGGGCGCACATGCGTGCCGCCTCGGAGTCGCTGTCGAGGTTGGATGAGGTTGGCCTTCGAGCGCGGTCGACGCACCGCGCTGGCGAATTATCGGGAGGAGAACAGCAGCGGATCGTGCTCGCCCGGGCACTGGTCGGCGGGCCGTCTGTTCTGCTCGCGGACGAGCCCACCGGAAACCTCGACTTTCGGACCGGCGAAATGATCTTCGAACTTCTCGAGGGCCTTCATCGTTCCCACCAGCTCACGTCGGTCTTTTGCACGCACAATCTGTCGTTTGCCCGCCGTTGCGACCGTGTGTTAAGCATGGAAAAAGGCGGGTTGGTACCGGGCGGGCCAACGAACTCGCAACCAGGGAGCAAGCCGGAGTATCTTTAACTCTAGGGGGCGTCACATTTTATGTTTGAGCGATACACGGAGAAAGCGCGAAGAGTGATCTTCTTCGCGCGGTACGAGGCTAGCCAGTTCGGTAGTCCCTATATTGAAACCGAACACCTGCTCCTCGGCCTCCTGCGCGAAGACAAAGCCTTAGCGAACCGTTTCCTGCGTTCCCACGCTGCCGTGGAATCGATTCGCAAGCAGATTGAAGGACATACCACGATTCGGGAGAAAGTTTCGACTTCTGTCGATCTTCCGCTCAGCCACGAGTGCAAGCGTGTGCTGGCGTATGGCGCAGAAGAAGCGGAACGGCTGAATCATAAGCACATCGGAACTGAGCACCTGCTGTTAGGGCTGCTTCGTGAAGAGAAGTGCTTCGCTGCCGAGATTCTCCACGAGCGTGGACTGCGCCTCTCGACCATCCGGGAAGAGCTGGCGCGGTCGCAGAGTGAAAAAGTAGCGTCCGCCCGGCCCAAGGAGAGCTCACTGCTGGCGGAATTCAGCCGTGACCTCACCCAGGCCGCCATGGACAACACGCTCGATCCACTGATCGGGCGAGACTTCGAGTTGGAGCGCGTCGTCCAGATCCTCTGCCGCCGCACCAAGAACAACCCGGTGCTGATCGGTGAGCCGGGAGTTGGCAAAACGGCGATTGTAGAGGGATTAGCCCAGCGCATCGCGGAAGGTGACGTGCCTTCGTTTCTCGCCGACAAGCGGATTCTGGCACTCGATCTCTCGCTGATTGTGGCCGGCACCAAATACCGGGGCCAGTTCGAGGAGCGCCTCAAGACCATCATGAAGGAGTTGATGGAAAATCAGAATGCCATCATATTCATCGATGAGTTGCACACGCTGGTAGGCGCCGGATCCGCGGAAGGGTCTTTGGATGCTGCCAATATCCTGAAGCCTGCCCTGTCTCGCGGAGAAATCCAGTGCATTGGCGCAACCACGCCTTCGGAATTCCGCAAGTCCATCGAAAAAGACCGTTCGCTCGAACGCCGTTTCCAGGCTGTGAAAGTACCGCCGCCGAGCGAAGGGGATGCAGTGAAGATCCTTTTCGGAATCAAGGACCGCTACGAGAAGTTCCATGCGGTCGCCTACACCGACGACGCCATCGAGACTGCAGTCTTCACTTCCAGCCGCTACATTCCCGATCGTTACCTGCCGGACAAGGCGATCGATCTGATCGACGAAGCGGGCGCTCGCGTCAAGCTTCGGCAGACCACCTTGCCGGCCGACCTCGCGGACATCCAGAAGCGCATCAAGTTCATTGTCCACCGCATGGAAAATGCCATCGCGAACCATGAGTTCGAGAAGGCACGCTTCTACTCCGATGAGGAGCGCAAAGAGCGCGAGAACATGCGGCAGCTCCGGGAAAAGTACAATCTCGACGACTCCTCCACCGGCTGCGTCACCAAGGACGATATCGAAGACGTGGTGGCGCGGTGGACCGGCGTGCCGATGACTTCCATCAAGGAGGAGGAGATCACCAAACTCCTGCGAATTGAGGAGGAGTTGCACCGGCGTATCATCAGCCAGGAGAAAGCGATTTCCGCGCTGGCTCGGGCGATCCGCCGCTCCCGGGCGGGCTTGAAATCGAGCAACCGGCCCGCAGGGTCGTTCCTCTTCCTCGGCCCCACCGGCGTCGGCAAGACGGAAGTGGCTCGCGCCCTGGCAGCGTTCCTCTTCGGCAGCGAGAAGAGCCTGGTGCGTTTCGACATGTCGGAGTACATGGAGAAGCATTCGGTTTCGAAGCTCATCGGTTCGCCTCCGGGATATGTGGGCTACGAAGAGGGCGGCCAGCTCACCGAGCGCGTGAAGCGCAATCCGTACTCGATCATCCTGCTGGATGAAATCGAGAAGGCCCACCCGGACATCTACAACATCCTGCTCCAGGTGTTTGAAGACGGCCAGTTGACCGACGGTCTGGGCAACCAGGTGGACTTCAAGAACACCATCATCATCATGACTTCTAACCTGGGTGCCCGCTTCCTCGAAAAGCGCGGCCATCTGGGCTTCTCGGCGCCCGCCGGCGAGGGAATCCCGTCCAAGATCGAGGACATGGTGCGGAGCGAGGTGAAGAAGGCGTTCAATCCCGAATTCCTCAACCGCCTGGATGAAGTGATTCTCTTTACCAGCCTGACCGATGACGACTTGATCCTGATTATCAGCCTGCTGGTGGATCAGGTGAACGTGAATCTCGTCGCCAAGCAGGTGAAGATTCGCCTGGCGCCCGATGCGGCCAAGTACATTCTGGAAAAGACCTGTGGTGACCGCAGTTATGGCGCCCGGCCGTTGCGCCGCGCGTTGCAGAAATACATCGAAGATCCGCTGTCGGAAGCGTTGATTCAGGGCACACTGCCCCGTCCGGCCGATCTGGAAGTCTACCTCGGCGACACCGGCATCTTCTATCGCCAGCTCAATGTGGAAGTGGAGGCTACGGCGGGTGCTACTCCAGTTCCGGCTGTAGGGCCGGTGGAACCCGCGGCGGGTGTGCTCCTCTACACGTTCTAGAGTTTTTTCTTAGTCTGGTCATTGTGGCAGGTTCGCGTCCCGCGAGCCTGCCTTTTTTTGTGCCAGTCAGACACAATTCCGAACGTCTTGAACTCACCGGTTTGACGCTCTCGCGCCTTGGGCGTGGTCCTGATCGCGTGGCCGTCTGGCTGGGCGCAGCCTTGAGCGCGCGCAGATAATGAACATGGAGGCGCAATGCTAAAGAAAGGCCCAGCGAAAAAGGTCACGATCTTTATCAACGAAGATACGCAGCACCATATGACCGCGCTGCACGACTCCATCATGACTTTCCTTATGCACAAGGGAGTGTCCGGCGCGACGGCCACAAGGGCCTACTCGGGTTTTGGGTCGCACCAGTTGCTGCACACGCCCAAGGTGGAGGTTCTGGCTCAGCACCTCCCCATCCGGATTGAGTTCGTTGAAACCCCGGAAAAAGTGGACGAGGTTTTGCCGACCCTCTACGAGATGGTGTCGGACGGCCTGATCGAGGTGCAGGACACCACCGTGGTGAAACTGGCACGGAAATCGGTCAGATCCGAAGCCGCATTTCCTCACGAGCGCAAACAGGGGACTGCCAAGCTTCTGCGAGTTTTCATGGGCGAGGCCGACAAATGGCACGATGTTCCCCTCTACGACGCCATCGTAAAGAAGTTGCTCATGATGGATGTCGCTGGGGCAACGGTCTACCGCGGCATCCTGGGGTACGGAGCCAAAGGCCACCAACACAAGGCGACGTTCTTCCACCCGACTCGGGATCTCCCCATCATGGTGTCGGTAATCGACTCGGCGGAGAAGATCTCGGCCGCGGCGGAAGTGATCGAAGGCATGCTGGAAGACGGACTGATTGTGACCTCCGATGCGGAGATCGTCCGATTGGTGCGCAGTTCCAAAGCAGAGGAGGTACGCGATGCGTCAAGAGTATCCAGCTAGGCTACTGCGGATTCACATCTCGGAAGGGGACCGGTTCCAGGGAAAACCGCTCTATGAAGCCATTGTCACCAAGTGCCGTGAGATGAAGATTGCGGGTGCCACCGTCTTCCGTGGTCTGGAAGGATATGGCGAGAGCGCCGAAATGCACAAACCCCACCTGGCGCGCCATGATCAGCCTCTCCTGATCTCCATCGTGGATTCGGCGGAAAACTTGAGCCGCCTGGTTCCGGTTGTGGAAGAAATGATGGACACGGGGCTTATAGCCGTATCCGATGTCAGCGTGATCCGGGTACAAAAAAGGGATGCTACGCAGGACCCGCAGGGTACCTGATCGTGCTGAGCGTCGCGCGCCCCCAGCGTGATCGAAGACGCCTGTAGGCGGTACGGGATTGTAGTTGCTGGAAGAGATCGTCGAAAGCCGCCGGCGGTTCGCTGGCCAGAAAGTCGCTGGCCAGCATTTCGAGCATCTGCGGGCGGACTACGGCGCGTGCCTGGCTGCGGTCGCAGTTGGGCACACGCCTTTCTTCAGGCGATGCGTTCGATGGGCGCTCCCGCCGAGTATGCCAGTTCCGGGGCTGGCGCAGGCGGGGGTGCGGGGGCCGGCTTCGGCGCTAACTGATCGAGCATGGGACCCAGATCGCGCGAGAATATGCGGATCTCGTCGGGCCTCGCTTCGGGCGGGGGCAATGAGGCGAGCAGTTCCCGCGTGTCGAGATTCTGCTTCAAGGCACTACCCTCGGAGGATGACAGGAACCGCACCAGGTCGCGGCTGCGTTGGGCCACGCTGAGGGCCTGCCATTCCAGGAAAGCCCGGTGGTGCAGTTTCTGCAGGACGCGTGAGGTTTCGGCCTCGCCGTATTGGCGCGCCGAGAGCGGCTCGTGGTATTGGCCCGTCCCGCGGTCTCGGAACGATGCCGTGAACATCAGGGTGCCGAATGCCGTATTGATCAGCGCCAGCTTGTCGCCCCAGAAATCGGCGGCCGATTTCACCATCACGGGCATGATGGGAGCTTCCGCAGCCGGCACGTGCTCTTCCTGCTCCTGCAGGAAGCAGCTCTCGAAGGCACGATCCAACAGCTCGATGGTCAAGGCGTAAGGCAGCTTTTCGAAATGAATCAGGTTCAAGGCATGCGTGAGGACGTCGCGCGGATGGCAGCGCCGGAACGGCTTCTTGCTGTCCCGGTAGTGTTTCTCGATGAACAGCTTGATCAGGTCGCGGGAGCAGGGCAGCTTGCGCATGGCGCAGAAGCTCTCGAAGATGCGAATGAATTCGTTCTCCGCAGGCCCGCGCAGCAGAAGTTTGTATTGCATGCGGCGCAGGAACGCCTCATCGCCGAGATCCGCCGGATTCAGGTTGGTGGAGAAGACCAGGAACGCGTCAAAGGGCGCGGTCATCTTGCCTCCAGTGTGGAAGCTCAGATAGTCCAGTCGCCTTTCCATCGGGACGATCCACCGGTTCAGGACTTCCGCAGGTGTCGCCCGCTGGCGTCCGAAGTCGTCGATCAGGTAGATGCCGTTGTTGGCCTTGAGCTGGTAGGGCGCCTCATAGATCTTCGACACCGCGTTGTAGCGCAGGTCCAGCATGTCGAGCGTGAGCTCACCGCCGCTCACGATAAAGGGGCGTTTGCACTTGGCCCAGCGCTTATCGTAGGAACGCTCGATGGAGATGGTCAGCACCGATGGCTGGTCGTCCTCTTCGACGCGATGGTGATAAATCGGGTCAAACAACTGGACGATGTTGCCCTGGCACTCCAACGCATACGGCAGAAAAATCGGAGCGGAGTCGAGATTGACCAGCGACTCGATCAGGAACGTCTTGCCATCGCCGGGCTTGCCATAGAGCAACAACGAATTAGCGGAACTGACGGCCGGTCCGATCTGCGACAGCAGGCGCTCCGTGACCACCATGCCTTTCAGCGCCTTCGCCAAGGCTTCCTTGGTGAGCCAGCCTTCGCGCGGCTTCTGTTGCCGCACGATTTCCGAGTACTGCTCCAGGGGCACCGGCGCGGGGCCGGCATATTGATTCGACTCGAGGACCTCGCGGGCGCGCTCGCGGCCGGCTTCCGTCAGGGCAAAGACCGAACCCACGTTTCCCATGCCGAGCGAGCGTTTCACCTGAATCAAGTGCTGCAATTTCAGGGATTCCACGATGTCCTGGATCACGCTGAACTTAAGCCCTATGGATGAGGAAAGATCCTGGCCGTACAACTCGCCGCGGAAGTACAGAATCTTCATCACGAGCTGTTCGATGATCGATTCCGGTAGACCGGTCTGCTCCAGTGTTTCTGGTTCTAGCGGAGCGATAACGTCAATATCCTGCGCCATCCTGATTTACCCCTCAAGGTACTAACACGGTTAGAACGTTGATCATTTCAGCAGACCAAAAGCAGTATTTATAGCTAACTTAGGATATAGAGAGAGTCATCCCACCTCTTGGTTATATGATTGAAGGCTGAGGATTAACCCATGTTTCCAAGACTCCTTGCCGTATCCCTGCTCAGTCTGGCCGCGATGGCCCAGCCGATGGTTTTGAAGACCACTACGCTGATCGATGGTAAGGGCCATGTTCTGCGAGGCAAAGAGATTACGATCGAAGGCAGCAAAATTACCCACATCTCCGATTCGCGGACGAAACCCACCATCGATTTGAGCGGCCTCACCGTCATGCCCGGTTGGATCGACACGCATGTGCACCTGGGTTGGTACTTCAACAAGGAGGGCCGTTACGACCCGGGCGGGCGCAACAGCACCACCACGCCGCAGCAGGCTGCCCTGTATGCCGCGTCCAACGCCTACGTCACCCTGATGGGCGGATTCACCACCGTGCAGTGTCTGGGCATGCCGATTGAAGGCGACCTGCGCGACTTGATCGCGACGGGCGCGATTCCGGGGCCCCGGGTACTCACCTCCCTACGCACGATCAACGAGAACACAGGGGATCCTGACAAGATTCGCACTTTTGTAGACAAGATGAAGGCCGACGGTTCGGACGTGGTGAAGCTTTTCGCTACCGCGAGCATTCGCGACGGCGGGAAGATGACGATGTCGGTGGACCAGGTGAATGCCGCTTGCGGCGAGGCGAAGAAGGTCGGGCTGCGCGGAGTGGTGCACGCCCATGCCTCCGACGGCGCGACAGCGGCGATTAACGCGGGTTGCACTTCAATCGAACATGGCACATTTCTGGACGACACCACGCTCCAGTTGATGGCGTCCAAAGGTGTCTTCTTCGACCCCAACTTCCTGGTACTCCACAATTACCTGGACAACAAGCCGAAATTTCTGGGGATCGGTAACTATACCGAGGAAGGTTTTGCATCCATGGAGAAAGGATTGCCCCTGGTTGCCGATGTCCTGCGGCGAGCGCGGAAGGCCAATGTGAAAATCGTGCTCGGCACCGACGCTGTGGCGGGATCGCACGGGCGCAATGCGGAAGAGTTCATCTATCGCGTGAAAGACGGCGGCGACAAGCCTATGGACGCAATCACGAGCGGGACTTCCGTGGCCGCTGAATCGCTGGGCTTGGCGGACAAGATCGGTTCCCTGGCGGAAGGCATGGAAGCGGACCTGGTGGCCGTCTCGGGGAATCCGCTCGATGACATCACGGCGGTTCGCCACGTGGTTTTTGTCATGAAGGGAGGCAAGATATACAAGAACACGAAGTAGACAATCCGTGGCTCCGCGTTCCGCTGGGCGAATACGAGTCGCACATGTCGGATGTCCTCCAACTGGAGGCTCTGTCGCAGTTGTTTCAGGAAGCCCTGGATCAATGCCGGCCCCGTTCGGTGGCCGTGCTGGGAGTGGCGGGGGGTAACGGGCTGGAGAGAATCGACCCCGCGGTGACGACGCGCGTGGTCGGCCTGGATGTGAATCTCTCCTACTTGAACGCGGTGAAGCGCCGCTTCGGTCAACTTCCCGGACTGGAATTGCATGAAGTGGACCTTACGGCCGACCTTCCCCAAATGCCTCGAGTGGAGTTGGTGCACGCGGCGCTGATCTTCGAGCATGCCGGTGTGGGACGTGCCCTGGAAAACGCGCTTTCCCTGGTGGAGAAAGACGGGCATTTCTCGGTGGTGTTGCAACCGGTTTACGGGAGGCCGGGGCCGGTGCGGATCCGCGATTCGGTCCTGGATTTTTCTTCGGTCGACCCCACATGGTTCCGCAATGAAGTGGAGTCGCGCGGGCTCAAGCTGCTCCACGAACGTCGGTACCCGGTTCCTAGCGGCGAATTTTGGGCCGCGATCTTTGGTGGGCCGGTGCCGCGGAGCGATCGTGCACAACGGCCTGGGGATTGCTAGCCCTCGTACCGGAGGGATCTTAATGTTAGCGCGACTTTCGAAAACGGTTGGGGCAATGGCTTTGGCTGCTGTGATTTACGGCGTCGTGATGAACCTGCCGGACATAAAGCGGTACGTCCGCATATCGACGATGTGATCGAGACTCGCCGGGTAGGTTATCCTGACCGGTGTGATGCCCGTAGTTCAGCACGCGCCGAACTTCAGCACGGAAGACGCGACCCGGATCGCTCTCGACTACTATGGTCTGCGAGCAGCAGCGGTTCCTCTTCCCAGCGAGCGGGATCAGAACTTCTTGTTGCGCGACACCGCGGGAGCGCAGTTTGTTCTGAAGATCGCGAACTCCGAAGAGGCTCTGGAGATCCTGGATCTGCAGAATAAAGTGCTGCAGTTTCTGTCGGCTCACAACACAGAACTCACTTGGCCGAGCGTGCTTCCCACCCTCTCGGGGAATCGGACCGTCCCGGTGGCGAGTGGGCCCGGTGCGTATTTCGTGCGCTTGCTCACATGGGTGGACGGAGTATGCCTGGCGGAGGTTGCGCCGCACAAGCCTGAATTGCTGACGTCTCTCGGAGGAGCGCTGGCCCGCATGGATCTGGCGCTCCAGGATTTTTCCCATCCTGCTTCTTACCGCAAGCTGCATTGGGACTTGCAGCACTCCTCCATGGCGCGGCCTCATATGAAGCTGCTGCACCAAACCGAACGTGCACTCGTGGAGCCGCTGCTGGACGCGGCGGAGCGCATCGATTGGCACGCGCTTCCTGCCAGCGTGATACACGGTGACGCCAACGACTACAACATCCTGGTGGACGAAACGGGCTCACATGTCGTCTCCATTTTGGATTTCGGCGATATGGTGCACACCGCGACAGTCTGCAATCTGGCCGTAGCCCTGGCGTACGTGATGCTCGGCAAGCAGGATCCGATCGCAGCGGCGGCCCAAGTCACCGCTGCTTATCACGACGTGAGGCCGCTTTCAGAAGCTGAGGTAGACGCGCTGCACACCCTGGCAGCGACGCGGCTCGCGATGAGTGTCTGCTACTGCGCGTGGCAATCGCGAGGCGCTCCGCAGAACGAATACCTGAACATTTCGAATCGTCCCGCTTGGGAACTGCTGGAGCGGCTGGCCTCGATGCCTGCCGGATGGCCTACCGAGGTCTACCGGCGCGCTTGTGGGCTGGATCCCGGTCCCAGTCCCAGCGAACTGCTGGCCACGAGGCGCAGGCACCTGGGGCCGTCGCTGAGCATTTCCTATCACGAGCCCCTGCACATCATTCGGGGATGGGGACAACGGCTCTACGACTCCAGCGGCCGGGCCTACCTGGATTGCGTCAACAACGTCGCTCACGTGGGACATTGCCATCCGCGAGTGGTGCTGGCGGGAAGCGCGCAGATGGCGCTGCTGAACACCAACACCAGGTACTTGCACGAGTATCTGTCGGCCTATGTGGAGCAGTTGGCGGCCACTCTGCCCGAGCCGTTGAGCGTGGTGTACCTGGTGTGCAGCGGCAGCGAAGCCAATGAACTCGCGCTGCGGCTGGCACGCGCTCACACCGGCAGCGATCGCGTCATCGTCGTGGAGACGGCATACCACGGAAACACCAATGCGCTGATCGACATCAGTCCTTACAAGTTCGATGGGCCGGGAGGCCGCGGCAAGCCGGCGCACGTTTCCGTGGCGCCGATGCCGAACGTCTATCGGGGACTATATCGGGATGCGGACTCGGGCCGGAGCTATGCGGAGTATGTCGCGCAGGCGGTCAGCGGACCGGCTGCGTTCTTCTGCGAATCGGCACTGAGTTGCGCGGGGCAAGTGTTCTTGCCTAAGGGATACTTGCAACATGCGTATCACGCGGTGCGCGCGGCAGGAGGAGTTTGCGTTGCCGACGAAGTGCAAACCGGCTTCGGCCGTGCAGGCACTCACTTCTGGATGTTCGAGACGCAGGAGGTGGTGCCGGACATCGTGACACTGGGTAAGCCGATCGGCAACGGACACCCCATGGGAGCTGTGATTACTACTCCGGAGATCGCCGCATCGTTCGCCAACGGCATGGAGTACTTCAATACCTTCGGCGGGAACCCGGTATCCTGCGCGGTGGGGCTGGCGGTCCTCGGCGCGATCCGCGAGGAGGGACTGCAGGAGAACGCGCGCGACACGGGAGACTATCTCTTGAACGGGCTGCGACAGTTGGCCGCGCGGCATCCGCTAATCGGCGATGTTCGCGGGCAGGGGCTATTCCTGGGGTTCGAGCTGGTACGCGATCGCCAGACTCTGGAACCGGCCGCCGATGAGGCGTCAGCCCTCGTCAATCAGATGAAAGACCTGGGTGTCCTGCTGAGCACCGACGGGCCGATGCACAACGTGATCAAGATCAAGCCGCCACTGGTTTTCGACCGGACGGATGCGGACCTTCTGGTGGACCATCTGGATCGCGTGCTGGCCGGAATCGCAGGCTAGCTCCGCACCCGACGTGTCACAATCGGACTGATGAAGAAACTCGACTTCATCTTCTTCGACGCTGGGGGAGGCCATCGCGCCGCGGCTAACGCCTTGCGGCAAGTGATGGAACAACAGGCCAGGCCGTTCGAGATCCGCATGGTGAATTTGCAGGAGCTGCTCGATTCCATCGACATCTTCCGCAAAGCTACGGGACTGCGTCTGCAGGATGTCTACAATGTGTTCCTGAAAAATGGCTGGACGCTCGGCTCCGGAACGCTGATGAGCGGAATGCACGTTATTATCCGGCTGTTCCACTCGAAGCAGGTGCGGGTGCTGGAGGAATTCTGGCGCAAGAGCCAGCCCGATATGGTGGTATCGCTGGTTCCGAATTTCGAACGGGCCCTCTGCCAGAGTTTGCAAAATGCGCTTCCGAGCGTTCCCCTGGTCACGATCCTCACCGATATCGCGGATTATCCTCCGCATTTCTGGATCGAGCGGCAAGTGCAGCACCTGATCTGCGGTTCGGATAAGGCGGTAGAACAGGCGCTGGGCATGGGGCACAAGCCCGACAAGGTGCATCAGGTCTCGGGCATGATTTTGAATCCGCGTTTCTATGAGATCGAACCCCTTTCTCCCGCCAGGCGCGCGATGGAACGCGAGAATCTCGGATTCGACCCGAAGCTTCCGATTGGTCTGGTGCTCTTCGGCGGCGAGGGTGCGGCGGTGATGCAGAACATCGCGAAGGAACTGGACAACCGCCAGTTGCTGGTGATCTGCGGGCACAACACCAAATTGGCGGAGAAGCTGGACTCGATGCCGCACAGTGCCGCGATGTTTGTAGAAGGTTTCACCAAGCAAGTGCCGCGCTACATGCAACTTGCCGACTACTTCATCGGCAAACCGGGGCCGGGAAGCATTAGCGAAGCGGTCGCTATGCGCCTGCCCGTGATCGTGGAACGGAACGCCTGGACACTGCCGCAGGAGCGCTACAACACCGAATGGGTGCGCGAACAGAATGTCGGCATCGTCCTACCTGATTTCCGCGGGATCTCGAGGGCGGTTGACGAACTGCTCGAGCCCACCACGTATGCGCGCTTCCGCACCGCTACCGAGCGGATCCACAATCGGGCTGTGTTCGAGATCCCGGACATTTTGGAGTCGGTGATCAATCACCTGGCCTGAATCTGTTCCACGTATTTGGTGAGCGCGTAGACCCGCATCTCAACGAAATCGCGGTTCTGGCCTGCCTGGCGCAGCGCCTGTCCCCATATGGGCATGTCGCCGGTGCCGTGCTCAATAATCCCACTCGGACCTTTGATCGACATCTGGACGGCCAATGTTGGGAACTTGCCGTTGTTTTTGAGGGCCAGTTGGGTGAGGTCCGTCGGGGCCTTCTTGAGGGCTTCCGCCGCGGGGCCGTTGCCTCTGCCGTCCACGCCGTGGCACACTGCGCAGAACTCATGATACAGGTCGGAACCGTTCAGGGTGTTAGTGGCATGCACCGGAACTTCCTTGATCACTTTAGTCTGGGCGCAAACCAAAGCGAGTCCGCCCAGCAGCAGAGTCCCGGATAACAGATAAAAGGGTTTCCAGATCCTCATACCCCGATATTACGCCGATTCCATCGAATTGCAGCACATTTTTCACCGGGAGGTGGTGCTTGCCTGTGATCTTTTGATCAAGCCTCTTCCCTCGCGAGCCGCGCGCGTAAGCAAGCGAAACGATGTCCGGCTGCAAGCCAAGCTTCTGCGGGTCTTGCGCTTCACTCGCGAGCCGCGCGCGTAAGCAAGCGAAACGATGTCCGGCTGCAAGCCAGGCTTCTGCAGGTCTTGCGCTTCACTCGCGAGCCGCGCGCGCAAGCAAGCGAAACGATGTCCGGCTGCAAGCCAAGCTTCTGCAGGTCTTGCACTTCACTCGCGAGCCGCGCGCGTAAGCAAGCGAAACGATGTCCGGCTGCAAGCCAAGCTTCTGCACGTCTTGCACTTCACTCGCGAGCCGCGCGCGTAAGCAAGCGAAATATACCTCCCTGCAACCGGCCTCTACGGCCGTTTTCCCAGCGAGCAAAGGGGGTCACCCAACACCACACCTTGCCAACTGAGCAACGGCAGAGAGAGATAGAAACTCTCGGCGAGGTTTCGTCCCTGGTAGTAGGCGGGAAGGAGATAGTCGGGCCGCGCACACGCCTGGAGATAAGGCTCGTAGACGTTGCCGGAAGCGCCCGTGGCGCCGTCCTGGATCAGATCGGCACTCAGGCCTTGTGGCGAACCGCCGAAATAGTGCAGGCGGTCGCGCCAGGCGGTGTAGGTCCAATCATCCGGCGGCTTTTTGAAGGTGCGGGCGTTGGTCGAAACGAACTCGGTGGCAATCGCACCGGGAACCCAGGTGAATCCCAAGTGCCGCCGCTTGCGACTGCTGTCGTTCGAGCCGAAGGAAGCATACCCCACCACGTCCTTCAAGCCATAGAGAACCTTGGGACTTTCGTCGATCGTCACACGATCGGCGGGGATCAGGATAGCGGCGGTCCGCATCCAGTTGTTGCCATCCTCGTCGCTGGCCGAACTCAGATCGAGCACGAATTTTCCGCGATTTTGAGCAGCCAGGGCGCGGTCGATCATATCTCTGACGCCGGCGAAATCGTACGCCGCCAGGCGCGTCACCAGGTACATCGGGAACTGGGGGTGGCGGAACGGAGCGTCGCGCTTCATGAAGAAGGGATTGGGGACTCCACCGGCGCGGGGGAATTTGCTGCCTTTGAGTTTGGCGTAGAGCAGCGCCAGTTCGGAATCGACAGAGGAGTACTGCGCCGTCATTCCCGACCCGGACCCCGAGATTTTGAGCGGCACTCCCAGGGTGGTCACCAGGTACAGCACCTTCTCCTGGAGCCCCTGCTGCTTCAGACAATTGCCGACGGGTTGCTCGATCTGTGTTTGGTAGACGTTCCACGGGATCTCCTCATCCGGCGTAGTCGTCAGATAACAAACGTTTTGCACGGGGATGGAGCGGCGCGGGCGATAGTAGTCGGCGATCTGCCGGGAAACTGCGTCGTTGCGATTGACCACCAACAGGACGCTCTGGCCGGACTGCGCGTGGACGAAAGGAACCAGGGCGAGGAGCAGAAGCAGAAAGGCCACTGCTTGATCGTATCAGCAGCGAACCGCCGGGTTGGAGGTGCGGTACGACCGTCCTGATCGGACGGCTGCGACTTGCCACGATCCCACTATTCCGACCGCACCACCCGGGGCCTCTGTTACAATACTTACCAAACACCGCCGGTGCGAGTGAAATTGAATATTTCTATCCCACCGATTCAAGATTTCTGGTTGGCAGACCCACCGGGTTGATTTTACAAGGGTTACCCGGCAGTTTATGGATTTCGATCAGCTGCACACTTTCCTGGAGATCGTTCGCCTGAAGAGTTTCTCGAAGGCAGCTCAGACGTGCTACCGCACGCAGCCGGCGATCAGCGCGCAGGTGCGCCAGCTGGAACAGGAACTGCATGCGGAGTTGTTCGAGCGGTTCGGCAGCCGGATCTCGCTCACCACTGCCGGCCGCATTTTCGCGGACTACGCCGCGCAGATGCTCGATCTGCGGAAACGGGCGCAGGATGCGATCGCGGAACTGGAGGCCAATCCTCGCGGCGAACTGGTGATCGCGGCCAACGAAGCCACTTGTATCTACGTTCTGCCGCAGGTGTTCTCGGAGTATCGCCAGCTCTTTCCGGCCGTGCAGCTTCAGGTGCATCGCTCCTATGGCTCGCGCGTGGTGGAAGCTGTGATGGACAATTCCGCCGATTTCGGCCTCACGCAGTTGCCCGTGGAAGAAAAGCGGCTCCAGGTTGTGAGCATCTATCACGACGAGATTTGCCTGGTGGTTCCCGCACGGCATCCTCTGGCCGGACGCAAGACAGTTTCCCCGTCGGACCTTGCCGAACACTACCTGGTGCTTCCGCAGGAAGGCAAGACGCGCACTCGGCTGAACGAGTGGCTGGAACCGCTGGAGGACGAGATCCGCATCTCCATGGAGCTGGACTCCACGGAGATGATGAAACACTTTGTGATGGCGGGTTTGGGGGTGAGCTTTTTGGCGGTGTCGAACTGCCGCGAGGAGATCGCCGCCGGAAAACTGCACGCGCTTTCACTTTTGCCGGAACCGATGGTCCGGCGTCTAGGTCTAATTTACCGTAAGGACAAAGCGCTTTCCAAAGCAGCCCTGGGATTTATCCAGGTGGTGCTCGATAATGTCGGAGAGGCGCCCCGGGTGCTGGCACGATGATGACTTGTACTCGTTGTAAGAAGACGTTTGGGCCCGACGTGGCGCGTTGTCCCCACTGCGGCGAGCCCAATCCCGAGTCATCCGGTCTGTTTCAGACCTCCACCGTACTGATCTCCTCGGGCGGTTCTGACCTGGTGTACCGGTCGGTCGACGAGGTCCCGCCGCCTCTGCGAACCAAGCTGTTGAAGTCTACGAACGGCGCCAACTCGGCGACGATTCTGATTGCGGATCAGCGTGGCCGGAAAGAGATTGCCAAGGCGATGCGCAATTTACCGGGGCCTGCGCAGCGCCGCTTGATGCATTCGATTCTGGGCGCCGATGGTACGCAGGCATTCGGTTGGATGACGCCGGCCCGGAAGCGGACGATCATCGCCGGCATCGCTGTGTTTACGCTGGCCTTGATTACGCTGGTCTTCACGCATCGGTGGTAGTGGGATCAAACACGTCGTTTCCTGCACGGCACCCTGACTTTGTGAACGCCCCAAAAGTCTCGACAGAGTGCCGAGACTGCAAACAGGAGTGTTCGCGCCACGTCGCCAAGCCTTAAAATGTAAGGGCTTCGATGAGGCGATCGAGCTCGCTCTGCAGCGCAGCCTTTTTCTTCTGCAGGTCGGCTTGGCGGTCCCGCAATTGCGCAATCTGCTGTTCGTGCGCATCTAACTGGCGCGCGTAGTTCTGTACCTGCTGCTGCTGGCCGCTCACATATTCCGCCGGATGCGGTCTTCGTCCGTCGTCAAATCGCGCGTCTGGCGGTCGACATCCTGCAGATCCCGATCGTTCGCCGCGACTTGCCCCTTCTCGTCCGCGATCCGCTGCAGTTGGCGCTTTCCCGCGTCGCTCAGACTGCGATTGCTCACATAACTCACCAGCACGTCCGGGGTCAGATTCGTCACGGCATAGGACTGGTCGAAGACGCGTTCTTCGGAAACGGGGAATTCCTGCGTGGCGCCGGCGGCTAACGCGATCTCGAAGCGATATACGGCAGCCGTCTTCTCGCTTGGCTTCTGGCTCAGCAGTGTGTATCCCTGCCGCAGGGGGTGCTCGATGATCAGCGTCTTGGCCTTTTGATCGACATTGCGGGCGGTATAGGTGCGAGTCTCCTCCGCGGCCGACTTCACTGTGAGGATGCCGCGATTTGCGTGAACTTCGCGGACTACCGCCTGCTTGCTGCCGAAGGCTTCGGTGATGCGCGTTCCTAAGTCCACGGCATAGCTGATCAGCCGCTTGTCCTTAGCCTTGAGTGTCTCCATCAGCGCCTCCCCGCCGTAACCGCCGCCATCGAACACCGTGATGGGACCTCCATCCAGAGTCTTTCCAGTGGTGTTGGTCAACTCGGCGGCGTTGGTGGGATGCTGCGAGCTGTGGTCGGAGTAGATCAGCAGTTTGCGCGCTTCGATCGTCTGCTGCAGGAAGGGCAGCATGGCCGATTCATTCTTGCGGATGGTGACGGGCTGAGCGATCCGGTATTCGAACAGTTCGCCGAGTTCGCGGGTCGCGGCGGTCTCTCCCAGGGAACTGAGGGTAACGGCATTCCCCACTGCGATTGCGCGAGCTTCCTCCATCTGTGCAGGCGGAGCCGGCGCGGCCATGGGCATCGCTTTGGACAGCGCCATTCTGCCGTTCACGGGTAGATCCTTTTTGTCTGCGAGCACATTTCCATCAACGGAGAACGCGCCTTCGTGCACGACCGGCCGGGCGGCATTGTCGTCCGCCAGTTCCGCTTCCGGGCGCGCTACATATTTTGGTGCATAGAGCTGGCTAATGAACGAGATTGGCCGGCCCGACACCAGTGAAAGCTGAACTTTTGTCCAATCCTCTCCGGTGGTGTTGTCCACCATCGCCCACCCTTCGAGCACGGGCTGGCCGCTGGCGCCGAGAATCAGGCGATAGCTCGATTTCCATACGGGTGCGGGAATCATGTAGCTGGCGGTCACATCGCGCTCGCGTGCATCGCTGGAATCGATGTAAACGCTGCGCTTCTCTTTCGACCGGGACGCAGCGATGGCTGCCAGATAGTCTTTGAATTGCTGCTGTAGCTGCGGATCGTTGAAATGGATGCCGGTGGCGGCGCTCATGTCCACGGTGCGCAATTCGCCGCTGTCGAGCATCAGGGTCAGTTGCTCGCGTTCGGGCTGGCGATCGCTGCCGGCCACGACGCGGCCATTCACGATGGCGCCGGACACTGTCTCGTTACCGAATTTCAGCTCGATGCGCGCGCCTTTGAGCTGATCGAGCATGCCGCTCAGGGGCTGGCCCGCGGCGATCTGAAAGGGAAACTCCGCGAGCTTGTGGCTCAACGGATCCATCGAGTCGTAGCGAAGTCCCGAGATTTTGCCGCCGCCCTTCTCGTCGATGGTGAGCGATTTCAGCACATCGTTCATCTCGGACGCATTGAAATCGAGGCGCGCCGACTCGCCGGCGCCCAGACGCCCGGAACGTTCGAAGAACCCGACACCGTGCTTATAGAGGACCACTTCTTTCACCGGCAGATCCGCCGGTTGCGCCAAACCCGCGCTCAACAGTAACGAGACCAAAACGCGTTTCATCGTCATCTCCATCGCAGGAATGCCGCGGCGCGTCGATTCCTTTCGAACGGGCGGCGATTCCTACTCCATGATGACGCTTCGCGCCAACCAAATGCGCAGAGTGGCGCAGACACTCTTGTCTGCAGCGTCCCGACTCATCGGGACGCTTTTCGGAGCAGCGATGCGTTTGAGCTGCCGCCATTGTGGACGCGCGAAAAGCGTCGACATGAGTGTCGACGCGGCAAACAGAGTGTTTGCGCCACGGCACAACTAGACTAAAACGGGTCCCCGAACCCATCGATTGCCAAACCAGCGACTCTGTTTTGCGATGCTTCTGCGGCGCGACAGCGCCACACAATTTTGGTCCGTTGACCGGGGCTTACGCTTTCTTCTTTTTCGTGGTGGGCTTCGGTTTAAGCGTTTTCACGTAATCGTAACTGCAGTCGAAGAACCTCTGCAATTCCGCGGTCGAGGCCAGCTGCACTTTTCCGTACGCCTCGCACAACTTAGCCTTGTATTTCTGCAGGAATTCCTCTCGCTCCTTGGGCGGCAGGCGGAGCGCCAGTTTGCCTTCCTTGCTTAGATAGCTGAACATGTTCCCGCAGAGTGGCGCAGACACTCTTGTCTGCAGCGTCCCGACTCATCGGGACGCTTTTCGGAGCAGCGATGGGCTTGAGCTGCCGCGATTGTGGACGCGCGAAAAGCGTCGACATGAGTGTCGACGCGGCAAACAGAGTGTTTGCGCCACGGCAGAACCAGCTAAAACGGGTTCCCGAACCCATCGATTGCCAAACCAGCGACTCTGTTTTGCGATGCTTCTGCGGCGCGATAGCGCCACACATTTTTGGTCCGTAGACGAGAGCTTACGCTTTCTTCTTTTTCGTGGTGGGCTTCGGTTTAAGCGTTTTCACGTAATCGTAACTACAGTCGAAGAACCTCTGCAAGTCCGCGGTCGAGGCCAGCAGCGAATCCGGCACCTCGACGTACTCGGGCTGAACTTTTCCGTAGGCCTCGCACAACTTAGCCTTGTATTTCTGCAGGAATTCCTCTCGCTCCTTGGGCGGCAGGCGGAGCGCCAGTTTGCCTTCCTTGCTCAGATAGCTGAACATGTTCCCGTTCAGCGAAGTGTAAGGAACCGTGTCGCCTTTCCGTTCCACTTTGGGATTGGTGGCGACCAGTCTCTCGTACAGATCCACCTTGTCCGGTGGAGCCGATGCTCCTGCCGATTTGGCCACGCCTCGTTCCTCCGTTACCGGCCGTACAACCGTTTCGCCGTTCCAGTGTAAATGAGTATAGTCTATGGCCTAAAGACAGTAACCACCCCCGGTTGATTTCGGTCTTTAATTTAAGGACAATTTAACCAATGTATCTGATAAGCGAGGGGAGGCCAGCCAAGTCCGTCTGGTCGATCGTGACCCTTTTGTCCCTTGCCACCGTGCCCTGGAGCACTGCCTGGCCGCAAGCGCTTTCTCCTCACGCTACGGTCAATCCGGCTCCCACAGCTCTGGTGGGCCAGTATTGCATCTTTTGCCACAATCAGAAGACCGCCACAGCCGGGGTTTCGCTGGAAGGCATCGACTTCTCCAATACCTCCGCCAACGGAGCGCTCATGGAGCGTGTGATCCGTAAGGTTCGTTCGGGTGAAATGCCGCCTGCCGGCATGCCGCGGCCTACGGCCCCCGTCGCCAATGCCTTCACCAAGTCGTTGGAAGATGCACTCGACAAAGCGGCAGCCGCGAATCCGAATCCCGGACGGCCAGCCGTTCACCGGCTCAACCGCGCCGAGTACAGCAATGCGGTCCGCGACGTACTGGCGCTGGATATTCAGCCCGGCGCGCTTCTTCCAGTGGACGATTCCGGGTACGGCTTCGACAATATCGGCGACGTTCTTTCCATGTCCCCGGCGCTGCTCGAACGTTATATTTCGGTGGCGCGGATGGTCGCGCGCGCGGCAGTTGGAGACACGCAGATCAAGCCCTCCGTGGAAGAATTCGCAGCGCGTAAAGACGCTCCCGGCGCGACCGGGAAGGAACGGAACGAACGCGCCAGCGACGATCTGCCGTTCGACTCGCGGGGCGGCTTTTCTTTCCAATATTATTTCCCCGTGGATGCCGAGTACGTTTTCCACGTCAAGACCACCGGCGGTGGTGGCGGTGGAGGCGGAGAGGGACGGCCCGGCCTGGAAGTCCGGCTACCGGTTCATGCGGGACTGCGCACTATCGGTGTGACCTTCCTGCGCGAGTCGGCGAAGCCGGAAGTGGCGGCCCCCGGCGGACGCCGTGGTGGCGCGGCGGCAGGCGGCGCATTTGGCGGAGGCCGCGGCGGACCCACGCAGATGGCCGAGATGGATCTGCGTCTCGATGGCGTTCGCATCAAGCGATTTGAAGTGCCGGAAGGACCCGTTCCGCCGCAGATTACAGGCTTGAATCTGTCTGGGCCGTACAACATTACCGGGCCAGGGGACACTCCCAGCCGCGCCCGCATCTTCGTCTGCAAGCCAACCGCGAAGGATGAAGACGCTTGCGCTCACACGATTTTGGCGACGGTGGGCCGACGGGCGTTCCGCCGTGCCGTAACCGACGCCGATCTGAAGCCGCTGCTCGCGTTTTATCAAAGCGGCCGCACGGAACGCGATTTCGACTTTGGCATCGAAAAGGCCCTCCGCGCGATGCTGGTCTCGCCGGACTTTCTGTTTCGCGTTGAGCAGGATCCAAAAAACGCCGCTCCGGGAAGCGTTTACCATGTCAGCGATTACGACCTGGCATCGCGCCTCTCGTTCTTCCTGTGGAGCAGCGTTCCCGATGACCAACTCCTCGACTTGGCGGAGAAGGGCAAGTTGAAGGACCAGGCAGTGCTGGATCAGCAGGTTCGCCGCATGCTGGCGGACCCCCGCTCCGATTCGCTGGTTTCGAACTTCGCCGGCCAATGGCTCTACATTCGCGGCCTCGCGACGCAGAAGCCGGATCCGGATGAGTTTCCGGAATTCGATGAAAGCCTCCGGCAGTCGTTCCAGCATGAAACCGAGCTCTTTTTCCAGAGCATTTTGCGCGAGGATCGGAGTGTCCTCGATCTGCTGGACGCGAACTATACCTACTTGAATCAGCGCTTGGCCGAGCACTACGGAATCGCGAACATCTATGGCTCGCAATTCCGGCGAGTGGCCATGACCGATCCCAATCGCGGCGGTCTGTTGGGGCAGGGCAGTCTGCTGACGGTGACGTCGTACCCGAACCGGACGTCAGTCGTGCAACGCGGGAAGTGGATTCTCGATAATCTTCTAGGGTCGCCACCCCCGCCCCCGCCGCCCAACCTCCCGGATTTGGAGGCCCATGCCTCCGACGGCCGCAAACTCACCATGCGTGAGGCCATGGAAAAGCATCGCTCGAATGCCATCTGCGCTTCCTGCCACGCTCGTATGGACCCCATCGGATTTTCACTGGAGAACTTCGACGGCGTCGGCAAGTGGCGCGATACCGACGGCGCCTCCAAGATCGACAACTCCGGCAAGCTCCCGGGCGGCGTCCAGTTTGCAGGCCCGGCGGGATTGAAGAAACTGCTGGTGGCAAATTATCGCGATCAGTACGAAGACACGGTAACCGAGAAGCTTCTGACTTACGCCCTAGGCAGAGGCCTGGAATATTACGATAAACCGGCGGTGCGTTCGATCATGCAGCAGGCATCCCGCGACAATTTCCGGATGTCGTCGCTGATCAGCGCGATCGTCAAAAGTACACCCTTTGAAATGAGGAGGACCCCGGATCAATGATCATCACGAAGAAATCTCTGCCCCGCCGCACATTTTTGCGCGGCATCGGCACGACTTTGGCGCTGCCTCTGTTGGATTCCATGATCCCGGCGTTGGCCGTGGCCACCGCCAAGAAACCGGTGGTCCGCCTCGGGTTCGTATACCATCCCGTCGGAATGATTTTGGATAAATGGATGCCGACCAAGGTGGGCACCGATTTCGAAATCACTCCGACGATGAAAGCTCTGGAACCGTTCCGCGAGAACATGGTGGTGCTTACAGGACTCGCGCAGGTGCAGGGTCGTGCGTTGGGCGATGGGGCAGGCGATCATGCGCGTGAAGGCGCCACGTGGCTGACGGGCGTCCATCCCAAGAAGACCGAGGGTGTCGGCATCCATTGCGGAATTTCGGCGGACCAGATCGCCGCCAGGGAACTCGGCAAGAACACGCAACTGTCGTCGTTGGAACTGGGCCTCGAAGGGCCGTCACTCGCGGGTGGGTGTGACTCGGGTTATAGCTGCGCCTACACCAATACGGTGTCGTGGCGCAGCGACACGAATCCCATGCCGGTAGAGGTCAATCCGCGCACTGTGTTCGAGCGCCTCTTTGGCGATGGTGAAAGCACCGATGCGGCCTCGCGGATGGCATTGCTCAAAGAGCAGCGCAGCATTCTGGATTACGTGTCGGGGAGCATCGATCGCATCGAGACCAAGGTCGGCAAGAGCGATCGTCACAAGTTGAGTGAATATCTCGATTCCATTCGCGACATCGAGCGCCGCATCCAGAAGGCCGAGCAGCAGAACGCCGAAATGAAGATTCCGGCGATGGAACGCCCCAGTTCCGCGCCTGAGAACTTCTTCGATCACGCCAAGCTGATGATGGATCTGCAAGTGATCGCGTTCCAGACCGACATGACACGCGTGATCACGTTCATGCTGGGCAAGGCTGGAAGCAATCGGCCGTACCGCGAAATCGGCATCTCGGACGGGCACCATTCCATCACCCACCACCAGAATGACCCGGTCAAGATTGCCAACGTGGCCAAGATCGACGCCTATCTGGTGCAGACCTTCGCATACTTCCTCGAGAGATTGAAGGCTACGCCCGATGGCGACGGCACGCTGCTGGATCACAGCCTGATCCTCTACGGGAGCGGCTTGGGCGATGCCAATGTGCACACCCACCACGAACTGCCGACCGCCCTGCTCGGCGGTGGCGCAGGCCAGGTCAAAGGCGGACGGCATCTCAACTACGCGAAAGACACGCCGATGAACAACCTGCTGGTCAGCATGTTGCACATGGGCGGCGTGCAAACCGACAAGTTCGGCGACGCCACCGGTGAGCTCGAACATCTCACTGTGTAAGGAGCTTCCATGCGACCGACAGTTTGGAGCCGGTACGCTCTGGCGGCGTTGCTGGCGATGGGTACGTGTGCGGCCGCAAGCGATTTGCGGTTGATCGAGGCGATCAAGCGCCGCGACCCGAAAGCCGTGAGTGGTTTGCTGGCGCAGCATGTCGATATCAATGCGGCGCAGCCTGATGGAGCCACAGCTCTCTCGTGGGCTGTCTACCTGGGCGACCGCGAAACGGCCAATTTGCTGCTGGCAGGCGGCGCTAAGGTCAACGTTGCGGATGAGTATGGCGAGACGCCTCTCACGCTCGCAGCGTCAAACGGTGACGCGGCGCTGGTGGAAAAGCTTCTGAAGGCAGGAGCCGACGCCAAAGCGGCGCGCTGGGATGGCGAGACGGCGCTGATGATCGCGGCGAACTCCGGCAGCGCTGCCACGGTGAATCTGCTGATTGCGAGCGGCGCCGATGTGAATGCTGCGGAATCGCGCAAGGGCCAGACAGCACTCATGTGGGCAGCGGCGGAGGGACATCCCGACGTCGTGCAGACGCTGATCGATCACCATGCCGATGTCAAAGCGGCGTCCAAGAGCGGCTTCACGGCATTAGTGTTTGCCGCGATCAAGAACGACCCCAAATCGGTTAAGAATCTGTTGGCGGCGGGGGCGGACCCGAATCACGCCCTGCCCGACGGCAATAAGGTCCTGCTGGTTGCCGCAGCCAATAAGAGTGGGCTGGCGGCTGCCGCGCTGGTAGCCGGTGGCGCCGATCCCAACGTGGCAGACAGGCAGGGCAATACTCCGCTGCATACCGCCGCGACGCTGGGCGACGTGGAACTGGTAAAGACGCTCTTGGCTAAGGGCGCAGATCCGAATGCGCGCACCGCGAAGACTCCCGCCGCTGGTGGACGGGGAGCTGGTGCGGGTGGCGGCGGAGGGCCATTCCGGGCGCCGGCGGGAGAGCAGACTCCGATCATGCTCGCGGCCAGGACGAATCATGAAGACGTGGTACGAGCGTTGGTCGCCGCAGGCGCGGATCCTAAATTGAAGGCCCAGGATGGGACCACGCTCCTCATGTCCGCCGTGGGAAGCGGCCACGTTGAGATCGTGAAATACGTTTACGAACTCGATCCCGACGTTAAAGCGGTGACGACCACCGGGAACACGCTGATGCATGCATCGGTGAGCGGCACCATGGCCACTTCCACGCAGCCTGAGATCTGCAAAGTGATCCAGTTCCTGGCGGACAAGGGCACGCCCCTGGATGAGAAGGACGCGCGCGGACGAACGCCGATCGATCTCGCGGACATTCTGCCGATCGATAAGGCGGTTGAACTTCTCACCGAGTTGATCATCAAGAGCGGGGCCACGCCGAAGACGCCGTCGAAACGCTGAATTGTCCCGTAATCAGAGAATGAACAGATGAAGGTTGCTGCCTGGCAGGCGCCGCTGCTGGCGGCAGGCTGCATGGACGCGATCGATCTCATTCACGAGTGCGTGTGCACGTGCGAAGCGCAGGGAATCGACGTCCTTTGCTGCCCTGAGGCGGTGCTTGGGGGACTGGCGGATTACGACGAAAATCCCAAGCGGTTAGCGATTCGCAGCGACAACGGTCAACTCGAGTCCGTCCTGGCCCCGCTGGCAAGCGACACTGTGACGTGCGTCGTCGGCTTCACGGAGCTTGCCACTGACGGCGCACTCTACAATGCGGCTGCCATCTTTCAACGGGGCCGGGTGGCTGGTTTGTACCGGAAGATTCATCCTGCGATCCGACGGTCGGTGTATGCACCGGGTTCGGAAATCCCAGTGTTCCGGGCGGGCGAATTGATGTTCGGTGTCATGATTTGTAATGACTCCAATTACCCCGAGCTGGCGCGGATGATGACGGCGCAGGGTGCATCAGTTCTTTTCATTCCGACCAACAACAGCCTGCCGAACGGGCGGGCAGGCCTGCGAATGAACGCCGCGGCGAGAAAGGCCGACATCGCGCTGGCAGAGGAGAATCGCATCTGGGTGGTCCGGGCGGATTTTTGCGGACGGAACGATGAACTCACCTCCTACGGCGCGTCGGAGATCGTCGACCCGGAGGGAAATCTAGTAAGGCAAGCGCGTGACGGAAGCACTGATTTGCTGGTCGCGGAAATTATTGATACACTCCCTCACGGTCGTGGTTCGGAAGACGGTGACGAGCCGCACGCGTCAGCAAGCGATCATGGATCATGAGGCGGTGGCGCTCCCTCACGGTCGCGGCGCGATACGTGTGCTTGCGAGCTGCGCGCGTCAGCAAGCGATCACGAATTATGAGGGCGGTGGCGCACCCTCACGGTCCGCGGCGCGATACGTGCGCTTGCGAGTCGCGCGCGTCAGCAAGCGATCATGAATCATGAGGGCAGTGGCGCTCCCTCACGGTCGCGGCTCGTCACCTGTGCTTGCGAGCCGCGCGCGTCAGCAAGCGATCATGAATCATGAGGGCGGTGGCGCTCCCTCACGGTCGCGGCGCGATACGTACGCTTGCGAGCCGCGCGCGTCAGCAAGCGATCAGGAATCATGAGGGCGGTGGCGCTCCCTCTCACGGTCGCGGCGAGACACGTGTGCTTGCGAGCCGCGCGCGTCAGCAAGCGGTCACGAATCGTGAGGGCGGTGACGCTGCCTCACGGTCGCGGCTCGTCACCTGTGCTTGCGAGCCGTTGTCAGAAAGGCGGCAATCCCCCCGTGCTGGGAAGGGAGACAGAGGCCTGGTTCGCCAGCGCCGTCTGGAACGAATAGGCCGGTCCAGTGGAGGGAGTCAGGAATGGCGTCAGTGCCGCCACCGCAGAGGTCGGCCCGTTGAACACATTCGTGATCCCGTCGGTCGATTCGTAGGTGAGGTTGTTGGCCGGACGGAAGGCCCCGATGACGCGGCCCAGCGCGCGGTGCTCGCATTCGACACCGAGGATGGACGCCGAAACCTGCGCATAATAGTCTAATTCGGTGGCGCTGTAGGTGTGCGTGCGGTCCGGGTTCGCGTACAATCCGCCCTTCGACTGTGTCTGACCCGCCATGTAGGCGAACTGACGAGTGGCGGCAAGGTAGGCGCCGATGAAGGCACTCTCTAATGCATCGAGCAAGGCGAGGAACGGCGTGAGCGTGTCAAAGCTGCCGGCAGGAATGTAGAACGTTTGGACGGGATCCTGGCCCGCACTGCCAATACCCAACAGCGAGCGTAGCAGGTTGGCGTGCGCGATTTCCTGCGAGAGCGCCGCCTGGAGGTAATTCACGTTGGTGTTGAGTGTCTGACCGGAGGTTACGGATCCGCCGGAGCCAGCCAGTTTGGAATCCTGAATCACTCCCCCAACCAGTCCGTTGTAGTAAAAAGTGGTCGCAAGATCTTCGGCGATGAGGGCCGCGGTGAAGATGCCGATCGGGTCGTCAAAGGGCGCTGTGGAGGAAAAGTCTGCATTAGCGGAACGAGTGCCTACGGTGCTGAGCACGGCTCCTCCCATTCCGACCAGTCCGGCTGTTCGGAAGAAGTTACGGCGGCCTACGAGCTTTTGGTTCGTATTCGTCATTGAAGTTCTCCTTGGTGAAACGAAGTGACGCAAATTTTAGGTTCAGTTGTGAAACGATGCCAAGGACAGAAATGGATTTAAAAGGGCAAAACAGTTGGGGCGATTTATGACGTTTTCGCGGCGATTTAGAAGGGTTGTTCTAACTCAATCCTACGCACACTTGTAAAATCGAGCGATTCAGTGACATCTGGGTACGAAGGACTAACATTCCCCAAGTTGGATCGCCCTCATTCTCACCAGAGCCTGTGCCCGTTACGCTTGTGACATGTGAGACTACCGCAATGCGGACGCGTCTCCGCCGCGGTCCTACTGCGGTAGTCTCGAAAGACATCAGCCTCTGCGCATCGGTTGGAAGAGGGCAAATACCGCGCCTTGCGGATCGGCGACTACTGCCATTCGTCCGACCCCTTCCATCGTCATGGGCTCGAGATGCAGCTTGGCGCCGAGTTCCTTAGCTTTCGCCGCGGAAGCGTCGCAACTCTCTACCAGGAAGTACAGAAGCCAATGAGGCGGCGCATGTGGATTGCGATGCGCGGCAGGCGGGATTCCGCCGATCATCTGCTCGCCATTCTGGATGTGCAGATATCCGGAAGTGTCGTGCTCCCCGGCCTCGATCTTCCAGCCGAATACTTTGTGGTAGAACGAGGAAGCCGCAGCCTGGTCGGGCGTGCTCAAATCCGCCCAGCACAGCGAGCCTGGGACCCCGGCGATTCCGATGCCTTTATTCAGCTTCGCTTGCCAGATGCTGAACATCGCTCCCGTAGGATCCTGCAGAACTGCCATCCTTCCAAAATCGTTTACATCGAACGGTGCCACGATGACCTTGGCGCCATTCGCGGCCGCTTTGGCCGAGGTGTCGTCGGCGCTCGCTGCGGCCATGTAGAGCATCCAGTGAGGAGGCACGCCCTCCGCCTTCATCTGCGGCGTCAGGCCGTAAGAGCCGCCCGTGTCCTGGCCGTCCAGCCGGAAGATCACGTAATTCCCGTCCGGCCCCATGGGAAACTCGGCCGAATCCCATCCGAACAGCCCCTGGTAAAACTGCTTGGACGCACTTTGATCCGAAGATCCAAGCTCGATCCAGCAGAACGATCCTGGAGGATTGCTTTCGATATGTGCCATGAGCGGCAGTATAACAGAGCGCGGGTTTCAGAGACGTGAAGGAGCACGCGGACCGGCGGGTGGTTACGAGCTTCCGGAAATTCCTGGCGCCGGTTGCCCTACTCAGGCGGAGTCTGCCGTGGCGTTCGCTCAGTCTTGCACTGTAACAGTAGTGCGGCCTCTCGAAACCGTCGGAGTCCGACGGAAATTCCTTGTAACTAACTGATTCTACGAGGCCGTACCCGTCGGAGTCAGACGGTTTGCCTTGTTTGGGGCAGACTGACGCAAGTGCCCATTCCGCGGGGAGACGCGATGATCGACGATTCAGCGCATCGACAGAGTTGCCGTGGATTGGCGCTTCAAGGCCAGGTCTGATACGTGCCAGTTCCGTAGCACGGCCAGTGCATCAGCAGCAGAAGATCGGAGTGTCAGCAGAATTCGACGGAGCCAGGTCCTGCCGCGCTCCTGATCACAATCCGGGCAAACTGGACCATAATGTGAGATCGGAGGCTTCCGTAATGAAAGGGATGGTGTTGATGCTGGCGGGTGCGGCTGCGCTGTTCGCGCAAGGGGACAAGATCCGGGTGATTGCCTTCGGCGCCCATCCGGACGATTGCGATATTCGTTCGTCGGGCACCGCCGCGCTCTTCGCCCAACTTGGCCACGCGGTGAAGTTTGTTTCGGTCACCAATGGCGATGCGGGCCATCAGACCATGCACGGCGTCGAACTGGCCCAACGCCGCGCGGCGGAAGCCCGCGAATCCGCCAGGCGACTCGGCATCGAATACGAGGTGCTGAACAATCACGACGGAGAACTGCTGCCCACGCTGGAGGTGCGCGCACAGATCATCCGCCAGATCCGCCAATGGAAGGCGGATATCGTGCTCGCGCCGCGTCCCAATGACTACCACCCGGATCATCGCTACACGGGTGTTCTCGTGCAGGATGCTGCGTACATGGTAGTGGTGCCGAATCTCCTGCCCGACACTCCAGCGCTCCGCAAGAATCCGGTGTTTCTGTACTACGAAGACAATTTCCAGAGGCCCAATCCGTTCCGTCCGGACATCGCCGTCGACATCAGCTCCGTGATCGACAAAAAGATCGATGCGCTCGACTCGCACGTTTCGCAGTTCTACGAGTGGCTGCCATGGGTGGACGGCAAACTCGACGACGTCCCCAAGGACGCTGCGGATCGTAAGGCCTGGCTCAAGCGCGCCCGCACTCGAGAGCCAAACGCCGCCGCGCGCGCCTCACTGGTGAAATGGTACGGGCCGGAGCGCGGCAACGCGGCACGCTATTATGAGGGCTTCGAGATCTGCGAGTATGGCGCCCAGCCGAACGACGCCCGTATCCGGCAACTGTTCCCGATGCTCCACTGAGGTTTCGAAGAATACGGCATGCGGAACCGCGGGCGAGTATTGGGCTTCATGATATGGACCGGTTTTGCGCTCTGCGCCGCGGGGCAGCACAATCGCCTGACCGATGAGGAGCGGCAGCAAGGCTGGCGGCTGCTGTTCGATGGGACAACCTCGCAAGGCTGGCTGGAGATCACCGGCAAGCCGTTTCCTACGCACTCCTGGACGATCGAAGACGGCTGTCTGAAGGCGCTGGTGCGCGAGGATGGCTTCCAGGATATCCGCACCGCCGACACCTTCCGCTCGTTCGATTTGGAATTCGATTGGAAACTGCTGGCGGACGGAAACTCAGGGGTGAAGTATCTCATTCAGAAAAGCGATGAGTGGGTGAATCAGCAAGGCCGCCAGGCGCGGGCCCGCGGCCTGGAGTACCAATTGGCGGACGATCGCAATTCCGATGCGGCATCGGATCCTGCGCGCGTGACCGCGTCCTTATATTCGGTGTACGCACCGTCGCCGCGAGTTCCTTTTGCGCTTGGTGAGTTCAATCATTCGCGAATCGTGGTTCGGGGAGATCACGTAGAGCATTGGCTGAACGGCGTGAAGGTGCTGGAGTTCGGGCTTCAACAGGCGCCCGTGAGCAAACAGTTGCTGAATCTGCGCGGCCCCGATGAGCCCGTTCGGCGGGAGAGTCCCATCAGTCTGCAAAATCACTCCTCGCCCACGTGGTTCCGCGACATCAAGATCAAGCCGCTGCCGTAGAGCTGTGGCGCAGACACTCCTGTCTGCCGCGTCGACACTCTTGTCGACGCTTTTCTTGGTGCCTGCCAATTTCGGCGTGAAATGTGCTCGATGCAGAATTGGTGCGCACTGCGAAAAGCGTCGAGAGGAGTCTCGACGCGGCAAAGAAGAGTCTTTGCGCCACGTCTACAAGGGGGGCGTCTATTGGGTGAGTTCAATCATTCGCGAATCGTGGTTCGGGGCGATCACGTCGAGCTGGAGCTGCTGAATCTGCGTGGTTCCGATGCGCCCGTTCGGCGGGAGAGTCCCATCAGTCTGCAAAATCACTCCTCGGCCCACGTGGTTCCGCAACATCAAGATCAAGCCGCTCCTGTAGAGCTGTGGCGCAGACACTCCTGTCTGCCGCGTCGACACTCTTGTCGACGCGTTTCGTAGTGCCTGCCAATTCCGGGAGTGAAATGTGCTCGATGCAGAATTGGTGCGCCAATGCGAAAAGCGTCGAGAGGGGTCTCGACGCGGCAGAGAAGAGTCTTTGCGCCACGTCTACAAGGGGCGTCTATTGGGTGAGTTCAATCATTCGCGAATCGTGGTTCGGGGCGATCACGTAGAGCTGGAGTTGCTGAATCTGCGCGGCCCCGATGCGCCCGTTCGGCGGGAGAGTCCCATCAGTTTGCAAAATCTGCCGTAGAGCTGTGGCGCAGACACTCCTGTCTGCCGCGTCGACACTCTTGTCGACGCTTTTCGTGGTGCCTGCCAATTCCGGAGTCAAATGTGCTCGATGCAGAATTGGTGCGCAATGCGGAAAGCGTCGAGAGGAGTCTCGACGCGGCAGACATGAGTGTCTGCGCCACATCTGCAAGGCGGGGCTCAGCGTCCCTTCACGGCGGCATCGAAAGAGATGTGATTCTCGTCCAGAATGCTGCCAGTGGAGCGCTGCAGCGCGGCGCGCGCTTTCACATACGAACTCTTCGCCGCTACTTCCGTCGATTTCGCCTGTGCCAGCAAGCTCTCATACTGAATTACAAAAAAGCTCGTCGACGCACCCACCGCGAACTTCTCCTGCTCCGCCTCCAGCGATTCCTGCTGCAGCTTCCGCGCTTCTACCGCCGCCTCGTACGACGAACGCGCCCGCCGCATCGCGATCAGCGCATCCTCCACTTCCAGCCGCGCCTGATTCTGCAACTGCTTCAACCGCACTTCCGACTGTTTTACCTGCAGTTCGTCGCGCGCCAGATCGGCTTCCGCAATCCGATTGTGGATGGGCAGAGTCACCTGTACCCCGATGCCGTAAGTTGGATAATTGCGCGCGAAGAGTTGTCCGAGCACGCTTCCGTAGCCGCCGCTGAACGTCCCGTCGGGATTCGCGACCAGCGGATTGGCGGAGCCCGCGAGCCCGTTGTTCTGCATCACTCCCACCAGGTCGACTTCCGGTAGGGTGGCGTTCTTCGCGCCCAGAAGCCCAATCCGGCCGTTATCGATCTGCAACTGCGCCTGGTTCAGATCGGGCCTGGCCGACAAGGCATCGGTGATCAGGTCCTGCATGGGGCGCACATCATCTTTCTCCGGCATCGTCAATGCATCGGTGGGGATGATGTGGGCCGCGCGTACCTCGGGATCGCCGTTGCCTGTACGCGTGAGGACGTTCTTCAGGATGGCCTCCTGCTCTTCGCGCAGGCCCCGTGCGTTGATCAAATCCTGGCGTGTGGAAAAGAGCTGCGCATTCGCGCGCGTCAGTTCCACCTGGGCAAGCGTGCCCTCCTCGACCTGGGCCTTGGTGTCAGCCATCAGTTTATCAGCCAGATTCACCGTTTCCTGCTTCACCTTCTCGTCTTCAAAGAGCGCCACAAAATCGGTGTAGAGGCGAATCACACCGTAGACCGTGGCGATGAGTTGCTGCCGGAAAAGCAACGAAGTGATTTTTTGCTGATTGGCGGCGATGCGGATGAATCTCCGGTTCAGGCTGGGACCGAAACCGCGCAACAGAGGCTGCGTGGCCGTGACCCCGAGGCTCGATCCGGTGAACGGGTTGTATCCACTGCGTATTGAATTGAGCGACTGGCGGCTGTTGTTGAAATTCACCCCCACCTGGGCGCCGCTCGCAAAGCCTTGCTGGATGCCCGCATTCGCGATCGTAGTGTTGGTGACCAGCGAATCGGTTCCCGTCGTCACCACGTTGGTCTCGGGCGTCGTCTGATGCTGCCAGTTGACCTGTCCCACGATGGACGGATCGAAAATCGGCACCGGCGTGCCGTTCGACTGCAAAATCGTCCCCTGCATCGACAGGTTGTCGAGCGGCTCGCTCAGAACTCCCAGTTCCAACGCATTGGTGGCCACGGAAGTGCCCGATGTGGCGCGTCCCGATGTGGCAGCGTTCGTGACCACGGGACTCAGCGGCCCGCCAACGCCCACCGGCACCTCTGCCAGAGTGAAATTCAGGCCACGCACGACCCCGCCCCCTTTGGCGCGCAGCAGGTCCGTGTCTGCGATGGGCAGCGCCAGCCGCAGCAATTCCACATCGAGGTTGTTCTCAATCGCCAACGCGAGCGCGTCTTCGAGCGAAAGATACACATTCCCGGCGCGCAGCAGCGAGTGGAAGCGCTCCGAGTTTTCATAGGTGACTCGGGGACTAGGAATGCCCGACTGCGCCACGCCGGGCGCGGTACAAAGCAATAACGCAACAGTACAGCTTAAGAATTTCGATCGGTACATCGTATCAGTCTTCCGTTTAGCGGCCGGTAGACGCGTGACTGCCCACCGCACCGGGACCGCCCGGCGTAGTCCCGGCCCCCGTACCTCCAGGAGTTGGACCGGGGCTTGCGGAGCCGGCTGCCCTCACGGTCACGCCTTCGCGGATCAGGTCACTGGGATTTACCACGAGCTGCTGCCCTTCTTCCAGGCCGGAGAGCACTTCTAAATGATCGCCGAGATCGCGTCCCAATTGCACGCGTGCGAAGTGGACGGCGCCATCCTGCGACACCACGGCTGCCTGAGGTCCGTCATTGCGCACCACCAGGGTGGATGCCGGAATCAGCAGGGGAGGATTCTTGCGCGGTACCGCGAGGTCCACTTCCGTGTACGCTCCGGGCAGTAGCTTGCCCGTCGGATTGGGCACCTGAACCTCCACCAGCAGCGTGCGCGTGGCCGGATCCAGGGCGTTGGCGGTACGGGCGACGGTGCCCATGAACTTCACTCCAGGCTGGTCGGGAATCGTGAGGGTGGCCTGCTGGCCCACGCGCACCGACTCCGCATCCGCCTGCGGCACGTTCAAATAGGTCCGCAGGCGATCGGTCTGCGCGATGCGGAAAAGCAACGTGCTGCCGTCCGTCACCAGCACTCCCGAATCGACGTTGCGCAGCGTGATCACGCCCGCGAAGGGCGCTCGCACCGTCTGGTACTCGAGCAGTTGATTGAGGCGCGCCAGATTCGCTTCGGCCGCCGCGACGTTACTCTTCGCCGCCGCGATGGCCTTTTCGAGCGCCTGCACATTGGCCTGTTGCGCCTCATACTGTGCCTGGTAGGTGTCGTTCTCCTGGCGCGAAACCACGCCCTTGGCCAGCAGGTTGCGCCACCGTTCAGCGGTCACCTTGGCCAGATTCAGATTGCTCTTGCCCTGCTCCAGTGCCGCTTCGGACTGCTGCACCGTGCTACCGGCCTGATCGACGGCGGCCTGCGCCTGCTTGATCTGCTGCCCCAGTTCGGGCGCTTCGATCTCCGCCAGTACCTGATTTTCTTTCACGCGATCGCCGATATCGACATACCGCTTCTTGATGTAGCCGCTCGACCGCGCCAACACCGGGCCCTCGGTAATCGCCTGCACGTTGCCGGGCAGCACCAGATTCGCCGTAGTGCTCGAACGCGTCACCGGCTGTAGCGTCACGATCGGTGCGGTCTGGCTCTCGACCTTCGACTCAGCCGCCAGGACTTCCTCCCGCCGCTGCCTGGGCAAATATCCGAAGAAGAAGCCCGCGGCGATCAGCGCGCCAAACAACAGCGTCAGAAAAATCAGCGTTCCTGCCGATGGGCCCTTCGGGGTTTCCGTTCCGTGATTGTCGTGGTTCTTCGCCTCCTGCAACTGCCGTTTCAGGTCTTCAATCTCTGCCCGCAGCCCGTCTTCACTTGTCCTGGTATTGTTCATTGCAAATCCTCACGGAGCATCATTTCGTCCCGCAAGTACTCGTGCTCCTCGTCCACGATCCTCCGGTCATAATCCACAGGCGGGGTGGTGCGCAGGAGGCTATACACTAATGGGACCACAAACAACGTGGTGATGGTGGCCAGTATCAGGCCGCCGATCACTGCCCGTCCGAGAGGCGCGTTCTGCTCGCCTCCTTCCCCCATTCCTAGGGCCATGGGCAACATGCCGATAATCATCGCGCTCGCCGTCATCAGCACCGGCCGGATGCGTGTGTGGCCGGCGGATAATGCCGCTGACCGCGCGTCCATCCCTTCCTCCCGTTGATCATTGGCGAACACCACCATCAGAATGCTGTTCGCGGTCGCCACGCCGATACACATGATCGAGCCCATGAGCGACGGCACGCTAAAGGTGGTTTGCGTCAGGAAGAGCATCCAGACGATGCCCGCGAGCGCGCCGGGCAGCGCCATCAGGATGACGAACGGATCGAGCCACGACTGGAAATTCACCGCCATCAGCAGGTACACCAGCACCACCGCGAAGATCATTCCCAATCCGAGCCGATAGAAGGAGTTCTCCATGGTGCTGATCTGGCCGCGCACTTCCACCGTAGTGCCGCGCGGCAGCTTCGAAGACATCTGCTCCACAATCTTCTGGACCGCGGAGCCTACCGAACCAAGGTCGCGGCGGTCGATGTTGGCATAGACGTCGAAAACCGGCTGCACATTGTAGTGATTGACGATGGCCGGGCCCACTCCGCGTGTAGTGGTTGCCAGATTCGATAGAAGCTGGGTCGCATTCGACGCCGCACCCGGATTGCCATACGCGGTGGAATTCTGATTCGGCCCGGTTCCTACCGCGGTGATGCCGGCATTCGCGGTGCCCGCCAGCGACGTCGCGGTATTGGTGTTGACGTTCGAGAAAGGCACGCCAATCGGAGTGTTCATCAGCGCCTTCATGGAGTCGATGCGGTACTGCGGCGTCTGCACCGTCACGAAATAACTGACGCCGCTATTGAAGTCGAGCCACTCCGTGGGGGCGATTTGGCCACTGCCGCTGAGTGAGATCAGCACACTGTTGCTCACGTCCTTCTGCGTCAACCCGACCAGCCCCGCTTTGCTGCGATCCACGTTCACCTGGATCTCGGGGTAATCGATCACCTGGTGAATGTGCACGTCCGCCGCACCGGGAACGTGCGCGATCTGCACTTCCAGGTCGTGAGCGATCTGGTAATTGGCTGCAGCATTGCGCCCCAACACCTGCACGTCGATCGGCGCAGGCAGTCCAAAATTCAGAATCTGGTTGGTAATGTTGGCCGCCTCGAAGAAGAACACGGTATCGGGAAACTTCTCGTGCAGCCGCTTGCGTAATGTGTCCGTGTATTGCGCCGTGGGTCCGTGGTCTTCGCTCTTGAGCGAAATCAGGATGTCGCCGTCGCTCACGCCGAGCGTGGGGCTGTCGCCAAATGCCAGGTTGAACCCGCCATTGGGAATCCCGATATTGTCGATGATGGTGTCGATCTCGCGCGCCGGAATCACCTGCCGGATCTCGCGCTCGATATCGGCGAAGAGCACTTCGGTGGCTTCGATACGCGTGCCGGATGGGGCGCGAGCGTGCAATCGCATCTGTCCCGAATCGACCGTCGGGAAGAAGTCGCGGCCGATGAATCCCGCGAGTCCCAACGATGCCACCACGAAAATGCCGAACCCCGTGAGCACCAGGCCGCGGTGATCGAGGCACCAGTGCAGCAACGAAGTATAGGACGCCCGCATCAACTCAAACCGGCGATTGAATAGATAGTGAGTTTTCCAGATGAATCCGGTGCCGCCCTCCGCATGTTCGCCGCGCGCGTAGAGCTTCACTTCCGGCCGCAGCATGTAATGCACCATGGTCGGAATCAGCGTACGCGAGAGGAAGTAGGAGGCCATCATGGCGAAGACCACCGCCATGGCCAGCGGAGTAAACAGATACTTGGCGGCGCCTGTCAGCAACAGCACCGGCACGAAGACGATGCAGATCGAAAGCGTGGAGACAAAGGCCGGAGCCGCAATCTGCTGTGCTCCATCCAACACCGCCCGCACCAGCGGCTTGCGCATGGCCATATTGCGGTGCGTATTTTCGATTTCCACCGTCGCATCGTCCACCAGGATGCCGACGGCGAGCGCCAGGCCTCCCAACGTCATCACGTTGATGGTCTGCCCCATCATGCTCATCACGATCAGCGAAACCAAAATCGAAAGCGGAATCGAGATGCAGACGATCACCGTGCTGCGCCAGCTTCCCAGGAAAATCAGGATCATCAGACCCGTGAGGAAGGCGGCCGTTACCGCCTCGCGCACGACGCCATTGATAGCCGCGCGCACGAACAGCGACTGGTCGAACAACTGCCGCACCTGCAGTGTGGGTGGCAGGCCAGCCAGGATCTTGGGCAGATACTTCTTAACGTTGTTTACTACCTCCAGCGTCGACGCCTTGCCGCTGCGAAGCACCGTAAGCAGTGCTCCGCGCGACCCGTTTGCGCGGACGATGCTGGTCTGCACCGAGTAGCCGTCGCGGACTTGCGCCACGTCGCGGAGATAGACGGTCGCGCCGTTCACCACCTTGATCGGCAGATTATTCATCGCATCCAGGATGCGTGGGCTGCTGTTGAGCTTGATCTGATAGTCCTTGTCGCCGATCTTCGCGGTACCGGCCGGCAGAATCAAATTTTGATTGCCGAGCGCAACCGAGACGTCCGCGGGTGAAAGCTGCTTGGCGAAAAGCTGCTCGGGGATCAGATCGACCATCACCTGGCGGAACTTGCCGCCATAGGGCAGCGGAACGGCAGCGCCTTGAATGGTCGCCAACTGGGTGCGGATGAAGTTTTGGCCCATGTCGAACAGCTCCTGTTCGCTCATGGTCTGGCTCTCGAGTCCGAGTTGCAGAATGGGTACGCTCGACGCGTCGTATTTAATGATGCTGGGTGGCGTGGTGCCCGGCGGGAAGATGCGCAGCAACGTCTGCGAAATGGCCGTGATCTGCGCCAGGGCGAGTTCCACCTTGGCAGTCGGCTGGAAATACACGCGCGTGACCGAAACACCGTTGTATGACTGCGACTCCATGTGTTCGATGTCGTTCACGGTAGTGGTCATGGAGCGCTCGAAGATGGTGACCAGGCGCTTCTCCATCTCCTCGGGCGAGAGTCCGGCGTAATTCCAGACGATGCTGACTACTGGTATATCGATGTAGGGAAAGATGTCGACGGGCATGCTGATAATCGCGGTGACACCTAAAATCGCGATCAGCATTGCCATGACGACGAAGGTATAAGGCCGTCTGAGGGCGAGTCGTACAATCCACATGGTTTACACGTAAAAGGAGGGGGCTAAATGCAATGATACCTTAAGGTTCTGCGCTATGGGATGACCTTGCCGAAGCACTCGGTTCTGGCCCTTTCGAGTCAATCGGGCGCGATTCCGATGTCCATCGCTCGGCTATCATGGAAGCAGGGATGAAACCGCAGGGAATTTCAAAGATGCTGTCTGCGTTGCTGCTGGGAGCGATGGCCGCCTATCCAGGCGTGCCTGCTTTCCAATTGCGCGACACCAGAGGCGCCATGCACACTCCATCTGAATGGCACGCACAGAAGGCCATCGTTCTCTTCTTCGTCACCACCGATTGCCCCGTGGGCAACAGCTACGTCCCCGAAATGAATCGCATTCGCGATGCCTACGCCGCGCGCGGCGTTCTGCTGTTGGCCGTCCAAGCCGACACCACCATTTCCGATGCCGACGTTGCGAAATACGCCAAGGACTTCCGCTACAGCTTTCCTCTCCTGTTGGACCGCCATCAGACATTGGTGCAATTGACTGGCGCGACGATCACACCGCAGGCGGCCGTGCTTTCGCCCGATGGCAAGGTGCTCTACCTGGGGAGAATCGACAATCGCGTCGCCGATTTCGGAAAGGCCCGCCCGGAAGCTACGGAGCGCGACCTGCGGGATGCACTCGATGCAGTCCTGGCCGGCAGACCTGTGCCGCACCCCCTGACGAAGTCGATCGGTTGCGCCATCAATCGCGTGACCGTGTCGAAGTAACGGAATTTCGCAAACTACATACCGCGCAATTTTTACTTGCCGCGGTCGAGCTTGAGCAGCGCTTCTGCCATGTGATTCACCGAATGCTCCTCCTCGCGGCGGTTCGCATCGCTGCGCTGCAGGTCGGAAAGGACTGGCGCCAACTCCAGGTGAATCAGTTCATGTACCACGGTGAATTCCATGTCCTGCAACATCTCTTTGTCTGCGAGATGGTAGTCGGCCGGATCGAGGACGCGGATTACCGCCGATTTCTTAGGAAGGTCCCAGTGAATATTGCCTAACGTCTTAGGCTTCAGTTCGGTAGCCCGTACGACGGCCACCGATATGTTCCAATCCTGCAAATTCAAACGCTGCTGCCAGACGGCGAGCCGCTCCGTGGTGTACGCTTCGGCCCTCTGCGTGCGCTCGCGCGCAGTAGGCGCCTGCTGGTTTGGAACTTGCTGTGCAGAAGAAATACCCACCGATAGAAGAGCCAAAACCAGGAAGGAAGAACGTCCTAGGAAACCAGGGGAAAACCGGCCCAACATGTGCCCCATCATACCAGAATTTCCTGGTCAGTGTAACAATTGATACCCACGTTTTTTTGTCTTCCCAAAAGGTGAATAGGACCTTCCCGATGGTTTATGCTGGATTAAACCCCCGGAGAGGAGAACTATGGCCTTTAAACTCAACGTGAATGGGCACGCTACTACTGTAGACGTTCCGCCCGATATGCCCCTGTTGTGGGTGATCCGAGATGTCCTCAACTTGGCTGGAACGAAATACGGCTGTGGAATCGGCCAGTGCGGTGCGTGCACGGTACACCTGGGCGGTCAGCCCGTGCGATCCTGCCTGACACCCGTCTCCGCGGTTGGCGCTCAGCCGATCACCACGCTGGAGGGACTCTCCGCGGATGGTACACACCCCGTTCAACTGGCATGGCAAGATATCGACGTGCCGCAGTGCGGCTACTGCCAGGCCGGACAGATGATGTCGGCCGCGGCGCTGCTCGCCAAGAACTCGAAGCCTTCCGACAAAGACATCGACAACGCCATGAACGGCAACCTCTGCCGTTGCGGCACCTACATTCGAATCCGGCAAGCCGTGCACAAGGCCGCCGACATGATGACCAGTGCGTCCGGCAAGACCGCGACCCCGGCTGACCGGAACCAGTAAGGAGGCGAAAATATGAAGCCCACAGAGAAAACTCAAATCCAACGCCGTTCCTTTCTGAAGATCAGTGCACTCGCAGGCGGAGGTGTACTGCTCGGCCTGGTGGAGACTCCCAAATTGAAGGCGCAGGGCCGTGGTGGTCCGCAAGCCCCGCCTGTTCCGAATAACTTCATCCGCGTCGCCGCCGACAACACCGTCACCATCGTCGCCAAGAATCCGGAAGTCGGGCAGGGCGTCCGCACCATGCTGCCGATGCTCATCGCGGAGGAATTGGACGTCGATTGGAAGTCCGTCAAGATTGAGCAGGCTGATTTCGACGACACGAAGTACAACGGCCAAAGCGCCGGAGGCAGCACAGCCACTCCGACCAACTGGACTCCGATGCGTCAGGTGGGAGCGGCCGGGCGCGCGCTCTTTATCAAGGCCGCGGCGCAGAACTGGAACGTGCCCGAATCCGAGTGCTCTACGGCCTCAGGCCGCGTGATGCACTCCGCGTCGAATCGCTCGATGACATATGGCGAGCTTGCGTCCAAAGCGGCGATGTTGCCCCCGCCTACCCTCGCCGATCTGAAGCTCAAAGATCCTAAAGACTACCGCATCATCGGCCACACCCAGCCAGGCACCGACGTCCACAGCATCGTCACCGGCAAGCCGCTCTTCGCCATCGATGTGAAGGTGCCGAACATGCTCTATGCCGTCTACCAGAAGTGCGGCGTGCTCGGCGGCAAAGTGGCGAGCTCGAATCTCGACGAGATTAAGAAGATGCCCGGCGTGAAGCACGCCTTCATAGTCGAGCGGCCCGAGATCACCGGCGCTGTAGTGGGCGATCCGGGACTCGAAAGCGGTATCGCGATCGTCGCCGAGAATTGGTGGTACGCGCAATCCGCTCGAAAGAAACTGCAGGTCACCTGGAACGAAGGTCCGCGCGCCGATCAGAGCAGCGAAGGCTACGCCAAGCGTGCCGAAGAGATGAGCAAGCAGGAGCCGCAGCGGCCTTTGCGCGTGGATGGCGATCCGGATGGCGCACTCAAGAGCGCTTCCAAAGTAGTGGAGGCCGCCTACACCTATCCCTTCATCGCCCACGCACCGCTGGAACCCCAGGGCGCGACCGCTCACTGGCAAGATGGCAAGATCGATATCTGGACCAACAGCCAGCAGCCAGGTTCCGGGCGCCGCATGGTCGCGCAGACTCTGGGCATCGATGAGAAGAACGTCAATCTGCACATGGTCCGCGGCGGCGGAGGTTTTGGACGGCGCCTCACCAACGACTACATGATCGAGGCCGCCTACATCGCTAAGGAAGTCGGCGTTCCCGTGAAGCTGCAGTGGTCGCGCGAAGACGACATGACGCACGACTACTATCGTCCCGGTGGATTCCAATACCTGAAGGCCGGGCTCGACGCGTCGGGCAAGGTCGTGGCATGGCGCAATCACTTCATCAGCTACGGCGAAGGAGAGCGGTTCGTCTCCTCGGGCGCCATGGGTCCCACGGAGTTTCCGCAGCGATTCATTCCGAATTATGGACTGCACACCTCGGTGCAGCCGCTGGGGATTCGCACCGGCGCTTTGCGCGCGCCGAGCAGCAACGCGTTCGCTTTCGTGATTCAGTCGTTCATCGACGAGTTGGCGCATGCCGCCGGTAAGGATCCCGTGCAATTCCGGCTCGATCTGCTGGACTCCGCTCAGCCCCTTCCCGCCACTCCGCCTCCGGCGCAAGGAGGACGCGGCGGTTTCGGTCCGCAAGGTCTGAATGCCGAGCGCATGAAGGGCGTGGTTCAGTTGGTTGCCGAGAAATCGAATTGGGGCAAACGCAACCTGCCCAAAGGCACGGCGATGGGCGTGGCCTTCCACTACAGTCACTTGGGTTATTTCGCTGAAGTCGCGGAAGTGAAGGTGGATGCCGCCAACAAGGTGAAGATCAACAAGATCTGGGTGGCGGCCGACGTCGGTAGCCAGATCATAAATCCGGGCGCCGCCGACAACATCGTACAAGGTGGCGTAATTGACGGTTTGAGCGAGATGATGGGCCAGGAGATCACGGTGGAAAAGGGCCGGGTGGTGCAGCAGAACTATGACCGGCACACCATGATGCGCCTGGCACAAGCGCCTCCCGAGATTGAGGTGCACTACCTCAAATCGAACAACAATCCGACGGGTCTCGGAGAGCCGGCCCTGCCGCCGATTCTGCCGGCGGTCGCCAATGCCATTTTTACGGCTACCGGTAAACGCGTCCGTTCGCTACCCATTTCGAAGTCCGGCTTCAGTTGGGCGTAGAAAGTGGCGCGGACACTCCTGTCTGCCGTCTCGACACTCATGTCGAGGCTTGTCGAGCGTACACCAAGCCACCTTGCTGGCGTCGGAATTTGCGCTCGCCCCGAAAAGCGCCGGGAAGAATCTCGACGCGGCAGACAGGAGAGTTTGCGCCACATTACCCTCGCAATACTGCTTCTCTGCATCCCTGCCATTGCTCAAGACGAACGCCACGTCACTTCTCCTGACGGGCAACTCGAGTTCCGCCTCGGTAGCGCGCAACCGGAGCCAGGCGGACTCTCGCGTCTCGCTTACCAGGTCTACTTTCGTGGCAAACCGCTGATCGACACATCCCTAATGGGTTTGAACATTCACTTTCAGGAGCCGCTGCTCGGTGAGAATGCCGGGCTCACGAAGTCCACTGCCAGCGAAACCGCCGTTTACCACTCGCTCCTCGCCGAGTATATGCAGAACGGATCCATCGGACGCCGCATCGACGTGGAGGTCCGCGTCGCCGACGATGGCGTCGCCTTCCGCTATCGGATTCCGCGCTCCAGTCCTCTGATGGATCTGCTGATCGAGGATGAGACCACCGAGTTCAACATCCCAGCCGGCGGGCTTGGCCAGACCGATTCAGAGGCGCAATTGCCATTCCCCTTTGTGTTTCAGCTTCCCGGAGCCGTTTCCGTTGCCATTGCCGAAGTGCGGGAGGGCAATTACCCGCCGGCATGGTTGGAGCGGCTGGAGGGAAATATCCTGATTACGCGTCTAGGCGGGCGCACGAAAGATCCGGGTATCGCGGTGGAAGCAACTACCCCTTTCACGTGTCCGTGGCGGGTGTTGATTGTCGGCCTCAGGCGCGAGCACCTGATGCAATCCAAAATCATGCGCAGCCTGAGCTCGGAGCGTTGAGCGCTACCGGCGAAGCGCAGTCATCAGGATCATCAGCAGGTTCCAGGTCACTACGGCGGCCGACCAGTAGTTCAGGAATACTACCACTCGCGGCCGTCTGAACTTCAGGGCCACGGAAACCAGCAGCACCGCGAAGATCTTGGAGATCAGCAGTCCCGCCACCGGCCCCACGCGCATCAGATTACCGATGAACATGCTGCCTTCCGAGGCGCCGATGCGTAATCCGATGAGCGTGGTAAGCACGTCCAGCGTCTGCAGCGCGACGAAAACGATGAGTGAGGGCCGCGGATGCGGTTTCCCGACAGCGAAGGAAGACATTGACTCGACGCCGATTCTCCCAGCTTCCACCTGTCAGATCTACCTTCTCCTTCGATAGCGGGGCACGTAAACTGAAATGCATGACGTCAGGGATTGAAGGGATGTCCCCAGCCGATTGGGATTCCGTATGTCAGATCTACCGGGAGGGCCTCGCCACCGGGAACGCTACTTTTGAGAGGGCGGCTCCTGACTGGGCGAAGTGGGATGCGGGACATCTTCCGCACTGCCGTCTCGTCATGCGCCGGGCAGGCGAGGTGCTCGGATGGGCCGCCTTGAGCGCGGTGTCGGCGCGGGCTGTCTACGCCGGAGTTGCCGAAGTCAGCGTATATGTCGCGGCGCACGCGCGCGGTGCGGGAGTCGGCGTGGCACTCCTGCAGTCACTGTCCGCCGCCTCCGAACTGAACGGAATCTGGACGCTACAGGCCAGCATTTTCCCCGAGAATCCAGCCAGCATCGCAATCCATCGCAAGTGCGGGTTTCGCGTAGTAGGAACCCGGGAGGCCATCGGATTCATGGATGGGCGTTGGCGCGATACCGTTCTGATGGAACGGCGCAGTCGGGTGGCCGGCAGGTAAATCCGGCGCAGGGCGAAACCAAATCTCCGCACAGGCGTCCACCAATTACGAATGCGGACAGCACCAGTTCTTCTACTGCTCCTGGCTTGGTCCGAATTGCACGGGGCAGGCGCCGGCCCGCAGGATGCCGGCAAGATCCTGGAACAGTATGTGAAGGCCGCGGGTGGCGCGGTGGCACTCGCGAAAGTCCAGTCATTGCTGATCGAGGGGACCGTCGCCGGCGCGGACGGGCGATCGGGGACCTACACGTTCGATGTCAAAGCGCCCAATCAATACTACACGGAGCTGGTCATGGGCGGCGCGGCGTCCATCGAGGCCTATAACGGCAAGTCGGCATGGCGGCAGGATGCTACTGGACAGATCTCGACTCTGTTGGGCGCAGCAGGCATGCAGTTGGAAGCCGCGGCGCAGTATTACAATTCGCGACTGGTAGACGTGAAGAAGAGCAAGATGGGCGCGGTTCTCATCGGCCACGCACAGGTCCGCGGCAAGGATGCTCTGCAGGTGGAGGTTACTGGGTCGAGCGGCGTGAAGCGCCAGGTGTTCTTCGATCCGGAGTCACATCTCATCGTCAAAGAATCGCCCGCCGGCGGAGCGGACGAGGCGTTGTACGCGGACTATCGCACCGCGGGAGGCATCCAGGTTCCCTACCAGATCGAGTGGAAGCGCGGCAGCGTGAACTACTCGATCACGGTGAGTAAGGTGGCCGTCAATGAGCCGATCGCCGGTCACGTGTTCGACTTTCCCAAGCAATCCCAGGTGGCACTGCCCGATTTGAAGGCACTCTTCAAGGAGATCGAACAGAATCAGAAGGTCATCGACAAAATCAAGGAGAATTACGCCGGAACGCGCACAGAGGAGCAGACCCAGATCGAAGCCAACGGGACGTTGAAGAAGCGTGAGGTGAAGGAGTACAGCTTCTTTTATCTGAATGGCGAGGAAGTTTCGACTCTGGTGAAGAAGGACGGCAAACCGCTGGGACCTTCCGAGCAGCAGAAGGAACAGGATCGGGTGCGCAAGCGCGTAGAGGAACTGCAAAAGAAGCAGGCGAAAAAGGAGAAGGTCGAGGCGGAGGGCAAGGAGAAGGACGATGACAACATCTCGATCGACACGGTGATGCGGGCGTGCCGCTTTGTGAATCCGCGCCGTGAGCGTTTCCGAGGGCAGGATGTGCTGGTCTTCGACTTCGAACCGAATCCTGATTTTAAGCCGCACAAGATGATCGAGAAGGTAGTGCAGAAGCTGGCGGGGGTGGTCTGGGTTGACGAAAAGGCGCACGACGTGGCGAGGATGGAAGCGTGGTTCGTCGGCGACTTGAAGGTGGGCGGATTCCTTGCCAATGTGCAGAAAGGTTCCGGTGTGGTGATCGAGCAGGCATTCGTGAACAACGAAGTCTGGCTGCCGACGTATGAGGAAGACCACGTGGGCGCACGCCTGTTGTTCAAAGGAATTCGCGAGCACGACGTCACGCATTATTCCGACTACCGCAAATTCAATGTGGAGACTATCTCCACGATCGGAAATCCCAAGTAAACATAGTTGTTTCGACGCGTCGCGATTACTCTTGTCCAGACTTTTGTCCCAGGGCAGACTCGGTGGACTCCCGAAAAGCGTCGAGAAGAGTCCCGACGCGGCAAGGAAGAGTCTTTGCGCCACGCCCTATTGAACCGTTAACGTTGCTGACTTGCTTACTCCCGCAGTCGAGCCTGTGATCGTCACGGTCTGCGTCGCGCTGCTGTGCGTCGTCGTGATCGTGAACGTGGCGCTCGTCTGGCCTTGCGGCACCTGGATGAATTGCGGCACCTGCGCCGCGAAGACGTTGCTGCTCATCAGATTTACGGCGGTCCCGCCGATTGGCGCGGGAGCGCCCAGAGTCGCGGTCCCGGTAGCATTGGTCCCACCTGTGACGTGATCCGGCGAGATCATGAGAGAACTCAGCGATGCCGTTCCCGCCGGATTCACCGTGAGCGTCGCCGACTGAGTCGATCCGCCATACGATACGGTAATCGTAATCGTGCGAGACGCCGTTACCGGGATGGTGGTAACCACGAACGAGACCGAGGTCTGCCCGCCCGGAATCGTGACCGTGAGCGGAGGCTGCGCGATGGCGCGATTGTCGCACTGCACGTTCAAGGTGACACCGGCGGCTGGCGCGGTCTGCCCGAGGGTAATCGTGCCATTGACGCTATTGCCGCCGGTAATCGTATTGCTCTGGAGTGTCAGCTGCAGCACCGGCATCACGGCCAGTGGCGCGGTCAGGCTGACCTTTCCGTAAGTTGCCGTCAACGTGGCAGTCTGCGGTGCCGTCACCACGGAGGTCGGAATCGAAAAGGTCGCGGAGGTGGCTCCGAACGGAACTGTGACGGCGGCGGGCGGTTGTGCCGCGCTGCTCGAACTCGTGATCTGAACCGAAGCACCGCCAGAGAGTGCCGCAGCGCCTAATGACACGGTTCCAGATGCCGTCTGCCCACCCTGCACGCTGGATGGAGCGATCAGAAAATTCGTCAGACGCACTGTGCTCAACGGATCCACTTCGAGAGTCGCGTTCTGTGTGGTACCGCCGCTCTGTGCGCTGATCGTGACCATCTGCACCGTGGTCACGCTCGAAGTCGCAATCGAAAAATTAGCGGAGACCTGACCCACGGGAATCGTCAGCGACAGCGGAAGCTGTACTGCACCATTGCTGGACCGGAGCGCGACGACAAACCCGGCTGTCCTTGCGGGAGCGTTCAATGACACCGTGCCGGTCAACCCGTCCCCGCCGGTCACCGCAGTCGAATCCAGAGTGATCCCCGCCAGGCCGATCTCGCTCGCCGGCAGGCTTCCCATCTGGAACGTGACGACATTGGACGTGCTCAACTCGGCAGCGAGCGTCAGGGAGACCACTCCCGCACTATCCAGTTCGGGCGGCAGCACCAGATTCACCTGATCGAGTCCGAAATAGCCCGGAGCCGCACCGGCGTACTCCACCGTCAGCGAATAGTGATTGCCGGAGGTGTCCTGCGCTTCGGCATCCACCGCGCCGGCGACGTTGGTCACGGTGGGATCGTGGTTCGGGTTGCCGGCGTACCGCACACCGGTAGCGTAGACGGAGAGACGCGTCCGTTTGTCGGAACCGGTATTGGCGGTGGTCTCCACCAGGAAAGGGGCGCCCGCGTAGGTCACCGCGTTGAGAATCGATCCGGCGCCGCTGCCCGAAGAGTCCGCGGTAAAGATTCCCAGAGCCGTATTCTGCACCTGCATGGTGCCGCTGAGCGGCGTTCCGCTCCCCCGTTGCACCACCACGCTCACGTTGCCGGGCGTGGTGCTTCCCGGCACCAGGAAATTCACCTGCAAGGGCGAGACGTAGAGCAGTGCCGCCGCCTGGCCGTCCACCAGCACGCTGATCCCGCCCAATTGCGTGGGCAACTGACCGTTGGCGTCCAATGTTGCAGAGGCGGCGGCCGCCGCGAGATTCGCGCCGAACATCGAGACCAGGGAGTCCGGCGCCACAGTGGTCTGGTAACTCGCTGCCGATGTCACTGTAAACGGACTGGTCTGCGCGCTGGCGCCGGGCTGCGCGGCAAGCACTGCCAGGATTGCGACCGCGGATTGTACGAAGGGCCTGCACTGCATACTTACAAAACGCTTCAGCGTGCGGAAAGGACGGAGGCGAATCGCTACAATTGAATCGAGGAACCTGGATTGGAGAATAAGGAAATCGCGCGCCTGCTCGCGGAGACCGCCGACCTGATGGAGATCGGCGCGGAAGATTCATTCCGCATTCGTAGCTATCGCAATGGCGCCACGGCGGTGGAGGGCTACCCCGAAAGGATCGCCGACATTCTCCGCGACCCGTCCCGCAAGATCACCGACATCCCGGGTATTGGCAAGAGCCTGGCACAGGTGTTGAGCGAGATCGTGGAACGGCAGTCCTGCAAGCAGAGAGACGTACTGCTGCAGAAGTTCCCTCCGGGTGCGCTCGAATTCCTCAAAATTCAGGGACTCGGACCCAAGGGAATCGCCCTGATCTTCGAACATTTCCACATCGGCACCATTGATGAGCTGGAGCGTCTCTGCCAGGAACAGAAGCTGCGGACTCTGCCGCGCATGGGCGCCAAGCTGGAGGAGAAAGTTCTACGTTCCATCGCAGCCTACCGCCAGCGCACCGGCCGGTACCTGCTCAGCTATGCCGAGACTATGGCCGCGGAGTTGATCCAAGAGTTGCGGCAGGCTCCGGGAGTCGAGTCCATTACGCCCGCCGGCAGCTTACGGCGGGGCAAGGAGACAGTGGGCGATCTGGACCTGCTGGTCACGGGTCCAGGCGCCACTTCCGCACTCGAACGATTTGTCGCCTATCCGCGGGTGGAAGAGGTCCTGGCGCACGGCGCCAACAAGGCCAGTGCGAAGGTCGGGTTGGAGGGTCTGCAGGTGGATGTGCGCACCCTGCCCCCCGATACCTTTGGTGCCGCCATGCAATACTTCACGGGCAGCAAGGATCACAACGTCGCCATCCGCATGCGCGCCGTAAAAATGGGGCTGAAGCTGAGCGAATACGGTCTCTTTCGCGTGGAAGACGATTTCAAAGTGGCGGGCGCGACGGAGGCCGGCGTGTACGAGGCGATCGGACTGCCGTGGATTCCGCCCGAACTTCGTGAGAATACAGGCGAGATTGAAGCCGCGGAACTAAACAGCCTTCCCGAACTGGTGGAACTGCGCCACATCCGCGGCGACATCCACATGCACACCACCGAGACCGATGGCCGGGCTACTCTCGCGGAGATGGCCGAAGCCGCGCGCGAACGGGGCTACGAATACATGGCCATCACCGACCATTCCAAAGCGCTTGCGATGGCCAATGGACTGGATGAAAAGCGGGCCGTGGCCTTTGCGAAGCAGGTCCGCGAAATCAATCGAAACGGCCTGGGGATTCGCATCTTCTCCGGCATCGAGTGCGACATTCTCCGCGACGGCGCCATGGACTTGGCGAATGATGCGCTGGCTGAACTCGACATCGTGATCGGCAGCGTGCACAACAACATGAACCTGGAGCATGCCGAGATGACTGACCGCCTGCTGCGCGCGCTGGAATGCCCGCATCTGCGCGTCCTCGGCCATCCGACAGGCCGCATGCTGCTGCATCGCGATCCATTTCCTTTCGACTTCGACCGTATCGTCACCGAAGCCGTTCGCCGTGACGTGTGGTTGGAGATCAATGCCAGTCCGGAGCGCCTCGACCTGAGCGGCGCCCTGGCGCGCACCGCGAGAGCCAAAGGCGCGAAATTCACCATCTCCACCGACGCGCACCATCCCAGCCACCTCAGAAGCATGCGCTACGGCGTAGTCACGGCGCGCCGCGGATGGCTCGGGCCTAAGGACATTATGAATACGCTTCCAGCCGCGGAGTTCGCCACAGCCTTGCAAAAACGACCATGAAAATCAAATCCTCGCGAGAAGTCTACAAGTGCGGTCTGTTCCATGTCACCGAAGACGTCGCTTCTGACAAGACGGGCTTCGAGATCAAACGCTCGGTGGTGCGTCACGTTGGCTCCGCCGTGATGATGGCTGTAGATGAGAAGAAACGCATCCTGCTGGTCCGGCAGTATCGTTTGCCGGCCGAAAAGAGCATCTGGGAGCTGCCCGCGGGGCGGCTCGATCCGGGCGAGAAGCCGCTCCAGGCGGCCAAACGCGAACTGATCGAAGAGACCGGCTATCGCGCCCGTACGTGGACCAAGCTGGCATCGTTCTGGGTGAGTCCCGGCTACGTGCAGGAGCGCATGACCATTTACCTGGCGACCGGCTTGACCGCCGGACAGGCGACTCCGATGGATGACGAGCGCATCGAGACCCGCTGGTTCCCGCACAAGGACCTGGGCGTCATGATTCGCGATGGCAAAATCGAAGATGCCAAGACCATGGTCGGATATTACGCCTGGAAGTCGAGAAAGACGTAGCACGTCTTATTGCGATGCGAGTTCTCCGCCAATTGCTGCGCACTCCCGCCTTCTCGCTGGCGGCTGTGGCGGCATTGGCACTGGGGATTGGCGCCAATTCCGCGATTTTTTCGGTGATCGATGCCGTCCTGCTGAAGCCTCTGGCTTACCCCGATCCTGACCGCATCGTGGAGTTCCTGCTCACCTCGCCCGCCGGCATCAATGCCGGTAGTTCGGCTACGCGGTTCAATGTCTGGCGGCAGCAAACCGCAGTCTTCGAGGACGTCGCCGCCTACGAGTACTCGGCGCGCGGGCTCAATTTGTCCGGCGGCGCGCATCCGGAACAGATCCGCGCCATCCGAGTTTCCGCAGCCTATTTCCATCTACTGGGCGCTCCGATTGCTGTGGGCCGGACTTTCAGCGCCGATGAGGACCGGCCAGCGGGTGCGCTGGCCGCGGTTATCAGCCACGGCCTCTGGCAGCGGCGGTTCGCGTCGGATCCCGCCATCATCGGCAGGGCGATCGAGTTGAGCGGAAGCGCGTACCAGGTGGTGGGCATCATGGGCCCAGGGTTCAATACCGGACTCGATCCCGAGCCGGAAGTCTGGCTGCCATTTCAACTCGACCCTGAGAGCACCGATCACGCGCAGTACTTCGCCAGCATCGCGCGTCTGAAGCCTGGCGTGACTCTGGCGATGGCCAATGCGCAGCTGCAACTCGCCGCCGCCGAATTCCGCCGCAAGTTTCCGAGCATCATGGGTCCTCACGACGGCTTTCTGGTGGAAACTCTGCCGGAGGCGCTTGTCAGCGATGTGCGCCCCGCCTTGCTGGTGCTCTCAGGGGCAGTTGGCCTCGTCCTGCTGATTGCTTGTGCCAACGTGGCGAATCTGCTGCTGGTCCGCGCAACCGGCCGGAAGCGTGAGATCGCCATCCGCGCCGCGTTGGGCGCGAGTCGCGGTGTCATCATCCGGCAGTTGCTGGTCGAGAGCGCGGTGTTATCGCTCTCGGGTGGCGCGATCGGACTGGTGCTCGGCCTCGCGGGCGTTCGAGCGCTCCTCGCGGTGAATCCCGGCGACATTCCGCGCATTGGGGCACAAGGTGCCGGCGTCAGTCTCGACTGGCGAGTACTCGCGTTCACGATCGCGGTCTCGCTCGCCACCGGCATTCTGTTTGGACTACTGCCCGCCCTGGACGTTTCGCGCACCGACCTGACCACCGCGTTGAAAGAGGGTGGCCGCTCCGGCACTGGCCGCCGGCAGCAGCGCACGCGGTCGTGCCTGGTTGTCGGCGAAGTCGCCATCGCGCTCGTGCTGCTGGTAGGAGCGTCCCTCCTGATCCGCACCTTCCTGGCCTTGCGTGCAGTGGATGCGGGCTTCGACGCTCACAATGTGCTCACGCTGCGGATGTCGCTGGCGGGCTCGCGATTCCGCGGCACGGATGGAGTGAACCGGCTCATTCGCGATGGCGTCCAGAGAATCGAGAGCGTCCCCGGTGTGATCCGCGCGGGAGCCAGCTTCACCTTGCCGCTGGAAGGCGGCTTCGGCATCCCATACAACATTGTGGGCAGGCCGGCACCCAATGGCGCCTACGACGGCCGTGGCTGGACTGCCGCCTCGCCGGGCTACTTCGCGTTGTTCCGAATTCCCGTGGTACGCGGGCGCTCATTTACCGAGCGCGATGACGGCGGCGCTCCGCGAGTCGCCATCATCAATCAGGCGATGGCGCGGCGATTCTGGCCGGACTACCCGCAGGGCCGCGATCCGCTCGACGATCGCGTCATCCTCGGCAAAGGATATGGCCCGGAGTTCGAAGAGCCCGCGCGGCAGATCGTCGGCATCGTGGGCGATGTACACGACTCGGGACTCAATCGCAGTCCGGCGCCGATGGTGTATGTACCTATGGCGCAGGTCACCGACGGCATCACATCGCTGGCCACGCGTGCCTCCTCGATCGCGTGGATCGTGCGCACTCGCGTCACGCCGCACGAACTCCGCCCGGCAATTCAGAATGAGCTCGAACAAACCGCCGGAGGGCTGCCTGTCGAAGATGTCCGCTCGATGGAGGAGATTCGCGCGCAGTCCACAGCACGCGACGACTTCAATATGTCGCTGCTGACGATCTTCGGGGCCACTGCCCTGGTGCTGGCCGCCATCGGGATCTACGGCCTGATGGCATATACGGTGCAACAGCGCACGCGCGAGATCGGCATCCGCCTGGCATTGGGAGCGGAGCCCGGAGGTGTGGGCGCGATGGTGGTCTGGCAGGGCCTCCGGTTGGCTGGAGCAGGAATCGCGATCGGGATGGGGGCCGCTCTGGGCATGGTACGTCTGCTTTCGGCGTTTCTGTTCGGAGTGAAGGCTCAGGATCCGCTGGCCTTTCTCGCTGCGCCGGTTGTGCTCAGTGCGGTGGCGGTCGCGGCCATCTGGTTTCCCGCGCGCCGTGCAAGCCGGACCGATCCGCTACTGGCGCTGCGCTCGGAATAGTCTGCGCCGCGCCGATCCTTCCTCTGACGCTCCGAACGGCCTTCAGGCAAGGGAGGAATAGAATACTCCCTGGATTGCTTCTGTGCCCCCAGACGGTATGATATGAGCATGAGGCCTGCGGACACATCTCCCGAAGCCTGGAAGGTGTACCTCGATCTGCACCGGCGTATGTCTGTATCGGAGAAGTTCCGTCAGGCACTCGAATGGTCGGAGGTCATCCGGCGCTTTGCAGAAGCAGGCATGCGGCAACGGCACCCCGGGGCCACGGATCGCGAGATTTTTCTCAGAACGGCACTTATCAATCTCGGTCCCGACCTGTTTCGCAAAGTTCATGGGGAGCCTCCTGATGGCTGGCGATCTGGCCGACGCGCTTAACCTGCTTGCAGCTGCACTTGCGAACGTCGGGATCGAGTACCTGATTGGAGGATCCGTGGCGTCCTCAGCCCGTGGAATCGCGCGGGCGACTCGCGACGTCGATGTCGTCGCGAACATTGGACCACAACAGATCGAACGCTTCGCTCGTGAACTGGGTCATGATTGGTACGTCGATTCTGAGCAGATGCGCATGGCGATTCGCACGGGACAATCGTTCAACGTCATCCTCATCCCGAGGAGCCAGAAGATCGACATCTTTCCGGCCACCACTGAATTCCACCTGGCTCAACTGCGCCGGGCAACGAAAGTTCGGCTATCGTTTCTCGACATTGGGGCGGAATACCCCGTGGCGAGTGCCGAAGACATCATCCTCGCCAAACTCCAGTGGTATCGCATGGGAGGTGAGGTTTCGGATCGGCAGTGGAACGATATTACCGATTTACTAGCCGTGAACCAAGACCTGGATTTCGAATACATTGATTCCTGGGCCGCCCGCTTACATGTCGAAGATCTGCTGGCCAAAGCAGTGGCAGACGCAAACCGCGAGTAGTCAGACCGCCGTCACTTCCTCCGCCTGTTCCGGCCATTCCCCATCCAGAAAAGTATCGATCGAACCGAACACCCGCTCCGGCGCTTCGATCCACGGCACATGGGCCGCATTTGTTACGGTGAGCAGCCTGGCATTCGGAAGCTTTACAGCCCATTCCCGGCCAGCCCCGTAAGGCGATTGCCGGTCGTGCGTGCCGTGAATCGTCAGTACCGGCATGGTCACTTTCGCAAAGTCCTCCGCTGTCAAATCGAGCGCCTGCATAGAAGGCACCACGTTCCGCATGTAGTGCGCCATGAAGTGCAGATACTCATTCGGGAAGTCGCAAGGCGTCCAGCGGACCTTGGCGGCATCGGCCGGATTCGCCACGTAGATTTCCCGGATCAAGTCCCAGAACTCGCGGCAGAACTCCCGCGGGTCTCCTGCGGCGCCCCGTTGTTGCAACTGTCCCATCTTGCTCATGAATCGGGCCATCACCTCGTCGGACCACATCAACTCCGGCGCATACTCCGTGCCGGCGCGAGCAGCAGGTGCGCCGATTTGCACGACGCGGCTTACCTGCGGGGTACACCGCATCGCATAGAGGATCACCGTCAGCCCCAGGTAGGAGTGGCCGATCAGACTGCATCGTTCCACTCCGAAGTGGCGTCGCACCGCCTCGATGTCCTCCACATCGTGGTGAATGCCCGGCATCGATCTCGCGCCGTCCGTAACCGCATCTGAACCGCCCCGGTTGCGCAGGTCGAAGAAGATCACGGTCCGCTGGCCGGCGAGGTGCCGGAAACTGTCGATCATGTGTACGGCATTGGGGATGATTACGGCCTCCCGACCATCCCCCGACTTCTGAAAGAACAGCCGGACATCATCCTCCGTCGTAACGTACCCTTGGCTGAACGACACGCTGGTCTGCATCTCTGCGATGGTAGACTTCACGGCGAGATGAGTCAACTTGGAACTGTCTTTTGAACTGCCTTTTGGCGCGTCCTTGGGGCTTCCGCGGAATATGCCCCAATCTACGAAGGTACGTAGCGCCAATCGCCCCATCGACTCTGGCTGTCTTATGTTGAAAACATCAACAGGTCCGGTCCCGACTCGGCCAATTAGACAATAAAAGACCTATTTATCTAAATTGGCAGATAAATTGCCTCTATTCGAGCGATTCAACTGTGGGTGGCTCTGCATCACACCCTCGAAAGGGAGCGTTGTGTCGCGCTTGCTCGATGATTCTGCCCATTTAGTTCGACCGGCCGTGGTACTGCTGGCCGTTCTGGCGCTCTTCCTGGTAGTTCGCAGCGCCATTATCCCAAAGGCATTCGGGCAATACGGCCACTATCGGCCAGGTGCGCTCGAACTCAATCGCCAGCATCCCACTGCCTTTGCCGGACAGGATGCTTGTGTGATGTGTCATGGAGACGAGGCCACCACCCGGGCCGCCGGCAAGCATGCCCAGGTGGCCTGCGAAGCCTGCCACGGTCCCCTGGCGCTGCATGCCGACGATCCCGGTGCGCATGTCCCCAAACTTCCCGAAGTTGCCGACCTGTGTCGTCGCTGTCATGAGAAGGACGCCGCCAAGCCTCCCAAATTCCCGCAGGTAGTCACCGCCGAGCACTCCGGCGGAGTGCCTTGCAACAGTTGTCATCAACCCCACAATCCGCACCTCTGAGGAAGGAGATCGATATGGATATCAGCCGGCGCGACATGTTCAAACTCGGAGGGAAGTTGCTGGTCCTGGCTTCGGTAGGTGCCACCCTCGAGCAAATCACGGGTACCTCACCCCCCAGCGACGCCTACCGGATGGCGGACCACTGGTGGGGAATGATCATCGACATCGACGAGTGCATCGGTTGCGGCAACTGCGCGCGGGCCTGTTCCACCGAGAACAACGTCCCGCAAGGCTACTTTCGTACCTGGGTGGAGCGCTACGAGATCGAAGAGGGTAAACCGCCCCACGTGGAATCCCCCAAAGGCGCCCTGGACGGCTTCCCGCCACTCACCCGCACCGACCTCAAGAGCTTCTTCGTGCCGAAGCTCTGCAACCATTGCGTGGATTCACCGTGCGTGCAGGTATGTCCGGTTGGTGCGACCTTCGTAAGCCCGGATGGCGTTGTGCTCGTCGACCAGACTTACTGCCTGGGATGCCGCTACTGCGTGCAGGCCTGTCCTTACGGCTGCCGGTACCTGCACCCCGAAACCAATACCGTGGACAAGTGCACTCTGTGCTATCACCGCATCACCAAGGGTCTCACCACGGCTTGCTGCGAGAACTGTCCCACAGGCGCGCGCCTGCTGGTGGACTTCAAAAACCCGAAAGACCCGGTTCACGAACTCCTGCGGACCCATAAAGTGCAGGTCCTGAAACCGTACATGGCCACCGGAGCCAAGGTCTACTACGAAAACCTGGATGGCGAAGTGCGCTGAAGGAGCGAACCATGGTGCCTGGGATTGACGGTTTCATGTACCCGAACGAAGTGGAACTGCAGTGGAGCGTCCTGATTGTGCTTTACCCGTATATCACCGGTTTGGTGGCGGGCGCTTTCATCCTGGCCTCGCTCGAGCGAGTCTTCCGCGTGGATGCGGTGCGGCCCACTTACCGCCTGGCGCTGCTCACCGCGCTCGCGTTTCTGCTGGTGGCGCCGCTACCCCTGCAGCTTCATCTGGGCCATCCCGAACGGTCTTTTGAAATGTACCTCACGCCGCACCGTTCGTCGGCGATGGCCATGTTCGGCTTTGTGTACCTGTGGTATCTCACGGTGGTGCTGCTGGTGGAGATCTGGCTCGAATATCGCGTCGAGATCGTGGAACTGGCGCAATCCAGCACGGGGATCAAGCGGTGGATTTATGCCGTCCTGACGCTCGGTTCTTACAATATCAGCCCTGCGGCGCGCCGCGTCGATGATAAGGTGGGCTTCGCGGTTACTGTGATCGGCGTTCCGTCCGCGTTCCTGCTACATGGCTATGTCGGTTTCATTTTCGGTTCGGTGAAGGCCAACCCGTGGTGGTCCACTCCGCTAATGCCGGTGGTCTTCCTGTTTTCGGCGATGGTCTCGGGGATTGCCGCGGTGATGGTGTTGTATGCGGTATCGATGAAAATGCGCCGCACGCCGATCGACATGCGCTGCCTCGACACCATTGCGCGTTATCTGTTCTACACCTTTGTCATCGATTTCACCCTGGAGATGTTAGACCTGATTCACCGGACTTATGAATCCGACGAATCTTTCCGCAGCCTGGATTTCATGGTGCATACGCGCCTTTGGGGGTCTCACGTAATCCTGCAGATTTTCCTCGGGACTCTGGTGCCCCTGGCGTTGCTGGCAGCCAATCAATTGTGGACGTACTCGGAAGGGGTACGCAAAGCCATGTACATGACGGCTGGCGGATTGACTCTGGTCGGGATCTTCGCCATGCGCTGGAATGTGGTGATCGGCGGACAACTCTTTTCCAAGAGTTTTCTGGGCTACACCACCTACAAAGTGGACATGGTGTCGCGCGAGGGCTTGGTGCCGGCGATCCTGCTGATGCTGCTGCCCTTTGCCATTTTCCTCGTATTGGTGAAGCTCCTGCCCCCCTGGCGGGGCGGAACGACTCACGAAGCCTGAGGTGGTGCCATGCCGCAATCGGAGTGGGAGGCGCTGGAGCGCGAAGTTCGCGACCTCGCGAGGCGCGTCGCCTACCTCGAGGAGCACGCCGGACTGAAAACTCCAGCCCCAGCGCAGCCTGCGCCGATCCTCACAGACCCCCATCCGCTCGCGGAAATTCCCAACCTGGTGCCGATTATCGGACGGGCGCTGCTGGGGCTCGCTGGGGCCTACCTGCTGCGGGCTGCGACCGAATCCGGAACGCTGCCGGCGGCCATCGGAACCGCCATCGGCGTCGTCTACGCCTTGGCTTGGCTCGGGTGGGCGGCGCGCAGGCCCCCGAACGAACGGTGGAGTGCCGTGATCGACAGCTTGACGTCGCTCCTGGTGCTGTCTCCTCTGCTTTGGGAAGCGACGGCCCGCTTTCATATATTGGGCGCCCGGACAGCGGCTGCGGTTCTGCTGATCTTCGCCCTTTTCGGGATGGTGACTTCCTGGCGCAAGAGCCTGCTCATCGTGTCCACGTTCGCCACCCTTGCGTCTCTGGGAACGGGCGCTGCCTTGCTGCTTGCCACGCACGACGTCTTACCATTCACGTTCCTGTTTCTAGCGGTGGCCGCGGCCATTGAAGTCTCCGCCTGCCTCGACCATTATCTAAGCGAGCGATGGCCCGGCGCGATTGCCGCCGATCTGTCGGTTCTCCTGGCCACCTGGCTGGTGACCAACGAACGCGGTCTGCCCGACGGCTACGCGCCGATTCCGGTCGGCTGGCTGTTTACCGCGCAGGTCGCTTTGCTCACGATTTATCTATCCAGCATCATCGTCCGCACTTTGTTGCGCGGTTACTCTGTTACAGCTTTCGAAATCACCCAGTGTGCTCTGGCATTCGCCATCGGCCTCAGCGGCGGCTTGCGCATGGCGCCACTGATGGCCGTCACAATGGCGGTATGCGCGATTGCCTGTTACCTGGCGTCCTTCGCGCTGCTGGAGCGTCGCGAAACCTCCAGCCGAAACTTCTACGCCTACTCCACGTTTGGGATCGTTCTGGCGGTCGCAAGTAGCCGGATCCTGCTTTCCGGAGCACATGCGCCGTGGGTGTGGTCAGTATTGGCAATTGCCTCGGTTTGGGCAGGTGGAGCTTTCGGACGCCTCACGCTGCAGGTGCACGGAGGCCTTTATCTGCTGCTGGCCCTGGTCACGTCAGGCGCATTGCAGCAGGCCGCCGGGGTGCTGCTGGGCGCAGCACGGTGGCCGGGCGAGTCGCAAATCGAATTGTGGACGGGACTGGCCGCGAGCGCCGCCGCCTACGGCCTGACGGTGCACCGCCGCTCGGACGGCCCTCCCTCAAAAACGCTGAACATCTGCCTCCTGGGAATTGCAGCGAGTTTCCTCTGGCTCGTGGCGGCGCTGGCAGCGGGCGAACTGACGGCGGCTTACCATCTGGCGTTCGGTGCCGGCGCTTCCGACGCCTATTGCGCCACCATACGCACCGCAGTTCTGGCGTGCCTGGCGCTGTTTCTGGCCTGGGCAGGCCCGCGTTGGAACCGCTTCGAATTATCACTACTGGTTTACCCTTGCATGTTACTGGGCGGTTATCGTCTGTTGGCGCACGACATTCACGAAGGCGAGAAAGTGGCGCTCTTTCTGTCGTTGCTCCTGCTGGGAGCAGTGCTGATCGCTCTGCCGCGGTTGAAACGAAGTTCTGCGTAGAACCGGGATGGTACACTCCGGGATTGGATAGGGCAATCCCGGTGAACACACTCTACATGGTGGTGGAGCATTTCAGGAACAACGATGCGGCGCCTGTCTATCGCCGCTTTCGGGAGCGAGGACGGATGATGCCCGACGGCGTCCGGTATGTGTCCAGTTGGGTGGACGACAAGATGGCGCGCTGCTTTCAACTGATGGAGACCGAGGACCGCCGCCTGCTGGACGAGTGGATGGCCAACTGGCAAGACCTGGTCGAGTTTGAGGTCTATCCCTTGATCTCGTCGCAGGAGGCGCAGGCACGAATCGGACCGAAACTGTAGGGCGGTTGTACGCGCGTTCTTATGGCAAACTTTAGTTGATGCCCGAATCGATGGAATTCCTGCGCGGTGTGCTGGGAGTGATTGGCCTGGGCTGCGCGTACATGGCCGGCCGCTCGCTGGTCTCCGTCAGGAAGGGATGGCAGAAGATTTCGAAGCTTTACGGATGGGTGATCCGCACGCTGGTCTGCCTGATCGGAATGGCTTTCCGGCATTCGATCGACAACATCGACATGGCTATCTGGGCGCTGGCGGTGTTAGCGTTTGGCTTGGGTGTCTGGAATACCGCTCACCAGAAGCCGCCTGAGGATCTGTCACGAGAAATCTTTCCGGAATAAGTGGGTCAACCGCATCCAACCGAGAACTTGCTTTGGGCGACGGGGAGCAAAATAAAAGGCCACCCGCCACGAGGGGTCGCGGGTGGCCTGAAAAGGTTGAGGCTTAGAAGCGGAAGCGAGCCGAAAGTGCCAGATGCCGCGCTTGAACCTGCGCGCCCTGAATCGTCCCGAACGCCGCATTGGTGTTGGCGCCGGTGGCGAAGTTCAGGGTCAGCGAAGTATTCGGGTTGCTCGGGTTGAAGTGGTTGAAGGTATTGAAGCTCTCGACGCGCAGTTCGAGCGTCTTGCCTTCCGCGATGCGGGTCATCTTGGCCAGGGACAAATCCACTGTCCACAGCCACGGCCCGTAGAAGAGGGTCGGCGGCGTATTGCCGATGCCCAGCGAGTTAGCCGGCGGCAGCGTGAAGTTCGCCGCATTGAGCGGAACCTGCAGCCGCGGATCTTCCGTAGCCGAAGGCAACTGCCCGCTCGGCAGGAAAATGTTGCTGCCCATCTCGCAACGGAAGGGCATATCCGCGGTAGGCGTTCCCGTCCAGTACTGCGAAGGCTGACCGGTAGCCGAGCAGCCCACGGTGTAGGGAGTACCCGAGAAAATCGAGCCGTTGCCGTTGATGTGCCAGCCATCCAGAATCGCCTTCCCCACCCGGTTGCTCAAGAAACTCCCCCGGGTCACGTCGGGAATGTCGTAACCGAAGTTGAAGTTGACCGCATGGGGACGGTTCACCACGTTCTTGGTCAGTTCCGCATTTACGAACTGGTACAACGTCGTGTTGCTGTCGTTGTTGTAGACGATGGTCCGGGAGAACGTGTAGTTGAGGTTCCACTGCAGGCGGCCATACCGGCGGTTTAACTGCATCTGCAGCGAATTGTAGTTGTTGGTGTAGCTGTTGGTGAACTCGATGATATTGCCGACGCCGGCGTAGCCGGTCAGCGCGCGAATCAGGTTGGTCGAGTAGAAGCCGGGGTTCGCCGGGTTCGTTGTCGGATCGATGAACTGAGCCTGCGGGCAGCCGCCCTGAATCGGAACGGCGCAGCCGGATGGCTTCCACGTGGTCAACGGCGCAACCGCGTTGCCGTCGTACATTTCGCCGTAGCCGTTGCGCAGCGCATTGCCGACGTACGAAATGTCCGCGATCAGGTGGAAGGGCAACTCGCGCTGGATGCCGATGCTCCAGTTGTACGTCGCCTGGGGAATCTCATTCGGCGTTCCACCGATCAAGTTCTGCGGCGTGTAGACGGACTGAGAGCCGGTCAGGTTCTGGAAGTTGGTGTAGACAATGGTGGGCGCCAGGAAGGTCGGGGGCACCATCATCGGCCCCTGTCCGGCTGACAAGGCGCCGATGTAATCCACTGTCCAGTTGCGCCCGGTCGTGATGCCGAAACCGCCGCGCAACGCCGTCTTACCGTCTCCAAACACGTCCCACGCCGCGCCGATGCGGGGCGAAACCTGGATCGGCGCCACGTTCCAGAAGTGCGTGTTGTAGTACTTGATGCCGGAGTACGGAAGCGAATTCGCGGCATAAGAAGAGGCGTCGAAGGTGCCCTGCCGCACGTAGGGGAATACCGCTCCGGTCTTGGGATTGATTGCGATCTTGTCCGCCGCCGGGCAGGTGGTGGTAGTCACCGCGACCGAGCAGCCGGGGTAAAGCAATTGGCCCACCTGGCTCGGGTTGTAAGAAGCAGCGTTGAACAGGCCCAGATTCGCTCCTACGCTGTTCAGGTCGCCCACGCGATAGAAGCGGGCGCCGTAGTCGATTGTCAGACGGCGGCTCGCCTTCCATGTGTCCTGCAAGTACCACTCTACCTGCGTATAGCGAGCATGATTCACCAGCTTGGTGTTGTCGTCACCGTAAGCGAAGATGCTGCCCAGCATCGCGTTGGCATAGGGGTAGTTCGTGTCCAACGGGTTGGCGCGGTCGGTGCCGAAATAGTAGGTCCCTGCGGTGTTGTACACCGAATACACGCTCACGTTGCGGGCCATTTTTTCGATGTAGAAGCCCGCCTTCAGCGTGTGTGCTCCTCGCACCCAGGTGATTTTGTCCTGAATCGTCTGCAACTGGTCGGTGCCGGTGAATGGCCAGCGGCTGTCCAGGCTGAAGGTCGGCGCGGCGTTCACGCCTTGGCCGGACGACTGGGCGCTGAAACCCGACGGCAGTCCGAAGTTCACCGCCGGCAGCAGATTCAGAGTGTTTGCGCTGGCAGGGTTAATGCGTGGCAGCGTCAGAGCATTTCCGTTGGCATCTTTCAAAGGCAGAAGGCTCTGCGGATAGGTTCGCACGCCGCCGTCATTAGGGTTGCTGCTGGCGTCGGTGAGCGGATCTACGCCCTGTTTGCCGCGGTTGATGCCCCAACTGAATTCGTTGATGAGTGTCGGGTTGACTGTGTAAACCAGTGTGCCGAGAGCGCCCGCCGACTGAACGTGGTAGCTGGCCGGGAACTGGCCCCACGCGCCGCCCGGAGGTCCCACCGTCACGTTGTAGCCGTTTTGCGCCTGGTAATCCTGGAGGAGGCGCACGAAGGACTGCACTTTTGAGGAAAGGTTGTAGTCGACCCGCAGGATCTTGTCGTCCAGGGGACGCAACTGCTGCTGTGGGTAGCGGAAGTTATATCCCCGATTGCCCGTTGGATCCAGCGCCAGGCCCAGCGGCGACGGATTCGGGAACAGGTTCATCATGGCCTGCCCCTGCGCACTGATGCGGCTCGCCGGAATCACGTTGCCGGGAAACGGCGCTTGGGTGTTCGGATCGATGATGGGGATCAGCGCGCCGGTCGTGGTCACGGTTTTGGAGAAATCGCCCGCCTTCTCCAATTGTGTGGGCATTGTGTAGGTCGCAAAACTGGTGGTGCTGTTGTACAGCTTGTCGTACGAGAAGAAGAAAAACAGCTTCTGCCGCGACTTGTTGAAGTTCGTGCCAGGCACAATCAGCGGACCGCCAATAGTGCCGCCGAAATTCTGATAGCGGTACCGCGGCCTCTGCACGTTGGTCTTGTTATTGAAGAATTCGTTGGCATTCAAACTCTCATGGCGGTAGTAGTCGTAGCCGCTGCCATGGAACTGCGCCGTGCCGTTCTTTGTCGAGAGCGTCATCTGCCCGGCCGTCCGCCCGCCGTATTCCGCCGTGTAGTTGGAAACCAGCAGTTTGACTTCTCCGATTGCGTCGACCGAGGGGGAGATATAACCCGTGTTGAGGTTGCCCGAGTCCTGACTGGCCGCGCCGTCCATGTTCAGGATAATCTGGCCCTGCTGGCCGCCGTTGACGCCCGGAATGCCGCCGCCGTTCCAGCCGCGGTAATCGTAGGATTGCGCCAGCGATTGGGTACCCGGCAGCGTCATGATCAGGCTGATGGGATTGCGGCCGCGGGTGGGAGTGTCGACGATCTGTGCCAGATTAATGTCGACGGAACGGTCTGAACTGTCTGTTGCGACGTGCACTGCGTCCGCTTGCACGGAGATGGTGCTGCTGATTTCGCCGACTTGTAAATGGATTTCGTGCAAATCGACGCGTTCCTGCGTGGCTACCGTGATGCCCCTGGAGTCGAAGGCCTTAAACCCGGGCCGCGACACTTTCAGGCTGTACGTTCCGGGCACCAGGCCGGTGAAGATGAAGGAGCCATTCGGCTCGGAGACGAACCGGTGAATGGTTTGTGAGAGGTCGTGGATCAATTGGACGTCGGCGCCAGGCACTACGGCGCCGGCAGGATCCACTACGACTCCCGAAATTTGGCCCGTTACGCTTTGGGCATTTGCCATGGGCAGGCTGGCTGCCAGCAGCACAGAGAAAACGCTAGCGAGAATGCGTAGTCTATTCACTTAACTAACCTCCAAGATTGGGGAATGGCAGGAGTCCGGGATGGCGAATCCTTCGTGGCGCAGTCCAGAAGGAGGTCGCAGTTCGACAGTGGGATGTCCGAAGGCGATGGAAAAGAACCCAGAGAAACTACTGGGGATGCAGGCAAATTACCAGGAATGGGCGCACGGTCGTCACGACCGTTGGATGGCTGATGACAGTATGGCGTGCCCCTCTGCGACGCCTTGGTCGCTTGCATACCCCTCCACCTTGAAACGATTCAAAACCCGATGGTGGGATCAGAATATAACCGAAGATCACCGATGTCAAGCGAAATGCCGCGCCGATTTTGTTAAGATCTGCCGCCCGCGTCCGACACTGTTGCCGTTCCCGCACGCCTCTTTCGGGCCAGTAACGAATTTGAACAGATTCATCGCCTTTCCTGGCAAGTCTCGGTTGCTGATGGAGGTACAGGAATGCTCCGTGAACACGGCGAAGCCAAACTTCTCGCCCTGGTGGTCGACGACGACGTTCGCATCCGTATGTATGTCAAAACCGTCCTCGAATCGGCCTTGTTTGAAGTCGTGGAAGCCAGGGACGGGATGGAAGCGATTCAATTGTTTCGGAAACTCGACCAGACGATCGACCTGGTAGTTACCGACATCCGGATGCCTAGGATGACGGGGATACAGTTCGCTGAGTCGCTACGGTCTGAGTCGCCCCACACTCCCTTGATTTTCATCTCTGCGGAGCCCGTCAACCCGGATACCTTTGCCGGGCCGGACGACTTTGGCTTCGTCGAGAAGCCCTTTGCGCCGGCCACCCTCATCGACGAAGTACGCAAGGTGATGCCCCGCCGCGCCGTATTTAAATGACGCAAGCCTCGATCTGCTAGAATCGTCACAGCAATCCATCGCTTGCGGGCGCGTAGCTCAACGGATAGAGCATCGGTCTTCGGAACCGAGGGTTGGAGGTTCGATTCCTCTCGCGCCTACCAGCCCAGCGCATTCCTAACCCACAATCTGCGGAACCAACTCGCCGTAAACATCCGTCAGCCGCATGTTCCGCCCGTTGAACAGGAAGGTGAGCCTCGTGTGATCGATCCCCAATAAATGCAGAATCGTGGCATGCAGATCGTGAACCGAGATGGGCTGCCGCTCCGCCTTGTAGCCGAACTCGTCGCTCGCGCCGATAATCTGGCCGCCGCGGATCTTTGCCCCCGCCATCCACAGCGTCATCGTCCCCGGATTGTGATCGCGGCCAACACCCTTCTGCGAAATGGGCATGCGTCCGAACTCCCCATGCCAGAGTACCAGCGTCGAATCCAGCAGCCCACGGGCTTTCAAATCCGTAAGCAGCGCCGCGATCGGCCGGTCGACCTCCGCCGCATGCCGCGTATGATTGTCCTTCACATCGTCATGCGCGTCCCACGTGTCGCGATTCTGCTGTCCCAGGCCGCCGTGATACAACTGAACGAAACGAACTCCCCTCTCCACCAGCCGGCGCGCCATGATGCACTGGCGCGCGAAGGGCTCGGTTACCGGATCGTCCAGCCCATAGAGCTTCTGTGTGGCTTCCGTCTCGCGATTCACATCCACCGCTTCCGGAGCGCACCCCTGCATGCGATACGCCAACTCATACGACGAGATCCGAGCTGCTAATTCGCTATTGCCGGGATATCGCTGAAGGTCGAGTTCATTCAGTCTTGCGAGCAGATCGAGCCGGTCACGCTGCTGCTCCGCGGTGATACTTGCGGGCGGTTTCAGATCGATGATCGGGTCGCCGGATGCGCGGAAAACCGTCGCCTGGTACGCCGCGGGCATATACCCCGCGCTCCAGTTCGAAGGCCCGCCCAATGGGCCGCCACGACGGTCGTAGATCACCACGAAAGCCGGCAGACTCTGGTTCTCCGACCCGAGCCCGTAAGTCACCCAAGACCCCACACTCGGCAGGCCCATCTGAATCTTGCCGGTGTTCATTTCATAGGTCGCCTGCACATGGTCGTTCGACTGGCCATACACCGACCGCAGGAACGCCATCTCATCTACATGCCGGGCGATCTCGGGGAAAATCTCCGAGACATCCATTCCGCACTGCCCATGCTTGCGGAACTGGAACGGCGACGGCATCAGCGGGCCGGGATTGCCCTGGCGCACCACGATGTCGCCCTTTCCCGTGAGCGGCTGCCCTGCGTATCGATTTAGCGCGGGCTTCGGATCGAAGGTATCCAGGTGGCTCGGTCCGCCACTCATGAACAGCGAGATCACACTGGTGGCGCGAGGAGGGAAGGTCGGTTTGCGGGGAGCGTAAGGATTGTAGCCAGTAGCCTTGGCGTTACAAGCTCCGCCCTCCGGTGCTGCCGCCAACAGACCTTCCTGATCGAGCAGACAGGCCAGCGCGAGGCCGCTGATACCGCCGCCCGATTGAAACAGGAAGTCGCGCCTCGACCAGAAGTTCTTCATGCCTCACCGCACATACAGGAACTCGTTGAGATTCAGAATCACATGTGACAGATCTTCGAGCGGATGCTTGCGCAGATAATCCCCCGCCAGTTTCACCTCGTCCTCACGGGGAGGACGCGACAATGCCAGTCGATAAGCCAGATCCACCTGCTTCGCGGCATCCCCCGGAGCCGCTTCCTTCACACGATCGGCAAAGAGCTTCGCCTGCCGGATCACGAACTCGTCGTTCAACAGCGTCAACGCCTGAGTGGGCACCGTGGAGACGTTGCGGCGGGCGCAACTGGTATTCTGATCCGGCAGATCGAACACCTCGAACATGGGGAAAGGAAGGCCGCGCTTGCGGTACACGTAAATGCTGCGCCGCCAAAGGGACGGTCCATCGGCGGAGTTCCTCCAAATGCCCCCGTTCATCGACGCGAGAATTTCGCCAGGAATGTGCGGGAATACCGGTGGCCCGCCGACGGTCAGATCGAGTGCTCCGCTCGCCGACATCATCGCGTCACGCACGATCTCGGCGTCCAGGCGCTGGATCGGGAATCGCCACAGGTCGTGATTCTCCGGGTCTCTCGCGGCGTCGCCGGCGTCCTCATATTGGGAAGCCATCTGGTACGCCTGGGATGTCATGATCAGCCGATGCATCTCCTTAACGCTCCACCCGCGGCGCACAAACTCGGTCCCCAGCCAGTCGAGCAGATCGGGATGGGTCGGCTTCTCGCCCATCTTGCCGAAGTTGTCCGGGGTGGCGACGATTCCCCGTCCGAAATGGTGACTCCAGATGCGATTCGCCATCACCCGCGCTGTCAGCGGATTCTCCGGCGAGCCGAGCCACTCCGCGAGCGCCCTGCGCCGGCCCGAGGTGCGGCCATCGGCGGGCGGATCTTCCGTCGGCGGATTGCCGTAGGTGATCACGTCGATGAATCCGGGCTTCATCAACGGACCGCGGGCTTCGGCATCGCCGCGGATCAGAAAGTACGATGCCGGCGCCTGATAGCGGCCGGGGCCATGGAAAAGAAAACTGCCGTCCGTAACCTCCTGCTTCACGCCCTTGCCCGGAGCGGGCTCGTCGCCCGGACCGTCGGGCGCGAAGCGATAGTCGCCGTCGGTAACGATCGCGGCCATGGGCAGCGGCTTCGGACGCTCGCTCTGGAGTTTGCGAATCTGCTCGTTCCACGCCTTTTTCTGGGCCAGGTCCGCGGCGGTCATCGCACGGTCGATCTCGTCATTCGATACCGACGTCGTGCGAATCACCTGCCCCGCCAGTAACGCCTCGCCCGGAGTTCGTTTCTCTTCGGGAATGGCGATGGCGCGCTGCACGTTTTGCGGATAATTCTTGTACTTCTCCTGTGCCAGGCGAGCGCGATATGGCTCCTCGATTTGCCGCACCTTCTGCCGTAAAGGCGCGATTTGCGCCTCGATCTCAGCAGTCTTCTTCTCGTACGCCTCCACCTGCTCCCTGGGCGCCAGCGGATAGTCGGTCTCGACGTAGCCAAAGAGGGATGCCTGCATCCGGTAGTAATCTTTCTGCGAGATCGGATCGAATTTGTGATTGTGGCAGCGCGCGCAGTTCACCGTCAGTCCCAGCACCCCGCGCCCGATGGTGCCGATCATGTCATCGAGATACTCATACCGGAACTGCGGATTGTCCTTCTCGCGATATCCCACCTTGGCGTAGCTGCGAAGGAACCCGGTGGCAATACGGCTCTCGTCACTGGCTCCGTCCATCTCGTCTCCGGCGATCTGTTCGGTGAGAAAGACGTTGTAGGGTTTGTCCTGATTGAAGGCGCGGATGACATAGTCGCGATATCGCCAGGCATTCGGACGATCGAAATCATGCTCGAAGCCGTTCGAATCGGCGTAGCGCGCCACATCGAGCCAGTGCCGTCCCCACCGCTCGCCATAGTGCGGCGAGGCCAGAAGCTTGTCGATCAGATGGTCCCAGGCCTCCGGTGACTGGTCGGACAGAAATTCCGTCACTTCTGCCGGGCTGGGCGGCAAGCCGATCAAATCCAGGTACGCCCTGCGCAGCAGCGTGAGGCGGTCGGCTCGCGGCGCCGCTTTCAATCCCTTGTCGTGCCGTACCTCTTCGAGAAACCGATCGATCGGGTTGGTCCAATCTCCCGCTACCACGGGCTCGGCGGGCCGGACGGGCCGGCGGAACGCCCACGAGTTGCGCACTTCGGGCGGGATCGGCATCTCTTCGATCACACTCTGCGTCGCGGTCTTGGTATCGAGCGGCGCAGCATCCCACGGCGCCCCCTGTTCGATCCATCGCTTGATGGTGGCGATCTGCTCCGCGGTCAGCGCTCCGTCCATCGGCATGGCGGGCTTCTCGAGACCGGCGGTCAAGCGGTATACGCGGCTCTCCTCAGGCTTGCCCGGTACGAGCGCAGCGCCTTTCGTGCCGCCCCTCAGCGCACCTTCGCGCGTTCGCAAATCAAGATGCGAGAGTTGGACCGCGCCGCCGTGGCACTTCCAGCAGCGATTCTCGAGAATGGGCCGGATATCGGAGGCGAAGGAGAGTGGCGGACTTTGAGCGTAATTGGGGGAGATCGCGGCGCAGGCCAAAGATACCAGCAGTGTGACCCCTCGCGGCATGGCGAATTTCTTCTGTGCCAGTATACTCCTGTGGGCGAATCAAATCGTAGCGGCATCATTCGGATCGCGGAAGCACGGTCACGCATCCCCGGACCCGCCGGGGAACACTCCGCACAATTGTTCCAGCGCGGCACCCTCGACGTGCGCCTCGCATTGCGTCCAGCCGTTCCTCCGACACGGCTAACCCCGCATGAGAAGGATGAAGTGTACGTGATCGTTCGTGGGCAGGGAGTCTTGTTCCACGATGGTCGCCGTGACGCGTTTGACGCGGGCGACCTTCTGTACGTAGCGGCAGGTGTCGAGCACCGCTTTGAAAGCTACACGGATGATCTAGCCGTCTGGGTGATCTTTTACGGCCCGTAGACGTGGCGCAAACACTCATGTTTGCCGCGTCGAGACTCATCTCGACGCTTTTCGCGACTCGACAAATTCGCCCGCACGTTGCGATCCATTCCAAGCATCACGGCATCTTTCACTCTTCCCCGACGATCGATGGACGAGCCCAAAAGCGTCGAGATGAGTCTCGACGCGGCAAAGAAGAGTCTTTGCGCCACGCGGCCCATCAAGTGAGAATGACATTCCCACACCCAAAAGTGCGAAATTAAAAGAACGGTGAGAAAACTCTTCTATTGGAAACTCAAGCAGCGCGAGATCAAGCTCGGAGAACGAACCGTCCTGCTGGCAGTGCTGAATATCACACCTGATTCCATCGTCGATGCCGGCAAGTTCTCCGATCCCGACCGCGCCTTTGCCCGCGCCATAGAACTCGAAGAACAGGGCGCGGATATTATCGACATCGGCGCCGAGTCGACGCGTCCCGGCTCCAAGCGCATCACCGCCTCCGAAGAGCTGCAACGCCTCGTCCCCATATTGAAGCGCCTCAAAGGCCACCTGAGCATCCCTGTTTCCGTCGATACCTACAAATCCGAAGTTGCCGAACGGGCGCTCGAACTCGGCGCGGAAATCATTAACGACCCTTCCGGCCTGACCTTCGAGCCGCAACTCGCCCGTACCGTATCCAACCACGACGCGGGACTCATCATCAATCACATGCGCGGCCGCCCTGAAACCTGGGCCAAACTGGGGCCCATGCCCGATCCCATGGGCACGATCGGGCGCGACTTGGAAGCCGCCGTCAACCGCGCACGCCACGTCGGTATCGACCGAACCCGCCTGGTCATCGACCCGGGCATCGGATTCGGCAAACGCAAGGAGCAGAATTCCCTGATCCTGGGACGGCTTCAAGAGCTGGCGGTGCTCGAGTTGCCAATTATGGTCGGACCTTCGCACAAGAGTTTTCTCGCGCATGAAACCCCCGATGAGACTCGTTATGCCACGGCGGCGGCGGTGACGGCCAGCATCCTGGGAGGGGCCCACATCGTCCGCATCCATAATGTACGCGAGATGCGCGCCGCCGCGGACGTGGCGGACGAGATTCTAGCCACAAAGAGTAGTTAGCCAATCGGAACTTGGGAGGAGACGCACTCCGTCTAATCGAATGCTATGAAAAGAGCGGCATTAGTCCTTTCACTGCTGGTATTTGCAGCGTTTGGCCAGACCCGTAGCCGTCTGCTGGACTATGCTTTGGTTCTGACCGACCCGCCGGTGGCTCAGAATACCCACTCCCGCGTGGCCCTTGCGGGTCCCGCTGCGCAACGGCAACTCTCGCGGATTCGCCAGGCGCAGTCCGGTGTTCGTGCCGAACTGCAGCGCCGCAAGATTCCGGTAGCGGGATCGGTGCAACTCCTAGTGAATGCCGTATTCGTCTCGGCCACCCGTGAGACTGCCGCGCAACTTAGCGCCATTCCCGGCGTCGCACATGTGGTGCCCACGCGGCCGCTCCACATGGACCTGAACCGCGCGCTCGATTTGCAGAACGTGCCTGCCGCATGGACTGCGGTCGGCGGTGCGTCGAATGCAGGCGCGGGCATCAAGATTGGCGTCATCGATTCGGGAATGGACGTGAATCATCCCGGTTTTCAGGACCCCTCGCTAACCCCGCCAGCCGGTTTTCCCAAAGGAGACGCGAACTACACGAACAGCAAGGTGATCGTCGCGAGAAGCTATGTCGCGCTCGATGCAGTCGGGTACGATCCCTCCAATCCCATCGGCACTTCGTCGCCTGACGACTATTCCCCGCGCGATCGCGTGGGACACGGCACTGCCATCGCGATGATCGCTGCCGGGGTGCAGAATACCGGACCTGTCGGCACGATTCAAGGTGTGGCTCCCAAAGCCTTCCTGGGCAATTACAAGATCTTCGGCTCGCCGAGCGTCAATCCATTCGCCAAGGCTGCCGCGTTCCAGCAAGCGCTTCAGGACGCCTTCACCGATGGCATGGACATCGTGACTTTCTCGTTGAGTGAGGGTGACCCCGCCTTTTTCGGTCCACTGGATTCGGGACAGGCTGTTTGCGGCCACGATGGCCCTTGTGACCTGGAGGCGCAAGCTGTCGAGAACGCGATCGCAAACGGGTTGGTGGTCGTCGTATCGGCAGGCAACGATGGCAATGTCGGCCAGCGTATCCCCACTCTGAATACGATCCATAGTCCTGGAACGGCGCCCTCGGCGATCACGGTCGGTGCTTCCGTGAATTCTCATGTCCTTTATCAAGCGGTACACGTGACCGGCTCCAACGCGCCCTCCGCACTGCAGAACATCAACGCGCTGTTCGGCGATGGACCCCACATCGCATCACCGCTCACCGCGACGATTCTGGATGTTACTTCGACCGGTAACGACGGACTTGCCTGCTCCAGCCTGCCTTCCAACTCGTTGGCCGGCGCCATAGTGCTGATTCAACGCGGTGGCGTCTGTTCTTTCAGCGACAAGATCAACAACGCGCAGAATGCCGGAGCGGTGGGAGTCGTACTGTATCAACTCAGTGGGCAGAATACAGTTTTCAGCACCCTGCTTGCGCTGGACACTGGCATTCTGGCCGTCATGATCGGCTACGACGACGGAGTCGCGCTCAAGAGTTACCTCGCCGCCAATTCAGGCGTCAAGGCATCGCTCGATCCCGCGCTGACCGCCTTTGAAGCCCAGCCTGACACAGTTTGGGCCGCCTCTTCGCGCGGACCTTCGCCGGGAACCTTCGCCTTCACGCCGACCAACGTGATCAAGCCTGAGTTGGTCGGGGTGGGCGTCAATATCTACACAGCGGCTCAGAAGATCGACCCCAATGGCCAGGCTTATGATGCCAGCGGCTACACTACAGTGACCGGCACCAGTTACGCCGTACCGATGGTTGCCGGTGCAGTGGCACTCGTGAAACAGAAATACCCGGGAATGACTCCGGCGCAGCTCAAATCGGCCGTAGTCAACACTGCCACGGCCAACGTTGCCGACGAGGGGGGCAGTCCGGCGCGCGTCAATTCGGTGGGCGCGGGCAAACTGAGTGCCGTCGATGCGGTCAATGTCGCCGCCACTTTGGACCCGGCCACTATCGAATTCGGCACGATTGCTGCCGCCGCGCTCCCCATCAGTCGAACCCTCAACATCACCAATGTGAGCGGTTCGCCTCAGACCTTCAGCTTCGCCGTGCAGGCGCGCGATTCGTCCAGCGCCAGCCTGCAAATTACGCCGACCACCCTGACCCTGCAGCCCGGCCAGGCGAACAGCGTGACCGTTCGCCTGAGCGGTACCCGTCCCGCCGCCGGATCCTATGAGGGATTCATCGTCGTGACCGGCGCCGGTCCAACTCTGCGTGTGCCCTATCAGTTTCTGGTGGGAAATGGCACGCCTGCCGATGTCTTTCCGATCGGCAACGGCGGATTCCTCGGCGGCACCAACGATGTCGGCTGGGAACTCGATCTGCGCGTTGTTGACCAGTTCGGAGTTCCCGTATTGGGAACTCCGGTGAACTTCTCGGTATTGCAAGGCGGAGGAACGGTCACCGGCGGCGACAATCAGTCCTTCGCGCTGGGCAATGCCGCGGGTTTCGTCAATCTGGGGCCGAACCAGGGCGACCAGATTTTCAAAGCGACGGCAGGCAGCCTGAGTATGCAGTTCAACGGATATGCTCGCTTTTATCCGGCGATCACTCCCAATCGTGTGGTGGACGGCGCATCTTTCCAGGTGGGACAGGGTCTTGCTCCCGGGTCGTATATCACGATCTTCGGTACCGCTTTGTCTGACGCTACACAAGTGGAATCCACCACATCGCTCCCGGTCGCGCTGTCCGATGTCAGCGTCAGCTTCGATGGCGGCGGGCTCAGTCTACCCGGCCACCTCGCCTTCGTCAGCCCGGGACAGATCAACGTGCAAATCCCGTGGGAATTTCAGGGCCAGTCGAGCGTCTCGATGAAAGTCACGGTCAGCCTGTTGCCGAGCAACGTCTATACGGTTCCGCTGGCGCCGGTATCGCCGGGGGTTTTCGCCGTTGTGGACGCAACTTCGGGCGCGGTGGTCACCGCGACTACCCCTGTGAAACGTGGTGACTCGCTGGTGATCTACGCCAACGGCCTGGGCGCGGTCAGCAATCAGCCGGCCTCCGGCGAACCCAGTCCGAGTAAGCCTCTGGCGCAGACCACCGCCACCCCAACCGTGACCATAGGAGGCGTCGCCACGGGATTTATCTTCAGCGGACTGACCCCCAACAGCGTGGGTCTGTACCAGGTGAATGTGACGGTGCCCTCGAATGTCCCCACGGGCAATCAGCAGTTGGTAGTCACGATCAATGGGGCGAATTCCCAGCCCGTGACGGTGCTCGTGCAATAGGTGGCGCGTGGACGTTTCTGCCCCATGCCATCCGGTATAATGTGACGGTGGAGCTGTCCCCGTTACAATGACCGACATCAAGAAAAAACTGCAGGACGAAATCGCCGCGCTGGAATATGAACTTCACGTGGAACTCCCCAAGGAGATCCTCAAGGCGCGTGCGCACGGGGACCTGAGCGAGAATGCCGAGTACCACGCTGCCAAGGATCGTCAGGGGTTGGTCAACGCGCGCCTGGGCCAACTGAAGAAGCGCCTGGGCGAGCTTTCCATGATCGACTTCACCAAGATCCCGCACGGCAAGGTCGGGCTTGGTTCCACCGTGGTGGTGCTTGACACCAAACGCGAAGAAGAACTTACCTACAACTTAGTGACCAGCGAGGAGGCTGACGCCGCCAACGGCAAGATCTCCACCACCTCGCCAATTGGGAGGGCGCTGCTGGGCAAAGAGGTTGGCGATGCTGTCCGGGTGCAAAGCCCGGGCGGCGTCAAGGATTTGGAAATCCTGAAGCTGACTACCATTCACGATGTTGCCTGAAAAGAGATGGACCTTCACCCGTGCCATCGGGGTTGGCTGTGGCGCCATCATCGATCGCATCGTGCGTTGGCTCGCTCTCTCCAAGATTAATCCCAACGTCCTCACATTTCTGGGTTTAGTCATCAACATCTGGGCCGCGTGGCTGTTCGCGCGCGCTGGTAACGCGGAAAGTCCCAAAGTCGATTTCCGCTGGGCGGGGCTCGTGCTGATCGGAGCCGGGTTGTTCGACATGGTGGACGGCCGCGTGGCGCGGGCTACCAACCAGGTGACCGCTTTCGGCGGATTCTTCGATTCCGTAATCGACCGGTACTCCGATCTCACGGTCTTCATGGGCCTGCTGGTGTATTACGCGTCCATCAATCGCTACTCGTATATCGTGGTCACCGCGATTGTGATGACCGGATCGGTGATGATCAGCTATACCCGGGCGCGGGCGGAGAATACCATTCCCAAATGCAAGGTAGGCTTTCTCGAGCGGCCGGAGCGCGTGGTATTGATTATCATCGGCGCATTGTTCGATCGCATGGCGCCAGTGCTCTGGGTGATCGCCATCCTCTCAAATCTCACCGTGGTGCACCGCATGTACTACACCTGGGAGGAATGCAAGCGGATTGATTCGCAAAACGCCGGGGCTTCCACCAAGTCAGCCGCGTGAACTTTGAAAGCAGGGGTTGGGGCTCCAGCCTCGCCATGGATGTCGAACTTGTCGGTCCGCGTAGGGCCATCTTTCATTTTGGGTTCCCATGGCGCGGCAGCTGCCAATCCTTTCAACCCGCTTTCAGTCTTCCAGAATCACGTGAGCCATCCCCAGTTCCGCCGTGTGTGTCAGCGAAAGCGAGACATTCCGTACACCCAGTTTCGCCGCGATAGCCGCGGCGACCCCGTGGAATCGTAGAGTGGGCTTTCCCGAAGGCAGATTGGCGACTTCGAAATCCTGCCACGTCACCCCACGCTTCCAACCGGTTCCGATCGCCTTCATACCCGCTTCCTTGGCCGCAAATCGCGCGGCGTAGCGCTCGTAGCGATTGGCCTTGCGCTCTACATAGGCAATCTCCGCTGGGGTGTAGATCCGCGAGACGAAACGGTTGCCAAACCTTTCGATGGACGCGCGAATGCGTGGGACCTCCGCCAAGTCAACGCCAGTGCCTACGATCACTTCAGTTCCATCCCGCTGGTAGTAATGGTCAGTCGCCCGTGTTTGACGCCTTTGGTGCTGATCAAAACATCCGCCACCCGGCGCACTTCGCTGGCTCTACCCCGCACCACCAACACTTCCAGACAATGGTCGTGATCCAGATGCACATGCAAAGTAGACAGGATGCATTGATGGAAATCGTGCTGGATGTCTGTCAGCCGTTCGCTTAGCAGTCGGACATGATGGTCGTACACCAGAGTAACGGTTCCGACTACCTGGCTCTCCGGTGACTCCCAATTCTTTTCGACCAGTTCATCGCGAATCAAGTCCCGAAAGGCTTCGGAACGGTTGGTATAGCCGCGTTGTTCGATCAATCGGTCGAACTTCGCCAGCAAGTCCGTATCGATTGCCACCCCAATGCGGCTCAGATCCCCCATGCGTACACATCTTAGCACCGGCCGAAACACCGCATTAGCGATGCCACAGGCCTCACGAAGCAGTCAGCGGGAGAAGGTTATCGGTTTGGCCGAGCGAAGGATTCTTCAGAATGGCGTGGGTGGGATCGAAGCTACGCCTTAGCTGCCTGCGCTTTCATTCGGCGGTGTTCAGCCCAGCGTTTCCGTTGCGCTGCTGCAATCCGATCTCGCGCGGCGTCGCTCAGGTTCCGGCTCCCTGTCTTTGGCTTCTCCCCTACTACCGGCCCAGAAGTGGTTCGTTTACCTTTCAACAAAGACTGGATCTCATGAATCTTCGTTTCGATCTTGTCTAGTTGAATTTGATATCCCACCAGCGCCATCTCTAGAATGGCGGAATCCTCAACTGTCTTGGCTCGTGCCATTGGTTCACCTTCGCAGACACTATATCATAGGTATGTCAGAATTAATAGCTGCCAATGACTAAAAGTTATGCGACTAGTACTTCAAAGGGTCACAGAAGCATCAGTTGTAGTAGAGCAGTCGGTGGTGGGTTCCATCCACACGGGATTGCTTGTCTTTCTGGGTATTTCGAAGTCGGATACTCCCGCAGATGCGGACTATCTCCTCGACAAACTACTCGGGATCCGTATATTTCCCGACGACGCCGGCAAAATGAATCGCAGCATACAGGAAGCAGGAGGAAGCCTGCTGATCATTTCGCAATTTACACTTTATGGGGATTGCCGCAAAGGACGCCGGCCCAGTTTCGACCAGGCAGCTCCGCCCGATCAGGCCAAAGCGCTTTACAATTACTTTGTAGAGTCCGCAGTCCGTGGTCCCGTTCCCGTCCAAACCGGGGTTTTTCAGGCGGCAATGCAGGTCCACATCGTCAACCAAGGCCCGGTGACGATTCTAATTGACTCGGCGGACCGGAGTAGAAAATGATCGAAACTTACGGTTATGCGCGCGCAGGACTACTGGGAAACCCAAGTGATGGGTATTTTGGCAAGACAATTTCCTTCGCCATGTCGAACTTCCGCGCACGTGTCCTTCTTTATCCCAGCGGTCGCCTCGAGATCAAGCCGTCCAAAAACGATCTTCCGATCTTCGAAAACCTCGATGACCTATACAGGATTACCCGATGGCGCGGATATTACGGAGGCTTTCGCATCATCCAGGCATTGATCGTCCGCTTGATCGATTACTGCCGAAAGAATTCTATTGAATTAGAAGAGCGTAACTTCACCCTGGAGTACGAATCCAACATCCCGCAACGATTGGGTTTAGGCGGTTCCAGCGCGATCATCACCGCATCCCTCCGCGCCCTATGTCAATACTATGGTATTGAAATCCCGCTCCCCGTTCAGGCAAATCTGGTGCTGGAGACCGAGACACGTGAGTTGAACGTCCCCGCCGGACTGCAGGACCGTGTCATTCAGGCCTATCAAGGCGTAGTGTACATGGATTTTTCACGAGACCTGATGACCTCACGTGGTTACGGCGAGTACCAACGTCTCGATCCCGGATGCTTGCCCAAAGTCTATGTGGCGTGTAGAACGTCCCTCAGTGAAGGTACAGAAGTCTTTCATGGCAACTTGCGAGAGCGGTGGCATCGGGGAGACCCTGATGTCGTCGAGGCTATGACCATCTGGGCTAGTTACGCGGAGCAAGGCCGGGAGTGCCTTCTCACCCGCAACTATCAAAAGCTGGGCGAACTTATCAATGCCAATTTCGACTTGCGGGCGCGTATCTATCAGATTGACAAAGGAAACCTGGAGATGGTCCACGCTGCCCGGGAAGTCGGCGCCACGTCGAATTTCGCGGGTTCGGGCGGAGCCATCGTGGGTACGTACGACGATCAGGATATGTTGGAGCGGCTGCGGGAGCGGATGAAGCGGATTGGAGTGGAGGTTGTTGTTCCGAAGATTGTGGTGTAACCGGTAGCACGGGCAAGTATACCCGTGCTACCGGCGGCCCGGCTTATTGACGGCCCATATACTTCTCGGCTAAACGTGTCTGCTTATTGGTGAGCGGGACTTCCTTACCCTTAATATAAAGATATTTGACCTGGGTTTGGATTTCGAGCGGATCTCCGTCCGTAACCATCAGGTCGGCCAATTTACCCTTTTCAACCGAGCCGACCTTGTCGCTGACGCCCCAGATCTCGGCCGGATTGATGGTGACCGCTTTCAGCGCCTCCTCATAAGGCAGTCCAAAGCCGACTGCGGTTGCTGCCTGGTAGGGCAAGTTCCTGACGAACTCGTTGTTGAAGGTGCCGAAGGCGAACTTCACACCCGCCTTGTAAGCCTCCGCGGGAAGCGTGAAGGCCTCGTCGTAAGGGCTGTCCTCGGTCTCCGGCAGAGCCAGGACGCGGCCCAAGACCACCGGGATGTTCTTGGCCTTCAACTCCGCAGCCGCCTTACCCAGTTCGCGGGGCTGCAAAATGACGATCTTGATGTTCTGCTTCTCCGCGAACGCAATCGCATCGTGAATGGTGCTTGCACGGCCTGCCGACACCGCCACTGGCACCTTACGATCCAACACCGGAATCATGGCTTCGAACTTCAGATCGCGGCGGAAACCAGGCTCATTGGCGGCGCGGGCTTTCTGATACTTACGCGCATCGTCAAAGAACTCGCTGAGCTTCGCGATCTGCTGCTCGTAGGCCCGGCGTGCGGCAGTATAAGTCCCGGCGCCCGCCGCGTTGCCGAATATCTCAAGCACGCTGTCGGGAGCCGGTCCGCCGCCCCCGCGCCCTCCACGCCCCGCGATCGCCGGGAAAATCAGGTGCATCGCCGCCGAGCGATTGATCTCCATCTCTTCCCACGTCCATCCGTCGGTGTGAATCAGCGCGGCCTGTCCCGAAATCATCTGCCGTTCGCCGCCGCCGAAACGACCGCCGCCACCGCCTCCTCCGCCCGACGACGGAAACGTCATCACGCTGGTGATGCCATTCACGCGCACCACCGGAAAATGCTCGCTCTCCGGATTGACCGCGACCAGTGCCCGGAGTTGCGGCATGAACTCGCCCAACTCGCCTGTGTCCACCGTCTCCCGCACCGCGCTGATTTCGGCGAGCCCGAGTTCCGTGCCTGAGTCGAGCATGCCGGGATACACCCGTAGTCCCTTCCCCTCGATCACATGCACGTTCTTGCCGGCAACGATCTTGGCCCCGATATCGGCGATCTTGCCGTCCTGAATGAGAACGGAGGTTCCTTTAATCGGCGCGCCCGTCACCGGATATACATCGGCATTGCGAATCAAAACGGGATCGTTCGAGGCGGCTGCCGCCAAAATTGCGCATCCTGCCAATATTCCGAGTAGTTTCACTGTTGCCCTCCCTGCCCTGCGCGGCCTCCGCGGCCTGGCTGGCGTTGCTGATTCTGCTTCTCTTTATCGATCAGCTTCTGCTTCTCCGCCTGCTTCAGGGCGCGGCCACTCACTTCTTTGTCGCGGTCGAAGTAGATCGTCCCGTCAATCAGCACCTTTTGCACCTTGGCGTAGTCGCTGAGCGGGAACTTGTCGTAGAGCACCAGATCCGCGTCCTTGCCCACTTCAATCGAGCCGACGCGATTTTCAATACCCAACTGTTTCGCCGGATTCAGTGTGACCATCGCGAGTGCTTCTGTCTCGCTCATTCCGCCATACTTCATCGCCTTGCCGGCTTCGCTATTCAGATGCCGCATCAGCTCCGCATCATCGCTGTTCAGGCTGACTACCACGCCTTTCTTCGTCATGATGGCGGCGTTGTACGGAATGGCATCGTAAGCCTCTACCTTGAACGACCACCAGTCGCTGAAGGTGGACGCGCCCGCGCCATGAGCCGCGATCTCCTTCGCCACCTTGTACCCTTCCAGAACGTGCTGGAAGGTGCGCACCTTGAAACCGTAATCGTCTGCGATGCGAAGCAGCATCAGGATCTCGTCCGCGCGGTAGCAGTGCGAGTGAACGTAGCGCTTTCCTTCGAGCACCTCCTTGAGCGGCTCGAGTTTCAGATCCTTACGCGGAGGAATGGGGTGTTCGCCGCGGGCCACTTTGGCGTTGTAGTCGTCCCACTCCGCTTTGTACGCCTTAGCTTCGTTGAATGCTTCGCGAATCGTGTCTTCCACGCCCATGCGGGTGGCGGGATAGCGCGCCTGCACCGTGGCCGCGCCGCCGCGGCCGCCCCCCACCGGATTCCCCGCGCGTTTGGGATTCTCTCCCAGCGCGAACTTGATTCCGGGAGTGGCGCCTTCGAAGATCATCGACTGCGCATCCTTGCCCCAGCGCATCTTGATCGGCAGCGTACAGCCGCCGATCGAATTCGCCGAACCGTGCAAGATGTTGGCAGTCGTCACGCCACCCGCCAACGCGCGGTAAATCGCGATATCTTCCGGGTTGAGCACATCGCGTATGTCCACCATCGACGATACCGACACGCTGCCTTCATTAATGCCGCCATCCGCCGCAATGTGCGAGTGGCAGTCGATGATGCCGGGGATCAAGTACTGGCCGGTTCCGTCGATGACCGTCGCACCAGCAGGCTCTATCACGGTCTGCCCGACTTCAGCGATTTTGCCATCCTTCACCACCACTGAGCCTTTGAACGTCCCCTTGCTGACCGTCATGACGGTGGCGTTCTTGATGACGTAGGTCTCCGCGCTCAGGGGCGCAATCGCGATGCACACCGCCAGCAGTATCTTCACTCGATTCATTGATTCCCTCCCGGATCTTCCGTTGCGGGTCCGCGCCCGCCCGCTGGGGCTTCCGCCGCCGGCGTGTACTTCTTGCCATCCACGAAGACCATTTCGATTTTGGTGCGATCGTCGAACAACTCGCCCTTGGTGACGACCAGATTCGCGATCTTGCCCTTCTCAATGCTGCCCACCCGGTCGGCCACACCGTAAATCTCGGCTGGCGAAAGCGTCAGCGCACGAATCGCATCCTCGCGCGAGAGCCCGGCATCGATCGCCTTCTTCACTGCGCGCTGGATATCACGTGGCGCATCCAGCCCGTCGCTATACAGCGCGAACTTAACACCGGCCTTCTGCAGCACCGATGGCGCGGACGCGGCCTTGTCACGTGTCTCGAGCGTCCGGAAACTGTCGACGTCTTCCGGATTCGCATCTCGTGGGGCCTCGGGCCATCGGACGCTCACCAGGATGGGCGTGCCGGATTTTTTCAACAACTCGGCAGCCTCGGGGCGATACGCTTCCCGCGCCCCGTAGAGAATCGTCGACTGCTTCAGTTCGGCGGCGAACCGCAACATGCGGTCCATCTCCACCATGCGGTTGGCAGGCAGCAGAATGCGCTTGGAATCGAGTACACCCTCGAGCGCGCGATCGTACTCGGGCCGTGCCATCCCGCGCGGATCCTTGGCGTAAGTGTTCTTGACGAGTTGATAGTGTGCGGCGTCCAGGTAGATCTGGCGAATGTAGGAGATCGTGCCCATCAAAGAACTCGGGAACCCTCCTCCGAAGCCGCCGCCGCGGGAGAGGGAAATATACTGCCCCACGGAAGGAACCAGCACCATCTCACCTGCCTTTTCGGCCGCAACGAGATCGATAATCGAACCTTGCCCGCCGAAGATGCCGCGCGTCGGGAATGTGACGGCGGTGGTGATTCCGCTGCCGCGCACAGTCTCAATGCGGCGATCGGAAGCTTGAATCTCATCCGCGGCGATTAACCAACTGGTGGTCGCCGGCCGGTCTTCGGGTCCGCGCGCCCGCTCCACGGTGACGGTCGCAATCGCGCCCGGGGTCGTAGGCGCAGGGGTGGCCGCTACCGCGCCCCGTCCGCCGCGCCCGGTTGCCGCAGCCGGAGCCGCGCCCGGAATTCCTACAGTGCTCAGCGAATCGATCAGTCCGGGGTAGACTGTCATTCCTTCGCCATCGACTACCCATGCCTCCGCGGGTATGGGCACATTTTCTCCGACCGCTTCGATCAGTCCGTGCCGCACCACCACTGTTCCCTTGGCGATGACCGGACCGCTGACCGTCACAATCTTGGCATTGCGAATGGCAAACGTCGAGGGTGTCTCGGCGAATGCGCATGCGCAAACCACGAGCAGCGCAGTTACAAGTTTTTTCATAAATTGATTGCCGTATTATATATCCCGCAAAACTTGGCGTGTAAACGGATATAGGGCGCAACCTGGAACCGGCAGGTTACCTCGTATCCCGAGTTCCGCGCACCGTATACTGGAATTTGCCCACCCCAAAACAGCTCCGCTACCGGGACGCAGGTGTCGATATCGATGAAGCCGACCGCGCCGTCTCGTCGATCAAAAAGCTGGCGCGCCAGACGTTCACCAAAGGGGTGCTGACCGACATTGGCAGCTTTGGCGCGGCTTTCGAACTCACCAAATTCAGGAGGCCCGTGCTGGTGAGTTCGGCCGACGGCGTCGGCACCAAACTCAAAGTCGCCTTCCTGACTGGCCGGCACGACACCGTCGGCGAAGACTTGGTGAATCATTGTGTCAACGACATAGCAGTGCAAGGCGCTCTGCCGCTGTTCTTCCTCGACTACTTCGCCGTCGGTAAACTGCATGCCGATATCGCGGCGGCAGTGGTCTCTGGGATCGCACGCGGCTGCCGGCAAAACGGCTGCGCCCTGATCGGTGGCGAGACTGCCGAAATGCCCGGCATGTACTCAGAGTCGGAGTACGATCTGGCGGGCTTTATTGTCGGTGCCGCCGAGCGGTCCGAGTTGCTCACTGGCAAGACGATCCGCCCGGGTGACGTACTCCTGGCGCTGCCTTCCAACGGTCTCCACACCAACGGATATTCCTTGGCGCGCAAGCTGCTATTCGAGGTGGCGGGTCATACTCCGGAGACAGTTCTTCCCGAAGTGGGCTCAGCCCTGGCGGACATTCTGCTCGCTACGCATCGCAGCTACCTGAAGCCGCTGCGCGCTTTGATCGCAGCCAAACTGCTCCGCGGCGCCGCCCACATTACCGGCGGCGGAATCACCGACAATACTCCTCGCATGCTGCCAAAGGGGCTCGCCGTCACGATCGACACTTCCTCCTGGACCATTCCTCCAATCTTTGATGTGATGCGCAAAATAGGCAATATCCCCGAAGGTGATTTTCGCCGGACGTTTAACCTGGGAGCCGGCATGATCTTTGCCGTTCCCGCGCGAGGCGCCGCACGTGCAGAGTCGATTCTTTCACGCCTCAAAGAGACCCCATTCCGCATTGGATCGGTGGTCTCTCACAAACGCGGCCGGCCCTTGGTGGAATACCGGTGAAGCGCCTGGGAATTCTGCTCTCCGGTCGCGGCTCCAATTTCGGCGCGATCGCCGATGCCGTACAGGCCGGACAGATCGACGCTGAGATCGCTGTGGTAATCGCCAATCGCTCCGAGGCTCGCGGCCTGGAAATCGCGCGCGAGCGGGGATTGAATGCCGTCTCGATTCCCTCGCGAGGCCTGGATCGCGAGGTCTACGACCGCATGCTGCTGGAAGAACTGGATCGGAATCGCGTCGACCTGGTGCTGCTCGCCGGCTACATGCGTCTGCTCAGCGCGACGTTTATCCGTCGGTTCCCCAACCGCATTCTCAACATCCATCCTTCGCTGCTGCCGGCATTTCCGGGACTCGACGCGCAGCATCAGGCGCTTGAACACGGTGTCAAAGTCACCGGGTGCACGGTCCACTTTGTAGACGAGCAACTGGACGCCGGTCCTATCATCATCCAAGTCGCCGTGCCAGTTTTGGATAGCGACACCGTCGAGTCACTTTCTGCCCGCATCCTGGAACACGAGCATCGGATCTACCCCGAGGCGATCCGCATAGTCCTTAGTGGCAACTACGCGATCTTAGGACGCCGCGTTGTTCGTACCTGAAGGTATTCCGATAACTTCATGGGGGGGCCTGGGCCGGTCTCGAGTTGGCGCGTTACTGCTTTTTGATACTGCCGCAGGATGTCCACCCGCTTGCGCGGTTCGAGGGTGCAGGTCTCGATATCCAGCAGAATCTCTACCTCCCACGGCTGGAACGAGTTGCGGACGATCGTGCCGCGTATCAGTTCGGCGATCAACCGGTTAAACCGGTTGAGCATTAACTCCAGTTCGATCAGGTCGTCTGCCGTCACGAATGAAACATCGGCAGGCACGTTCGAAAAGATTAGCCCAGTCTGGCCGAAAAATACTCCCGCGATAACATGTAAAGATGAACGATCTCCGCATTGCCGCCCGCATGCTGGCCAAGCGTCCCGGATTTACCGTCGTTACCGCGAGCTTGCTGGCCATCGGCATTGGCGCCAGTTCGCTCATGTTCAGCGCCTTCGAGTCGGTGTGGCTCCGGCCCCTCCCGGTGCGCCACCCCGAACACTTAGTCCGTCTGGTGCAGAGAATCCCGCAGCTTGGCACCCGCAGTTACTTCTTCTACACCTTTTATCAAGCCTTAAAGGCGCATTCCACCACCCTCTCGGGTGTATTTGGCGAGAACGAAGCGCTCGTCCCCCTCAATGAGCCCCTGCCTTCCGAGCAGATCCGAGTGCATCTCGCCACCCCCGAGTTCTTCCAGGAGTTAGGTGTCGCGGCACTCTACGGCCGGGCTCTCTCGCCAGACGATGCCAAGGACGAACCAGGCGACATCCCCGCCGTCCTGAGTTTTGGATTCTGGCAGCGCCGCTTTCAAAGCGACCCGGCAGTCCTCGGGCGCACCATCGCCATGCATGGCCACCGCTTCACCGTCGTGGGCGTTATGCCTCGCGAATTCAACGGCATCTCGGTCGACAACGCTCCCGATGTGCGCGTGCCATTACGTGCCCTATCTTTGCTCGCGAACTCCGAGCGGCAGGCCAAACTCGACGAGGTGACTCTCGACCTCGGCGCCCGTCTGCGGCCCGGCGTGACGATCGAGCGCGCACACGACGAGTCCCTGGCGATTTGGCGGACCGCCGTCGAGGAGTGGTATGGCCGCCAGAAGGATTACGGTCCGCGGTACGCCCAACAGGAGCTTAGCCGCGGCATGGAGTTCGATCCGCTGGAGCATGGTGTTTCGGTTCTGCGCGACAAGTTCGGAAGCGTCCTCCAATTGGTGATGATCTCGGTCGGCCTCCTGCTCTTAATGGTGTGTGCCAATGTTGCCGGGCTACTGTTGGCCGGAGCAGCGGCCCGGCGTGGCGAAGTGGCGGTTCGCCTGGCGTTGGGAGCCTCACGGCTCCGCCTGGTGCGGCAAATGCTGGTGGAGAGCCTGCTCCTCACCGCCATGGGAGCCGCCGGCGGGTGGCTGCTGGCGTGGATTTCCGCGCCACTGCTGATCCGCGCGCTGCCACCGGTTCGCGATCTCGCCACCGCCCCCATGACCCTGTCTCTCGATCTCCGGCCCGACGCTCGCGTGATTCTCGTCTCACTCGCGGCCGCTTTGCTGACCTCCGTCCTGTTCGGCCTGGCACCCGCTTTGTCTGCGTCGCGGATCAGCTTGGATAGCGTGCTCCGTGGTATCCGCGCCGCGCAGGGATGGAGTGGGAGGAGAGCCCTCGTCATCTTTCAGGTAGCGCTCTGCACCTTGCTTCTGGCGGGCGCCGGACTGCTGGTACGCACCTTCGAACAACTCCGGAATCTGGATCCGGGCTTCGACAGTGAACATGTGGTCACCTTTACCGCCTATCCCGATCTGTCGGCTTACAGCGAGGAGCAGAGCAGGAATTTCTGGTCGGCATTGCAGTCACGCGTGCGCGACATTCCCGGAGTAGTTTCCGCCGCGGCGGCATCCCGCCCGGTGATGCGCGGCAGCGGAGTCAAAAGCACCATCGCGCCCGCTGGACAGAAGGTCTCTCGCGCCGATTTCCTGAACACCAGCTTCAATTGGGTCACGCCTGAGTATTTCGACACTATGGGAATCCGCGTGGTTCGAGGCCGCAACTTTGCACAGTCCGACATCAAGGCGCCGAAACCATCTCCGGCTATCGTCAACGAGGCTTTTATCCACCGCTTTTTCCCTGATGGGGACCCGATCGGGCAGCATTTCGGCAACGGGATGGACGACGTGGTAAAGGCCGATTATCAGATCGTCGGCGTGATCCGCGATGCCAAGTATCGTTCCTTGCGGGAGCCCATGACGCCGACTTACTATGTGCCCAGCGATAACAGTTTGTCGGTGCTTTGCGTCCGTACACGGACATCCCCCGATTCCATGATTCAGCCGGTGCGCGCCGCGCTCGCCGCCATCGACCCTGCGCTGCCGTTTACCGAAATCCATACCTTGGCGGAAGAGGTGGAGGCAAGCGCCGCCCCCGAACGTCTGACGGCCACCCTTGCCTCGATGTTCGGATGCTTCGCCACGATTCTGGCGGCGGTTGGTATCTACGGTCTGCTGGCGTTTTCGGTAGAGCAGCGGCGTCGCGAGATCGGGATCCGCATGGCACTCGGCGCGAAAGCTTCGGACGTGGGTGGAATGCTGTGCCTGCAAGCTGGCGTGATGGTCGGGCTCGGTGTGCTGTTCGGCTTGAGCGGCGCTCTGCTGGCGGGACGGTGGGTTCGGGCCTTGCTCTATGGCGTAGCTCCGGTCGATCCGCTCTCGCTGTTGGTGGCGGCAGTCTTGGTGGCCCTGGTTGCCGCCGCTGCCACGGCGATCCCGGCCGCAAGAGCCACGCGCGTCCAACCCTCCACAGCTCTCCGCCAGGACTGACCGCCTCGCTGCCTGGTAATATCGTTGGCCGTTGCGCGTCCCCCAAAACGCAGGGAGGGGTGCTATGGCGACAGAGAGCAGAACGTTTGAGTTCCACGAAGGATCTTCCGACAAGTTCTGGACCATCACATTAAGCGGGTCCAGCCACACGGTGCATTTTGGCCGCAAAGGAACCAACGGCCAGGAACAGACCAAAGACTTGGGGAACGAGGCTCTGGCGCGAAGTTCGTATGAAAAACTCATCTCCGAGAAGCTGAAGAAAGGCTATCAGGAGGTCGGCGCAGAGCCATCGTCTGTGCCCCATTCAGTTGCTCCCCCAGCAGCGGCAACTCCCAATCAGCTCTCGGGCGTCTGGGCCAAGATCGACAAATGGCTGAAGCAGAATGCCCCAGTGGCCATGGGCACTCTCGAGCCGCCAGCCACTCCGCAACAGCTCTCCCAATTGGAGACCGCACTCGGAATGCCAGTTCCACCCGACCTTCTGTGCTCCCTGCAAATTCACAACGGGCAAAAAAACACACCTAGATGGACTGGTCTTATGGAAGGCTGGCGCCTGTTGGGCTGTGGCGAAATTGCGGAGTGGTCGAAGACCATGGCACGTCTCCTCGTCGAAGGAGATTTTGATGATGCTGAAGCAGAGGGCGATGGCCAGGTAAAGGCAGAATGGTGGAACATACGCTGGGTGCCGTTTCTCGAAAGCGGCAGCGGCGACCTTCTGTGCATAGACATGGATCCCGACGAAGATGGCCGCAGTGGACAGGTAATCGAGTTCCGGCATGACGAGGGGGACCGCGAGGTTCGGGAACGAAGTTTCAACTCCTACCTAACGCAATTTGCCAGCGATCTTTTCGACGACGTGTACCATGTCACAGACCGAGGCGGACTCTCGGATCGTTAGTTGTTCAGATCCGCGATCCACATCCGTCGCGAGCGGGGACCCGTGAGAAGCTGTGGAAAATCCGGGAGCGCCTGCCCCACATACGATGAGGCATCGCTTGCTCACGCGCGCGGCTCGTCACGTCTTGCGAGCCGCGACCGTGAGGGAGCGTCTTCGCCCTCTGATCAGTGGTCGCTTGCTCACGCGCGCGGCTCGTCACGTCTTGCGAGCCGCGACCGTAAGGGAGCGTCTCCGCGCTCTGATTGGTGATCGCTTGCTGACGCGCGCGGCTCGCAAGCGCACGTACGTATCGCGCGAGCCGCGACCGTGAGGGAGCGTCCGTGTTCATGTCGTCTCCCATCTGCTCAAGCCAACCCAGGCGACTCGGGCACTATTTCCGGACACCGGAGTCTAAAAGTCTTTATGTCAGGAGATCCGGATCGCCCATTCGCGCTGCTGGTCCGCCACTTCTTCGGCCGTTTCTTCGACACCGAATCGCTTTCGCCGCAAGGAGATCCTCACGTCAACGTCAATCAGGCGCTGGGCATTCTGGCCGCCCCGGGAGCTTTCTTCGTCATCGTGTGCCGCCCCCTTGGTTTATGGGGCTGGAGCCTGGAAGTAGTCCGCTACCTGTTTCTCTCCATCTCAATGATCGTGATGGGGCTGATTATGGTACTGGAGTGGGACGCCCTGTTTCCCGATCGCCGGGATTATCAGATTCTCACACCCCTGCCTCTTCGTCTCTCCAGCCTCTTCTTTGCCAAGACCATCGCGCTGGGGCTGTTTCTCGTCATTTTCCTGATCGATGTCAATTTCTTCGGAGCTTTCTTTTGGCCTGGAATCGATCAAGGCCGCCATCTGTTCAATCTCTTCATGTCCCACCTCACAGCCATGCTGGCGGGAGGGCTATTCACGGCGCTGTCGATCGGCGCATTGCAAGGCGTCCTGATCACCCTGCTCCCGGGCAAAGCTTACCGGCGCACCTCCGCCACGATTCAGACCGTGCTCATGACCCTCCTGGTAATGCTGCTGTTTCTCACTCCTCTGCTGGCGTCTGCAATGCAGTCGCTCGCCGAATCCGCCAATTCTCTTATCTATTACTATCCCGGTTACTGGTTCATTGGGCTCTATGAGCGGATGCGCCCTGCTACTCACGACCCGGTGCTTCTACGCTTGGGAACGCTGGCGTTACGGGGCTTGTGGATCGCCGCAGTCCTGTTCATCGGAACATACTTGCCGTTTTACCGGCGACATGCCCGGAAGATGCTGGAGACGCCAGAGCCAAGTGCGTCCGGTGCGAGCCGTCTGGGGTCCTGGGCCGGCGATGTCATCGAGCGTACTCTAGTGCCGCGACCGATCGAAAGTGCGGTGTTTCACTTCATTGGCCAGACCATCCGACGGAGCATCAAGCATCGCCTTTTTCTGGCGACCTACGGCGGATTCGGCGTCGCACTCGCACTCATGACTTCGCGCTCAGACCACGATGGATTGCTTCGCCTCTCACTGATGCTGTCGTTCGTCTTGATCTCCGGCCTCCGCGCCGCTTTCAATTTCCCGTCTGAACTCCGCGCGAACTGGGCATTTCAGATCACCGAGACCACGGACATAGACGAGTATCTGACGGCAACCCGTAAGTGGATTGCCGCCTGCGCCATCCTCCCCCTCTTCGGATTGCTCGCGCCCGCCGAGTTGATCTTCTTTCCCTGGAGGGCAGCTCTGTTCCACCTGGCTTTCGGCGCCGTGCTTTCTTTGCTCCTGATGGAACTCCTCTTTCTGGATTTCCGCAAAGTGCCGTTCACTTGCTCCCGGTTGCCCGGAAAGGTGAACCTGGTGGGCTTGTCCGTGGCGTATATCCTCGGATTTACGCTGTACAGCAGCTATCTGGCCGATCTGGAATCGTGGCTGATTCACGTTCCAGCAGCGGCCGCCATCTATTTTGTGGCGGTAGGCGCCGCTTGCTGGCTGCTGAATCACTGGCGCCGCGGTTCAATCAAAACCGCCGCGGAAGCCTTCTCGAGTCCAGCCGGATTGCGCTACGACGACCCGGACGACCCCGTGGTCCGGACCCTCGGACTCACCCAGTAGGAGACGTATGCTTGAAGTCCAACATCTGACCAAGTACTACCTCAATACGCCCGTGGTGAACGATGTCAGCTTCGTCGTCAAGCCTGGCGAGATCACCGGCTACTTGGGTCCCAACGGCTCCGGCAAATCCACCACGGTTAAGATCATCACCGGGTTGCTCGAAGCCACAACCGGCAAGGTCTTGCTCGACGGACGCGATGTTCGAGAGGATCCGATCGGCTTCCGCCGCCGGCTGGGATACGTGCCCGAGGAGGCCATTTTGTACTCCTATCTGACGGGCCTCGAGTATCTCCAACTGATCGGCCGTTTGCGCGGACTGCCTCGAGCCGAAGTCAATCGGAAGGCCAACCAACTTCTCGACTGCTTCTCTTTGCAATCTTCCCGTCACGCGATGATTTCTACCTATTCGAAGGGTATGAAGCAGCGAGTACTGATCTCCGCCGCTCTGTTGCACGATCCTGACATTCTGGTTCTGGACGAGCCGCTATCCGGCATCGACGTCACCTCGGCTCAGTTGTTTCGATACCTGCTCAACCAACTCGCGGGGCAGGGCAAGACGATCCTTTATATCTCGCACGTCCTGGAGGCCGTGGAGAAGGTCTGTGAGCAGGTGGTCATCATCTACAAAGGCCGCATCATGGCCTCCGATTCCGTCGAGCGCCTCCGCGATCTGATGAACGTCCCGTCGCTGGAGGGAATCTTCTCGCAACTCGTCGAGGAGCGCGACCTCGAAGCCGTGGCACGGGACATCGTCTCGGCCATACACTCGTAGGCAGCCTGCGAATCGCGTGCTACTGTCCCGGCATCACGATGAACAGTCCCGAAAGCGGACACGTCCGCAACCGACCGCGGAGTTTACATCACTGAAAGCAAAGCCTTTACTCGTTGGTACAGAATCTGCCTCGTGTGTCGGCTATGGATTTTAAATTCGCGCTGCGATCTTTACGGAAGACCCCCGGGTTTACGTTCCTTGCCATTCTGGTGATGGCGTTAGGCATCGGCGCCAATACGGCGGTGTTCAGTGTCGTCAACTCGGTACTCCTGAAACCCCTGGATTATCACGACCCGGACCGCATTGTCACTTTGGTCAACTTTTGGCGCAAAACCGGCCAGCCGTCTTACACGTCGCCGCAAGTGTCGTCCCCCGATTTTCATGACTGGCACGATCAAAGCACTGCCTTCAGCGCAATGGCTTACTATAACGGATTCACCACCGCCATCTCGGCCGGCGCGGCAGCCGAATATGGTTACGCCACCGCGGTAACGCCCGAGTTTTTCCAGGTCTTTGACGTCGCACCCGCGGCCGGCCGCCTTTTTAGCGCCGATGAGCAGCGGCCTCGCAGCAGCGGGGCAGCCATCATCAGTGACTCCTTCTGGCAATCCCATTTCGGCGGTCGCAGCGACGCATTAGGTGCCACGTTGCGGATCCGCGACAAGACGGTCCCGATCGTCGGCGTCATGCCGCCGGGTTTCCGATTCCCCGATAAGACGGACATCTGGTATCCAACGGACACGATCTTCAGCGATTCCACGGGCCGCGGGTCGCATAACTACCTGGTGGTCGGCCGCCTGAAGCCAGATGTTTCATTGGAGCAGGCTCAATCGCAGATGACCTCCATCGCGGCGCGCCTCGAACAGGCTTATCCGCAGAGCAATCAGGGCAAGAGCGCGGTGGTCACGCGCATGCGCGACGACCTGGTCGGCGATGTGCGGACCACCTTGTACCTGCTGTTGGGCGCGGTCGCCCTGGTGCTGCTGATCGCGTGCGCGAACATGGCAAATCTTCTGCTTGCGAAGGCGTCGGCGCGCACTCGCGAGATCGCGATTCGCGCCGCAGTGGGAGCCAGCCGGAAGCGCATCGTCCGCCAGTTGGTGACCGAAAGCCTGGTGCTGGCCGTGCTCTCGGGCTCCGCCGGACTGCTGCTGGCGCTGTGGGGATCGAACGCGTTAGTCTCACTGGCGCCTACCAACGTGCCGCGCCTCGCCGAGACGCGAATCGATGGCTGGGTCCTGGCTTTCACCTTTGCCGTTTCGGTGTTGGCCAGCTTGCTGTTCGGGTTGGTGCCCGCTCTGCAATCCTCCAAGGTAGATCTGAACGATGCGTTGAAGCAAGGCGGAGGACGGGCTGGAGTCGGCGGGAGCGCGGGTAAGATCCGGTCGTGGCTGGTAATCGCGGAGATCGCTATTTCCGTGGTGTTGCTTTCCGGGGCAGGGCTCCTCATCAAGAGCTTCGTGGCGTTGCAGAATGTGGCGCTCGGATACCGTCCGGAGAACGTGCTGGTGATGACGGCCAGCGTGCCCGCATCCAACGCCGAGGCGATGCGCAAGGGCCTGCAATTCTACCGCACCCTGATTGCCGAAGGAGCGGCTGTACCGGGCGTCTCGTCGATCGGTGCGACCCGTACCCCTCCCGGGCGCGTTGGTTCCAACGGTGGCTACTGGGTCGACCACACTCCCAGGCCGGAAGAACTGACTGTCAATTCCGCGCAGGCCGTCTTTACGATCCTCTCCCCCGGTGCGCTCGCCGCGCTGGGCATTCCACTCAAGAGCGGCCGCGACTTCGACGACCGCGACAACGCCGATGGCCTGCCCACGGCCATCATTAATGAGGAGTTGGCGCGCAAATCATTCCCCAATCAGGATCCTGTCGGGCACACCATTGTCAGCGGGTTCGACTCGTTGAATCAGATGCGCATCGTGGGTGTGGCCGGCGACGTGCGGCAATGGGGACCGGCGCGCCCCCCGAGTCCGGAGATCTTCATGCCGTACCAACAGCACCCGGGGGCGGGAATGTCGATGAGCGTTGTCGCCCACACGGTCACTGAGCCGCAGGCGTTTTACGAGACGATGCGGCGCAAGGCGCGCGAAATCTCGCCCGACGTCCCGGTCCGCTTCACCACCATGGAATTGCGGCTCTCGGAGAATCTGGCCGCGCCGCGATTCCGCACGCTGCTGTTGGGGGTATTCGCGGGGCTGGCAGTGTGTCTCGCGATCGCCGGCGTTTACGGCGTGATGGCGTACGTGGTGAGCCAGCGGTCCAGTGAGATCGGGTTGCGAATGGCGTTGGGCGCCAGCCCAGGCAGCGTGCTGCGTCTGGTGCTTCGGCAGGGACTGGCGCTGGCAGGCGTGGGCCTCACAATCGGCTTAATCGCGGCGGCGGTGGCGTCGAATCTGTTGACGAAGATGCTCTTCGCGGTCAAGCCCGGCGATCCTCTGATCTACGCCACGGTCGCTGCGTTGCTCGCGATGGTGACGGTGGCCGCCAGCTACATCCCGGCGTACCGCGCTACGAAGGTCGACCCGCTGTCGGCGCTGCGGCAGGAGTGAACTCGCGTTGCACCGTCTCCCATTTTCCGCTCTCCGCGGATCGGAATAGGGCGTCGATGACCGCCATGTTCCGAACGGAGTCTTCCAGAGGCACGGGCGGCCGGCGCCCTTCGCGAATCGCTCGCGAGAACAGGTCTCCCTGAATCGTGTACTGGTCGCAGGGCGCGAACTCCTCTACGGTGATCCCGCCGCCCCGCAGGTCCCGGCCGTCGTCGATCAGAATGCGCGAAGTTTCGTTGGGGATGGCGTTGAACGGGATCTCCAGGTGGATGCGCCCTTTCGTGCCGAAGAACTGCATGCTCTGGTTGGGCACGATCTGCGTGCTGCATCCGAAAATGCATTGGCCCGAGGGGTATTCGAGCACCGCCGAGGCCAGTATATCAGTGCCGAACTCGGGGTCGCGGTGGAGTGTGCCGCACACACGAATGGGTTCCTCGCCGAAGACCATGCGCGTCGTCTTGATCGGATAGCAGCCAATATCCATGAGACCGCCGCCGCCGTATGCCGCGATGTTGCGGATGTTTTCCGCCACGCGGTTGAAGTAGCCAAACGATCCCATGGCGAAACGAAGTTCGCCGATGCGGCCGCTCCGCACGATCTCGATGGTGCGGTTCCATTGCGGGTGAGTCTGCACCATGAACGCCTCGCCAATGATCACGCCCGTGCGATCGCGTGCGGCGATCAGTTCCAACGCCTCAACGGCATTCAACGCGATAGGCTTCTCGCAGAGCACATGCTTGCCGGCCTCAGCGGCGCGGATCGAAAGGGGAACGTGCAGATGATTGGGGAGAGGATTGTAGACGGCGTCGATTTCGGGGTCGGCGAGCATCTGGTCGTACGAGCCGTAGGCCTTGGGGATACCCAGCGACTCGGCAGCGGTCTCGGCTTTCGAATGGTCGCGCGAGGCGATGGCGGCGATCTCGCACCACTTGCCCCGTTGCATGGCGGGAATCACCTTGACCGTGGCGATTCTTGCGGCGCCCAGGACGCCCCATCGGACTTTCTTCATAGGTGTAAGCATTGTAGCGCGGGAAAAAAGCGCGGCACTTTTCCGTTATATTGAAATTTCATGCTGCGTTTGGTGGCAGGACTCCTGCTCGCGCCCGGTCTTTGGGCAGCAGGCCACGATATCGTCCTCTTCGACACCGATTCGGGCCTCTTCGGTGACGACGGTGCCGCGCTGGTCATGCTGATGCACAGCCCTGCTCAAGTGACAGTGCTCGGTGTCACTGTGGTGCCTGGGAACGTGTGGCCTGCGCAAGGCGCCGAGTACATGTTGCACATCCTCGACCTGCTCAAGCGCCCGATGGTGCCGGTCTACACGGGCGCTGCCGCGCCCCTGGTGCATACCGCCGCCATGGCGCATGAGAGCGCGCGGCGATGGGGCAAGCTGGAATTCATGGGCGCCTTCGCCGACAATCCCGCCGAGGTGAAACCCGCGCCCGGCGCCCGGCTGAGTCCCAGGAAACCGCATCACGAGGGCGCGGTGGAGTATCTGATCTCCGAAATCGAGCGGCATCCCGGCGAAATCACCATCCTGGCGATCGGTCCAATGACGAACATCGCCCTGGCGCTGCGCCTGAAGCCCGAGATTGAAACCAAGATCAAGCGCATCGTCTTCATGGGCGGTAATGTGCAGGTGGCCGGCAATGCCTCCGCAGCCGCCGAATTCAACTTCTGGTTCGATCCGGAAGCGGCGCGGATTGTGCTGCGCTCGCGGATCCCGCAGAAGATCATGTTCGGCCTCGACATCTGCAACACCGCCGTGCTGCACAAAGCGGAGTTCGACCAGGTCGTCGCCGTGCGCACGCCCATCACCGAGCTGTTTCGCGAGGACCTTGGCAATCGTTATCCGGCCTTCCTCAAACATCCCGAGGCCACGGCCTACATGTGGGATTCGCTCGCCGCGGCGTACTTGCTGGATCCCGGCTTCGTGACCAAATCGGATCTGCGATATCTGGATGTATTGACCGCCTGGGGCCGCTTTTACGGTTCCACTGTGCCCCTGGATCGCCGGAGCGTACCCGAAGCTACGCCCGTCACGGTGATGCTCGAACTGGATTTCAAGCGCGCCTTCGGTCTGTATAAAGACCGCCTGACGCAGCAGGATTGACGGCCGTGGAGATTGTGACCGTAGAGAGCGGAACGCGTCTTGAGCAGGTTCGCGAACTCTTCGTGGAATATTGGGACTCGTTTGGCTTCACGCCGTGCTTTCAGAATTTCGGCGATGAGGTGGCGAATCTGCCGGGCAAGTACGCACCGCCTGGCGGCCGTTTGGCGCTGGCTCTCGAAAAGGGCGAGCCGGCGGGATGCGCGGCATTGCGTCAGGTGGATACCGAACGCTGCGAGGCCAAGCGCCTCTACGTGCGTCCCCTCTTTCGCGGCGGCGGACTGGGGCGAACGCTGATGGAATGGGTCATCGCGGAAGCGCGCCGCATGGGATACCGCGAACTCGTTGGAGACACCATGCCCGTCATGACGAAGGCGCTCGAGATGTACTGGCGGATGGGCTTCGAGCAGACGGGGCCGTACGGCGATCATCCTACGCCCGGCGCGATCTTTTTGCGATTGAAGTTGTAGGTGGCGCGGACACTCGTGTCCGCCGTGCCGACTCTCTTGTCGGGGCTTTTCGAGAGTCCACTGATCCTGACCCTCGAAGCGTTTTCGACGCCTCGCTACTTACCATGGGAATGAAACCAATCGACCACGGTTCGGGCGTAGACGTCCGGCAGAGTCGCAAGTGCTCGCGTGTGACGCACGCCCGGCACCTCCCAGAGTCTTGTCATTACCGGATCGATGGCGTGTAGCTCGCGCGAGTGCCGTATCGGCGTCTTCTCGTCGCGCCCACCATGGATGAGCAGCACCGGAGTGTGGCAGGATCGCAACGCAGCCGCCGGAGACGCCAGCCGCAGATCCCGATGGTAACGAATCCGGGCATACACCAGACCGCTCTCCACGACAGGCCAGAAAAGATGATGCTCGATGCGCGTGAGCTCCTGCAGCCGGTCGTAGGCAACCTCGCGAAAGCTGGAGAACGGCGAGTCCGCCACTACGGCGTCGAAACGTCGTTCGTGAGCCAGAGACTGCAACAGAATGGCGCCTCCCAACGACATCCCGAGTCCGTAAACGCGCTCTGGATGGCGTGTTGCGAGCAGCCAATCCACCCATCGGCTGACGTCTCCGGCTTCGTCAATTCCGTACGTGATGATCGCGCCCCCGCTCTCTCCGTGTCCGCGGGTATCGGGCATCAGGACAGTGAATCCGTTCCGCAACAGGAATCGGGCGTGGCCGAGCATACTGACGCGTGCGTCGTTGATGCCGTGCATCACCAGCACTGCGGAAGCACCCGGGTTGACGGGAGTGAACAGCCAGGCACGGAGTGCTATGCCGTCCGGCGCAGTCACCTGAACGCTCTCCCACGTGGCCCCGGTCTCGTTGGCCACTGCGCTCGCGAGTTCCGGCCGCGCCATGGGTCGCCGCAGGACATGCATAGCAGCTTCGGTTGCGACGACGCCGACAAACACCGTACCGGCGAGAACACTGGTTGCCGTCACGATCAGCCGGCGGCCGATCCGCCTCACTTTTTGAAGCGCTCGTCGATTTCCACCTGGTAGCCGCTCGCCAGGCGATTCGTCTCGTTCGCCATGCCGACGACCGCCATCAGCTCCGCGAACATCCCCTCCGTCATTCCGGCCTTTCGGGCGGCCGCGGTGTGGGACGCGATGCAGTAAGGACATTGATTGCTCGCGCTCACGGCGAGGTAGATCATCTCCTTGGTGACCGCATCCAAAGCGCCCGGAGCCATGATCTCCTTGATGCTCAGCCAGGTGCGCCGCAGGGTGGCCGGATCGTTGGCGAGAGCCTTCCAGAAGTTATTGATCCAATCGGTCTTGCGCGTGGCCATGATGTCGTCATAAACCGCGCGCACTTCCGGGCCGGCGTCCGCATATTCGATCATTCCCAAAGTCGCCATGATGGTTTAGGGCTGGCCCCCGCCGAACGCTTTGGCGGCGCGTTCCTGCATCTGTTCAGGAGTGAGATTCTCCTTGCGCGTGCCGATCGCCCAGTTGAAGCCGAACGGATCGCGTACGTGGCCGTAGCGGTCGCCCCAAAACTGATCCGCGATCGGCATGGTCACCTGCGCGCCCGCAGCGACTGCCTGGGCAAAAGTGGCATCCGCGTCGGGCACGTAGATTTGGATGTGGATCGGGAGGTTGCCGCGTACCTGCGGCGGCATGCCGAAGTCCTGGCAGAAGTCGTCGGCCAGCATCAGAACTGAGTCGCCGATGCGCACGGTAGCGTGCATCAATTTACCGCCGGGTCCGGGAGAGCGAGAGAGTTCAACGGCTCCGAAGGCATTCTTCAGGAAATCGATGTACGCGGACGCGCCTTCCACGCTGAGGTGCGGCGTGAGCGAGTGAAAACCGGGTGGGATGGGGTTAACGGAAGTCGCCATGCCGAACAGGATAGCAAGTCAAGCCGAGGCGCGGTATGCTGACCCAATGCGTTTGGCACTTTGTCTGTTCGTGCTGTACCCGGCCGGAGCTCAGACTGTCGGAATCGACAGCCACATCGATACCGCCCAAAGAGTCCTCATAGACCATGCCGACCTGACACAGCGCTCCTCGGCCGGCCACGTGGATATCCCGCGTCTCCGCGAGGGGGGTGTGACCGCGCCGTTTTTCGCGCTCTGGGTGCCGACTTACTACAAGGGCGCCGAGGCCGTGCGGCGTACGCTCGACCTGCGCGACGCGATGCAGGGTCTGTTCGACGCGCATCCGGATCAGATTGCTCTGGCGCTGAACGCCTCGGACGTCGAGCGGATTACCGCGTCCGGTAAGATTGCGGCGATCCTCGCCCTCGAAGGCGGCCACCAGATTGACGACGACATGGCGGTGCTCCGCATGTACTACCGCATGGGAATCCGAGCCATGACCATCACACATTTCCGCAACACGGATTGGGCCGATTCCTCCACCGACAAACCGGCGCATAACGGGCTCACCGATTTCGGCAAGCAGGTGATTCGCGAGATGAATCGCATCGGGATGATCGTGGACATCTCACATGTCTCGGACAAAACTTTCAGCGACGTACTGGCGGTCACAACGAAACCGGTGATCGCTTCCCACTCCTCCTGCCGCGCCATATCCGAGGTCCCGCGAAACATGACCGATGACATGATCCGGGCGCTGGCGAAGAACGGCGGAGTGATGGGTATCAATTTCGGCGAGGGCTTCCTCAATCCGAAGGACGGTGCGCTGTTGATGAAGGCCATCCAGAACATCTCGTACAACGAGCCCTCACTCACGGGGAAGGCGCTGGACGCCTATGCGGCGGATGAGGCGCATCGCGATATGAAGCCGCGGCCGACCTCCGCGACGATCGATGATGCCGTGGCGCACATCGATCACGCCGTCAAGATCGCCGGAATCGACCATGTGGGGATCGGCAGCGACTTCGACGGCATCTCGTCACCTCCGAAAGGACTGGAGGACATCTCCAAGATGCCAGCTTTGAAGGCAGCGCTGCGGAAGAAGGGGTATGGCGAACAGGATATCGTCAAGATCTTTGGCGGCAATACACTTCGGGTCCTGCGCGAAGTTGCGGGAAAGTAAGGGCTATGATCGGGAAGCTGCTGTACGTGGCCGTCCTCCTCGCGATAGGAACGGCCGGTTGGGGGCAGACGCCGCCGCGCCGTGACGAAACGAACTCCCCCTCCAAGACCGAGGTAAAAACCTACACGCTCCCGCCGGATAAGCTGGAGCGGGCGATTGAATTGGCGAGAGCGCGGGTCCGGCTGCACTTCGTCAGCGTGGCCTACAGCATCCTGGTGTTGGTGGGTTTTCTGGTGTGGAAGATTGCCCCCGGCTTGCGGACTTGGGCCGAAGGCTCGCGCCGCCGTATCGCCCAAGCCTATATCTTTGCGCCGCTTCTGTTTCTGGCGTACGACGTGGCCAACTTGCCGGTCTCGCTTTACGATCAACACCTCAGCCTGAAATATGGACAGTCGGTACAAGGCTGGGGCTCCTGGTTTTGGGACTGGACCAAAGGCGAACTGTTGCAATTCGGCGTGATCGGGCTGGTGATCTGGATCCTGTATGGCGTGATCCGGCGCAGTCCGCGACGTTGGTGGTTCTACTTCTGGCTGGCGGCAGTTCCAATCGTCGTCTTCCTGCTGTTCATCTCTCCGGTAGCGATTGAGCCCATGTTCTTCCAGTTCGAGCCGTTGGCGGCGAAGCAGCCGGGACTGGTTTCGGAGATCCAAAAGGTGGTGGCCCGCGGCGGCTTGGATATTCCGCGCGACCGGATGTTCGAAATGAAGGCCAGCGAGAAGCTGCGCTCGCTTAACGCGTATGTTGCTGGAATCGGCGCCTCCAAGCGAGTGGTGGTTTGGGATACCACGATCCATGCCATGAGCACCGGGCAGATCCTGTTTGTATTTGGCCACGAGATGGGCCACTATGTCCTCAATCACGTCTGGATGGGGATCGGGATGACGTGTCTGATCCTGCTGGTCTTTCTGTGGCTGGGTTATCACACGATGCACTGGGCGCTCGGGCGATGGGGCGCGCGGTGGTCGATCCGGGGAGTTGAGGATTGGGCGTCACTGCCGGTCCTCGTGCTGGCGGCGACGGTCTTCAGTTTCGTTGCGGAGCCCGCTACGAACTCCTTTGGGCGCATGCTGGAACATAATGCCGACATCTATGGGCTCGAGGTAGTCCATGGGTTAGTGCCAAATTCGCCGGAGGTTGCCGCCCAGGCATTCCAGATTCTGGGTGAAGTGGGACTGTCGGACCCGAATCCGAGCGCCTTCGTGAAGTTCTGGCTGGAAGATCATCCGGCGATCAGCGACCGCGTGCAATTCGCTTCGGTGTACGACCCCTGGGACACGGGCCAAGCGCCGAAATACGTCAAATGATCTGACCCATGAAGCGGAGCGGCGTGGCTCGCGAATAAATTGAGATCAATTCCTGCCGCAGATACTAAAGTATTCAGACAATTCTGTCGATATTGTATTTGAGGCGAGCCTTGGAGAATACCGTCGAACCCAAAGCCGTACATACAGTCGCTCTGTGTGATACCGAGCCGATTGCCATAGTGGGCGTTCGTGCCCTGTTGGAATCCGAAGATGAGCTGCGGGTAGTTGCCACCGAAAGCTCGCTGGCGGGCGCGTTGGAGGTGGCGAGGAAGCTGGAACCCTCTCTTCTGATGGTGGACAACGGGTTCGGAGTCCAAGCTGTGATGGATTTTCTAAAGGCGTTGCGGGCTGCGGGTGGACGTGCGGCCGTGATCGTCTGGAGTTACTCCTTCTCGGAGGCGGAAGCCTTGCGGTTCCTGCAGGCAGGAGCCGCCGGAGTCGTTCGAAAGCGGGCGTCGCTCGACACGGTGATGGGATGCATTCGGTCCGTCGTGTCCGGTAAGACCTGGATTGACGAGGGAATGGTCTGCGATGTCCATCAGCCAATCCAGACTTCCCACTGTTCCCTGACCGCCCGGGAATTGCAGGTGATGGCCTTGGTGGAACGCGGATTGAAGAATAAGGATATCGGCAAGTCGCTCGGTATTCGAACCGGAACGGTCAAGATTCATTTGAAGCATATCTTTGAAAAAACGGGGATTCGGGGCCGTTATGGCTTGGCGCTCTCAGGGCTGAAACAAAAGGGTCTGTTGGCCGACGCGCCGATGGAAATCGCTTCCTGAGGCTGCCGCAGGGCTCAAAGTGACGGTTGGGCGATTCCCCACTCTCGGCGGGAAGGCGGATCCGGAAGTGTATGGTACCAACATATTTCCCTTTGACTTCCGTTTCGCGTTATGGTGTACACTGAGACTAACGTATTTTGGACTTGTATATCTATCGCAGCTCACCAAGTCTCGACCAGCAGTCCACACCCGGCAACGGGGTCAGTATCGCTCGCCTTCGCAAACCGTAACTACGAATGTATCCAAGAAATTTTCCCCCTCGCAGGCAGAATCGCAGAGAGAACGTGAATGAATCGATCCGCGCACGTGAAGTGCGCGCGGTCTTCCCGGACGGTACCACCGAGGTGATGCCGACATCCGCAGCCTTGCGCAAGGCGCAAGAACTGGGGCTCGATCTCGTGTTGGTCGCCCCGACTGCCGTGCCCCCAGTGGCCAAAGCGGTGGACTTTGGACACTACCAATACGAGCAGAAAAAGAAACAGCACGACGCCAAGAAGAAGCAACACGTCGTCCAGGTGAAGGAACTGAAGTTTCGTCCCAATACCGACGACCACGATTACGACTTCAAAAAGAATCACGCTATTCGGTTCCTGCAAGAAGGGAACCGGGTCAAGGCGGTTGTGCAATTCCGCGGCCGCGAGATCGCTCATGCCGATCTCGGCAAGAAATTGCTGATGCGATTTGCGGCGGACCTGACAGCCTATGGCAGCGTCGAATCGCAGCCCCGGCTGGAAGGCCGTAATGCGCACATCCTGATCAGTCCGGTGAAGGCTGCGGTCAAAGCCACACCCAGTGAGAAGCCCCCAAGTTAGCTTGAGATAGTGGCTGAAAGTAGCTTCTCTAACGGGTGCTTACCAGTACGACGGCGAATTGGCCGCTATTTCGCCGCGTGATAAACTACTGAAAGCCCACCGAGTTGTCGCCGGCTATGTATAACGCCTTCTTCGGTTTTACCCAAAACCCGTTTAACATGAGTCCGGACCCCTCGTTCCTCTTCCGGAGCCCACAACATGAAGAGGCGCTGGCGAATCTGGTCTATGGAGTGCAAAGCCGCAAGGGCTTCATTCTGCTGACCGGCGAGGTCGGCACCGGCAAGACCACCATGTTGGAGTGTTTGCGGGACTTCCTGCACGCCCAGCAAATCGCCTTTGCTTCTTTGTTCAACTCCCGCCTGACCACATCCCAATTCCTCGAGATGCTGGCCTATGATCTCGATCTACGCTGTAATCGCCTGTCCAAGACCGAAGTTCTGCTGTCTTTGAACAACCTCTTACTCGAGAGGGCGACTGCCGGGCGCACGACCGTTTTAATCGTGGACGAGGCCCACAATTTGGACTGGGATGTCCTCGAAGAGATTCGGTTGTTAGGCAACCTGGAAAACCGGCGCGGGAAAATGCTACAGATCGTTTTAGCTGGCCAGCAGGAGCTCGATCGCAAAATCGAAGCGCCCGAGTTTCGCCAGTTGAAACAAAGAATCGCGCTGCGATGTACCCTCCGAGGCTTCAATCTGCCGGAAGCCATCGCCTACGTGAATTCCCGGATGGCGCGAGCGGGCCTCAAAGAGCAACAGATCTTCTCTCCCGAACTTTTGAAAGAGATCCACCTGCGATCGCAGGGCATCCCCCGTCTTATCAATGGCATCTGCGATAATTTGCTGCTTACTGCATTTGCTATGGAAAGTCAAGAGGCTACCCTGGTCATGTTGGACGAAGTTACCGCCGACATGAGGTTGGATTATCGAAACGAACCGACTTTTTCTACTTCTCCCACCTACGGCGAACGAATAAATCGTTCCTCTTCAATACCGTTTCGCATAGAATAACCCCAGTAGGGTGTTTTCCCTATATCAGAAATACAGCGAAGTGCGCCAAAGTACTAGGTGTCACCGTACAGTACCAGGCACTATCCGGCTACTTACTTTGCACTGCCATGAGATAGTGCTGAAGTAAGGGGTCGTGATGCGACCTTTTACAAAAATGAGAGCGCGAAATCAATTCGGCCATTGAGCATCTCCCAGTTTTAAGGGACAAATTTCTTGCATTGAAGGATTGGACCATAATGATCGACAGAGTTTTAAGCAACAGATTCGCATTCGCCACGATAGTTCTTGCGTTTGCGCTTGCCCATGGCTGGAACTCCCAGCAGGGTGAACCCCAGATTCCCAGCCACAATCTTGTAGGCACGCATCACATCATGTTTGCGCATGGATCCACGATCCCTCCGGACCCGTGGGCTGGTGGCACGCCGTTTCTGCTTGCGCATGGCTCGACGATCCCGCCTGATCCGTGGGCAGGCGGCACTCCGTCTCTGATCGCGCATGGCTCCACCATTCCGCCGGATCCGTGGGCAGGCGGCACTCCGTCCCTGGTAGCGCATGGCTCGACCATTCCGCCGGATCCGTGGGCAGGCGGGACTCCGTCTCTGGTAGCGCATGGTTCGACGATCCCGCCGGATCCGTGGGCCGGTGGCACTCCATCGTTAGTCGTCTAACTTCACAAACCGACCTCGCTTCATTGGGTGTCGGTTTTAGGGAAACTCGTGTGTGCGCACGAGCATTCCGGCATGGCGGGCACGAATCCGACACTGATCGGGACGCGTTTCGCATCGCACGTGGCTTTCTTCTTTACTACCATCCTGCAATGCAAGCCGCACCCGCTCAGTCGGGTGCGGCTATCTTTCTTTTCTAAGAAAGATAAAAAGCCAAATCAAAGAAAAGCAGTCTTTTTGGGTGCGGTCCAGCCTAGAATTGAAGGTGGATGGGACTGGCGCTCCAAGTTATCAGCTATTTGATTGCGATCCCTCTCGAACTCCTCGCAATCGCCGGTATGCTGCGCGGACCTTACCGCCGCTATCCCTTCCTGTTTGTTTACATCATTGTCGATTTTTTGACGGCAGTGGTAGAGATGCGAGTAAACCTTCCTTTCATCGCGGGTAACAAGACCCTCGAGCACATCATGGTGCGCTATTACTGGATTGATGATGCGATCTTAGAGGTTTTGGTTTACGCGGCGGTGATCAGCCTGATTTACTATGCCACCGCGACCCTGCAGTCGCGCCGGGTCATGCGCCTGTCGTTGATCGTCTTCGCGGTTCTCTTCGCTGGAATCTCCTTCCTGATTCACTATGTTCCTGACCTGGACCGGCTAGGCGTGTGGATGACACCCTGGAGTTCGAACCTCAGCTTTTGCGCGGCGATTCTGGACCTGGCTCTCTGGGCGATTCTGATTGCCTCGCGCGAGAAGGACCGGCAGTTACTGATGTTGAGCGGCGCTCTGGGTATTCAATTCACCGGTGTTGCGATTGGTCAATCCCTGCGGAACCTGTCGCAACGCAGCCACTCGTTCTTCATCCTCTACACCGGGAATGGAGTTCTGGTGTTGACGAACATCGCGTTCCTGTACATCCTGTGGCAGGCGTTTCGGAAGCCTCGGGCGCGAGTTGCCGGAGTCCAGAAATAGAAAGAGCCGCCACGCGAGGTGGCGGCTCCGTCAAAAAGTTCGGTAAACCGGGTTAGTGGTTCTTCTGTTCGCTTGTTCGATTCGCGGCGGTATCGCCGGTGTTCAGGCCGGCAGTGACCTGATCGGCAGTGAAGACTTTGACCTCGACGCGCCGGTTCTTGGCACGGGCATTTTGGTTGCGTCCTTCATCTACGGGCCGTTCCTGACCCAAACCGATCATGTGAATGCGGTAGATCGGAATGTCGTGTTTGGCCACCAGGTACTGCACCACCGCGTCGGCGCGCCGGCGGCTGAGGTTTTCGTTATATTGCCTGGAGCCGATGCTATCCGTATAACCTTCCACCGCAATATAGAAACGCTTATCGGACTTGACGTCCTCGGCCAGGCGATCCAGGTCCTGCTTTGCATCCGAGCTCAACGTATACTTATCGAACTTAAACGGGACGCTCACGGTCGTCTGCATCTTGTAATCGTCGATGTTCGCAACAACCTGCCGGAGATTGCCGATCCCCTGACTATTCTGGTCACCAACTTGGGCGGCCTGATTCGCCTTTGCCATAGCGTCGGCGGCATGCTGATCGGCGACTTGCGCGTGATGGTCGGCGGTCGCGGCCCGTTCCTGCGCGGCGCTGATTCCGCTCTGTGCCCTGTCGTCAACCTGCTTGAGCTGATTGCGTGTGTCGTTAATCTGGGCCGTGTTCTGGGTCGTCTGCTCGCCAACCTGATCAACCTTCGCTTGAATAGGAGCAGTCGTATTGCGGACGTACTTCTTAGTTGCGCAACCACCGGCGAGCATGGCGCCTGTCACGATACACGTGGTTGCAAGAAAAACTTTCATGGGAGAGAACCTCAGATCCGGCTCTGCAATTCAAACACCGTTGTAGAGTAGCATGCTTTTGCAATATCGACTTATATTGTGCGTACCGGGCGGAGTGTAAGGTTTACCCCCGTTGTGTTGTTTCTTCCTTGTGACGCTTAGAAGCCGGCCGGCCGCGTTCGCGCCGAAAACCGGGAAGGTCCCAGGCGAGGTTGTCGTAGATCTCTCCTTCGGGGTCGTAGTCGAGAGGCCAATATTTGGATTTACTCATAAAGATCACTTGAAGTCCTGATTTGGTACACCATTATTGTACCATTTGCCTGCACCGATTGAGTTACATGTAAGTTATTGATAATAAATTACTTATTTCTCAAAAAAATGCACGGATTTGACGGATCTTCGGAGTTCAGCCCCAGATCTCGCGCTTCTGGATCTTACGCACGACCCCGCGCAAGATGCGCTCCGACCAGTCGCCGAAGGGACGATCCGTCGTGAGGTAGGTCCAAGTAGCGCCGCGTTGTGATGGATCGATGCCTTTCCGTTGTGCCTCCGCGAGGCGTTCTGCGATCGCTTCGTCGAGGCCCGCCTCCAGATCGCGATAGAGCGCGTCGACGCGAGTGAGGTACTCGTGCAACGGATCTCTACCGCCCCACGCGTACCAATGCACTCCCGAGCGAACCTCCGCAACGGCCGCCAGGTGATCGGCCCATCGATCGTCGATCACGGTCAGCGAGACCACACGTTCCAGGTCCGAAACCTCGGAATTGAGGATCGCCTGGCGCCGCTCCTGAATGCGCTGGCGCTGGCCTTCGATAACAGCCTCGTACTTCACCAGGAACTTGCGGATCTCGAGATTCTGCCCCTCTACCACGCGCTGCAAGCTCTCCGCGTCGTGATGGTATTTCGCTTCCTCGATGCCGAAGCGCACCAGAAGCTCATCCTGTCGCGAGATGAAGAAGCGCGACCGGCCCGGATCGCCCTGCCGGCCCGCGCGCCCGCGCAGTTGGTGATCGATGCGGCGGCTCTCGTGCCGGTTCATCCCCAGCACATATAGGCCACCCAGTTCAGCCACCCCCTCGCCGAGTTGAATATCGACGCCGCGTCCGGCCATGTTGGTGGAGATGGTGACTGCCCCCCGCTGGCCGGCCCGGGCTACGATTCCGGCCTCCTCTTCTTCGTTGCGCGCATTGAGCACGGCATGCGGGATCGAGGCCAGAGACCTGCTGAGCCGCTCCGACTCCTCCACGCTCGCAGTCCCCACCAGGATCGGCTGCCCGGTCGCATGGACGCGCTGAATCTCCTCGGCCACGGCCTGCTCCTTTTCTGCTTGAGTGGCGAAGACCAAGTCCGGTTCGTCCAACCGGATCACCGGGCGATTCGTCGGAATCACTTCAACATTGAGTCCGTAGCAGGTGCGAAACTCCTCTGCCTGGGTCGCCGCGGTACCGGTCATACCGCAAACCTTCGGGTACAGCGCCACCAGATTCTGCAGGGTGAGGGAGCCCAGGACGCGGCCTTGCCGCCGGAATGCCAAGCCTTCTTTCGCCTCGATGGCGGTGTGAAGCCCCGCGGGCCAACGCCGGTCTTGCGCAATTCGCCCCTTGAACTGGTCGACGGATTCGATCGCGCCGTTTTTCACCACATAGTCGACATCGCGCCGCAGCAAGTCATGCGCATGGATGGCATTGTGGACTGCGGTATAGAGGTCCAGGTTGGGCTCGTCGTACAGATTGCCGCAACGAGTGGTGCTCTCGACGATCCGAATCCCGGCCTCGGTAAGAGCGATGTTGCGGCCGAATTCGTCGAGCGTGAACTCGAGTCCTCGCCGGAAGCGGCGGACGATCGGGTCCACCTGGCGGGCCAGCACTTCCTCGTCTGCCTGGCCCCCGGCGAGGATCAGCGGAATGCGCGCTTCGTCGATCAGGATCGAATCGGCCTCGTCGATGACGGCGGCATGAAACGGACGGTGGACCTGTTCCTCAAGAGAGAGGGCGATCTGGTCGCGAAGGAAGTCGAAACCGATCTCGTTGGCGGTGCTGTAGGTGATGTCGCGGCGATATTGCTCGGCGCGCTCCACTGAGGGCATGGTCTGTTGGACGCAGCCGACCGACAGGCCCAGAAACTGGTAGATGCCGCCCATCCACCGGGCGTCGCGGCGGGCGAGGTAGTCGTTGACGGTCATCACGTGGACGCCGCGTCCGTCGCGGGCGTACCAGGCGACGGCTGGGGTGCAGGCGAGAGTCTTGCCTTCTCCGGTCTGCATCTCGGCGATTGCCCCCTGGGCCAGCGCCCGCGCGCCATGCAGTTGCACCTCGAACATGTCGAGGCCCAGAACCCGCGAAGCGACGACTGCGACGACCGCCAGGACTTCCAACAGATTCTGCGAGTTGCGGTAGCGTTCGCGCAGGCCGGAGTCGTCGAGCCTGTTCAACTCTGCCCGACGGCGCTGCACCTCCGCGATCTCTTGTGTCACGGAAGAGCGGCCGAACCAGGATCGCAGACGCATCATTACCGATTATGACGCTCGGGACTACTCACTTCTTAGAGCGGTCATCGGGTCAACTCGTGCGGCCCGTCGCGCCGGGAGATAGCAGGCGAGGAGCGAAACTACAATCAGAGTTCCGGCCGCGACGCCGAACGTGAGCGGATCCCGCGCGTTGACCCGGAACAGCAAGGACGTCATGAAGCGCGTGAGCATCAGCGCTGCGGCAAGTCCCACGACCAGGCCGGCGAGCACTAACCCCATGCCCTGCGTTTCCACCTGCAGCAGCACTTGCGCCTGCCGCGCGCCCAGCGCCATGCGGATACCGATCTCCCCGGTCTGCTGTGTCACCCGGTACGACAGCACACCATATACGCCGATCGCCGCCAGCAGGAGTGCGGCCGAGGCGAAGAAGGCCAGGAGAATGAGGGACAGCTTGCGCTGCGCGATGGACTTCGACACCACCTCCGTTATCGGTTGGATCGCAAAGACGGGTTGTGACCGGTCGACTCCCAGGATTGCGGACTTCATCGGAGACGAAACTACCCACGGATCGCCGGTGGCGCGGGCGAGCACGCTCAGGGCGGGAATCGGCAGGTTCGAGAAGACCATCGGGCGCTGCAAGTAAGCAGTGTAGACCTGGACGGGGGTGTCCTGATCGAGTCCGGCACTGCGCACGTCGGCCACCACGCCGACAATCTCGCGCCAGTTGGGTGGATCGGCGAAGCCGATTTCGAGTCGCTTCCCGATCGGGTCCTGGCCCGAGAAGTAACGGTCGACCAGGGTCTGATTGATTACCGCGACCAGCGGCGTCTGCGGTGTGTCGCGATCGGTGACGGCGCGGCCCCGGAGCAGCCGCATCCCCATGGTCTCGAAGAAGCCCGGAGTGACGGCGAAATAATTGGCTAGCGGGGACTGCGAGACGGTCACGGGCGGGCGTCCTTCGAATCGCATGATGTAGATGGGATTGCCGAGGAGCGGGACATCCGTCCCCACGGCTGCGGACTTCACTCCGGGCAACGCGGAGACATCGCGCAAGATATTCCGTGCCAGCTGCATCTGCAGTTCGGGATGGTCCCGATATTTGTACGCGGCGGGCAGCAACCGCATGGTCATCAGGTGTTCGGGATTGAAGCCCGGGTCGACGTGGGCGATCTCGTAAAAGCTGCGGATCAGCAATCCCGCCCCGGCAAGCAGGGTCAAGGTGATGGCGACCTGGCAGATAACCAGTGCGCCGCGGACGCGGTTCCGTCCGCTGGTGCCGCGCATGCCCTCCTTCAAAAGCGAATTCACGTCGACCCGTGAAGCGTGCCACGCCGGCGCCAGGCCGAAAAGAATACCTGTAAGAAGCGACAAAAGCATAGTCACCTCGGTCACTCGCCAGTTCAGACCGACTTCGTTGAGGCGGGGCACGTTGGCGGGAGCGACTGCGATGAGCCATTGGAAAGCGCCATCCGCCAGGAGCAGCCCGACTGCGCCGCCCAGAAGCGCCAGGATCAGGCTCTCGGTGAGCATCTGGCGGAGAATGGCCCCACGACCGGCTCCCAGAGAGGTGCGGATCGCGATCTCGCGCTCGCGGCCCGAAGCCTTGGCGAGCAGCAGGTTCGCGACGTTCGCGCAGGCCAAAAGCAGCACGAACCCCACCGCTCCGAGCAGAACCAGCAGAGCGGGGCGGATATCGCCGACAATGTCGTCGAGTAGCGGGTTCACGATCACAGTTTCGTCCTGATTCATGAAGGGGTATTGCGCCGCCAGGCGCGCACCAATGGTCTGAAAATCGTTGCGGGCGCGTTCCAGGCTGACGCCGTCGCGCAGCCGTCCAATGACGCGCAGCCGGTGGAAGTCACGACGCTCCCGCGTGGGATTGTCGAGGGCCAGCGGACCCCACATGGTCGCGAGGGGCGGATACTCGAAGCCGCGCGGCATGACGCCGACCACTGTTTTGGGCGTGCCATCGAGATTCAAAGTGCGGCCGATGATGCTGGTATCGGCGCCGAATCGCTGCTGCCAGACATTGAAACTCAGCAGGACGACGTTTCCGTGGTCTGCCTGGTCATCTTCTTCCGTGAACGTACGTCCCAGGAACGGCGAAACCTGGAGTGCGGAGAAGAAGCCGGGATCACAGATAGCTCCAAGGAACCGCTCGGGTTCGCCATCGGGCGTGGCGAGATTGAAGGTGGAGCCTTGATAGGCGCCGATGGAGGAGAGCACCTGGTTCTGAACGCGCCAGTCGTAGTAGTTCCCGGGCGCGGTGTTCATGCGCGGGATATTACGCTTCTGATTGTTCTCCCAGACGTTCACCAGCCGTTCGGAATGGGGGAAGGGAAGTGGGCGCAGGAGCACGCCGTCGACAATGCTGAAGATCGCGCTGGTGGCGCCGATTCCCAGCCCCGCGGCGAGGATTGCAGACAACGCGAAGACCGGGCTTTTGCGCAGCGTCCGGAGGGTAAACAGAATGTCCTGCATAGTTTGTATAGTAGACGAAGCAACCGCGAGACGGCTCGTCAGGTATTGCATCCGATTGCGCGCCGGGTGCCAGAGAGCGTTGGTGGCGGCGTGTTTCACGTTGCGAGCCGCCCGCGTCAGCAAGCGTCGTCGGGGAAACGATGGGGCCGGGTTCGCTCCCTCACGGTCGCGGCTCGTATCCTACCTTCGCGCGAATATGTGCGCTGGCGAGCCGCGCGCGTCAGCAAGCGTCGTCGGGCTACGTAATCTGAGGAGGGCCAAATCCAACCCCGAAGCCTGTCAGTTTTCGCACACGCGCCTCGTTCATCAGAAAATGCAACTGGTGGGCTGCGGCCTCGCAGGACAGCCCTTCCGTCCGAACATTGGAGATGCAATTACGCTCCGCGTCGGTGCGGCCGGGACGAGGATCCCAGGTCAAATAAATGCCCAGACTGTCGGGGGAAGTCAGACCCGGACGTTCGCCGATCACGACAGCGACCTGGCGCGCTCCCAGCCGGTGGCCGATCTCGTCGCCGATGGCCACGCGTCCCTGCAGCACCACTGTCAGGGGCGCGAGTTGCCAATCTACCAGCAAAGGTGTGAGCGCGTGCAGAAGCTGGACGGCGTGATGGTGCACGGCGGGAGCGGAAAGGCCGTCGGCGATCACGATTGCTGCATCGTAGTCGCCGCGTTCGAGAGTTGCGTTCGGATTCAGTTTCCTCCCCAGATCGGGGCGGCGCAGGTAGGTAGCGCGATCGGGTGCGGCGCTGTGCAAGAGCACGTGCGGAACGCCGAGCGCCGCGGGGTCCAGTTCTTCGTAGACGGCATCTCGCGCCCGGGCGTGATCGAGGCGGAAGCGCAGCAACTCGGCGGTGGGCAGGCTGTGCCCGGCGCGGCCCAGAGCGACACGGGCGGGGGTGAACGACCTCAGGTCAATAGCCATGGCGCAGGATTGAGTTGCGGACGGCTCTCCAGCCAGGCTTCGAATTCCGGAGCCGGCTTCAGGCCGAGCACGCCGCGGAGGTAGAGCGCGTCGTGGAAACTGGTGCTCTGGTAGTGCAGCATGACATCGTCGGCACCGGGAACCCCCATGATGTAGTTGCAGCCCGCCACGCCGAGCATTGTCAGCAGCGTGTCCATGTCGTCCTGGTCAGCCTCGGCATGATTGGTGTAGCAGACGTCGCAACCCATCGGCACTCCGAGCAGCTTGCCGCAGAAGTGGTCCTCCAGGCCGGCACGTAGAATCTGCTTCCCGTTATACAGGTATTCCGGTCCGATGAATCCGACGACTGAGTTCACGAGCAGGGGCCGATAGCGGCGTGCTACGGCGTACGCGCGAGCCTCGCAGGTCTGCTGATCGACGCCGTGGTGGGCATTGGCTGACAGCGCGCTTCCCTGGCCGGTCTCGAAGTACATCACGTGCTCGCCGCGCCCCAACTCGCGCGCTGCATGGTGGGCTTCATCGAGCATCGCAAGGGTGACGCCGAAAGAGGAGTTGGCGGCTTGTGTGCCGGCGATCGACTGGAACACGAGGTCGATGGGAGCGCCTCGGCGCAGCGCCTGCATTTGCGTGGTGACATGCGCCAGAACGCAGATCTGGGTGGGGATTTGGAAGCGTTCGCGAATCTGGTCGAGCATGTGGAGTAGAGCTTCCACAGTGGGCAGGTGGTCACTGGCCGGATTCACGCCGATCACGGCATCGCCGTTGCCATACGAGAGGCCGTCGAGCACGCTGGCGGCGATGCCTTTGAGATCGTCGGTCGGATGGTTGGGTTGGAGCCGTGTCGAGAGGCGTCCGGCGAGCCCGATGGTGGAGCGAAAGTGCGTCACTACACGGCATTTGCGGCCGACCGAGACGAGATCCTGAAGCGGCATGATTTTGGAGACCGCGGCGGCCATCTCGGGGATGAGGCCGGGCGCCAGTGCCGAGAGACACTCGGTGGTGGCGGAGTCGGAGAGCAGCCATTCGCGGAACTCGCCCACCGTGAGATGCGCGATGGGAGCGAATGCGGCGCAGTCATGCGAGTCGCAGATGAGGCGCGTGACTTCGTCTTCTTCGTAGGGGATAAGCGGCTCGGCAAGGATTGCCTGGAGAGGCAGGTCGGCGAGCGCGATTTGTGCGCGGACGCGTTGCTCGGCGGTCTCGGCGGCGATGCCGGCCAGTTGATCGCCGGATCGCGCAGGAGAGGCTTTCGCGAGCAGGGTACGCAGGTTCATGCGTGAGCTGTCGAGGACTCGATATCGAATCGCGTCGAGTCCTCGTAGCCAGTGTACATCGCGGTCTGGCGCGACTGCGCCAGGGGCTATCGGCCAGCGCGCGTGAAAAAGCGGCGGCGGGCGAAGAAGCCGATTCCTCCCAGCATCAGGAGCCAGGATGAAGGTTCCGGAGTGTCCAGAGAAGCAAAGTTATAGCCGATTGCATCCAGGGCCGCCTGCTCGGGGCCGAAGACGGGGAAAGCGCCGGGAGTACCGAATGCATCCTGCACCCGGGGTGTACCAGAACTCGCCCAATCGCCATAGTCCGCGCCGCCGGGAGGCCCCGTCTGGTTGAAGCCGGCCAGGTTGGTGACGCCGCCATCAACGGAGAAATAGGACGTTGCCCCCGAATCGATGGTGTAGCTGCGGGTTCCGGGTGCCGAGTACCGGAAGAGGTCCTCGGGGCGGATTGACCCGGTATTGGAACCGGTGTCGAGGTTCGACCCAAGACCGAGGGCTTCGTCAGTTTCGTGTTCGATCACGGCGAGGAGACTGTAGAAGCCGCCGTTGAAAGGCTTTCCCGCATAATTCGTGATTGCGGTGTTCACAGAAATCGTTGAGTCCGTAGCCGCACTAGCGCTGAAACCCAATGCTCTTAGATTGGCGGTCGTAACATCAACATTCGTTGTGCCATCCACCGGGTCGTTGGGGCCTGCAGGAAGTGTGCCAAGGGCTGAGGTATCCACGGCGTTGCCCGACGAGTGGGCCTGAAGGGCGGACAGATATTGGCTGTACGAGACCGTGTCGAAGAAGGTATCGCTCTGGCCGAGTCCGGAACCCATTTCCGCGTAGGTAATGTGGACGGTGATGGGTGTAGTAATGTTCGTCTCGTAGAAGTTCAACGCCTGATTAATGGTGGTCTCGATCAGCAGGGCGTTGGCATCCCCCGTGATCGACGAGTCAAAAGTCGGGACAATCACGATGTTCGCCTTGGCGGAAGGGGCACATAAGAGCACTCCAGCTAAAGATAGGCCCAGGCTCAAAACGAAACGGGTCAGGTTTGGCAATCGGCGAAAACGGTGCATCCTGCTCCTCCTCAAGAGGGTAACTAAAAACAGACAATTTGAGTCCCGTTCCCGTTCATTCAGGGACCATTTTTTCCGGATCATAACACGCCTGTGAGTACTAGAACCAACTAACTCTTGTTAACAAGCGAGGCCAAAGCGCTGCGTTCGCGGGCAAACCATCGGCTGGGGTATGAAATATCACAGAGTGGCGGGAGCGAACGCACCAAGGACAGGGCCGCTAGTTTTTTCAATGAGTTACGTTTCCGTGACGTCGATGGATCCACACAACCTACTTGACAATACGAACGCATACATCCTAATCTCGATGGAGTATGTGGCGATTGATTGGAGCTGTTTTACTCACGAGCGTGGCCGCACCCGCTCAAGTGGGCACCGGAACCCTGACCGGGCGCATCACGGATGCGACTACATCGACCGTGCCCAATGTCCGGGTCCACGTCGTAAATGAAGAATCGGGATCGGCAGCAGACGCTCTCACCAACCACGAAGGCATCTACCGGGTGGGGTCGCTCCTTCCTGGAACGTATCGCGTGGAAGCCAGTTCGCCGGGATTTGAACCGGTGGTGCGCAGGAACCTGGTGCTGGAGGTGGCACAAACCGCGGCGGTCGATTTCACGTTGCAGGTGGGGCAACAGAACCAGACCATCGAGGTGACCGGCGACCTCGCCTCGCTCGACACGCAGACTTCGAGCCTGGGGCAGCTCGTCAATCGCAAGATGATTGACGATCTTCCGATGCCGAATCGAGCCGCCACTTCGCTGGTCAATCTGTCGCCCGGCGTCGTGATGATCACGAGCGGCGAGGGCGCCGAGAACTATCCGGTCTTTTCGATGGCCGGTGGGCGGGCGCGCAATCAGGATTACACCCTCGACGGCGGTAACGTGACCAATGCTGTGGGTGTGACACGGCCACAGCAGCAGACTAGTCTGCCGCTCGATGCCATGCAGGAATTTCGTGTGATTTCGAATAACTATGCGGCGGAGTATGGCCATTCCACCGGCGGGATCGTGGCGCTCTCCACGCGCTCCGGCACCAACCAGTTCCACGGCAGCGTCTTCGAATTCGCGCGCAACAGCGCCCTGGATGCGCGAAACTTCTTCGCGGCCGGCACACCTCCCCTGAACCTGCATCAATACGGCGGCTCGTTTGGCGGCCCCATTGTCAAAGACAAGACTCACTTTTTCGCCAGTTGGGAGGAGACTCGCGAGACTTTCGGCAGCGCGACCGTATCCACTGTGCCGACGCTCGCAGAGCGCCATGGTGATTTCTCGTCGCTCTCCGCCACGATCTACGATCCGGCAAGCCTGGCAAACGGCAAGAAGCAGGCGTATCCAGGGAACCTGATTCCGGGCACTGCTCTCGACCCAGTGGCGCTCGCGGCGCTCGCGTACATCCCGTTGCCGAACCGGGGAGCCTCCGGAGCCGTCTCCAACAACTTCGGGGCCAACAGCCATTCCACGCTGCGCCGCGATATTCTCGTTGGCAAGCTCGATCACAACCTCAGCAGCAACGACCTGCTGACCGCCCGCTACTACATCAACGACTATCACCAAGGGGACGACGGAGCGTACGGGATTCCGGTATCGGATCCAAATGCAGGTACCACGGATGGCCGTGTCCAGAGCATCATGGGCAGCTATGTGCACGTCTTCTCGCCGACCGTTACCAACAGTCTCTCCGTCAGCTACGACCAGCGAAAATACATCCAGCAGCGGTTTGGAGCGGGCGATGGGCTCGCGCAGACGATCGGACTCGAGAACGTGAGTGCCGCGGCGTTTCCCACCATCGCCATCTCGGGCTACGCGTCGCTCGGGGCGCTGGGGACCACGAATGCCGCGGTGGCGCGCATACAGACGCCCATCACCGATACGCAGGTGCTGGAATCGGTCTCCAAGTTTCAGGGCAAACATGCGTTCAAGGTGGGGGTGGAATATCGCCGCGGATACAACCGCGAGGCCGATGACATCACTTCATCCGGTGCCGTGACCTTCACGCGACAGATCACGGACCAGCCGGGCGTATCGGGCACGGGAGACGCGTTTGCAAGCTTCCTCATCGGCCAGGCCAATCAGGCTTCCTTGCAGAAGCTCGATAGCATTCCGTCGCACGCCTCCTACTGGGCGGCGTACGCGCAGGACGACTACCGGATCACGCCGCGGCTCACGCTGAACCTCGGGCTGCGATGGGAGTTGGAGTTGCCGCGATATGTGGACGGCAACCGGATGAATTCCTTCGACCCGATCGCCATCAATCCCGTCTCCGGCACGCCGGGCGTGGTGACCTTCGCCGGCGTGAACGGCGTTCCCACGACCGCATTCGACGCAAACTATCGCAACTTCGCGCCGCGTTTCGGCTTTGCTTACAAGGTGCCCTTCCTGCGCGCTTTGGTGGTGCGCGGCGGCGCCGGCATCTTTTACGGGCCCATGGTGAGTAACAGTGTCGGGCCTTCGGCGTCGCTGGGATTTGGCGATAGCTTGAGCCTGGTAGCGCCGAGTGCCGATACAACATCGGCACTGGTGTTACGGAACGGATTCCCCGTGTATACTCGGCCATCGATCAACACGCCGGGATTCGGCGCTGTTCCTTTTGGCGCAAAGCCCAATACCGCCGTCACGTACTTTGACCCCAATCGTCCGGCGCCGGTGTCCTATCAAGTGAACCTTGATGTGCAGGACGAGGTCGCCAATAACTTGATTGTGGAGGTGGGGTATCTGGGCAACGTGGGCCATCATCTGACCGCCAATGATCTCTCGATCGACCAGGTGCCGCCGCAGCTCTTGGGCCCCGGCAACGCCCAGTTGCTGCGCCCGTTCCCGCAATTCAGCAACGTATCGATCATCAATCCGCCGGTGGGCAACTCGAACTACCAGGCGGGTTTTGTGAAAGTCGAACGCCGTTTCAGCCACGGATTCTCGGTGCTGGCGCATTACACCTTTTCCAAGTTCCTCGACGACGCCGCCGCGGCCAACGAGTTCGGCGATCCCGGCAGCTATATGAACGCCTACAATCGCAGCCTCGACAAGGGCCGCAGCGGCAGCGATATTCCGCATCGCGCGGTGGTGACCCTCCAATACACGGTGCCGGGCTTTGCACGGAGCCGTCTGCTGGATCGCTTGGCGGGCGGCTGGCAGGTCGGAGTGCTCAGCGTGTTGCAATCGGGACAGCCGTTCACCGTCTACGATTCGGTGGACCAGTCGAATTCGTTCCCGGCAGGCACGATGCGGCCGAATCTGATCGCCGATCCCAATCTGGCGAACCCGACGCTGGCGCGCTGGTTCAATACCGCGGCTTTCCAAAGCGCGGCTCCGTACACGTTCGGCGATTCACCGCGCTCCGTGTTGCGGGGACCGTCCTGGAAGAACGTGGACCTGACGCTGTCGAAGAATTTCAAACTCAGCGAGCGGATTGCCACGGAGTGCCGCGGCGAGTTCTTCAACGTCATCAATCATCCGAACTTCGATGCGCCCGGACACACTCTGGGCAATGCGGGGTTTGGCACGATCACCTCCGCCGAGGCCGCGCGTACGGTGCAAATGGCGCTGAGGCTGGTGTTCTGAAGCGTCGAAAATGCCTTGCCAGGCAGACTTGGTGGACGCGCGAAAGAGCGTCGACATGAGTCTCGACGCGGCAAACCCGAGTCTTTGCGCCACTTATGCCGGCAGCGATCGAGGCGGCAGAGACTCGGGGCGCAGTCCATCGGCGAGGGCGACCCACTCTCCGTTGCCGAGTTGGACCTGGATTGCCATGACTTCCACAATCGGCGGCGAGGGCCATCGGGGCCAGGTCTGCACCGGGCCATAGGTGAACGTGGCACTCGTCAGATTGAAGGTCGCTCGTACCTGTTCGCCTTTGATCAGCAATCGGCCATTAGCCGCCGACTCGACGACGCCCATAGTGTATAGGCTCGTGCCAGAAGCGGCGTAATAGATCGCGGCAATCTCGCGGCGACCGGCCTGCCACTCGCTGAAGGTGCGCCATGCCTGGTCAGTGGTCATTTTGGGATTCTCACTCTCCGTAGTTGATCTCGGTATTGCGCGCCGAAATGCCTGCATACACCAGGAAGATCAATGACAGCGCCAGCAGGCCCGGGACGGCGACCCAGAACGGCGCGGGGTCGGCCTCGATCACCATCACGTTGAAAGGCGGCGGAAACGGTACCTCCACCGGGCAGAGACTCTTCAGGTAGAAGATGACACTGATCTTCTTTAATACCGAGGGGAGGAATGGGTTCAGGATCTCCCATACCCACACTACAGCGGCCGGAATCATGGGGTTTTTGAAGAACAGGCCGGACATCAGAAATACGGTGCCGTATCCAATGCACGCCAGCGCCGCCACTAAGACGTAGGATCCGAGTTGGCTCATCCCGGGCCCATGCATCAGGTAGTCAGTCCAGGTGGGGCCAAAATGCTTGCCGAGGAAAATGAATGCCAGCACGGTGCTGCTGCAAAACAGAACCAGTGCGACAATCGCGCCGGCCAGGAACTTTCCGGCTACCAGCATTTCGCGCCGCATCGGCGTGAGGAAGTAGTAATGCATGGTCTTCTCCAGCATCTCGCCGCGAAACAGGTTGGAGAAGATGCCCATGCACCCGAAGAAGATGCCCGCGCGCAGATAGTAGGTGAAGAACATCGCCGCGAAGATGATGCTGTCTTCGCCCACGCTGTGGCGTCCCGCGGAATGGGTGGCCTCGAACATCCAGTGAATAAGTGTGATCGCCACCGGCCCCAGGGCGAGACAGTAGATCCACCAGCCGCGCTTGGAGAGGAAGGTCTTCTTGAGTTCCATGCGAAGCACCGCGGTGATCTGGCGCACCGGGCTCGCCTGGCTCGCGGGGATCGAGGGCAGAGGCCGCGGCCCAGCGACCGGCTTGCGCTCCGGTGGCGGCGGAGGTGGAACGGGCGCCGGGCTGGCCGGGCTCTTTGCGGGTTCGGTCATATCGTAGCTCCCTCCGCGCCGATCAGGTACTGATACACCGAATTCACATCGTCATCCGCCGGAGAGATCGACTCGACTTCGAGCCCCGACTCCAAAATGACGCGGTTCAACAAAAGGTAGAAGCGATCGGCATCCCTGGTTCGCAGCAGCAGACCCTTACCGTCAGTGCTGACCTTCGCCTCCACCATGTGGTCCTGTAGAAAGAGACGCGACGCCAGCATGCCCGGACGATCGCAGCGCACCAGGATCTGCATCGGCTGCTCTTTCACCTCGCTGCGCACGCTGTGAATCTTACCTTCGGCGACCACATATCCCTGACTCAGCAGAATCACCTGGTCGGAGATGCGGTCCACTTCGTGGAGAATGTGGCTGGAGACAATGACGTGGCGGCCCTCGTCGCCCCACTTGCGAAAGAGCGCGATGGCCTCGGCCCGCGCCAGAGGGTCCAGGCCGTTCAAAGGCTCGTCGAGAATGACTACTTGCGGGTCGTGCGCGGTGGCCTGCGCCAGGCGGGCGCGCTGCCGCATGCCCTTGCTGTAGCCGGCCACGTTGCGTTTTGCCGCGTCTAGCAACCCGACGGTTTCAAGCGCCGCACGCGTGCGTTGGTCACATTCCGCATTGCTCCAACCGTACATCCGCAGGTAGGAGTAGACGAATTCGTAGCCCGTCAGCCCCTTCGGAAAGGCGTCGAATTGCGAGCAGTATCCCACTAGGCGGCAGAGGCGCTCGGGATGTGTCGGCGAGATGCCGAGTACCGTGATTTCGCCTTGCGTCGGACGGATCAGCCCGGTGAGCAGATTCATCAGGGTCGTCTTGCCGGAACCGTTCGGGCCAACCAGGCTGGTGATTCCAGGCGGAATCGAGAGACTGACTTTATTGATGCCCAGCACCTCGCCGTAGAAGCGCGAAACGTTAGTGAAGGTGATCAGCGATTCGCTCATCGCACCACCTCGATGCCGCGGATCTTGCGCGCCAGCATATAGAGGCAAAGTCCGCAAAGCAGAGCCAGTCCCAGGCAACTCCACACCAGCGGGATCTCTTCCCCCTGCGGCACGCCAAAGAAGACTGCGCCTCCGGTGTTGTTGGTGCTGCCTTCAAACAACCACAGCCAGATCGACCCCACCAGGAAGCGCACATTGAACAGGTGCCCCCAATTGGTCCGCTGCACGGCATTGATGATCGCCCCGAAGCCTTGCGCGACAAAGAACAACCCGAAAATCAGTCCGCCGGCCGCCGGCTTCCACTTCACCCAAGCCGAGAGAGCCAGCGACAAGAGGGAGAGGATCACTATCCAGATCCAAGCGCCGAGGAACAGGCTGGTGGCGAAACGCATGTTGGTGGTCGTCCAATCCCAGCCTTCCATGTAGCCTTGATATGCGAAGAGCAGAAGCCCCGGCACCCAGGTAATCAATGAGAGGAGATAGACGAGCACCGACATCTTCCCGAGCACGTATTCGACGCGCGAAAAGGGGCGCGCCAGGTAGAGCGCCAGGCCGTTGTTCGAAAGATCGGGTGAGACTTGGCCAGGACCGATGAACGCCGCCAGAAAAAGCGCCAGCATGCTTTGCCAGCCGAGGATCCGCATGAAATAGGACACGTCGATGGTGATCAGCCGATTGGCGCCTTGCGCTCCCACCAGGTTGAACACGCTCGCATTGTGCTGCACGTAAATCCCGATCGCAAAAATCAGCGGCGGCAGAAAACTGGCGAAGAAGGAGATGGTCAGAAACTTGGAACGCCGCAAGTCTTCGAGCGAGTAGCGGGGAATCACCAGAAAACGGCTCCACGACGGAGTGAGTTTTCCGTCATATGGCCTGTAGGTTTTCTTATAGACGGCCATTGGGAGTCTCCATGGCTTTCAGGAAGATGTCTTCGAGCGAATCGCGCTTGTGACTCAGGCGCCGGATCTGCACCTCTTGTTCCGCGGCGACCTCATAGAGTTGCCGGATCTCCAGTCCGTCGGGGAGAATCAACTTGACCCGGCCTTGTACGCCCGGAGCGGTCTCGCACCCCAGTTTCTCTACCGTCGAGAGGAAAGATCCGTTTACTCCGCCGCGTGTTTCGATTTCCAGGAAGCGGCGATTGGCGCGGCGCTCCTCTTCGAGATTGCAGAACGCCGCGATATTTCCATCCTTCAGGATCAGCACCTGGTCGCAACACTCTTCCACGTCGCGCAACAGGTGCGAGGAGAGGATCAGGTGGAGGTCGCCTCGATCGCGGATCTCCTGAATGAGTTGGATCATGCGGGTGCGCGCAGGTGGATCGAGCCCGTTGGTGGGTTCATCGAGAAACAGCACCTTGGGACCGTGGGCGATGGCCTGCGCCAGCTTGGCGGATTGCTTCATGCCCAGGGAGTACGTGCCCAGCGGGCGGTAGCGAACCTCGCCCAACCCCACATAGAAGAACGCCTCATGCGCGCGCTCCAGAGCATGTTCGGGAGGCAGGCCCGAAAGCTCCGCCATCATGCGCACGAAATGCACTCCGCTCATCCCCGCGATGAAGGAATCATTTTCGGGCATGTACCCGATCAGGCTTCTCACCTGCCGGGCATGCGTGCGGACGTCGTACCCGAGAATTCGTGCGGTACCGGAGGAGGGCCGGTGAAATCCGAGGAGGGTATTGAGCAGGGTGGACTTGCCTGCCCCATTGGGTCCCAGCAGTCCGATGGACCGCCCCGTCAGCGACGCCTTCAGGTTCTTCAGAATGACTCGCTGTCCGAGGCGGACCTGCAGATCCTCCAGCTCAATGACTGATGCCATTAACTAGTTATACGACTTCTAACGGTGCAGTGTTCCCTGCATTCGCTGCATTCCCTGCATTGGCAGGAAGGGTGTCGCATTTCCAAGAGCCCCGAGCAGGTTGCCTCCCATCAGGCTCGACATGCCGCTGCTCAAATCGCCGGCGCCTGAGATGGTGATGCGGTCGGGCTCCCCGTAAGCCGCGATCATCATCGGCTTGATGTTGCTCAGACTCTTCATGGCGTCCTGCGAACCGCCGCTGTTTCCTGCGAATGCGCCCAGAAGTCCAGCCAGCGGGGCCAGCGTGGTGCCCAGCTTCTCATAGATCAGCGCAGAGAAGTTGGGATAGTGATCGCGCGGAGTCATGGCAATGAATTGCGCGGAGTGGGTGATCGAAGTTCCCGCCGTCTTCATCTGAAGCGCGCGAGTGATCAGCGCCCGGTTCGGACCGGCGATCAGGTATCCATCCGAGAAAGTGTAGTGGGCCTCCGTCAGCGGATTGCCATCGCCGGTTCCGATCATGAAGTAGGTGTGGCCGTCCACAGTCTCTTGTCCCGTGCGCAGCGGCTTATCACCCGTCTTGGCAGCTTCCTGATCATGCAACTGGATCAGTTTTTGCATCGTGGCCTGCAGGCGCGTGGGGTCATAGACTTCGGTCACCAGCTTCCACGAAGGCACCGGGAACGGAGGTCCATCCAGCGACAGGGAAAACTCACCGCCCAGGCTCGCGGCCACGTCATTCCGAATGTCCGGCCGGGTTTCCTGCTGCACGTCGGAACGGGTCTTGTTCGAGACCATCGGCAAATGGTCTGCCATGCCGAGCACCTGGTCCACGATCGCGGCCGGATTCTTCACCGCGAAGGCCGAGACGAGCGTGGCATCCGGAGAAACGTAATCCAGGGACCCCATCGGCGCGGGCTCCGCCAGCATCGCGGCGATCCCGGTGCGCGGCCCGTTGAATTCCAGGCTGGCGCTCGCCTTCAGGTGGCTGTCGACTTCCTTCTCCTCCGCGATCAGGAAGCGCCCGCCCGTTCCGATCACCGCCGTCGGATTTGATTGTCCGGAGTCGGAGCCATTCTGGTTGGAAAGCTTCGAAAGATCGGCAGCCAGCATCAAGCCGGCGCCATTCTGGTACGCCTGCATGATTCGCGCATAAAATGGCGTGGTCTGGAAGCCGGAGGGGGAATCCAGCGACTCGGCCAGAGACTTCACGGATGCCGCCACCGGACCAAAGATCGCCAGGCCCGGCCGTACTTCGATCGTCATGCCGGGAGCGGCCTTCTTCAGAAACTCCGGGAAACCGTCGCGTTTGGTCTCGGCGATGAATACCGGCCCGTGCGGACGCCCCTCTCCCGCGGAACTCGTGATGACGATTTCGTCGCCCAGATACTCGCTCGCGGCCCGCAGTTTCTCAATCACCGGCTCGGCGTCGCCGCCGCGCGAAGCCCACCAGGAACGCAATTCGGGACTCTCGGATAGCTTCTGGTGTAGAACTGACTGCGCCTCTCCCAGGTATTGCGCCAGATTCGGGATGCTGGCGAAGAATACCGTGGAAGCCGGCAAGCGACCCAGCAACCGGCTGGAATAGCGTAGCGCGGGAAGATGAATCTGCTGTAGATCGTTATGCAGGACCGACAACTGTTCGAGCAGGCGGTCGCGGTTGCGGCTCCACGCGATATCTTCCTTCACCGAGACCGGCTCGAGGTTCGGGCTGGTGGAAGTCTGCTCTCCCGGATGCAGGATCTTATCCTGGTTGTCCTGGGAGACATGCACTTCGCCCTGAATCACCGAAACGCGCGAGCCCTTCACGCCGGAACTGACGCTGAACACCGTGCCCGTAACCGCCACGCGGCAATCGGCAGTGGCCACGTACAGGTGGCCGGTCCGGCGCTTCGCAGCGTTCACGATGACGCTGCCGCGAGCCAGCCGGATAGTGAGATCGTTGCCCGCCTGCGTGCTCGACATCCCCGAGCGCTCGCGCAGTTCGACAACCGAACCGTCGCGCAACAGCAGCATGGCGTCCGAATTCGGCGCCGTGCGCAGCTCGACACCGTCGGGCAGATCCTGGCCTGCCGCGATCGGCTGAATGCCCGCGGCGGAAACTTGAAACAGCGTGCCATTCACCGACTGCACAATGGCATGGCCAGTGCGCACGCCGTACTGGTCGATGGCCACCCACACCGAGATACCAGCAAAGGCGGCAGCCGCGGCCATCCAGAACAACGGGCGCCGCGAAGAACGCCGCGCTACAGGCGCGGCCTGCATGGAAACTACCCTGCCTTCATAAACGCGGCGGCAATCGACGCACTGATGCAGGTGATCTTTGACAAGGGTCGCGCGCGCCTCATTCAGGTGCCCGGCGCGGTAGTCGGGAAGCATCGCCTGAAAATCCTCGCATCCGCGGATGTGGTGACCGTTTGCCGGCAGTTGCGCGACTTGGGGGGCCAACCTGGCCCACACCCGGGACGCGGCGGCTTCGATTACGGCGGTATCGGGGACTTCGTCACGAATCTCAGACACGGCTTGCTCCAAAGCAGGGTCGAGGGGAACCATTTCAGCGGGATTGTTTTCGGCGGGTGTCATGCCACTCCTCCCTGATAAGCTCGGAATTCCTTTTCCAGACGATCGCGCGTGCGGGATATAGTGACCGCCACTGTTCCGGGGGTGGTGTTCAGCAATCGCGCGATTTCGGGATTTTCTTTTCCATCAAAAAACCGGAGCATAAACATCTCGGCAATCCTCGGATTCAGCCTGGCCAGGGCGCCGCGCAGCCATTCGCGGATCTCTCCCGACGATCGGGCCCGTTCCGGGTCGCGATGGGCCGGCTCGGCGAGCACCGGTTCCAGCTCGTCGAGCGGGATCTGGCGGATATTCTGGCGCGATCGGACCAAGTCCAGAGCGGCATTGACCGCCGCGCGGTGCAGAAAACTCGCCATATTGCCCACCGGATCGGACCCCGGATCGCGTTTGAGCATGCGCAAAAATACCGTTTGGAGGACATCCTCGGCGTCGTCGGCATTGCCGGTGACACGGTAGGCCGCCCGGAATACCATTGCGTGGTTTTCACGAAAGATCCGTTCCAGATCAGTCGCGGAGAGGTTCGCCGATTCTAAGGGGGCAGCCATTAAAGCTTTCATCCTATCAGGCTCTTCCACATAGAGGGACGCTGGAAACGCTTCAGAATTAACAAAGCAGGGGCTTCAGAGCGTCGAAACCCCATCAAATCAATGAGCGTACGCAATAGCCAACAACTCCGCGATCTCTTTGATCGCCACGTCAACCTCGTGGCTCCCTAAGAATACGGTCTTCAAACTTCTCTCCACTCGGGACCCGGCGCTCTTCTGATATTTTCAAGTCCGTAACTATCTGTTTTTTAACGAGTTGAGTCTGTTGGCCGTATGCCCGTCTTAGGGTAACGTGTAAGGCAATGACGCTCTCTCCTCGACACCATGCTCCAACGCGTTCCGTGTGGCATTCGATGATCTGTCAAGGCACCCCTGGCAGAAAGAAGGGTGGGCGCTCGTGAAGTTCCGGTTCGTCCTTCTCTACATCCGGAAGACGATTCCGATACAGCCTTCGAACTCGACGGATGGGCACATTTGACTGCAGATTACTGGAGAAAACGAAACTCAGCAACTCTTCGCAGTAGATGCGGCCTTCCGAATGGGCTCCAGACCGGGAAATGGGACAACCTGTAGTTACTGCGTAGGGGCCAAATGTGGCCATCGAGGTGGGGCCAGAACGGACCATCGAACTCGGCGCCGTTGAAGGCGATCTTGATTTCAGTGACTGGGCCTCCTGCGAATCGCCCTTCGAGGTGGACAAAGACGTGAGGCTGGTCCCGGTCTCTGGGTGAACCGCCTTCAGGGTTTGGATCGCGGTCTCATTGAGCCGCAGATTCAGCGGGCGCGGTGACGGTTTTGCCAAGGATGAGATTCTACCTTTGGCAGTATTTTCCGGGCCGCCGCGTGCCGGCGTTTTGGTTTTCGCTCGTCCAAAAGGTCGGCGATCCGTATCGAATTATTTCATCTCTTACGAGTTCGGCGTACGCCCTCTTTCACGACGCGCGGTTTCGTCACTGATCGCCCTGGGCGTCGCCCTAAGATGTCCTGCAGTACCTCGATCTGCCGAGTGATCTTGTCACGTGCCTGGCGTGCCAGAGCAATAGCTCCGTCAAGGTCAGACATGTATTTAGGGGTTCTTCTCGCCAAGCGCACCTCTCAGTAAGTCTAGTAACTCTGCCGATTTGCGGCACTGCCGGAATGACAGCTACAGCGACGAGCCGAGCACCTGTCTGACGGCCTCAAGCAATTGATCGGGAAGAACCGGTTTGGTCAGTGTTGCCCGTGCACCGAAAAGCTTGGCGACTCTCAGAAATTGCCCGCCGAATTTACCAGAGATCGCAATGATTTTGAGGCCCGGTCGGAGTCGATGAAGTATCTGGATGGTCTCGAGCCCTTCTTGTTCCGGCATAATCAGATCCGTGATCATCAAGTCGACCTCTGAAATGTTGACGTGTTGGACGGCCTCCTTTCCGTCCTTGGCTCCCAAAACCCTGTAGCCCGCACCTGACAGAACCCTCCCCAGAAAGCTGCGAATCGCCGGGTCATCGTCTACCACGAGAATTGTGCCGACGGTGCCTGGCGCGCCGAGTGCTTCCCTCACTATGGAGGCGAGCGCTTCGGGAGAAAACGGCTTCGGCAAATACGGGACGTTCGAATCGAGAATCCCGCGATCCGCGATTGCATTTTTGGCATAGCCGGACATAAAAATGATCTTCATATCCGGTCGCAATGAACTCAGGCGCACCGCCAGCTCGGGACCGGTCATACCGGGCATCACCAGATCGGTGACCATCAAGTGAATTCGACGCGTAAGGCGCTCGGCATGCACTAGCGCTTCGTCCGCGTTCACCGCTTCGAGGACTTCGTACCCGTAGCGCCTCAATATCGCCGCCGCTAACCTCCGAAGTTCCTGCTGGTCCTCAACGACGAGAACCGTCTCGGTCCCGCGAAGCGTCGTAATAGCAGTCTTGGTTTCATCCTCCGCCTTGATCGCTTCATCGACGCGAGGCAGGTATATCTTGAACGTCGCCCCCGCGCCGGGTTCGCTGTATACAAAGATTGCACCGCCGGTTTGCTTGATGATGCCGTACACCGTTGCCAGACCCAGGCCCGTGCCTTCACTCTGCTTCTTTGTCGTGAAAAATGGTTCGAACAAGTGACTGCGGACGTCTTCGCTCATTCCGAGACCGTCGTCGGATACCGTCATGAGAACATACGGACCCGGCGCAAGTTCGGGGTGCTGCAAAGCATACCCCTGATCGAGATCCATATTCAACGTCTCGATCAAAATCTTTCCGCCGCCCGGCATGGCATCGCGGGCGTTTACTATCAGATTCACTAAAACCTGGTGGAATTGCCCGGCATCCGCTCTGATCGGTCCTAATGACGGGCTCAGTCTGGTCTCGATGCGAATATCCTCACCGAGAACCCCGCCCAGCATCTTCTCGACCTCCCCGATGACCTCGTTGAGATCCAACACTTTTGGCCTGACCACCTGTTCGCGGCTGAGCACCAGCAGTTGCCGGCTCAGTGCGGCCGCGCGCGCGCCGGCTTTTCGGATCTCGGAGATCGGCTCTTGGATAGGGTCTTCTGGAGTGATTTGTTGAAGCAGCAGAGCGCTATAGCCGTTGATCACGGTGAGGAGATTATTGAAGTCATGAGCGACTCCTCCAGCCATCCGGCCAACACTTTCCATTTTTTGGGCCTGTAATAGTTGCGCCCAGAGCTTCGCCCGCTCCTCCTCGGAGCGTTTCTGGCTGGTGATGTCCCGTGACATCCCGAAGATTCCAATCAGATTGCCCTGCCCATCGAACACCGGCCCTTCGGTCTTTTGGATTAATATGCGTTCTCCGGTCGCGAGGACGAGTTCGTCTTCACAGGATTCAACCCGTCGCGAAGTCATGATGCGGCGATCGTGCGCCATCCCCTGTTCGGCCGTCTCCGGCGAGAACAGAGTCCTGTCATCCCGCCCCAGAATTTCCTCGGCGCGCTTCCCGACCATTTTGCAGGCAGCGCCGTTGACCAGGAGAAATCGGCCATCGCAATCTTTTACGTAGACCGCATCCGTCGTGCCTTCTATTACGGAATTCAACAACCCACGGCTTCGACGGTCCGCGTCTTGCGCTTTCTTATGTTCCGAAATATCGCGGAAGAACACCAGCGTTTTGCTTCTGTCTTCGTTTAGGGCAATGGCTGAGACCTCGACGTCGAAAGGCGTCCCGTCCATCTTCACAAACTGTTCTTCCACCAACGGTACGTTGTGGCGACCCTCCTTCAACTCGGACAGGCGCTGTTCCACCAAAGAGTGGAACGCGGGGTGTACCTGTTGAATCATTGGGTGCCCCAGCAGTCGGTCGGCTGACCCTGCCCCGAACAAACGAAGAGCGGCCGGATTCAGATAACTAAAAACACCCTCCGAGTGAACAAAGATCCCTTCGGGTGCACTTTCGACAAGCCGCCGGAAGTGCTCTTCACTCCTTGCCAGCAATTCTTCAGATTGCTTTCGATCTCTCACATCCCGACCGACCCCGACGAAGTGCGTGATCACCTGATCCTGATCTTGCACCGGGCTGATCCAGAGTTCTTGTGTATAGAGCGTGCCATCCTTGCGGCGATTGGTGATTTCGCCCCGCCAGGTCCGCCGGGACAGGATCGTGTTCCACAGGTCCTGATAGAAGCCGGCTTCGTGGCAGCCCGACTTCAGCCAGCGCGGATTCGTGCCGATCAGCTCCTGCCGGCCGTAACCGGTTAACGCACAGAATGCGGGGTTTACCCAGCAAATCGCACCATTGCGATCTGTGACTAGAACGCTGTCTGGTGCAGACTCCAGCGCTGCGGCTAAAACGTAGGCCTCAGGCGCGGAATTGGTGAGTTCCAAATACACTACCTCGTGAGAGTCCGTCGAGTTCAGCGGAAAGAATCGTCGGGAAATATAGCTTCACAAAACCAGCGTAGCTGTCTTTGTCACTCGATACTGTCGGTCCTGCGGGAATTTACGGCCCGGATGCATCCTACAACCGCGTCGGTGAATGCCTGACAGAATCGTCGGCGACGGGCTCCGCAGTGTCATTCGATCAGTCCGTTGGCAAAAGCGTAACGTGTGAGCTCGGCATTTGTCCGTAAGCCCATCTTTTCGAGAAGGCGCGCTCGGTAGGTGCTGATAGTTTTGTCGCTCACTCCCAGAATCGCCGCGATTTCGGAAACCGTCTTGCCCGACGCGATGAGCCGCAGAACTTCGAATTCCCGAACCGAAAGAAACTCGTGGGGCCCTCCGCTGGTTTCCCTCTCGAGGTGCTGGACGAGCGCGTCGGCAAGCTGCGGGCTGACATACTTATGACCTTGGAGCACAACGTGAATGGCACGGGCGAGTTCGGAGCGCGAACTGTCCTTGGTGATATACCCGGCGGCGCCTGACTTGAACGCGCGCCGGGCATACTGCGCCTCGGAGTGCATGCTCAACATCAGAACCGGCGTACGGGGCCGCAGTTGCTTGAGTTCTTTGAGCACGTCCAGGCCGCTGCGGCCGTCTAGTGAGACGTCCAGAATGACAAGATCCCAATCCTGTTCGGCAGCCAGGTGGACCGCCTCCGCCGCTGTGGCAGCGTCGCCGAAAGTCGCCGGCGGTCCGTTTTGCTCGAAGATCCTCTTCACGCCGTCGCGCAGGACCTCATGGTCGTCAACGAGCAGAACTCTGGTCAAAGTCTGTCTCCGGTTCGGACTTGGCAATGGGGATGTGAACGGCCACGGTCGTCCCCTGGCCGCCTGTGCTTTGGATCTCGATTCTGCCCCCGGCCAGATGAGCTCGCTCCCGCATTCCCAATATCCCAAGGGAGTGTGGATTTGCGATTTGCGCGTAAGTAACACCCAGACCGTCATCGGTGATTCGCAACTCGAAGTCAGCGCAAGATTGCCTGATCGCGATATCGACGCGCGTCGCCTTGGCGTGTCGCAGGATGTTCGTAAAAGCCTCCTGCGCGATGCGAAACACCGCCGTCATCTGGTCTCGGTTCAAAGGTGTGCTCTCGACAGCGATTTCGCATGTTGTGTGGATGCCCGTCCGAGCCTGGAACTCCTGCGCCTGCCACTCCAGGGCCTCACATATGCCCAGGTCGTCCAAAATGGGTGGCCGCAGTTCGGACGAAATCCTCTTAACGGCGCGAATGTTGGTCTCCGCTGACTGCGCCATGCGTGCGATCCGGTTGCGCAACGCCGCTATGTCCACACTCGCGGACGTCGCGTCCAATGAGGCCTCCAGGTCCTCGAGGTCCCATTTCAAACTGGTGAGCGACGATCCCAGTTCGTCGTGAAGCTCGCGCGCGATCCTTGTGTCTTCTTCCTCGCGCACGCGTTCCATCTGGCTGGCGAGCGCGCGCAGCTGCGAGGCCGAGCTTTGTAGTTCCCGCTCTACAAGCCTCTGCTCCGTGACGTCCATGGCCACACCCATGAATTCCACAAGCTCTCCGGCTTCGTTTGTCACGGGGTGCCCGATGCTCACGATATTGCGCATCGTCCCGTCAGGCAGGATCAGCCGGAATTCGAACCGATAGTCGCGCTTTTGTGCCACGGCTTCGTAGAAAGCCGCCAGAGGGGCAGCATCATCGGGATCCCACCGGTCCACAACGGCGGAAATTGGTGGGATCCCGCGCTCCGGATCGAACCCGAAAATCCGGTAGTGCTCATCCGACCAGAATACGATCTCCTGCGTGATGACGTTCACCGCCCAGGTTCCGATGTGGCTCAGCTTCTCGGCTTCCGCCAGGTATGCCTGCGCGCGGCGGAGTTCTTCCTCCGACCGTCTTCTCTCGGTGATGTCCTGGATCATGGCCAAGCCAAATGCCGGCTTCCCATCTGAGCCGCGTACCATCGTGGCGGACAGGATCACCCATACAATTCCTCCGTCCTTGCGGTGATAGGGCTTTTCAAGTTCGTAGTGATCGCGCTTGCCCTCGAGCATTTCTCGGATGTACAGCTCTTCCTGGCACAAGTCTCCATTGAACGTGAACTCCCGAAAGCTCCTGCCGATCAGTTCGCCCTGCTCGTAGCCGAGGATTCTTTCAAACACGGGATTCGCAAAGAGCAGGCGGCCCGCCAGATCACCGACGGCGATGCCCATGCGTCCGTGTTCGTAAATCGCCCGGAACCTTTCCTCGCTTTCCCTGAGCATCTGTTCCGCCCGCTTGCGTTCGGTGATGTCCTGGCCGATGCCGACCCAGCGTCCGTCTTCGAGGTGAATGTTCGTCCACGTCGTTTCAATCGTCCGGCCGTTCCGTGTGCGGGTGCTGAAATCCATCCATTCCGCCTTGCCTTCCCGGGTGAATGAATGGACTCGTTCACGTTCCCGGGGATCGGGGTACAGTGCTTCGATCAGGGATTCGGTATCCTCTGCAGCCAAATCTTCTGCCGTCCAGCCGAGCGTCCGTTCCCACGCACGATTGATGATCTCGATCTGGCCCTCTGAGGCCACGTTGACCATCAGGGGCAGGTGATCGAAGATCGTCTGTAAGAGGTTCTTCTGCTGTTGGAGTCGCTCGTCCGCGTCCTGAAGGGCCGCAAGTTTACGGCGCAATCCCTCGTTCTCGGCCTCGAGAGCGCGGATGCGTTCGGCCGAAGCATTTGGCACGTTGGCCATCGCGTATCTTCTTTCGATGCACGTTGAATAACGGCACCTGCTGGGTTCTCTCCTTACAGAATGCCAGATAACAATTCACCGCGGTAAACTGTGAGGCCAGCGGCACTGCGGCCTGTTTCGACTGCGGTTCAATGACGATCAGCACCGTCGATTGGCCGTTAGGGGCCAAGGGCTTGGGGGCGAAGCTTCCGAGGGAGGTCGCAACCATCGTGGCGATCGAGGCCTTTTCTCTGCAATTCAGGGCCGCTCTCGAAAGCCCTCATGGCTCCGCACGATTCGAAGGCCGGGATTCGGCCTGTCGATGATGCGCATCTATCGGTAGACGGGTCTTCACGAATGCGTTCGATACTTACGTCAATTCGGAGGCCCGGCCCCTTAAGTGCGGCGTCCAGTTCGTGCGCATCATCCTGGCAAAGAACTGGTGGTCCCTCCTGATTCGCGGGACCGCCGCCATTGTGCTCGGCGCGGTGGCGGTGGTCTGGCGGGACATCTCTCTGAGTAATCTGATCCTGGTGTTCTTCAGCTTTACACTGCTCGACGGCGTTGTAGGGTTGGCAGGCGCCCTCCGCGCCGCGGAGTCACACCAGCGGTGTGCGCCGCTGCTCGTGGAGGCTATCATTGGAATCGCCGCCGCGCTGCTCGCCGTCACCTGGCCCGGGATCATGACGACAATGGTGCTGGTCTACATCGTGGGCGCTTGGGGGCTCCTGACCGGCGTGCTCGAAGTCCCCTCCGGCGTCTTGCTGCGAAGGCATATTCGAGGTGAGTGGCTGTTAGCCCTAAGCGGCTTCGCTTCGCTTTGCTTGGCGTCGTGATGGCATCGTTCCCGCTGGCGAGCCCTGGGGGAATTGCGCTTTGGTTGGGCGTGTATGCCTTCGCCTTTAGCGCCGTACTCATGCCCTGAGTTTCCGTCTCCGGTCTTGGGCGAGACTGGCGCTGGCGGAATCATGACCGTTCTGGCAAACAGCTCTGTTCTAGAAAAGGCTTCCTCGGCGCACCGCGTATGGAATAGACGGCTGCCCGAAATTCTGTTGGACGCATTATTGGTGCTGGTTGGGATCGCAGCCAGTGTTGGCGTCTGCCGCAGTTTCATGAACTGGCTGGCAGGACCGCCGGATTCGGCCGCGCTGACCTTGCGATGGCCATTCTGGTCGGCTCGATCGTTTCCACATGCTGGTTTGTGAGGTACATACTTCTCGGGATCATTCTGTCGCCTCCGAGCGCCGGCAAATCAGCGGAAGCCCGCAGAGCATTGAGAAGGTGCCACCATGAAACACCAGGTCGAGTTCAAAGGCTTCGCAACGGTTAGTGCGATCCGCAGCCTGCTCGAAAGCCGGATCGCGCAGCTCGACCGGGTCTCCCGCGGGCTTCGCGGCGATACGCTGTTCGTACGGGGTGTGGTCGTAGCGACCAGCGGCAGAATGCGTTGGAATTCGACGACGTCGTCGATGCGGCTTTGGCTCGCGCTTACAATAGATTCGCCAAGGAGCACGCTCCCCGGAATATCCGCAGCAATGACTGGGGGGCAAATGGTAGGACAGTACCAGGACGCCGACGGCCTCCGGCACGCCTATATTCAGCGCGGCACCCAGAAAACCGACCTGAACGTGCCCTCCTACAAGGAGACCGTGGTGAATGGCATCAACAATTTCGGGGACGTCCTGTTGGAAGCATTGAACGTTAGCAGTTGGGTGAACTGGATCCCGGTAGGGACGACCCAACCCTACGTCTGGAAGCGGGGCGCGTCGGAGCCGACCGCTCTCCCCAACTTCCCCGGAGCGGCGCATACCGCTGTGGAGGGCTTCAACGATCGCGGGGATTACTCCGGAAGATGGGACGACGGAAAGAACACCCACGGATTTATCGCCTTCCGCAAGTGATTACTCAAGTGCCTGCTGATCGTGGCGCGGCCCCGGGAGCGTGGGCCCAGAATTCCGGAGCGTGCACACCCGCAGCCATATGAGGGAAGTGCTGTCGTCTGCACCGGCTGGATGAGCTCCGCCCATGCCCCCGGCCGCGAAGACCCATCACCCGCACTCCCGCCCGACAGTCCCGACTCCTGGCAAACGTCCTGGCGCACGAGATCGGCCACGTGCTCAAAGGCATCAATGACCCCGCTCGGAAAGGGATAATGAAGGCGTTCTGGGATGCGCGAGACTACGCGGCCATGGACAAAGCGCCTTTAGAGTTCCCTGCGACCGACATTGATTTCATGAGGGAAGCGCTGCGCAGACTTCGGGCCGCACCTACGTCTGCGGCTACGGTCTCTGCTATGAAGTAGCTTCGTGCCCCCACTCCACCATGCCGTTTTCCGAGCCGGCTTAGGATCTTCGGCAGGGTTTTCAGCTGCAGAGCCACGAGCAGTTCGAAAGTCAATCTGGGGTTGCCCGTAAGTCTAGCATTCGACAGGGACGTTTTGATGGCTCCCCGGTCTGGACGACTTTCGAACTCTCTATTCATCCGAGGCCAGTCGAGTTATGTCTTGAAGTCGTGGATCTCAATCCCCTTCTCGCTGAGGCGGCACGGCGCCGGGAAAACCGAGATGTCCTGGCACTGCCGGCAGTTTCTCACATTTCCTGCTAAATCTTCCCGCGCTTTCCGTATTCCTCGGGTATGAAGGTAATCGTCGGGGCGATTTTCTTGTGCTGGGCCGCGGGGGCGCAGTCGAACTGGGCCCTACAGTCGCCGGCCAACCATCCGGTAGCGCTGCTGGCGCCGCAAATGACCTATGACCCGCTGCATCTGAAGGTAGTGCTCTTTAGTGGCACAACGAGTAACGGATCGTCCGCCACTACCCCGAATGACACCTGGCTGTGGGATGGCCAGCAAGCGAACTGGAGCCATGTGAATCCGGCTCATAAGCCGGCGGGTCGCCTGACTGCCGGCATGGTCTTCGACGCCGCGCGCCAGCAAATCGTGCTGTTCGGCGGCGGCACTGAACTCACGTTCGGCGATACCTGGGTTTGGGATGGAACCGATTGGACGCAGAAGTTCCCCGCCAATTCGCCTCCCGCGAGGCAGGGGGTCGCCATGGCGTATGATGCGGCGCGTCAACAAGTAGTGCTGTTTGGTGGACTCAGTGCGAGCGGTACGATACTGGGCGACACCTGGACGTGGGATGGCAACAATTGGACCCAGCAACATCCAGCCACGAGTCCAAGCGCCCGGGTGAATCACCAGATGGCCTATGACGAGGCGAGACAGGAGACCGTTCTCTTTGGTGGAGAGGACTTCGCCAACGACGACATGATCTCGACGACCTGGGTTTGGAACGGCGGCAACTGGATTGCCAGGACACCTGTTGCGTTTCCTCCAGGCCCGAACCCCCAGGACCCGACCTTCCGTCTTCACTCGATGGTGTTCGATTCCGCTTTGCAGCAAACCGTCCTGTTTGGCGGATACAACTCGGGCCCTCAGTCCGCTACCTGGTTCTGGGACGGAACGAACTGGACTCAGTTCGCGGGAACTGGTCCCGGGGCGCGGTACGGCACTGGGATGGCGTACGATTCCACAAATCGCCAAGTGGTCCTGTTTGGCGGAGATTTCCATACTGCATCGGGGTTCTTCACCTTCGAGACGTGGACTTTCAGCGGCCCATCGCAAACATCGGTCAACATCGTAGTGCCAGCCGGAGCGCAATTCACGTTCAATGGCTTGACCTACACTGGCTCGCAGACCATTCAGGTGGCAGCGGGCACTTACGGTTTGTCCACGACGTCGCCGCAAGCCGTGGCCTCGGGCACGCAGCTGGTATTTCGCAACTGGTCTGACGGTGGCGCGATTTCGCACTCGGTTACGGTCCCTTCCGGCGGTAGCGTGAACCTCACGGGGACCTTTGGTACGCAATACGTCTTGAGCACTGTCGCCAACCCGAATTCGGGTGGGACCGTGTCGGGCGGTGGCTTCTATGACGCGGGCACCACAGCCTCGCCCACCGCGAGTCCGAATGGCGGATTCTCATTCGCCAACTGGTCAGGCGCATGCAGCGGGAGCGGCCCTTGCTCGGTGGTAATGAGCGCTCCCGCCACCGTTACCGCGAACTTCAACGCGTCGCTGATCCAGTTCACGGTGAATGTCCCGGCGGCGGCGCAGTTCACGTTCAACGGGACCACATACGCGGGCACGCAGACCATCTCGGCGCCTCCAGGGGCATACACGCTGTCGACGACGACGCCTCAGGCCACGGTCGCCGGGACGCAGCTTACATTCGTATCGTGGTCCGATGGCGGCGGGATCTCACATACCGTGACGCTCTCGGGTGTGTCCGGCTCGATCACCGGTACGTTCAAGACGCAATACCTGCTGACCACATCGGCGTTGCCGGCGAATGCGGGCACGGTGGCGCCCTTGATCGGCGGTACGTATTTCGACTCGGGCACGCTCGTGAACGTCGGCAGCGTTGCCAACGTAGGATTCCAGTTCCAATACTGGACCGGCGCCTGCGCCGGATCGGCTGCGATCTGCCAGGTGTTGATGAATGCGCCGCAGACGGTGGTGGGTAACTTCACGGTCACGCCGAAGTGGATCCAACTGGGTCCGGCGAACTCGCCGAAGGCTCGAAATCTCGCGCCCATGGCATTCGACGCCGGGCGCAACGAGATTGTGATCTTCGGCGGAACCACCGGCGCCAGTTTCCTGGGAGACACCTGGACGTGGAATGGCACGAATTGGACCTTGCGCGCCACCGCTGGTCCGTCGCCACGAGACGCAGGCGCGATGGCTTACGACCCGGTACACGGGCAGATTGTGATGTTCGGCGGCTTCAACGGCAACGCCTTCCTGAACGAGACATGGACTTGGGATGGCGGTACCGGGATTTGGACGCAGCAGAGGCCGCTGACCTCGCCGTCCGGGCGGGCATTTCCGAGCCTGGCTTGGGACGGAAGCCGGTTGATCCTGTTCGGCGGAAACATTCCCAGCGGATATGACAACCAGACGTGGTCGTGGGATGGGTCCAACTGGCTACAACTGTCGCCGGCGACGGTTCCTCCACCTCGGGCGGAAGCCGGCATGACTTACGACGCTGCGCGGAACCAGATCGTCATGTTCGGCGGAAGCAATTCGGTATTCCTGGCTGACACCTGGATTTGGAGTGGCTCGAATTGGATCGCGAAGTCGCCGGCGGTGTCTCCCGCGAAGCGGTCATCGGGGATGTTCGCTTACGATCCGGTAATTCAACAGAGCGTGCTCTTTTCCGGTAGGAGTCCCCTCTTCCCGCTGCCCGACGAGGTCTGGCTGTGGGATGGGGCCGCCTGGAAGTCTGTGCCTGAAAACCCGAGCCCGGCCGCTCGTGCAGACGCGTTACTTGCCTACGATGCGGCCCGCCAGCAGGTTGTACTGTTCGGCGGATTTGATACGACCGATGCGGCGCTGAGCGATACCTGGATCTTCGCCAACAACGCTGCGCAGCAGTTCTACACGCTAACCACGGCGGCGAATCCAGTGGGCGCCGGCACGGTCGCGGCGGCGTCGCCGGGACAGGCAGGCCCGAGTTATCGCGCCGGATCGACAGTAACACTGACGGCGTCGAGCACCCCGTCCGCGCCCTTCGGATTTTGGAGCGGAGCGTGCGCGGGAATGGGGAGCGGATCGTGTACGTTGACGATGCTGTCCAACGTGACGGCAATCGCGAACTATCCAACGCCGCCCAGGTGGATCCAACTGGGGCCGGCAAAGATGCCGCAGTCCCGTTACGGCGCGGGGATGGCGTTCGATTCCAGCCGCGGAGAAACCGTGCTCTTCAGCGGCGGATACCAGGACCACGCCGAAGTGTACGCCAACGAGACGTGGATCTGGAACGGTTCGAACTGGTCGCAGCGTTTTCCGGCCGCCGAGCCGTCTTCGCGGGACGTGCCGGCGATGGCGTACGACGTGAACCACCATCAGGTGGTACTGTTCGGCGGCGCCAACTCGCTCAACGTGTACGGGGACACCTGGATCTGGGATGGGGCTGCCGGCAACTGGACGCAGGCTAACCCGGTGCATTCGCCGGCCGCGCGCGCGGGAGCAAATCTGGCCTGGGACGGTACCCGCTTGATCCTGTTTGGCGGGCGCCTGATGGACGGCACGCTTTCGTCGGAGACCTGGGCATGGAGTGGGACGGACTGGTCGCTGCTGAGCGCGGCGGGTGGTCCAGGTGCTCGGCAGGACGGCATGATGACGTTTGACCCGGTGCGGCAGCAGGTGGTGCTCTTCGGCGGCCGGGCAACGGACTTCGTGACTCTTTTTAACGATACCTGGACCTGGGACGGCTCCACCTGGACGAAGCGGTCTCCGGCGGTAACGCCCCCCGCGCGATCCGGCGGGGCGATGGCTTGGCATGGAGTCATTCAGCAGGTTGTGTTGTTCTCCGGAGTCTCCGCGGCGGGGTTCGTCCCGGACACGTGGCTCTGGGACGGAACCAACTGGACGCTGCACGCGGAAGCGGTAAGTCCGTCAGGGCAATCGGGGTCGGCCGCGGCATGGGACTCCGTGGCGCAGCAGATGATTCTGCTATCGCACTACGCCGGCGATTACGGAGAAATGTGGATCTACGCCAACAACGCCGTGCAGCAATTCCACACGCTGACTTCGAGCGCGAGTCCGGCGGCCGGTGGTACGGTGTCGCCGGCGGGTACCCAGACTCTCCGGGCCGGATCGTTGGTTTTCCTGACGGCAACAGCGGCGGCGGGACTGGAGTTCCAGGGATGGAGCGGCGCGTGCGCCGGGAGCTACCGCGGTTGCGTCCTGTTCCTGAACGGGGACTTCACGGTAACTGCGAATTTCGGATTCCCGCTCTCGTGGCTGCAACTGAATCCGGCGACCAGCGCCGCGCCGAAGGGCAACCTCATGGAACAGAATCCGATTTCGATGGCTTTCGATGTGGCGCGGCAGCAGGTAGTGTATTTCGGCGGGCCGGCTGGCGACCAGACGTGGACATGGAACGGCACGACGTGGACCAAACGCTCTCCCGCGCACTCGCCCCCCGCACGCAGCGGGCACGCGATGGCCTACGACGCAGCGCGCCAGCGGGTGATCCTGTTCGGTGGCGGGAACGGAGTGCCGGTCAACGATACCTGGGCGTGGGACGGCACGGATTGGACGCTGGTGGACGCGGGAACCGGTCCGGGGGCGCGATTCAATCACGCCATGGCGTATGACCGCGCACGGCAGGAAATCGTGCTGTTCGGCGGACTGGACATGAACCATTACTACACGGACACGTGGGCCTGGAACGGTGCGCAGTGGATTCTCCGTCAGGCATCGGGTGGACCGCCGGCGCGTTCGGATTTCGGGATGGCGTTCGATCCCGTCAACGCTGAAGTGGTGATTTCCTCGGGGTATGAAGGAATCAGCGACACCTGGGGCTGGAACGGCAGCGGCTGGACGCGCAAGTTCCCACCCCATCTTCCGCCGGCGGCGCCGAACCGCTTCAGCCAGATGACCTATGACGAACATCTGCAACGCACGGTGATGTTGGTGGATAACTATCCGAGCGCGCCTCAGACGTGGGTGTGGGATGGCCAGGACTGGACGCAGTTGGCGCCCACGCAGAACCCAACGCCGCGCGCTGCGTCCGGGATCGTGTACGACGGCGTGCGCGGACAGGTGCTGCTGTTCGGAGGCGACAACTTTCCGAGTTTCCTGAATGACACGTGGGTGCTCGCGCCCCCCACGGCGATCCTGAGCATACAGAGCGTATCGGCGTCCAAGAACGCGGCGGGCAACTACCTGGTGACGTTCGCGCTCAAGAACACGGGGAACACGGCGGCGAACGGCGTGTTCGGATTCAGCGCGACGGCGGTGACGCTGGTGGGCGGCGCCAGCACGACCACCAATACGTTCCCGCTGGGCCAGTTCTCGAACATTGCGCCCGGGGCCTCCGGCACCTTCCAGGCGCAGTTCCCGGCAACGGCAGGGTCAGGGGGGCATAGTTTCGCGGCCCAGGGCGGGTACGCGACGGTGGGCGGCGCCGCCGGGGGCGGAAACTGGAGTATCGCGGTGCGCAGTGTGACGTTCCCGTAGGGAGAGATGAGAGATGAAACTATCTTTGCTGTTGATGCTGGTCGCCGGTCTCGGAACCCTCCAGGCGGGGAATCTCGAGGTGGATCTCTCGAGCCCTCCGCTGACCGGTGCGCCGGGCGACCTCTTGCAGTTCTTCGGCACGATGACGAACGTCTCGCCGACCGATACGATTTTTCTGAACTCGATCAGTTCCACCTCGATCTCGAGTTTCCTGACGATTGATATCGGTCCGTTCTTCGTGAACGCCCCGCTGTTTCTGAACCCCGGGGACGTCTCGGGACCGTTCGAGATTTTCGATGTGACCATCGACCCCGCGACGCCCGATGGACCCTACCTTGGCAGCTTTGTCTCGATTCAAGGCGGGGCGGATTCGGAAACCTTCGACGATTTGGCCGATGTGAACTTCGATCTGCAGGTGAATTCAATTACCACCGCGGCGCCGGAGCCATCCACTGGACTCTTGCTTTTGGTGGGTGCCGCCGCGGCATTTGCTATACTGACGCGCAATCACAATGCCCGCTTCCGAGCTTGACCCATCTCAGCTGCGAGCGTTGTTTCTGAAAGCACTGGAACTGCCTGTGGATCAGCGGGCGTCGTATTTGAATGGCGCCGATGTATCCGTCGAAGTCCGCGAGGAAGTGCTCGCCATGCTGCGCGAGGACAACGGCGCGGAGACCTTCATTCAGGCCACCGTGGACCAGGCGCTGCCGGCGGAGACGGGCATCGGACAGCGATTCGGCGCGTTCGAAACACGCGCGGTGCTGGGGCGCGGCGGCATGGGCGTGGTGTTTCTGGCCGGGCGCTCGGACGGCGAACTGGCGCAGACCGTGGCGATCAAGGTGATCGAGCGCGGCTGGTTGGCGAGCCGGGCGCTGGAGCGCTTTCGCGTGGAGCGGCAACTTCTGGCGGGGCTGACCCATCCGGGAATCGCGCGGCTGATCGACGGCGGGACGCGCCAGGACGGCGTGCCGTATCTGGTGATGGAGTACGTCGACGGGCAGCCGATCGATCGCTACTGTGCGGAGCGGAAGCTCAGTCTCCGCGAGCGTTTGAAGCTCTTTCTGCCGCTCTGCGACGCGGTGGATTACGCGCACCGCAAGCTGATTGTGCATCGCGACCTGAAACCGTCGAACGTGCTGGTGACGGCCTCGGGCGATGCCAAGCTGCTGGATTTCGGAGTCGCCAAGACGCTCGAGACGGACGGCGGGCAGACCCAGACGATGATCTTCACTCCGGATTTTGCGAGTCCGGAGCAGGCGCGTGGTGAGGTTGCCACCACGGCTACCGACATCTACGGGCTGGGCGGAGTGCTGTATCACCTTCTGACGGGGCAGACACCGCACGCGACAGAGGCTCTGTCGCCGACCGCGGCGCAGCGGATGATCTGCGAACAGGAGCCGCGGCGGCCCTCGGCGTGGAATGCGGTGCTGCAGGGCGACCTGGATAACATCCTGCTGAAGGCGTTGCATCTGGACGCGCAGCGGCGGTACGGGTCCGTGCGCGAGTTCGCCCAGGACATCGAGAACTACCTGGCGGACCGACCGGTGCGGGCGACTCCGGACCGTTGGAGCTATCGAGCCGGGCGCTTTCTGCGGCGCAACACGATCGCCTCGATGGCGACGGGGCTGGCCCTGGCAGCCATCGCCGGAGGCACGGGATTCTCCCTCTATGAAGCGCGGCAGGCGCAGAAGCAGGCGGAGGATGTGCGGGCGCTCTCCAACCGCTTCATCTTCGACTTCAACGATGCCATCATGAACACTCCGGGCACTCTGGCGGCGCAGAAGATGGTAGTGTCCACGGCGCGCGAGTACCTGGCGAAACTGGCCGCGGATGCGAGCCGGGATCGGGCAGTGGACCGCGACCTGGCGCAATCGTACTACCGGCTGAGCGGGATTGAGAAGCGGCTGGGCGATGCTGTGGCTGCGACGGCACACGTCAAAGACTCCCTGTCGATTTTGGAGGTATCGGGCGACGGCTGCTGCGGTCCGGCGGCACAGCGAACGCTGTACATCGAAGATTTGATCGCGCTGTCCGTCCTGAAGCAGGAGGGAGCGGCATTGAGTGAGTCTTTGCAGGTGACGGCGCAGGCCGTGGAAGCGGGACGGCGGTGGACGCGATCGGAACCGGCGGAGCCGAAGGCGCAGAACGCTCTGATGCGGGCGCTCTGGCGTCAAGGCGCGGTATTGGAAGCGAGTGGGAAGCATCCGGAGGCCAAGAAAGTATTGGAGGAGGCGATGGTGATCGCGGACGCACTATACCGCGAACGGCCAAAGGACGCGATAGCAGCGGCTGATGCGGCGGACTCGAGGAAATTCCTGGCCACCACGCTGCAACAAGTGGGCGAGATTACGGCGGGGCTGGCGCGCGTGCGCGAAGGGGAAGCGATTTTGGATGGCCTGATTGCGGGCGCGCCGGAGAACAGGGAGTGGAGATACTCACGGATCCTGCTGACATCGCTTCGATCCGTCCTGCTCACCAATCAGGTTAAAGGCGATCCGGCCCTCATGGGGGAGGCTGTCGCCGCCCAGCGAGAAGCTGCCACGATGGCCCAGGCTACCGCGGCTGCGAATCCACGCGACCTGGTCGTGCTGGACCAGGCGGTTGTGATGACCGCCCGGTTGGCCAACCGGTTGAAGGATATCGACCATGTGGACGAGTCGCTAGCGGTGGAGCGGCAGTCGTTGGCGCTGATCGACCAGATGCTGGCGGTGGACCCCAATAACCGTCGATTCCTTTACCTGCGAGCGAATGGATGCATGATCGCCGGCTCCATCCTGATGAAAGCGGAACGCTGGCGGGAAGCCCGGGAAGTGCTAACTGAAGGTGAGGGCTTCGTCAAGCGTTCCCTGGCGAAGGACCCGGAGGATGTGGGAGTGATGCAGTCTGGCAACATCCTGCTGATTTGTTTAACACGTACCGAACGAAACCTCGGGAATATGGAGCGGGCACGGGAGCGCTGCCGTGAAGCCATGGTGTCGTCGGAAAAGCTGATTCGCATGAATAAGAATGCCAGAGAGCCGGTAGCGATGATCGACATACTGCACTCGGAGGCGAAGCTGCTGGGAGTTCTGGATACGACGCTGAAGCAGGAGTAAACTGGTGTCTTGCCAGAGTCGACGGAAGGGCAGCCCGAGCTCATCACAATGCTGTTGGGCAGGGTCCGGGAAGGCGACCGGGAGGCACTGGAAAAACTGCTTCCTCTGGTCTACGGGGAGTTGCACCGGCTGGCCCGATCGGCACTGCGTCGGGATCGCGGATTGCACACGCTGCAACCCACCGCGTTACTCAACGAAGCGTTCCTGCGTCTCTTCGGCCGGCAGCTTCCGGAGTTTTCAGATCGTGCCCATTTTCTGGGAGTGGCGGCGCGGGTAATGCGGCAGGTGCTGGTGGATTACGCGCGCGCGCAAGGTGCGCAGAAGCGGGGTCCCGCGCTGCAGGCGGAATTGCCTGCAGACCTGGCGTCGGCCGCACCCGCAGGGTCGCTGCTGGAACTGGATCAGGCGCTGGAGCGGTTGGGCCTGGAAGACGCACGCTTGGTACGCTTGATCGAGATGCGATTCTTCGCGGGAATGACGGCGGAGGAGACGGCCGAAGCGACAGCGGAGTCAGTGCATGTGGTGCGGCACGATCTGCGCTACGCGCAGGCTCGGCTGCGCCGGCTCATGGTTGGGCGTGGCCGGTAGGCGGTAGGCTGGCCAAAGGTCGCTTACCGCGCCGAAGAGAAGGACCAATTGACTGCCGCCGGGTATCTCAAGGCTGGAACCGACGAGCGCCATGTCGGCCTGCAACACAGATGCTGTGGGCTGACGCTCTGGCCACTGTCGGTGTTGGCGATGCGGGGTGTTGCCCTCTCGTGTTTTCGTCGAAATAGCCAGAGTCGGTTCGAAAGTGAAGCTGCGGTCGCCTGTGACTCATACATTGCAAACGGCGAATTCGAGGTGGCTCTCCAGAAACCCTGGAATACAACACTCTCGCAGAATTTTAACTTGTTGAAAATAAAAGGCGAAGGCCTTCGCGATAGGAAACGAGTAGTTGACAGCGAGAGAGGCTACGATGGAAAGATCGCTCGAACAAAAAACATAAGTACTCACCGTCGCCAGTGACGGCCAAAACCGACCAGTCCGTTTCCGCTGGGCCGCAAAGGGGAGTCAGCCGTCAGCCTTTTCCTCACCGCGTTGCGGGTGCTGTTTGGCCGACCGTTTCGGCGCCGACGTCTTGGGCGCGATCTTTGGTGCCAGCCGTAAGAAAGGCAACGGTGGAATCGGTAGACCCATCCTCATCGTCATGTTCTGGACGAGTTCGCGTGAATACGGCCAGCAGTGGAAGACAGCGTTCGCTTCGCGGAACGCATCGAGTTCTTGCGGGGAGGGATTATAGCCCGGACGCAGGCCGTAAGCTAAAGCATACCGGCAAGCGACTTCAAAGCGGTGGTGTTCTGGCTGCTCCGGCTCATCTGCAGGATCGCCGAAAATGCTGATGCGCACCCAGAACCGGGCATTCTCTTCGGAATGACTTAGGACGCCACTCTCCATCGTCAATCCCAGACGCAGTTTACCCTCCAGCTCCAATTTGGCCTCTGAAACGGACGCCGCACATTCAAGCAACTGAACGTCCTGGAGCATTGCACTCACTTGGAAGCGGTATGCGGCCTGTACAGAATCCTTGTCCTGCTCGATCGTAAATCCCATCTCGTTCGCCGCAGTCTGAACTACGCGGGGTAGCAGGTGTCCTTAAGAAACCCTGGCGCGAACCGTGGTCCCCCGATAGAAATTGAATCGTCGGGCGCCCGCCACGTGGATTCGGTTGCTTCTCGTCGTGGCATCTGGACGACGATCACCTGTGCGACGGGAGCCGCCGACGTCATACCCAGACGAGACTCCAACTGTCTGACATTATTGCGAGCCGAGGGAAGATCCGCTTTCAGTCGGATCAACTCGTCCATCGCCTCATCTTGAACGAGGCCGGCCTCCCATCGCTTTGGACTCGCCTCACTGACCTTTAAATATTTGGCGAAGGCGCGGAAGCTCATTCCTAAACGTTGCCGTATTTCCTTGAGTTCCTTCGTTGTGAGGAGCTTATGCCTCTCGCGGTAGGCGTCCGCACTCGCAATGGTGTAAACGGCCGACTGCTCGTCACTGAGAATCTGGAATCCGCAACGATCGCAGACCGTCGCTTCCGTTCGCACCGGTACCTCCTCGCCACGAACATGGGCGGTCATATCGGCGAGTTTGGTCACCATTTTTCCTTTTTCGCATTGAAAGCACTTCATGATTCTTCTCTCTTGATTCAGTACAGGGGAGGATGGCAAGACCAGAATAGAACTTGTGGCTTCTTGGCCGTACCGACGATCTGAAACTTGAAAAAGACTTCGCACCCCAGAACCGAGCTTCGGAATATGAACGGACATCCTGGAGGTTCATTGAGTTTAAATGGTGGCTCATAAGATTCTGGCGGGGTCTCGTCAAGGATCTTGAGAAGCATGTCACCAACTTCCGCGCCGACCAAGCTGAAGTGCTCGCGGATTTCGTCGTTGAACTTTGGCGTACGACACCCATGACCCTGTTCTGCCTGCAGCCTTGCCATCTTGATCGCCTGATCCGGCGGATAGCGGCCAAGATACCCCTTCTTGAGGACCTCATCGCGCTGCTTCGATGAGTAATTTGCGAAATGTCCCCTCTCGTCCAGCCTATCGGCATTGCAATCCAGCGCTCTCGGAGGTCCTTCCCGCTGAGGGCGCTCATCCGTCCCACCTATACGGTATCATATGATCCCACTGCGAGCAATACTCTAAGCGGCCTGCAATACCCTAAGCTGTTGAAAAAACTACAACTATCGTGCTTGACATCGAAACAGCCCGGATTGACAAAGGCAACGATCCTCAAGGAGAAAGGAACCATTAAGCGCCGGTGAATCAGCATGATGCGGTCATCCGGTACTCCGAAAACGACGAGGGATGACTGGCATCACCAAGCGTGTTCTCGGAACGAATCGCAGAGCCGTCGGGCCGAGATAATCATTGTATCCTCTTGCACCGTTCGTCACTTGGAATTCTGCTCGGGCCGCGCGCAATGCAGATGCAAGTGACGGAAATGATTGCGCTTGTTCTCGACCCGTCCAATGTGGCCGCCCAGGCATCCAGTTGTTAATCGCAGTTCGAATCCTACGCGGTCATCAAAGATGAAATGTGGAAACTAGTTGACAGCTTTCGTTTGTTGACGGCTCCGTTCAACACGCCCCCAGCGGTCGAGAAGTGCGAAACCGACGCGGAACGCCCGATTTTCTACGTGTTCGTGCTATGAGTTTCAGTTTCGTAGCATGACCGGGGACACGACGCTGTCAACCGCATAAATCGGATTTATATGAAGGCCAGCGCGCATCCATCCGTTTTCGCCGCTTTTTTGGCCTTTTTGGGGCTCCGGCATGATTTCTGCGCAGAGTCATAGATGTCGACGTTTCAGTAACTTACGAGGATAGCAAAACTTGTTGACGGACCCGTCCAACGTGCTCCCCAAAAACATTGGAATAAAACCCTCTCGCGGATTTTCAAGTTATTGAAAACAAATGGCGAACCGGTGGCGATACCACGCGAAAGTTGAAACCCAAGTTGACAGGCCCAGCTGGCTATCTTTCCCGTACTTGAGGTGCGGGAAAGTTGGATTTCTATTTGTAACGGGCGATTGCCAATGCTAACTTAGTCGTACCTGAAGTACGGAAAGATTAGCATGGCGCTACACCTCGTTGGCGAAACGATCGACAAAACCCGCAGCCACTACCGCGCCGAGACCGGGAAACTCATACAGCTCATGCGCGGCATCTACGTCGACGCGGATGACGACATCGAAACCACCGTCCTCCGGCACGCCGTCCGCATCGCTAAATATCTGTACCCCCAAGCTTACCTGTCGGCCGCGAGCGCCGTCCTGCTCGGGCCAACCCCGGACGGACGCCTCTTCCTGAGCGCCAGGCGCAAGCAACGCACCCGCATCCGTGCGCTGGAAATCATCCAGAACGAGGCCCCCGCGCATCCATCTGTCGGCGAGGGCGTCATCGACGACGGCATGGGCGAGTTCCGGATTGCCGTCTCATCAATCCGCCAGCGCTTCCTTGAGGCATTCCGTCTGCGCAGTGAGCACGCGGCATCGATCAACGACGACATGCGGGTCTCGCTTGCTGCGCGCCTGATCGAGGAATATGGCTCGGCACAGGGAGCGGCCGATGCGGTCTGGACACTGGCGCGCGAAAACGAGTGGTATCGCGAGGGGGAGGCGGCGGAGCGCTACCTTCTGCGACGGCCGAGCGCTGCGCCCGCGAAGAACGAGGCGGCGCTGGATCTGATTGTCGCCTGGCACGGCGTGCCTCTGGGGCACCTGATTCACGACGGCTTCGAGTGGCGCTGGAAGCGGGGCGAGAGCGACGGGCCGCCGCTCATTCGGCAGACGACGCCCGGCAGACTGCCGCCGTTCATCGTCTCGCTGCTGCCGGAAGGCTGGCTGGAGCAGGTTCTCCAGGACAAGGACGAGCGCGCGCTGCTGCGGTCTGGGAAGCGCTACACGTCCAATATCACGATTGTTGAACAGGAGGCGGAGCTCAGGCGACTACCGCAGGACGTCCTCCTGAGGCCGCTGGCTGGTTATACCAAAGGCGGCGTCTTTACCGGCGTTTACGAAGGACCCGGCCGGGGCGAAATCGAGAAGAACTTCGAGCGCACCCTCGCGCAGATTTACGCGCGCGCGGATACGCCGCGCCTTTCGGGCGTGCAGATCAAGGCGCCCATGTACCTTGATGAAAAGGGCGTTCTCTCGCCCGCGACCGGAAAGCCCTTCACCCATATCCTCAAACCTGCCGGCACCAGCGGCTACGACGCACTGCCGGTCGTGGAGTGGATGGCGATGGAACTCGGCCGGGCGGCCGGCTTCGAAGCGCCGGCGACCGCGCTTGTCGCCATGCCGGACAGGATGCCGCCGGCGCTCCTTGTCGAGCGCTTCGATATCCGCGAGAGCAATGACGACACGCGGTTCGTGGCGTTGGAAGACATGTGCTCCGTTCTGGATCTGCCGACGAGCGCGAAGTACGACGGCACCATGGAGCGCGTCGCGCGCGCCGTCCGGCCGCTGTCCACGGCCCCCGAAGAGGATCTGCTCATCATCGTGAAGCGCGCGCTCTTCGCCTGGCTGATCGCCGACGGCGACATGCATCTCAAAAACATGGCGCTGCTCAAGATCGCCCAGCCGGGCGACAGGCAGTTCCGCACCGTGCGGCTGGCCCCGCTTTACGATGCCGTGACGACACGTGTCTTCCCGAAGCTGAAACATGACCGCCTCGCGCTCAAGCTCAACGGCAAGGATGATAACCTCCGTCGCGCTGATTTCCAGGCATTGGCGACGACCGCTGGTCTGCGCGCCGGCGACGCGGAAGGCGCGGTGGATGAGGTTGTGCAGCGGCTGCGCGGAGCGCTCGACGGGATCGCAGTACCGAAGGCCATCCAATTGAGCGATGAGACGCGGCAGATGACAGTGGAGGTGATTGACCTCTGCCGCCGACGGATCGAAGGCATGGCGTAAACGACGTGTCTTGCGCCCCTCGACCTGGTATCTGCTGACGTCTGGCACCGCGATCATGGTGTTCCGCCGATCCCGTTTGCATGGAAATGGCCGACGCGGTGGCCAGGGACCAGCTTCATGCAATCTGGCCGCTTACCACGGCTGCGCTCTCATTCCGGAAACAGCCTGCGAACGTTTTAACCGGTTCTTGGACCGGGGCTGGGTAGTGGGCGACTTGGAAGATCCTCAGCTGCGTTTTTCACCGGAGCGCACCTTTCGGGAGTCTAATCGGGACCAGCCAGCCTGAAGACAGCCGCGCGGGGGGAATCGCCTGGCGTTGGTGGTTCTGTGCCGGTCAAGTTGAACAAATCCGCCGTTTGGGTCTTTGGGCCGCCGCGTTGGAAAGGGCCGTCAACAAAGGCCACCCTGTCAACCGGAGAAACCGGAGAGTTCGCAGCAAAAACCTTGGACTCCGGCCTGAACCCCGGCGGTTGGCCGCGCCCCCGCTGCACATCTCGCGTCAAACCGGTGAGAGGCCCGCCGACCGCGAAAACCTGCGGAATGTGGCGGATAACGGGGCCAGACGGAAGGGCTTTGTTGTCAAGAATTTCGCGGCCTGTAGTTGATAACGGAACGCTATGGCTCCCCGGCATGGATTCGAACCACGATTCACGGCTCCAAAGGCCGCTGTCCTACCATTAGACGACCGGGGAATGAAGAGGCACGACCGCGTACCGTGCGGCACGCAATCAGCCTTCAGTGTAGCGTTTCTAATCGGGCGCCCGCAACGCGATCCTCATGCCCGCGTTCCCAACTCTTCCAGAACCGCTCCGGTGCTCGTCTCCACGTCCGCGTGCAGACTATTTCCGTGCGCATCCATCGTGACAATCGCGGCGAAGTTCTTCACTCGCAGATGCCACATCGCTTCCGGAATGCCGAACTCCATCAGGTGCACGCCCAGCACGCGTTCCACCGTGCGCGCATAATACTGCGCCGCACCGCCGATGCCGTTCAAGTAGACCGCGCCCGCTTCCTTCAGCGCGGCCAGCGTTTTCGGCCCCATGCCGCCCTTGCCGATCACCGCCCGGACCCCATACCTCTTGATCACGTCAGCCTGGTACGGTTCCTCGCGGATACTGGTCGTCGGACCCGCCGCCTTGACCGTCCACTGCTCGCCTTCCCTCAGCATCACAGGACCGCAGTGATACAGCGCCGCGCCATGCAGATCCACCGGCGGAGGATTCTTCATCAGGTAGGCGTGCACGTTGTCGCGGCCCGTGTACATCTCGCCGCTGATCAGAACCACGTCGCCCACTTTCAAGGCCCGCATCTGTTCTTCGGTGAGAGGCGGCGTCAGAACCACTTCGCGGCCCGTCAGCGGAAAGCCCTCGCCCCGCGCCATGCGCTCCACTGGACGCGCGGGATCGCGATACAGCCACTGCGTAATGGCGCCGTTAACAGCGTCCAGACGAACGCCCAGCCGCCGGAACGCCCAGCAATCGTATGCGACGGAAACGAAGTAGCTCGCCGGCAGACGATTCGCCGCCGTGATCTTGCACCCGATCAGTGACGCCTTTCCGCCGAACCCCATAGCGCCCACGCCCAGACGATTCGCCTCCTCCAGAATCTCCGCCTCCAGCTTCGCCAGAGTGGGATTCGGATTCACATCGTCCAAGGTGCGCAGCAGTTGCTGTTTCGCCAATTCGTAGCCATGCGCCCGATCGCTGCCGATGCAGACGCCGAGCGCTCCCGGCGAACATCCCTGCCCCTGCGCCTGCCACACCGCATGCAGGAGGCATTTCCGGACGCCCTCCAGATTGCGGTCCGCACGCCCCAGGTGGTCAAGATTGCAGGGCACCGAGTACTGAATATTCTTGTTCTCGCAGCCTCCACCTTTGAGGACCAGACGTACTTCGATCTCGTCCTCTTCCCACTGCTCGAAGTGGACTACGGGCGTCTCCGGTCCCAGATTGTCGCCAGTGTTCTTTCCCGTGAGCGAGTCCACCGAATTCGGACGGAGCTTGCCCAGCCTGGTCGCTTGCGCCACCGCCTCGAGAATCGCTGCCTTGATGCGGATCTGATTGACGCCCACTGGAGTGTGCACGAAGAACGTCGGCATCCCGGTGTCCTGGCAGATCGGCCCTTCGTCGTCCACCGCCATATCGACGTTGGAGAGAATAATATTGAGGGCCTGCGAGGACTGCGTCCCCGGCGTTTCATCACTCGCCGTAAGCGACATAGCAGCTCGCACATCGGGCGGAAGGTTGGTAGAGGTCTGCGTGATGAGTTCAAGCAGACTGGTCGCGAGGAATTCCATATTGATATCCGGAACACCTCTATTGTAAGGCATCGCGCATCCTAAGGGATGCGAGATCTGTGCGACGCTATTCCAGCTTCAGCCGTACGTCCGCGCGCATGCCCGGACGAATCGCCGGGAGCGTGCTGGTGAATTCAATGATTGCCTGCGTGTCTTTGATCTCTTTCACACTGCCAGGCATGCCGCCGGTCTGCAGATCGAGCACCACCACGAGCGCCGGCTGCCCCGGATGCAGTCGTTTCAGCACGTCGGCCTGCGGCTCTATGGGCACCTCTAAAGCGTAGAGGTCGGTCGCGATCTGAAACAACTGATCGCCCGATTCCTGCACCGGTTTGCCCACGTCGCCCTTGCGGCTCACAATCAGGCCATCCACCGGAGCGCGGACTTCCGCCGATTCGAAAGCCCCCTGTGCGTCCTCGAGTTGCTGGCTCTTCTCCGCCAGGACCTTCTTCGCCGAGTTCAAGGTGTCGATGGCCGCCTGAACGTTGCTGCTGGCGCCTTGGGCGCCCTTCTCCATGATGTCCTCTTCCTTCTGTGCGGCCTCGTAGTCCTGCTCAGCCTTTTCGAAGGTGAGGCGCGGAGTAGCGCCGGCGGCGTGCAGCGTCTTCTGGCGTTCGTAGACTTTTTGCGCGCGATCGAGCGCCATGCGTGCGCGAGCCTCGTCCGCGGTCGCGCGCGATGCTTCCATTCGCGCGGCATTAATGCCTGCTTCCGCCCGGCTCACCTGGTCTTGCGCGTATTCCACGGCATGAGCGGCAGCTTCCCTCTCACTTTCCAGCCCCGCCGCGCCAATGCGCGCCAGCACTTGCCCTTGAAAGACCTCGTCGCCGACATTCGCCATGAATGCGTCGATGTTGCCCTCGATTGCGGAGCCAACTCCCGTGAAGTGCTGCGGACGAATCACACCGTTGAGCGAGATCTCCGGATTGGCGATCGCTGCCGCGCCCGGGTTCCGCCCCGCAGTTTCCGGCGCTACACGCCTGCGTCGGGCGGAAAAAGCGGCACCGCCAACACCCAGACACACAGCCAGAACGGAGATGAACACCCACTTTCCCCGCATCTATTTCATTGTAGGACAGGCTGGTAAAGCGCAGGCGAAGATGCTGCCGGCATAGCACTCACGAGTGCAATCGCGGCGGCTCGGGAGTACAGTGAGATCAACTCGCCGGAACCGCCTGGCGATAAACGGTGTCTTAACAAAAGGACCCACATGACCCTCCGTTTGATCCCGGCGATGTTGCTGTGGTGCCTCTCCCCTGCCGCCGCGCAGGACGCCTTCCTGGCGCGATGGCAGTCCTTGCATGCCAGTCAGCCGGCTACAGTGAATTTTCAGCTCTCGGCACCCAAGTCCGAATTCTACTCCGGAGATCTGATCCCGCTACAACTCACCTTCACCTCCACAGAGCCCAAGGCATTCATGGCAGACACACGACTCCAGGATCGCGTCGGGCGCATGAACTACGTCGAGGAGTTTCTCGTCGATCCCGTGGATCTCACCGAAGATCCTCTGCGCGGCCTTCCCGGCGAAGACGGAGGTATGGGCGGGCTCTCGGGCGGGCCGGTGCTGCTTTCGGAGAAGCCATTCTCCTTCGAGAGGACCTTGAATGAGTGGGTACGGTTCCGCAAGCCGGGTCGTTACCGGATCGCCATTCTGAGCCATCGCGTCACCCATACGACCGATCCCACTCGCTCGGAGTCGTTTTTGCGGACCCATGACCGGGGCGATCCCGTGCCGCTTGTGTCCGAGATCCTGACGTTGAACATCGTCCCGGCGCCGTCGACCTGGGTGAAAGAACAAATCGCCGAGGCCCGCGCAGTCCTAAATGCGCCTCCCGATCCGAATGCGGGACCGCTCGAGCGCCGTCAGCGCGCCGGACGGACCCTGCGGTTTCTCGAGAGTCCGGATGCGGCCATCGAACTGGTGCGCCACCTGGATTCTGGAAACGATGCCGGCTCCTGGGCGCTCTACATGGGAGTGCTGGGCTCGCCCTATCGGCGGCAGTTGCTCCCCCTGATGGAGGCGCGATTGGCGGCACCGGATCAGCCGGTTTGGGACCGCTACCTCGACACGCTCTCGCAGCTTGCAGGACTTCTCTCTGCCGATGGTCCAATGGCCCCGTTCCCGAAGGACGTCAGCAAGCAGGAGGCTTGGCGAAACGAATCACGCCGCCGTGCCGAACTCGAACGGCAAAAGCGTCAAGAGTACATTGCGCGCCTGGTCGACGCGCTGCCGGCCAAACAGCCGGAAGCACGAGCGGTCTCGATGAATACCCTGCTCGATGCGGCCCGTGGCGGCGGCACGGAGACGCCTTGGCTGCCGGCGTTGACCTCTTCTCTGGTGGCGGACTTTCACAAGTTGCCGTCCCGCATGCAAAGCGACCTTTTGACGAGCCGCTGGAGTCTCCTCAAGAGTCAAACGATGCTGCCGGCTTTGCGCGCCATTTACGCGCATCCGCCGGAGCCGCGCGTCGATCCGCCGCTTGAAGACACAGCTGTCCGCCGTATCTACGAACTCGCCCCGGATGAAGGCCGGCGGATCATCCTCGCGGAGATTGCCCATCCGCAAGCCAATCTATCGATGAACACGCTGTCGATGTTGAAGGAGGGGCGCCTGCCGGAATTGAACGACGCTTTGGCCAGCCGCCTGGAGTCCCGGCAATACGTGGACGCGCTGATTGTCCGGTATGCTACCGGCGATATCGTCGAACGCGTGGAGAAGGCGCAGGCGAAGCGGGATGGAGACCTCGACCAGCAGAAGCTCCCGCACTGTGGCGGGCCGCTGGTCTACTATTATCTGCAGTTCGATCCGGCCTACGGAGAGAAGATGCTCCGCGCCGATTTCGGCAAACCTGCGGGCGCGCCCGCGTGTTACGACATGGGTTTCCAGTTCCGCACCTTGGATCGCAATGCATACAGCCCGGCGCTCGAGCGGCTGGCGGTGGAGTTTCTGTCGAGTCCCAAAGTTCCTGTAAAGCGCGGCGCCGCGGAAGTTTTGGGGCAGTTCGGTTCGCCGGCGGTGCAAAAGCCTCTGTGGGAGACGCTCGAGTATTTTCGATCCTGGTGGAAAGGACGCGAGTCACAACTGGAAGACGTTGAAGGTCAGGAAGGCATCCAGTTCGAACGGGCTCTGCGGATCGCATTGGCGCAGGCGGACGGTTGGGTGCTGCCGGAGGACGGCTTGAATCGTCTGCTCACCCTCTGCACCAGCAATTGGTGCAAACAAGAGGTCACGGGTTGGTTGTCTCAGTCCAAATCGCCGGTTGAGGTCCGCCTCATGCCCATGGGGGACCAATTCTATGCCACCGTCGGGCAGTACGAAACGCGATCGCTTGAGCAACTGCGCAGAAAGGTCTCGCAGTTTCCAGGGGGAACGGTGTTTCATTTGAGCTGGCCGTTGAATTTGGAGGAGCAATCCCGCGCCGAGGTTGAAAAGGTTGTCCGTTCGGCGGGATATTCCGTCACCCTGCAATGAGTCGCCCCGAGGCGATCCCCGAGTTACGAGGACCGCCCGAAACGATGCGCTGCGGGAGAAATCGAGAGAAAGCTAATTGCCGCCGGGCGGCTTGGAAGGTGCGCCAGGTCCAGATCCTGGAGCGCCAGGAGTAGTCGAACCCGTTTTGCCCTTGTCGCCCTGAGCGCCTGGAGAACCGGGAACGCCCGGCACACCGACTGCTCTGGGCCCGCGCAGGACCAGGACAGAATCCCGCATGGCTTTAAGTGCGGCTTGGATCAAGCCGCTTTTATCTGGCTTAAGGGCGGCTAGTTGCTGATTCCGGAACACGCGGATGGACTCGCCGGGGTTAAGCCTGACCGGAAGCCCAGCGGCAGTCTGGTTGCGGACATCTACAAGGCCTTCGTCAACAGACACCAGAGTGGTTCCGTCATCGTCTTCCACGTAAACGTCGAACACCGTGCCGCGAACCGAAATGATCGCGGTGGGACTGGAGACTTCGTTGTGGTTAATCTTTCCGTTGGGGTGTGTTACGAATACCTTGACGCGTCCAATGACAATGTTGAGCAGATCCTTCCAATTGCCCATGCTGGGCCGGAAGATCACCCGCGCATTGGAAAAGACTTCGAAGGTGCTGCCGTCGGAAACCTGAAACTGGGCGTAGCCATCGGGGCCGGTAACGATCACTTGCAGCGGCTTCACGGCCATTCCCATCGAGAGCGCCTGTAAGTCGCGGGAATCCGAAGTCACCGACACCTGCCCGACCAAGGCAACCGCCTGGGCGGTGGCGTCCTGCGCATGCACACGGGTGGGGCACACACCGAGCGCGGCCGCGATCAGCAGCATCGACACAGCCGGCGAGAGCAACAAACGCTGGAACATACCAACCGTTTTCAGGATCAAGTCGTCTGAAACCTAGGGCCCAATGCCGGAACTCCTCAAGTCTAGCACCAAACATGCAAGGCACACGTTGGGCCGAGATTAAAGTTTGCTCACAAAGTACGCAGATTCAGCAATTTGTTCGTTAACGCGGAAGGAGAAATGGGTTAAAATGGAACACGTCTGTGTGTCATAACGCAACAGCACGGGTTTCAATCTGTTACGTGGTGATCTTGGCGTTGGCGGCGGTGGTTTCGTCGCACGCGCAGACGCTGCCGGTCTGGCGCCACGTGGGTGGGTCTTCCGTGGAACTGATGCTTGCCTCGCCCGCGACCGGGCCCGTCGACCGCGTCTGGTTCTCGCCCGAAGGCGTCTTATACGCCCAGACTCATTCCAATAAAGTCTTTCAGACTAGTGACTTCGAAGTGTGGACGCCGGCCGCCCAGGCGCCCGATCCCACCCCATCCATAGAAACCGCGGTTCCACGAACCCCCGAGCCGGGCATCCGGGTTGTCTCTTTGGCGGGCAATCAGTCGAGCATCTATGGGCTGGGACGGCAGTTGTTCCGTTCCAGTGATGGGGGCCGCTCCTGGGACGCGCTTACTGCTTATGGGTCGCAGGTTGTGATTGGCCCGGGTCAGCGCAGCGTCGCCGTCTCACCGCAAAACCCGGACGAGTTGGTGGTTGCTAATAACTTTGGTGTATGGCGTTCGGTCGATGGTGGCATGTCATGGAGCGGCCTGAATAATCGGCTGCCGGCACTTTCCGTGAAGCGGATCCTGGCCACCCCCGGTAGCTCGGGCGGCACTCGTGTTTTGCTCGATGGCGGATCCGTCCTGGAATTGCCGGCGGGCGGCTCGGTCTGGTATCGCGTTCAGGGCAGCGACAGCGAGGCCGTAATCCGTGAGCGCTACTCGATTATTCTTCATACGGAATTGCGGGGTGAGGCGATCACGGCAGCCGCCACTTCTGCAGACGGATCGACCACCTACGCCGGCTCTTCGGACGGCAGGATTTGGGTCACGATCAAAGGCGCCGCACCCCAGGTGGTCCGGCAATCGAGCGGCAGTCGGGTGGAACGGATCATCATGGATCCCGACTCCCCGAACGTGGCTTTGGCAGCCCTCAGTGGGAATGGTCCACATATCATTCACACCGTATTTTCCGGACAAGGCTTTTTCTGGGATGCGTTCGATGGCAACCTGCCGGGAGATGCCATGGCTCATGCAGTTGCGGCGGACTGGTCTGCAAGTGCGATCTACCTTGCCACCGATAAAGGTGTCTTTTGGGCGCGAGTCGACGACCTCAAAAATGCCACTACCTCTCCCATAAGCTGGACGAGTCTCTCTTCTTCCCTCCCCGATGCCCCGGCAATGGACGTCCGGCTGGACCCCGCCAAAGTTCAGCTCTATGCCGCTCTCGACGGATACGGCGTCTATGCGACGGCAACTCCCGTTCGCAACATGCGGATCGTCAACACGGCCGATTTCAGTTCGCGCGCGGCCGCTCCCGGTTCGCTGCTCAGCGTCCTGGGGGGACAGGTCACCTCAGCACGAGGCGGAAATCTGAACTATCCCGTCCTGCAGGTGCAAGGCAACGATTCGCAGATTCAGGTGCCCTTCGAGGCGGTAGGGCCAAGCGTCAGTCTCTCACTGCAGACCGCTGCCGGCATGGTCACTCGCGAACTACCGGTCCAACCCCTCTCTCCAGCGATTATGGTGGGGCTCGACGGCGCACCGATGTTATGGGATGCGGATAGCGGACTTCCCGTAGACGTCCGCAATGGAGCACATGCCAGTGCGCGCCTTCAGATTTGGGCCACCGGACTCGGCAAGGTCCGCCCCGATTGGCCCACCGGCATGTACGCGCCCATGGAGAATGTGCCGTCGGTTGTCGCCCCGGTCAGCGTCTTCCTCGACGGCGCTCCCCTGCAAGTCACGCGCTCCACGCTGCTCCCAGGCTACATCGGATTCTACCTGGTTGAGGTGCAGATGCCCTCGATCAATAATTCCGGCACCTCGGAGTTGTACATCAGCGCCGGCGGGCAAGAGAGCAATCACGTACAAGTCGTGGTTGACCGCTAGACACACCCCCCAGAGAGTTTGTCCACATCGCTAATTGCTCCCTAACGGAAATCAGGGTAGAGCGTCTACCCTGATACGAAGGAGGCCCATCGTGACCTGGTGGCGAAAACGGGAAGACGATCTCGATCGCGAGCTTCGCGCCCATGTGGAACTCGAAGCTGAAGAGTGCGGCGGCGACCGTATGGCGGCACGGCGAGCACTCGGCAATGCTACCTGGATCAAAGAGGAGACCCGCCGTATGTGGGGATGGAACTCGCTGGCTACCTTTTGGCAGGACGCTCGCTATGGAGCGCGCCTGGTGCGGCGGACACCCGTTTTTTCGCTGTTCGCCATGGCCTCTCTGGCGCTAGGAATCGGGGCCACCGGCGCGATCTTCTCGTTGTATGACGCACTGGTGCTGCGCGCTCTTCCCGTGCCGCAGGCGGATCGCCTGGTGACCATGTCCTTCGCGGTGGGAGCGAGCCAGCCCAACAACAACATGCCTTATCCGCATTTCGCGGCCCTGCGGGAGCGGAGCACGACGCTGAGCGGTCTCTTCGCCTACACCGGTACGGGCCGTATCAACGTGGTGGCTCACGGGGTCGCAGACCTGGCATCGGGCCTCTATGCCAGCGGCGGCTACTACTCCACGCTCCGCCTGCAGCCGGCCCTCGGGCGTCTTCTCACCGAAGAGGACGACCACGCCGGGAATCCAGTGGCGGTCTTAAGCTATGCCTACTGGCAGCGAAGATTTGGCGGCCGGCCGGATGTGCTCGGGATTGACATCGCGATCAATGAGGTGTCGTTCACTGTCGTCGGCGTGGAGCCGCGCGGATACTTCGGACCGGAGGTGGGCCGCATCTCGGACCTGACGATTCCTCTGCACGCGCTCGAACGGCTCAATGGCCGGCGCCCCTGGAACGAGGCGTTCTCGACGTGGCTCCTGCTGGTGGGGCGGTTGCAGGATTCGGCAACTTTCGCGGAGGCACAGCAGGAGTTAAACTTCATCTACCGGCAGGTGAACGTGGAGGCCGCGACCAACTCGCAAACGCAGAGGATGGCGCGCGAAGCAAACCTCACGGTGGAACCCGCGGCAGGAGGCGGAATCAGCGGTCTGCGCGACGGCTACCAGCGTTGGCTGCGTCTCTCTCTGATGCTGCTGGGCGCCGTGCTGCTGCTGGCAAGCCTCAACCTGGCAACGCTGCTGCTGTCGCGTTCGGAGGCCCGTCGATCGGAGATCCTGACCCGCTTGGCTTTGGGTGCGCCGCGGAATCGCGTAGCGCGGCAGTTAATCACGGAGTCGATGCTATTGGCCGCTACCGGAGGCACAGCCGGCCTGGCGCTGGCGTGGTGGGGCAGCGGCGCACTCTTGCGGACCGCGCGGCCGGGTTTCAGCCAGATGCCGGTGGACCTGACGCCAAACTTGCGGCTGATTGCGTTCACTTTGGGTCTGTCGGCTCTGACCTGTCTCTTGTTCGGCGTGGTCCCGGCGCTGCGGTCCACGAGCGCACGCATGTACTCGGAGCGCAGGTCGCAAGGCCGCCGCGAACGGCGATTGTTCGACCGCGGACTCGTGGCCACGCAGGTGGCGGTTTCGCTGGTGCTGGTGGTTTTCGCCGGACTCTTCCTCCGGACTATGCAGAACCTGTGGAAGCAGGACACCGGGTACGATCGGCGCAACGTGCTGATGTTCTCGGTAGACGCCGGCTTGATAGGACGAAAGGGCGCCGCGGTGGGCGAAACGTATCGGCGGATTCTGGAAGCGCTCGAGACCCTGCCGCAAGCCCAGTCAGTCAGCGCGTCGGTAGTGCGGCCGGTGGACGATGGTGCTTACTTTGTCAGCGTGGTAACGGCCATCGGGCAACAGCAGTTTCCCGATCAGCAAGGGATTCGCATCGCGTATAACCAGATTGCGCCGCGATACTTTGCGACACTGGGAGTCCGCCTGCTGGCGGGCCGCGATTTCGATTGGCGCGACGATGTCAACGCGCCCAAGACTGCGATCATCAGCGAGACGATGGCGCGTCGCCGATTTCTCAATCAGGATCCCGTCGGACAACAGATCACGCTGGCCGGGAATGGTGTTTGCACCATCGTCGGAGTGGCGAAAGACATGCGCTACGCGAATGTGAAGGACACGCCGCGGGATGTGGTCTACCGCCCGCTCTTTCAAGACGCGCGCCCCAGCCTGCCCACCTTCGAGATTCGTTACGCGGGTCCGACTGCGGACGCAGTGAACGCGGCTCGTGCCAGTGTGGCGGCGACCGACCCGGCGCTCACTCCCTTCCGCATCAAGACGCTGGAAAGGCAGACCCAGGAGAGCCTCGCGCGCGAAGAGGTGCTGGCGATGCTCACGACCTACGGCGGAGCGTTCGCGGTTCTGCTGGCGTGCGTGGGGCTGTATGGACTGATGACCTACTCGGTGGCGCAGCGGACCGGTGAGCTCGGATTGCGGATGGCCCTCGGCGCCCAACCACGCCAGGTGCGCTGGATGGTGCTGCGCGAGAACGCGGCCACGGTGCTGGTGGGAGTAGTGGCAGGGCTTGGTGGCGCGGCGTTCGCGGCTCGGCTGGTACGGGCGCAACTCTTCGGCCTCGATCCGCAGGACCCCGCAACGCTGGCGATATCGGCCGCGATCCTACTGGTGATGGCTCTCGGAGCGGCGTATCTTCCGGCTACGCGAGCCTCCAGAGTGGACCCGATTCACGCGCTGAGACATGAGTAGTCATCTACAGCAGACGCAACGGTAGCGCACTCATTTATATTTGTATGGAAGCCATCCATTCAATCGAATGAGACACAAGCACTCGGAGTACATGCATTGGGCCAAGACCAGCAGCCGGGCCCGCTTCAACCTTGCCACCAGCGGTGTGGGCCCTTTCCCATTGCGCGAAATGCCTTTCGATTTCGCCAGGCTCGAGATCCATGGCGACAACAGCTATGGATACGGCAGATTGCTTGGAGCCGTCGCGGCGAAGTACGGAGCGACGCCCGAGTGCGTCGTTGAAGCCGCCGGCACGTCGATGGCGAACCACCTCGCCATGGCCGCTTTACTGGAACCGGGCGACGAAGTCCTGATCGAGCATCCCGCCTACGGCCCGCTGCTCGACGCGGCGCTTTATCTGGAGGCCGACGTCAAGCGCTTCTATCGCCGCGAAGAAAATGCCTATGCCGTCGATCCCGAGGAGATCCGCCGCGCAATCACTCCTCGTACCCGCCTGATCGTGATCACAAATCTGCACAATCCGACCAGCGTGCTCACGCCCGATTCCGTGCTCCGAGAAGTCGGCGCACTCGCACGCGAGGTGGGGGCTCACGTCCTGGTGGACGAAGTCTACCTGGATGCGGTTTATGAGGGCACGCCGCGAAGCTCGTTCCACCTGGGACCGGAGTTCGTAGTGACCAGCAGCTTGACCAAGATCTATGGGCTGAGCGGTCTTCGATGCGGATGGATCCTGGCGCAGCCCGATCTCGCTCGCAGAATCCGTCTGCTGAATGATATCTATGCGGCCACCCCAGCGCACCCCACGGAGATCCTGAGCGTAGCTGCGTTCGAAAATCTGGACGTCATCCAGGAACGCGCCCGACGCGTGGTGGAGGCCGACCGCGCGACCCTGGCCGCCTTTCTAGACCGGAACCAAAGCGTCTCGGCGGTCCCCACTGAATGGGGAACCACGGCGTTTCTGAGACTGGCGGACGGCGACGCCGACGGATTCCTGGCAAAACTGCGTGCCGGCTTTGAGACCTCCGCCGTGCCTGGGAGATTCTTCGATATGCCAGGCCATTTCCGGATCGGCATGGGCGTCAACTCCGAAATGTTCGCGGAAGGACTCCGCCGCATGGGCCTGGCGCTCGGCCAAAATTCTTAGAAATCTCTGTCGATTTCCGGCGCCTTCATTCGTTATTCCTCCGCAAACACAATCCAAGCCGAGGAAAACCTGTGAACACACACTTTCTTCTAGCAGCTCTGTTCCTGGCCGGGCAGGCCGCGTATGCGGCCGATTCCACCACTGTCCCGACCGCCAATTCCGCCGCCGCATTCTCGCGCCTCAAAACCCTTGTGGGCGAATGGGAAGCGGACACCGACATGGGCAAGGTCCATCTGAGCTACGATCTGATCGCCGGCGGGACTGCCCTCATCGAACGATTTACGTCCGAAAAGGAACCGCCGATGTTGACCGTCTACCACATCAACGGCAACCACCTGATGCTCACACACTATTGCACCATGGGCAACCAGCCGCGGATGCAGGCCGCATCTTTCGACCCGCAGACGGGGGAATTGCAGTTCCAGTTCCTGGATGCGACTAACCTCGGGAGCGCTGCCGACGGGCACATGCACAGCGCCAAAATCCGTTTGGTCGATCACGATCATATGGTTTCCGAGTGGCAGTTTTACGAAAAAAGCGCACCCAAGTTCACCGAAACCGCACACTACACTCGCATAAAATAAGGAGAAACGACGATGTCTCAATACGTACTGCTATTACATAGCGATCCCAAGTCATGGGCTGCGATGAGCCCCGACGAGATGCAGAAGGCCGTGGAGAAATTCATGGCGTGGAGTAAGAAGCCTTTCACTGTGGGCGGCAAGAGGCTTGCCGATGATGCCGGGCGCGTCATGCGCGGGTCGAACGGCCAGACCCGCACCACCGACGGTCCTTACAGCGAGAGCAAAGAGGTGGTCGGCGGATTCTTCATCATCGAGGCCGCCAACTACGAAGAGGCCGTCGAACGCTGCCAGGACCATCCGACCCTGGAATACGGCGGCTCGCTGGAGATCCGCCAGATTTGGGGATCGTGACCGGTTCGCCCGCGGCCGGGCCGCTGCTGGAGCACCTGTTCCGGCGGCAGGCCGGCCGCATGCTCGCCCATTTTACGCGCCTGCTGGGCCCCGCACATCTAAGCCTGGCGGAGGACGCCGTTCAGGAGTCTATGCTGCGGGCCTTGCAAACGTGGCCAAATACCGGTGTTCCGGAAAATGCCGCAGCGTGGCTGTTCCGCACCGCGCACAATGTGGCAATCGATGCGCTGCGGCGGAATCGCCTGCTGGGCGAAAAGACTGACTCCCTCGTGGCCGAGCTTTCGCGCTCGGCCATAGTTTTGCCGGGAGATCCCGATAGCGAAGAGCAATTGCGCGATGACGAATTGCGGATGATCATCCTGTGCTGCCATCCGGCGCTGTCACGCGATGCCAGCGTCTCTTTGAGTCTCAAGACTGTGGGTGGCTTCAGTGTCCGCGAGATCGCCCGCGCGTTCCTGGCGGACGAGGCGGCGATCGCCCAGCGCCTGGTACGTGCCAAGCGGCAGCTTCGTGAAAGCAGCCTGACCTTCGAGATGCCGCGCGGCGCTGAATTGCAGGATCGTCTAGTCTCGGTACTCGACGTGTTGTATTTCATGTTCAACGAAGGATACGCCGCGCATGAGGGCGAGATGCTCATCCGTCAGGATCTGTGCCTGGAGGCGCTCCGGCTGGGGCGGCTCGTGGCCTCGTCATCGATTTCAACGCCGCGGGTGGATGCACTGGTCTCGCTGATGGCGCTGCAGGCCGCGCGCCTGCCCGCGCGCGTCGACGACTCGGGCAATCTGGTCCAACTGGAGTTTCAGGACCGGACGCGTTGGGATTGGAACCTGATCGCCCTCGGATACCAGTATTTCGACCGGTCGATGGTGGGCGACGACGTCTCCGAGTACCACTTGCAGGCGGCGATCGCGGCCACCCATGCGCGCGCGCCCGATCCGCACTCGGTGGATTGGCCGGTGATCCTGAGCCTGTACGATCAACTCCTCGCGCTCAACTCCTCTCCGGTCGTGGCTTTGAATCGCGCCGTGGCGTTGTCGAAGGTGCAAGGAGCGGAGCAGGCCCTAGTCGTCATAGATCGGCTAGACCGGGATCCAAAACTGGGTGATTATCATCTGCTGATGGCGGTTCGCGGGCACCTCCTCGAAGAGGTGGGCCGGAAGGGCGAGGCAGCGGCCTGTTTTCGGGCAGCATTGGCCCTTCCCTGTTCTGAGCCCGAACGCCGATTCCTGAAACGAAAACTGGCGGAGTCAGCATATTGACACCCTAATATACATATAATGATCGGCGGAGGTACTGAATGAGCATGAAAGCTACCGTCCGCCAGGTGGGAGACGTTTCGATCGTCGACCTGAGCGGCCGGATCGCCTTGGGCGAGGGATCCGGGCTGTTGCGCACCACCATCAAAGACCTCGTCAATGCCGGTCGGAAAAACCTGTTGCTCAACCTGAAGGACGTCACCTACATCGATAGCGCCGGATTGGGCGAGATGGTGGGCTCGTATGCCAGCGTGACCAATGGGGGCGGGAGTATTAAGCTCTTACACCCGCAAACCAAGGTGCATGACCTCCTGCAGGTGACCAAGCTGTACACGGTCTTCGTCGCCTTCGACGATGAAATGGAAGCGCTGCGGAGCTTCGCCGCGGCGGCCACCGCCAATAAACTCTATCTGTAGTGTGTAAAAGCAGGAGTTGGGTCCAGCCGCGACGCAGACGTCGACCCCGAAGGTCCGCGCGCGCCCTTTCCGCGGCCACCAAGGCCGTTGGATCGCAAAGACTCTTCTTTGCCGCGTCGAGACTTTTCTCGACCTTTTTGCCTCTTTTAATTCCGTGCGACGAAGTGACGAATACGCGGCGCAGCGTAACAGTTGGGCATTTTTCGTCCGACACTTGTTTGAGGGCGAGCACCAGAGTTGTGCCCGCATTCACGCCGTTCGAAAAACTGCGGTGGACGTCCGAAGGAGTCGCCCACCGCGGACGATTTCGCGGGGCGATCGCTGAACGGATTGCCCATAGAAGAGAGATCCCTAAAGGGTCCAGAGTGACGCGACGCGAACGGCCGATTGGTGTACCGCCGTATGGCTGCCAAGGCAACGCTCGGTGCTGACGCTGCGAACCGGGAACAGTACGCTAGCATGGAGTTTACGATCCGAAAGGAGAAACATCTCATGCGCATCAATCAGACTCGCGACCGTCTCTCGCGGGGGGAGACAGTCTTCGGGTGTGGATTGCAATGCTATCGCTCATCGGAGATTCCGCGCGCGTTTGCCGCGGCGGGCTTCGATTACGTCTTCATCGACATGGAGCACGGCGCTTTCGACCTGGAGACCGTGCAGGATATGATTGCCGCTTCGGCTGGAGCCGGCATCACCCCCATCGTTCGCGTCGGCGAACTTCTGTATTCGCTGGTCGCCCGTCTGCTCGATGCAGGAGCGCAGGGAATCATTCTGCCGCGCGTGGAGGATCCGCGGATTCTCAGTGAGGCCCTGAGTTGGATGCGATTCCCGCCTGAAGGCAAACGCGGCTATGGCGTCAACCCCACGATGATCGGTTACGAAGCGCGCAGTTTCCCTGAAATCATCGCTCACCAAAATCGCAACACGCTCGCCGTCGTGCAGTTCGAGACCACTTTGGCGATGGAGCGCGCCGACGAACTACTGTCGATGAAGGGCCTGGATGTCGCGATGGTCGGCCCCGCCGATCTGTCCATTTCTCTGGGAGTGCCGGGCCAGTTTGACCATCCGTTACTGGTGGACACGGTGGATCGTCTGATTGAGAAGTGCAAGCGCCACGGAGTGGTTCCGGGCATTCAGACTCGCACCACGGCGATGGCGAAGTTCTGGGCAGAACGCGGCATGCGCTTCGTGGGCGCCGGCGGCGAGCATGGTCTGCTGCTCGACGCGGCGCGGGCGGCGGTATCTCAATTGCGCGCAGTCGCTGTAGCGCAGTAGTCAAAGCGGTATCCCTTTTCTGCGTCACGACGCTCGTTCTGCTCAGTCTCAGTACTTGGTGAATGCCCCAAGCGCGCGGGATCTATTGGCCGTCAGCTTCGCGTGAGGGCAGCACTCTGGAATGTTGTGCGGATTTGTCGACGTCGGTTTGCGGGCGAAGGCGATAGAAGGAGCGGCCCGCTCGAGTTTGCGCAATTCCACGGCGATCTGCGAATGACACTGCGCACATCTTGACCGGAGCGCCGCGCCCCGAATAGTGGTAGACGCGACGGCGACGGCGGTCACTGCTAAGGAGCTGGGATCGGGGCGCGAGACGAGATTCGGACGTCCCTTCCTGCAGTCAGATTCGGTGGACGCCCGAAAAAGCGTCGAGAGAGTCTCGACGCAGCAAAGAAGAGTCTCTGCGCCACTAGCTCAGGGCTAGATTACGATCTTCGGAATGGTCGAGCACTACGGACTGCAGAGAGTCAAGAGCCTCTACCACACGCTCCACCAGGTCGTCAGTCTGAGCCATGGCGGTGCGGACCGACTCGATCGAAGCGGCCTGCGCATGCAGGGCGCGATCGAGATTGGCGAGGTCTTCGGAGATGGTCTCGCGCAATGACGCGCCATCCTGGCGGCAGGTCGCGACTTCCTGTTCGATGCGACCGGCGCGTTCCACGGTGGCGTTGAGAAGCTGTTCCATGCGATCCAGACGTTCGTGGATGGCGGCCAGCGACTGTTCACACGAGGACAGGCGGCCGGAGAGCCGAGCCTCGATCTGCTGCATCTCCGCGCGGAGGAGGGGATCGGGCTGCGGGCGCGGCGCCGATTCGCTGCGGCGCACGGCGACGAGGAGCAGTTTCAGCTCCAGCACCAGCTTCTGCATTTTGGGGAAGCGTGCCGCCGGATCTTTGGCCATGCATCCGGCCACCAGGCGGTCGACGGCGGGGCTGCCCGAAGGGGGCGGCGCGGAATTCATGATGGCGGCGGCGAGTGCTTCGGGACTATCGCCCTGGAAGGGCGCGCGGCCAGTCAACATTTCGTAGAGGACGGCGCCGAAAGAGAAGATGTCGCTTCGCGAATCGGCGAGTTTGCTCTGTACGACCTCAGGGGCGGTGTAGGGAGTGATCGACTCCGCATCGTTAGCAGGGAGGAGTTCCAGCCCGGCACGATTGAGGGCAACGCACGACGGCGACACCGCTCCATGTGCCTGGCCTGAGTCGTGAACCCTGCGGAGGGCGTCCGCGAGCATCATGGAGTAGCGCAACGCCTCGGAGACCGGAATTCTCCCCTTGGCCATGAGTTGGGCTAGAGTTTGTGAAGTGTTTGCGGTTGTCTCGATAGTGGGCATAGCGCAATTCCAGTTTAAACGCGGGCTTTGGACGGGCAGCAAGTCCACCAAAGGTATGGGAGTCGTGCCCAGGGTACCATTTTCAGAATTTCCAAAATCCATCGATGAGGTACTGTACTCAAGGTTCCGGTACCCGGAGAACTTTCTGCCTTCAAATATGAAACTAATAGACATTGAATCGGTAGGAGGCGAAGTCTACCATCAAAACATGCTCAAAGCATTAGCAGTAGTGGCACTTACAATGGCGGCTTCGATGGCCGCCAAAGCGAGTGTCATATACTCGTTTACCTACACGGGACTTAGCGGTACGTTTCAACCCTTCACGGTAGTGATTCCGGAGACCAACTTCTTACCCAGCAGCGGGACCACGGTGCCGATCACGGGAGCGACCCTGACAGACGGCACGCACTCGTGGAACTTTACACAGTTGCTCATCGAGAGCAACGGCGCGAATGGTTTCTGCTTTCTGTTGGGCACGGCAGGAGTGACGGCCAATGGCTGTGGCGGATTTACAGGAGCGACCAGCCCGGGACAAGGGGAAATCATCAGCGCATTTTTCAATCCCGGCGGAGTTCCTACGCACAATAGCAATTTCACCCAGCCCGGACAGCAGTTCTTCGGAGAGACGTCCGGCGGCACGTTCGCATCTACAAGCGGCACCGCACTGTTGACTGCGGTACCGGAACCGGCATCATTTTTGATGATGGGCAGCTTGTTGACAATTTGCGGACTGGCTTTCCGGCGGCGTGGGAATAAGAGTAAGAAGTAAATTGGCGTCACATGCCCTTACGGAATCGGCAGACTCCGAAAGCGTCGCGATAAATCTCGACACGGCAAACAGGAGTATTTGCGCCACGGGCGCTAAGGCGTGAGCTTATATCGATCCCGCGGATATAGAACGGCCTGGCGGACGTTGGGGAGATTCAGCACCTGGCACGTCAGGCGTTCGAGCCCGATCGCGAATCCGCCGTGCGGCGGCATTCCCAAATCGAACATCGCCAGATGACTCTCAAACTTCGCCGGGTCAATCGATCTCGAGCGCAAAGCGGCCTCTAAATCCTCGCGGCGGTGCAGGCGTTGTCCGCCGGTGGTGATTTCGAGGCCTTGGAACAAGAGATCGAAACTGGCGGCGGCACCGGACGATCCCCGTGGCGCTGTGTAAAACGGCCGGGCCGCCAAAGGGAAGCCGAGGACGAAGACCGCTGGGATCCCGGTCTCCCGCCGCGCCCGTTCGCAAAGTTGCCGCTCGCCTTCCGGATCCAAATCGTCAACGAGGTCAGTGCGTCCAAACTCGGCGCGCAACATTTCCAGACACGCGTCGAACTCCCAACACGGGACGTCCAGCATCGAGGGAAGCAATTCGCTTCGATGGCGTCCGATCACATCTCCATGCTTCCGGTTGAGCGTTTCGAACATGTCCGTGAGCAGTTCGCGCTCCAGCTGAATCACATCCTCCGGCCCGTCGATAAAGCCGAACTCGACGTCCAGAGAATAGTACTCCGTCAAGTGGCGGCTGGAAGCATGCGGCTCGGCGCGATAAACGTGAGCGGTCTCATAGACGCGCTCCAAGCCAGCGACTCCGTGTTCCTTGTAGAACTGGGGACTCTGCGCGAGATAGGCGGCGCGATCAAAATACTTGATCTCGAAGAGATTGCTGCCCCCCTCAGTCCCGCCGGAGACGATCTTCGACGTCACAATTTCGGTGAAGCGGCGACGGTTTAAGGCATCGCGAAAGCACGCCAGGATCGCAGCCTGTAATCGAAAGATATCGCCCACGGCTTCAGTTCGAAGCGACAATGGACGGTATTGAACGAGCGTCTCCAAGCCAATCGATTCCGCCTGTGCCGCGGATTGGAAGGGCAGGTTTTGTGCGGCGCGGTTGAGCACGCGAATCTCGGAGATATCGACCTCACAACCCGTTTTAGATCGCGGCTCTGCCCGGACAGTGCCCAGCACCTCGACGACGTCTTCGACTTTGAGCTTGTGAACCCGAAGGGCCTCCGAGGCGATGACGCACTGCGCCTCACCGCTACAGTCGCGCAGGATTAGAAAGGCGGTCTTACCAAGGATGCGGAGGCGATATACCCATCCTCTGAGGCGAACTTCGCCCGGTATTGACTCAGAAATGGATTCGATGAAAATGCGACTGGCTACCGTTGTGACCATGCAAACCCTCAGAAGTGAAGTCTGCTGGAACCACGATAGGCGGCGGTACCATCCAGCTTCCGGCAGGCAGCCGGCGCTCGATTCGCGCGGTGTCGTCGCGCTTTCCGTTTCTCTCTACTTGGGCCTGCTCAATGGTGAGCTTCCGTTTCGAGGGAACCTCTCAGAGGGGTCTGTCCTCATCGGCGAGTTCACTCATTATACGGCCCGGTTGGGTCCCGTTTTTCGTCGCGCCAAGTGAAGTCTGCTTAGTTGTGTAACGAATCGCACCCGTAACCCGATAAAAATATGCAAATTCTTACTGAAATTTGAAATGCTTATGGCAGAGTCAACACTAACGGTCATATCGACCTTCGGTAACGGGTAATTCACAGAGGCCATCCTCGGCACTTTGTATGGGTAGGAAACGCGGCCAAATCTTGAGCAGTTTGGAGGGCGTGTGCTGCGCAGGGTCATCGTCTTCACGCAAGGGGAGCCTCCTCCGGCTACGTTGAGCGAGGCATTGAGGGTATGTGGATGCGAGATGTTGACGGCAGATTCGGAAGAGGGTCTTCTGGATTCCGTAGACCGGCTATCGCCTGAATGTGCAGTTGTCTTTTCCTGCAACGTGATGGACTCCCACGCGGTGCAGGTTGCCCGACGAGTGCGGAGCCTCGATCATAGGTGTCCCGTGCTGGTGCTGACCTCGGGCATCTCCGCCGAGACAGCGATTTGCGCGATGAGGGCCGGGGCATCCGATGTGCTCGAGTACGGCGCGCCGCGAGACGAAATCATCGCACGCCTCAAGTCGTTGACGGGGCATCGGCGGGAATTCCAGGTATCTTCTACAGAAACTTCGCAATTGATAGGCGGCAACCAGCTGGTCGGCTCGAGTGCGGCGATCCGGCAGATTCGAAGCCAGATCGGCAAAGTAGCCGCCGTCGATGTCAGCGTACTGATCACCGGTGAGACGGGCACGGGCAAGGAATTGGTGGCGCAGTTGATCCATCGCAACAGTCGCGCCAGCAATCGTCCGTTTGTCGCGCTGAATTGTGCCGCGGTGCCGGACGCACTTCTGGAGAGCGAGCTGTTCGGCTGCGAGCGGGGCGCCTACACGGGAGCGACGGTGGCGCGCGAGGGTAAATTGCAGCACGCCTCCGGGGGAGTGCTGTTTCTCGACGAGATCGGAGACATGTCGCTCACGGCGCAGGCAAAGATTCTGCGGGCGATTGAAAGCCGCGTGGTGCAACGGCTGGGGAGCAACGTCGACCGTCCGGTGGAGGTGCGCCTGGTGGCGGCTACCAATCAGAATCTGGAAGCCCTCATGAAGGAGAAGAAGTTCCGCGAGGATCTGTACTTCCGGCTCAACGTGGTGCGGCTGGAACTGCCGCCATTGCGCGAGAGGCTGGGCGACATTCCGGAGCTGGTAGAACATATGGTCGGCGACCTCAGCCGGCGGCACCACGTCCCGGTGAGGCGGGTCGAAGACGATCTTCTGGGCCGCTTACAGCGCTACCACTGGCCGGGAAACATTCGCGAGATGCGCAATGTGCTCGAGTCGTTGCTGGTGCTTTCGTCCTCGCGCACGGTGGGCGTCGCCGATCTGCCTTCGAATATTCTACAGATGCTGCGTTCGACGGAGCCGGCGTACGGTGACGAACGGTCCAAGATTCTGAGTGTTTTGAAATCGACGGAATGGAATCGCAATGAGGCGGCGCGGATCCTGTCGTGCTCGCGCATGACGCTCTACCGCAAGATGGTCAAATACTCGATTCCGGCAGAGAGGGCGCGTACGGCGTGTAACACCACGTAACAGGCGTCCGGTTACATGGACGAGACGGCGCGGTTTTCGCGGGTTGAGAATCAACGCTTTGAGATAGGACGAGGTTTGGTTCGGCTCGTGCTGTGATGGTGCCGCAACATGCAGCCGCCCACCAACGCATTTGCCGATCTCGCGCCAACGCCGGCCAATCATTTCAAGCTGTGCTTCTACCTGGCGGTCTTGAATGCCATCGAGCAGGTCTCACGATCGCTCGGTTCCTGGCAGACGGCGGTGACGCAGTTCCCGTTTCTGGCGGGGTATGGCAACGAGCTGGCCGGACGCGCTCCCGGAGAGAATTCCACGGCGGAGGCTTGCCAGTGGTGGGTGGAGGCACTGGCGGCGTGGGAGCTGGAGACTGAGGACCACCTGCCGTTGCGGGCACTTTGCGACGCGGGAGATCTTGACCGGACCGGGTTGATTCTGCTGCTGACCATAGGGCTGGTGGAAGAGGACGCGCGCTTCGGATTCCTCTTCGAATACCTGCAGGGCATCAATGCGCAGCCACGTCCCACGCAGGGCCTGCTGCATTCGTGGTTCGGTACCGACGACAGTATCCGCTCGAGCCTGCGGCGCATGCAAGAGTTGGGCATCATCGAGGTGAATAACACCGATGCGCCGCGATCGGGCCGCGCCCTTTCGGTGCCGACGCCGTTGTGGGATGCGATGCGCGGCGACCGCGCCGGCAAGATCGGCGCGTGGTGCCAATTCAAGCCGGTAGAGGGGTTGCCGGAACTCGACAGCTTGATCCTGCCGGAGGAGATCGCCCGTCAGGCGAACGCACTTCCAGGACTGTTTGCGTCGGGTGAATTGCGGGCGGTGATTGTCCGTGGACCGCAGCACAATGGACGGCGGAGCCTGCTCGCGTCGATCGCGGCCCGGATGAGCCGCGGGGTGCTGGAAGTCAAAGGATTGAGCAAGGCGGAGGACGAGCGTTGGCGGATCGTGGGTCCGCTGGCAACGCTGCTGAACGCATTTCCGGTGCTGGTGTCGGAGCCTGGCGTCGGCGAGACTGCGACGCTGCCGGACCTGTCGGGTTACCGGGGCCCCGTCGGCGTGGTGCTGGAGAAGCACGGAGGCGTCACTGGTGTGGCGGTGGAGCGGGCGCTGACTTTGAGCCTCGCAATGCCCGACGTGAGCTCGCGGCGGAGGCACTGGGCGGAGGCACTGTCGCTCGACGACCCTGGCGAACTGGACTTCATCAGCGAGCGATTCCGCTTGAGTAGCGGCAACATCCGGCGGACCGCGAGGCTGGCCGTTTCGTATGCCGCGGTGGAGGTGAGGGAGGCAGTGAACTCGGCGGACGTGCAGCGTGCCTGCCGAGCGCTGAGCCGGCAGACGCTGGAAACGCTGGCGCGGCGGGTCAATACGTCGGGCGGCTGGGATCAGCTCGCCGTGACCTCGCAGACGCTGGGCGAGTTGTTCAATCTGGAGAGCCGCTGCCGCTACCGCGAGCGGCTGCATGCGTGGACCAGCGCCGCGCTCAAGGCGGATCGGAACGCGGGAGTTCGGGCTTTGTTTACCGGACCGAGCGGTACGGGGAAGACGCTCGCCGCGCAGTTGCTGGCTTCCGAACTGGAGATGGAACTGTACCGCCTCGACCTTTCGGCGGTAGTGAACAAGTACATTGGCGAGACCGAGAAGAATCTGGACCAGGTGTTTGCGCGCGCTGAGGAACTGGATGTGATTTTGCTGTTGGACGAAGGCGACGCGCTCCTGACGCAGCGTACCAATGTACACACGTCCAACGATCGCTACGCCAACCTGGAAACCAACTATCTGCTGCAACGGCTGGAATCGTTCGAAGGCATTCTGTTGGTGACGACCAACGCCGTCGATCGTATCGACAATGCCTTCCAACGCCGCATGGACCTGGTAATCGAGTTCCGGCCGCCGGACGCCGCGGAGCGTTGGAGCATCTGGCAAATGCACCTTCCAGAGGGACATGAGATAGATGCCTCGCTGCTGACCGAAATTTCGGGCCGCTGCCTGCTGAGCGGCGGGCAGATCCGCAACGCGGCGCTGCATGCTTCCGTGCTGGCGCTGGAAGATGGCGGGGTGATGAAGTCGGCGCATGTGGAATCGGCGGTGCACCGCGAGTACCGCAAACTCGGCGCGGTGTGCCCATTGCGGAGGGCTTCGACCGGCCCCGTGACGGCGGCACGAAGTCTGGTTGCGGGGTAGCGAATGCCTGCGGCGACTGCGCGCGCACCAACCCGGTTACTTCAGCCGTCAGCTCCGAAGGCGGCGACTCCGCCGAAGACTCCCGCGCCCGGACCGCGTCCTGTGCCCACGCGCGGAGCGGTGTCGCGCAGGCTGGCGCCGGCAGTGCGATTGGCGCGAACGCCCGGAACGACGCCGAGGGCTTCGACGGCTCCCAAGCTCTCCGCTGTCCCGAGCGGCAGCCGGGAGGCGGCTTCGGGCGGCGAGCCTTTGGCGCCTACCGTTCAGGAGGCGTTGGAAGAGGGGCTGCAGGCGGACCTGCGTGACGTGCGCGTGCATTCCGATGCCCGCTCCCACCAGGCCGCTGACACTCTTTCCGCACGCGCCTTCACGCACGGACCTAACATTGTTCTAGGCCGAGGGGAAAGTCCAAGGGACCTGGCGCTGATGTCGCACGAAGCCGCGCACGTCGTGCAGCAGCAGGGCGCGCCCTCGGTGCAACGATTCACGCCGGTGTCGGGCGACGCCTGCGAGCGCGAAGCCAATCAGGCTTCAGCGGCGGTAGTGCGGGGCGAATCCTTTCCGGTTCAGCAGCGAACCACGCCGCACGCGCAACGCTGGGGTGTCAGCGACATCCTCGACAAATTCGCCGATAAGGCCAACATCATTCCGGGGTTCCGCATGTTCACCATCGTGCTGGGCGTGAACCCCATCAATATGAGCTCAGTTCCGCGCACCACGGCCAACGTGCTGCGCGCCGTGCTGGAACTGATTCCTTTCGGCGGCCTGATCAGCCAGGCGCTCGACAATTACGGGATCTTCGAGAAGATCGGAGCCTGGGTCGATCAGCAGCTCAGTTCGTTGGCGATGACGGGGGCCGCAATCAAAGACGCGGTCATGGATTTCATAAACGGCCTGAAGCTCTCGGACATCTTCAACCTCGACGGAGTTTGGGAGCGGGCCAAACGCATCTTCACGGATCCCATCGACCGCATCATCAACTTCGTGAAAGGGCTGGTCAGCGGAATCGTAGACTTCATCAAAGAGGCGATTCTAAAGCCGCTCGCGGCCCTGGCGGCAAGCACGCCGGGATGGGATCTGCTGATCGCGGTGCTGGGCAAGAATCCCATTACGGGCGAAGCGGTGCCGCGGACAGCGGAAACCCTGATCGGCGGCTTCATGAAGCTGATCGGGCAGGAAGAGATCTGGGAGAACATCAAGAAGGCGAACGCGCTGGCACGCGCCTGGGCGTGGTTCCAAACGGCGCTGGACGGCCTGATGGGATTCGTGAACCAGATTCCCGGGCTGTTCATCAGCGCGCTGAAGTCGCTCGAGATCGTGGATATTATCGTGCCGCCGCTGGCGTTAGTGAAGGTGGCGAAGGTCTTCAGCGGTTTCTTTGTCCAGTTTGTGACGTGGGCGGGCAACACGATTTGGGACCTGCTGAAGATCATCTTCGAAGTGGTGGCTCCGGGTGCGATGCCGTACCTGAAAAAGGTGGGAGGCGCCCTCAAGAAGATCTTCAAGGATCCGATCACCTTCGTGGGAAATCTGGTGGCGGCCGGGAAACTCGGCTTTCAGAATTTCGCCGCCAACATCGGCACACATCTGAAAACAGCATTTCTGGAGTGGCTTACCGGCTCCCTTCCCGGCATTTACATTCCCAAGGCGCTCAGTCTCATCGAGTTCGCCAAGTTAGCTTTGTCCGTCTTGGGAATCACCTGGGCGAACATCCGGCAGAAGCTCGTGAAAGCGACCAGCGAGACCATCGTAAAAGGCCTGGAAGTCGGTTTCGTGATTGTCAAGAAACTGGTGACCGAGGGCCCCACGGCGGCGTGGGAGGAGATTAAGAGCCAGCTCGCCAATCTGCGAGACATGGTGATGCAAGGCATCATAAACTTCATCGTCGAGACGGTGGTGAAGAAGGCTGTCGCCAAAGTGCTGAGCTTGCTGGTTCCCGGCGGCGCGTTTATTCAGGCAATCATCTCGATCTACGACACTGTCATGGTGTTCGTCGAAAAGCTGAAGAAAATTATTCAGGTGGTGATGGCCTTCCTGGACGGAATGATGGCGATCGCGAACGGGCAGATCGCCGGAGCGGCGGCCAAGGTGGAGAGCACCCTGGCCGGACTCTTGACCCTGGCGATCAGCTTTCTCGCGGGCTTCCTTGGGTTGGGCAAGATTGCCGACAAGGTAATGGACATCATCAATAACAAGGTGCGGGTGCCGGTGGATAAGGCGATCGATTTCGTCATCAACTGGATTGTCAAAACGGCGAAGTCGTTGTTCAAGGCGCTGTTCGGCGGGAAGGACAAGAAACCCGCGACGCCCGAAGAGCAGAAGTGGAACGATGCTGTGGCGGGAGTCAAAGCCGACCTGGCCACGATGGAGGAAAAGGGCGTTACGGACAAGGAGCTGAGCGCAGCCATCCCCGGCTGGATCACTAAGTACGGTTTTAAGTCGTTGACGGTGGTGTCGAAGGCGGATGAGTGGGAAATCGATGGTTCGATGAGCCCCGGCAAGAAGGTCGGCACACTCGAGACGCCGGGTACGCGAAAAAATCCGTTCAAACTCGACTGGCCCAAGCCAGCGTCCGGGAGCTACCCGGTTCTTTACTTCGGCGGTCCCATCGGCAAGAAGCGATCTCAGTCCGCGATGAAAGGACTGATGACGAAAGGACAGGCGGACGAGACGGGTAAAAAGGTGAGGGCGTATTCGCCTCACAGCGGGGGTACGCTTCCTGGCGGCGAAACGATCGGCATCTCGGGCGCCTATCGCGTCTCGACAGGCACTGTGGTCGGCCCATTGTCCGACGCCACTACGCCCGGTGGTTCCAGGATCAACAGGGCGCTCGCGAAGTACGGATTTTCTTCCGACGACGAAGGACTGGATGGCGACCATGTTCGAGAGATTCAATTTGGCGGGCAGGACGTGCTTCAGAACTTGTGGCCGCTGGATGCGGGAACCAATCGCGGCGCCGGCTCGATTCTCTCGAAAGCGTCGGTGGAGTACCCGAAGAGCGGCAAGACGGTGAAGATCTCTGAGTTGAAGCAAAACGCCAGGCAGTATTTCTTCAAGATCAAGAGCACGAAGTAGCAAGAGTCGAATGTTTGAGAGGGAGGTATTCGCATGAAAGTAATCGGTAATACGATTGGAGTTCTTTTGGTTCTGGCGTGCGTTGGCGCGCTCGGCGTGGGCGGCTACCTGGGGGCCAATCGCCTGGTGAAGTTTTGGATGCGGCTCGACTTTCAAGTTGCCGCGGTGGCCGCAATCGCACTGGCGCTGCTCTTGGCCGCGATGATCGTCGGATCCAGCATGCGCTATGCCGGCAGGCAGTTCAGGGAGGCGCAGCTTCACGCCGGCAAGGTCGAGGCATACGGTAGGTTCATCGCGCTTTGGGAAGAGCTGCTGCAGAACGGGCAGACCATCGAGAGCGTGCCGAAACTATCGCGCCAGATGCGGGAGGCGAATCACCTCCTGATGCTGTATGGCGACGGGGCCGTCGTAAAGGCTCATGCAGCCATGCAGGAGTCGGATCTGGCATCGGCTCGCACGCAGTTCAGAGCTCTACTGCCGGCGATCCGCAGCGATCTTGGGCTGGATATGCGCGGGATGGAAGTGGCCGACATGGCACGGCTCCTGTTAGCTGAGCCCGATCCGGCGCCGCCGGCGATTCCAGCGGAATCATCGCCAGCGCTCGACCGCCAGCCCCGCATCACCCTGGCGGCGAGGATCTGAAGTCCGGCTGAGCGGGCTCGGCATGTCGACGGAACGAATCAATAGCGATCACGCAGGCGCAGGGACACCTTCGAGCGAGGAGCGGCCTCGAAGCTCGAGCAAGCCTCCGGCAAAGCCGTCGGCGGCGATGGGCGCCATCTCCCGCGATGAAGTTCCGATGGTGCGGCTCGGCGAAGCTGCCACGGGCGCCCCAGCTCAGGCTCGCAAGCCTGCCCCGGCCGCCACGCCGTCCCCGCGCGCTCCGGCTGCTACACCGTCTCCTGCCCCAATGGCCACTCACGCGGCCGACCCGAAGTTCCGGGTTTCGTCGTTACTGGCTGCCCACGGAGGCTCGAACGCAATCCTGACGACGGATGGAACCCTATCGGTGGACTCGCCGTTGTTTACGGCGCAGGCCAAGGTGCGGGAATTGTCCGGAAGCCCGGCAGCGGCCGACTGGGAAATCGGATTCACTCAGACGGCGACCTCGCATTTTCTCGAGAAGCGCTATCAACACACCATCGAACGGATCCTGGTAGGAACGCCGATTCGTGACTCCGGGTTGGGTACCGGCGGACCGTGGTATCACGACATTGCTCACGGGCCGGCGGTTCCGGGCGGCGATGCAAACGTTGCGATGGAGGACCATCCGCATCTGGTAGCAGCTTGGGACGATCCCAGGACTGCCGAGCGGAACGCTCTGGTCCATGTGACTTGGCGGCTCAAGCTGCATTCGTGGTTGATCGCGACGAACCGGCTTACCAACGCGATGAAGTTCTTGAGGAATTTCGTGTGGGGGATCGACTTCAGCGTGAACGTCAACAGCCCGCGCCGCACCGCGGAGAACGTGGGTCCAGGTATGACCGGGCCGTCGAGCAGTGACGGGCAAGGTTCTGGCAAGCCGGTTTTCGATCGCCCGCTGTATAACACGAAGCTGAATGAGGGATCCACGCTGACTCCTATTAAGGGCGCCGGCGCATCGGCCCGTGGCTCCGCGAGTGCCGGCTCCGGCAGCGCGCCCGCGATTCAGTTGAAGCCGGAACCGCCGAACGAAAGCTAGAATGTCGACCACCACTCGAGCCCCGCGAGGCGCAACGCCTGCATCCCAACCGGCGGCGCGGCCAGCCGCGCGTGTCCCGGCGCCTCCGCCCGTGGCGCGTGCGGCCAGGTCGGGCGCGCCGGCGGTCCAGCTCAGCGATTCGCGCGCGGCAGCTCCGGCAGGCGCGATGTCGCCCGAGGTGGCCAAACTCGTGCAAGGTTCCGGAGGCGGGGATCCTCTGCCGCCCGCCGTGTTGGCCGAGTTGGAGCGAAGTCTCGATGTCCCCCTTAGTAAAGTGCGCGTTCACAGCGATGCCCGCACCGCCGCGGTGGTGGACGGCGCCAATGCGCGCGCGTTCACATACGGACTCCACATCTATCTCGGCTCACACGCCAGCCCCAACGACATCGCCCTTATGGCGCACGAAGTCACCCACGTGGTGCAACAGCAGGGGCAGCCTGTCCTGCAGATGTACAGCAGGGCCACCACGGGCGATGCTTTCGAAGCGGAAGCTCACAGCGTAGCCGGTGCGGTGCAGAGGGGCCAATCCGCCACAGTAGTGCAACGCACGGGCGGGGCTCGGGTGCAAGGCTTCTGGCCGGTGTCTGACATCGTCGACTGGATCGAGGACAAGGCTTGGTCCCTGGTGAACCGCCTCGCGCCCGATCTGGCGGAGATCATCCACAAGGGCCCGGTGGAGTGGCTGAGAGACAAGATTGTTGCCGCGGTGGATGCCATCGTGGATGTAGTGATGGCGCCCGTGCGGGCGATCACCGGCTTGGCTGCATCCTTGCGGGGACACTTCGCCAGTCTGCTGGGGTGGCTGCGCGATGCCATCGCCAAGATCTCGCGCGGCGATTGCAGCAGCATCGTCGAGGCCGCCCACAAGATTCAGCAGGTGTTCGAAGGTCTTGTCTCGCCGATCGTGGACCGCATCAAGCACCTGGCGACGCGGGTGAAGGATTTCTTCGGCGGCCTGTGGGACCGCTTCGGCGCACCGGTATGGGCCTTTCTGAAACGGATCGGCGGCAAGGTCTGGGAGAAGATTCAATCGATCGCGGGCTGGATCTGGGACATCACGGCGCCCATCCGCCGAGCCTTGATGCGGGCGTGGCGGTGGGTCAAAGACAAGCTTGGAATTGGGGAAGGGCCGGACGGGCAGAACGGAATTCTGCAGTGGGTACAGCGCAAGGCCCAGAGCGCCTGGGACAACTACATTCTTCCCTTCATCGAGCGCTTCAAACGGCCGCTGATGGTGGTAGCCGGGATTCTGGTGATGTTGTCGCCAGCGGGGCCGATCATCGCCATCGGCGCCATCGCGGTCGGCGTGGTCAAAGGCGTACAGGCGATTCGGCAGTATTTCGGCACGCGCGGTGGGATCGTCAACGCGCGCAGCATTCTCCAGAACGAGATCATTCCCGGCATTGTCAACACCATCAACCGGGTCGCGGCGTGGCTCAAGGAGAAGGCACAGTTCGTTGCAGACAAGCTGAACAGCGTGGTTTCGGGACTGGGAAATGCGGCGGGTGCGGTAGCTGGGACGATCATCGGATTCATTGCGCGCGGTCTGACGTGGCTGGCCGAGCGTTTCGGCGAACTCGTGAACTGGGCCATGGACCACCTGATGGGGCTGGCCAACTGGGTGGGCAGCGTCTTGCAGCGGCTGGTGATGTTCCTGAAGCCCGTGCTGGATTTCCTGCGGCGCGTAGCCGCGGTGGTGCGCAACATCATGCGCCTGACCTACGAATTCGGCGCGCGCATCTGGAACCTTATCCCGGCCTGCATTCGCGATCCATTTATCGACTTTTTGATTCCCCTGATCCTTCGGCACATTCCGTTCTTCAGCGAACTGGCGTCCACTCCCGAGGCATGGCAGCAGACGCGGGCCAGCGTGATGCTACTCGTGCGACAGATCTTCCGCGACTGGGATCTGTGGGGCGCCATGAAGACGGCGTTCCGCCTGGTAGTGCGCGCGATGCGCATTCCGATCGACCTGGTGCAACAACTGATCGCCAAGGCGGTGCAAGCTTGGGACGCGGTCCTGGCGGCGCCGGTACGATTCATTCGCAGTGCGCTACAGGCGATTCTGCGCGGCGTCGGCGGCTTCATGAGCCACTTCCTTTCGCACCTCTGGTATGGCGTAACGGGCTGGCTGTTCAATGCGGTCAGCCAGAAGGGCATCTCGCCGCCCTCTTCGTGGACCGACCTGCGCGCGGTGTTCGGGTTCGTGCTGAGCGTCCTGGGCATTTCCCTGGATCATGTGCTGGAGCTGCTGGCGAGGCGCATCGGACAGCCGGCGGTGGCGCGCATCCGTACCATGCTGAACGTGCTGACGGGCGTATGGGAGTGGGTTCAGGTCGCCATTACGGAAGGCCCGGCGGGACTCTGGCGGAAGCTGGTGGACAAGCTGAGCGGCCTCGGTCAAATCGTGCTGCAAGCGGCCGTCAATTGGGTGATGGGGAGAATCATCGCGATTGTCGGCGCGCGCCTGGCGGCACTGGCTGCGTCCGCCGGCCTGAGCTCGATTCTCGAGGCGATCTTTGCGGTCTACCAGGCGATTCAAACGGCCATCGAATACGCGCGTCGCATTCTGCAGGTTCTGATTACGGTGTTCGATACCATCATTCAGATTGCGAACGGCGTGATCGATCCGGCGGCTCGCGGCGTGGAGCAGGGCCTGCGGATGGTGATGCCGGTGGTGATCGGATTCCTGGCGAATTACGCCGGCCTGGGCGGTATCGGCGAGCGCATTCGCGAAATCATTGACGACGTACGAGCGAAGGTGGACGAGGGCATTCTGTGGCTGATCGACAAAGCTCTGGCGGGCGGACGATGGCTGCTCGATCGTTTGAAAGCGGGCGTCGCGGCGGTGGCGGGATGGTGGCAACGCCGCATACCGTTCCGCACCCAGGCGGGAGAATCACACACATTGTTTGCGCGGGGACAGCCGCCAGCCGTACAGCTACGGGTTTCCTCGAGGGAGGAGAGCGTACGGGAGAAGATCGGCGAGATCATTGCCAAGAAGCGGACTGCGAAGCAGCCGGTGCCGGATGAGCTGACGGAAGCGGATACCATCGCGGGGCGTCTGGAAGCCCTCAATCAAACGACCGAAACCGACAGTCAGCGGGCAGCCATAGATACTGATCTGAGTCGCTTGAAGACGATTCTAGCGGCCTACATGCCGAGTCAGACGCCGAGTGAGACCTTGCCCCTGACCGCCGTAACATTTACGACGAATAGCGGAAGAGCTGGCCAGGTTTTGGCGAAGCCCTTGACGCAACGCGCTGGGAACACCGCCGGGGATGATGACACTTCGTCAATCGACAAGCTCTTCCCCCCGGGTCTCAACCGGCTATCGTGGAAGGCACTGCATGTCTTGAGCTATCACCTTCACGGTCCCAATCTGCCGTGGAACCTGATACCCGGTTCGGGAACCGCGAACGGGTTGATGGCCACGGTCGAGACGAATGCAAAACGCCAGGTTGACTCAGGAGCCACACTCTGGTACGAAGTCGCGATTCAGTCTTATCATGATGACTCGGCCGTTGGTTGGCATCACACCTTCGTCAAGCAATTGAAGATGCGAGGGGGACCCTTTGATCCCGCACAGCCGGGAGTAACCGCGGAAGACCCCAATCTGGTGAGGCTAGTGTCCTCTGGACCGCCGCCTATCAGCCTGAGCGCTCCCGTTCCCGTGAACTTCAGCACCTCCGGTCATGTCGAGATCAACGGTGCTGAAGACCCTCGTGCGCTTCCTGGATCCTCAGGACTCCGCCCACGATTGGCCGAAACGATCGGTACAAATGCTGGCACGCGGATCGTGGACGCACGAACTGCGATGAGAAAAGCCGAACCGGGTAAACAGGACTGGGACGACTTCGATCACCTAAAGAAGTATCTTACAGGAATTCTTGGAGCGGCCAGAATCCAACAGCTACGAGACTTAGTGACCAGATTCCCTGGGCAATTCCGGGTGAAGTAGAGAAATAACTTCATGCGGTTTGTTTAGACGCTCTGATTCCACGTCTCGCGGCGTAACATCACGTAACATTTCCGATGTTACCTCGCCGCTTTGCAGGCGCTTTTCTGATTGCAGCTACACGACTTAAGCGCCATAACTTGATGGCATTGCTCCTGCTTAGTCAGTAGATCGTGGGGACAAGGATGGGACAAATTGCCAGTTGAAGGCCGCTCCTCGAACCACTTTGAAATCGCATTTACCGAATATGAGTTCTTGCTGGACTTCGGCCAGGCATACGGCGACTCGGGTGAGGCATTGATCCATACGCGAATCATCACGACACCCCATTCCGCAAAGACCCTCCTGCGCATGCTGGTGGAGATGGTCGACAAGTACGAGAAGACCATCGCCGCGGCGCCGGAGAGGAAGGGCTGAACGGATGGCGAGTGCCAATGCGATCGCGGCGACCGGACAGGCGATTGTGGCGATGATCGCCGCCGGGATCTCGCGGACGGAGTTTCCGTCGGCACAGTTCGAACTCTACCAGGCCTCGAATTTCCAGACTCCCATGAGCGAGGGGATCTCGCTTTATCTTTACCGCATCACCCCGGCGGGGGAGATCCGCAACTATCCGCCGCGCGTGGCGCCGGATGGACGGCGCTATCGTCCGCTCCTGCCCATCAATCTTCACTACATTCTTTCTTCTTGGGCACGAGACGCGGTGAAACAGCAACGCCTGCTGGGACAGGCCATGCGTCTTCTCGAGGACACGCCCGTGATTCCCGCGGGGATTCTGAACCAGGGCGGACCCGAGAGCGACACCTTCCGGCCGAACGAGACGGTCGACTTGATTATGGAAACGATCTCCGTCTACGACATGGGCGCGATCTGGGACGTATCCAAACCGAATGTGCAGATCTCGGTGGGTTATGTGGCGCGGATGATCGGGTTGGAATCGCAAGTCGAACTGGTCGAGGCCGCCAACGTTCAGACTCGCGTCCTGCGTGCAGGAAAGGTGCTGCAGCCATGACTCCGCAGGTCCAGGTTCTCGAAGAACTCACTCGGGTCACGCCCTTCGGCGTGCGCTTCTGGGACGTTTCGACGACACAGGCCGCGGAGCCGGGGCTTAGTGTCATTATCTATCCACCTGCTATGCCGGAGTTGCGTTCGACAGCGGACGTTACTCGCAAGGGCGTCTACTTCTTCCATGACCTGCCAGGCATGCGCCAGATCGAATACGGCAGCGGTGACGATGCGTTTTGGGCGGCTACTCCGCCGCAGATTCCGTTCACGGTGGAAGTCTCGGACCCCATGGGACGATACCTGCCGTATCGCTTTTCGGTCCTGCTGCCGGTGCATGGGACGTTCGGCATCGTGGACAGTCCTCTTTCGCCGATCTTGACGCCGGATGCGACGTGGCTCCCGGTTTTCGCGGCTCCCGCTCGGGAATTGGGCGGCCCGATCGGAACGGTCCGCGCCGTGTTGCAGGATGACACGGCGGGCGCGCCCGCGGCATGGGCGCTGGTGACGGCGCAGATTCCGGGATCGCCCCTGATGATCGGACTGGCCGACGATCGCGGAGTGTTATCGATGATGCTCCCCTATCCGGAGCCGCGGAACTCTCCGTTTGCCTCGCCATTGGGACCCGGATCGACGAAGCTGAGCGATCAGACCTGGCCGATCGCGATCTCGGTCTTCTATTCGCCCGGCGCGGCCGGTCAGAGCATCCGGGATTTGGGAGACATTCTGCAACAGGGTGCGGCGACAGCGTGGCAGGATACGGCCCGATCCGCGCCGGCCGGGAATTACACCCTGCAGTACGCGAAAGAGCTTGTGTTGCGATCGCTGGATTCCGCCAGCGGACGCGAGTTGCCAGTTTTGCTAATCACACCGGCGCAGTCGCCGCTGTAAATCTGAGGAGAATCGAATGCCTGAGTATTTATCACCGGGAGTATACGTCGAGGAAGTCTCGTTTCGTGCCAAGTCGATTGAAGGACTAGGCACGACCACCACCGGTTTCATCGGGCCCTGCCGGTATGGACCGGTGGATCTGCCGCTCGATGTGGTCACCAGCATTGGCGAATTCGAACGCACCTACGGCGACCGGCAACAGTTGCAACTGCAGCTACAAGACGGGTCGGGCATGATGACGATGCACAACTACATGTGGCATGCGGCACGTGCGTTCTTCGAAGAAGGCGGCACGCGGCTGTATGTCTCACGTACGTTCACCCCGAAGACGAAGGCCGACCCGGCCGATCAGCCAGATGGTAAGGCGGCATTCAACATCTCAGGCGGCGGCACGACCATCACGGTGCAGGCACGTTTCCCGGGCGCGGCCGGCAACACCCGAGTGCGATTCACCTTATTTCTGGGCGAGAACATCCTGGGCCAGGACCCGGGTACGCCCCCGGTCAACCGCGCGCGGGGAGTTCTGGAAAACGACGTGGTGGCGATCCGGTTTCACACCAGCCCGCCGAGCAGTCCTCTGAGCGCGATCTTTGCTACCGCGCATGCGTACTTCGACACCACCACAGGACAGGACTCGTGGTACTTCGATCACGATGGAACCAAAACCTATCTGAAGGATCTGAATGCCGATCCCGTTTTCGGCGATGAGATCCAGGTGGTGACCGCCAACGTCACCTTCTACCCGGTGGATCTGAATCTCTCGTCGCTGGTGTATTCGGGCCTCGCGCTGGATAAGAACCACCAACTCAACGGACTGCCCGATTCGATCGAGGCGTACTTTTCGCCCACGCCGAACACGCTGGGCGCAGCTCGCACCCTGCCGATTGTCGTCACAGTATCAGGCGCGGACAACGGGCCGGCGCTCCTGACTGCGATGTTCCAGGCCGAACTGGGTCTGCAGGAAAGCTTGCTCAACCCGGTCTCGACCGACGTGGACCGGTCGCTCGATATCGTGATGACGGGTGGAAATGACGGCGACCTTCCAACCGCCGATGCCTACGAGGGAGACACTGACGTCGTTACGATGCGGAAGACCGGCCTCGTGCAGTTTGAGGATATCGATGAAATCTCCATCGTGGCCGCACCCGGATCAACGTATCGATACAACGTTCCCAGCTATCTGCCCGAGGCCAGCACGATTCTGAATCTTCTGATCGCGCATGCGACCAAGATGCGTTATCGGATTGCGGTCCTGGACAGCGGCGACAACCAGAGCACCGCCGACATACGGGCACTCCGGTCGAAGCTGGACTCGACGTATGCCGCCTTGTACTACCCGTGGATCACGATTCTCGACCCGGTAACCCGTGCGGAGATCAACGTTCCGCCTTCGGGATCGGTGTGCGGCATCTATGCCCGCAACGACATTCAACGTGCGGTCTATAAAGCGCCGGCAAACGAAGTGGTCACCTTGGCGATCGGCTTCGAGAAGGTACTCAATAAGGCGCAGCAGGACGTGCTCAATCCGCTGGGCATTAACTGCTTCCGGTTCTTCGAGGATCGCGGATTCCGCCTGTGGGGCGCGCGGACTATCAGCTCCGATCCGGAATGGAAGTATGTGAACCTTCGCCGCTATTTTGCGTACCTGGAGCACTCCATCGACAAAGGCACGCAGTGGGCGGTGTTCGAACCCAACGGACCGCTGTTGTGGGCGAACGTGCGCCGCACGATCTCCGATTTCCTGCTGAACGAATTCCAGAACGGAGCGTTGTTGGGCGACAAACCGGAGACGTCGTACTTCGTGCGCTGCGACCGCTCCACGATGACCCAGAACGATCTCGATAACGGCCGGCTGGTCGCGCTGATCGGTGTGGCTCCATTGAGGCCCGCCGAGTTTGTGATCTTCCGCATTGGGCAATGGACCGCCGACCACTAGACCTTAGGAGGCAAATGAATGGCAACCCTACGCGATCGACCTTATGTTCAATTTAACTTCCTGGTAGACCTGGGGACAGGGCAGACGGACGGACCAGAAGCCGGCTTTCAGGAAGTGAGCGGTATCGGCATGGAAGTGACCGTTTCCGAATATCGCAACGGTAATCACAAAGAAAACAGTGTGATGAAGATTACCGGCATGAACAAGATGAGCGACGTGACGATGAAGCGCGGCGTCATCGGCTCGCTCAACCTGTATCAGTGGCTGAACGACATCCGGAACGGCAATCAGAAGGCGTTCCGCAACGTGACCATTCAGCTTCAGAACGAAGATCACACGGATGTCGTGGCCACGTGGAAGCTGATGCGCGCGCGCATTATCAAGAACGTCAACGGTCCGTTCAACGCCAAAGGCACCGATGTGGCGATTGAAGAACTGACCTTGGCATACGAACGCCTGGAGATGGAGTAGTCCCTCAATGGTGACCGCTGCCCGGCTGCCGGGAATTCAATTCGAAGTGGTCGCGCCGCCCGTGGACGAAGCGCTGGTCCGCATGGACATCGCGGTGTTCGTGGGCTTCGCCGCCAGCGGGCCCGTCAATCTGCCCGTGATGGTGGAGGACATCGCGCACTTCCAGGAGATTTTCGGCGAGGACTTGATTCTGGCCACGGCGGCGGATTCGAAGCAGCCGGTGTACGCGTATCTGCCATCGGCGGTGCGCGCGTTCTTCCGGAACGGCGGCCGGCGTTGCTGGGTGATTCGGGTGGCGGACACAAAAATGGCGGAGACCGGCCAGTTTCCGTTGCCGGGACTATTCCGGCTCGATTCCGGCGGGCTTACGCAGGCGATGGCTCCGGCGCGGTCGGCGGGCCGTTGGTCGGACACGCTGGTGGCTGGCCTTTCGCTCGAATCCCACGCCGTGCTGGTGACGAGCTTCGTAGCGAGTTCCACCACCGTTGGACTTTCGCTCTCGGCGGCGGGCGAGGTGGCACCCGGCGATCTGTTGCGATTCAGCTTTCCCGGAAACAACGACGTGTTCTGGTTGTTTGTGGATTCGGTGAATGCGGTGGGACAATCGCCCATCCTCGGCTTGGGCGGGCGGCCGGTACTGGTGAGCGGAAGCACTTCATATTGGCAGAATTTCAGTTCACCGCCTGCGGCCGGCTCACTGCCCGCCTGCGAGCGCATCACCATGGACTTGCGCATTCAGGGCGACGATGGCGAGGTCTGGAACATGACCGGTCTCGGACTGGCGCCGCTGCATCCGCGTTACTGGGGACTGCTGCCCCGCGATGCGGCGCTTTATGCCAAGACCACGCCGCTCACTGATTTGGAAACTGAGGTATCCCATCCGCGGTTTCCGTTGGCGGGGCCGCCGGACGGCGGGTTCTATCTTCCTCTCGGCGTGCAGACGCCTGCGAGCCCGCCGTCTGAGGTTCAGTTGGCGGCAGGATTCTTCAAAATGACTGGACCGAGCCATTCGGGAGCGACGGAACTCGAACGCGACGGGCTGGCCCAATTTCAGAGCTCCTTATTCCTGGACGGTGCGCTGGCGGAGAGCGACTCCTTCGACATTCTCAACGAGGCCTTCTTCATCCAGTACCAGAGCCCCACGCCGCGCGATCTCACCGGGATTCACGCCGCACTATCGGTTGACGAGGCCACGATGATCGCGGTGCCGGACGCGGTGCATCGCGGATGGATCCGGGTGGGCGATGAGGCATTGAGTTCGCCGCCGCTGTCGTCGCCACTGGCGCATCGCGAACGCTGGCACTTGTGCGGCGCGACGGTTCCGCCGGGCGAGCCACAGAGCGGCGAGTTTGAACCTCGCGACCCTTCCGAGATCGCGGCTCCGGTGCTGACGGTGTCCGATTCGGGCGACGGCCCCTACAGCTTGATCTGGGCCCCGATCGCGGGCGCGGTGGACTACCTGGAAGAGGCCGTGGACGCGAACTTCGCGACGGCGGCACTGAAGGCCGTGACGGCATCGGGGATAGTGACCATCTACGGCCAGGCTTCCGGGAGCTACTACTATCGGGTGCGGCGCCAGGTGGGGGCGGTGTCGAGCGACTATTCGAACGGCGTGGCGATCCGCATCAGTGTCGCGACCGGTTGGCAGCAAAACAGCGTGGCAGACTACCAGGACCAGACGTTGCTCGACGTACATCGCGCCTTAGTGCGCATGAGTGCCGCGCGCGGCGATCTCTTCGCGTTACTGGGCGTGCCGGCGCATTATCGGGAGCGCGAAACCACCAGTCATGCCGCGCAGATCAAGTCGATGCTCGCGAGCGAGCCGGCCGCAATGAGCTACGGCGGAATCTATCATCCGTGGTTGACGGGCCGGGAAGAAAACGATCTGAGCAACCTGCGCACCACCCCGCCGGACGGTGCGATGGCGGGGATCATGGCGAAGCGTTCCACGAATCGCGGAGCGTGGATCTCGCCGGCCAACGAGAAATTGACCGGGGTGGTGGCCCTCTCGCCGCCAATCCTTCGCACTTACCTGCAACTGTTTCAGGATTCGCAGGTCAACCTGATCCGGCAGGAGCCGGCGGGGTTTCTGTGCCTCTCTGAGATGACTCTGACGGATGATGACGATCTGCTTCCCATCAACGTTCGCAGGCTGCTCTCATTCTTGAGAAAGACGGCACTGCGAGAGGGAAACCAGTATGTGTTCGAGCCGATGAGCGACGCGTTCGAGAGGAGCGTGGAGAGCGGTTTTGTGGAACTGCTCAGCGGGCTGGCGCGGCGCGGCGCATTTGCCGGCGCTTCGGACAAGGAGTCCTTTCAGGTAGTGACGGACAGCAGCCTGAACACTCCGGCGGCGGCAGATCTTGGCCGGTTTTATGTCGAACTGCGGGTGGCGCCGTCGGTGCCAATGCGATTTCTGACGGTGCGTCTGCTGCAAACCGCGGACCGGACCTTCGTCACGGAGGGCCAATAGTATGGACAGCTCCGCGATTCGGCCCTTCACCGCCTTCAATTTCGGAGTGGAAATCATCGTCCCATTTCTGGGGACTGGAGCGCTGTTCGGCGGATCGTTTGCGGAGTGCGACGGTCTGGATATGACGATGGATGTGAAGACCGTCCGTGAAGGCGGTAACAACGACCACCAGATCCGGATGGTGGGGGCAGTGAACTACGGGATGCTGACCTTGAAGCGCGGTATGACGGACAGTTTCGATTTATGGGATTGGTTCGACGCTGTGCAGCACGCCAATCCGTCGCAATTGCGAACCCAACTCCGCGCCAAGGTGGACGTGGTCATTTTTCCTTCGGATCACAAGAAGACGAATAACAAAAGAGTGGAACTGGTGCGCTTTCACCTGGAGAAGTGCCTCTTGACGAAACTGAAGGCGCCGGCACTGAACGCGAAGGATGGCGGCGTGGCGATTGAGGAACTGCAGATCAGCTACGAATCGATGACGCTGCTGCGCCCGAATGGAGGAGGCTAGATGCCGGATCTTGCCAAGGCCGAACTACGACAACTCGATCAGGATTTCAAAGAGCAGATCAACGAGGACAAATGGACCAAGGTCCAGTTCAACCCAGACTCGTTGAAGGTGAGTTTCGCCAACCAGGTGGCCTCGCCCGGGGGATCGGGCGATCAGAATGGGCCGCAGGCCAAGCAGTTCGTGGGCGCGGGCACGACGAAGCTGGCGGTAACGCTGGTTTTTGATGTGACCAGCGAGATGCCGAAGGGATTACCGGAGGCAGACGATGTCCGCAAGTTGACGCAGCGGATCGCTTATTTCATCACCCCAAAAGGGGATCCGGAGAACCAGCCGAAAAAGTATATACCGCCGAGCGTGCGCTTCATCTGGGGCTCGTTTTCGTTTGACGGCATCATGGAGTCCATGGAGGAGACGCTGGAGCTGTTCTCCTTCGAAGGGCGTCCGCTGCGCGCCAGTGTTTCGATTGGGCTTTCGCAGCAGAAGATCACGGAATTCAAATTCAACAAGGCCAATACTCCGCCTCCGGTGACGCGCAAGGGCGGGAATGCGCCGGGAACGGCGCCGATGACGGAGGCGCCGGACGGGTCCAGCCTGCAAAGCCTGGCTGCCAATCAGCCAGGTGGAGGAACCGGTAGCACGGCTGGGAATGGCGGAGGCTGGCAGGCGATTGCGGCGGCCAACGGAATCGAAAATCCGCGGCTGCTCCAGCCGGGCCAGTTGATCGACCTCAATCCGCCCAGCTTGAGCCTGAGCGCCAGCGTCCAGATCTGACCGAGGAGGCTTCGAGATGGCAGTGGTGATCAACGACATGGAAGTGGCTCCCCAGCCGGCGGAGCAAGGCTCGGGGCAAACGCCGTCAAACGGTGGAGGCGCGGGATCGCCAGACAAGTTGAAGCAGTTGGAAAAGAGCTGGCACAAGAAGCGGCAGAGGGTTGCCCGGTTGGAGGCTTACTGACCTTATGGCCGCACCCAGCGCAACCGCTTCGGGCGTTCGCGTTTCGCGTCCCTCCTTCTTCATCGCGGGGCAGGAGGACACGTCGTTGTCGCAGGGCCTGTTGAGTCTCGCGATTGAAGAAACAGTTCAGGGCCTGTACCACTGCGATGCGCGATTCGGGAACTGGGGACCCAAGGGAAACTCGATCGACTTTCTGTACTTCGATCGCAAGAAGCTGGACTTCGGCAAGGCGATGCAGGTCAAGCTCGATCAGGACAAGATGTTCGACGGACGCATCTCGGCAATCGAGGCCGACTTTCCGGAGGGCAGCCCGCCCGAGATCGCGGTGCTGCTGGAGGACCGCTTCCAGGATCTGCGGATGACGCGGCGCACGCGCACTTTCGCCGACGCCACCGATTCCGACGTGATGAACAAGATCGCGCGAGATTACGGGCTGCAGCCGAATATCGACATTACGGGCCCGACCTATAAGGTTCTGGCCCAGGTGAATCAGAGCGACCTGGCATTCATGCGCGATCGCGCGCGCAGTATCGATGCGGAGCTCTGGATGGACGACCGGAACCTGTACGTCAAGTCGCGGACGAAGCGCAATAACGGCACTGTCACGTTGAATTACGGCGGCGAGTTGCGGGAGATCACGGTGATTGCCGACCTCGCGGGTCAGCGCACCGCCGTCAGTGTGAACGGCTGGGACGTGTCCGGCAAGTCGAGCCTGAAGCATGAGGCCACGGACCAGGCAATCAGCAATGAATTGAATGGCGACACCAGCGGACTGAGCATTTTGAAATCGGCATTTGGCGAGCGCAAGGAATCGCTGGTGCACACGGTTCCGCTCAATGCCAACGAGGCGCAGGTGGAATCGGAGACGGTGTTGAAGATGACCGCCCGTCGCTTCGTAACGGTACGCGGAATGGCACAAGCGAATGCGAAGCTGCGCGTGGGTACTTATGCCGACATCCAGGCACTGGGGCCGATGTTCAGCGGCAAGTATTACCTCACGCGCGTGAAGCACGTGTTCGATGGTGCCGATGGCTTCCGCACCGAGTTTACTGGTGAGCGTCCGGGCATTCGCCCGGTTTAACAGGGACCACAGACAATGCATGGGACTTCCGAATTTTCGCCGATCGACCTCCTGCTGCAGACGGGCGCTTACTCCGCCCCGGGCGGGCGGTGGTTCGGCATCTATCCGGCGCTGGTGAGCGACATCAAGGATCCGGATGGAACCGGCCGGGTGAAGGTGACCTTGCCGTGGTCGCCGGACACTGGCTCCGACCGCTACGAAATGTGGGCGCGGGTGGCGACGTTAATGGGCGGAAACAATCGCGGGAGCTGGTTCATTCCCGATGTAAACGACGAAGTTTTGGTGGCATTCGAGGCCGGCGATCCGAGGCGTCCATACGTGCTGGGAGGACTGTGGAACGGCAGCGACAAGCCGCCGCAGTCCATGGACGGCGCCGGTCAGAACAACAAGAAGGTCCTGCGGTCGCGCAACGGAGTGAAGGTCACGTTGGATGACCAGAACGGCCAGGAGCAGTTCATCGCAGAGACGCCGGGCGGGCAGACCATCACGCTGAAAGACGGACCGGGGTCGGTTGAAATCGTGGACAGCAACGGGAACTCCGTCAAGCTGCAACCTAGCGGGATTACGGTCAATGCATCGGCGAAAGTGACCGTCACGGCGAGCCTGATGGAGATCTCCGTGAGCATGTTGACGGTCAACGCCGGGATGTCGAAGTTCAGCGGTGTCGTGAAGTGCGACACCGTGATTAGTAACAGCGTGGTCAGTACGTCTTACACGCCTGGAGCGGGGAATATCTGGTGATACCGCTGAACGAAGGGCATGTCGAATGGACAATGGCGGCGCCGCTCTGGACGACTGCCGGCAATCCGACGGTCTCCGCCAACCGCCTGACATTCCGGACCCCCACGATTCTTCGCTTCGCCAGCGACAACTTCATGGACGATTTCCATAGTGTCCTGTCGATGCAGCCCAGCCAGTTGAGCAGCTATGTGGCGGTCCCGGAAACCTGGACTTGTCCGCCGAGCGAGCCGGACGTCCCGGTGGTGAAAAGCGGGCTGTCGCTCACCCTGCAGAAGGCTCGCGATCGAGCTGTGAAAGCGCTCCAGGCCCGAGGGAATCTCGTGATCGGCGCCACAACCACCTGCAAGAACAAGCCGTCGATTCTGAAGCTGTATCAACCGGTGCACCAGCGCTATTACATGGTGGCTACCTGCCTGGTGTGCCGCACCCTGGGGCTGCCCGATCGCCGCATTGACGCGGGTGCGCAGGAGCGTGCGACTTTCGTGCTGCGCCTGTTGCAGCCGCACGCCACCGCCAGTAAGACGAATCCCGATCCGCGTGATTGCGACGAGCTGGCGCTGGTGAACGGGAAATGGCAAGTGCTCCAGGATCCAGTGACATTGGCGACCCAGGAAGAGGAGCATCCGCTCTCGCCGGCGGCGTACACGGAAGAAGATCTGCGTACGCGACGGCTGCTGGTTGGCCTGATTCCCGTGGGTGACCGCGAGCGGCTGCTGCAAGCTCCGCAGCCGAATCCGGTGGGTGCAGATCCTCTGCCGCCTCTGACCGAGGCCCACGACATGCTTCTCAAGGCGCAGGTCATCTGTCCATTAAGTAATCTGGAAACCCTGGCTAGCGATACTCTGACGGCCACACAGGCGAGTCCCAATCTGGCGCTGACGTCAGACGAGGAAAACCTCCACAAGGCTGCGACAACGGCCACACTACTGCGCGTGAACAACCAGATTCAGCAGGTTTCGTACTACATTCTCTTGGACCTGGCCCGCTTCTTCGAAAGTTACCTGAACGATTTGTGGCAGGCGATTCACAGCGGAAATGGATCGGCTCTGCAGAACCCGCTCAAGCCCATCTGGGACCTGCTGCAGTCGATCACCTACTCGGGCAAGACCATGGTGGAGGCACTCCGCAATACCTACGATGCCGGCGTGTCGATCGAAGCGCTGAAGTCCAAGTATCCCGATTCGGACGGAGCTAACAACTGGCCGAGTTTCCAGTTCCCTTTTTATACGATCACCACAGTGTCACAGGGGCTGCCGGGCCTGTCCGACAAAATCGGCCGGAAGAATTTAGAGGATTTGATTGTCGCGGCCCTGCCGCCGAACCCGCCCAATCCATTTCCGCAGCGAATCGCGGCTCAGGCGAATGCCAATCCGCAGGGCGTGGCGTGGTTCACTATCCGCTGTGTGCTCGAACGGCCGAACTGTCCCGGGCTCACGCCGGCGCTGGTGAGCGAACCAACGGCGGCGTTCCAACTGGCCGCATTTTTCGATCCTGACGCTCCGGCTCGTCCCATCCGCATCGGGCTTCCAGTGGATACCACCCCCGCGGGATTACGCAAATTCGACCGCAATACCGCATTCGTCATGTCGGACACCCTCTGCGGACAGGTCAGAAAGATGAGCGGCATGAGTTTCGGCGACTTGGTCATGTCGGTGCTGCCGTTTCCGTTTCACAAGGATTTTGACCCAAGCGGAGGGGCGCCCTGCGGCCAAGGTGGAGTCGCGTGGGGCATGGTGTGTTCGTTTTCGATTCCGATTATTACGATCGTCGCCCTCATCCTGCTTCTGATTTTCGTGAAGCTCCTGGACATCATCTTTTTCTGGATGCCCTTCTTTCAAATCTGTCTCCCACTGCCGAAATTCTCGGCCAAGGATTCGTAGCTTATGGATGGCGGACAACTCTACGGACGCGGTATGGCGTTTCCACCGCGTGTGGGCAGTGACGGGCGCATCGCCTGGTCGGAGGGCGAGACCAACATCCGCGAGGCGATCCAGATCATTCTTAAAACGCAAAACCGCGAGCGGCTGAACCTTCCGCAGTTTGGGGCCGGTTTACAGCTCTACCTGTTCGAGCCGAACACCGTCGCGACGCGGACCCAGATTCAAGACAGCATTACCAAGTCGCTGCAAGCTTGGGAGCCCCGGATCTCGCTGATGGATGTGACGGTGGAGCAGGACCCCTCTGACACGCAGGCGGCGATCGCGACGATCCAATACAAACTGGTGGCGACCCAGGTGAAGCAAACCATCAACGTGAGCGTCCAACTCGGGGGCTAAACGACGGTGCCGTTGAACATCCCCAATCTCGATACCCGTCGCTACCAGGATCTCCTGGACGAAGCACTATCGCGCGTTCCGGTCTACACGCCGGAGTGGACCAACTTCAACAAGAGCGACCCGGGAGTCACTCTGATTGAAGTCTTTGCGTTCATGACCGAGAATCTGCTCTACCGCGCGAACCAGATCCCGGAGCGGAATCGCAAGAAGTTTCTGAAGCTGCTGAATGTGCCTTTGCAGCCGGCCAGCGGAGCACAGGGCTTGGTGCAGATCACCAACGCCAAGGCGCCGCTGCAGAGTCTCACGCTGAATAACGATCTCGAAGTCCGGGCCGGCAAAGTCCCGTTCCGCACCGCGCGGCCGCTGGATGTGCTGCCGATCGAGGGCCGGATCTACTTCAAACAGCAGATCGTCGCATCGCAGCAGATGCAGGACTACTATCAGCAGCTCTACGCCTCTTTCCGCGGCACGCCGCAGGATCCGCCGGCGACCCTCTATGAGGCCTCGGCGTTTCCACTGCCCGGTGGCGATCCGGTGAAACTGAGCGACACGATTGACGGCTATTTGTGGCTGGCGTTGTTGTTGAGGGCAGGCGACACACCCGAGCAGATGGATTCCGCCCGGGACGCGATCGCCGGACAGACGCTTAGCGTCGGTGTGGTTCCCTTCCTCGAGGACAACACCATCGATATGCCGGCCGGGAGAGCGACGACGGCCCCTTCACCCGCGACGCTGGAGTTCGACATTCCAAACCTGGGTACCACCGGGGGGCTGGTCGATAGCCTCAATCGAGTGCCGCAGTATCGGCCGCTCTCCGCGAGCCCCACGACGGATGTTTTTACGCTCCCCGGAATTGTCGACGTTACGCTGCCCGACAAAAACAGCCTGAAGCTGTGGAACAATATCGATCCGCTGGAGAGTGGCGTCGGCCAATTGCCGCCCTCGCTCGACGACACCTCATTGAACGATCGCTTGATTACATGGCTGCGGATTCGTCCCTCCACCACGCATCCGGCGCAGTTCCTGTGGATCGGAATCAATTGCGCTCCCGTAAGCCAGTTGGAACACGTCACGGGTGAATTGTTGCCGCCCGGCACAGGCGAACCCGACCAGGTGATGACGCTTTCGCAGGCCCCGGTGCTGGATGGGTCGGTCACGATTTCGCTCACCACCGCGCTGGGCGAGCAGCAGACGTGGACGCAGGTGCCGGATCTGTTTCTCGCCGGTCCTGAAGTGCCGGTACCCGATCTGAGACTTCCGCCGGGCAGCCCGGTTCCACCACCCGTCGAGTCCAAGGTCTTCTTCCTCGACCCAGAGGCCGCTCAGCTCACATTTGGCGACGGGGCGCATGGCTCTCGTCCTCCGGATGGGTCGGTGGTCCGCGCCACATATGATTTCTGCCAGGGTGCAGCAGGAAATGTGGGTACGGATTCCCTGAACTCATCTCCCACATTGCCGGAGGGGTTCACGGTCACGAACCCGGTGCGCACCTGGGGTGGTGCTGACGCCGAGACGGCCGCTGACGGTGAGAAGCAGATCTCGCGCTATCTGCAGCATCGCGACCGTCTGGTGACCGCCTACGACTTCGAGGTCGTAACGCTGCGGACGCCCGGAGTAGAGATCGGCCGCGTGGAAGTGATCCCCAATTTCCACCCGGAATTAAGCAGCGGGCGCGGCGGCGATGCGGCTGGCGCTGTGACCTTGATGCTGATTCCGACGTTCGACCCGGTGAATCCCGATGCTCCGATGCCCAGCTCGAGTTTTCTGGATACCGTCTGCAGCTATCTCGACACGCGGCGGCTGATCACGACCGAAGTGTTCCTGCGCGGCCCGGAGTATGTGGGGATTTGGATCTCAATCGGAATCCAGGTTCTTCCCGGGCTCAACCCGTCACCAGTGCGTGACGCCGTCAAGGCCGCGATCTTGCAATTTCTCGCTCCGACTACCGGCGGTCCGCAGCAACTTCCGGACGATCCGTCGGTGCTGCTGAGCACTCCGGCATCGGTCTATAAAGGCTGGCCGCTCGGCAAGCCGGTGATCGCACTCGAACTGATGACCGTGGCGGGCCGTGTTGCGGGCGTGGAGTTCGTGCAGGAGACGTTGCTGACACAGACGGGACCATCCGTGCCCCAGGTGAACATTGCGGGACTGCAGTTGCCGCAGGTGCTCGGCATCAGTGTGACTGTCGGGGCTGCCTTGAGTCTCGATGAATTGCTCGGCCAGACGACGCCTTCATCCGCCGGCGGCGGTGGCACTGGACCTGCCGCGGCTCAGGTGCCGGTGATCCCACAGGAGTGCACCTGATGGATTCGAATCAAACTCGATTTCATCTGTTGCTGGGCCAGAATGACTGGGCCACCTGTACCAATGCGGATGGATCGTCGGTTTTTCAGCCGGTGCCCAACATCGGACCGCCCTTTTCGTGGAATAGTACCCGCTCCGAGATCACGTTGGGCAAACGAGTGAACCTGTTCCAAAGTTCGCCAGGCAACCAACCGCCCACCATCGATCAACGGCGCGGCGCGGCGCAGGATCGCTTCGGCAACTGGTACTTCATCGGTGGGTCGCGCGATGAGTTGCTGGTGACGTCTGCCGGCACCGCCGTTACCACCCATTTCTGGTCCTCGACAGACGAGATTTCGCAGGGCTGCAATTCCCCTGATGCGATCTTCAATCCGGTGACGCCTCCGACGCTTCCGCCCGCACTGGTGTTCAGCGGTCTCGCCGTAACCGATACGCATTACCTGGTGGTGGGCGTGCTGAAGCCGCAAGGCTTTCTGGTGTTCGATCTCTTTCACGGAGGACCACCACGCCAGTATGTCTGGCCTCCGGCGATCGCATTCGAGCCATTCGACATGGCGCCCGCTCCCGGCGGCGGCGTGTGGATTCTCGATCGCACGAATCGCCGGATTTGGGCCCTGGACCGCAGTTTCTCGGTGGTGCGGCAGGATCAGGCGTCCATCGCCGTCTCGCCCGGCCCCGAAAACGTCTTCGCGCCAGCCGACGGATCGGCGCCGCCCAGCGCGCATTCTACCTTTCCAGTGGGCATCGCTCTCGATTTGGGATCGCCGCTGGGCGCGATCGACGCGATCGCCATCGAAGCACTGCCCGACAACACGGTGCTGTTGCTCGAGAGCCTTCCCGCGAACCAATTCTCGACGGTCTACCGCATGCGCTATGGGAGCCTGATCGGGCAGCCGGTCTCGCTGAGCGTCGTCACCTCGATTCTCGCTCCTGCCGATCAGGCAGGATTCTCGCTATTGGGCTTCGATTTCACGATGATCCCTGTGGAGCAGACTCCCGCTGGGCAGCGCAGCAACACGCTGTACGTAGTGGCGGCGAACGGGGACCAGGCGTGGGCGTTCACGGCCGGTTTCTCGACAGACCAGCTCACCTTGACTCCGCTCGAGGAGTTTTATCCGATGCGCCTTTTCGGGGGCCGAGCCATCGTGCGCGGACCGAGCCAGGTCTACTACGATTCGCAGGACCGCTTCGTCCCGCTGGTGATGCAGAGGCGTCCGCGCTATGTAGATCAGGCGACGCTCGCCACGAAAGTATTCGACAGCCACTCGCCCGACACCGTCTGGCACAAGCTGATGCTCGACGCTTCGATTCCGGCGGAGACGCAAGTGACTGTCTTTAGCCGCGCGCACAACGATCCCGATTTTCTGATGACCCAGGCATGGCTCCAGGAGCCCGGCCCCTACAAACGGGGCAACGGCACCGAACTTCCCTTCACCACGCTCAACTGCCTCGACACGTGGGAACTGCTGTTCCAGAGCGCCATGGGCCAGTACATGCAATTGCAGATCGTGCTCACGGGCAACGGGCGGCTCACGCCGCGAATCCGGGCGCTGCGTGCTTACTATCCGCGCTTCTCGTATCTCGAGCACTACCTGCCGGGCGCTTATCGCGAGGATCAGCGGTCGGCTTCCTTCCTGGATCGCTTTCTGGCGAACTTCGAGGGCTTTTACACCAACATTGAGGATCGGGTGGCGACAGTCCAGGCGTTGCTCGACGCCGCCAGTGCGCCATCGGAGGCGTTGAATTGGCTGGCGAATTGGTTCGGAGTGGCGCTCGACCCTTCCTGGAGCGATGCCAAGCGCCGGCTCTTCCTGCTGAACGCCGCGACGTTCTTCGAATCGCGCGGAACACTTCCGGGCGTGATGATGGCCCTGCGCCTGACACTCGAGGATTGCGCGGACTCCAGTATTTTCACGAAGCCCGTGCAAGCGAACAATGGGCCCCGCCTGGTAGAAAAATTTACTACCCGGCGGATTCCGTTGGGGCTTCTCCAGGACACCCCGGGTGACGCCGGACTTCCCACGAAATTGCAGACGGCGATCTGGACTCCTGCACAGGGCGCCGACGACCTCGACAAGCGTTACCAGGACAGCTTGAACCTGCCCGCCGGCACAAGATACCCGATTTCGTTGGATTCGTCAGACGCAAATTACTCCGCCTGGAGCAGTTTCTCGACGGCTACCATCGGCCTGGTTCCAGGCCAGCCCGATCCGGGATCCGACCTGTGGGCCACGTTCCTGCGCAGCCGCTATGCGGTAATCGATGCCCTGAACAGCGCCTATGGCACGAATTTCGGTGGATTCGACGATGTGCCGTTTCCTTCTGACCTGCCGAGAAAACCGCAGCCGCTAACGGACTGGTATCAGTTCCAGGGAGCCCTTCTGGTGCAGTCAACGGCGCACCAATTCACAATTTTTTTGCCGGTGGCGATCGCGGATGCGCAGAACACCGAAGCACAAAAAGCCAAACTCGATTTGGCCCAGCGAGTGGTGGCTTTGGAAAAACCGGCGCACACCACCTTCGAAATCAAATTCTACTGGGCATTCTTTCGCGTGGGCGACGCCCGGTTGGGGTCGGACACCGTGTTGGATCACGGAAGCCGCGCACCGCAGTTGTTGCAGCCGGTGGTGTTGAACGACACCTATGTCGGATCCGGCTATATCGCCCGGCAAAAGCCGTGTGATCCACGAACCCGCCAGTTTTTGAAACCCCAGTTGTTTCAGAGGAGCTGCCAATGAGCACTGCATCTATGCCACTCACGGCTACGCCGAATGCCGTAGCCCCGGACCCATCGAAGCACGTGAACTACACGTTCGGCATGCTGCTGGGGGTCGACGATTTCAAGCAGGAGTTCACCTATCTCTCGGGGCGCGATCAGTGGATGGCGCGCGATCTGATCGGCTACGGCACCATCAGCGGTCTGAAGATTTCGTTCGACGTGGGCGTCAGAGGCCCTCGGATTTCGGTTTCGTGTGGCGATGCGCTGAGCCCGCGCGGCCAGATGATTCGGGTCTGCCCGGCACAGTGCGCGTACCTCAATGACTGGCTGATCGCGAACCAGCAATCCGTGCATCTGTCGGGCGGGTCGCCGCCAGGTTCGCTCAAGCTGTGGCTCGCCCTGTGTTACAGCGATTGCGCGGAAGATCCGGTGCCGATTGCCGGCGAACCGTGCCGGTCGGCGGACGATCTGATGGCGCCATCCCGTGTCGCGGACGACTTTCGGCTGGAGTTCCGCACCATGCCGCCGATGCAATCGGAAGAGGATGCCGTTCGCGATTTCGTTGCCTGGCTCGATCAGATTCAGATCACCGACAATCCCGGCACGTTTCCGACTATCCAGCAGTTTGAAGCGGCGTTGCGAGCGGCGGTAGTTCCGGTCGGGTCGCCGCCGGATCCTTCCACGTTTTTTCTATTTGGCTCGCCGCTGAGCCAGATCCACGTCCATCCGGCGCAGATCGGCGATTATCTGAAGTCCGCGTTCCGCATCTGGGTGACGGAAATCCGTCCGGCATTTCACAGAGGCTGGCCGCCCCAGAGTTGCTCCTGCGCGGGCGAGACGGCGCCTTCCACCCCGCCTGAAGATTGCCTGATGCTGGCAGAGGTCGACGTTCCGCTGGTGAATATCGGGCCGGGCGTGAACTGGCGGGTGGACGGCACGCAGCCCGTCGTGATCGACGAACATCAGCGTCCGATTCTTCTGCACACGCGCCTCTTGCAGGAGTGGATGCAAAGCGGATTGCGGGGAGGCAAGTAGATCGCCATGGCCACCAACAATCTCTTCACGCCGATACTGAACGACCGGACACGTTCCGTGAATTTCTTCAACGGCCGGCTCCTGACCGGGGAAGATTTAACGTCGGAACAGAAGGCGAATCGGGTTGCGCACGCGCTGCTGGGGCAAGCGGTGGGATCGGGCGTTGTTTACGGGCTCACCGTATCGGAATCCACGCAGCTCAGCTCCGTGCAAACGCCCGTCGTCACCATCAGGAAAGGGCTGGCGATCAATCCCAACGGCGCCGCGCTGCTGCTCGATAACGACACCGATATCTCTCTCGTGCGGCCGGCGTCGAGCGCCAGTTCGTCCTCCATCTTCCAGGAATGCACGCCGATTCAGCCCGGTGTGTACATCGCCGGAGCGGGCGTTTACCTCCTGGTAATGGGTCCGGCGTCGGCCAGCCAGGGACTGGCAGAAGTCAGCGGCATCAACACCGGTTCGGCTCCTTGCAACAGCAAGTACCGGGCGGATGGCGTGCAGTTCCGCCTCGTTCCCGTCGATCTGACTTTGACGGAATTGGGTGACGTCAATCATTTGCGGAACCTGGTGGCGTACAAGTGCTTCGGCGGCGACGATTGGGCTGCAGATGTAACGGACCCCTTCGGCACACACACGGGGGGACACGGGCTGATCGATCAGATGCGCGCGGCAGGCAGCATTACCGGCTGCGAAGTTCCGCTGGCGGTAATGTACTGGACCGCTACCGGCGGATTGCTGTTTATTGACCTGTGGTCGGTTCGCAGAAGTCTCACCCGCTCCGGCCCGGACGACTCATCGCCCATTCCGGCGGTAGGAAAGCCGCAGAGCGAGGGCCGCGCGCGGTTCCGGCAGTTCCAGGAACAACTCGCTGCGATGCGCACGGCATTGGCCGCTCCGCAATCTGTCACGGTGACGGACTACTTCCGGTATCTGCCGCCGATGGGACTGTTGCCCTTGACCGGAACTGCCCAGGGCGTGGGCTTTGGATACCAGGAGTTCTTTGCGGGGCAGACAACACGCGGTCCTTTCTTCATTAACGAAAGCCGCGTCCGCTGGGCCCTCGAAACGTTCGTCGAATTCCCGCCCATCGATTTGAACACCAAGGAATTGATCTGGCTGTACCTCATCCCGAGTAACGCTCAACAGGGAAATACTCCCGGCGGGCCACTCCCATACCTGATCTTTGCGGGCGGGCAAGTGCCCTATCAGGGCAATAGCCGTTACGATGTGTCGCACTGGAATTACAGCAACTACTCGCTAGTGGCGGGAGAAGGAGTCGCCTGATGGCTCAAATTATTCCACCGAAGGTGAATCCCGGAGATCTGATCACCGCAAACTACATCAACAGCCTGATCGACGCGCTGAGTGGTTTGGATCAACGCGTCACGAAGTTGGAGAGTATCGGTTCAGTCTCCAACCCTGTGATCATCACCGGCTTCACGGCTACTCAGCCGGTCCACGTGGGGGACCAGATTGAAATCGATGGAGCGGGTTTCCTGGTTCCTGCAATCTTGAACCAGGTAACGATCGGCGGCGCTCAGGTAACGAACTTCTCCACCAATCAAAGCTCGGCCACTAAGCTGTTGTTCATCGTTCCGGCTATTTCCGGCGTGACCAGCGGCGGCGTTCCGTTCAATGTCACCGTCACCAATTCCAATGGAAGCGCCACCTCCACTTTCCAGATTGTTGTGCAGTCCGCGAGTACGGCACCGACGGGTCGTTCACAGCTTTTGTATAGTGTCCCGCCCGTCATGCCCATAGGCCAACTCAATATCACAGCGGGGCAGAGCTACGTATTCGCCTATACCTTAACCGCGTTTACAGACCGTGCCGGAACATTTGCCTTTACTCCTAGCGCTACGGGTGCGGGTTGGAGCGCAACTCTGCTCGACCCAAGCCCGGTGCAGGTAGCAGCCAACACGACCGCCACGATGCGGGTCCAGGTAACTGCCGCGGCGGGCTCCAGCATTGTGACCCTTTCGGTTGTAGAAACAACGCCGGGAAGTAGTGTAACGCCTGGCACTGCTCAACTCACTATTACTGCGGGATCCCCGCCACCGACGCCTGAGACGCGTGTGAGGGTGTCCCTGTCCGGAGCGCAGGGTGGGGCTGCGATTTCAGGGGCCGGCGTTACCTTTACAAAGAGCAAGATTGGTGGGGTCACCTTTAACATCGTGTTTACCCAGGGAGGCGACTATTCGCTGAGTGCCGCGATGCGCAATCCGACTGGGTGGACATCGGGAGGCATTGACATCCCGAATTTCCACGTGAACCAACCGACGGCCGGGGGGACTGCGAACCAATCCGTCAACGTTATATTCACGGCCGCCGCTTCAGTCGGCGGATTGCCCGGCGCAAGTGCCACCGATCTTGTATTGACAGTGACCAACGGTGCCGACATCAATGTCGCGTCGGCGTTGCCGGTCACGGTGTCCTAGAGACAGAAATTTACGGGGAGCTATGACGATGCAGAATTACCGATTCCGATGCGCCTGGCGCGCAATGATTCTATTCAGCTTGATCGCCGTGGAGGCAGCGGGGACGCAGAACGATGTCTGTATCACGAGCATCGGGGGGCTAGCGGGGTTTCCCACGCAGGATGGCGTGGTCACGGGGGACCCCGGTTGGAACGGCGCAGTCCGTTTGAATCTCAGCGGCGATCTGGGCTCCAGCACCGCCTCGAACTTGCAGCTCGGTTCCGACGGTTCGTTCGTGTACCTGGGCTTCGTCGTGGACGCTCCCGCCATGTCCCAGTACACCAGGGTGATGATTGGGTTCTCCCCGGGCGACGGCAATACTGCCCATGATTGGAGGCTGATCATCCAGCCGTTTGATGTGGCCTTGCCGGCTGACGGGACGAAAAATGTGCCGGCCCACGGGGTCAGTTACGCGAACGACAGCAGCAACTGGAACGACGGAACACATGATGTCGTGGCCGCGGCCGGGAATTGGGAATTGGACAACATTCAGATTTTTAAGCGTGACAACAACCACTGGGAGATGGAGATCAAAATCCCCATCGTCGCGGCGGCGTCCGCCGCCGGATTCTGCTTCGGTTGCGGCGGGACTACCTTCAGGCTTTGGGTGGATACCTTCAACACATTCCTCGGTGGACCCGATACCACCGCTGAGGATGTCTGGCCAGCTTGTGCCACTGGCACCACCCCCGACACCTGCGCCACCTACATCCACAGCGGAGCCATCAATAAGAATTCGCCGCCGATCACAAGTTGGGGAACGGGCTCGCTAACGCCCCGCGGGGCTTGCACGGGGATCTCGCTAGGTTTCTCCAGCCTTGGAGTCCAAGACCCGACTAATTCATCAAACATCGTAAACAATATCAGGCGATTCGACCCCATTGCCGAAGCGACTTTGGCCGATTGCCAAGCACTGCCCGATGTCCCGGATGCCCTTCACAGCGGTAAAAACGGCCCGCCGAATATCTTCGTCGTGAAGCCAACCAATACAGACCCGACTGTCACAATGCAGGTATCTGCCAGCTTCCGTCTGGCTGATTTCGGCATCCCTGGAGTAGACCCGGCGGCGTCCATGGGCACGGCCATTGGGCTGTTTCAGCCGCTCGGGTTTCCGGTACCCGCGGGCTGCGGCCTGCCGCCGGCGCCCGCCTGCAATGGAGTATCCCAGAACCCCACGATCCAGACTCCCATCGGTCCGGGCGCAACCGGAAACATCAGTTCCACTACTTGGGCTCTGGACTACAAGCAGTCTTGTATCTTTAGCAAGGCTGCGCACTTCGGTCTTGCGGGCCACCAGTGTGTGCATGTCGATCTGGATTCGACGGATCCGAACACTCGCTTTCTGAACAAGAGCACGGAAGTCAATATGAACTTTGTGCCTGCGTCTACGACTCGCCAAGCGGCCGTCATCAATGGGGATCAGGGGCCGCTGCCAGCCGGGAGATCAAAACATCGCTTTCTGCTGTTCCTCGATCTCGACCAGGAAGGAGTGCTCGGTAACCCGCCGAAACAAGGAGTCGCGAATACCGTCCCGGGTGCGGTACAGCGGAGTGCGCAGGCGGGCGGTCAGCGCATGCGCGATCAGGAACTGGCAGCGGCAGCTCGAAATGCCTTGGGAGGACGAACCACTAACCTATTCCAATGGATTGCTCGCGGCTACGTTTACACCGGAAACAAGATCATCATCGACAACCATGAATTTGAGCTCGTACGCCGTGCCGGCGACTTCGGTTATGTGGCCGGTCACACGGGAACCATCAAGGGCTGGAACTCGCAGTTTCGAGGCAAGGGCCTGAATGCTCTGAAGAACCATTCCAACTTGTACTCCCTTGAAGTCGCGCCTGGAGAAAAGGTGCCGGTGGAAACCGTCATCACGGCCGAGGAGCCCGGTACCACGGTAGGTCCTGGCGGTAACAGGGTGGCGGTGTTCTTCGATCTTGGTGTTGCCATACCGCACGGCAGCTTCGGCAACGCCGTTGACCCGGGAGTCAGCTTCAATGGTGGATTGGAGTTCATCCTCAATTCCCATGTCTCCGCCGAAGGCATTTTCGGCGTTCACCATTTTGCCGGGCAGGTTGATGGCGGCATCAACACCTATCAATACTCCGGAGGCCTCAAGACGTTCCTCACCACCGGTTCCACCCGGCCGTTTGTGCGTGGCGGCGTAGGCGGATACACCTTCAGTCCGGGAACGTCGCATTTCGGCGGGTATATTGGCGGCGGCCTGCTGCACAATTTCAACCCGCATGTCGGGCTCGAAGGAGCCTACACGCTCCACCTGGTCGCTACGCCGATTGTCTCGACCAAGTTCTCCAGTCTGCAGGCCGGCATTCGCTACGTCTTCTAACTTATCCAGGATGCTTGCCGCTCAGACCAATACGACGCTCGTCGGCCGGCTCCTCATCCGGAGCCGCGCCGCCGATCCACAGTTGGAGCAGCAACGCATCCACCGCATGCTGCGGGCAGCGACCCTGCATCCTGCGAGCCTGCCCGACTCGTCGCTGCTAATCGTCAGGCAACTGGCAGATCCGTTGCCGTCCCGTTTACGGGCGGGCCCGTTCGACGCAGAGCCCGATCGTGCGTGGCAGCGGGCCTTCGCCGATAAGCTCGAAGCGTTGCGTGCGTCTGCCGCCAGTCCCGCCTTCGGGCCCGTACCCACAACCGCCGCTGCTGTTCTGTTTCACGATCGCGCGGAACAGCTGGCGGCACTCGCTCTCGATTGGTTGGCCGGGAATCTGTCGAGTCATTGGTGGTGGCGGGAGCTTCTGAGAGGTCAGGACCTGATCACCGCGGTCTTGCGGGAGTGGATCGGGGCGCCCCAATACGTGCCCGGCGCTCTCGAAATTCTCGCTCGACAGAATCGTGTGTTACCGTTCACGCAACGCTTGCCGCGGCAGGTCGCGGCGGAGATCCTGGAGGCTGTCCTTCAGACTCACGGCATTCCGCGCACGGCCATCGATGATGGCGAGCCGGAGACCGGGTCCGCCTCAAACCCGCCTGGCACCTCACCGCCTTTCCCAAAATCAGCGGCCATCGTCCCGGTGGATCGTTCCGCGAATTCGACGCGTGTCTCGCAGCCGGAAGCACACGCCGTTGGAGCTCGCCCTGTGGATCGCAGGCCGGCCCCTGCCGCGGGGATTCGCCCTCCGTGGATCGCCTGGGTTCCGGAGGCGTCTTCGCCGGCACTCTCTCCTATACAGACCGAACTGCTGGTGCAGGGGCTTATGCTGCGCCGCTCGCCGGCCACGGTGAGGACGATCACTTTCCAAAAGGCACTCCTGCGATATCAATCGGCGCCAGGATCGGAGCAAATCAGGCCTCCGCGCCCGGAAGCGAGTCCTGCAGCGAAGCCCGAAAAATCCGTACCGAAGCAGGGCGCGTCCCCCGCCTCACCGGAAACAGCCCCAGAGCAGAAGTTTGCATCCGAGTCGAGCGCCCCGTTTCCAGAGGACAGAACTGCGGAGCCGCCGTCAGCAGCGAACCAGCCGGTCGCCGTCCCGCCTCAAACACCCGCCCACTCACAGGGCTCCAACGCTGACGCTCCCCTCGCAACCCAACAATCCTCCCCGCCCGCGCCGGCAGCCGCCGAAACCCATGCCCCCGCCCCCCAGACCCTCGATGACCGCCAGTCTGCGGACCTTCCAGCCGAACCGGCGGCACAGGCATCCCGGACGATCGAAACTGCATTCGGCGGCATCTTCTTCCTCCTGAATGTAGCCCTCTACCTCGGCATCTATGGCGACTTTACGAACCCGATCGAGACCGGCATTGAGCTGAACATCTGGGACTTCTTGTCCCTGATGGCTGCGGACCTACTCGGCAGGGAGGTCGAGGACGATCCGCTCTGGGACTTGTTGGCGTCTCTGGCGGCCCGGCCTCCCGCGGCTCGCCCCGGCCTGTCGTTCGACCCGCCAGAGGAATGGCGATTGCCCGATCAATGGCTCGAACCATTTTCTGAGGATTACGACCCACAGCCTGTGCTTAGCGACGGCCGCATGATTACGCGGCACCCTGCGGGATTTGCGGTGCTCGATCTCGCGGCGGGGCCGCAGCAGCCGGTGGACCGCTTGCAGCGCTGGGTAACCTGGATGGCTCAGTACATGCGTGCGCGCCTGGTGCGCTCCCTGGGACGCGAGGACGCCCTCCCATTACTCTGCCGTTCGCGCGCGCGAATCACCGTCACGATGACGCACGTAGAGATTCGGTTCTGCTTGGACCTTCACCCGATCGAGGTGCGCATGGCCGGTCTCGATCGCGACCCAGGCTGGATCCCGGCGGCTGGGCGATATGTCGCGTACCACTTTGAGTGAATCGAAATGCAGCTAGCTTCTCTATCTCCGGTATTGGCGGAAGTCGGCTGGGGTGCTCTCGGCACGAACGGACAGCTCGGATACGAAGGCAAGCCCGTCGTGGTCCGGGGCAAAAGCTACCAGTTCTCGCTCAGTTCGCACCCGCCTGCGCGCTTGCAGTTTAACGCGGCGCGCGCGTTTAAAGCGTTCCGCACTTGTGTCGCATTGAATGACGACGTGCCTGCCGGCCGCTCCTACGCGGATTTCTTCGTTTATGCGGACGGCCGGCAAGTGGGCTCCGCTCCTCACGTTGTAGCGGGTGAAGCGCCCCGCTTGCTGCAAGCCGACATCTCCGGCGCGCAGACAATAGAGCTGGTGGTTCGTACGACGCGATGGGATTATTGTCATGCCGTATGGCTCGACCCCGAGCTTCTCGAAACTCCTCCGGGGCAGGCATCGGCTCCGTTGCTCGATTGCCTGGCGAGGGCTGAGATCGGCGCGACCTCTCTGCCTTCCGCGAAGAATTGCATCGCCACTGTGGTTTCGCCCAACTATGAGCGGCAGCTCGAAAATTTGCTGGGCTCGCTACGAGCGAATGCGCAGCTTGACGACTCCCTGGTGGTGGTCTTCGCGATCGATCCCAATGCGGCTTGCGAGCAGGTATCGGCCCGCTATGGGGCCGCCATGGTGCCGTGCCGGCGACGCGCTCCACTGAACCCCATGAGCAAGGCCTTGCTATATTCGGTGGGCCACGTCATCGATGCCGAGCGCTTCCTGTTGCTTGACGCCGACATGCTGGTGGTCGGGGATCTCAACCCCATATTTGCAGCCCTCGAAGTATGCGCCGAAGGCAGCGTTCTGGCGTGCCGCGAAGGGAATGACATTGGCCTGACCACCTTGGACCACGCACTCGGCAGGGTGTACGTCGGAGGCGCTCAGGATCGCGCCTATCTGGGAATCTCAGCGGAAGAAGCGGCATATCCTCTGGTGGTCAACGACGGCCTGTTTGCCGCCTCCCGAGGAGCGTTGATGGCGCTGGACGGCTGCATTCGCGCCATGCCCAACGCAATTGCGTGGGCTGACAGCAACCCCCGTTGTTGGTGGCGCAATCAGTTCATCTTCAATTTTGCGCTGGCCCGCCTGCGCTGCGGTGTTGAGTTGGATGCCGCGTACAATCTGCAACTCCACTTTCAGGACCCCCAACTGAACATTCAGGGCGCGCGCGTCGACGCCACCTGGCGAGGCCGCGGAGTTCGCGTGTTGCACTTCAATGGCGAGGCGAGGCGCAGATACCCGGAGATCCAATCGCTCTACGCCGCGGCAGGCCAGCCCTGGAACGGAACCGCGCCCAGCGGACTGTACGCCCAATTTCTCGAAACCTTGCGCACATGGGCCGGGCGCTACGGCAGCGCAGCGCTCTCCTCGTCGTTTAATGGCACGTCGAACGGCCACTCGACGCACGGCACGGAGTACCTGACTTCGCTCTTGTCAACTCTCCACAATCTGATCGGTACCAACGGGTGCGTGCGCGTGTTGGAAACAGGAACCGCGATGGGCGTTTCCGCAGCCTGCCTGGCTTCTTCGGTGGCTCACCGCACCGGTGGATGCGTGGTCACGATGGATCCGCATGATCGGGAGGAGCGAAAGGCTCTCTGGGAGACTCTGCCCACGGCGCTGCGCTCGTGCATCGAAGAGCGTCGAATCGGCTCAATCGAAGGCATGGCCGCGGCTGTGGACTCGGGGGAGATCTATCATGCCGCTCTTCTCGATTCCAGCCATACAGAGGAACAAGTCTGGGCTGAATTCCAATTCGCCACTCAACTGGTTCGCAAAGGGGGCTTGATTCTCGTCCGCAATGGGCACTCCGGGGATGGCGGTGTGGCTGCGGCCCTCGACCGCATCGCTGCTGCCGGTTATGGTGTCGTGCGGCTGCGGACTGCATCCGAGGGAGTTGCCGACGATCATCTTGGCTTGGCAGTCATCGAGAACAGGCCGCGCGCGACTTGAATCGGGCAAACCGCATGTCCACCATTGCCATTGGAATCCACGTTCACTCCGAGCCGGGCCAGTTGCGCGCGACCATCGACAGCGTTCGTGCCTGTACCCAGCAGCCGTATGCCTTGTTGCTGCTGCCCGATGGCGCCGATCTGGAAACTACGGAGGCGCTGGCAGAGTATCCAGAGATCCGTCAGTTGGCTACCGCGGAGCCGCGAGGCGCCGCAGCCTGTTTCAACCGCCTGGCACGCAACACCGAATCTGAAATTGTGGTCCTGCTCGAAAGCGGCGTGCTGCCGGGTCCGAATTGGCTGGTGCATCTGGTCGCCGCTCTCGAGTCGGACCCTCACTGCGGGTTGGCGGGGCCTTCCACCAACCATTCGTGGAACGAGCAGGGGGTATTTCCGAATGCCGCGAGCGATCGGGCGGCAATCGCGCGTACCGCCCAGGAGGCCCTTCGCCGATATGGCACGATACGGCGGACTCTCAAGCCGCTGTACAGCCTCGCGGACTTCTGCTACGCGGTCCGGCGCGAAGTGTTCGCCGCGATCGGCGAGGCCGACGAGGGCTACGGTTTGGGACCTTGCTGGGAGATGGACTACAACATTCGTGCGGCGCGCGCGGGCTTTTCGGATGTGTGGGCTGGAGCGTCATACGTGCATCGGAGTTCCGTCACCCAACGACGCCGCCAGCAGGAGGCGTTGCGATTCGAGGCGAACAAGCGGCGGTATCAGGACAAATTCTGTGGGTTGCGCCTGCAGGGCTTAAAGACGGACTACCGCAGCCATTGCCGTGGCGATGCCTGTCCGAATTTTGCACCGCCGGCACTGGTCCTGCCGGCGCCCATCAGCAACAAACCACCGGCGGCCGCGCCGTTGACGTCTCCCGCCGGCAATCCTCCTCTGGTTAGCTGCATCATGCCCACCTACAATCGCCGGGAGTTCGTGACGGGCGCGATCGGCTGTTTCCTGAAGCAGGATTATCACGATCTGGAATTGATCATCGTGGATGACGGGAGCGATCCAGTCGGCGACCTCATACCCGCCGATGGCCGGGTGCGCTACTTTCGGCTGCCGCGAAAGCTCACCATTGGCGCGAAGAGAAATTATGCCTGCGAACAGGCCACCGGCGAATTCATCGTGCATTGGGACGACGACGATTGGTACCCGGCCGATCGTGTCCGCCGGCAAGTGGAGGCCATGCGCCACACGGGAGCGGATCTCTCCGGGAGCAGTCGCCTTTACTACCGCGAGGCGGGTAGCGGCCGGGCGTTCCTCTATCAATATGATGGAGGTTCGCGCGCCTGGGTGGCCGGGAATACCTTGGCGTATCGCCGCAGTTTCTGGCAGCGGCATCGCTTTCCGGACATCCAGGTGGCGGAGGATTCCCGGTTCATTTGGAGCGCGCCGCGCTCTTCCGTTCACGATCTCAAGGATCCGGCCTTGTGCGTCGCGTCTATTCATTCCGCCAATGCGTGTCCCAAGTCCACATCGGGCCCGTACTGGACTCCGTACTCCGCGGAGGAGATCCGGAATCTCACGGGTGCGGCTTCAGACGTTCCGGCGGCGGTCTCGTATCCTCTGATCTCTTGCGTGATGCCGACATACAATCGGCGGCCCTTCATTCAGTTGGCACTCGAATGCTTCCGCGCGCAGACCTATCCCCATAAGGAACTGGTAGTCGTGGACGATGGCACCGACTCAGTGGCAGACTTGCTGGGGAATGCTCCCGATGTGCATTACCGGAGGCTGGGCCGAAGGTTGACCATCGGCGCCAAGCGCAACCTGGCCTGCCACGAGGCGAAGGGCGAAATCATCGCGCACTGGGACGACGATGACTGGTATGCGCCAAATCGCCTGGAACTGCAGGTTGCGCCCCTGCTGGCAGGAACGGCGGATATCACAGGCCTGGTGAATCGGTTTGTTCTGGAACTGCCGCGAGGGCAGTTCTGGACGTCGGCCGATGCTCTTCATCGGCGAATGTTCGTCGGCGACGTTCACGGCGGAACACTGCTCTATTCCAAGAGCATCTTGAAAGACAATATCCGCTATCCAGAGGTGAATCTGGCGGAGGATGCGATCCTCATTCAGCAAGCCATTCGTCGCGAGAAACGGCTTGTGCGCGTGGAGAATGCAGGGACGTTTGTCTACCTGCGTCATGGCAAAAACGCCTGGAAGTTCGAAGCCGGACGATACCTCGATCCTGACAGTTGGCTCCCAACATCCGCGCCGGCAGGCTTCTCGACCGACGTTTTCAATCTCTATAGCGAAGCAGCCCGCAAGCTGAACGCAGTGCTTCCATGACGTGGCGCAGACACTCATGTCTGCCGCGTCGACACTCCTGTCGACGCTTTTCGCGCGTCCCCTGGGTCCGCTAACGAAGTGGCCGCGACGCCGTCTCGACAACTGCGTGGGCCGGAGCAGGCCGTCTGAGCTGCTCCACTGACCGTGGTAATTGCCGCTCGGGGGCCGTCCGGGCCGAAAGTGAGTCCTTCAATCTTGGAGGGGATGTCCGTCGTCGCATTGAGGCCGTTCGCAGTGGGCAGTCCGCAAGCTGAACGCAGTGCTTCCATGACGTGGCGCAGACACTCATGTCTGCCGCGTCGACACTCCTGTCGACGCTTTTCGCGCGTCCCCCGGATCCGCAAACGAAGTGGTCGCGACGCCGTCTCGACAACTGCGTAGGCCGGAGCAGGTCGTCTGAGCTGCTCCACTGACCGTGGTAATTGCCGCTCGGGGCCGTCCGGGCCGAAAGTGAGTCCTTCAAATCTTGGACGTCGTCGCATTGAGGCCGTTCGCAGTGAGCAGGCCGCAAGCTGAACGTGGCGCGGACACTCATGTGTGCCGCGTCGACACTCCTGTCGACGCTTTTTCGCGTGTCCCCCGGATCCGCAAACGAAGTGGTCGCGACGCCGTCTCGAAAACCGCGTGGGCCGGAGCAGGTCGTGTGACCTGCTCCATCCAGCGACCCAGATTATTGCCGCTCGGGGAACTGGGGCACGAATTTCGTGGAGCCCAAATCGGCGTCCGTGAAGCCAAAAACGAAAAACTGATTGGGATTGGCCACGGGAGGCGTATCTCCCGTATTGATCACGAAGTCGTTATCGTTGGCGATCCAAAGCGTGTGCATAGTGGCGCCCTTGAGCGTGATATCCGGGCCGAAAGTGAGTCCTTCAATCTTGGACGGTATGTCCGTCGTCGCATTGAGGCCGTTCGCAGTGAGCACCTTCACCATATCCAGGAATAGCGTCTTCGAAACAGCTTTCTTTACCGCGTTGAGGCCATCCATACCGGACACGTCTACCGCACCGTCCAGGTCGATCTTGAACATCTGTTTCACTCGGGCGTCATTGCTGGCCAGGTTGTTGCCGCCTTCGCGCCCTCTGCCGTCACGCTCGTCCACCAGAAATTCGTGGTTATTGAGGGCGACGATCTCGCTGACGCCGCTGCCCGTCGTGAGTTTGTAAGCGTATTGATGCGTGGTGTTGCCGGAATCCAGATCGATGGTCACGATCCGCAGCAGGTTGGCCGCGTCTCCACCTTGATTGGCATCCTGAATCAATGCCGCCTGCATGATGCCGACCAGGGTGGTCCCATCGGGTGTAATCGCCAGACCCTCCATGCCCTTGTTGGCGGTTCGCCCGAAGGTGTTGATCGAGATCTCGGTCGCGCCTACGGGTGACAACACGCTTACGAAGAATTCGGCAGGCAACTGAAAGGCGCGGCTCCGGGCGCCGCTCAGCCTGTTGAACTGATAAACGTAAGGGCCGTACTCGTCGGAGATGAAAACGTTGTAGCCATCCTTGGAGACACGAATGCTTTCCGTGTCGAAGCGTGCATTGTTGGCATATCCGGAGTTCCGGGTCGGATCATAGTTGTCAGATCGGCCGGTGAAAAAATGTTGCACAACGCTGTTGATTGGCGGGACGCCGGAAGGAACTCCCAGCCCGTTCCCTGTGCCATAGACGAGATTGGTCGCGCTCCACAGAAGCGTCGTAGCAGTCAACTGGGGGCTCAGGGAGAAGGGCAGTCCAGCCGAATTGGAATTCGGGCTCAGCGCCATGTTGATGGTGTGAAACCGGTTGATGTAGCTGGCCGTATCGTCTATCGCGGAATTGAAGGAGACGGCGTTGGGGCCGCGATCAGGAAGAGCTAGAAAGGTATTGTTGCCGGCGTAAGTGAGTCCGGATCCCAGACCGCCCAGCAGATTGGCAGGAGCGCCATTCTCGAGTTTATAGGTGAGCCCAGACAAATCGGCGTTCGGGCCGGCATCCGACTGAGTAAGGGAGCCGACGGCGAGCAAGGTAACCTGTGCGTTGGAGAGGGAAACTGTCGATAAACCAAGTCCGAATACGAGCAAGGTGGTTCGACAGGCGGATATTGTCATCAAGATCAAGGTCCTTCCAAGAGTTTGAAGTGTAGACTTTGGCCATATCGTATGAAAGCACTCTGGCCATAGTCAAATGAATCTTTGATGACAACGGGAGGGCACGAACGCGCAGGGCTTCTCCGTAAAACTGCCCGTTACTGATTGGCGACGGGCACCGATGCGGGCGCGCCCTTCTGCTTTACAAAAAACACCAAAAACTTGGCAGGCTTCGTCTGGCTGGCGTTTCGCGCCACTGTGTGAATGTCGTCGGGGGATTCATAGAACGTCTGCCCCGGCCCCAGGGTCATTTCCTTGCCTCCTTTTACCGCCATCACCACGGAGCCCTCCAGCACGTAGACGAACGTCTGCGCATTGTGCCGGTGCACCATGCTCGAAGCACCCGGCGCAAACTCTACCGTGCTCAAGGTAATTTCCTTGTCGGCGCTGCCGATCAGATCCTTCTGCATCAGCGGAGCCACTTTCGGACCATCCCACGCAAACGCGGCCGCGGCCAAACACCAGAACAGCATGACGTATTTCATTCCATCCTCCATCTTCGTTGGGCAACCCGAGGAGACGCTACAACAGCCTTCACGCCGTCGTAAGCCAGTGACGCCCCGATATTCACGGATAGTTGTGGAATTCTCACGAAAGGGGAAGCGACCCAATATCCGGGAAGTTTGACCGTTTTGCGGACTGGGCTGCCAGCGTTACTTCGCGGGAGGGAGCTTAACCTCGACGCCCGATTCCTTATTCAAGCGATCGGTCAGTTCCCGATCCACCAGCGCCACCGAAGCCTGATTGTGCGTGGTAGGCGTCGTGAAATAGTGGAGCGTGTCACCATCTACCCAGTAGGCGACAGCCGAAAAAATGCTGTGATCCTTGAATGCGATGATGTAATGCGCCGCTTCGGGAGACTCCGCTTGCGCCGGTGCTTCCGGCATCGGATAGAGATTCTGAGGCTGCATTCCCCCCGCGGCTCGAGGATCGCCCGGGCCGAACTGGTTGATGATGACGGGCGGCTGCTGCGGCGGGTAAACCACCACCACATTGGGCTGCTCCGATCCGCCTGCGGGCGCCACCGGACCTCCCGCATACGAGCTGTCGTAGTAGCTGCCATAACCGCCGTAATAACTTCCGCCAACGTAGATCGGATACGTGTACACGAACCCGTTCGACCGCGTAGAGCGGAAGCGGTCTCGTCCTACGCCGACGCGTCCGGGAATGCTCGTGTTAATGAAGGGAGAGCCTGAGTTAATGGGCGGAACGGCTCCAGCCGGATAGAGTGCCGAGCCCACATTACGGGGCGCTGATGCAGCGGGAGCCGCCGGCCTCGCAACGCTTCCGCTGGGCCGGCCTGCTGACGCAGCCCCCCGGCTCTGTGCCCAAACCCCAGAGGGCACCAATAAAATCATGGCGACTATGGCAGACTTTCTCATGAGACCGTCTCCCCCTGCCCAGCATTGTACCGCTTAATTGACGATGCGGGACGCCCCGGCGTGCAAGCCCGAATCGCACTGTTCTAAAGTATGGGGGATCGTTCGCATCAATCGGACGCTGGCACGCATCACTACTCCAACGGGTACTGAAAATGGCGATTCTCTACCGATATCTCCGGCAATATTGGAGGCTTGCCCTCGCGGCGCTCATCCTTGCGGCTATCAACCAGGTCTTCTCCCTGCTCGATCCCCTGATCTTCCGGCACATCATCGACTCTTACGCCACCCGCTATCGTGAATATTCGACCGCCAAGTTCGTGCACGGCGTAGGTCTGCTTCTCGGTGCCGCCGTCGGCGTCGCGCTCGTCTCCCGAATCGCTAAGAATTTCCAGGACTACTTCGTCAATGTCATCACCCAGCAGGTGGGCGCCAACATCTATGCCGACGGCATTCGCCACTCGCTCGAGCTGCCGTACACATTATTTGAAGACCAGCGAAGCGGTGAGACTCTTGGGAAACTCCAGAAGGTGCGTGCCGACGTCGAGAAGTTCATCTCTCTGGCCGTCAACATGGTCTATGTCACGCTCATCGGCTTGATCTTCGTGACCATCTACGCGGCTCGCGTGCACTGGGCCGTCGCTCCCGCATACCTGGCGACCGTGCCTTTGCTGGGCGGACTCAGTTCCGTCCTCAGCCGCAAGATTAAGGAAGTGCAGAAGCATATTGTCCGCGAAACCACCGCGCTCGCAGGGGCCACCACCGAGTCACTTCGCAACATCGAATTGGTCAAAAGCCTGGGACTCGCGCAACAGGAAGTCTCGCGCCTGAACGCCACCACCGAAAAGATCCTCAAGCTCGAACTAAAAAAGGTGCGATACCTGCGAAGCCTGAGTTTCGTCCAGGGGTCGTGCGTCAATCTGCTCCGCACCTCAATCCTTTTCCTGATGCTCTACCTGGTCTTCCGGGAACTGATCACCGTGGGCCAGTTCTTTTCGCTCTGGATCTATTCTTTCTTTATCTTTGGTCCGCTCCAGGAATTGGGCAACGTGATCAATGTCTATCGCGAAACCGAAGTCTCGCTGCAGAATTTTGACAGCATCCTGAGACTCCCGCCTGAGCCTCGTCCCGAGCGTCCCGTTGCCGTGGAAGCGCTCGAAACCTTGCGCTTTGACGATGTTTCGTTCCAGCACCAGTCGGCATCCGCCCCGGCCTTGCGCGAGATCTCCTTCCGTGTCGACCGGGGCGAGACCATCGCATTTGTCGGCCCCTCCGGAGCGGGAAAAAGCACGCTCGTGAAACTGCTGGTAGGCCTATACCGCCCACAGTCGGGCCACATTTATTACAACGGCACCGCGGAAGACGAGGTGGCCATCGAGGATCTCCGCGAACGCATCGGCTTCGTCACCCAGGATTCGCAACTGTTTTCCGGTTCCATTCGCGAGAATCTGCGCTTTGTCCGCCCGGATGCAACCGACCAGGAGTGCCTGGAGGTGCTCCGCCAGGCGTCCGTCGAAAGCCTGCTCAAGCGTGCCGACCGCGGCCTCGATACGGTCATCGGCGAAGGCGGCGTCAAGGTCTCAGGTGGAGAAAAACAGCGCCTCTCCATCGCCCGCGCTCTGCTGCGCCGTCCCCAACTGCTGGTCTTCGATGAAGCCACGTCGTCGCTCGACTCTCTCACCGAAGAGGAGATTAGCCAGACGATCCGGGACGTCGCCGCCAGCCGTGACGCCATCACCTGCCTGATCGCCCATCGCCTCTCCACCGTGCTGCATGCCGATCGCATTTACGTCCTCGAACGAGGCCGCATTGTGGAGTTCGGCCGTCACGAGGAACTCCTGGGCCGGCGCGGTCTCTACTACGCAATGTGGCGTCAACAGGTAGGCGAAGGCAAAGAGCGTATTCCCGCGGCAGTCTAATGCCAAGTTTTCCAATAGACCAATGGGCAACTCGGGGACTCACGATCCAACGTTGAGTTTTTTTAAAGTATCCATTCTCTAAAGGGCGCTTGACGCAGTGCGCTCAATCCTCTTACCGTTGGGTCAAGAGGTAGTACCTCGCGACTTTCCAGCGGTGCGGTTCGTGGACGTTTCTCCGTTGGGACCGCCTGGTCTCAACCAAGAGTCTCACGTTTCTTGTGGAGCACCCGCCGAGAGTTGCTTCAGGGAGTTTTAGACATGTCGTTTAGCCGAGTCGCTACAGCGTCAATTCTGTTTGCCGCGGTGTGTATGGGCCAGGAGTTTCGTGCCACCATCAGCGGAGCCATCACCGATCCATCTGGCGCCAGTATTGCGGGCGCCAAAGTAATCGCCACCGAAACGCGCACGGGCGCAAAAACCAACACCGTCTCCGATTCCGCCGGCCAGTACACCCTTCCGTTCCTGGCGCCCGGCAGCTATGAACTAAGTGCCACCTTCGAGGGCTTCAAAGAGTTCATCCAGAGGGATATACACCTCGGATCTGGTGACCACCCGGTGCTCGATATTCATCTCACCGTCGGACCTACTGCCCAGTCTGTCGAGGTAACCGGGGACGTTCCCTTGGTCAACACCGAGAACGCCACGCTCGGCCAGGCGATCACCACCAAGGAAGTGGAGGAACTGCCGCTCAACGGGCGCACGCCCATGATGCTGGCGCAACTTGCCATCGGCGTAATCGCTACCGGCACTCCCACCTTGGTACACCCGTTCGACAGCGGCGGTCCCGCGGCTCTCAGTATTGGCGGAACCTCGCAGCAGACCAGCGAACTTCTGCTGGATGGCTCTCCGGACGCCACCTGGGACGGCCGCGAGGCGTACAGCCCGCCTCAGGACGCCGTGCAGGAAGTCCGTGTCAAGGCGTTCGACGCAGACGCGTCGTTCGGCCATACCGGAGGCGGCACCCTCAACCAGATCATGAAGACGGGGACCAACTCGCTGCATGGAACGCTATGGGAGTTCAACCAGCCGAACACCTTAACAGCCAACAGCTTCCTCAATAATCGCTCCGGCATCCCGGCTGCGGTCACCCACTTCAACCAATATGGGGTGACTGCCGGCGGTCCGGTTTACCTGCCGAAAGTCTTCAACGGCAAGGACAAGCTCTTCTGGTTCTTTGCGTACGAGAATCTGCCCGACAGCCAGCCGAATCCCACGCTGCTGACGGTGCCTACAGACGCTGAGCGGCGCGGCGATTTCTCGGCCCTGCTGGCGGCCGGCAGCCAATATCAGCTCTATGATCCATTGACCGCCGTGGCCACCTCTTCGACCGCGTACACGCGCTCGGTGTTCCCCGGGAACGTGATCCCTACCAGCCGGCTCAACCCCGTCGCGCTGAACTATCTTAAGTATTATCCGGAGCCGAACGTCACTGCCGGAGTAGGACCCACAGGCGTCAACAACTACTTCAGCAACGCGACCACGAACGACACCTACAACAACCAGTTGGGCCGCGTCGACTACAACATGAGCCAGCGCAGCCGCATCTTCTGGGACATCCGCCGCACCGGTTACTCTCAGGATAAGAACAACTACTTCAGCAATCCGGCCGAGGGCTCGCTGCTCTATCGCAACAACTGGGGTACTACCCTCGACGAGGTTTACACCATCGCGCCCACCGCCGTATTGGACATCCGCGGGAACTTCACGCGCATGTTTGAAGCGCACGAGGTGCCCAGCGTGGGCTTTGATCCCACACAACTCGGCTTCCCCTCTTATTTGGCTTCGGGTTCCTCCCACCTGGCGATGCCCGTAATTTCCCTGAGCACCTTCCAGAGCCTTGGCGCGAGCGGCGCCAATCTGCTGCCTTCCCAGTCGCTTCAGCTTTTTGCCGATCTGGTGAAGATCAAGGGCAACCACACCTTCAAGTTTGGTACGGACCTGCGGCAGTACAACCTCAACGCGACTACCTTCGGAAACTCGACAGGCACCTTCTCGTTCAACAACAGTTGGGTTCGGGCCTCCAACAGCGCGTCTTCCACAGTCGTGCAAGGTCAGGATTTGGCCTCTTTCCTCCTGGGTCTTCCTGCTAGCGGATCGTATGACCTGAATCCGGGCGCATCCTACTATTCGCATTACTACGCCGGATTCGTACAGGATGACTGGCGCATTTCGCGCACCCTCACCATCAATCTGGGAGTTCGCTACGATCACGACACGCCTTACAACGAGAAATGGGCACGCACCGTGAACGGCTTCGACAACACCACGCCGAACCCGATCGCGCCGCAGGCCATCGCCGCTTATGCCAAGGCGCCGGTTCCGCAGATCCCCGTGGGCAGTTTCCAGGTTCCCGGCGGTCTCACCTTTGCCACGCCCGGCAATACAGGTGTCTATCAAAACACGTCTCACTTGTTCAGCCCGCGAGCCGGGCTCTCCTGGAGCCCCGAAGCGCTTCACGGGAAGACCGTGTTTCGCGCCGGCTTCGGAATGTTCGTCAATCCGCTCACGATTGCCAGCTTGAGCGCGACTGGCGCATACTCCACCAACCCGATTCAAACCCAGGAAGGATTCAGCCAGAGCACGCAATTCGTGGCGACCAATAACAACTTCATCAATATCGCAAACACGCTCAGCAATCCCTTCCCCACCCAGTTCGTGCAGCCAGGAGGATCGTCCGCGGGCCTGGCGACGTTCAATGGCCAGACCATCAGCTTCCTCGATCCCAAAATGCAGGATCCTTATTCGCTGCGCTGGAACTTCGATATCCAACATACCCTCGGCAACAATACCCTGCTCGAAGTGGCCTACATCGGCAACCACGCGGTGCATCTGCCGATCACGGTCACGCAGCTAAACGGCATTCCGCGCCAGTATCTCAGCACCCTGCCGGTCCGCGATGCGGCCCTCAATACCTCCCTCACGGCCACCGTAACCAATCCCTTCGCCGGCCTGCTTCCCAACGCCAGCAATTTGAACGGATCGACGGTGGCGCTCAGTCAACTGCTCGCTCCCTATCCTCAGTATCCGGTGGGCTACGGGAGCGGCGCTTGGAGCGGCAGCACCGGGGTAATCGAACAGAACCTCACCGTGGGCAGTTCCTACTTCGAGAGCCTGAACCTCCGCATCCAGCGAAGGTTCGCGACGGGTCTCACGGTGATCGGCAATTACATTTACTCGCGGCTGATCGAAGAGCTGAGCTGGCTCAATGACACCGATCCACGCCCGGAGAAACGGGTGTCGCCGATCGACCACCCGCACCGCTTCGTCCTGGCGATGACTTACGAACTACCCGTCGGCGCGGGCAAGAAGTTCGATCCCCATTCCCGCATCCTCAACGCGATTGCCGGAGGCTGGAACATCAGCAGCGTCTATCTGTATCAAATCGGCGCGCCGGTGGTCTGGATGAACGGCAGCACTACCACTCCTGGCGATTACGTGTACTTCGGCGGCGCCAATTCGATCAAAGTCGATCCGCGCCAGGCGGGCGTCACGGCTTCGGGGCAGGGAATTCCTGCCTTCAATACATCGCTCTTCGCTACCAATAGCACCCAGGCGTTTGCCTACCACATCCGCACGTTCTCAACGACCTTCCCCAACATCCGCCAGGATGGAATCAACGAATGGTCGCCGTCCTTGCTGAAACGCATCACCTTCGCGGAAGGCAAGTACCTGCAACTCCGCTTCGAGGCGTTCAACGTTCTGAATCGTCCGTCATTCGCTGCTCCGAACACGCAGGCGACCAATGCCAGCTTCGGCCTCATCACGTCGCAGGCCAATCGCCCACGCACCCTTCAGTTGGGCGCACGATTGGTATTCTGATCAGGTTCGAACAGTTGATCCTCAAAATCCGGCGCGGTGTTTCCGCAGCACCGCGCCGGACCTGCTTAGCGGTCATTTTGGTGAGAATAATCTTCTCCCTCCCGCACTACTCCACAGAAACTTGACATCCCGGTCTTACGAAACCGTTCCCGGCCGAAACTTTTGGAGATCGGTTCAACGATTCCAAGCGTGGGACAACGAACAGTTTAAAGGCACGCCGATCACCGTGCCCTTCCAAGCGGCCCTCTACTGCGTTTCACTGCAGGACAATGCTGGAATCCTGGCCAAGGTGAAGTTCGAATTCGGCGGCCTGCGTTATGTGACCACTCCCGATCGATTCGCAATCGCATTGGGGATCGTTCAGCCGGCTCCCGCCAGCCAGATCAAATCGGGCAGATTCTTGGGCGCCGTCCGCAGCACTCTGGCCGTTCTTGGCCCGCTTGCGTGCCGACTCGATCTGATGTGGAGAGCCGCCAGGAAAAAATCAGCCAGGGAGCTTCCCGGACAGAAGCGCGGCAGATTATCGATCGGCCCTTAAAAATAGAAATGTACGGCCTCTACGCCGCACCGTGCTTTATGCCAACCCCGGGGACGGTGGGCTCGAGCCAGCGGAGAACGCGTTCGAGGTCCTGCTCCTGCACGGGTTTCGCCAGCACGAATCGTTCGTCGTCTTCGAAGTCCGCACAGAGTTCGGAGTCGTATCCGTCCGAAAGCAGGACGAAGGCGCCGACTCGGGACTGCATTCGCTCGGACAGCTCGACCCAATTCAAACCCGGCGCATGCACCGAGCAGAACGCCGCGTCGAATCGAACCCGCTGCGCCATCTCGAGGCCGGTGTCGGAGTTGTTGACCGGAACCACGCGGAAACCGCGGGTGGAGAGGAGTGCCAGAACCTGCCGCTGAGCGGCGTCGTCCGGTTCGATCACGAGCGCGGTCATGCGGCGCGTCACTTCAAGCTGCCGCCCGTTTGCCGAGGTGGTTACCAGGGTACTCGATCCACTGCGTTCCTTGGCCGTGACCGGCAACTCTATTTCGAAACGCGGGTCGGAGTTGCTCTTCTCGATCAGCCTCACTTCTCCGCCATGCCCGGCGATCACACTGCGAGTAACACCGAGCACCGCGGCGGTCTCTTCGGGCTTGCGCGATTCCGGCGGCGCTGTGAACACAATCTCGACCAGCAACCGCTTGGCGAGGACGCTCGTCCGGATGGTAATCACTTTCTGCTGTGAATCAGCCAGTGACTGTTCGGCATGCACGAACAGATTCAGGAATACCTGCTCCAACTGCCCTTGCGAACCGAGCACTACCATCGCCTCGCGCGTCGTCAAGTCGCGGACGCGGATACCCGATGCTTTCCAGTCGCCCTCGCGAAATTCGATCAGGGTCTTCAGCAGAGCACTGATCGAAACCGGGCGGGCCTCGCCCTGTTCCGCGGCGGCAAAAGAAACCAGGCGTGCCACCATGGCGGCAGCCTTTTTGGCCTCGGCGGCTATCGCCGCCACTTCGCGTTCCGCCACCGTGCTGCGTGTTCGCTCCACCGCGCGCGTGGCCAGTTCCGAAATCGAATTGAGCGGCATCTGCAGCTCGTTGACCACACCCGAAATCAGGCGGCCCACCGCAGCCAGTTTCTCGGTGCGAAACAGTTGCTCCTGCACCGAGCGCTGGTCAAGCAGGCGGATCGCGACTCCAATCTGATTCCCCAGGTGCTGGGCCAGTTCCTGCTCACCCGACGAAAAATCGCGCACTCGATTGTCCTGATCCAACTCCAGAACGCCCATCACTTCGCCCTGCGCAAACATTGGGACGAAGAGCAACGAACGCGGCGGAGTCTCCCGATCGTCCGGCGTCAGAGGGAACGGGCTACGGTCGATGTCGGGAATCACCAGCAGGGTGCGGTAATGGAAACACGCCACTGCGCCAGCCTGCTTGCCGCCAGGGGGAGTGGAGAGCGAAATCGAGGCCTGTGGCGCATTCTCTTCCGCGACTTCGTCCAGAGTTCTGCCGCCCCGATTGTAGGTGTACAAGTGGACGCGGGTCACGCCAAGAATGGAAGGCAGCGAGGTGGAGATGGTCTTCAGAATCGATTGGACCGATGAGGCTCCCAGGATCTGCTCGCCCAATTCATACGTTCTCCGGAGTGTCTCCCGTTGGTTCCGCATCCGCCGTTCGCGGCTCCACAGGAAGAAGCCGATCATTAGCGTGACCAACATCGCACCTGCCAAAGCCAGCGGAGGCAGGCCTCGATCCCGGCGCGACACGTTGTCTGGACTATTCACCAGTACCTGGTAGTAACGGTTGAAGGGCGGTACCTGGCAGAATTGGTACGCGATTCCCGTGACTTGGACAGTGTCGCCACTGGCGTATGCGGAGAAACTGGGGGCGCGAGACTGGGAACGAGGCGCAAAAATCCGATACAGATCGCGCCCCTCGATGTCGAGATAGACGCCCGCCGCATTGTCCCCATGACCGGAGACCCGAAGCTCGGTGCGAACCAGGCGCCCCAGATAGCGGGTTCCCTGCAACTCCTCAACGGTCAGATCGAGCGGCGTGGGAACGGCTTTCCGGCCAATCGTGTCGACCTTGGTCGGCTCGATCACCGCCATTCCGGCAAATTCTCGGATCGTCCCCTCCACCTGGACTTCGTCACCCGGCTGGAATTTGTCGAGACTGATGCTGGGGTCCGCAACGCGAATGACGGCGCCGGCATCGCCGGACTCGATACTGAGCAGGCTGTAGGCGGGAAAGTGAAACGGGGGAGCGTTTGCAACGCCAGTAACTCTAAGCTTTTCATTGAGATGCGCGGGAGCGAAAGTGCCGGCGGGAATGCGGACGTTGACATCCTGGAGCCTCAGCTGTGCACCCAAAGGGAGGCATAGCAGTAGTACGACCAGCCCCTTAGCCGATCGTCCGAGCTGCATCACACACCCCGGCCTTGGTCTGCCAACCATCGCCTTAGCTCTCCGCTCTCAAAATTATCAATGCAAAGACTGGCTCCGGGCAAGTTCTCATGAGTAGTACGCACTAGCACTATCTTCATGGCTGCCGCACGAGCCGCTTCGACTCCCGACAGCGAGTCCTCGAACACGATGCAGTTGGAGGGTTCGGCGCCTAGCAATTCCGCCGCGCGCAAATAGATCTCCGGATGGGGTTTGGGGTGGTGTACCTGGTCCCCGCTGACCACCACTTGAAAACAAGATCGCAGGGAGGCCCGGTCGAGCACGAAATCCGCATTCGCCGGCTCGCCGTTCGTTGCCACGGCTTTGGGCACTTCGGGATAGGCTTCCAGAAACTCCCGTATGCCAGGGACCAGAATCTCTTCCATCCGGTCGCCTACCATTTCCCGATAAAGTTCTTCTTTCGCGGCCCCGCGAATAGTTACCTCGGCCGCCGTGAGTGTGTCGCCGAAGAAACCCCGCACGATCTGATCATTGCGCTTGCCGTACATAAACTGCTGCATCTCTTCGGTGGTCTCCAAGCCGAAGCGCCCGTTGAAAGCCGCCCAAGCCTGGCGATGCACAGGATTCGAATCGATGATGACCCCATCCATATCGAAGATCAGACAAAGACCTGGTGCGAGAAACGCCCGCTCTGATTGTAACTTATCGGACACTCACTCATCCTCTTTAGTCACAGACAGGTTTGCAGTCAGCCAGTTCATGTAGTTCGGCGCTCCGTCTACGACGGGCAGCGCCAACACTTCAGGTGTTTCATAAGAATGCGCCGACTCCAGCCTCACCCGCACCGCGTCGAACAGCTCTCGCGACGACTTGATCAGCAGCAAACACTCGTCCGCCGCTTCGATTTCTCCCTTCCAGTGATAAAAACTCCGCACTCGGGGAATCACGCTGACGCAGGCAGCCAAACGGGCCTCAACCAGCACTTTCGCAAGCTGCTCCGCTTCGACCTCTGTGGAGCAGGTGCTGAGTATTACAATCTTGTTGGTCATCAAAAAAATAGTCCAATGAGCGGGAAAGCAATGTTAATATTATCTTCCAGGCCCCCCGTACTATGAAAGTCTCCATCGGCCGCTACGCTTACCTGATTGCATTCTTCACCGTTTCCGGCTATGCCTTCGTGACCTTGCGTGGTCCCAAGGGCGTTCATGCGCTATTCGAAAAGCAGACGCAGATTCACGAAATGGAAAAGCGCAACGCCGATCTGGATAAGGAAATCGAGCGGAAGCGTGAGCGCATCCGGCGCCTCGACGAGAACGCCTCAGAGCAGGAACTGGAGATCCGCAGCCGTCTGAAGCTCATCCATCCCAACGAAAAGGTCTTCATCACGGGTACGCCCGAGAAGAAGTAGCAGCGGCCAGGCTTTCAACGCCTCGGCTCGCGGTTCGTAATCCAATCAGAACTCGTTTGGGCCGCCCGTCATTGAGTCCCTGCGTTCACTTGGAGCACGGCGGCCCCGCGAACCTGATTCCGCTTGACGGCCTGCAACGCCTCGTTGGCTTCTTCCAGACCGAACAGCCGCACTTCGGTACGAATCGGAATCTCGGCCGCAATCTTCAGAAAATCTTCACCGTCGCGCCGCGTATTATTGGCGACGCTTCGCACCACGCGTTCGTGATAGAGCAAGTCGTAGTCGAGCGGCGGAATCGGTGTCATGTGAATTCCGCCGATCGAGACGGTGCCGCCTCGTTTCAGCGTTCGCAATGCGGCGATCACCAGTTCCCCCGCCGGCGCGAAGATTAGCGCGCCATCCAGCTTCTGCGGTGGATCGTCGGAGGACCCGCCAGCCCATTCGGCGCCCAGATCGAGAGCCAGTTGCCGGTGATGCGGGTCTCGGGAGATGGCGTAAACTTGCATGCCCCAGTGCCTCGCTACTTGAATCGCGATGTGCGCCGCCGCCCCGAAGCCGTAGATCCCGAGCCGCCCTCCCGGTTCCACGCCTGACAGCCGCAGAGTGCGAAAGCCGATGATGCCGGCGCACAAAAGCGGTGCGACGTGCAGGTCTTCGAACTGTGGGGGCAGCTCGTAGACGAAGTCCTGCGGCGCGACCAGGTACTCCGCATACCCGCCATCGCGCGTCCAGCCGGTGAATTCGGCCCTCTCGCACAGGTTTTCGCGCCCGGACCGGCAGTATTCGCAGACGCCGCACGTCCAGTGCAGCCACGGAACACCCACGCGCCTCCCCGGCGTGAAGCGCGATGCTCCGGGCCCCGTTTCTTCCACCACGCCGACCACTTGGTGTCCCGGTATGACTGGCGACTTTCGCGGCTCCAGTTCACCTTCCACTACATGCAGGTCCGTACGGCACACCCCGCAGGCGTTCACGCGAATCAGTATCTGGCCCGCTTCCGGGACCGGTTTCGCCACATCCGCGACTTGCAACGGGCCAGTCTCGACCAGCCCGGGCGCCTTCAGAATGCATGCCTTCATAACCGTATTCTCGCGCCGCCATCGCGGGTGTGGGGCGCTACAATTGAGGTCATGGAACAGCCAGCGAGTACCGCCTCGGGTATCGGCAAGCGCGTCATGCTTGCGGTAGTCGGCGCCGGTATAGGGTCGTTGGCGGGTCTGCTGATCTCCTTCCTAGGCGCCGGGAATCTCGCCCTGATCGGCGGCGCGGTCGCCGGCGCCATCATTCCCCTCGTGGTGATGGGACCGCCTGGACGGTAAACGCCTGCGGTGTCAATGCTCCAGAGGTTCTGCACGCTCCACCCGTGCGAGCGAACTCTGCCCGAATCCGGCCTGCTGTTCGCGCTGCTGATGGCTTGCTCTTTGTCCGGACCAACAGGCAAGTTGGACATTCTCGCCATGCGCCGCGCCTGACGAGCCGCGCTGACGAGCCGCGCGCGTAAGCAAGCGATCGCTAATCAGAGGGCGGAAACGCTCCCTCACGGTCGCGGCACGTAAGCTACCCAAATACCTTCGCGCCCATACGTGCGCTTGCGAGCCGCGCGCGTGAGCAAGCGATGTCCCATCGCTACGTGGGACAGTCGGATTTTTCACAGCTTCTCACCTCACGGTCGCGGCTCGCAAGACACTGACGAGCCGCGCGCGTCAGCAAGCGATCGCTAATCAAGGCGTGGAAACGCTCCCTCACTGTCTCAGCACGTAAGACGCCGACGAGCCGCGCGCGTTCAGCAAGCGATCAACAATCATAAGCCTTCCCATGACCAGAAGCTCTCGAAGATCGCTTTAGACGACCCGTTGATTCATGGCCGCCTTCTGGGCGTACACTTGGATTTACCTAAAAATGCTTTTTTATACCCTCACCATCTTTTTGTCTGCCTTCCTTCTGTTTGAAGTGCAGCCGATCATCGCGAAGACCATTCTGCCCTGGTTCGGGGGAACTTCCGCGGTCTGGAGCACGTGCATGCTCTTTTTCCAATTAGTGCTCCTCTTGGGATACCTGTACGCGCACTGGATGCACCGGCTCGCACCGCGCAAACAAGCCCTGGCGCACACCGCCCTGCTCGTGGCCAGCCTCGCCACGCTGCCTATTCTGCCCAATCCGTCGTGGAAGACGGCCATTGCGGCACAGCCCTCGCTGCGAATCCTGGCCCTGCTCGCCGTCACCGTAGGATTACCGTATTTCCTGCTCTCCTCTACGAGCCCTCTGCTGCAAGCGTGGTATGCGCGGAATCACAAGGGGGGCCTGCCGTACCGCCTCTTCGCGCTTTCCAATTTGGCTTCGATGCTCGCGCTGCTGAGTTATCCCGTGCTCATCGAGCCGAACCTTCCCACGAAGGGGCAGGGCATTACCTGGTCCGTAGCGTACGTCTTGTTCGCCGGATTCTGCGCTGTGACGGCGTGGCGAGCCTCCCTGGAAGTAGGAGGTACGGCCGCGGCCATTGCCCCGGCCGCGGACGAGTCCGAGATCCGCGAGCCCGGCTGGAAAGATCGCTTGTTGTGGCTGGGGCTGGCGGCCAGCGCCTCCGTGCTCCTGCTCGCGATCACTACCCACCTCACGCAGGATGTTGCCGCTATTCCATTCCTGTGGCTCCTGCCTCTAACCCTCTATCTGCTGAGCTTCATCATCTGCTTCGAGGCGCCGCGTTTCTACCGCCGCAAGGTGTTCGGTCCGTTTTTTGCCGTGGCTCTGGCCTTCATGGCCTATCAAACCTGGCCCGGCCGTCTGCATCACGAGTATCTGATCCCGATGGGGCTTTTGCGCAAGCTGGGTGCGGCCCACGTCAACGATATCGTTTTCGAAGCGCCATCCATGAGCGTCCGCCTGGTGATTGCGCTGCTGGCCTTGGCGTTGTTCATCGCCTGCATGGTGTGCCATGGGGAGTTGGTCCGGTTGAAGCCGCATCCCCGCTACCTTACAGGCTTTTACGTCATCGTTTCGCTCGGAGGAGCCTTTGGCGGTTTGTTCGTCGGACTCGTCGCCCCCAATCTTTTCCGCGCCTACTACGAGTTTCCGATCGGACTGGGGGTCTGTGCGCTGGTCACCTTCCTGGTATTTACGCGGGATCTCTGGAGCGCCCGGGCTGTGCCTAAGCTGGCGGGCATCCTGACGCTGGTGATCGCCTTGGGTGTCTATTTGTACTCAGTGGGCAGCATCATGCACACGCTGGTCGCCGGGTATCGCGTGGTGGAGCGCAATTTTTACGGGCAGTTGCGCGTCTCGGAATACGGCAATCCCGCGATCGACGAGGATGCGGTGCGCGTCTTTGTTCACGGCACCATCAATCATGGCGAGCAGAGCCTGCGCGAAGCGTATCGCCGCCAGCCGATCACGTACTTCTGCGAAAACTCGGGCATCGGCCGGGCGATGAAGGTGCAGGAAGCGGAAGGCGCGCCGCGCCGTATCGGGATCCTCGGGCTGGGCTGCGGCACGCTGGCCGCCTATGGCCGGGCCGGCGATACGCTGCGGATCTACGAGATCAATCCGCTAGTCCTCGACATTGCGCGGAGTCAGTTTACGTATCTGCAGGACACTCGCGCGAAGGTGGAAATGTCCATCGGCGACGGGCGGTTGCTGCTGGAGGCGGAGCCCAGCCAGCAGTTCGATCTGCTGGTGATGGATGCGTTTTCGGGAGACTCGGTGCCGGTGCACCTGATCACCCGCGAGGCCTTTCAGACGTACTTCCGCCACCTGAAGCCCAATGGCATCCTGGCGATCAACATTTCCAACACCTACCTCGATCTGGAGCCGGTGATGGAGCGAGCCGCGAACGCATTTCATAAGATCGCGCTGCTCTACAGCTATACTCCGCCCGACGAGGACTTCCTCTGCTTCGGATGTAGCTGGACGCTGATCATGGACCCAGCCACCGTGGATAAGTACCCGGAACTGCGGACCGACGCCACCGAATTACATCCCGGGCGGCCCTTCCGCATCTGGACAGACGACTTCTCCAACATGTACAGCATTTTGAAGTGATGCCACCGGTGGAACCTCGAGTCGTGGACGAACGTCGAACCCGAGGAATCGAGGAAGAGCCATATGCAGGAAGGGGATCGTTTCAAAGAGAGATACGAAACCGGAAACACTCCTTGGGATATCGGCAAACCTGACGTTAACCTCATTCAGACGGTCGCTAATATTCCCATACAACCATGCAAAGCCCTGGAAGTCGGATGTGGTACTGGCGACAACGCGATCTGGCTGTCGCAACAACACTTCGAGGTTCTGGGAATTGACAGTTCGGGCATTGCGATAGACAAGGCGAAACAGAAAGCGTTGAAGGCCGGCGCTGCATCTGCTTTTCATCTGGCCGACATTTTCAAGGATCAAATTGAAGGAGCGCCATTTGGCTTTGCGTTTGATAGGGGATGCTTTCACACCGTAGACTCAGAACCGGCGCGGGACCGATTCGCTGAACGTCTGAGCGAGCTTCTGACTGATGCCGGTCTGTGGTTGAGTCTTCTGGGCAACGCTGATGAACAGCGCGATGGCCGTACCGGCCCTCCGCAGCGAACCGCCCGAGACATTGTGAACGCTGTGGAACCTTATTTTGAGATCCTTTCACTCGTCTCGGGACACTTCGGATCGAATCGGCCCGACCCGGCGAGAGCATGGATCTGCCTGATGCAAAAGAGGGGTAAGTCCGAATCCCGTTAATTACTCGATGCCGAGTTTCCGCTGCATCTCTTCGAGTGAGTAGCCCTTCGTCTCCGGGTACGTCGCCAGCACCACGAAGAACTGCACCACCATCATCACCGAGAAGAACACGAACGGCGCGCCGCCCGAGGATGCCGCCAAGATCGGAAAGATGCCCGAAATCAGCGCGTTCATGATCCAGTGCGTGAAACTCCCCAGACTCTGTCCCTTCGCCCGCACGCGCGTTGGAAAAACCTCGCTGAGGTAGACCCAGATGACCGCGCCCTGCGAGAATGCGAAGAAGGCGATGAACCCCACCAGGCACCACACCAGCAGATCCTGATGCGTCCCCGCGAAGAAGATCGCCGCCACTCCCGCCAGCGCCACCGCCGTCCCGATCGACCCGATCAGAAGCAGCGTCTTCCGTCCGATCCGATCGATCACCGACATTGCCAGCATCGTGAACAGCAGATTGGTGGCTCCCACCGCCACCGCCTGCAAATCGCCCGAAACCTTCGTGAAGCCGGCTTTCGCGAAAATGTCGTTCAGGTAGTACAGCACCGCGTTGATACCGGAGAACTGGTTGAACATCCCGATCGATACCGCCAGAAAGATCGGGAAGCGGTACTTGTGCCGGAACAGCGGCTCGTTGTCCGCGCCATGCCGAGCGTCTACCGAGTCCGCGATCTCGGCCAGATCCTTGCGATAGTCCGGGTCGCCCGTGCTCCGCAGCACTTCCTCCGCTTCCGGCATGCGCCCGCGCTTCGCCAGCCATCGCGGACTCTCCGGAATGCTGAGCAGCAGGAGGCAGAACAACGCGGCGGGAATCGCCGGAACTCCCAGCTTCCAACGCCATTCGGCATCCCCGAAACCCATCAGTCCTACCAGGTAATTCGAGAAGTAAGCCAGCAGAATGCCGAAGACAATATTGAACTGGAAAAAGCCCACCAGGCGTCCGCGCTGTTTGGCAGGCGCGATTTCCGCAATGTACATCGGACCCAACACCGACGACGCTCCGATTCCGAGGCCGCCGATGAAGCGCGCCACCACAAACGCAGACCAGTTGAAGGCGAAGGCGCAACCGAGTGACGACAACAGATAGAGCACGCCGGTGATCCGCAGGCTGGCGCGCCGCCCGTACTTGTCGCCTGGAATCCCACCGAACATCGCGCCGAGAATCGTGCCGTATAAGGCGGCCGCCACGGTCAGCCCCAATGTCGCCGGAGTCAGCCCATACGTCGTCGTCAGGGCCCCGGTGGCGCCAGAAATCACTGCCGTATCGAATCCGAACAGCAGTCCGCCGAGGGCGGCGACCAGGGAACTCCTGATCAAAAATCCGTTCATCCGCATGTGGTTGTCTAGCAGTGTACCCCGTCGCAGCATGGTGCATAATGGATACCGGGATCGGAAAAGGAGTACTCATGGCAAGTGACAGTGTGGACCGAAGGGATTTCCTGAAGGGCGTCGCCGCGACTGGGATCACCCTTGGGGCGACCAACACCGCGTTTGCGGGCAAGACCGGAACCAAGATGACTGGCGGCCGCGTGCTCGGCGCCAATGATCGCATCAACGTGGGCGTAATCGGGTGCGGCGGACGCGGCAGCTACGTCGCCGATCATTTCGCGCAATTCGGGCAGAAGAACAACGACGCCTGCCGTATCGCCGCCGTCAGCGATGTCTACGAGTTGCGCAAACGCGAGCATGCCGAGAAGTTCAAGGTCAAAGGCTATCTGGATTACCGCGAACTCCTGGGCCAATCCGAAATCGATGCCGTCATCGTCGCTTCGCCGGACCACTGGCACGCCAAGATGGCGCTGGATGCCATGGATAAGGGCAAGGATGTCTATCTGGAAAAGCCCATGGTTCACACCAACGACGAGGCGCGGCAACTGGTCGCCACTGTCAAGGAGACCAAGCGGGTGTTGCAGGTGGGCTCGCAGACTACCTCTGCCGACATGTGGTGGAAGGCGAAGAAGGCGATTGCGGATGGCATGATCGGGCAGATGCTCATGAGCCAGGGCTCGTACCACCGCAACTCATTCGGCGGCGAATGGAACGACGGCTGGCCGATCAATAAGGATGCCGGCCCGGATGCCAAGGGTGATAACTACATCGATTGGAATATGTGGCTGGGCTCGGCCTTCAAACTCGCACCCAAACGGCCCTACAATGGCGACCGGTTCTTCCGCTTCCGGAAATATTGGGACTATTCGGGTGGTATCGCCACTGACCTCTTCTATCACGTGGTCGCGCCGCTCAATATCTGCTGGGACGAGCCGCAGTTCCCGCAAAAAGTCATGGCGACCGGCGGCATCTACGTCTTCAAAGACGAGCGCGAGGTGCCCGACACCTTCCACCTGCTGGCCGAGTATTCCAAGGGCCATTCGCTGGTGCTGAGCTCGTCGATGGCCAACCGCACGCACATTCCGGGACTGATTCGGGGGCACGCGGGAACGATTGAATTGGTCAGTCACGGCGAGTTCGAACGGATGGTCCCCTACATCACCGTCACCCCGCAAGTAGAGCGGAACCCGGCGACGAATCAGCGCGAGGCCATCGGCGGCAAGACGTACGCCGAGAAGTTCGGGACCGAGCCGATCAAGATCCCCATCGACCAGACGGACATGATGGCATTGCACATCGGTAATTTCCTGCAGTGCATGCACACGCGCGAGAAACCGCATCTCGACGTGGAGACCGGAGCGCGCGCGGTGGTAGTGATCAATCTGGCGGTGCAATCGTACCGCGAAGGCCGCACTCTATATTGGGACGAGAAGAAGTGGAAGGCGTCCGACAAGCCCGTTAAGGCGTAATCTTGCCCCGCGACGTGGCGCAGACACTCATGTCTGGAGCGTCCCGACTCTTCGGGACGCTTTTCGCGCCGGCTACTTGCATTGGTGCTTTTTGGGTGGGGCAGGCGCGTTCTTTCGCCTGCCTGAAACGGGTACAATCCCCGTTTTGAGCAGGCGCTTTCGCCTGCTCCACCCCTGCCTATGCCGCGTTGCCGAATCGCTGCAGGCACGTCTGCCCGCACCTCCCCGTCTCTGTCCATTGCGTGCAATCACGCACCAGCAGTTCATCCTCTCCGCGGGCATGCATCCTCACGGCAAACCCCGGATCCAGGCGCACCAGTGCCGGAATGCCCGATTCCGGACAGGTCAGATGCCGCGCGACCTTCGCTCTTCGCCAGGTTCGTCCCAGAGCCCAGCCAACCGGCAAGAGCAATGCCAGCAGGAAATACCCCATCACGGTAAATACGGACCACATCGGGATTGCCTCCTTTTCGTCAAACCGCCGCTACGGGGCAGCGCGATTCGCGCACAATTCCATAGGTATTCGCCCGCAGGCGTCCCAGCATGCCGTGCGCTCGCCCACGCCCAGCCACCACCAGGTCGGCCCCCCAGGACTGTGCGGCTTCACGGACCGCTCCAGGAACGTCACCCACCTCGACCATGATCTCTCCCGGCACCTTCACGGCCTCCTGGAGCTTCGCAATATCGCGCCGCGCGTGGGCCACCAGTTCGGTGCGCCATTGCGAGTCGAAGGAAACGCCTTCCAACCGCACCGTGGACGTCGGGATCACATGAACGATCGACACGTCCGAGCCAAATTCACTGGCCAAAAGGCCGGCCCACTCGAGCACACCCCGGCTTTCGGGACTCAGATCGAGCGCGCACAGCACCTTTCGAAAGCACGGCGGGCCAGGTGCTGACTCCATATGCGGACCGGTAATGACCGGGCAGGCCACATCGTGGAGCACTTTGGCGGTCACCGACCCCAGCAGGAAACGCCGGAACGGACCATATCCATGCGTGGGCATGACAATCAAATCGCACCCTTCCGAGCAGGCGAATTGCGCGATGACCCGCGCCGGATCGCCTTCCATCAAGATACGCTGCACTTTGAGCGATCTCAGCTCATCGGCAAGAAACTCGTCGAGTTCCTCCTGTACCTGTGCAAGGGTCGATTCCAGGTCGTAAGGCGGCGGCGTGGCGTACCCTTCCGGTGAACTGTAAGCGGCCCAAGGCTGAACGAACACGTGCAGCAGGATGAGCTCGGAGTGAAAGCGGCATGCCAGAGCGGCTGCATAGCGGGCCGCGTCCTGGCACCGGTCCGAAAAGACCACGGGTACCAGGATCCTCGAGATCAAAGCCATTGGAAACCTCCTTGCCAGAAAGACCGCGGGCTGTCGCGCCGTCCGCCTTGCATCACCAGGCCGGGAAGAAGTGGCCCAGAACTGCGACAACAATCACCACGATCGCTATCAGAATGGTGGCGGGAACAAAGTTGTTCGTGAGGCTGGTTTGGGGAACGTCTCCCAGCCGGTGGTTCCGTTTGCGGAGTACGCCAGACATAGTCTGAACCTCCCAAGGCCATTCGGGCGGCCGGTCTATCCACCTATATTCTAGGAGTAGCCGAAGCAGAATACAAGGTCTGATTTGCTGGAAATGCCAGGTCTCTGACGGGGGGTGCGCGACATAAAAGTGGTGAACCGCCGTAACCCGATTTTAGTCGCGGGCGTTTTCGAGTACGTTCGGCATGCTTGTGGATCGAGCATTGGGAACTGCGCCGGCGATGACCGG
>DATGIL010000097.1:0-106064 GCA_035295745.1 Bryobacteraceae bacterium | reverse complement strand
TTCAATCGTCGCAGGTCTCGTAATCCCCGCTACGATCGCGATTACGCTCATTGTGCTGCGGATGCTCGGGGAGAGCTTCGATCTGATGACGCTCGGGGGACTTGCCGCGGCAGTGGGCCTCGTGATCGATGACGCGATCGTGGTCGTCGAAAACATCGTGATGCACCGCGATTCGGGGCAGTCGCGGGCGGAGGCCATCCGCAGCGCGATTCGCGAGATTCGCATCCCGCTGGTCGGCTCGACCATAACGCCGATTGTAGTCTTTCTGCCGCTGATCGGCATCACCGGAATCACCGGCGTGTTCTTCCGGGCCCTGGCGGTTACAGTGGGTACGTCGCTGCTGACTTCGCTAGTGTTGGCGCTGACCTGGACCCCTACCCTCAGTCATTATTTACTCCGCTCCGGACAAGGGACTGATCGGTCCAGCCAAATACACCACGAGACCGTGCCGCCATGGCTGATGAGACCCTATGAGTCGGTGCTGCGCTTCACTTTGGAGAACAAGTTGGTCCTGGCGTTCTTCTCCCTTCTACTCATCGGGGGATCGTACGTGTGCTTTCAGCGTCTCGGCTCCGACAATTTGCCCGCCATGGACGAGGGTGGTTTCATCGTCGATTACGTGATGCCGCCGGGCTCCTCACTGGCGGAGACCAACCGGGTCATCACTCACCTGGAGAAGATCCTGGCGGAGACTCCCGAGGTGGAAGGCACTTCGCGCCGGACCGGCCTGCAACTGGGGCTGGCGCAGGTCACTGAGGCAAACACCGGCGATATCTCCGTTAAGCTAAAGGACGACCGGAAGCGAAGCACCGACGAAGTGATTAAGGCCGTACGCGCGCAGATGAAGGCGGCCGAGCCTGTCGTGGACCTCGACTTTCCGGAGATGCTCCAGGACCAGGTGGGCGACCTGACGAGTTCGCCCAAGCCTGCGGTAATCAAACTCTTCAATCCGGATCCGGAACTACTCAACAAATGGGCGATTTCGGTGGGCGACAACCTCAAAAAGATCCCGGGGGTAGTGGACATCGTCGGCCTTGAGGACACCATCAGCGGTCCTGCTGCGATGTTCAACGTGGACCAGACGACCACCGCGCGTGCAGGCTTCACTCCGCAAGAGGTGGAACTGGACGCGAGCGCGATTCTGCAGGGCGAACCGGCAACAGCGCCGGTGGTGGTGAACGACCGTGCCTATACCATTCGCGTTCGATTCCCGAAATCGACTCGCGCCACCATGGACTCCATCCGCAACACGATGCTGGTGAGCGGTACAGGTAAGACGGCTACCATCGGTTCACTCGCCAACATGGTGGAGATGCCCGGCCAAACCGAGATCCGGCGCGACAACCTGCAGCGCGAAGCGGAAGTGAGCGCGCGGTTTGAAGGAATGAGTCTAGGGGAAGGCATGAAGAAGGTGCAGCAGGCCATCGCCGACCTGAACGTGCCGCCCAGCATTCGCATCGAATACGGCGGACAGTATGCGGAACAGCAGAAGTCGTTTACGGACCTGGCATTTGTATTGGCTCTGGCAGTCCTGCTGGTGTTCATCGTTCTGCTCTTCGAGTTCGGGAACTTTGCCGCACCCGTGGCGGTGATTTCGTCCGCGCTGTTGTCCACGTGTGGCGTGTTCGTTGCATTGCTGGTCACCGGTACCACGATCAATCTTTCTTCGTACATGGGACTGATCATGGTGATTGGTATCGTGGCCAAGAACGGGATTCTGCTGTTGGATGCCGACCAGAAGTTCCGGGCGGAAGGCACGCCGCCGGAAGAGAGTATGATCCGCGCGGGCGAGCGGCGCCTGCGTCCCATCATGATGACGGCGCTGGCCACTGTGGCCGGTATGCTTCCACTGGCGTTCGCTTGGGGCGCCGGCTCGCAAATGCTGCAACCTTTGGCCATCGCGGTGATCGGCGGCATTCTCGCCTCGATGGTGCTCTCGCTGGTAGTGACTCCGGCAGTCCGCTACTATCTCGGCGGCCGGACCTAGTTTAGAGGAAGGAATTGACGATGAAAAAGCTTCTGACATTCGCATTGATCGCCTCCACGGCATTTGCGGCGGAGGGGTACAAGATACTCACGAAGTACAAGATTGGCGGAACAGGCGGCTGGGACTATGTAGCGGTGGACCAGGTCAATCGCCGGATCTACGCATCCCACGCAACCATAGTGGAGGTGCTGGACGCCGATTCGGGGAAAGTAGTCGGCCAGATCAAGGATCTGCATGGCGTGCACGGAATCGCTGTGGCTCCCGATTTGAATAAGGGATTCATCACGAACGGCTCGTCCAATAGCGTCACCGTATTCAATCTGAAGACTCTGGAGAAGGTGGGGGAGCCGGCCGCGGGCAAGAATCCGGACGCAGTGTGCTACGAGCCCAAGACCAAACGGATATTCGCGATGAATCACACGGGCAACGATGCCACGGCCATCGATGCGAACAAACTCGAGGTAGTGGCGACCTTTCCGCTGGGTCCCGCGCCGGAGTTTTGCGCGGTGGATGGTGCGGGCAAAGTATATGTGAATCTGGAATCGTCGAGCGAAGTCCTGGAGATTGACGCGGCCAAGCCAGCCGTGACACGCCGTGTCGAACTGACGCCGAATCAGAGCCCCAGTGGCTTGGCCATCGACGTGAAAAACAAGAAGCTGTTCGCCGTTTGCGGCGACAGCAAGACAATGGCGGTGGTCGACATCCCGACGTTCAAGGTGGTCGCCTCTCTGCCGATCGGTCCGGGAACGGACGCGGCGGGATACGATCCCGGCACGGGCCTGGCGTTCAGCTCCAACGGCGGTGACGGGACACTCACCATCGTCAAGCAGGTGAATGGGAAATATGAAGTGGCCGACACGGTGCAAACTGAACTACGCGCTCGCACCATGGCAGTGGACGAAAAACTGCATCGTGTGTATCTGCTGGCCGCGGAATTCGGTCCGGCTCCCGACGGAAAGGACGGCAAGAAGGGTCGGCCTCCGGTATTGCCGGACAGCTTCCACGTCTTGGTAGTCGGCAAGTAAATCGCGGTGGACACTCCCTTACGGTCGTGGCTCGTTGCGAGCCGCGCGTGTAAGCAAGATGCCGGATCGCCCGAAAAACACTCCCTTACGGTCGGCTCGTTGCGATCCGCGCGCGTAAGCAAGCGATGGCGGATCGCCCGAAACACTCCCTTACCGTCGTGGCTCGTTGCGAGCCGCGCGCGTAAGCAAGGGATGCCGGATCGCCCGAAAAACACTCCCTTACGGTCGTGGCTCGTTACGAGCCGCGCGCGTAAGCAAGCGATGGCGGATCGCCCGAAACACCCCCTTACGGTCGTGGCTCGTTGCGATCCGCGCGTGTAAGCAAGATGCCGGATCGCCCGAAAAACACTCCCTTACGGTCGTGGCTCGTTGCGAGCCGCGCGCGTAAGCAAGCGATGGCGGATCGCCCGAAACACTCCCTTACGGTCCTGGCTCGTTGCGAGCCGCGCGTAAGCAAGCGATGGCGGATCGCCCGAAAAACACTCCCTTACGGTCGTGGCTCGTTGCGAGCCGCTCGCGTAAGCAAGCGATGCCGGATCGCCCGAAAAACACTCCCTCACGGTCGTGGCTCGTTGTGAGCCGCGCGCGTAAGCAAGCGTTCACTGCGTTCATTCCAACGCCTTACTCCTCTCTCAGAACGATAATCGGGTCCACGAGCGAAGCGCGGCGGGCAGGCACCCAACAGGCCACCGCCGCGACTGCGATGAGCAGGACGGAGACGCCGGCGAACGTCGCGGGATCGATCGCATCCACACCATAGAGCAGTGTGCGCATCCCGCGCGTAGCCGCCGCCGCGGCCGCCAGCCCGATGAATAGTCCCGCCCCCGTGAGCGCCAACCCGCGGCCCACCACCATCGCCACCACTGATGAAGCGCTTGCTCCCAGTGCCATGCGCAAACCGATCTCGCGCCCCCGTTGCGTCACCAGGTAAGACAGCACCCCATAGAGCCCAGTCGACGCCAGCAACAGCGCCAATCCGGCGAAGGCCCCGAGCAGTTCCATCTGCAAGGTCCGGTCCTGCACCGCCTGATCGAGAATCTCATCCATGATGCGCACCGCGATCACCGGCTGTTGCGGATCGACGGACGAAATAATGCGACGGACGGCTCCGACGATCGCGTTGGGATCGCCTGCGGTCCTTACGACAAGACTCTCTGGAACCGCCCAGGTGTCCGGAAACTGCACGAATGGAATATATACTCCCGGCTTCGAGCCGACATCGTACCCGCGCTCGCGAACGTCGTGGACCACGCCTATGATCGTCCGCCAGACTGGCGGTCCGCTCATTGCGATGCGATGGCCCAAGGCGCTCTCGTGCGGCCAAAAGCGGCGCGCAAGCGTTTCGTTGACCACGATGACCGGCGGAGCACCGGCGCCGTCGCGAGATTCGGGCAGCCGGCCTTCCACCAGGTGTACTCCCAGGATTTTCAGGTAATCGTTGGTGCCAACGCGAAGCAGCGCGTCGCCCGCCTCGCCGGGAGGTAATTCACGGCCTTCGACCTGATACGCCTGCGTATTGCCGGCACTGAGGAAGGGCAGCACCGAGTTGTACGCCGCTCCTTCCACGCCCGGCAGTTCCCGAACGCCATCCACTACGCGATTGTAGAAGGACAAGCGGCGTGCCGGGTCGTTGTAAAGCTCGCGCGGCAAGGTGCTGCGCAGCGTGAGCAGATGATCGGGGCGGAATCCGATATCGATGGCGCGCAGTTTGGCCATGGTATGGAGCATCAGGCCTGCGCCTGCCAGCAGCACGATGGCTGCGGCCACTTCCAGCACCACGAGGATGTCGCGAGTGGTCCCACGGCGTCCCCCGATGCCGGCCCGCCCGCCTTGCCGCAGCGCGTCGCTCAACGAAGTGCGCGAGATCTGAATCGCCGGCACGATGCTGAAGAGTACTCCGGTGGCCAGCGACACAGCGAGTGTGAAGAGCAACAACGCCGGGTCGATCTGTGCGCCGGCGGAGCCGAACCCTTGCGGCGACAATTTCGACAGCAGTGTCATCGCGGCACGCGCGACGCAGAGTCCGAGCACACCACCAGCAGACGAGAGCAGGAGGCCCTCAGTGAGTAACTGACGAACCAGACGTGCACGGCCCGCGCCGAGCGACGCACGGACTGCCATTTCCCGCTGGCGCGCCACGGCGCGTGCGAGCAGCAGGCTGGCGAGATTGGCGCAAGCGATCAGGAGCACGAATCCGGATGCGGCCATCAGCACGATGACCGCCATGCGGGTCCTTCCGAGCAGTTCCTCGCGAAGCGGTACCACTTCCGCGCCAATGCCGCGATTCACGGAGTATTTCTCCTGCAGCCGTTTCGCGATCGCGGACATCTCTTCGCGGGCCCGCTCGATTTTGATCCCCGGCTTCAGGCGTCCGACGACGTTGAGGAAATGCGAGGTGCGTGCGCCCGCATCCTCGGTCGAGAAATGGATCGGTGTCCAGTAGTCCACGTCGCGATTGATAAACACGAACTCCCGCGGCATCACGCCCAGGACGGTGCAAGGGGTTCCGTTCATCAGAATGGTGCGGTTGACGATGCTGGGATCGCCGGCATATCGGCGCTGCCACAGGTTGTAGCTGATCACGACGAGGTTGGGATTGGTCTTATCCTCCTCGGTGGTGAAGGGACGTCCGATGAGCGGCTGAACGCCCAGGACGTCGAAAAAGTTGGCGGTCACGCGCCGGCCCAGCACCTGTTCCGGAGGGCCGTCTCCAGTGAGGTTCATCACGCCGCCGCGAGTCGCAGCGAGGTCGGTGAAGACGGTGTTCTGTTCCTTCCAATCGAAATAGTTGGCCGGCGCCGGGGTGTTTCGGGGGAAGCCGGCGAAGCTGACTTCCTCCCAAACCATCGCGAGTCGTTCGGGATCGTGGTAAGGCAGCGCCTTCAGCAGAAGGTTGTTGACGCTGGAGAAGATCGCAGTGTTGGCGCCAATCCCGAGCGCTAGAGCGAGGACGGCGATGGCTCCAAAGACGGGGGCCTGCCGCAGGACGCGGGCTCCGAAACGGATGTCGGCGAGGAATGTTTGCACCACTCACGAATACTGCGATACGGCGGAAAAGTTACGCGCGGGCTTAGGTGGCGCGAACACTCATGGTCGACCTAAGGGATGATCCAGATTCCGAATTGTCCACTTTCTTTACAATTCGGGAGTTACGTAGCCTGTCCCCACAATAGAGGCGAAATTGTGGAGGAATTCGTCGGTGCGGCAGTCGACTACGGACCCGTGGTGGAGCATGGCGACGCGGTGGCAGAAGGACGCTACCGACTGTAGATCGTGCGATATGTAGAGGATGCTCATGCCGAGGTCGCGGTTTAGCCGGGCAAGCAATTTCAAAATTTCGGCTTGCGTCACGGCGTCCAACGCGCTGGTGGGTTCGTCAGCGATCAATAGCGATGGACGATGTATGATCGCCATGGCGATGAGGACACGCTGTGCCTGCCCGACGCTGATTTCGCGTGGGTAGCGATCCAGAAAGCGCGGATCGCGCGGCAAATTCACGCGATCCAGCAATTCCAGCAGATCGGGCCCGGGCTCGGACCGGCACGGCCGATGCGCGCGCCACGATTCGAGAAGCTGTCCGCCGATCCGCATCGCGGGGTTCAATGCCGAGATTGGACTCTGCATCACCATCGCGATTTCGCGTCCGCGGACGGCGCGCATCTCGCGCTCGCGGAGCGCCATCAGGTCGCGGCCCCGGAATCGCAATTCGCCGCGCGCCGATCCGCCGCGGAATTCGAGCAACCGCATGAGCGCGAGCGCTACCGTGCTCTTGCCCGACCCACTTTGCCCCACCAACCCGACGATCTCGCCGGGGGCGATCGACAATCGGAAGTCGCGCAATACCTGCGAATTGCCCTGGTATCCGGCCGAGAGCCGGACTTCGAGCAGCATCAGCGGCTCTCCGCCACCAGGGTCGACTTCTGAATCTGCTCGATGTTCCAGTAGGCCTCGGGCCGCACTGTGGCGGGCGCGAGATTCCGAAGCTGTGGCGAGAAGGCCATGAGCGAGTGCTTGTTCACCAGGTAAATGAAGGGCTCCTGCTCCCAGACGATCTGCTGCACCTGGTCGAAGAGGGCCTTGCGCGCCTCCGGGCGTTGCTCCGCGGCCTGGGCCCGCATGAGGCGGTCGATCTCGGCTTCCCAAGGCGTTGCGGGTGTCTTCTGACCGGGATTCCACTGGTGATCGGAGGCGGAGCTGAGCCAGACGTTCATCTGCGCGTTAGGGTCGAGGTCGACATTGCTCAGACCGAGCAGGCAGGCTTCGTACTGCGATGTCTTGGTGATGCGCTCGATCAGGGAAGGAAAGTCGAGCGTGACCACGTTGAGGCGAATGCCCAGCGATTTCAGGTCCTGCTGCAGCATGGCAGCGATGCGCTCACGGGTTTTGTTGCCGGCATTGGTGACGATCGAAAATTCCACTTCGTGGCCGTCGCGATCGAGCAGGGTGCTGTTGAATCGAACGAAGCCCGCGTGCTGCAGACGACGCTGGGCCGAAGCCAGATCGTACTTGTGAGGTACAAGCGACGAATTCACCCAGAAGCGATTGGCGGGCGACACGGGTCCGGCGGCCGGTTCGGCGTGTCCGTGGAAGACCAGCTTGCTGATGTCGTCGCGATGGATGGCCTCGGAAACCGCGCGGCGAAAGTCCTGTGAGGCGAACCACGCTTTTTTGTACTCGGGAAGCGGGGCGGAAGGCGCCTGGTTGAACCAGATCATTTCCGACTCCAGCGAAGCGCCTGCATCGGAGACCGAGCCGGGCGACTGCCGGGACAACTGATCGAAGACCGCCGGGTCGAGCGAGTTGATCAGGTCGATCTCACCGCGCCCGAAGCGCACCAGTTCCATGTCGCGGTTTTGCTGGATCTGCAGGTGAATGCGATCGAGATAGGGCAGGCTCTTGCCGGCCGAGTCCACCTTCCAGTAGTGCGGATTCCGGGCGAGCGTCACTTCGACACCGGGTTTGTATTCGGCCACGTAGAACGGGCCGAGCACGGCCTGGAGTTTCTTGGGGGAATTCCGCGAGAGCATTGCCACCTGGTCGAAGAGGCGGTCCAGACCCGAGACCGGCGCGGCGAAAGTGATCGCAACGGTGTCGGGCGAGGTCACGGCGATCTTGGGCGGCAGATTGCTGGAACGGAACGGATCGGCCGTGGCGGAATGCAGAGCGGGGTCCATCAGGCGGGTTACGGTGTAGGCGACATCGTCCGCGGTGAATGGCGTGCCATCCGAGAAGGAGATGCCGCGGCGCAGGTGGAAGGTGATGCGGCGGCCCTGCTGGTCGACATTCCAGGATTGAGCCAGTTCGGGAGTGAGTTCCTGGGTCTTGCGATTGACGCGCAGCAGCACACCGCCGGTAATGTAGCGGATGGCTTCCGAATTGTCGTCCTCCACCGCCAGCGGGTCGAAGGTTTTGGGGTCGGCGCGCAGGCAGAAGCGGAGCTCTCCGCCGGATTGCGCAAGTGACAGCGTGGCAAGCGTGGACGCGAGCAGGCTGAGGTGAAGGACGCGTTGCATCATACTTGTGACCCTCCCCAGGGAGTAATGAATTTGAAACAGAAGAGCGACAGGGCAATGGCGGCCGCGGGAGCGTAGGTCTCGGGACGTGCCAGCAGCGGATTTTGCAGTTCGCGCAGCAGCGTTCCCCATGTGGGAAGCGGCTCGCCGGCGCTGAGTCCAAGGAATCCCAGATTCGCTTCGGCGAGGATGAAGACTGGAATCGTGGTCCAGAACTGTGCAAGAAGCACGGGGCGCAGATTGGGCAGCATGTGACGGAGCAGCACCCGCCACTCGGGCGAGCCCTGCGCACGAGCCTGGAGAACGAAGTCCGAATCACGGAAGCCGCGGACGCCGGCGCGGACTACGCGGGCAGGAGCGGCCCATCCGAGCACGGCGAGCAGCGCGTAGGTGACGATCAGCGAAGTGATTGGCTCCACATTCAGCGGTAAGAGCGCGCGCGCCGCCAGCAGCAGAAAGAGCCACGGCAGCGAGAGCATGAGATCGAGCGCGCGGCGGACGCAAGCATCGCACCACCCGCCGAAATATCCGGCTGCGCCGCCTACCAGGAATGCGATGGAGATCGCGGCTGCCGCTGAAATGCCCGCGAGCAGGAGAGAGACGCGGGTGGCATAGAGCAGGCGAGTCAGACGGTCGCGCCCGAGTTCGTCGGTGCCGAGAGGAAAGTGAGTGGAAGGCCCGCTGTCGGCGACCTCGCGATTCTGCTGCGAGTACGACACGCCGGGGAAGAAACTCACCGCCAGCGATGCCGCCAGAATCAGGAAAAGCACAATGCGGAATAGCGAGGACATCATGCCGTCCTCCAGTCGGTGACCGCATTGACGACCTGGGTGAATAGCGTGATCAGCAGTGTGAGGGCGATCAACAACGGAAGATCGCGGGCGGTGGCGGCTTTCCAGGCGAGCTGTCCGAGTCCGGGCAGATCGCAAAGTGTCTCCACAGGAATCGCAGCTCCGAAGGCCATAAGCACGGAAACTCCCGCGAGCGCCAGGAACTCCGGAGCGCAGATCGGCATCACGTGGCGCAGCAGAATGCCAAAGGAATTGACTCCTTTGGCCCGGGCCGTGAGGATGTGGGGACGCTCGTAGACATCCTGGAGCAGATTGCGGACGGTATCGAAGAGGCGGGGAAAGAGGACGAAGGCAATGATCGCGCGGACGGGTCCGCCGAAAGCGAAGGTCACGACTGCGACTGCGGCGGATGGCAGACAGACGGCGCACGTGGAAGCGGCGCTCGTGATGCGTGCGACGGCGGAGCGGCGCGAGAGGACCGAAACCAGCGCGAGCGTGAAGGCCAGGGCCCATCCGCCAGCTACCCCCTGGATCATAAGGCCGAGGGTCACCGGAAGGCGCTCGGCGATCAACTCGCCGATGGGACGCTGCAATGAAGGAGACTCGCCGAAGTCGCCGTGGAGCATTCCTCTGAGCTGGGAGAAATAGAATCGGACGAAGTTGTGCCGGGGCGCGTGCTCGGCGCGTATGCTGGCGCGCGACTGTTCGCTCAGGCGAGGGTCGAGTTCGCGCTCGTCGGCATCGAATCCCGGACTGCTACGCACCAGGGCAGCAGTGAGCAGTCCGCCGAGTAAGGCCGTGGCGAGCAAAGACGAAAGGAATCGGTGTGGCGCAAACACTCCTGTTTGCCGCGTCGAGACCCTCGACGCTTTTCGGGCTTCCACCAGATCTGCTGGAAGCGCTGGTTCGCACTGGGAGAGTGTCGACGTTGGTGTGTGGCACAATTTGTCCTGGCCGCCGAATTGGCTGACACTCCGAAAAGCGTCGAGAAGAGTCTCGACGCGGCGAACAGGAGTGTTTGCGCCACGGTGCATCATTGATTCACCGCCACGGGGAGATCGGGCGCGAAGGAGCGCACGGCGCGTTTGGCGCGATACATACGCCGGTCGGCCTCTGCCAGCAGTTGCTCGGCGTCAGACCCGTCCGTGGGGAAGTACGCTTCGCCGATGCTCATCGTCATGTTGCCGGCGCCGGTCACCGATCCTCCTGCCAGCGCGCCGATGCAACGAAGCTCTCCGATGCGGCGCTGCATGCCATCCGCGTCGCTCGCCGGGAGCACCAGCACGAACTCGTCGCCGCCCATGCGCGCCACGTAGTCGTATTCGCGGCAACTGTCACGCAAGGCGTTGCCGACGGCGCGCAGCACGCGATTGCCCACCACGTGCCCATAGCGATCGTTGACGTCTTTGAATCCGTCCAGGTCGCACACGAGGACGGTGAGCTTCTCGTTGGTCCGCTTGCAGCGCGCCAGTTCGCTATCGAGACGCAGGAAGAGCGAGCGGGCGTTGGGCAGGTCGGTCAGGAAGTCGGTGGTGGCGCGAGTTTCGGCCTGCCGGTATTTCATGGCGTTCTCCATGGCCAGCGAAACCTTGGGGCTGATGGCTTGCAGCACGCGCACGTGATCGCTTGAGAAGGCATCGCGATCGGTTTGATAAAGCGTGATTACGCCAAGGGTTCCATTGAGCCCTGCCAGCGGAACCGCGACAGCCGAACGCAGAGTGGTGAACTTGCTGGGATCGTCCAGATAGCCCGATTCGACCGCAGGATTGCCGTTCAATACGGTGCGGCCGGTATGCGCCACCCATCCGGAGAGCCCCTGGCCGATGGGGATCTGTAGCGCCGAAAGAAACCGGAAACTTTCGCCGCTCACATATTCGGGGTGGAGGCGGCCCTCGCGGCAAACGTAGACCGCGATCGCGTCGAAGGGCACCATTCGCTTGAGGCGGGTCGCCACTACGGAGAGAGTCTCATCGAGGCTCAGCGAACTGCCCAGATCCTGCGTGAACTCGAGCAGCATCTGCGCCTCGATGCGCGCCGCCACGATGGAGTCGAGGAACTCGAATTCGTTGGCACTGCCTTGGATCTCGAGGGGTTCGGAGACTTCGAAGCCGGCATCGGGCGCATCCCCGCGATGCACCACCAGGTCAGTAGAGAGACGCGCCGCGGGCATGTTCTGGCTCGTGGCTTTGCGCTCCAGTTCGATGTATCGGCGCTGCAGGATGGCGACCACCGCCGGATCGAAGCTCTTACCTGCAAGGTTCGCGACTTCGGCCATGGCCTGATCGAGGGGCAGCGCGCGGCGATACTGCCGGTCGGATGCAAGAGCGTCCAGGCAATCGACCGCGGAAAGTATGCGCGCGCCGATCGGGATCTCCGTGCCGCGCAGCCCGTCCGGATAGCCGCTGCCATCCCACTTCTCATGATGCGAGCGCACGATCGGCACCACCGGATACGGAAACGCGACGCGCTCGAGAATTTCCGCTCCCACCACCGGGTGAATCTTCATCTTTTCGAATTCTTCGGGCGTGAGTTTGCCGGGCTTGGAGATGATGTGTTCGGGAACCGCAAGCTTGCCGATATCGTGCAGCAGGGCCGCTGCGCGCAACGCTTCGAGTTCGGAGGGCGGCAGGTTCATGTCCTGGGCGATTTCGACGGCATAGGTGCGGACTCGGCTGAGGTGCTCGTGTGTAGTGTGGTCCTTGGCATCGATGGCGAGCGCGAGCGCTTCGATGGTGCGCAGATGCAGGGACGCGATCTCTTCCACGTGCTTCTTCTCGTCCTCCAGGTGGCACAGGTACATGCGGTAAGAACGATAGATCACGTAGATCACAGGCAGAAGCAGGAGGATGCTCTGTGAGTGTCCGTGCTCGGTGAGCACGCTGAAGACCCAGGCGATGGAGGCGCCGAGCAGATAAAAGGGAAATGACCAGAAGTAGCAGTTGCGCCAGGTGTCGATCACCGACTTCCCCTCGGTGAGTGCGATCACTCCCGCGACTCCGGTGGTGTTCAACACGAAGTAGACCAGCGAGCAGGCAATCAGCAGGACCGGAGTGCCTTGGCCAAGACGTTGTGCGAACGGCCAGTGGTAGGTGTAGTAGGCGCCAAACACTGCGACCGCGATATTCAGCACGCTAAACACCGCTTGCACCGGCCGGATTTCGGCCTTCGGTTTCCACACGCATTGCACCAGAGCGCCCAGGCATCCCATGAGCATGGTCTGTCCCGCGCCCAGATCGAGCACGCCGATCAGGATGAAGAGGAAGTTGACGGACATGGTGCCCAGGATTCCGGGCAGGTTGACCTTGAGCGCAGAGGCGACGACGCAGATGATGACGTAGCAGGCGAAGCGCAGAGGATGCTGCATCTGCCAATTCGCCAAAAGCAGACAGGAGAGGCCAACCGCGCAAACGAAGCTGATATATAACCTGGCGCGCAAAGAAATGGCACTCTCCGGATTGCGGCTCATCAGTTCACCTCTCCGGCGGCACAAGCCTCGGCCTCCAATTCCTCGGGGTTCCGGCGCGCATCGGGGTTGTTATAAATCTTCAGCTTGCGGATGAGGGTGCGCTGGGAGATGCCTAGAATACGCGCTGCGCGGTCCTGGCGGCCTCCGGTTTCGGAGAGAGCTTCGAAGATGGCCTGCTGCTCCAGTTCATCGAGAGTGCGGCCAGTGATCATTCGCGCCGAGGGTGTGTCGCCGATTCCTTTGGGGAGGTCGCACAGATCGATGGCGCCGCCTTCCGCGCAAAGGGCGGCCTTCACGACGGCATTACGCAATTCGCGGACATTGCCGGGCCACGAATGGCTTCGCATCGCCTGCATCGCCGCGGGTGTGAATTGCAGATGCGGCGCCTCGCGATGAAGGAAGAAATGCGCCAGGGCCTCGACGTCGTCTGTGCGCGCGCGCAACGGAGGAACTTCCATTCGGGCCTGGTCGAGGCGATGGTAGAGGTCGCGGCGGAAAGTGCCTTTTTCGACCGCGGCTCGCAAATCGACATTGGTGGCTGCGACGATGCGCACGTCCACGGTGACTTTTCGTGTGCCTCCGAGGCGGTAATACGGCGTGCCATCCAGCACACGCAGCAGCTTGACCTGCATCTTGAGATCTAGTTCGCCGATCTCGTCCAGGAACAGCGTGCCGGTGTGGGCGACTTCGAAGAGTCCCTGTTTCATGGACTCGGCGCCGCTAAAGGCGCCCTTCTCGTGTCCGAAGAGTTCGCTCTCGAGCAGGTGGTCGGGCAAGGCGGCGCAGTTCACATCGACCCAGGGGCGCGTGCAGCGCAGTGAGTGATGATGTACGGCGCGCGCCACCAGTTCTTTGCCGCTACCAGTTTCGCCAGTGATAAGAACGGCGGCGTTACTCTTGGCGACGCGTTCCACCACTCGCATCAATTGCCGCATGGGAGGGCTGCAGACGACCGCGGTCATGCCTAGAAAAGAGTAGGTCGTGTCGTCGGACGCGGGCGTATTCTTGACTGGATACGAGTCTCGCTGCATCGTTCTCCCTTTGGGTAGAGTGTGACGGCGCACACTGAAAACGTGATGCCAGTATCTCGACTATGCCTGGCTGGAACAAGATTCAGACCTCCTATGGCGGTACCGGGGTCTGTAGGGTACCTCCTAGACGAAGGTTAGTAGGACGCTAATAACGAAGGAATAGACGGGGCGCTGAAGTTTGTTTACAGAACGACTCGAACCCGGACGCGCGGGAATCGCGGCCGGGTTCGCGGAGGACGTGCGGCGGCAAGCCGAAGCCCGCCGCATCATCGCCCGATCGATCTAGAGTTCCCCACACGACTGAGGCTTGCAACGGGGGTGTTTCCGCAACCTCGACGGGGACGCTCTGCATACTCAATTCTCTCCTTTGGGCAAGGAACTGCCCCACACCGCAGAGCTACCCCACACCGCAGAGCTGCCCCAGACTGCGGAGCTGCCCCAGACGGCCGAACTACCCCACACCGCGGAGCTGCCCCAGACCGCCGAGCTTCCCCACACGGCGGAACTACCCCAAACTGCCGACGAGCCGTAGGGTTCCAGGACGGTAGAGCCCCAGACGGCGGAAGTAGACATGGCCGGCGTCGCCCACCAGGCTTCGGAGAGGTTCGGCAGAACCAACGCCAAAGAGAGAAGCGGGATGTAGGTGACGCTGGGCGAGATGGCCGAACCGTATACGGTGTCGTTGTTCAAAACGGCGGCCTGCGCGTCCAAATATCCGGCGCCGACCGTGAACAAATCGTAGGTGCTGGTGTACGTCTTGCCGGTGGCCGGATCGGTCGTGCTGCTGTATATCGGGAAAGTCTTGGAGGCTGACTTCATCAGTCGCGCCTTAATCGTGTCGGGAGTGAGGCTCGGGTTCTTTTGCAGCATCAGCGCTACCGTGCCCGAGACAACTGGGGTCGCCATACTGGTGCCGCTGAGTTGGAAGTACCGGCCCGGACCGGCGTTGGTGGAGGTGGTGTATTGCGAGAGCGGAACCACGTTGCCGGGATACTCCGCGACCAGCGTCGATCCAGGCGCGAGGAGCGAGTCCACCAGGTTGCCTGGCGCTACGAGATCGGGCTTGGCGGTCAGGTCGATGTAGGTTGGACCTTTCGAGCTGTAGCTGGCGATCTGGTCGTCATTGCGCGTGTAGGTGCTCATGGTCTTCATGCATCCCACGGTAATGGCATGCGGACTGTTCCCCGGGGAGAGGATGGTCGCGTATCCGTTGCGGCCCAGGTTGCCGGCGGCGGTCACGACGACGATGCCTTTGGACCACGCAGCTTCCACAGCCTCGCAGAGCGGGTCGCTGCTGCAGCTTTCGTAAATGGGGCGGCCGAGCGACAGGTTGATGATCCGGATGTTGTACTGGCTCTTAAGCTGTATTGCCTGTTGAATGGCCTTGATGACGGCACTGTCGGTGCTCATGCCGTTGGCATCGAGCACTCGCAGGTCGATGATGTTCGCGTTGGGCGCGATGCCTTTGAAGGAGCGAAATGCGCCAGCACCATCCGAGGACGCGCCGTTGCCGGCGGCGATTCCGGCTACATGAGTTCCGTGGCCATAGTCGTCGCTCTGCACGCCCCCCGAGATAAAGCTCTGGCGATACACGATCCGGGACTGGGTACTGTTCGCTGTATTGAGATCCGGGTGGGCGTAGACTCCACTATCGATGATCGCGATCCCAATGCCGGTTCCGGTGAGGCCCATGTTCCAGTCGGCCTGCGCGTTCACGGCGCCGGCAGTGTAGTCGAGCATGCCTTCCAACTGCCGGTCGAGCGAGATGTAGGTGACATACGGTTGGTTGGACAGGTTAAGAATGTCGGCGGGGTGAAGGGTGGCGGTCCCGGCATTCAGCAGCGAGAAGACAGTGGTCAGGACATTGTTCAGCAGATTTGTGAGCCCACCCAGGAGTCCGCCCACAAGGCCTTGCGGCTGATATTGAACGATGACGTTGATGTTGCTATTGGAATTGCCAAGCAGCGGCAGGAGATCGGGCGAGATTTTGGAGTTATCCGCGAACGCCGTGCCCAGGGTCAGAAGAGTCATGAAGGCGGCGCACCGCGCGAGGAGGAGAGCGTTTCTAACGAAGCGTGACATTGCGAGCGGAATGGAGGCAAGTGTGCCGCCATTCACGAATCCGCCGTAAGTTGCTGAGAGCAAGGCAGGCGAAAGGTGCCTCCCGTGACGACTGTTAACTTTGGTATGCCAATCTGTCGGGCACGCGGGACAGAGTGTCATCGGAGCGCTGCGTCGGGGCGTGCACAGGCACATGTTTTGAAGCAGTTCGCAGGGAACGGATTATGGGCCTAATCGTGCATTCAGGGGTGCGGCACACACATGCTCACGGAGATCAATTTCGAACACGCCCACCTGCCGGTATTAGCCCAGATGGAGACTAAGAGAAACGACCGCCGATTTATCGTGAACCAGCCGGCATTGTTGTCGACGGCCGCCGCGCCGGGTCAGATCTGGCCCGCGCGGATTCGTGATATTTCGCGCCGCGGCATGCAGTTCGTGCTCGATCGGCCGTTCCTCAACGAGACACAAGTACTGATCTCCTGGAACGGGCGTGAGATCCGCGGAACCATCCGCTACCAACACAGGCAGGGTCTGGATTATCGGCTCGGCGTCGAACTCAGCTCTTCCTGGGATTCTCTGGTGAGCGATATCCTGGCGCAGCAGACGGAGGAGCTGCAGCAGTCCAATCTGGCGCTGGAAGAGCAGACGGCGGCCCTGCGGCGGACGGAAAGGGATCTGGTCTTGCACGCACAGGCATTGAAGAAGAGCAATCAGGAACTGGCGGTGGCGCTGGACGCGGCGCGCGAAGCCAGCGTCGCCAAGAGCCGGTTTCTGGCGAGCGTTTCCCACGAACTGCGGACGCCTCTCAATGGCATCATCGGATTCTCCCAGTTGTTACACGACGAAGTGGTTGGCCCCATGACGGCCGATCAGAAGGAGTATCTGACGGATGTCCTCAACTGTTCAAATCACCTTCTGACGCTGATTAATCATGTCCTCGACCTGACGAAGATTGAGGCCGGTAAAATGGAGTTTCATTACGAGCCGCTCGCGCTGGACGAGCAGTTGACCGAGGCGGTCGACAGCATGAAGGCACTGGCCGCTGCCAAGCGGCTTGATATGCGGCTAGTGCTGGGGCCCGAGCTGGGCATCGTGGTGGCGGATGCGGCCCGGTTACGTCAGGTGGTGATCAACTACCTCTCGAATGCCGTGAAGTTCACGCCCGAAGAAGGACGGATCACGGTGGAGGTGCGGAGGTTGTCGCCCCACCACTACCAGATCGCGGTGGAGGACAACGGGATCGGGATCAGCGAGGCGGATCTTTCGCGGCTGTTCACAGAATTCGGTCAGTTGGGCGCGAGCGAAAAGGCGCAGACGGGGACTGGGCTCGGCCTGGTGATCACGAAGCGCATCGTGGAGGCGCAGGGTGGACGAGTCGGCGTGGAGAGCGTGCTAGGAAAAGGAAGCAGGTTCTTCGCGGTGCTGCCGTGTGTGCCGAAGGGGTAAGAGATATCCTTTCGTCTTCCAAGGCGACCGCGAGCGCATACTTTTTGACGGTTTAAAACACTGGTTCGTAATTGTTAACGAGGCCGGGGACCTGCAGTAAGACGGATCAGAAAGTCGAGCTGATGCCAGTTCCAGCGGATCGGATCGCCCACTCCGCCCAGAGTGTCGCCCACCCAGCGGGTGTAACGGATCTCGGGCCCCATCGCGAGCCTGCCGGCCCGGAACTCGACCCCGCCCGCAACCACCGGAGCGAGCGCGACGCGGTGTTTGAGCACCATCGGCCGGGTGAATCTGGACTGCTGCAGCTCTATTGGATTGTTCAGCGAAACGTTGTTGTAAAAGGTTTCCGTCTCGTTCATGCCGACGAGATGGCGGAACGAACCCCCCACTGCCACATACGGCACGAAGGAGCGCTTGCGAACCAGGTCCACTTTCAGGAGGAGAGGAATCTCGAGCGACCCACCGGTGCCGCGGAAATGCGTGAAAGTCAGCGGGACGGGGTATCCGGCGAAGGAGTTGTAGTCGTATCCATAGCGGCGGTAGAGCACATCGGCCGTCAGCGCGAAACGCCCCGTCAGACGCGCCCCCACCGTTCCTCCCACTACGTAGCGGCGAGTCGGCGACCGATCATCGAAGACTCCACCGAAGCGCCCGCTGTACTCGTAGGTCCGAACTGTCTCCGTGATCGGCACTCCAGCGACCACTCCAGCCATGATCGGCGGGGTTTGCGAGAAGCACCGGCCCGCACAACTCATGAATAGAAGCAGCAAAGTTCCGATACGACGGCAGGCGTTCCCGGGGTCGCGCATGGTCCGTGCGACTCTAAGACCTTCAGGATTTGGGAAACAACTACACCCGAACAGCTAAAGGCGCCCCTCGGCGGTTGCGTGGTTCGCCTCCCGCGCGATCTTGAGATCGTGAATGTCGAAACCGATGCCGATCCATCGGACGATCGTCCCGCTGCGGTCTCGCTCGGGGCGGTGCAGTCCGCGATGCCATCTCCACATCCCGTCAGAGCCGCGCCTCACGCGATATTCAAACGACTGTTCCGTGCCCGAAGCGATCGCCTGGCGCCACATTTCCGCGATCAATTCCAGGTCCTCAACGGGAAGCACCTTGGACCAATCGGCCGTGCCGAGATCGCCGGCTGAGAGGCCGGTGTATTCGTACCAGTAGTCGTTGATGAACTGGACTTCGCCGAAGCTGCGAGCGATCCAGACAAACTGCGGAAGGGCATTTGCCAGCGAGCGCCATCGCTCTTCGTTCCAGCGCAGCGCGGCCTCGGCGGTCTTCTGCTCGGTGATGTTGCGAAAGAGCACGAAAATCCCGCCATCCGGGGAGGGGAAACATCGTCCTTGAAACCAGCCTCCGAGAAACGGGAGATACTCCTGGGATTCGTGGGCAACGCGCTCTTCCATCACACGCCGGCAGGTCTGCTCCGCCGTGGTGCCGAGAAGTTCGGGGTATTCCTCCCAAAGGCATCTGCCCAAAAGACTGCCGGACTGGCGCCGCAGAATAAATTCGGCGTTCCGATTGATTCTGGTAAAGCGCCATTGTGCGTCCAGTAGGGCAAAGCCGTCGTCGATACTGTTGAGCAGGTTCAAATCGCTCGATGTCGCGGGAGTTTCCGTTTGAGACGAGATGCCCTGCCCGCTGCGGATCCTCAGCAGTTCCGATTCGAGCTCTTGGACCCGTCGACGCAGACTCTCGATTTCCAAAGACTCGGCCTTCATGCTCTGGGGAGGCCCTGGCATATGAAGAGGTGCAACTGCATTTATGAATATTCCGTTACGGGATACGCCCCCGCTTATTTTACCTCAGCGGAACGAGTGGTCAAGACGTCGCATTTTGCCAATTTGCCAACGCGGTTCACCCGTGGATCGGCCACGAATTCAAAGGCACGCGCCGGAATTGTGAAATTGTTCGCCGCCATCCACATGTGATCTTGAAACGGTTCTCGATCGTCTGTTTGCTAATGGGTGAGTGTGTTTCTTCTATATTGCTCCTCGGGCGTGCTGGCGTAAATTGGGAATGCGAGGGGAGAAATGCATACGCGCCACGGCAACAGCGAGCGGGAACGTACGATTCGCAGGCAGCCATTCAGCCCAAACTCCATTGGCAAGGGATCGCGGACCCGTGGCGCGACCAAAGTCGAGAGCGTCTGCCCATATTGCGCGGTGGGGTGCAGCCAGCTTATCTATGTCAGGGATGGCGCGATAGTAGATATCGAAGGCAATCCGGAGAGCCCGATCAACGAAGGCACGCTCTGTCCCAAGGGCGCCAACACATTCCAGCTCGCAAACAATGCGCATCGCATCAAGAAAGCACTGTATCGCGCGCCGTATTCCGATCACTGGGAGGAGCGGCCCCTCGACTGGGTGATGGATGGCATCGCACGGCGCGTAAAGGAAACGCGCGATGCCACCTTCGTTGCCGAGCGGGATGGGGCTGTTTTGAATCACGTCACCACCATCGCCTCACTGGGCGGCGCGACGATGGATAACGAAGAAAACTACCTGATCAAGAAGCTGCTGAATGGCGGCTTGGGAATTCTCTCCATCGAAAATCAGGCCCGTATTTGACACAGCGCGTCGGTGCCCGGTCTGGGCACTTCATTTGGCCGTGGCGCGGCTACCAGCTTTCAGGAGGACTTGCAGAATAGCGACTGCATCCTCATCATGGGATCGAACATGGCGGAGGCGCACCCAGTCGGATTCCGCTTCCCCTTGAAGGCACGCGAGCGCGGCGCCACGCTGATTCATGTGGACCCGCATTTTTCGCGCACATCGGCGATGTGCCAGCAATATGTCCCGATCCGAACGGGTTCCGATATTGTCTTTCTCGGCGCCCTGATCAACTACGTACTTCAGAATGAACGATGGTTCCGCGAATATGTCCTGGCCTTCACCAACGCCGCCACGATCATAGGCAATGACTATCGCGACGCCGAGGATCTGGACGGCCTGTTCTGCGGGTACGATCCGGAGCGGCGGGCGTACCATCCGGGGCGAGGCTGCTGGAACTACGAAGGCGAACCGAAAGACGAACACCCCACGCAGAATCCAATTGAGATCAAAGCGCAGTCATTCAGTGAGCGACTGGGCGGGATCAGCCACCCTCAGCCTCCCAGCGATCCGACCCTGCAACATCCGCGCTGTGCTCTCAATATTTTGCGTCGCCACTACAGCCGCTACACCCCCGAAATGGTCGCCTCCACCTGCGGCTGCACGAAGGAGGAGTTTCTGCGTGTCGCCGAGGCGGTCTGCGCGAACTCCGGGCGGGAGCGCACCACGGCAATCGTCTACGCAGTCGGCTGGACGCAGCATTCTACCGGCGTGCAGATGATTCGCGCCGCCGGCATCCTGCAACTGCTGCTAGGCAATATCGGAAGACCGGGCGGCGGAATCATGGCGATGCGCGGGCACGCCAGCATTCAGGGATCGACGGATGTCCCGACGCTCTACGAACTCCTGCCCGGGTACATTCCGCAACCTGCGATCCTCAAGGATCACGGCTCGCTCAAGGCCTTTCTGCAATCGGAACGGGTGGAGCACGGATACTGGGTGAATCTGCCGAAGTTTATGGTCAGTCTCCTGAAGGCATGGTACGGCGATGCCGCGCAACCCGGGAACGATTTCGGATTTAACTGGCTGCCACGTCTGGACGGCGACTATTCGCACCTCGCCACTTCCATTCGGATGTCGCAGGGCGGCGTGAAGGGCATGTTTCTGTTCGGGCAGAATCCCGCGGCGGGCGCACCCAACGCCGTACTCCATCGGGCCGCGATGAAGAAGCTGGAATGGCTTGTAGTGCGCGACTGGTTCGAAATCGAAAGCGCCTGCTATTGGTACAAAGGGCCGGAGGGACCCGATCCGAAGAGCATCGGCACAGAGGTGTTCTTCGTCCCCGCAGCTTCCTCCCCGGAAAAGGAAGGCTCGTTCACCAATACACAGCGGTTGCTGCAGTGGCACGACCGGGCGATCGATCCTCCGGACGACTGCCGCTCGGATGCAGCGTTTCTTTACGATCTGGGAAAGCGTCTGAAGAAACTCTACGCCGGCTCGACCGCAGCCCGGGATCAGGGACTTCTTAATCTTACCTGGGACTACGATTACGACAGACCGCCCATTTTGCCGGACGGGCGCCTGAGCCGGCTCTCCGACGAACCGGATGTCGCGAAGATCCTCAAGGAGATTAACGGGTACACAGTGGCGGATCGCCGCCAGGTGAAGGGATTTTCCGAGTTGAAGGACGACGGCAGCACGGCATGCGGTTGTTGGATCTACAGTGGCGTCTTTCCCGACGAAAATCACAATCGGGCGCAGGACCGGAAACGCACGCCGGGCCTTTATACCAGCCCCGAATGGGGGTTCGCCTGGCCGCACAATCGCCGCATGATGTACAACCGGTGTTCGGCGGATCCCGAGGGACGTCCCTGGTCGGAGCGCAAGAAATATATCTGGTGGGACGAAACCCAGGGCCGTTGGACCGGCGCTGACGAGCCTGATTTCGAGCCCACCAAGTCCCCGTCCTACCGGCCTCCCGAGGGTTCAACAGGGATGGCATCCATCAGCGGCGACGCGCCTTTCATCATGAAGCCCGATGGCCGCGGCTGGCTCTTCGCGCCCGCGGGCACCAAGGATGGCCCGCTGCCGACACACTACGAGCCCATAGAATCGCCTCTCCTCAATCCACTTTATTCTCAGCAGGAGAATCCGACCACCAAGCTGTATGATCTTCCCCTGAATCAAAAGGCGCCCGCAGCCGATCCTCGATTTCCCGTGGTCGCGACGACTTACCGGGTCACTGAACACTATCTCAGCGGGCCGATGAGTCGCTTCAACAGTTGGTTGAACGAACTTCAGCCCGAAATGTTCATTGAGATCAGTCCGGAACTGGCGGAATCGCGCGGCATTCGCCATGGCGAGTGGATGGTGGCGTGGAATCTCCGAGGGGCAATCGAGGCCCGCGCGATGGTGACCCGGCGCATCCGGCCTTTAACGATCGAAGGCTGCACGGTTCATCAGATTGGGGTGCCTCTGCACTGGGGCTTCGCGGGGGAAACGACCGGCGGCATGGCCAACGATCTCACGGCCATCGTGACCGAGCCGAACGTCAGCATGCATGAAGGAAAGGTGTTCCAGTGCGAAGTGAGGCCCGGTCGGATAGAGGTGCACCACGACAGACCGCTCGAACCATGCCCCAGACCCGAAACCGGTCCCACTCCCGGGACGCCGCGCCCGAAACAGCCCGAAGGACAGTTCAAATGAATCCCGAAATCATTGACGTGTGGAAGCGGCCACCTGCGCCCGAACCCCGTGAGGAGATGGGCTTCTTCACGGACACCACGCTTTGCATCGGCTGCAAGGCGTGCGAGGTGGCATGCAAACAGTGGAATCAGTTGCCGGCCGACGGCTTCCGCTGGACCGGCATGAGCTACGACAACACGGTCGCATTGAACTCGGTGACCTGGCGGCATGTTGCGTTCGTCGAGCAATTCGATCGCGATGGCCAGCCCTCGCGCTGGCTGATGATGAGCGACGTTTGTAAGCATTGTGTCGAAGCGCCGTGCCTGGAGGCCTGTCCAACCGGTTCTCTGATCTACAACGAATTCGGAAGTGTCTACGTGCAGCAGGATGTCTGCAATGGCTGCGCCTATTGCGTCGCGGCGTGTCCCTTTGGCGTCCTCGACCGCAATTCCGAGGACGGCCGGGCTCACAAATGCACGCTCTGTTACGACCGGCAAAAGGACGGCATGACGCCTGCATGCGCCAAGTCGTGCCCCACCGAGTCGATCCAGTTCGGCCCAGTGAGGGAACTGCGGGAGCGCGCGCGGGAGCGCGTCCGCGAACTGCATGCTCGGGGCGAAACGGATGCTTATCTGTATGGCGATGAGGCATCGGGCGAATACAGCGCGCTGAATGCATTCTTTCTGCTGAAGGACCATCCGAACGTCTACAATCTGCCCGAAGCGCCGCATCGCCCCGCTGCCCAAATGAAGAAGAATTATCTCGCCAGTTTTGCTGTTTCGATCGCGATGGCCGCGGTTTCAGCCCTCTGCTTCGCCCGAGGAAAAGCATGAGCAGCCAGCTTGCTCTCGAACCGATCCCCGCGTCACTCCTACCTCCGGCCGGGAATATGCTACGCATCGGTGCTCCGGGCAGGGCGCCGGAGCCCACCTATTACGGGCTGCCGATGCTCAAAAAGCCTCTTTGGAGCTGGGAAATCGCGCTCTACTTTTTCGGGGAGGGCATCAGTTCCGGATGCTTTGTGCTGGCCACGGCGGCGGAGTTCTTCGGCGGAAAAGACTATGCGAGGTTCATCCGGGTCGCGCGCTTTGTTTCGTTCGCGACGATGATCCCCTGCCCGCCGCTATTGATCGCGGACCTCGGACGCCCGGAGCGGTTTCTGCACATGCTGCGCGTGTTCAAACCGTCGTCTCCAATGAATCTGGGCGCGTGGGCCCTCACCGGCTTCGGTGTCCCGGTGACGATCCTGGCGCTCGCTCATGCACCTGGCCTGGTGCCACGCCCATTCCGGCTTTTGCTCAGGCGGGCACCGGCTAAGTGGCTGGTGCTCCTGGGACTGGGGCCGGCGTTCATCATGATGTCTTATCCCGGAGTGCTGCTTGCCACGACAAGTACGCCGATCTGGACGCGGACCCGTGCCCTGGGCGCTCTCCTGGCGTCCAGTTCGATGGTGACCTCGGCAGCCGCTCTGGCGCTGGCTTCGGCGATTCATCCTTTTATGGACGACTTCGCGCGCGAGGCTATGCGCAAGATCGAGACCGCCGCGCACATTTGCGAGACGGGTGCGTTGGCCGCATATCTTCTCGAGACAGGCCGCGCCGCCGATCCCATCGTCCGCGGCTCGCAGGCACGAAACTTCTGGTATGGGGCAGTCGGATGCGGGCTGGTGTTACCCTGGCTGATCCATCGGGCGAAAGGAAAAAAGCCGAGGCGCGCCGCCACCATCGTTTCCGCGCTGCTCACGCTCGCCGGCGGACTCGCTCTGAAGTGGTCGATCGTGCACGCCGGGCACGAATCGGCACTGGATGGCGATGCCAATCGGCGCGCCACGGCCGCCTCGCCCCGGAATCCCGGATGGCGGCCGTCATTAAGTTGAACCCGGCGCTGCCGGTGCGGATCACGCGTTCGTCAAAGAGCGCACACGCGTGTCCCGCAGCCAGACGCCTGCCCAGAGGAGCGCTCCGAAAAGCACCGGAAACACCGATTCGAACTGGCTCGAAAGGGCGCGCACCTGAATCGCGACAGCGCCTCCCAGGTATCCCGTCAGAAGGACCGCGCCAAGCACCCGAGTCCGCGGGAGCGCATAGAGCAACGTGAACGCGATCAGAAGAGCTCCGGTGCCGAAGATGGCCGACTCGGGATATCCCAAACGCACCGTAGCTTCCACGACGAAGACCGGTTTGAACACCTTCATCACGCCGTCCATCAGGAGAAACAGAATGGCGAGCCAACTGATGATGCGGCCTGTCCACAATGCTTTTTTAGAGATGGCGCCTTGATTTGCAGTTCGCGCGGCCATCGGTCCAACAGACGCTTGGTTGAGATAGGCAAAAGAAGTCATATTTCGAATTTTGGTGGGAAGAGCGTTTTGCGCTTCCCCATCCCTCCACCTCTTAGTCGAGGCGGAAACGCCGAGATCGACGTCCCAGCATTGAAATAATTCCCGAAATCTTCACCGCCGCAGATACATGCCGCCATCGATTACGATCAGCTTGTTGTCCTCCATCGGGTAGCGGTAGAAGGAATGCTCCTCCCGGCGTCCGCCGCTATACGTCAACTCCAGGGTCTTTCCGGTGATGCGATAAGTGCCGGTGCCGGACGAGGTGCTTGAAGTGGTCCCGGCGGCGACAGGCCCCGCGTTGACGGAACCGGTGAAACCTTGGGCGCGGAACTGCCCGTCGGACGTGAAAGAGATGCTGTGACTTCCGCTCACGCCACTGCCCTTCGACGTGGTCGTGTAGGACGAGTTGCCGAAAGTCCCTGCCAGACGCAAATTATCGCTCGATGCGATGGGATAGTAAGCCGTGCCGGCCATCGTGATGGAGTTTCGGTCGCGCGAGAACGGCCAATTCTCCGGCGACCGCGCCTTGATCGCCCACACCAAGTGAATCCGGCCGCCGCTAATCGTATAAGTGCCGTGATTGCCCATCCGGTTGGGGTCCGGGGCGCGATCGAAGGCGTCCATAGTCATTCCCTTCGGCAGCGTCCATCCCCAGTACACGCGCCCATCCGGAAAGAACCGATAGTACGAGTAACTGGCCGCGAAGTTCCAGTTCCCGCTGTTCGGATTGAATGAATTTGAGCTCTCACTGCCTACATACCAGCCCGAAAGGCCGCCTCCAAAAACGTCTGCGTCCGGTGCGCTCTGAGTTCCCGGTGCAGGAATCGCCCCGGAAAAGCGAATTCCCGAGACGAATAGTGCGAGATCCGGTGTGAAGCGAGTCCACGCCTGCTTATCTGCCGCCTCTCCCAGAATCATTTCGAGTTTGCCGCCCGCCTGAAAGCCGAGGAAGAGCCGATATTGAGTGACCCCGGATCGGTCGCGGATCGTCTCCAAACGCCCAAGCCCGGGTAGAGCGTTACCAAGATGCATGGTCTGCGAATATCCCGCGTTGACCATTTGCTCCCCACTACGAGTTTGCGCATTTATGGCGGCGTTAAACGACTGCGCAAAATCCCCTGCCAGCGGTTTGGCCGGCAGAAACGTTAGAACGACAGAAGTGTTGGAATTCGGCACCGGCGCTACGAGTTGTCGGCCCTCAGGGCCTTGCTGTTGATGCCAGGTATTGGGCCTTTGGTATAGAAAATCGCCGTATTGGTCGGCGGCCAGAAGTCGTACTACCCCCGCGAAAAAGACAAGAGCATGTCGGGGCATCATTTTTGGTTTGCGTTCCCTCCCCGAGATGCCCTACGTAACAAAAGCGAACCGAGATTTCGGGCGGCGTGATCGTTATCACGGACCGATCGTGTCGAGTATCAATTGACGGCTGGACGCTCTGCGTGATAGACCACCAGAATCTCGACGGGTCCTTTCGCAGGCTCCAGCCGCAGACCGAGTTGGTCCTGTACTGCGGCGAAGATCGAAGGGGCCGCGTTTGGGTCAATGGCGGCTCCGCGCCCCGGATCGCCGGAGGGCGCCGAAGGGATCCCCGCGGTGGCATCGTCTGGCGTGAACTCCAGCCGCAGGTCAAAGGGTTCCCTGATCCCAGTCTTATCGTTGACAGGCCTGCCCAAGCTTCTCGAGAGAGCCCGGATCAACTCCGTCATCGGAACCTTGCCGCCATGGATGCCGGACCACAAAGTCCGGGCCCGCAGCCTCCAGTACACGCCCACACGGCAGCGTGCGCGGCGGCAGCGGAACACCGGGCTCGGATGCCATGCAACTTCCCTCCTTCGCTGGAGTTCCGACCCACCCTTCGCCACCGTCAGGTTGTATACCGCCATCTCCTTCGTCTCCCGACGGATCTGGAGCTGAAGGCGCTCGGCGAGAAGCGTCTTGAGCATCCGGTAGATTTCTGCCGGCGTGGTTTCCGTGCCGGCCTTGGCGTCGATGCTGGATCCATCCGTCTGCAGCCACGCCGGCCCACCTGCAATCTGAAAATCCTGAACGCCGTATGCGTTTTGGGTCAGCATTCGAAGCGTCGCATTTTCGGCAATCAAGCCGCCCCGGATTCAGTTTGATCTTCCTTGCCGCGCACTCCCGCGCCGGTCAATTTCAACGACGGAACGGAATGCGACGTGCTATTCGTTAAGACATGGGACGAGTTACGCTTGCCATCGCTCTGGCTGCCTGTTTGGTCTCCTGCCGCACACAATCCACGCGCGCGGGCTCGGAGCCCCGTGAGGTACCTACCGGATCGGTCCGATCCATGGAACCGATCCTTTCCTACGCCGACGTCGTCGACCACGTCGCGCCCGCGGTAGTGACAATTCGCTCATCGCGCCGCGTACGCGCGCCGCAACAATTTCCCTTCTTTGACGACCCGTTCTTCCGCCAGTTTTTCGGCGGCGCCTCTCCTCGAGGCCGCGGAGGTTCGCAGGTGGAACACGCCTTGGGTTCCGGTGTAATCGTCCAGGCAGACGGGCATATTCTCACCAACCACCACGTCGTCGACGGAGCTGAAGATATCACGGTGGACCTCAACTCCAATCACACTTACTCGGCGAAGTTGGTGGGTTCGGATGCTCCCAGCGATTTGGCGGTGCTGAAGATCAGTGCCAGCGACCTTCCCGTGCTCGAACTCGGCGATTCCGACAAGGTGCGCGTCGGCGATGTGTGCCTCGCGGTCGGGAATCCTCTGGGAGTCGGCGAATCGGTCACGGCGGGCATCATCAGCGCGAAAGGGCGGTCCACCGACAACGTGGGTGGCGGCAGCTTCCAGGACTTCCTGCAAACCGACGCTCCTATCAATCAGGGCAACTCCGGCGGCGCACTGGTGAACACGCGCGGCGAGCTCATCGGTATCAATTCGCAGATTGTTTCATCCAACGGAGGCGGCAACATCGGAATCGGATTCGCGATCCCCTCTAACATGGCCAAGACGGTCATGACGCAACTGATGGGCAAGGGTAAAGTGCAGCGCGGCATGCTGGGCGTCGGCATCCAGCCGATCACCGCGGAGCTCGCTCCCAACTTCGGACTGAAGGAGCCGCGCGGCGTTCTGGTGAATTCCGTGAATGCGGGAGGACCCGCCGACAAGGCCGGCATTAAGAATGGTGACGTGATTTTGCAACTCAACGGCAAAGACGTGAATGACCCCAACTCTCTGCGCAACGCGATCGCGGCGGCCGGTCCGGGTACCGAAGTTACGCTGACGATCCTGCGCGGCGGCAACCAGCAGCAGGTGAAGGCGCGTCTGGTGGAACTCACGGCCGATTCTGCGCGCGCCGTCGAAGAGCAGGGCGGCGGCGACACGTCCGCCAGCTCGAAGCTCGGCATTAGCGTGGTTCCGATCACGCCAGAGATCAGTCAACAACTCGGTCTACGCCGCGGAGCACAGGGAATGGTAGTGGAGTCGGTAGATCCCGACGGGCCCGCCGCGCGTGCCGGCCTGCAAAGCGGCGATGTGATTCAGGAAGTCAATCGCCAACCTGTCCGTTCGGCCAGCGACATTGCGGCGGCCCTGCAAAAATCAGGCGATCGCGCGCCCCTGCTGCTCATTAATCGCGGCGGCCAGATGGCGTACGTGTCGGTACCGGCGCGATAAAGGCACCGCTCCGTTACCGTCGCGGCTCGCTTGCGGCGATGTGATTCAGGAAGTCAATCGACAGCCTGTCCGTTCGGCCAGAAACATTGCGGCGGCCCTGCAAAGTCAGGTGATCGCGCGCCCCTGATGCTCATCAATCGCGGCGGCAGATGGCGTACGTATCGTTTGCGCCAGAAATAGACCGGAGCCACGGCCAGCTTGATGATGGCCGCATAGACAACGATGTTCCCACGGCGTCCGCCGGCGCAATTCCAAAAAGCAGAATCAGAATCGGGGTTGTAATCGAGCCGGCACCCACTCCGGTGAGCCCTACGGCCATTGCGACGATGAATCCAACCAGGATGTCTCATGCCCTCAGGACAATTTGATCCTGTCGTACACGACAATCATCCTAAAGTCTATTGGAGATTAGATGATTGAAAGAATCCCGGCGGTAGGTGTGTTTACGAGCCGCGACCGTGAGGGAGCGTTGCCGCCACGCCGATAAAACAGTCAAGACCACGCGCTGCTCGCAAGCGCACGTATCCCGCGAAACGCATTTGTGTAGCTTACGAGCCGCGACCGTGAGGGAGCGTCACCGCTCTCATGATTCATGTCGCTTGCTGACGCGCGCGGCTCGCAAGCGCACGTATCGCGCGAACCTATTTGGGTAGCTGCAAGCGTTAACTTAACTTACTGCCCGATGGACCTGCGTCGTGCCCGACACCGGCCCTGCGTAGATTCGCTCGTGGAACTCCACAAACCGCATGATCAGCTTCGCCGGGACCTCGCTCGCGAGCTGCAAAGTGACGTCTCGACAAAGGCGGTCGAGGTATCGGCGGCTATTGGCGAACATGCCCGCCAGGTAGTCCAAACGATCGCAGAATCGCGGAATCGACACTTGCAGGGGAAGCTCCCGCAATCCGTGGAGGCAGACGTTGCCCTCCGGGCGCTTAACGTCCGGAACGATCCGGGCCAGCCAGGTTGCAAAGTTCTCTGCCTCGGCGTACAGCACGGATCCTAGATCGCCCGCGCTCTGTCCAGCGGTCTTCCGGTCCAGGACACGGGAGAACTGACCGCGCACCCAGTCGTTCGTGAGCAGCGGAGTGCCCACTTCCTTCAGCAGACGAACCATCATCGCGGCGACACTCACAGCTTCCGCGAATGCCCCCTCCGAGGGAAGCTCGGCCAAGGTTTCGAATCGCAGCAGCGGTTCGATCGTCGCCACATAGAACGTCAGTACCGCCATCAGCCGGCGCGACGCCGGCGCCGATCCGTCCGCCGCGAGCATTGCGCCGCGCCGGAACCGGTCCATCAGCCCCTGCGTGACCATCGGACCCAGCCAGCGATGCCGGACCGACGATGCCGCCAGGCGGCAGCTCTCCGCCTTGGTCACCAGCAGAGGCCACAACCCGCCATCGATCGCTTCCACCGAACCGCGGCCCGTCTCGAGCACGTATAACTCCGCCACCGTCTGAAACCGGCGGGCATCCCGCGACGCCTGAAATAGAGAGGTGCTGGAAGCCAGCGACTCGGCCTCCTTCAACAAGTCCGCGGCACGGTACTTCTCACCCGCCAGGCATTGGACGGTGGCGCGGTTAGAGGCCGCTACCAGCGCCGCGGCGGACGGGCCGGAGAGCTTTTCCGACAGCTCTTCCAGCACCTGGTAGGCCGCCATCGGCAGCGCGTGACGCATCATCTGCTCTTCTGGCCCGCCGTCCGCGATGCCATTTAGTAAGCCGACGAGCAGCCTTGCGTTTTCGTCAATGCCGCTGAGGTCGAGCCACGCCTCCAGTTGCGGATTACGCTCCGAGCAGGCCCACTGGAAAAGCCCGGGAGCGGGGAAGTCCCGGCGAATTGATCCAGCAGGGATTGCAGCCGCTCGATGAGCGCTCGGCGATGACTCGCCAAGGGGCCGGTTTCAGGATTGGTTATAGCTGCGGCCTTGGTCCGATGCCCGGTCGCGGCTGAAGAGGGGTAAATCTGGCGAATGGGGGCAGTGGATCTCATACACTCGAACATGCGGAAGATTCCGCCCCGCCGGCTAGCAGCTTCTCAAAAGAATTCGAATTAAATTTCCCGCTGTTTGAAGAACCAGAGCCAGTAGTACTGGTCACCCGCGCCATGGTCGTAGCGCATCTCAAATCCGCAGCGCTCCGCCATCGCGCGAGCATCCTGTTCGGTAAAGGAGACTCCCACCCAACTGCCCTCATCTTCCGGTTCGGTTTGCGGATCGCCCTGCACCTGGAATTTGAACAACGCGCCCGGGCGCAGCAGACGATTCACCTCGCGCACGTAGTTTTCGATGATCTCGCGGCTCGGAATATGCTGGAACACGATCATGGAAAAGGCGAAATCGAGCTGCGGGCGCCGGCCGATCCCCAGCCGGTTCCACCAATGATCCTGCACCACCGACAGATCCCGTCCATTGTTGCGAAAAATGCGCGCGTTCGGGTAACTGTGTAGCGCGGCGCGCGCCTTCTGCACCATCTCTTCGCTGATATCCACCGCATAGACCCGTCCGAAGTGACCGGCCAAGGCGCGAGTGATGCGGCCAGCACCGCATCCGATCTCGAGCACCTTCATCTCCTTGGGATCTTTGCCCTGGCAGATGTTACCGGGATCGTTTAGGATGTGCTCCGCCAGAGTTGCCTGGCCTGACTGGTAGAACTCCTCCTCGGTCCACTGCTCCTTGCCGGTGGCGATGTAGTATCGGGCATTTTCACGCGCCCGCTGGTCCCAGTCGCGCCGCATGCGGTCGAGTTGCTTCGAGATCTGTGGGTCCTCCATGCCGCCTATTGTAGCGAGGTGCGTATGTGGAAGCTCGATAGCAGCCTATTGGGTGGCTGGCGGTCCGAACCAGGTGGTCAGCGCGTTGGCGAGCCCCTGCCGGGTCAGATCTCCCACCCAAGCCACATATCCGTCGGGCCGAATCAACACCGCGCCGGGAGCAGGAACCGCTCCGAGCACCGGAAGTTGCCACATACCGGCATATTCGGCGTCCACCAACCGCACGCGATCTGCCCATGGACCGATGTCAAAGCCGCCAGGCTTACCAAAGTTGAGAAGCACGGGACGGGCAGCGTGCAGCAAGGTGAAGACCCGCAACGGGCCGTTGGAAGGGCCCAGATCGAGATCGGGCATGCGGCGTCCAAGCAGCGGATGTCCCTCGCCGCGGCCGTAATGAACGTCCAGACCAGACATCATCTCGAAGTATCGCCGCCGAGCCGCGTCCACCTGAAGCAGCTCACACATCATTTCGCGCAAGGCCCCGCTACGGTCGTCACTGCGGTCGACTGCGGTGAGCGCCATGGTGTTCCGCAACACGCGGGCACCGACCGGGTGCCGCTCGGCATGATAGGTCTCCAAGAGGCTCTCTGGCGATGTCCCATGGACCACCTGGGCAAGCTTCCATCCCAGATTCACCGCGTCCTGCACACCGATGTTGAGTCCCTGTCCACCTACCGGTGAATGCACATGCGCTGCGTCGCCGGCCAGCAGCACGCGTCTGTCCCGGTAAGACGCTGCCTGCCGTGCCATATCGGTAAACCTGGAGATATAGCTGGCGCTGCGAAGACCGAAATCCGTCCCATAGACGGCGATCAGCGCCTCGCGGACGTCACTTAGGGTCGGCTCGTCGCAGCCACCGACGTGCGGTTCACTTAGTACGACGCGCGCACCCTTGCCGTCCTCGAGCCTGGCAATGGCGTTGATGCCCTTTTCACTACGGCGGAGGCCCCACTCTGGATCTTCGGCCGTCTCGACTTCGGCAATCAAGTAACTGGTTGACTGATCCCAGCCGGGGAAATCGATGCCTGCTTTCTTGCGGATCAGGCTGCGCCCTCCGTCACACCCAACCAGATACTGCGCTCGCAACGATTGGCCGTCGGACAGCTCGATGTCGACGCCGGTCTCATCCTGTGCGAAACTCGTCACCTCAGATCCGCGATAGATCGGCACCGCCAGTTCGCCGACCCAGTCGGCCAGAATGCGCTCGATGCGGTTCTGCCAGAGCGCGAGATAGTAGTTGTGTCGAGTCGGGAGGTCGCTGATGTCGAGCATGGTACGCGCGAAGGGCGCGCTCCGATGCACCTGCCCTTGAGAAAGGAAACGATCGGCGATCCCCCGTTGATCGAGTACTTCGATGGTGCGTGCGTGCAGCCCGCCTGCGCGTAAGCCGGAGACGTCTTGGTTTTCGCGGCGCTCGGCGATGGCGACGTTGACCTGAGCCAAAGCCAATTCGCCCGCCAGCATCAGTCCGGTCGGACCTCCTCCGGCGATCACCACTGTATGTTCAATCATCGCCACACCCCGGTCGGGATCATGCTCCCTGCGAGCGGCGCTTCACGTTCTTCGGGAGAAGAGGCATGCAGTTGCCCGAGGCGGTGGTAGGGGATGTCGATTCCGGCGAGACCAAACTGCGCGGCTTTCTCCGCTGTGATCGACGCATCAAAACCGTTGGCTAGTTTTGGCATACACTTACTAGGGTTATGCAGATCGGGCTGCGAAGTCGACCGCTTCTATCGCTTCATTCCGGCTTATATCTCTCTTATTATCAATTGGTTGGAGTTTCTCCGGATGGGCTGCTATCCTGGAATTGGGGACGAAGTCGTGCCCCGCTGTGACTTGAGGGCATCTTTGATGGTAGTCGGGCTGCCAAACCTCCCCAACCACCGATAAGTCGGCAAACATCGCCCTTACAGAACGCTCCCACCGGCACTTCCACCACGGACCCGAAATCCATGTGGTTGCACTTCGCATGAGGCAACTCGTTGCGTCCGATTCAAACCTGCGTGCGTTTCGAAAAATACCTTCATCGATCCCGAGCCCTTCCTTGATGTGAGGCGGTGAAAAAGTTGTTAAGCAATCGTGAAATCTCTCGTTGTAACGCCGGGGGCGGTTTCAATCTCGCAGGTATAAGTAGGGTCTGATTCGGGAAAAGGAGCGGGATTCGCAGCCGTTCTCGCGTTCGGATCCATATTCGTCAGTCAAGGAGGACAGGAGAATGGTGTCTACAAATGACGTTCTGGATCGTCATCTGAAGTGCTTTGCCGAGTGTGACCTCGACGGCGTACTTGCCGATTACTCGCCGGATGCAGTGTTGTTTGTGCCTGCGGGTCCATTAAGAGGTCCAGGCGCGATCAAGCCTCTCTTTGAGAACCTCGTTTCGGAATTTGCAAAGCCGGGCTCCTCGTTCACCATGCAGCAGCGATGCGTTGATGGTGATCACGCCTATATTATCTGGACCGCGGAATCAGCAGACAATTCGTACGAATTCGCTACCGACACGTTTGTAGTGCGAAACGGAAAGATCGTAGCCCAATCCTTTGCTGCAAAGATCAAACCGAAGCGCTGAACAACAGTCCAGGGGACCTTGCGCTGGAATTAGTGCCTCGATACCTTGGACTGGGTTCCTCATGGAAAACCGTATGGATGGCGATATTCGAATCCGTCCACTGGGACGGCCGCAGCGGGATCTTCTCGTTGAGATGTATGACCGGTTTGAGCCGCTCGGTGAGGCGCTGGGCCTGCCGCCCCGTGACGAGGAAGCGCGCCGCGAGTGGGTCGACCTTGCCCTGAGCCATAAAATGAACCTGGGGGCATTGTCGCCGGACGGGGCGGCGGTCGGTCATTGTTTCCTGGTGGCTGACAAAACAGGCTCTGCGGAGCTGGCGATCTTTGTCCATCAGGCATTTCGCATGAGAGGTGTCGCAACGGCACTTGTAAAGGCGATGCTGGAGTGGGGATACGTGTGGGGGCTTCAGCGGATATGGACGTTGACCGATTCCGAAGAGGTCGCTTTACGTCTGCAAGAGAGGATGGGCTTCCGTATTACGAGTGCCGCTTTTTATGGGACCGAACTGGAAATCCAGCTGCCGGTCTCCTGTACCCCTCGCGAGATTGCGTCTGAATGCTCGTCTAACGCTCGACGCTGATGTCCGGTGGTCGACTGACAGGATTTTTCGGCGGAGTTCGCCGAAAATGCGCTGCCTGAAGTTCCACCAAGGACAGGATTCCACACAGCAGCGGAATGCCACTGCATTCCTTTAGAAAATCCACCCAGGCTTCGGCAGTTGCGAGTTCCTGGGCGACGTCGATCCGGTTCATGTGCGGCGGATATGCACTCCGCCCAGTACTGCTCACCCACACCAGCGTCATACAAGGATATCCTCGTATCTGGAGACCTTCATGAGCAAGCGATCGACACTAATAGTGATACTCCTCGTGCTCAACGTGACGCCCGTTTGCGCACAGAAGAAGGAAAACGAGAGAGTAGCCAACGCTGGCCGGGTGATGAGTGAAATTCTCCGGATCCCGGACAACCTCCCCTCGGACCTGTTGCAGAAGGCCGAGTGCGTGATCGTGCTGCCCTCGGTGCTGAAGTTTGCGGTGGGGATCGGAGGCAGCTACGGACGTGGCGTGATGGTCTGCCGGGGTGGAGACGATTTCAATGGCCTTTGGGGGGCTCCTTCCATGATTGCCCTCGAAGGGGGCAGCTTCGGACTACAACTGGGCGGGCAGGCGACGGATTTCGTTCTACTGGTCATGAACCGTCGAGGCGCGGAGGGAATCCTCAGCAGCAAGGTGAAACTCGGCGCAGATGCGTCCGCCGCCGCGGGACCGAAAGGGCGAGATGCCGCCGCCGCAACCGACGCGACCATGAGGGCGGAGATATTGACCTATTCCCGTTCTCGTGGGCTCTTTGCCGGCGTATCGCTGGAAGGCTCTACCCTGCGACCGGATAACGAAGCCAATCGGAAGCTGTATAAGAAGGAACTCCACGCCCGCGACATCGTGTTGCATCGAGCGGTTCGCGCCCCATCCTCCGCCAGGCAATTGCTATCCGTTCTCAACAGTAAATCCCCGAGAAACCGATCGCAACCCGGCTGAGTGGGCCTCCCCCAGCTACGCTCAACCCGGCCGGGTGGCCGCCGGTCCGAACGACGCATCGCGCGTGCCAACAGGAAACCATCGGGGTGTCCCGTCAAGTTCATCGAGCACTCGCCACTTCCTGCGGGTTAACCACGAATCAGCCCAGATTACAGGGTCAAATCTTCCGGTTGGCGATTCGCTAATGCGCCGGACATCGATGCCGCTTCGAAGGGTCCGCGGGTTAATGCCGTCGCCTCTGGCATGACTTCGAACTGCTTCATCGAAATGTTTCGTACGGCCGTGAGCCCTCTGATCTGTGCCACCAACGGGCCGTTCAGGTATGCATCCAGGGACGCCTGGCAATCGAATAGATAGATGCCGCCAGCCTCCTGAGCAGCCGGATTCAGAATCCAGATCTTCCACCTTAGTCCAGGCACATCGACAAAGGCATGCGCCACAGAATCGGCCATCTTCTGATATTCCGCGACAGACACATTGAGATTGAAATTGATCTGCAGAATCATGTGAAACGCCTCTCCTCGTAGGGGGGCCAGCGGTATGGTCTGCATGCCGCCGGCGAATGCTCCTCTCAAACGCGGGCCTCAAAGATCAGATTGAATGGTGTTTGCGCGGCTCGGCGGAATAGGCCGAACCCTGAACCGGTGACGACCGCTCGAAGACGCGCCTCGCCAGCCTGCGCTCCCAGCGCAAGTCTGCCTTCCTGGGACAGGGAGCAAGGCGTGCAAAGCAGTGTCGAGGCCGAGAAGTATGCGCGGCCAACCGGATTGAAGTTCGCCTCCAACCGATCCTCGGCAAAAGGCTCAACGATCATCCAGGCTCCGCCCGGCTTCAGTGTGGAGCGGACATGCGCGGCGGCGCCTGCCGGGTCCCCCAAGTCGTGGAGAGCGTCGAAGATCGTCACCAGATCGTAGCCCGTCCCCGGAAAGTCCTTGGCTGCGGCGACGGCGAACTGCACCCTGTCTGACAAACCCTTGGCCGCGGCCCGCTTCTCTGCCGCTTCAATGGAAGTGGAGTGGGAATCGAAGCCGAAAAACCGCGAGTTCGGGAATGCCTGCGCCATCAGGAGAGTGGATGCCCCATGGCCACAACCAATATCTGCCACGCACGCACCCCTGGTCAGAGATTCCTGAACTCCGGCGATCGACGGTATCCAGTTCGACACCAGATTGGCAACGTAGCTGGAGCGAAAGAAGCGTTCCGTACCGTGAAAGACCTGGTGGTCGTGCTGGTGCCAAGGTAGCCCCTCGCCGGTTCGAAACGCCTCTTCCAGCGCTGAGCGGATGGCCCCCGCTCCCGTCGCCGCCTGGAAGGCGCCCACGATGAACGCGGGGCCGCCTTCCTCGGCGAACAACATGGACTGCTCCGGCGACAACGCGTATGTTCCATCTTCCGGGTGATAGTCGACATAGCCCGCCGCTGCGTGTGCATTGAGCCACTCCCGGACGTATCGTTCGGCCGTGTCCGTTCGTTCCGCAAGCGCCGCCGGGGTGGTCGGTTGGCCATCCCGCATCGCGCGGTACAGCCCAAGGCTGTCCCCGATCAGGATCAGCGGGGCTTGAAACACGGCGCCGAAGTCCGACACGACCTTGCCCAGCAGCGCGTGCAATTTTTGTTCGTTGATACTCATGACGTATCCTTCTTTCTCTTCGGAGCGGCAACAATAGTTGTCTGGTGCCTTGCGGACAGGCGCAATAGCTTCCCCGCAGATTTTTCGAGGTGTTCGGCGGGGGCTGCAGAGTTGATGCCGTCGCCTTACACTGTCAGTTTGGGCCGATTTTGGTCCGGCGGGCATGAGGCTCGGATGAGATCGGGATGAGAAATCAAAGTGCTTGATAACTCTCCGCATATGAGTACCATCAAGGACAGTCTTGAGCGCTCTCACGCTGACCGTTTCAGCGGGCGGGAGCGCGAGTTGGCGCAGCTTGCCACGTTGTTCGATCCCACCGGGCCGCTCATCGTGCTCCTGCATGGCGTTGGCGGCATCGGGAAGACCAGCCTGGTGCGCGTATTTCAGCGAGGATCGGCTGCTCGCGGCCGGCAGGTGCGACTGCTCGATTGCCGCGGCGTCGAACCGGTTCCGCTCGGCCTTTTGGGTGCCATTGGAGCCTCGCTCGGCGTGGAATTGAGAAATGTCTCCGAGGTGGCGGCTGCCCTCGGCGCCTTAGCCGAGCCGATGGTATTCGCCTTGGACAACTACGAAGCCCTCCGCCTTCTGGATGGTTGGTTGCGCACAGAGTTCCTTCCTGCCCTGCCCATCTCGGCGAGGTTTATTATCATCGGGCGTTCACTCGCTACTGCCCCTTGGATCGCTGCTCCCGGTTGGGCGGACCATCTGCTGAATCTGCGGTTGAGTCCTCTTCCGGAGGCGGACGTCGCAGCCTTCCTGGCCAGTCGCGGGTTCACGGACGCGGTCCAGGCTCGCATTGCGCGCTTCTCTAGAGGAAATCCTCTCGCCCTTCAGCTGTGTACGGCCAGTCTTGCGGACAAACCCGACGCTCTCAGCGGCGACCTCGAACTCAATCAGGTTATCGATTACCTGGCGCTCACGTGCGTAAGCGAGATCGCTGACCCCGAGCTGAAGGAAGCGATCGAAGCCGCATCTCTCGTTCGCCGGGTTACCCGACCCGTTCTCGAAGCGATGCTGCCGGACCGTTCCGCCGAAAACATTTTGGCGAATCTGCGCCAGCTCTCATTCGTCGACGCGGCGGCCGACGGGCTTGTGTTCCACGATGCCTTCCGCCTGGCTATTGAGTCCCGCGTGGCGGCGAAGGACCCCGTCCGAACCCGAAGACTGAAACGAGCAGCCTGGCAATCGATGCGAGATCAGTTGGTGGGTGCGGGGGCACGCGATACTTGGCGGCACACCGCCGACTTGTTATTCCTGTTGGAGCGCCCTGTCCTACGCGAGGCGTTCTTTCCTTCCGGGGCTACTTTACCCGTCGAAAAGGCCAGACCCGCCGATCGCGACCCGATCTTGGGCATAGCACGAATCCATGATGGCGACAGCGGCGCTGCCATCATGTCGGAGTGGTGGAATCAAGCCGCGCACATGTTCTCGGTGGCTCGAGGAAGCGCTGGAGAAGTGGTCGGATTTTACGTCATGGGGCGGTCTCAGGACATCCCGCGACCTCTGGCCGAGTGCGATCCGCTGCTGGCGGTTTGGCTGAGTTACGTGCAGGCTCGCGGGAGCGATCCGCGACGGCCCTACCTATTCATTCGCTGCCTGCTGTCGCACGCCCTGGGGGAACGCCAAGGTCCGGAGTGGGCGGCTTGCGTTTTGGATGCCAAGCGAGCGTATCTGGAGAATCCGCGAGCGGTGGGGGTGTTTACCTCGATCCGGCAACCCGCGTTGGTTCCACAGGCTGTGATGGACCTGGGGTTCGAACTCGAACCAAGCCTGACTGTCTCGATTGGTCAGTCGCTCATTCACACCGCCGTGCTTCCGTTTGGGCCGCAGGGTCCCATGCATTGGATATTGGATTTCGTCGGCAGTGACCTGTCGCGAGAATCGGTTGGTTCTTCGAAACCTTCGGTGGAGCTTGATGTCTCCCGGCGGCAGTTGGCAACCCGCGACGGCGGCCGGTTCAATCTCACCAGACTGGAGTTCGAGTTGATGTCTTACTTGTCACAGCGTCCCGGCAGCGTGGTGACACGCGACGAATTGCTACGTGAGGTTTGGAAGCAGCCCTTCGGCGGAAGCAACGTTGTGGATGTGGTCGTTCGAGGCCTTCGCAGAAAACTGGGTGGCAACTCTTGGGTAATCGGCACAGTGAAAGGCCACGGCTATCAGTACAACGATAGCGAATCGTGAGAGCTGCAAGTGAGAAAGCGGACCTTATGTGCCGGGTGTGTGGTCGGCAAATGGGAAGTCGAGGTCTGCCGCCGAGCTTTGCCCGCCTAACTTCCTCTTGCTCGAGATCCCCATCTCCTGTGATCAGCAGGCGGAAACCTGAGACTTCGCGGAGCCAGCATCCCTATGAACGCCAGCGTGCGTAACTCGCCGGGCGAGCACCGACATTTCCGCATTCCGGCCCGGGTGACACTCGGATCTGTGGACGGCCATTACCGCTGGCACGGAAGTGCGCCGGGTGCTACAAGAGAGCTGGAACTGTCGGTCTCCGGTTCCGTATATCTCTTTTTATGCGAATCTCGGCTAATCTCAGGTTTGCCGTCCGGACTCTCGCGAAGTCTCCCAGCTTCGCGCTGATCGCAATCGTTTCGCTCGCCTTGGGCATCGGCGCCAATACCGCGATGTTCAGTTGCGTGGATGCGATGCTGCTCCGCCCGCTCCCCGTTCCGGATTCGGGCCGGATTGTCGAGGTCGACTCGACTTCCCCCGACACACGGCTGGGGCGCATGTCTTATGCGGACTATGTCGATCTGCGTGATCGCGCAAGAGCGCTCCAGGCTCTGGCCTGTTATGACTTCTTCTTCGCCGGAATCGCCACCGAGCCGAACCAGGTTCCGAAGTATAGTCTCAACGCCGCCGTCAGCGGAAACTTCTTCAGCGGATTGCGACTCCAGCCGGCTCTCGGGCGCGGCTTCCGAGCCGACGAAGACAGCGTCCCCGGCCGGGATCTGTTGGTCGTCATCAGCGATCACATGTGGGACCGCGACTACGCCCGCGATCGTTCAGTCCTGGGTCGAAGGATTCGCGTGAACGGCTCCGACTTCACGATCATCGGTGTAGCCCCCAGAGACTTTACCGGCCCGCAGTCGTTCGTCAATCCAGACATTTACATTCCGATGCATGCCTACCAGCGCGCCGTTCCCGGAGCGAGTGCCGACTATCTTACCTCTCGCAAGATCCGGAACGCGGTTTTGTTGGGCCGGATCGCTCGGGGCGTGAGCGAGGCCGAAGCACAATCTGAGTTGCGGACGATTGCGCAAGGCCTCGCGACCCAATACCCCGAGACCAACCGCGATCGCACGGTCACGGTGCTGGGCTACGTGCGTGCGCGCTTCGAAAACGATCCTATCGATGCCGCCTTCTCCCTCACACTGCTGGCGATTACCGGACTGGTGCTGCTGATTGCCTGCGCCAATGTCGCGAACCTGCTGCTCGGACGCGGAACGGCTCGCGCGAAGGAAATCGCCATACGAATGGCGATCGGCGCCTCGCGAGCCGCGCTCATCCGGCAACTCCTCACCGAGAGCCTTCTCTTGGCGGTGGCGGGTGGACTTGCGGGAATCGCGGTGGGCTCCCTGGGCGTCTCGTTCCTGAGTGCGATTCCGATCCCGTCCGATTTCCCGCTCTCCCTGGGCACACAAATGGACGCGCGGCTTCTCGGGTTCAGCCTGGCGGTTACCCTGGCCACCGGCGTCGTCTTTGGATTGGCGCCGGCTTTGCGAGCCACGCGGGGCGATCTCGCGTTATCCATCAAGGCCGGCGACACCGGCCCGGCGCGGATTTCGATCCTCCGCGGGTTGGTGACCGGCCGGAACGTGCTGGTTACGGCTCAGCTCGCACTATCGGTCATTCTCCTCGTGATTTCGGCCGACTGCATCCGCGGATTTCAGGCGGCATGGCGCATCAATCCTGGCTTTCGTGTGGATCACACCCTCTTCTTCTCGTTGGACCCGGGCATCCAGCGGTATGACGAAGCCAAAACGCGCGACTTCTACCGCAAGTTGGGCGATCGGCTCCGCGAGAGTGGCGGCGTGAGCGCGGTGTCGATGTCTTCCTCGATTCCCTTCAGCACGGGACAGTCTCCCCGCAAGTATTTCGCGGTCGACGCGCAGCCTCGTGCATCCGGCAATGCACCGATGGCGAACGCCTATAAGGTCGATGACCAATTCTTCCCGCTGATGGAGACCAGGATTGTTCGCGGGCGCGCCTTCGACTCGCGCGATGCCGCCAACTCGCCCCGCGTCGCCGTCATCAACGAGTTCCTCGCCAATAAGTTGTTCGGGAAGAGCGATCCAATTGGCCGGCGCTTTCGACTGGATGCCGCGGACAGTCCCGAAATACAGGTCGTTGGAGTGGCGAAGCAGGGAATCTATACCTATTGGGCAGAGCCCCCGCAGGAAGCGGTATGGACTCCATTCGCCCAGGATTACAGCTCGCAGATGTGTGTCGAGATGCGATCGCCGGGCGATCCTGCCGCGCTCACCGCGGTGGTTCGCGAACAGGTTCGTGCGCTCGATCCCGACATGCCGATCTTCCGGATCAGCACGATGACGGCGTTTTTCCACGATCGCGCGATGTTGGGGCCGAGGCTGGTCGCCCAGATCGTGACAGCCGCCGGAGGGATGGGACTGTTCATGGCGGTGATCGGGTTGTACGGAGTCGTCGCCTTCGCCGTGAGCCGGCGGACGCGTGAAATCGGAATTCGCCTGGCGCTCGGTGCGACGCCCGCGTCTGTCATGCACATCGTGCTGAAGCAGGGCGCCGTGTTTACCGCTGTGGGGCTCGCCATTGGAATGGCGATCGTGATTCCGATTGCGCGCAACGTTGTTCCGAACCTCATCATCGGGGCCAATCCACTCGAAGCCATCGTCTTGCTTGGCGTTCCCGTACTCCTCGCCGCCGCCACCATCGCGGCCTGTTGGGTTCCCGCTCGCCGCGCCTCTAGGGTGGATCCGACCCGGACACTCCGGCAGGACTAACTTCCTGTGATGCGCTGGCGTGGATTCAGCGTCCACAGTCCTCTGATTAACGATTGAGCCGTCGATAACACTCTTAGCCGGATAAGGCGGCAATCCGACACTATCCCGAATCGCCTTTTCGATGCGACTTCATCCAGGCTAGTCCGATTTTGATTGAGGTAGACTAGTCAAACCGCTCAGATGCCTCGCTCCGCAGGTGACCGGCTTGGGCCCGGCCAAGTCCTGGCCGAATCCGCGCTGGAGGTCGGGGTGCGTTGGAAATGCTCAAGGAGACAGGACCATGTCAGATACGTTCGACTTTGTGATTGTAGGAGGCGGATCGGCAGGTGCCGTGATCGCGTCGCGCCTGTCCGAGGATCCATCGTGTCGCGTCGCGTTAATCGAGGCCGGTGAACGGCCGCCGGAGGTGGAAATGATTCCTGTGGCATGCGCCGCTATGCAGTTGAATCCTGCCACGGACTGGATGTACACCGCGGACCCGGGCAAGGCAGGGCTCGGTCTCAACGGACGACGGGTGCCTGTACCGCGCGGCAAGATGCTCGGCGGATCTTCCGGGATCAACTATATGGCTTACGTTCGGGGCCACCCTGGAGACTTCGATTCGTGGGCGGAGGGCGGCGCTACGGGCTGGAGCTATGCGGACGTGCTGCCGTACTTCCGCAAGAGCGAGGGGCTCGCCCCGAGCGATGAAATCGCGATCGACTCTGAGGCGCACAATCATGATGGTCCAATGGGAGTTTCCGTGCGCTCGCCCGTACTGCCAGGAGCCCGCGAGTTCGTCGAAGCGGCAGCAGCCGCTGGAATCCCGCGCGGCGACTACAACGGACGAAACCGTGGCGGCCCTGCCGGCACAGTCTCTTTAATGCAGACCACCACGAAGCGAGGCAGACGATCGAGCACCTACCGCGCTTTCCTCGAAGGCGAAGTGGAACGACGGCCCAATCTCACAATCCTGACTGGAGTGCAGGCGACGCGCGTAATTCTGACGGAGGCGCTGGAAGCGGCAGGTGTCGAATATCGCACAACCGACGGCAAGACCGCCGTCGCCGCCGCCGGCAAGGAAGTGATCCTGAGCGCAGGAGCCGTCGGCTCACCCCAGTTACTGATGCTTTCCGGAATTGGGCCGCGGAGGGAACTCGAAGCGGCAGGCGCTCGCTGTCTCGTCGATGCGCCGCACGTCGGCAAACATCTGAAGGATCACGTGCAGGTTCCCTTGTTCTTCGCCGCCCCCGGAGCCGGCGTCTCCATTAACGAAGTCGGGCTCTCGTTGGGTCCTGACGTCCTCCGTCAACCCGGCGGCCCTCTCCCCGCCGACCCCTCTGAAGATGTGAACTTGTCTCCCGAGCTCCAGGCCCTGAAGGCGGAGGCGGTGCGCCGCGTCACCGAATGGGCTACCACCGGCCGCGGCCTGATTTCTTCTTCGTTATACGATGCCGCCGCCTGGTACTCGACTGGCCTTGGCGATCTTCACAGCCACGACGCGCAGATCTCCTGCTTTGTAACCGGGGGCTCGCCTGATCTGTTCAGGTGTCTCAACATTGACGTGGCTCAGTATTTCGACGATGTGTCCCGACGCCTGGCGCCGGACACGGAGAGCCTCATTCTCCTGGTCAATCCGGTGCTTCCGCACAGCGAGGGCGAAATCGTCCTTGAAAGCAGCGATCCGGCGGTGCCGCCGGCGATCCGGATGAACTACTATTCGGACCCGCACGACTTGAAAGTCATGGTGGCCGTTCTGCGACGGGCGCTGGACATCGTGGCGCACTGGCCGGTGAAAGACAGACTCGGTCCATGGATGGTGCCGCCAGCTTTAGCGCAGAAGCACGGATACCCCGAAGGCGGCATTCCCAGCGATGCGTTGCTGGAAGACCTCGCGTGCCACTTCTCGATGACGGTATATCACCTGAGTTGCACCTGCCGGATCGGTAGCGTAGTCGATCCCCGGCTTCGGGTATTTGGCGTGGGGAAGCTCCGCGTAGCGGATGCGAGTATCATGCCCAACGTGGTCAGCGGCAATACAAACGCCGCTTCTATCATGGTCGGCGAAAAAGCTGCGGAGATGGTCGCTTCCGACCACAACGTTAAGCTCGCGGAGTTTGTTGGCGATTCCGGGGAACCGCATACCTCTTCTATCGCGGCTGCGGAGACAGCCTGATCTAAGCTGTCGATTTGACTCAAGGCAGCCGGTAGCCGGAAGAATATAATCCGGGCGAAGAGTCAGTCGATGCCCGCAAACTCGATGCCGTACTCCACGCTTCTTGTGGCGCCAGCAGGCGAGCCGCTGCCAGTCGAAGCTTCACGACTCCGCCTCCAGGAACCGGGCCACCAGCGCCGTCGCCCTCTCCCAGTTCGCCACTGCGACGTTCAATTGCTTCGATCCGGCCGTGGTGAGCGAATAAAACTTAACCTTGCGTTCGGTCTCGGAAATTCCCCACTTCGTGCGAATCCAACCCTGCTCTTCCAGGCGTATGAGAGCCGGATAGATCGACCCCTGGTTCAATCGCAAGAGGTTCTCCGCTACCTGCTCAATTCTGCTGGCGATGCGGTACCCGTGCATCGGCCTCATCGTCTCCAATGTCTTCAGGATCTCAGCAGATCCAGGGTTCCGTATGGGACGTCCGTCTTCTGTTCAGACATGTTGTCTACCAACAGCTATGTACTACATCTGCCAACAGGTAGGCTGTCAACACCTCCGGGAACCTGGGAAGTACTTCAAACCGCTGCCGGCGGGCCGCCGAAACCGGGCGATGCCGGCAGGGCTGAGGATCTCAGGCGAGAAGCGGCAGTTTGCAGGTGCCATGGGCTTCCCGTGTTCTTGGCGGCCAGGCCACCCGGCTTAAGCCCCGAGCAGCCGCCCAATCGTGAGAGACCGCACACAACGGACCTTTATCATTACTCCTGTGTTTCATCCCGTTGGGAGTAGCGCTCACACCCAACCTCACCAGAAACAAGGTTTTTAGGGCGGAAATCACTGACTCTCGGCCTGAGCCTGCCCTGGATTAGGGCCATTCGGCAGATACAAGATAGTTCAAAAAAAATGGTAAATCTAGATTGAGATTTCCTGCAGCGCGCCCGGCTGCGATAAGGGGTTAAGGATTCGCCATGGTAACCGAAGCGCGACCATACCAGATTCTGTTGGCTGAGGATTCAGCGGCGGATGTCGGCATTGTCCGCATCGCTCTTCGGGACCAAGGCCTCGATCATGTTCTCCATGTAGCGAGGGACGGTGAAGAGGCCATAAGCTTTATTGAGAAGGCCGACAACGACCGAAAGTCACCCGGCCTGGATCTGCTGTTGCTCGACATGCATATGCCAAAGTACAACGGCGAGGAAATCCTCAAACGCCTGCGATCGACGGAACGCTATGCGCAGATTCCGGTGGTCGTGATGACGTCATCCGACGCTCCTGCCGATCACGAACGGGCGCAAAAACACGCCGCACTCTTTTATTTCCGGAAACCATCGCGCCTCGATGAGTTCATACAACTGGGCGTGATCGTCCGCGACATACTCATTAAAAATAAGCCTCTGGCGCACGGTGTAGCCCAGGCTGGAGAGGAATGGTGACACAGCATGACCCCGACACGCACGGTCCGCAAAAAAGAGATCAGGGGAAACGGCGCCAATAAGGGTCGCGCGAAGGCTTCGGACGCGGCTCCAAACGATCCGCTGTTGCGGGAACTCCAGGCTTTGCGGCGCAGCGAGGCGGTTCTGAGTGACTTCATTGAAACCTCAACGATCAGCCTTCATTGGGTAGGCGCCGATGGGACCATTCTCTGGGCGAACCAGGCAGAACTCGATCTTCTCGGCTACGCACGCGAACAGTATATCGGGCGGAACATCACCGAGTTTCACGCTGACGAAGCTGTCATCCACGATATCCTCGCCTGCCTTCGCCAAGGCGACACTCTGCGCGACCGCCCGGCGCGGCTGCGGCACCGAGACGGATCGATCCGCCATGTGCTGATCAATTCGAGCGTGCTGTTCCAGGACGGAAAATTCGTTCATACCCGCTGTTTTACGCGCGACATTACCGCTCTCAAGCAAGAGCAGGAAACACGGCAGGCGCAGCTTGCCGCGGAATTGGCTGACACGAAACTCTTGCAGGATATCAGCGCGCAGCTCATCGAGCCGGGTGATGAAGACGCGCTATACACGAAAATCGTTAACGCCGTCGCCGCCATCATGCGATCGGACTTCGCGACCATGCAAGTGCTCTATCCCGAACGCGGGCTCAAAGGCGAGCTGCGCCTCCTGGCTTCGCGGGGACTCACCCCGGAGGGCGCCAAAGTCTGGGAATGGGTTCGCTTCGATACGGACAGCACCTGCGGTCAGGTCTTGCGCACCGGTAAGCGCGCGATCGCGCCGGACGTAGAGACATGTGATTTTCTCGCCGGCACAGGCGGCATGGCCGCATTGTTGGATGCCGGCATCCGTGCGGCCCAGTCGACGCCGCTGTTTTCGCGAAGCGGCAAGATGCTGGGCATGATTTCCTCGCATTGGCGTAACCCGCACGTTCCCACGGAGCGCGACCTCCGCCTGCTGGACATCCTGGCGCGGCAGGCAGCCGACCTGATCGAGCGCAGGCAGGCCGAAGAGGCGTTGCGGGAAAGCGAACGCCGTCTGCATGAAATTATCGAGGCGATTCCCGCCGCGGTCTACACGACCGACGCCGACGGCCGCATCACCTTCTTCAATCAGGCCGCCGTGGACTTCTCGGGGCGTGTGCCGGAGCGGGGCACCGATTCGTGGTGTGTGACCTGGAAGTTGTACAACACGGACGGCACGCCGTTGCCTCATGATCAATGTCCGATGGCCGTAGCGCTGAGAGAAAAAAGGCCGGTGTTGGGCTGCGAAGCCGTCGCCGAGCGTCCTGACGGACAGCGCCGTATATTCACCCCATACCCGACTCCGTTGTTCGACGATCAGGGCCGTTTGACAGGCGCGGTCAACATGTTGGTCGATATCACCGGGCGCAAGAGAGCCGAGGATATACTCCGCGGAAGCGAAGAGCGTTTCAGGGCGATTGTCGAGACGACGCCCGAGTGCGTCAAGGTGGTCGCAGCCGACGGAACGCTGCTGTTGATGAACGAGGCCGGGCTGGCGATGGTCGGCGCCGGAGCGGCGGACGAAGTCACCGGCCGAAGCGTCTATGATCTCATCGCGCCGGAGGATCGCGAACCGTACCGCAGCTTCAACGAGCGCGTCTGCGGTGGAGGGAGGGGCTCTCTTGAGTTCGACATCATCGGCCTGAAGGGCGCGCGCTGCCGGATGGAAACGCATGCCGTGCCGTTGCGCCGGCCCGACGGCTCGATCGTCCAGCTTGGCATTACGCGTGACATTACCGAGCGGCGAAAAGCCGAAGAGACCCGGCTATTGCTCGGAGCGATCGTCGATTCCTCGGATGACGCCATCATCAGCAAGGATCTCGCCGGTCAGATCACGAGCTGGAACCGCGGAGCGGAGCGCCTGTACGGCTACACGGCTGCGGAAGCAATCGGAAAATCGATCATGATCGTGGTTCCGCCGGACCGGCAGGACGAGGAACGGGAAATCCTGGCGCGGCTACAGCATGGCGAACGAGTGGATCACTTCGAGACGACACGCCGGCGTAAGGACGGTTCGCTGCGGAATGTTTCCCTCACCATCTCTCCGCTCAAGAATCAGCAGGGCGAAACCATCGGCGCCTCAAAGATCGCGCGCGATGTCACGGCCCAAAAGCGAGCCGAGGAAGCAATCCGTACGCTCAACGCGCGCCTGACCGAGGATCTCGCGGCGATGACCCGCATGCAGCAGCTGAGCACCCGGCTGATCCAGGTCGGCGGGTTCTCGGAGTTGCTCACCGAGATTCTCGACGCCGGCATAGAGATTACGGCCGCGGACATGGGTAATATTCAGCTGCTCGATGACGCTGGGCGATTGAGGATTGTCGCTCACCGGGGGTTCGATGCGCCTTTTCTCGAGTTTTTCGACCATGTGCATGAAGGCCTCGCAGCCTGCGGCAGCGCGCTTGAAAAGGGAGAACGGGTGATCGTCGAGGATGTCGCCGCCAGTCCTGTATTTGCCGGCTCGCCAGCGCTTGATGCGATGCTCGCAGCCCAAGCCCGCGCGGTGCAGTCAACGCCGCTCGTGAGCCGCACGGGCAAGGTGCTCGGCATGTTCTCCACGCATTATCGCCAGCTCCGTCGCCCAAGCGAGCGCGAGTTGCGCCTGCTAGACCTGCTGGCTCGCCAGGCGGCCGACCTCATCGAGCGCAAACGCGGCGAAGAAGGCCGTTCCCAGCTCTCGTCCATTGTCGAAGCTTCCGGCGATGCCATTTACGTGTACGATTTTGACTGTAAGATTTTGACCTGGAACCGCGCGGCCGAGGAGCTTTATGGCTTTGCCGCTCAGGAGATCATTGGACGTTCGGCTGAGACGATCGTCCCGGCAGATCGAAGGGCCGAGCTGCGCGACATTATCTATACCGCCGGGGATGCGGGCAACATTATTCGGAGCTTGGAGACTGCGCGCATGCGGCGCGACGGCAGCGTTTTCCCGGCCCTGCTGACGATATCGCCGATTCGGGATGAGAGCGGCCAGGCTATCGCACTGTCGGTCATCGCCCGCGATATCACGGAACGTAAGCGGGTAGAGAACGAGTTGCGCCGTGCGAACGAGGACCTTGAACAGTTTGCCTATTCGGCCAGTCACGATCTGCAGGAACCGCTGCGCACGATCAAAATCTACTCCGAACTCCTCGCCGACCGCCTGGGAACTGCGGTCGAGGGTGAGACCGCAGAATTCCTGGATTTCCTGCAGAGCGCTGCGACCAGGATGGAGCATCTGGTGCGCGATCTTCTGGCGTACACGCAGGTCACCAGGCTCGATGCGCCACTCGAAGAGACAGATGCCGACGAAACACTGGCGGAGACGCTTGCCAATCTGGGCGGTGCGATCGCGGAGAGCAGCGCCATCGTCACGCGCGACAAGCTGCCGGTGCTACGCGCCCACGGCACGCACCTGCGACAACTCTTCCAGAATCTCATCGGCAATGCGATCAAGTATAGAAGCGAGGACCGCACGCCGGCGGTGCATATAGGCGCCGAGCGCCAGGACGGATACTGGGTTTTCACGGTCCGCGACAACGGCATTGGCATCCAACCCGAGTTTAAGGAGCAGATCTTTGGATTATTCTCACGCCTGCACAACGCCGACCGCTATGCCGGGACCGGCATCGGCTTGGCCATCTGCCAGCGCATCGTTGAGCGCTACCATGGCCGGATCTGGGTCGAATCAGAACCCGGACGCGGATCGGAGTTCCGCTTCACTCTCCCGGCCTGATCAGCCGGGCGTCCGCCGTTGGCAGATTCTGATCGCCGAGGACAACAAGGCTGATGTCTACCTGATCCGGCAGGCGCTCAGGAAAGCAGAAATCGACGCGCAGATTCATGTGGCCGATGACGGCGAGAAGACGGTCAGGTTTTTCGAACAGGCGGACGCCGACGCGGCGGCGCCCAGTCCCGATCTCATCCTCCTTGACCTCAACATGCCTCGCTATAAAGGAGGCGACATACTGCGCAGGCTGCGCGCCAGTTCGCGGTGCAAGGACGCGCTTGTCCTGATCGTGACGTCCTCGGATTCCCAGCGCGACCGCGAGGAAATGAATGCTGTCGGCGCCCACGGGTATTTTCGCAAGCCATCCGAGTTTTCAGAATTCATGAAGCTCGGCCCCCTGGTTCGCGACCTTCTCGCGCGAAACGAAACTCCGCCGTCGTGAAGCGGTTTCCCGGGCCTGACGCTAAATCCTTGGAGCATTCTTCATTGCCATTCGCATAGACTGCGCCATAGAAACCGATATGGAGCAGCCATCGCGACATCAATGCCTGATTTACAGCGGCTCCCCCCGCGGCATCTGCCGGCCCTCGCGGCGCTGATGCGGAAGCTGGAGGAGCGACATCGCTGTCTGTATCTCGACAGCCCGCCGATGCTGGCGGTAAAAGCTGTTGCAGCAGGCGCTGGGAGATGGTTACACAGGCCCGTGGGCGACGGGCGACATTGCCCGTTCGGTCGTTGACGGCAAAGGGCCGTTCTGCTCGCAGTCGAGGGCCCGTCCCGTCGTTTGGATCGAGACGTGTCCAAGCAGAATTGGATCGGGTCCAGCTCACCACCGGCAAGATGGCAGAGCCGCGCGCCGCTGCGCCGGAGATCTTCGGCGCGAGTTTTTCGATACTGGCACGCTTTGCGGCGGCTTGAAACCGCCCACCTTGGGCGTCGTCCCGTCCCGGCCCGCCCCGCTTTGTTGATGGATCGAAAGAGCGCGCCTTCGGTGATGCACCCGGCTTGCTTCCATTCGTCGATCGCTGCCTTCACCCATGGTGGGAATTAACGCGGCACGGATGTGCCCCAGCTTTGCCCAGGAGGTCGGCGACAACCCGATGCTCCTCGCGCGACTGGACGGAGTCAACTCGAAGGGCGAGCAACTCGCCGCGACTCAGTCCGCATCCGACCATCATCGCGATCATGGGCTCAGACCCGCTTGCCCCGCAGCGAATACTGATCAGCGACTGCAAGCAACCGCTTGGCCTTGCTCAGTCTGTCAGCCAGGGAGAGCCGTTGCGGCGAAAGTTGGGCAGGTGAATGGCGATTCCTTATTTGACCGCAACCGCCAGTGGCGCGCTCGCCACGCCCTTGACCGTCACGATCACCTTTACTAAACCCGCTGGCGTGTCTGCGGGCACGATACCCGTGAGCCGCGTCGGCGTCGAAGCCGACAGCGTGGCCGCCACTCCGTTCACCGTCACCGACGCCCGCCCAAGCGTCTGCGGCAGCGGCTTGTTGGAATCCGCCGTCGCAGTCCCCTCCGCGAGGTTGCACCCCGAGATCGAGAACGGCTGCCCTGCCGCTATCGATGGCTTGCTGGCGCCATCCACCACACCGTTATAGGCGATCAGTGGCGCCGTCAACGTTATCTTGCGAACCGATTGGGTGTCCGTGACGAATACCCCGGCGCAGCCCACCGCCACGTCAAACATCGCCTCGAAGGATGCCCTGCGCGCCTGCCCGCCATCGCCGCTCCGTTTACTTTCGCCGCTCCCGGCAAACGTGGTGATCACCCCTTGGGTGTCCACACGCCGTACGCGGAAATTCTCCGTATCAGCGATATACACGTTGCCAGCCGCGTCTATCGCGAGACTTTCGGGGTGATTCAGCTGCGCTTGATTCGCCGGCCCGTCATCGCCTCCGAATCCCGCGTTTCCATTGCCCGCGAATGTGCTGATGGTGCCCTGTGGCGCGAACTTGCGCACGCGGTTCGCCTCTTTGTCAGCGACATAAACATTACCCGCCGGATCTACCGCTGCCTGACTCGCGAAAAACTTCGCCTTCAGTGCCGGACCGCCGTCGCCCGCGTCGCCCAGATCCGATCCAGCAAGCAGTTTTCTCGAGCCATTCGCCCCCAGCAACGCGACGTCCGTCACCCCTATCAGATAGATCCTGGAACTTCCCCAGAGGGCGACGCCTTGCACTGATTGCCCAGTGACGACGAAACTCAACAAACCGGACGGATCAATCTTCTGCAGCCCCGTCGCGTCGGCGATGTAAAGCGTCCCGTCCTCCGTAACCGCCAGTCCCCCGATTGCAAGGAACCCCGACTTTACCGCAGCCCCCTTAACGGGCTCGGCCGCTTCCCCGATTCCAGCCACAGTGGTCACCCGCCCATTCGGCGAGATCTTTCGCACCCGGACGTTATTGGTATCGACGACGTAGACATTTCCCGCCCCGTCGACTGCGAGATGGCGCGGGTCGTTGAACAGGGCGCCGACCGCGGGCCCGCCGTCACCGCCGTAGCCCGGCTCTCCCGTTCCAGCCACTGTGCCGATGGCCTGAGAAGACGCGGTCGCGCAAAACACGAGCGCCAATAGCATTCTTGCATTTCTCATCGTTAGGAACCCTCCAGTCGAGAAAGGATGGTCCCCAGACTTCAGAGAAGTCCCTTGGTCGGCTCCTAAGCCTACCACCTTCTATCGCCGTTGCTGAGAGCGTTAGCGGAACCACGCCTTTTTTTGAAAACAGTTTCAGGTTAGGCGATCATCAACACTCAAGAATTTCTCCCTACCCAAAACCCACGGAAGCTTCTACTCTCTGAGCGTCTGTTCCTTCCCCGACTCACCAGTAAACCAATCACGCCCCTGACCGAAATCTTCTCTCCTTCCCTGTAACCACTTACAGCCTTCCATTTCAGACTCCAGTGCCCCAGCCTGCTACCCCTGGTAGATGAGCACTCCCAAGCAAATCGGCGCCAACCGCCGCAACGCCCAAAAATCTGCCAGACCGCGCTCCTCCGAAGGCAAAATGCCTCCCGTGCCAATTCCCTCAAAACCGGCATCTATGCCCGTTCCCAAGTCATCGCCGGCGAAGACCCCGCCGAACTCCGCGCCCTCGCCGACCAATACTTCCTCCGCTGGGCACCCGCCACTCCCAAGGAGTCTTTCCTCGTCGCCACCCTTGTCGATGCCGCGTGGCTCCAGCGCCGCTATTCCCTCGCCGACCGCCAAAATCCGGGACTATGCAGTCTCCTCCGATTCATGCGCGACGACCCCAACGGCGTAGGCATGAATCTCCTCCGCTGCCGCAAATACTTTCCTCTCCGACAGCGCCGTATCGATTCCCCCAGCGCTCCTCCACCACGCTCTGCGCGACCTAGAACGCCTCCAAACCAAACGCCGCGGCGTCTGTCAATCCACCGCCAATCCCGTCGCCGATCCGCCGAAAGCCAATCCAATTCCGCGCAACCCCAATCCGCTCAACCAACAATTGGGTTCGTTCCGTCATTTTCCCCTGTTCCGGATTGCGACCCGATGCGCCTGCAGGCTGCATCGAAAACCGTGACGCACACGGCTATCCGTCCGGGCGGGATTCGCAATATGCCGGCTCACGGTCTTGAATACTCCGTGCCGGAATTGGCAGATGCACGACTCGACGGCCTCTCCACAGGGCAACAAGCGTGTTTGCGCCTCTGCACCAGCCAACCATTCCCAGCCGAAACCACAGCACCGGACGCGAAACCGTTGCTTATGTCACCATAGAAAGAAGCCCCAACATGTGGATCGTCCAACTGGCGCTGCGCCGCCCGTACACTTTCGTCATCATGGCGCTGCTGATCGTCATTATGGGCGGACTCGCCATCGTCCGCATGCCCACCGACATCTTCCCGGAAATCGATATCCCGGTGGTCAGCGTCATCTGGCAGTATGCCGGGGTCTCGCCTGAGGAGATGGCTGAGGTCATCACTGTCCGCTCGGAGCGCTCCTTTACCACCAGCGTCAACGATATCGAACACATGGAGTCGCAGTCGCTGCCGGGGGTCGCCGTGATCAAAGTTTTCTTTCATCCGAAGGCGAAGATCGACGCGGCCGTGGCGCAATTGACCGCCGCTTCCCAGTCGGTACTCAAATCCCTCCCTACCGGCATCACGCCTCCGTCGGTACTGCGGTTCAATGCCTCCGCGGTCCCGATTCTGCAACTTGGAATCTCGAGCGACAGCCTGCCCGAACAGCAACTCTACGATCTGGGATACAACTTCATCCGCACGCAGATGGCGAACGTGCAGGGCGCCAGCTTCCCTCTCCCCTACGGCGGCCGGCCGCGCCAGATCTCGGTGGACCTCAATCCGCAGGCGCTTTACGCGCAGAACCTGTCTGCCGGCGACGTCGCCACCGCCATCAACAATCAGAGCCTCATCCTTCCTTCGGGAACCGTCAAAATCGGCGCCCAGGAGTACACCGTCAAACTCAACAGCGCGCCCGATCTCGCCGTGGCGTTCAATCGGCTTCCCGTGCGGCAGACCAATGGCACCACGGTCTACGTGGGTGACGTGGCACACGTCCGCGACGGATACGCCGTGCAGACCAACATCGTGCGTCACAACGGCGCGCGGGCCGCCCTTCTTACCGTGCTCAAGAATGGCGGATCTTCGACCCTCGACATCGTGTCGCAGATCAAGCAGATGCTGCCGCGCATCCGCTCCACGCTGCCGCCCTCGCTCAATCTGAAACTGATGTTCGATCAGTCGCTGTTCGTGCGCGCCGCCATCAACGGCGTCATCCGGGAGGCCGTGATCGCGGCGGGACTCACCGGCCTGATGATTCTCCTCTTCCTCGGCAGTTGGCGCAGCACCATCATCGTCTGCATTTCGATTCCGCTGTCGATCCTCACCTCTCTCGCGATCCTCAATCTGATGGGCGAGACCATCAACGTGATGACGCTCGGCGGCCTGGCCCTCGCGGTCGGCATCCTGGTGGACGACGCCACGGTCGAAATTGAGAACATCCATCGCAATTTCGGGCTCGGCAAGCCGATCCTTCGCGCCATTCTCGAAGGCGCCATGCAGATCGCCACACCAGCTTTTGTATCGACCCTCTGCATCTGCATTGTGTTTGTACCGGTGATCTTCCTCACGGGTGCGGCGCGCTACCTCTTCACGCCGCTGGCGCTTGCCGTGGTGCTGGCAATGATGGCGTCGTACCTGCTGTCACGCACGCTGATCCCAACGATGGTCCGCTACCTCCTTGCCGCCGAGTCCGAGCGTTACCACGGTGACGAAGGCGTGATTGAAGATGCGAAAGGCGGGTTCTTCTCTTCCATCCATCACGGATTCCAGCGGCGCTTCGAAGCCATGCGGAACGGCTATCGCAATCTGCTGGCCGCCGGCCTGGCGAATCGCAAACTGGTCGGGTGCGCCTTCGTCCTGATATGCGGATCCTGTCTCGCGCTGACGCCGTTTCTAGGGCAGGACTTCTTTCCCCAGGTGGACGCCGGTCAGATCCGTCTCCATGTCCGCGCACCCGCCGGAACCCGCATTGAAGAGACCGAGCGTTACTTTGCGCGCGTCGAAAACGCCGTTCAAGAAGTGATTCCCGCAGGGGAGTTGTCCGATATCGTCGATAACATCGGTCTACCGTACTCCGGCTTGAACCTCGCCATGAGCGATACGGCCACCATCGGTCCGTTCGATGGCGAAGTGCTGATCTCGCTGCGCCCCGACGAGCACGCTCCCACGGAATCCTACATCCGCGAACTGCGCACTCGCCTGAATCGCGACTTTCCGAGTCTCACCTTCTTCTTTCAACCCGCCGACATCGTCGGGCAGATCCTGAACTTCGGCCTGCCTGCGCCGATCGACATTCAGGTAGTGGGCCCGCTCTCCAATGCCAAGGCGAATTACGCGCTGGCACGGCAGATCGAGCGGCGCCTCACCATGATCCCGGGCGCCGCGGACGTGCACACGCACCAGGTAGTGGACGTTCCCGAATTCCTCTTCCAGGTGGACCGCACTCGCGCCGGCCAGTTGGGCTTCACCCAGAAGGATGTCGCCGACAGCCTGCTGATCTCGCTCGCCTCCAGCACGCAGGTGCTGCCCAATTACTGGATCGATCCGCGCAACAGCGTCGACTATCCGGTTTCGGTGCAGACGCCGCAATATCGCGTCGATTCCACCTCGGAACTGCTGCGCACTCCGGTCCATGCAAGCGCGCGCCCGGCATCGCAGTTGTTGACGAACGTGGGCCAGTTGGGCCGTGACACGACCGCGTCTGTGGTCAACCATTACAACGTCCAGCCGCTCTACGACGTGTACGCGAACGTGCAGGATCGCGACTTGGGCGCGGTGGCGCGCGATGTGGACAAGGTTCTGGCGGAGTACACCCCCAAAATCCCCAAGGGCAGTTTTATCGAGACCCGCGGCCAGGTGGCTACCATGCGCAGTTCTTTTCTGGGACTGGGAGTAGGCATGCTGTTCGCGGTCATCCTGGTCTATTTCGTGATGGTGGTCAACTTCCAATCGTGGCTCGATCCGTTCATTATTCTGATGGCTCTGCCTGGAGCGCTTGGCGGTATCGTGCTGATGCTATACGTTACGCAGACGACTCTCAATGTGCCTTCGCTGATGGGCGCGATCATGAGCATTGGCGTCGCGACCGCCAACAGTATTCTGCTGGTGAATTTTGCGAATGACCTGCGGGAGACCGGCTCGGATGCGATTTCCGCAGCCCTGGAGGCGGGCTTTACGCGCCTGCGCCCCGTGGTGATGACGGCGCTGGCGATGATCGTGGGCATGCTTCCCATGGCTCTGGGCCTGGGCGAAGGCGGGGAGCAGAACGCGCCGCTGGGCCGCGCCGTAATCGGTGGTCTGCTGCTGGCCACGGTCGCGACTCTGTTCCTGGTGCCGGTGGCGTACAGCGTACTGCGCCGCAATCCGCCGCGCTTTGGAAGGAACCCGGAGGTCGACCTATGAACACGGCGCAGGAACCAAGCTTCCAAACAGAAAAACGCGCTCGCCCACGAAAGGGCGGTTTGGTGGCGTTCTTTCTCCTGCTGGCCGTCCTCGTTGCGGGCGCTTTCGTCGCCGGCCTTCTGCCGCGCCTCGCCCGCCAGAAGAGCCTTCTCGCCGCATCGCAACAGGTCTCGGATCGTTTGCCCGTAGTGATCGTATCGCCGGCACACTTCGCGGGCACGCAGGACGCAATCGATCTTCCCGGAGATCTGGTGGCGCAGATCGAATCCCCGATCTTCGCGCGCGCCGATGGATACCTGAAGACGCGCTTTTCGGAACTGGGCGACCACGTCAAGGCCGGCCAGGTGATGGCGGAATTGGAAACTCCGGAACTCGATCAGCAGATCACGCAGGCGCGCGCCACCCTGGCGCAGACCCAATCCACATTGAAGGAGCTCCGGGCGGATCTTGACCTGGCGCGTGCGAATCGCGACCTGTCCAAGACGACCCGCGATCGCTGGCAAAGCCTATTGCAAAAGGGCGTGGTTTCGCGGCAGGAGGGCGACGAAAAGCAGGCCGATCTGGCGGTGAAAGAAGCCCAGGTGGCGAAGGCGGAAGCCACTCTGAGCACAGCGCAGGACACCATCCACGCGAGCGAAGCGAATCTGGCCCGGTTGGAGCAGATGAAGGGTTTTGCGCGCGTCACCGCGCCGTTTGACGGCTTGGTGACGGCTCGCCTGGTTGACGTGGGTGTACTCATCAACTCCGGTAACGGCGGATCAAGCAAGGAGATGTTCCGCGTAGCCCAGATTCAACCGATGCGGATCTTCGTGAACGTCCCGCAGACCTATGTGGCGCAGATTCACGCTGGCGGCACCGCCGAATTACGCGTGCAGGAGAGGCCGGGCCGCGTCTTCCCTGCCAAGGTCAAGAGCATCTCCACTGCGCTCGATACGGCTTCGCGCGCCATGCTGGCCGTCCTCGTCACCCCGAACGACGACGCTTCCCTTTACCCGGGCATGTACACACAGGTGCGATTTCAAGGTGCGAACGCTAAGCCGAGTCTGCGAGTTCCCGGCGATGCGGTCATCTTAGGGACTGCTGGGCCGCGTGTAGCGACGGTCGGAGCCGATCACATCGTGCATTTCAAGAACATCACCATCGGCCAGGATTTGGGTGCGGAGGTCGAGGTGGCTTCCGGCCTGCAGCCCGGCACTCTGGTCATTTCGAATCCGACGGATTCCGTGCAGGAAAACGCCGCCGTCGAAGTGCGAAACCGATGAGCTAGCCGTCCTCAACGGCTCCAAGGCTGACACATCTCTCCGCAGGATCGATAATGCCAGGATGCGCTTGTGGCAGGCGTTCGAGGTTTCCCGAGCCGCGAAGCCCCGGAGCAGATCCGGACAGCCTGGTTTCGATCGTTATGTGCGGGCTACCGATTGCCCGCGCCTGCCGCGATGGTCAGCGGCACCGGTTCCTGTTGTCGCGGTACTTCGAGTGACAGTTGGAACAGGCGGCGGTCAAGGTCTCAGCCGCGCTGAGGACGTTCTCCTGATTCTTGGATTTGGCGGCCTTATAAGCCACTAATCCCGCCTCCCGGAGTTCTGTGACGAACTTGTCCCAATCCGGATTCTTCAACGGGACGTCCGCACCGTTGGAACACTTGCGTCCCGGCAGACTCAGCAGGCTCGCGGATTCGGCTATCGCGATTGCGCTATTCTCCACCGCTTCCCACTTCCCGAACGTACTCGTCAGCAGGTTCGGGGAAACAGACGGCTTCGAGTCGGGCTTGATGGTTGCCGGATCGTCGACCTGAGCTGCAAAGAACACGTTCGAGCTCGGATAGATCACGCCCTTCATCAACTGGGCCAGGTCAGCCGGAGGTGGGCTGGTGGACAAAGATCTGCCGGCGGCCATTGGTGACTGCGCCCTCACGCTAACAACGAGAAGAACGGCAACCACGGTCAGTAGCGGTGCAGGTTTCAGGCTGAACATAGGTCTTCGGATTATGCCACGTGTCAGCGGTCCGCCTGCAAATGAATCTCGCTGCCTTGCCGCTCCAACTGCGTCACCAGGGCGTAACGACCGTCCGGCGACAGCGCGACCGATCCGTCCCAACGTGCCGGAGCGAAGGGAAGACTGGCGACCGTTTTCGTAAGACCCGTCTCGAGTTCGAACACTTTCAAATATCCCGGGCCCTCATTGTCCCCCTCGCGCAGCGCCGAGAGGACGATCTTACCCGCCGTCACCGCCCAGCCTCCCCATAGCGAAGATGGCAGCCCGTCCGACACCAGGCTTTCGCTTCCTCCCGTGATCGGCCTGCGGAACAGGCCGTTCGCGTCCAATTTTGCATAATAGAGCCACTGGCCGTCGGGCGATTCCTGGGGCGCAAATCCCCCGCTGGCGGTGATCTGTAGCGCGGTGCCGCCGCCCACCGGCTGCTTCCAAATCTGCCACGAGCCCGTGCGGTCCGACGCAAAGTAGACCCACTTCCCGTCGGAACTGAAGCTCGGCGTTACATCGTTCGACGATTCCACCGTCACTTTTCGAGCCCGCCCACCACCCGCAGGCACGATAAAGACGTCCGCGCTCCCGTCAGGCCGCGAATCGAAGACGACATACTGGCCATCGGGCGACCAATGGGGCGATCCGGTGACCGGTCCACGGAAGTCCGTGAGCTTCACCAGGGAATGTCCAGCGGCATCCGATGTCCAGATCTCATCGCTTCCCGTTCGATTGCTTCGAAACACGATGCTCTTGCCATCGGGAGAATACTGCGGACTGGAGTCCAGCAGATTGCTGGCAATCAGCCGGGTTGGCGGAGCGTTGTGCTGGAGGTCGACGCGCCAGACGTTGGTGTCGAAGTAGCGCGAGGCGAACGCGATCTCTCCATCGCGAGGACTGACGGCGGGGTACGATGCCGCCAGCATCGCGTCCGTGAGGCAGACCGGCGCTTCGCCGCGGAGCGGGAACCGCCAAAGCCGCACCAATCCGCTTTCGCGCTGCGACGAAACGATCAGCGACCGGCCGTCCCGCGTCCACGCCAGCCCGGTAATGCCAGTCCGGTCGTGGGTAATGGCACGCGCCTCGCCGCCTGATGCGGGCGCTATGAATACATCGCCCACCACGCTGGCCGTCCGGCGCCGAAATGCCAGCCAGGCCCCATCTGGCGACAAAGTCACTTCGTCGTCCCCCGGAGTGCCGGCTGCCGGGCCGTGGGCGAGTGCTGGAACCAATCCGCGGCGCGCACCGGATTCGAGGTCGATCGCGACGATGCGCAGCGGTTCGTCAGCATTTGGCGGCTCGCTGGTGTAGATGCTCTTTCCGTCGCGCGACCACTCGATGCGTGGCGGCGCACCCGGATTACCGCGAATCTCGGCGACGTGCTTTTCCCCGCCGCCCAGAAGCGGCACCACGATCACCGCAAACTGATCTGGACCATCGTCACGCAGAAATCCGATGTGCTGTCCGTCCGGCAGCCACACTGGGTTACGCTCGCGCTGCGGCGAACTGGTGAGCCTCCGAGGCGCATCGGCGTCCAGGGACTGCACGTAGATGTCGGTGTTGTCGCCATCCGGGCCGCCCCAGTGAAACGCCAGGGTCTTCCCATCGGGCGAGAAGGCGGGGTTGGTCTGGTATCCCCGGTATGCCGTGAAGAGACGCGATCCAGCAGCGGCAGGTTTCGGTCCGGGCCGGATCAAAGCGATGGCTCCCGTCCCGAGCAGAATGATGGCGGCTGCGGCGGCGAGCCAGATCCAGGTGGTCGGTCGATTTCGCGCGGCTGCGGTTGGGCCCGTAACCGGTTGCAACGCTAGCTCTGGCGCAGGTGCAACCACGGGCGCGGGAGCCGGTCCGAACTCCGGTGCGTAGCCCCCCTTAGGCAAAGAGATTCGGATCGTGCTGGCCTGGCCACCCGACTCATACCAGGTATCCAGCTTGGCTCGCAAACGGCGCGCCTGAACTCTGACGATCGGATCAACTTTCGGGTCGTAGTCGGTTGCCCGCCCAAAGACCTCCACGCCGATGAGGGATTCCTTCAAGCTGTCGCCCCGTCCCGCCAGCGCCTCTTCCACGACGAACGTCAGGAAGCGGATCAAGCGGTCGGCATTCTCGAATTGTGGGCCGGCAATGATCCGTTGCAGCTCATTCCTGACCGTCCGTGAGTTGGAATCCGGGTCTGGGCCGGGCTGCATGGCGGGGCTGTAACTCATTGGAAATCAATGCAAAGCCGAGGTATCGATACCCCATTTTACGCCACCGGACCTTTTCGCCGCGAGTCCGGACGTGGTGTCATCGAGCGAGTTCGAATTTCCGAATGTGAAGGAGCGTGATCATGCGCACATTTGCCGCACGACGCGCTGGCAGATTTTTGCCGGCGGCCGGTCTGGCAGCCCTCGCTGTCGCCTTGGCGGTCTCGGCGAAGGCAGGAACGATCTACAATTTCACTTCGTTCGATGGTCCCGGAAATAATAATGGAGGAACGACGGTGAACGGCATCAACAACAACGGCGACGTTGTGGGCTTTTCGTCTGACAACGCGAACGCCCCTACCCTGTTCACGAATTTCATCCGCAATTCCAATGGCACGATTACCCCTCTGAATTTCGGTGGCGATCCTCTGGCGATGGCGAATGGGATCAACGATTCGCTCTCGGTAGTCGGCGGGACGTCGAATGGCAAGGCGTTCGTCACGGTGGCAGGAACGCCGGTGCTTCTGGCCAACGTCAACGTCACGACGGCCTCGCAGACCGCGTTTGGCATTAATGACAACGGCCTGATCGTCGGACAGTACGTCGATAACCTCACCGACACGACTCCCGGCTATCTGCTGGCAAACGGCACCTATACCATACTGAATCCGACAGTCACCGCCGCCGTGACGAACGCTCAGGGCGTGAATAACAACGGACTGGTCACGGGCTTCTTCTCTTCCGATGGCGTTCACCAGCACGGCTTCTTTTACAATTCCGTGACCCAGTCGTACCAATTAGCGCCCGATCCAAATATCCCGAATCTGGTGCTCACGCAATTCCTCGGAATCAACGACAACGGAATCGTGGCCGGCTACTATCAACTCCCGGACGGGAGCCAGCACGGCCTTCTGTTCAACAGCAATACGTCCAGCTACACGTTTCTCGATGACCCCAACGCGGCGCAGAGCGGCCTGAGCATCACGCAGATCACAGGAATCAATGATTCGGGCGAAATCGCAGGATTCTATGTGGATTCGACGACAGGAGTGCAACGCGGTTTTGTCGCGACTGCGTCGGCAGCAGTTCCGGAGCCGGGCACATTCGGTTTGGCGTTCGGAGCGCTGTTTGCGATCGTGCTCGGTGGCGCCACATTCCGCTCCAGGCCGACTCGGCTTAGCGAACTTCCGACTCCGAGTCCTTCATACCGGCAAGACGTCGCAACTCGCTGACGGGCGCCCCCTCATACTGGCGCTGACTCCCGCAGTCGCGACAACTGCAGACCTGCGGTTGCTCCCGAAAACGGGCGATAACTCTGGGATCCCACCAGCAGGAACAGTTCAAGTTCTGATAGTGCTGGTTGCGATCTTCCTTTAATCGCCTCGTCAGATGCACATGCTGTTGAAAACGCCGGAACACGCGCCCGCGCATCGAAGCCTCTCCTTCGATTGTACGAATGCCGTCAGGCACGCGTTCCTTTCAGAGCCGGATTTTAATGCACCTTAATGGACGGCCACTCAGGTGACCACCCGGGAAGTCTTACTACCTGGTATTGTTACCGGCAAATTACACAGTCGGAGTCTCACGAACCTCGGTATCATAGTCACAGAGAGTACTGGTGGATCGCTTGCGCAGACGCCCCGACCTGGCCCGCTACGGCGCCGCACTGGCCTGCGCCTCCTGTGCCATTCTTGCGCGTCTGGTCCTGGTGCCCTCGATCGGAGGCCGCCTTCCTTACTTCCTGGTTTATCCCGCTGTAATGATCAGCGCCCGTTTTTGGGGAGTGGGGCCCGCCACTTTTGTACTCCTGCTTAGCGCCGCAGGCACCGAACTCATCACCGGTGACCGTGACCCTCTCCGTCTTCTGCTTCTTCTCTGCGTCGGATCCTTTTCCATCTGGATTATTTCCGCCCTGCGAAAGGCCTGGGCCCGCGCGGAACAGAATGCACAAATCGCCGAGGAGCGCCTGCTACAACTGCGTGAGGAAACCGCGCACCGCGCCCGCGAAGAGCGTGTCTCGGCGCAACTGCGTGCGGTCGTCGAATCCTCGGGCGATGCCATCATCTCCACCGGCCTGGACGGCGTGGTACAGAGTTGGAACCAGGGCGCCGAGCAAGTCTTCGGCTACAGCGCAGACGAAGCAGCCGGCCGCCATATCTCCTTTCTGGTGCCGGCGAATCGAAGCCAGGAACAGTCCGAGATTCTGGAGCGTATTCGCCAGGGAGGACTTACCAGGCACTTCGAGACAGTATGCCTGCGCAAGGATGGTAAAGAGATTCATGTCTCGCTGACGATCTCGCCGGTGCTCGAAGCCAACCAGGTCACAGGGGCATCACATATCGCGCGCGACATCACGGAGCGCAAGCAGTTCGAGGCCCATCTGCTCCAGTCGCAGAAGCTCGAGAGCCTTGGCGTGATGGCTGGCGGACTGGCGCACGACTTCAATAACCTGCTGACCGGCATCATGGGAAACGCCAGCCTGGCGGTTCAGGAATTGACCCCTTCCGATCCCGCTCAAATGCGTCTGAGCGAGATTCTGCATGCCAGCGAGAAAGCCGCCATTCTGGTGCGGCAAATGTTGGCCTACGCCGGCAAGGGCAGATTCGTCATCGAGCCCCTCAACCTGAGCACTCAGGTAGCCGAGATCGTTCCTTTAGTCCGCTCGGCATTCTCTCGACTAGTGGAATTGGACCTGAAGCTCGATCCGGAACTGCCGATGGTGGAGGCCGACCGCGCACAGATCCAGCAACTTCTCATCAATCTGGTGGTCAACGCCGCGGAAGCCGTCGGTAACCGGCCCGGCGGTGTCACGGTGAAGACTTACTCCCAAAACACGGATTCCGGCCAGACCGTAGTGCTGGAGGTCAAAGATACCGGGAGCGGCATGTCCCCGGAGACGCAAGCCCGCATCTTCGACCCGTTCTTCACCACCAAATTTACGGGGCGCGGCTTGGGATTGTCTGCCGCCCTGGGGATTATTCGAACTCATCGCGGCACGATTTCCGTGGAGAGCGCACCGGGGAAAGGCAGCACGTTTACAGTGGTGTTGCCTGCGGTTACTTCTGCTTCCACCGCAACAGACGCACCGCCGCCGCGCGCGTCGACAGGCGGCCATGTCCTGGTGGTGGATGACGAAGAGATCGTGCGCGAGATGGCTCGAGCCACACTGGAACGCTGCGGCTACACGATCGAAGTGGCTTGCGATGGAAAGGCAGCGGTGGCGGAATTTGCGTCGCGGCCCACGGATTTCGACGCAGTGCTGCTCGATCTGGGGATGCCAGTGATGAACGGCGAAGAGGCACTCGAGCGCATTCGCGAGATCCGTCCCGACGTTCCAGTCTTGTTATCGAGCGGCTACACCGAGACGGAAGCCACCAGGCGCTTTCAAGATCGGGGACTCGCGGGCTTTCTGCAGAAACCCTACACGGCCAGTGCTCTGGCCGACAAAGTCGGTTATGCGGTAAGCCTCAACGTCAAGCCCGCTGCCGTCGCAGTTACTGAGGAACACCTGTCGGCAGTACAAAAGACGATTGATGCGAGTTCATCGCCGAGATCCGGCTGACCTTGTCATCCTTCATCTCCAGTTGTAGAACTGCTGCCTTGCTGCGATAAGTCAAGGTGCGCACATTCTCGGTGTCCGTCACGTCGAGCGAAGGAGGACCGAAGCGCCGGAGCAGTTCACTCGAAGCCATGCCGGTTTGAATTGCGCCCGCATCTTCGTAGACTGGAGCAGGCTTGGCCACCGTCCCGGCCGGCGCCAAGGTTGCCCTTCGCGATTCCGGTTGCACATCCGTTGACTGCTTGTTCCCCGAAGTCGAACTGCTTGAAGAAGTGGCGGAGGAATCCACCTTCAGCACTTTGTCGAGGTTCCCCATGATTCCGCCGACGGATTTGCTCACGCCGGCAGCCGGGGCCGTGGTGACGCCCGCGCGCCCTGCCCCCGCGCCGTACTCCACGGCTGCCTGACCTGCCAAAATACCCTCCATCCCGAAGAGCATCGCGAATAACACCCAGAGCTGTCGAGAACGTCGCATCTTTCCAGTTCCCCCGCCTGAGTCTGCCAGTTCGGGGCATTCGAAAGAAATACTCACCAAGGTTAGGCATTCTTCATTTTCCCTAACATGGGTCAGGTCTACCTTATAACTTTTGTACTATCGAGCGGGTGATTTGAGACAAGTCGTTCAGGCTGCGAAGCCCGTCCCAGGAACGTACCTGATATCTGCCGCGTCTTCTAAACGTTGTGTCTCGACAGAGCATGAGTGTGGCAGTGAAGCCGGAATTGATTTGGCAGGTGAAGGGGTTGGGGGTGAGTGCCTCCATCTCGGAGGCCCTTTTGGGCAGGTTGCACGCCTGGCTGGACCAGACTCCGGGAGGTATGGAGTTCGGCGGCATTCTTCTGGGGCGCGTCCTGTCGGAAGGCGGTCGTTATCGGACCGAGGTAACCGGTTTCGAGCCCTTTCCGATCGAATACCGGCGGGGCGAAAGCTACACGGTGTCGGTACGCGACGAGCGTCTTCTGGAGCGGAGGCTGCAGCGTCTGCGCCGGATCCACCTGGTTCCGGTGGGGTTCTGCCGGAGTCATCGGCGCCGCGGACTGTACCTCGATCAGCAGGACTTCGCGCTCTTCCGCCAAGAGTTCCGGCACCCCTCCTCGCTCTTCCTGCTGGTGCGCCGCGACGATGAGCAGAAAGCCACGGGAGCAGTTTTCGTCTGGGAAGAAGAGGACGTGCGTAGGCATGCCAGCTATCAGGAATTCGCCCTGCCGCCTGCGGTGCCCGCGCCCGAGCCGTTCCCGATCCCGAAGACGACGGTCGCTGAGAAGCCTGAGCGCTCTCCCTGGCAATGGCGGCCCGCAGAAATCCTGGCGCAGCCCGATCTTCTCAAAAAAGTCTCCGCATTGAGCGTGCCTGCGCTACCGATCCCCGAGTTGCGCGTTCCCAAGTTGCGCGTTCCTGAACTGCGCGTTCCTGAACTGCGCGTTCCCGAATTGCACCTCGCTCCGGGGATGACGGGTAAGGTGGTGCTCACCGTGGCGCTGCCGCTGTTCGCTTTTTTTGCTGCGCGGGAAATCGCCTCACTCCGAACCCTGCCCGCCGAAGTCGCGCAAGTCCGCCCCATCCCACAGCCAGCAACTGAATCGGCAGAAGCGGACCGGGTCGTTTCTCCCGTGATGGAACGGAAGCCCGATCCGTTTCCCGAACCGCCCGCGCCAGTGGTGAGCCCTGTTCCAAACCCACCACAAGACGTACCGCGGGTCCCCGCGGAAACCAGGCCCACTGAGCGATATGGGGCCCAAGAGCGCGCCATGATCCCGCCAGAGACTGTCCCAGATGTTTCAGGCACACGCCCCGCGCCCGTAAATACTCCGACCGTCAACCCCGCGCCGGCTCGCGAGGTGCCGGCGCTTCCAGACCCACCGCTGGTCGCGCCAGCCCACCAGGTCGCATCGCTCCCGCACGTCGTGGCCGCTACTTCAGGGACTACCGCGCACACACCGCCAAAGGTGGTGGCCTACATCAAACCTGAGCCGGCCAGCGGAGTGCGGTCGGCGATTCAGAAGGTCTTCGCAGGACGCACCGCGGGCGATGACATCGTCGCCGCGAATCCGCTCGAACACCCGCTGCCGCCCATGCCGCGGGATCTCCGGCGGTTGGAGCAAGGCAGCACCATCGAGATGCTGGCCAAAGTCGACCGGCATGGCAATGTGGTGTACGTTAAAGTCGTGGAAGGCAATCGAGAACTGGCCGACACTTCGGCGAATACCCTCTTGCGATGGCATTTCGACCCGGCGCGGCGGAACGGCAATCCGGTGGATAGCGCGATGCGCATCCGATTCGAGTTTCGAGGCACGGCGAAATGACCCCCGCCCCTTCTGAAAGACTCACTCCTGACCTCCCGCCCCTGGTTTCTCAACCGCGACCGCCCATCGCACCAAGCGTCCGCTTTGAGAGCCGCGCCACCAGCGGCATAGCGCTCGAGGTGCTGACGGCATTCCGGGCGCAGGCACAGCAAGGCGTTGAGGCGGGAGGTATTCTGCTGGGGAGCCGCACGGGCGATCCGATCGTGGTGACGGATTTCGAGCCGGTGCTCTGCGAACACCGTTTTGGCCCCTGCTTCGCGCTTTCGGATTCTGACTCGCTCGGCTTGGAGGAATCCGTCGATTGGTTTCGAACGTCGGCGTCTACCGACCTTCAGGTGCTGGGCTTCTACCGGAGTCATGCCCGGGCGGACGCGAGCCCCGATGATCGTGACAACGAGCTGATGGCGCGCTTCTTTGGCGATCGCGGGGCGTTGTTCCTTCTGTTGAAGCCGGGGCGCGGGGATACCATCACCGCCGAGCTTTTTGTTATGGGCCAGGGAGGGCTGCGTCCCTCGGGCTATCCCATGGTTTTTCCCAGTGACCAGGCGATCTCGGCGATGCAAGTTCTGGCAGCCGCCGGCGCTGAATCGGCAGCCGCTGCGGCGATCCCAGAAGCTCCGGCTCCCCGGCCGGTGTTGCCGCCGCCGCATCCTCGCCGCACCGAAACCCAGGAGCTGCCGCGCCGGAATTGGACGTGGATCGCAGGTCTGGCTGGGCTGACCATCGCCGCCGCCGTATTGGGGTACCTGTCGGTTGCGCCCAGACATGCGGAAGTTCCCCCGCCGTCTCCGCAAGCGCCGGCATCGGCACCCGCGCCTGCCGGTCCGCCGGCGGCAGCGACGGGAGCGGCGGAAGTGGTTCCTCCCCATACTTCGACACCTCCCGCGGATGCCGAAGAGGGTGTGCGCAACGCCCTGGCACAATGGGAGCGGGCAGTGCTATCGGGAGATCCCGATCAAGTTGCGGACTGCTACGCCTCGCAGCTCGATCGATATTTCGACCAGGCGAATGCATCGCCCGAGGAAGTGCGGCGCGCCATCGCACAAGCGGCCACGCGCTACGGCAAGCCCGCCATTCTGCGCATCTATGATCTGAAGGTGACTCCGGTATCGGAGAGTCGCGCCGTCGCGTCCTTTCGAAAACACTGGCAGACGGGCGGCCCGAAGATCGTTGCAGGGGAAGAGCAGGAGCGCCTCACTTTCGTGAAGACTGCGGACGCCTGGAAAATTGCATCGGAGGAGCAGACCAAGGTCTACTGGCGTCAAGGTCCGAGGGCGTAACGTTGCGGCACGCGTGGCACTCGTGCTCTGACTGGTTGAGGCTACGCGGTCTGGCAAGCTATGGGGACAATGACGCGCGCGGCTCGCAGAGAACCACGACTATCCACGAAAGGAGTAATTTCAAACCGTTATCGCCGCTCCCGATACCATTCTCTCGACGCTTGCTTACGCCGCGAAATGGTAGTTGAAAGTGGCGTACCACAACCGTACCAGATCGAGTGGCCCACTCCAGCTACGTGCGCTAGAATACAAGTTCAATGGCCGGTGAGGCGATCTTAATAGTCGATGATACTCCCGTCAACCTGAAGCTGACCCGTATCTTGCTGGTCAACGAGGGGTATAAGGTTCTAACCGCCAACAGTGCGGAGGAAGCATTGGAGCTTCTCCGCAGTTTTCACCCCTCATTAGTGCTGGCTGATATACAGTTACCGGGCATAGACGGGCTCGAACTGACACGCCGCATCAAGCTCAACGAAGCCACCCGAGACATCACCGTGGTGGCTCTCACCGCCTTTGCCATGAAGGGCGACGAGCAACGTGCAGTTACTGCTGGATGCGACGGTTACATCACCAAACCCATCGACACGCGTGCACTGGGCAGCCGCGTCCGCGAGTTTCTCGATCGGCGGGCCGAAACCGTAGCCGGTCCGCCGCCTCCCCCGGCCGGTTCCGAGCAGGCGACCATTCCTGCGGCAGAGCTGAAGAGCCTGAGAACTCGTTTCCTGGAAGAGGGACAAGATCAGGCTCGCCGTTGGCTCCTCGATCTGGAAAGTACATTCGACGCCAACAGCGCCGCCCGCACCGTGCATCAATGGATTGGCGCGGGCGGTCTGCTGGGCTACACCGCGATCAGCCGCCTGGCGCGCGAGGTTGAGGCCATCCTCATGGAACGGCCCGTCGACCAGACACAACTCCGCGAATCGCTGACCAGCCTGGCGCTGGCTTTCAGCGGGCCGAAAGATGCGCGCGACCTCCCGGTATCGCCGGCCGTGGTCAAGCCCCTCGCCGGAAAGAAGATTGCATTGGTGGGGATGCCGACGAACGAGGGACATCGGTTATCCGTGACGCTGCAGCGGGTAGAGGCAGTTCCCATTCTTTTTCCTTTCTCGGAACGGCCCGATTCTCAAGAGATGCGAGCCTGCCAGATTGTCGTGGTTTACGTTCTTCCCGACAGCACGGCTCCGCAGTTGCTCGATCCCGAGCGCCTCAGCAGTCCCGTGGTTCTGGTGGGCGCCCGAGAAGACATCCTTGCGCTGACCCCGGACCTGCAAGCGGTCGCCCGCGAGTTCCTGATGGATGCATGGCAGCCGGAAGAGGCTCTGATCCGCCTCAGCCGCGTGCTCTCCGATCCCCAGCCGACTCACCAGGGCGCGGCTGCTGCCAACGCCCCGCCTCCCGGCGCCTCCGGCAGGCCTCGCATTTTGATCGCTGACGACGACCCTACCGTGATCGCCCTGGTCCGCGCCTCTCTCAAGAATTTCGGCATGGACATTGAGACCGCGGCCAACGGGCGAAGCGCGATGGAGGCCATCCGCAGGTACCAGCCCCATGCGGCGGTGATCGATGTCAACATGCCCGGCATGGACGGGTATGAAGTACTTTCCGCCATTCGGACGGAAGGACTTCACGTACGGGTGCTGCTGCTTACCGCACGCCAGCAAGAGAGCGACGTGATTCGCGCCTTCACTCTGGGCGCAGACGATTACGTGGTCAAACCCTTCGGCCCCATGGAACTCGTGGCGCGTTTGAAGCGACTGCTCGCGCGATGACCCTCGCCGCGTTCTCGATCGCCGGTTCCCTCCTGAGCCTGTATGGCCTGCTGATGTTCGCGCTGTTCCTGGTGGCGATGGCGCGCGCGGTGGTCTCGACGCGGCGTACCAAGTCCAGTGCCGCGGTGGTTCCAGAAATCCGGGAATCGCTGATCGATCACATGGCGGGAAGCGATGACCTCACGCGCATCAAGCAACTGATGCGCACCAATCGTCGCGACGTCGCCTCTACGATCTTCAGTTTTCAAGGCACTGTGGGTGGAAGCGCCCTCGATCGTCTTTGCAATCTCGCTCTCAACCTGGGCCTCGTGCAGGACTGGATTCAAGAGGGGCATTCCCGCGACCCAGTCCGCCGCCGTCTGGCGTTCAGCCGTCTGGCCTTCGTTTCGGTTTACGAGCCGTGCCGCCGGATGGCCGGCGACATGCTGATCCACGCGCTCAAAGACGACGACCCCGAAGTCTGGCTGTGCGCCTGTCGCGCGACCATCGAATCCGGATCGGGCGAGCAGATCGAATCGGTATTCGACATCGCGGTATCGCATAGCTTGCTCATGCGGATCCTCCTAACCGAGGCATTGCGGCGTCACGCGGCGCCTCTTTGTGAACACGCTGTGCCCGAAACCCTGCGGTCGAACGATCCGAAACGCGTGCTGGCGGTGCTCGATATTCTGGTCGCCTGGGAGCGAGCGATTGCCATCGACAATCTGCACGATCTGCTCGACCACCGCAGCAAGGACATTCGGATTCAGGCATTACGGTTGGCCCCTCTGGTTCCGCTCGTGCCCGACAGCCGTGCCGCCATCGTGCGCGCATTGGCCGATGGGGATCCTGAGATCAGTACCGCCGCCGCTTTAAGCGCGGGACGTCTGCAGATTGTCGAAGCGCTGCCGTTGCTGGCCCGGATGCTGCGCCTGGCTCCTGCCGAACTGGCGCGGACGGCCGCTGCCGCGCTGGCCGAAATGCCGCCGCGCGGCTGGCAGGCGCTCGAGGAGTTGAGCGCCAATTCCAATCCGGTGACGGCGGCCGCCGCTGCCGGAGCCTTGGGACGCGCGAAACGAAAGGCGGGCGTGTGAGCGCTCTCGCGATCGTGCTTCTTGTGGTGGTGGTTCTGCTCTTCGCGATGGGCACGATGAGCTTCATCGCCATGATGAAGGGTTGTTTCTTCCTGAGGCGCCTGGCGCGCACCACTCCGCGATATGACAGCAATATTCTTCTAAAATCTCCGCTGGTGCCGGCTGTATCCGTAGTCGTTCCGATTCCAGACGTCTCGCCGGAGTCTCGCGAATTTGCCCAGAGACTGGCCGAACTGCACTTCGGTAAACACGAACTGGTCCTCGTGTTGGATGGTCCCAGCGAGATGGAACTCGAAACCTGGACTAAGGAATTCCGGCTCTGCCTGTCGGCTCGCGGGGCGACGGAGGACCTGCCCTGTAAGGCCATTCGGGGGATTTACGAGTCCCGCGATCCGCTGCGTCTGGTGGTGGTGGATAAGGAGCGCGGTGGACTGGCCGACGCCCTGAACGCCGGCATTAACGTGGCTGCCTCTCCCGTCATCGGATTTGTCGAACCGGACAGCCATTTCGAGCCTACCGTGCTCCTCAGCCTGATTCGTCCCATGCTGGATGATCCGGGACGGACTGTAGCGGTCTGCGGCGTGATGCCCGCTCCGGGCACGGCGCAAGCTTCGTGGGCGACGCGCTTCGGGGAATTGGAAATGGTGCGTATGTGGCTGGCGCGCTGTGCCGGCTTTGCAGGATGGAACCGGCTGGTGCCTGTCCCTGGCACCTCGATGCTCATCCTGCGCGACGCGATCATCAAAATGGGAGGCTTCCCGGGAGGCCCGCTCGAGTTGTTTTTGCACCTGCACGGCAATGCGCGGGCGTCGGGAAAGCAGTATCGCGTGGCATTTGTGCCGGAAATGGTCAGTTACCTGCCAGCCGCCGAGTCCATCGAGGATTTGCGCCAGCGGACGCGGTTCGAAGAAGGAGAAATCGCCGAGGCCGTGCGACATCGGAAATTGATTTCCGGCGGCTTGAGTGCGATTGGCTGGGCTCTGCCCGGTATTCTGTGCGAACGCGGACTCCGACCGCTGTTGGAAACGGCGGCTTATGTTCTGGTGGTGTTTGGGTTGCTGACCGGCTCGGTCGATCTGGCGATGGCGGGACTGGTGCTGCTTTCCACGGTGGTGATGGGAATCCTCATCTCGATGTCGGGCGTGGTCTTCCGTGAACTGGCCGAGTTCGGCGCGTCCGAACCCAATCATCTGGCCCGACTCTTCTTTTCCGCGGTTCCCGAGAATCTGGGCTATCGGCAGGTGAGGAACCTCTGGCTGATCGGGGGCCTGCTCCGCAAGCCGCCCAAACGGGGACATCGGGCCTGAGCGGAGTAAGCAGAAAACGCCTGACAGAATTTGGTGGTCGGGCGAAAAGCGTCGAGATGAGTCTCGACGCGGCAAACAGGAGTGTTTGCGCCACGGGTGTCCGCCGAAGGCACGGGCCCCAAAGAAGAACATCGCGCGTGAGCGGCCTGCGGCCGGAGTCACGCGCGATGCGGTTGCCAAAAGGACGGGGTGTACGAGCTACTGTGCGAAGATCAACCTGGTCTTGGAGCCGCCAAACCTTATTTCCGATATCGCGGACTTGCCGTTTACGGTGGTGTATCGGATCGAGGTGCTCTCAAACTTCTTGTCGGCGGTTTCGACCTTCACCGGGACATCCATATTGACTTTGCCAGCGACGATCTGAACCTTGTCCGTTCCCACGTTCAGCCGATACTCCCCGGCCTTCAGATCGGTGCCGTTCACGACGGAAGGCTGGGCCAACGTGATCTTGTAGCTGCCGCCCGGGGCCGGAACGGTGCCCGCGGTGGCCAATGTGACTGCCAGAATGGCGATTGCCAGAATGAAACTCTTGATCATAAAGTGTCTCCCGAGCCGGTAGGCTCTCTTCCCTGCATGGGCGGATGGCCCAAATCAGAGTTTAGCACCACTTTGTCGTGGTTGGGAAGAGTCTGAGGCGCAAAAACCCTCTTGTACGGCGGTCTCTCTGTAGTGCCAGCTGAGTGGACACACGAAAAGCGTCGAGAGGAGTCTTTGCGCCACAATCTCAGCGCGCACGCTTCTGCGCGAATCGCCAGGCGTGTTCGACGATCGTCTCGAGCGCGGTGTACTTGGGATTCCAGCCAAGCTTCTCGCGCAGCTTGTTTGATGACGCCACCAGCCTTGCAGGATCGCCTTCCCGCCTCGGGCCCATGACGTAAGGCACCTTCTTGCCCGTCACTTTCTCCGCCGCGCGAATCAACTCCAGGACGCTGTGCCCGGTCCCCGTTCCCACATTGAACCGGTCCGATGCTCCCCCGCCCAGCAGATGCTCCACCGAGAGAATGTGCGCCTGTGCCAGATCGTTCACGTGGATGTAGTCGCGGATGCAGGTGCCATCCGGCGTGTCGTAGTCGTCGCCAAAAATCGTCATCGGCTTGCCGGTCATGCAGGCCCGCAACACCAGCGGAATGAGGTGCGTCTCGGGTTCGTGTTCCTCGCCCAGGTGTCCCTCGGGATCCGCGCCCGCGGCGTTGAAATACCGCAGCGCAATGCCGGTCAAATGGTGGATCTGGTCGAACCACTTCAGCATGGTCTCCACCATGGCTTTCGACTCGCCGTATGGATTCACCGGCTGGATCGGAAAATCGTCCAGAATCGGAACCGTGTGCGGATTGCCGAACAGCGCCGCAGTGGATGAGAACACGATGTGCTTCACCCCGGCTCGCGTCATGGCGGTGAGCAGTGACAGCGAGCCGCCCACATTATTGGCGAAATAGAGTTGCGGCTCACGCATCGACTCGCCGACCGAGATCGAAGCTGCGAAGTGGATGACCGCTTCGCAGCGTGTCTGGCGCAGCAACTCAGTTAGTGCATTGGTCTCGCAGATGTTGAGCCGGAAGAGGCGGCTCGCCGGCACATTGTGCCGGAAGCCTTTGGAAAGATCGTCCACCACCGCGACGTCATACCCTTGCTGGAGCAGCAGTCGCACGGTATGAGAACCGATATACCCCGCGCCGCCCGTGACGAGAATTCTTCGAGAGATCACCAGTCCGATTGTAGTAGCATGGCGGTCTGATGCCAAATGGCGCCGAACTCTTTGTAGAGACCGCTTTCCGGCTGGGGATCGACACCGTTTTCACGTTGGTGGGAGACCACCTGAACGAGGTACTGCGGGAAGCCGCGCGCAGCGGGATGCACGTGGTGGACCTGCGGCACGAATCCGGCGTGACGCACGCCGCGGATGCCTGGGCGCGCATTCATCGCAAGCCGGCGATCTCGCTGGTGACGGGCGGTCCAGGCCATACGAACTCGCTCACCGGCATCGCCACGGCGCAATTGGCGGGAAGTCCGCTGATCGCGGTGAGCGGCAGCCGCTCGTCGACGTTAGCGCATCGGGAGGCATTTCAGGATATCGATCAGGTGGCGATGGCGCGGCCGGTGGTAAAGTGGGCGGCCGAGCCTCCGTGCGCCGCCGCGATTCCGTTTTACCTGGAACGCGCTTATGCCGCCGCCAGTACCGGCCGCAAGGGCGCGGTGCATCTGACGATACCGGTGGACGTGTTCACGAGCCAGGGCGACCCGCGAAGGACGCCTCCGCTTCCCGGTCATACCCGCCTGGATTCTCACCCGCGGCCCGCGGATTTGCAGGCGGTCGCGGCGATGCTCCGCGAAGCGCGCCGGCCGGTGGTCATCGCGGGCAGCGGGGTGTGGTGGTCGCATGCCGAAGATGCATTGCGGCGATTCCTGGAGATGACCTCATTCCCGCTTTACACCATCACCATGGGGCGCGGAACTGTTCCCGACGATCACCCGCTGGCGATGGGATATGCCGATCCGGCGCTTAATTATGCGGTGCATGAGGCGTTCCGGGAAGCGGACCTATTCCTGATCGTCGGCAAGAGGATCGACTACCGGCTGGCCATGGGCGGCGAGCGACTGTTCCCTGCAGAGGCCCGCTTCATCCAAATCGACATCCACGCCGAGGAACTCGGTCTGAATCGCAAGCTGGATGTTTCGATTCACGCCGATGCGCGTTCGGTTCTGGACGCGCTCACGGATTGTGCGGGGCCGGAGCCGTGGATGCCCCTGCCATGGCTGGATCGAGTTCGAGAGTTACGGCGGAATTGGGAGGGCAAACTCGCGGAATTCGCCGAATCTGGTGGTGAATCGATACACCCCGCGGCGTTCTTTCACGAATTGCGCAGAGTGCTGCCGCCGGCCGTGCTGTACTCGTGGGACGGCGGAGACTTTGCGCACTGGGGCCGGGCGATCCTGCCGGCGCTCGAGGGCGGCGGTTGGCTGCGGCTGGGTCCGCTGGGCACCATCGGGTCCTCGCTGCCCAACAGTCTCGCACTGCAACTCGCGCATCCCGAGAGGCGCGTGATCGCGATCACCGGCGACGGTGCGTTGGGATTTTATCTCGCGGAGATGGACAGCGCGGTGCGTCACGGACTGCCGATCGTCCTGATTGTGGGCAACGATGCGGGATGGGGCCTGGAGCGGGAGTTACAAACGTTCGCGAATCCCGCGGTGCCGACCGTGGGGTGCGAGTTGCGATCGACCCGCTACGATCTCATAATGAAGGCGTTCGGTGGAGAGGGCGAGACGATTGAAGATCTGAGCCAGGTGGGACCCGCGGTCGAGCGCGCCTTGGCGTCGCGAATTCCATACTGCCTCAATGTGAAGATCCGCGGCGTCCGTTCGCCGTTCACCGAGTGGCAGATTGCCGGTAAGAAGAAGTGAGACTGCAAGCGATTGCCGCCGCCGTTGCGATTCTGTGTGCCAGTCCGCTGTATGAGCAGGACTTGCCCGATTGGGTCCTGCAACTCTCGCGCGTCAAACGGAAGGCCAAAGCGGAACTGCAGCGTCTTCCCGACTTCGCCTGTGCGGAGACGATCAATCGTTTCGAGAGGCGGCCACGCACGGACATCTATCGCCCCATCGACACCGTCCGCCTCGACGTGGCGTTCGTGGGAGGCAAGGAAATGGTGGCGCCAGCCGGCGGCACAGGCTCGTTTCAGGAGATGGACCTGAAGCGAATGGCGTACGGAGGCGCGATGGGGACCGGCGCTTTTTCCGCGGTAGCGCGCAACCTCTTCGTCAACGACAACGGACGCACCACGGCGATGGTCGAGGACCGGATCCTCGATCGTCCGGCCCTGCGATTCAGTTTCGTGGTTCCCGTGAATCAGGCTGGATATACGATCTCGTCCGCAACTGCCGTCGGATCCGTCGGCTTGGAAGGCACCTTCTGGGCGGACGCGGAGAATCACAATTTGTTGCGAATTGAGGAGCGCGCCGTTGACATTCCGCTGGAACTGGACATCGCGGATACGACTACCGTAGTCACATACGCGATGACGAAGATCGGCCCGTCTGAGGTGTTGTTGCCGCGGTCGGCACGGACCATCCTCACGAATACTAACGGGTGGCAAGGGCGCAACGAGATCGAATTCACCAATTGCCGGGAGTATGTGGCGGAGTCGGTGATCCGGTTCGATACTGATGCGCCGCCTCCCAAAAAGAAGTGACGCAAAACGGAAAGACGCTCAGTTCTCGACAGGAGTCCGGTCCACGCGATCGATCACCAGCAGGTCGATGGACGCCTTCTCCGGTACCAGGCGCAAGCCCATTTGTTCCTTCACGGCGCTGAACAGAGCGGAGGAATCGTCACTGTCGCGAATCCAGTGCAGATCGATCTCAAACATCCCGTCCAGGCCGGTCTTATCGAGAATGGGCCGGTCCGTTTGATATGACAGCAGTGCCGCGAGATCTGCGAGAGTAAATTTTCCCTTGACCCCTCCAGGTCCGGAACTGCCCTCGGAAAAACCGCCGGTGCCCGATTCCCGCACCTTCACCAGCTTGGATCCGCCGCCGTTGGGGACTATCAGCGCATATACGGGCTGCTCCTTTTTTTCCAGGTGCGCGACCAGGTGAAAGCGCTCCGCCAGCAATGCCTGCAGCATCTTCCGAATTTCTGCTGGGGAACTCTTCGCCGGACACGTGGCGCCGATGACATATCGCGGCTGCCGCTCTTTGAACCAGGACGGCCCGGAGATCTGATACTGCTTCACCTGATACGCGTCTGCCAGGAGGTCAAGCATGCACAGGTTGGTGTAACGAATGGCAGGACACAGCCCGGGGTACCCCATGGTGGTCTGCCCGGGCGGTTCGGGAGGAGCCACTTTCACGGATGCCACCTCAAAAGTCTGGCCTGCGGCTGGCACGCTCAGGAGGAACAGGACGATGATTCGGTGTGACATTGGGAACATAGGCGTGCCCGGCTAGCGAATTTCCGCCCCACGCACCGATCGAGACACCTGCGACATCTTGTAAATGGTTTCGTCAACGAGCGCCTGTTCCCTGCCGTTGAAGGTGTTCCCGGTCCGTTGAAGCCGCACGGCGCCGCCTGCGTCTACAATCCAGATCTGGCCAATAATCATTTCCGGCAGCACTTTCTTTGCGTATGTCTTGCCGATGACGACCGGAAAATCGTAGCCTTTTTGTCGCATAAAAGCTTCGGACCTTTCTTTGTCGTCATCCACATTGAGCGTGATGACCTGGAGGTCGTTTCGGTTCTTTACCGTATTGTGTACCGTCTGGATCGCGGGGAGAGTCGCCCAGCAAGGCGCGCAGGACGAGGTCCACAGATATACCAGCGTCGTCTTGCCTTCGAAATGAGCCCCTTCCAGCGGAGGTAGCTTGTAATCGAGAGCAACCCAAGGAAAGAAAGAGGTTCCGAGGTGTCCGGCCGGGACGCCCGCAGGAAGCGGAGGGACCTCGGAGAACACCTTCCAACCTTCTGGGGTTCCGCCCATTTCGTCCCAGAGGGTGCGCGTCTGCTTGAGATAGCCTCGATATTCCCGGCGGTAGTACGGGTCGGTGATCACTCGACGGTAGAACGCCAAGGCGTCGGCCTTCCGTCCTTCCGCTTCGGCCAGTTCTGCGGAAATAGTGAAGTATTTCGAACCGTAATCGGGGAATGTCTCCAGCGGGTCGGGGTCATAATAGTGTTTGAAATCGCCTTCCAGCCAGGAATGGATGCGTTGGATGGCAATGCGAGCGCGGTCGAATTCTTTCAATTGAATCTCGGCACGGGCCAACGTGCAAAGCGGATCGAACAAACGCGAACTGAATCCCGCTTCATCGATACGGTCCGCGAGGGTCGCGTCTGCGGCCGCAGCGGGCTTGGGTCGAGCCTCTTGCCAGGCTATCTCCGCAGAGATTAGCGCCTCGGCCTCTTTCAGATTGATTCCATACGTTACCCAGTCGTAGGCCGCGAGTGACGCATATGTGTGTTGCGGCGACAGGCGAATCAGGTTCTCATCCACTACTTTCCACAACTCCGCGGAGCGGTTCTGAGTCTGCAAGAGAGAGTCGCGGCGCTGTTGCCAGGCAAAGCGGCTGTCAGGCCATTTGGTGGTCCATTCTGTGGAAGCTTCGTATAGAGCTTTGTAATCACTCGTACGGTGCTGCTGTTGCCAAGCCTGGTAGGCCTCGTAAGCGGGATCGGGCTGGGCAGTCAGAAGCAGCGGCAAAACGGCAAGAAGGCTCAGAAGCTTCATGTTTCTACTCTACCGGACTGACGGAAGACAGTCCGATGGTGTGCATGAGGAAACGATAGGAAAATTGAGGTGAGGGACGGGGAACGCTTGCTTACGCGCGCGGCTCGCAAGCACACGTATTCGCGCGAAGGTAGCTTACGAGCCGCGACCGTGAGGGAGCGATCTTCGAAGCAACGAGCCGCGACCGCGAGAAGCTCTGAAAAATCCGGACATCGCTTGCTTACGCGCGCGGCTCGCAAGCGCACGTATTCGCGCGAAGGTAGCTTACGAGCCGCGACCGTGAGGGAGCGAAAACTGGCCCGCCCGATTCCAAATTCATTCGTATTGCAGCGCCGTCAGAGGATCCACTCGGGTCGCTCGACGGGCGGGGTACCAGCTTGCCAGCATGGCGATCAGAATCCAAACCAGACTTGCCGCTGCGAAGGCGATCGGATCGAATGGACTCAACCCATAGAGAAAGCCGCGCAACCAGTGCACGGTGCCTGCACTCAACAGCAGGCCCGCCGCGATCCCCACGCCAGTGATGCGCAGACCGTGTCCCAATATCATCCACTGTACGTCCGCGGGCGCAGCACCCAAAGCCATGCGGACCCCAATCTCGCGGGTCCGTTGGGCGACCGTGAAGGCAACCACGCCGTACAGCCCAATCGCGGCCAGGACCGCCGCGAGCGCGCCGAGGCTGCTCAGCAGCGCAGCTTGCCAGCGCGCTTCCCACAGAAGGAGACCGACGTCGTCCGCCATACTGCGCATGTCGAAGATTCGGAGGTGTGCGCCGCCGCTCTGCGCGACTGACATCAGCGGCTTGCTCCACAAATATGGATCACCGGTGGTTTGGATAATGAGTCCGAAATAGCTGTTTCCGGGATCCTGGAGGCGCGAGCGATAGAACCCCGTAGGAGACTGCGACGGGTATGCTGGATTGCGCGTGTCGGCGGCCACTCCAACTACCTGGCCGATCTTACGCTGCTGTCCTTGGCATCCGAGCCACAAGAGCTTGCCAAGCGGATCTTCTCCCGGCCAGTATGTTCGCGCCATCGTCTCATTCACCACCACGGCCGGCGCGTCCGTGAGTGCTCCGTTTCGCGGCAGTCCGCTGCCTCGCAGAATGGGAACGCGCATCATGTCGAAGTAGTTGGGCTCCACCACGTTCTCTCTCGCGTCACCGGGCTCTTCCGTCGCGGACTTGCTGGCACACGCCATACCGACCGTGCCCAGCACCTGCCAGGCGAGTGTGGCGTCGATCACACCGGGTAAGGCGCGGGCGCGGCCGAGCAGATCGCTATAGAGCAAGGTGGACTGTTCCGGCGTCAGATCGCGCATGGATGCCCGCAAATTCACAAAGAGCCGGTGATCGGTGGCGAAGCCAGGGTCGATATGCTCCACGCGATCGAGACCGCGCAGCAACAGCCCGGTACCAATCAGCAGAGCCAGCGAAAGCGCCACCTGGAGCAGAGAGTAGAACTCGCGCTGGCGGGAGCGCGGGCCGCCCTCGGTTCGTTTCATGGCGGCATTCAAATCGAGCCGGCTTCCGATAGCCGGAGCGAGACTGAAGAGCACGGCACAGGCGACGCCGGCCGCCGCGAGCCAGAGCCCGACTCGCCAGTCGATGCCGAGTTGGATGCCCTGGTAGTAGGCTCGTGGAACGGAAGGCTTGGCCCATTCCAGCAGGCGGCCGCTGGCGAATCCTCCCGCCAATCCCAAGACGATACCTCCGCAAGCCAGCACGAGTCCTTCGACGAAGGTCGCCCGGAAAAGCCGTGCGCGTCCTGCGCCGAGTGCCTGCCGTACCGCCATCTCGTGGCGCCGCACCACGGAACGTGAGAGCAGTAGATTCCCGACGTTGACGCAGGCGATCAGCAACACCACTCCACAAACCACGCTGAGAATCGTAGTAAGGCTTCCGAAAACCCGCCATTGGTCGCTGCCGAATCCGACGAAAGGCCGGACCTGAGCCAGACTGGGAGGTCCATCGTTCTCCGGATCGGGCGGCAAGTGGCTGGCGACCACGCGCATTTCGGAAGTGGCGCTTTCCAGCGTGGCGCCCGGGGCGAGGCGGGCTATGAGATTGATCCGCGCACCCCGCGCACGCCTGGCGGGCACCATCACCCAAACGTCGGTGGCAAATGGGGGAAAAGCGCCCAGGAAGTCCGGGCGCGCCACGCCGACTATGCGATATGGTTCGTCGTGGATCCTGATTTGCTGTCCCACGGCATTGGGGTCTCCGAGAAAGCGCTTCTGCCAGACGCGATAGCTGATGACTGCGACCGGGGCCGGGGGCGTGCGATCATTCGCGTTGGTGAACCAGCTTCCCAATGCGGTCCCTAGTCGCAGCACCTGGGCGTAGTTCGCGGAGACATGTTCGGAGCTGATACTCCGGCTGACGCGATCGATCTCCATGTCGTCGAAGAACACGGCTTGCGCCGCAGCCTCCACCGATCGAAGATGGTCGCGGATTTCGAAGTACTCCGGCCAGTTGCAGAATCGGTACTCGCCGCGCGTGATGCGCACGATCCGCCCGGCGTCGGCAACGGGCAGCTTGCGGAAGTACATGCTGTTCAGAAAACTGAAGAGTGTGGTGTTGACTCCCATGGCGAGTGCGAGGCACAGCATGGCGGTAAGCGCGTATCCGGGATTGCGGCGGATCAGGCGCAAGGCGTAATGGAAGTCGGCTCCCAGTCCCGGCAACATACGGCGTGAGGGCGAGATGCGCACAGCGAGGCAACTTGCCACCTGCCACCAGTACCAGAGCACGCCGCCTCCGCGTTCCTGGAAAGTTTCGCGCAAGTCGCCCGTGACTGCGTCAGCGTCTCGGCCGCCGACCAGCCAGCGCAGGAGTCGTTCCGCTAGTTTCGGAGGCATACGATTCTCCTTTATTCGTACTTGAGCGCGGTGATCGGATCGACGCGGGTGGCGCGGCGCGCCGGATACCAACTGGCGAGCATTGCGATGGCTAGCCAGGCGAGGCTGGCCGCCGAGAACGCGATCGGGTCGAAAGGACTGAGCCCGTAAAGATAGCTGCGGAGCCAGTGCACCGCGACCGCACTTAACAGGAGGCCAAACGCGACCCCACCGGCAGTGATCCGGAGGCCGCGCCCAAGCACGAGCCACAGCACGTCGCCCGAGGTGGCGCCGAGTGCCATACGCATGCCGATTTCGCGAGTTCGCTGCGAGACGGAGTATGCCACAACGCCGTAGAGGCCGATTACGGCGAGGACAATGGCGAGGAAGCCCAAGCTTCCCATGAGTTCCGTCTGCCAGCGGAGTCCCCGCAAATCGAATGCGATGGCATCCTGCGGAGTCCGGAGTTCGAAAATGTGCAGCTTCGGGCCGCCGGACTGTGCGACAGCGAGCAGCGGTTTGCTCCAGAGATACGGATCGCCCTCGGTCCTGACGATCAACTCGAAGAAGCCGGTGCCGGCATCCTGCCGCCGGGAAAGATAGAAGAAAGGAGTCGGAGCCTCGTTCAGATCCTGGTACTTAACGTCTTTAGCGACACCGATCACGGTCCCGAGTCTTCGCGCGGCGGGTCCGCAGCCGAGCCAAACGGGCTTGCCGAGAGGATCTTCGCCAGGCCACCAGGTACGCGCCATGGTCTGATTGACAACAACCGCGGGCGGCTCGCCGAGGGTGCCGGCCGGACCAAAGGCTCGGCCCCGAACGATGGCGACTTGCATCAGGTCGAAGAAATTGGGTTCCACTACGTTGCTGTTGAGTTTGCGCGGCTTGGCGGATGCATCGGCACTGGCGCAGGCCGAAGTCACTTCCGAGCCGAGCAACGAAGATGCGATTGTGGCTTCGCGAACGCCAGGCAATTGCCGGGCCTGTTGGAGCAGGTTGGTGAAGAGCGCCGCGGATTCCTCAGGTTGGAATAATTTGGGAGAGGCCCACAGATTGACGTAGAGCCGATGAGCAGTGGCGTAACCGGGATCGATGTTCTGCTGGTGAAGAAGGGCGCGAATCAGCAGGCTGGTGGCGATCAACAGCGTGAGTGACAGTGCTACCTGGGCGAGTGAATAGATTTCACGTTGCCGCGATCGCTGGCGGGAGTCGGCGCCCTTGAGCGCCGGGCTCAGATCTCGCCCGGCTTCCAAAGCGGGTGGCAGGCTGAAGAGAATCGCACTGGCGCTTCCAAGGGCGCAGACAAACAGGGCCACGCGCCAATCGATGTCGAATTTGAGCCCAACGTACGCCTGGGTGCTTACCGCGGGCAAGAGACTCTCGATCACACGGCCGATCCACCATCCGGCCACGATGCCCAGCGCCACGCCTCCAGCTGCCAGCACCATGCCTTCGACGAGAGTCTGGCGGAAAAGCCTGGCCCGGCTGGCGCCCAAAGACTGTCGGACGGCCATCTCGCGACGGCGCACTGCGGCTCGCGAGAGCAGCAGATTGGCGACGTTCACACACGCGATGAGCAGCACGATTCCACACACCAGGCTCATCGACGAGACCACGGGCTTCATGTATTGCCGCCCGCTGACCCACAAGAATCCGGATGCGGGTTCTACAAGGGCCGGATCGGACGCGCGCGGATCGTGCGCATCGCCTGCCGTGAAAGCGGCATCGATGACGCGCACCTCGGCGAGGGCATTTTCGAAAGTGGCATGGGGGGACAATCGGCCGATCAGGCTCACTCTGGGGCCATCCGCGTCGCCGCGCGCCATGAACGTCGATTGGATGCTCGACTCCGTGATCCAGAGATCCACTCCGATCGGTGGGCGATCCCCTACGAAATCCGCGGGCCCGATGCCGACGACGCGGTACATCAAATCGTGGATGCGGAGCTGGCGGCCGACGACCGCCGGGTCGCTATGGAAACGCGTGCTCCAAAGCTGGTGGCTGATCACCACGGCAGGCTCGCTCCCAGGAGAGTCTTCGTCTGGCGCGAACCATCGGCCCAGTGTGGTTCCCAGGCGCAGCACATCGGCGTAATTCGCGGAGACGACCTCGAAGCTCAGGTTGACCGTCTGCCGGTCGATCTCCACGTATGTGCCCGCGGAAAGGGATGCGGCGGCCCGGAAAGAACGCAGGCCGTCGCGGAAATTCATGTATTCGCGCCAGGAGCAGAGCGGCGTCCCATGGCGGATGACCTGAAAGATCTGTTCCGGTTCGGGAACGGGCAACTTGCGGAAGTAGAGGCTGTCGAGAAAGCTGAAGAGCGTGGTATTGACGCCCATGGCCAAAGCCAGGCAGACCATGGCAGTGAAGGCGTAACCCGGGTTTCGGCGGATGGTGCGGAGCGCATGGTGGAAGTCGTGGCCGAGGCCGGGCAGCACGCGCCGATGTGGCGACAGCCGGACAGCCGCGCAACTGAGTGCCTGGCGCCAATACCAGATCGCTCCTCCGCCGCGGGTTTGGAACGATTCGCGCAGATCGCCCGTGACCGCGTCGGCATCGCGGCCGCCCACCAGCCAGCGCAGCAGCCGCTCGGCGAGTTGCGGAGGATGTTCAGGCATCCGACTCTCCTTTCAAGCGAACTCCCTGCCACATGCGATTGAACATGTCGCGCGATTCTTCGAGGGCCTGTAGACCCTTGGGCAGCAGCTTGAAATAGCGCTTCGATCGCCCGCCGCGCTGCGGGGTAGGGTCAGCAAACCAGGAGTGGATCAGCCGCTTGGCTTCGAGGCGGTCGAGGGTCGCATACAGAGCCCCGACGCTGACTGGGCGGCCGGCGCGCTTCTCGATTTCAGCGCGGATCGGGACGCCGTACGCGTTGTCGCCGAGACGGACTACCGCCAACAAAACGATCTGTTCGAATTCGCCAAGATAACTGGGCGGCATGTTTGTTCTATATCGTAGATCATATCGGGGCACCTGGCAAGGGCGAAAAAATATCGGAGAGGAAAAGGTGAAGATCGCTTGCTTACGCGCGCGGCTCGCAGCGCGTGCGTTTCGTAACTTTCACCTCGTGTTTGCAAATAGCTTTCGCGTGCGTTTCGTAACTTCACTTCGTGTTTGCAAATAGCTTTCGCGTGCGTTTCGTAACTTTCATCTCGTGTTTGCAAATAGCTTACGAGCCGCGACCGTAAGGGAGCGTCGCCCAGTCGCTGTGTTAAACCGCGCTCTTGAGTTTCTCGATCAAATCGGAGGGAATCTTGAGATTGCCCTCGCAGCCAGTGCCAAGCTTCACGTCAGGCTTCACGTCGCCATGAAAGTCGGAGCCGCCCGTGATCAGAAGACCGTATTTCCGAGCCAGTTCAAGGTAAAGCTCAGTCTCAGCCGGACCGTGATCGCTGTGATAAACCTCCAGCGCATTCAGGCCCCAATCGCAAAGCTCGGGCATCAGCTTCGGCACGTCCCCATTCACGCGAATGGGATGCGCCAGAGAAGCGATTCCGCCCGCGTTACGGATGCGGGACACGCCCTCGTCAAACTGAGGCTCGCGGCGATACACGTAGCCCTTTGCGGACTCATCCAGGTACTCGTCAAAGGCTTGGCGCAGGCTGGAGACGTAGCCCTTCTCCACCATCACCAGCGCGAAATGCGGGCGGCCCGTCATGCCCTTGCCGCGTGCCTCGACTTCCTCGAGATTGATATCGAATCCTAATTCGCGAAGACGCGCGGTCAGCCGCACGTTGCGTTCGCGACGCGCCGCCTGTTGATCGAGCACCCATTCGCGAAATGCAGGCAGACCGGTCTGATTGAAGAAGTACCCCAGCAAGTGGACGGTGCTGCCGTGAAGTTTGGTGGAAACTTCGATCCCGCAAATCACCTCGACACCACGCTCCTGGCCCAAAGCGCGAGCATCGTCGTAACCCTTGAAGGTGTCGTGATCGGTTATGCCGAGAACGTCTACTTGCGACTGAACCGCTTCTTCAATCAGTTCTGCGGGCGAACAGGTGCCGTCCGATTCGTTGGTGTGCGAGTGGAGGTCGATCAAAGGAAACTAACCCAAGTGTTCCAGTTTAGCCCATCTCGGGTCCATGCCGTTTTGGGCAAGCTGAAGTACCACATATCCTGCGATTTGGCTAAGAAATACTACAAGAATAGACTAAGAAATACTAAGAAAAACTGATACGATCGGGTGGATCGAATAACCGCGCATTCGCGCTGGAGGGGTTACCCATATGTCGACTCGACGCAATCTGAATGGCATGAATGTAATCTTATTTATTACGGATCAGGAACGGGCGATCCAGCATTTTCCGCCCGGTTGGGCCGAAAAGAATCTCCCGGGGGAGACCCGTTTGCGGAGAAATGGCCTCACGTTTCAACGTGCATTTTGCAATTCCTGCATGTGCTCGCCAAGCCGCGCCACGCTGATGACCGGGTATTTCCCGGCGCAGCACGGCGTGAAATGGACCCTCGAGCAGAACATGCCGGCCAGCCAGTATCCGCAGGCTGAATTACCGCTCGATTTTAAGAACATCGCAACCGTGATGGCTTCCCTGGGCTATGCCACTCCTTATAAAGGCAAGTTCCACCTGACCAAGCCGGCCAATGAAGACGGGGTTTATGTGCCGGAGGATGTCGACCGGTATGGGTTCCAGCGCTGGAATCCGCCGGACGCCGGCGCCAATCAGGACCCTAACGAGTACGGCGGGGGAGACGCCGATAACGACGGGCGTTTCATCCACGACAATGGTTTGGAACAAACCGGGGACGAGGGGGTGCTGTCGTATTTGAAAGGACCTGCCGCAACGCAGCAGCCCTTCTTCCTCGTGGTCTCTCTCGTCAATCCTCACGACGTGCTCGGGTATCCGAATGCAGCCCTGCAGAACGGCTATGACCCGAGCTGGCTCGAAGGAGACATCGAACTGCCGGCGACCGTGAACGAAGATCTCTCGACGAAGCCGCGCGTTCAGCCAGAATTCCTCGCTCTGAGCAATGCCGGCCTCGGCAAGCTGGATCCCGAGCAACAGCGCAACTACATCAATTTCTACGGCAACCTGATGAAGTCTTCCGACCGGTATCTGGTGAGAATCCTCGAGATCCTCTCCTCGCGCGGTTTGATGGACAACACTCTGGTCATCAAAACCTCCGATCACGGCGAGATGGGAATGACCCATGGCGGGCTTCGGCAGAAGAACTTCAATTTCTACGAAGAGACCCTGCGCGTGCCATTGATCTATTCCAATCCCAAGCTCTTTCCGGAGCCCGTCTCGTCCGAGGCGATGGTCTCGCACGTCGACTTTCTACCCACGCTCGCCAGCCTGATGGACGCGCCGGCTTCCGCGCGCGCTCCATGGCAAGGGGTCGACTACTCCCCCGTCGTGCTCGATCCCTCCGCGGAGGGGCGGCAGAAGTACATCGCCTTCACCTATGACGACTACCAGTCGGGCCAGCCGCAAGGTCCATATCCCGGGCCCCGCAACCACATCATCAGCATTCGCGAGGAACGCTACAAACTTGCGAAATATTACGATGCTGCTCATCCCGATCTGCCGTATGAGTGGGAGATGTACGACCTTGCAAACGACCCCCTGGAGACTCGCAATCTCGGCCACGAACGGTGGGACCGCAATCCCGAGCAGGAGCGCGCGTTCAGGCGCCTGCAATTGGAACTCGCGGAGGTGGAGCGTCAGCGGCTGCAGCCGCGTCCGTCAGCCGCCGCCGCGGTGTAGTGACTATCCAAGGTTAGCCATTCCTGCGATATCCGCTGGGTATCTTGCACCTGCCGGAGCATGGCTTCATAGTGGCGACAGAGGGAAGCACGTGAGCACTCAGACGATCGCTCTGTCGCCACCACGCTCTGCCAATTGGATCATCAGCGGGCGTGAGGATCTTACCTGGTTCATCGGTTCGTCGGTGGCGAGCTATGTCGTACTGGCTCTCATGGCAGCCGGCTTCCCGGTGACACCTCTGTACCTCGTCTGGCTCTTCGGGATCGATGGACCGCACGTTCTGGCGACGGCGACCCGCACGTACTTCGATAACAATGAGCGCCAGCGGCTCGGATCGCTGCTCTGGGTGGTGGTGCCGGCGATGCTGGTTGGACCGGTGATGGTGGCCGCAGGTGCCGGACCCCTGTTCTACGTCCTGGCAACTTCATGGCTGCACTTCCACATCGCCAAGCAGCATTTCGGATTCGTCATGCTGTACCGGCACAAAAACCGCGAGCGCTCGGATTTTCTTCTGGATCGCTGGTTTCTATTGGTCTCGCTCATGCTCCCGTACGCGCGCCTGATCATCAAGGGAAATACCAACCTGTTTGCGTTGTCCTGGGTTAGGACTTTCGACTCCCTTCTGCTGACCATCTATGCACTGGGGGCCTTGGCCTTCGTCGCGCGTCAGTTGCAGAAAGTGATGACAGGCGAGCCCCTGAATTCGCCCAAGCTCATGCTGTTTGCGGTGGTGGTGCCGTTGCAGTGGCTGGCGTTTGGATACGCGGCTACCACGGGAACCGATGGTCTGATTCGCGCCGGCATCGTTCTCGGGCTCTTCCACAGCTTTCAATATCACCGGTTGATGTGGTTCCACAATCAGAATCACTATGCCGACCCGAAATTCGGTGAGAGCGCGGGGTTGGCAGCGACGTTGGCGCGGCGGTTCGTCTATTACTTCGGCGCAGCGCTGGCTCTGAATCTACTCTTGAATCTCGGCGCTGGTTCTCTGCCGGTATTTGCCTCCTACCCCGCTTTGAAAGCGGCTCCCTGGGGTGTCGCCTTCACCCACTACATACTGGACTCGAAGATCTGGCGTGTGCGAGGAAACAAGGATCTCGCCGCTGCGCTCCGCATGGCATAAGCAGGCTTTCGAGACCACGGCGTCGACAATTTGTCTGTGCGTCCCAGACGGTTCGCAACCAGGATTAGTCAATACGGGAAAGTGGGGCTAAGTCGCGACGCGGGAAAGAAGAGTCTCTGATCACGGAGCGCGTGAGTCCACACACTGTTCCTCATACAAATCGTGCGCTGCCACCCTTCCCTCGCTTGCGGCCAATTCGAGAAACGCCTTAAACTCAGGGCACCATGCTCCTCCGGTTGGTCAGAATCACATTGACGGCCGCCTGCCTGTCAGTCTGTACGTTTGCGGCCACTCTCACTGGCACAGTGAGTGGGACCTGTGGCTTCTACCAAGGACTACCCACAAATATCGTTTACAGTCAGGCATTCACGGGCGATACAGGAAGTTTCTGTACCGGGTTCATGAGCGGCGGCTCCTTCAATCCGGATATCACTCTGGACGTTGGCGACATCTTCGCCCAAGCCAGCCATGACACCAGCGCATTTGCGCCCTCGGGTTTTGGGGTCTTTGCCAACTTCAACACTGACTTTCAGGTTACACAGCAGTATATTCTCACGGGAATCTCGACTCCTACGACGCCTACCGGGACCGTGATGACATTCTTCGATCACGTGGGCGGTACTGATGACGGCTCAGGTGGCGGAAGCTGCCAGGTCTCCACGAATCTCAGTGTGGGTGGAATTAGTTCCACGACGCAGGGTGGCGCTGCTTTCAGTTTTCCAGTCACTTTCGGTCAACCTTTTACTGCGACTGAGAATGCGCAAATCTCCTGCAATCAGCTCGGCGTCCCAGCATGGGGAGATTCCGGGATGAACAGTACCTCGCTTGGTCCGCTCCTGGTGTTCGACGCCAATGGGCAGTTTCTCGGCAACGCGGTTCCGGTCTCCGTTCCCGAGCCGGCGACTCCAATGTTGTTGTTTATCGCCATCGTTCTCCGCTCCTGCTATACCAAAGTGAAGGCGGGGTGAACGGTCGCGCTGCCGCATCTGTGGCGTTTCGGCGGCGTATCTCCGGGAGTTCGGCTGGGCCTGTTTTTGGGTCTGGTGGTAATGGAATTTTTCGGATGGCGGATTAGCTGACGACCCGGGGGCTGAACACCCCGTAAAGGAAGCCCGTTGCCACAGATTCGGCACGCAAAGAATAACGGCACTAAAACGGGGTTACCGCAGATTGGCTAGTAAAGGTAATCCGCCACGGCTTGGATCAGCCTGATTTGTTACGCCGGGGTGGCGGCTGCAGTAGTATGCTCTTCTCGATTTCCCAGATTTCCCTGGCACGCGGCAATTGAAGGCTGCTGCGTTCTTCCGTCTCAATGTCCGCATTCAGATGGCACTTCTTGTATTTCCTGCCGCTGCCGCACCAACATCGCGAATTACGTCCCGGTCTTTCTGGCACCTGCACTCCTGAAGCCACCTTAGCGCCGGACAGCGGCGAGTACAAGGATGTACGTACTTCGTGGCGAAAGACCGGGTTATTGGAAAGTGGGCAACGCTTTGATGTCCAACTCTTCGCGAAATAGCTGAGAAACAGTTGAGAGATAGGGCAGCGGCTTCCCTGCGGTCTGATGTTTCACCAGAATCCTTATTCCAAAGAGCCCTGCTCTGCTGGAATGCGGCGTTCGGCAGGGCAGGCCGTGTATACTGACCAACCATGAGACGATTTGTACCGCTTTTCCTGATGGCGGCAGCCGTTCTTGGCCAGGTCCCTCCCCTTGAAGAATTGATTGCGACCGCACGGATCGGCCCTGCCGCGCCAGGTCTGCAAGACCGTATTGCGAAGACGCTGTCACCTCGCGGCGGGCAGGCCATCTGGGGCCAAGACTATCTCTTCGTCGCGGACTCTCCTTCGCCCGTCACCATCTCCATCGATCAGCAGCCCGCCGTTCCGATGATGCAGATCCCCGGCGGCAGTTTGTGGATGCTGCTGACGAAGATGCGAACAGGCGTCACTCATTCCTTCCAGTATTACGCCGCGGGAAAGCCGCTCGGCGCACGCGGCGACGCGGTCGGATACAATCCCGACTCCTACCAGAAACCGGGAGTCCCGAAGGGCCGAGTCAGCGACAAGATGACCATTGCCAGCAAGATCTATGACGGCATGAAGGCCGACTATTGGGTCTATGCTTCTCCCGGTGTCGATCCCGCGGTTCCTTCCGCACTCATGGTCTGGCAGGACGGGCAGAATCTCATCGGCGATTTCTCACGGATGCGCCTCTTCACCGTCACGGAGAACCTGGTCCACCAGAAGCTCTTGCCGCCGATGGTCCACGTGATGATCGCGCCCGGCCAATCGCCGGAGGGCCGCGCCATGCGCTCCATCGAGTACGACACCGTCAGCGACCGTTATGCGCGTTTCCTTATGGAGGAAGTGCTGCCCGAAGTGGAGAAGACGTACAAGCTCCGGCCGGATGGCTACAGCCGCGCGATCGCGGGAGAATCGTCGGGCGGCATCTGCGCGTTCAATGTGGCGTGGCTGATGCCCGACAAATTCAGCCGAGTGCATTCGGCGGTGGGGAGTTTCACGTCCATCCAGTGGCGTCCGCAAGAAAAACTGGAAGGTGGAAACGTCTATCCCTTCAAGGTCCGCAAGGAGCCCAAGCGAAACATTCGCGTCTGGATGAGCGACGGCTCCGACGATCTCGAAAATGAACACGGCTCCTGGCCCATGCAGAACATCCAGATGGCCAACTCGCTCAAGCGGCAGGAGTACGATTTCCATTTCCGTTTCGGCACGGCCGCCCATGGCGGTGCGCAGGCGTCCCTCGACTTGCCGGAATCGCTGGCGTGGCTCTGGCGCGATTATGATCCGAGGAAGACCAGCCAGGAATACCAGATGGAGCCTGCGGAAAAAGAGAAGCCCTTCTTCCGCGTGACCATCAGTAACCGCGACGCCTGGTAGTAACGCCATCGCTCCTGTAGAATAGTCACCTCTACGTAACTTTCCACCAGGAGCTTACTCGCAAATGCGATCTATACGGAACGGACGAGGCCTGATGGCGATCCTCTTCGCCATGGCGTCCTTGTCATGGGGCCAGGGAGGCCGCGGCCGGGCTGCTCAACAGCAGGCCGCACAGCAAGGGGCGCAGACCCAACAGGCGGCGCCGCCTGCCGCCGCGCCAGCCGCGAACCAAGGACGTGGCGGGCGAGGAGGCGGGGGAGCCCCGGCCGCCGCCACCAGCGAATTCTACAATTACGACACTGGCGCCGGCACGGCACCGGCGATTCCCGACGGGCAGCCGGTGGAAACCCACCAGAAGATCACGATCGGCGGACAGACCATCAACTACACGGCGCGGGCGGGATTCCTCGCCTTGCGCAACGCGACCACGGGCCAATCGGAGGCGCACGTTTTCTACACCTCGTATTCCAAGGACGGTTCAAGCGATGCGGTGCGGCCCGTGATGTTCTTCCTGGGCGGCGCGCCGGGCGTCGCAGCGAGTTGGCAGGAGTTCGGCGGCCTCGGTCCCAAGCGCATGAAGTGGACGAGCGAGGGGACCGCTGGATCGCCCCCGTACACCTGGGGCGAAAATCCCAATACCCTGCTCGGGAATGCCGATCTGGTCTTCGTGAATCCGGTGGGCACTGCCTACAGCCGCCCCGATCAGCCGGGCCGCGGCCTCACCTTTTGGAATACCGCGAATGACGTCGCATCGCTAGCCGAGTTCGTCAGAAGCTACCTCAATGCGAACAACTTGCGTAATTCCCCGCTGATTCTGGCAGGAGAGGACTTCGGTACGGGACGTGCCGCGGGTCTTGCGGCTTATCTGATCGAGCACCAGGTTCCGGTGAGCGCTATCGCGCTTCTTTCGATGACCATGAGCGCCGACGCGCTGGCGGGCGATGCTCAATACATCACGCTGCTTCCAAGTCTGACGATGGCCGCGTGGCGGCACAAGAAGCTGTCGGCGGAAATGAGCGCCATGAGCGCGGAGCAGATCGCTGGGCAGGCGCGGCAATTCGCGTCCCGCGAATATCTACACGCCTTGTACAAGGGCGACCGCATGACCGCGGACGAACGCGCCAAGGCGATCGCCGGCCTGTCGCGATTCACCGGACTTTCCAAGGCATTCCTGGTCAACAACAATCTGCGGGTCTCCCTCGATCGCTTCAATGGCGAGTTGCTGCGGGAGGAACACAAGGCATTGTCCAACTCGGACGCGCGCGTTACCGGCTTTCTGCCATCTCCGGCGGGTGGCGGACGCGGTGGCGGCGGTGGCGGATTCTTCGGCGGCGCTCCAGCCCTGATCGACTTCAATATGAGCCATCTCGCCGGCGGATTCGAGACTGCCTACGAAGCCTACTTGCGGCGCGAATTGACCTTCACCGGCGGCAATGGAGTTTATTACTTGAATAGCGGCGGCGTCGGCCAGTTCACCTCCACCGGCAACGACGATGCCAGCCTCGCCAGTGCCTTCGCCCGCGATCCGAATCTGCGCCTCTTCGTGGGCATGAACTACTACGACCTCTCGGCGCCGTTCTATGCCACCGAGTTCACGTTAGCGCACCTCAATGTGGCGCCCGAAGTCCGCGCCCACAACATCACCGTGAGTCATTTCGAATCCGGTCAGATGACGTATGTCGACAACAAGGCGCTGGCCAAGCTGCAAGGCGATCTGGCCAGTTTCGTCAACCAAACCGTGGCACCGCGCAGATGAGCGCGAGCCCATCAAGGAGCAAAATATGAGAATCGAAATTTCCCACGGCAAGTTTTGCAGACTACTCGTCCTCATCGCCGCGACTGGGGTCGGCCTGTTCGCCCAGGGCCGCGGCGGGCCTGCCGCCAATACGAACGGCTTCTACCGCTTCAACTATGGCGCGGAGGAGATGCAGCCGATCAATTATCCGGCGCAGCCCATCGTCACCCAGCACCAGATCACGTTGCACGGAGAGACTATTGCGTACTCCGCCCACGTGGGCTTCATGCCCATCAAGCACGCCACCACGGGCGTGAGCCAGGGCCACCTGTTCTACATCTACTACGCGAAAAGCGGCGTGACCGACAAGTCCAAGCGGCCGGTGTGGTTCCTGTTCAACGGCGGTCCCGGCGCCGCCACCATCTGGCTGCACATGGGCGCGTTCGGTCCCAAGATGGTCAAGATGGAGCCGAACGGCATGGCGACTCCGCCGCCTTACACGTATGTGGATAATCCGAACTGCCTGCTGGATACGGGCGATCTGGTCTTCATCGACGCCATGGGAACCGGTTTCAGCCGCCCCGACCGGCCCGCTTACGGCCCGGACTTCGGTGGCGTGGAGAACGACCTGGCGGCTTTCGGCGAGTTCATTCGCAGCTTCCTGAACGAATACAATCTGTGGGGTTCGCCGCTCTTCGTGGGAGGCGAAAGCTACGGAACGACCCGCGCCGCTGGATTGGCGGGATATCTGACCGATCGCGACATTCCGATCAACGGTGTGATGCTGCTCTCCGCGGTGATCGATTCCAATGCTGCGGCTGGCGAGCAGCGCCAACTCAGCACGCTTCCCACCGAAATCATGACAGCGCATTTCCACAAGAAGCAGCCTCCGGAATTGCAAAAGCTGTCGGTGGACCAGATGGCGAAACAGGCGCGAGATTTCTCCTCGGGCGAATATCTGGAGTATCTCTTCGATGGCGCCCGCGCGACGCAGGCGCAGCGGGAGAAGGTGCTGTCCGATTTCGCAAAGTACACCGGGTTGTCGAAGCCTTTTGTCGACGGGCTCGACCTCCGCGTGCCGCTGGGGCCCTTCAGCACGGAATTGATGCGCGATCAGCACATGATGACCTCGCGCCTCGATTCACGCTTTGCAGGCTACCAACTGGATGCCGGGGCCAACAATACCAGCTTTGATTTCAGCAATGCCAACATCGAGGACTGCTTCCTTACCGCTTTCGAGGCGTACATCCGCAACGATCTGAACTACAAGAACGACAATCTGTACTACGTGTCGGGCAATGCGCCGCCATGGTCCGGCGAGTACAACACGGTAGTCAACCTGGAAAACGGATTTGCCAAGAATCCGCACATGCATCTGTTCGTGGGCATGGGCTACTACGACTTCGCGTGTCCGTTCTTCCCGGTGGAGTGGACCATCGCGCACCTCAAGGTATCCGACGAGGTCAAGAAGAACAACATCTCCACCGGATACTATGAGGCAGGCCACATGGTGTATATCGATCAGCCTTCCGCGAACAAGTACCACGCGGACTTAGTGAAGTTCGTGCAAGGCGCGTTGCCGAAATAGACCCGGTTGTGGGGCGCCAGACCCAAGTATGTCGGCCTTATCCAGCGCAAGAACGCTCCCTTACGGTCGCGGCTCGTAGCGAATTGTGGCGGGCAAGCGTAGGGGTCGTCAGCGAGCCGCGCGCGTAAGCAAGCGATGTCTCGATTGTCCCGAAAATCACTCCCTTACGGTGGAGCATCGTGAGCGAATTGTAGCGGGCCATCGTAGGGGTCGTCAGCGAGCCGCGCGCGTAAGCAAGCGATGTCTCGATTGCTCAAAATGCTCCCTTACGGTCTCGCATCGTGGGCGAGTTGTGGCGGGCAAGCGTTGTGGGTGGTCAGCGAGCCGCGCGCGTAAGCAAGCGATGTCTCGATTGCTCAAAAAACGCTCCCTTACGGTCGCGCATCGTGGCGAATTGTGGCGGGCAAGCGTTGTGGGTGGTCAGCGAGCCGCGCGCGTAAGCAAGCGATGTCTCGATTGCTCAAAAACGTTCCCTTACGGTCGTGCATCGTGAGCGAATTGTGGCGGGCGAGCGTTGTGGTCGTCAGCGAGCCGCGCGCGTAAGCAAGCGATGTCTCGATTGCTCAAAACACGCTCCCTTACGGTCGCGCATCGTGAGCGAATTGTGGCGGGCAAGCGTTGTGGTCGTCAGCGAGCCGCGCGCGTAAGCAAGCGATGTCTCGATTGCTCAAAAAGCGCTCCCTTACGGTCGAGCATCGTGAGCGAATTGTGGCGGGCAAGCGTTGTAGTCGTCAGCGAGCCGCGCGCGTAAGCAAGCGATGTCTCGATTGCTCAAAAAGCGCTCCCTTACGGTCGAGCATCGTGGCGAATTGTGGCGGGCAAGCGTTGGGTCGTCAGCGAGCCGCGCGCGTAAGCAAGCGATGTCTCGGTTGCCAAAAAAACGCTCCCTTACGGTCGCGCATCGTGAGCGAATTGTACCGGGCAAGCGTTGTAGTCGTCAGCGAGCCGCGCGCGTAAGCAAGCGATGTCTCGATTGCCAAAAAACGCTCCCTTACGGTCGCGGCTCGTAGCGGGCCGCGCGCGTTAGCGGGCCGCGACCGCTAGCGATCTGGCGATACGTCGGCCGACTTCTAGCGCCACCGCACCTCTACCCCTTCACCTTACCCGCGAAGTTTCTGTAGGTGTACACGAAATATCCCGTCGTTAACAACATTCCCGGAATGAACCAGAAGAGTCCGATGCGCAGCCCGTATGCCGGGGCCGCTGCGTTCGCGACCGTCAGTGATGATCCAGTGTCGCCGTTGGAAGGCAGCAGTTCGGGATAGAGTCCGAAAGCGGCGCTCGTCAGCATTCCTGCAATGAACAGGCAGGAGCAGAGAAAAGCGTCTAGTTCTCTCGCGGCACGCACTCGCATGCCGATCAGGCCCGCCAGGGCCAGAAGTGGAAAAACGTAGCCCCAGGGATGCGCGGTAAAACTCAACTGAAGATGTGGTTGAACGCGGAAGCTTGCAATCGTCACCACGCTCACCGCGGCGAACAATCCCCACCACAATTGGTTTGCCAGACCGCGGGCGCGCCCTTCCAGTTCGCCCTCCGTCTTGAGCGCCACCCAGAACGCGCCGTGCACCGCCAGCGTCACAAAAGCGGTCAATCCCACCAGGATGGTATACCAGTCGAGGATGCCGGGGTCGCGCCCCGTGCGAAAATCGGTCCACAGCGGCAGAAAGAATTCGCCCGCCTGGTCGAGCGGCACGCCACGCACGACATTTCCCAGCGCCGCGCCGAAGAAAATCGCCAGCAGCGCGCTGGATCCGCCGAATACGGCGTCCCAAAACGGCTGCCACGCCAGACTCTCGATGTGATTGCGAAACTCGATGGCGATGCCTCGCAAGATCAACAGCCACAATACGATCATCAATGGCAAATAGAACCCGCTGAAACTCGAAGCGTAGAGGGCCGGGAAAGCGAAATACAGAGTTCCTCCGCCCGCGAGAAGCCACACTTCGTTGCCATCCCAGACCGGACCGATGGAACTCAACACCAGGCGGCGCTCGCGGTCGTTCCGAGCCACCACCAGGTGCAGAATCCCGGCGCCCAGATCGAAGCCGTCCAGGACCACGTATACCGCGATCATCACCGCGACGAGACAGAACCAGATGGTCTCCATATTCTTCCCCAGACCGCTTGCTAACGCGCGCGGTTCGTAGCGAGCGGCCTCCCCGTCATATTAGGCTGCCACCTCGTGAACCTCGCTGATATGCTCCGGACCTGCTTCAATCTCGCGGAACACCAGGAACAGGAACAAAATCGCGAGGATCGTATAGATGCCCATAAAGCCAATCAGCGTAAATAGCCCATTGCCGGCGGAAACGTGCGCCGACACGCCTTCCTGCGTGCGCATCAGGCCGTAAATCAGCCACGGCTGTCGTCCTACCTCCGCCGTGATCCAACCCGCCGTGGTCGCGATGTACGGGAATGGCATTGCCAGCATGATCATCCATAAGATGAATCGCGAGTGATACAACGTCGAGCGCCAAAGACTGAACGATGCCAGAGCCATCACGCCCACGAAGATCGTTCCCAGCCCCACCATGATGTGATAGCTGTAATACAAGAGCAGCATATTGTCCGGCAGGCGATCGGCAGGAAACTCATCCAGCCCTTTGACCTCCGCGCCCCACCTTTGATACGTCAGGAAGCTGAGCGCCTTCGGCACGATGAGAGGATTGTCCATGTGGCGCCTCTCAAAATCGGGCTGTCCGAGAATGACCAGTCCCGCGCCCTGCTCCGACCGAAACAGACCCTCCATCGCAGCCAGTGTCGACGGCTGATTCCTGGCGATATTCTTACCTTGCCCATCGCCGGTCGGATAGAGCATCAGGAAGCTCGCGATCGTGCCCGCGATTACCCCCAGCCGCACGAAGGTTCTGCCGTATTCCTCGCTGCGATGCGTGAGCAGGTAGAACGCACCTAACGAGGCCATTACGAAACTCGCAGTCACTACCGAGGCAATCATGTTGTGGAGGTACTGCCAGAACAGCCAGGGGTTGGTCAACAGGCCGGCCAGACTCGTGAGGATGATCTCGCCGTGGGGGCCGGATTGGAAACCCACGGGATGTTGCATCCATGCGTCCGTAGCAATGATGAAGAAGCCGCTGAGCCACGACCCCAGGCAAACCAGAAACGCGGCGAACCAATGCGCTCTCGGTCCCAGTCGCTTTTCGCCGAAGAGGAATACGCCCAGAAAGCTCGATTCCAGAAAGAACGAGAAGACTCCTTCCATCGCGAGCGTTTGCCCAATGACACCGCCGGCCGCCTTCGAAAATCGCGACCAGTTGGTGCCGAACTGAAACTCCATGGGAATGCCGGTCACCACACCCATGGCGAAGTTGATGGCGAAGATCTGTGCCCAAAAACGGGCAGCGCGGTGGTAATGCTCATTGCCTGTCCGCAGAGCCATCGTCTTGAGGATCAGGATCAGGAGCGCGAGCCCCATCGTCAATTGCGGAAAAATATAATGAAACGTCACCGTGAAAGCGAAGTGCAGGCGGTGAACAGTAAGAGCGTCCATGGGGAGCGACAGATGTCTCCTCCATGTTAGATGCTAACGAAGTTGTGGGGGGATTCGCTGATACTGCCAAAGAAAAAGGCGGGTCCGCCGTAACGGGACCCGCCTTCGTCGGTTCAGAGCGATTACATCTGCGCCTTGAGCACCTCGATCGCCTTTTCCACCTGGCGATCGTGATGACTTAGAAAGTCCGGCGGTGTGTTGTCCACGTAAATATCCGGAGGCACGCCGTAGTTCTCCAGGTTCGCTCCCCCTTCCTGTGACTGGTAAACGCCCGAGCCGGGGGTTCTCAGGACGGAGCCATCCATCAGGGTGAAGGACCCGGTTCCGATCACTGCGCCCATCGTGGGGACGCCCACAATCTTACCGAGCCCCAAACGCCGGAAGCCATCGGGGAACATTTCAGCGTCGCTGGCGGAGCGCTCGTTCTGTAGCACTACCATTTGTCCAAGGTAGGCCTGGCCGGGGCGCTTCACTTCAAGCGAATCGCGGTTGCGCGTAGTTTGATAGGCCTTGCGCTGCCCGAGGATGGCCAGCAGTTCCTGGTCGATACCGCCACCTCCATTGAAGCGCTCGTCAATGATGAGGCCTGCCTTATCCTGATTCTCCAGCAGATCCAACTGGAACTTCGCGAGCGACGGAGCGTCCATCGCCTTGATGTGCAGATAGCCGATCTTGCCGTCGGAGAGCTTGGCGACCATCTCCTTGCGTTCGGCTACCCAGCGATCGTACTCGAGGTTGGACTGCGCCGCGGACGTCAGCGGCTCGAGCGTGACCATCCACGCCCCATCCGTTGAAGGCTTGGAGTTGACCATGAACTCGAATTTACGTTCGGGCAGGATGTTGAAGAGCTTCCAGTAATTGTCGCTGGTCTTCATCTCCTTGTCGTTGACCGCCAGCACGTAGTTGCCGACGGCGAGTTTGACGTAATCATGATCGGCGGGTCCCTTCTTGTAGATGTAGGAGACCTTGTAGTAACCCGACGCGTCCGGTTCCAGTTCGAAGCCGGGATGACGCGTCGTGATGCGTTCTTCCGTTGTCGTTCTGCCCGGCAGCAGCCCTCCGGCGGAGATGCCGGTGTGCGACGCGTTCATATCGCCGATCATTTCCATGATCAGGTTGTGCAACTCTTCGGTATCGGCTACGTATCCGAGCATCGGCTCGTAGGTATCCTTCGCGGCCGCCCAATTCGCACCGTGCATCTTGGGATCGTAGAAGCGATTCTTCATCACGCGCCAGGCTTCTTCGAAGACCTGGCGGCGTTCGGCGGCGATATCAATCTCCATCCGCACCGAAGCATTGATGCGTCGTGGACCTGCGCCCGCCGTCGCTTGCGTGTCTGTTGCTGCTGCCGCGCCTGTGCCGGCGCCACGTCCTCCACGGCCTCCGCGTCCGCCACCGCCTGCGGCAGGAGCCGCTCCCGCGCTCTCGCCAGCCTGCGCGCTGATCGCGAGATTGTAAATGCTGCCGCCCTGCATGAAGTAGATGCCGCGGCTGTCGCGTGCCCACTGCGGCTCGTTGCCGCCGCCGAAAACGCCGCCACCGCCGCCTCTCCCGCCGCGTCCTCCACGGCCGGTGCCGGCATCGGTGGGCGTAGTGTTGAGGCGCGTCACGCGAGTGCCATCTTCCGCCATGGTATACATGCCGGGACCTGCGGCCGCCGCTACAGCGGGATCATCCGATGCGGCACCGCCGCCACCCTGCGCCATGAACAGGTAGGTGTGGCCATCCGGCGACGGAACCACCATCGACACATTGCCCACATTGCGGCTCATCGGCACGATGCGGCGATCCATGCCGTCCCACACGATCTTCACCTGGACATTCGCCGGTGCCGCGTTCCCACCACGCCCGCCTCGGCCCCCGGCCGGCGCCGCTTCCAGGGCGGCCTCCGCCTGCGCTTCGGTGTCGATGTCGTGATCGTTCGGATCCTTCTCAATCGGCGTCAGCGAGACCGCATAAAGCTGCGTCGATCCACGCCCGCCGGTGGAGGCAATACCTGCGCCGCCGCCCTGGCCGCCGATCAGCAAAAGCTTCTTCCCATCGGGCGTCCACTTCGCGCCGCGCGACGTCATGAATTGCTCGTTGGAGATCATCTGCTCCTGCCCGGTCGCCAGTTCGCGAACCCACACGTGGGTGCGCAGCAGCTTGTCCGGTTTGGAGTATGAGATGTACTTTCCGTCGGGGGAGAACTGCGGATCGCTGACATTTCCGCCCTCGGCAGTGACCAGCACTTCTTCCTTGCCGGAATCGATGTCCACGCGGCGCAGCTTGTGGTCGGTGCCGCTCCACATCAGCGACTTCGAGTCCGCCGCCCACACAATCGCCTGCTTGTCGCAATCGGCATCGCTCAGCTTCTTGGTGTTCTTGCCGAGTTCGTCGGAAATGAAGATCTCCTCGCGGCCCGTGCGGTCGGAAACGTACGCGATCCACTTGCCATTCGGAGACCATCGCGGATTCTGCTCCTTCCAGGGAGTCTCGCTCACGCGCTGGATCTCTCCGCGATCCGTCGGGATCGTGAAGATCTCGCCATGCATCACAATCGCTGCGCGGCGATTTGAAGGCGAAATGCTGAAGCCTTCGACCTCGTTATTGATGCTCACGAGTTCGGTCTTATTGTCCTTCAGATCGCTCTTCACGTCGACGCGGATCTCAGTGCTCTTCCCGCTCGCGACGTCCAGCTTCCAGATACCGAAGTTGTCCTCGTAGACAATCGTCTTGCCGTCGGCCGAGATGCTGGGGAAGAAGAGATTGCCGTCGCCGTGGTGCGTCACCTGTACCGGTTTGCCGCCCTTGTCGGAGATCTTCCAGATATTGTTCTCGCTCTTCATCACCTCGGGAGAGCCCGGCTTCACGGTCTTTTCGTTGGGCAGTTCATTCGATACGAAATAGATCTCGCCATTCTGCGCGTACATAGGCCAGAGCATATTGCCCTTGTAATCCTCGTCGCCCAGCTTGGCGAACTTCTTGGTCGCCAGGTCCTCCACCCACAGGTCCGCCGCATAGGCTCCGCGGTAGTGCTTGCGCGACCACACGCTGGGATGGCGCGTGAACGCCAGCTTCTTGCCGTCGGGAGAATAGCTGGCGTATGCGCCCCAATCGGTGTCTACGGCGCGTTCGATGCCGCCATCCACCGGCACTTCCCAAAGCGTCGCCACCGACGGAAAGGCGCCATTGCCGCGCACGGAAGAGAAGATGACCTTCTTGCCATCAGGCGTCCATCCCACCACGTCGTCGTTGGCGGTGTTGAAGGTAAGCTGGCGCGGTTCGCCGCCAGTTACCGGCACGATGTAGACGTCGTAGTTGCCTTCCCGATTCGAAGAGAAGGCGATCCACTGGCCGTCTGGAGAAAATCGCGGATACTGGTCACGCGCTTTGTTGACGGTCAGCCGTTGGACGTCGCTGCCGTTTTCACTGGCGATCCAGATGTCGCCCAGGTAGCTGAAAGCCACCTTGCCTTTGGAATAAGTGGGGTAGCGGAGCAGCTTTACCTGCGCCTGTCCGAGGACAGGAAGAAGCAAAGCGAACACGAGCAGAGCTCTTCGCATCAAGTTTGACCTCCGGAAGTACGGGATACACAGATCTTAATCGGTGCCGAGGGTCGAAGGCAAATGTCTAGGGTGGGAAACGATCGGGAGTGGGATGGTCTCTCCGCGCCGAAATGAATGCGAAGTGCTCCGCCGCCTATCTTCCCACTGCGAGCCGGTCCGCAAGAATCGGAGGCAGACCCGCCTCGCGAATCTTCTTCTGTGCAGTCGTAAGATCGTAGTCTGTGCGGCAGTAGGTCACTATCTTCGATTCCGAATCGTAAAGTGCGTACGCCGATCGTGGATTCCCATCGCGTGGCTGGCCCACCGATCCGGGATTGATCATGTACGCGCACTCCGGGTCGATCTCGAGTTCCTCGCGATCGCCCCACGCTGAGGGATTCAGGATCGTCTCCACCCGCGAACGATTCCAGATGAAGCCGCCCTGCACGTGCGTGTGTCCGAAAAATGCCAGGCGGCACTCCAGATAGCTGAAAGCTTGCATGGCCTCATCCGCCGCGAGTACATACTCGTCCTCATCGAAGGGTGAGCCATGGACGATCTGGAACCCATCTTCCAAAATCGGCCCTTTGGGCAGTCCGCGAGTGTACTCGGCATTGTCCGGGGTAAGGTTGTGATGCGTCCAAATCGCGGCCGCACGCGCGACGGGGTTGAACCACTCCAGGTCGTCCAGGCCGGTGCACGCTTTATCATGATTGCCGCGCACTACCGGGTCGCAATGCTCCCGAACCCACGTCACGATGGCGTTCGGATCGGCGCCGTAGCCCACCAGATCTCCGCAGCAGAGAGCGCGGTCGTAACGCCCGCCGGCATCTTGCAGCACGGCCTGCAGGGCCTCCCAATTGGAGTGAAGATCGCTCAGGATGAGGTATCGCACGGGCTTCCCGACTTAGACCTTTCTGAGCCGCAGCAGTGAAATCTCGGGAGGCGCCCCGATGCGAGTCGGTATGCCGATGGTTCCAATCCCGCGCGTGACGTAGGCGAGCGACGAGCCTGAGCGGTAGAAGCCATACACGAACGGAGTGAAAAAGCGGGCCGGGTTAAGGGACCGATCCAGGATTTCGACCGTGACTTGCCCGCCATGCGTGTGTCCTGCCAGGAGGAGATTATAGCCTTGTTGCGCAGCCACTGGGAAGACGTCGGGATTATGGGAGAGCAGAACATTGCAAGCGCCGGGGACGATCATGCTCTCCGCGCCCCGCAGATACTCCTGTTTACCGGCAAGCGACTGGTAATCGACGCCGGCCAGGTTCAAGGTCGCGTTGCCGAAGCGCAGTTGCTGGGATTCGCTACGCAGGAAGCGGATTCCCACGCGACGGCAGGCCTCTTCCGCATAGTCTTCACAGCGGGCGTATCGTTCGTGGTTGCCCATGCATCCGAATACTCCGGCATCGGCCTTGAGGCGAGCCAACTGGCGAATGCAGGCGTCCAGAGGATCGCCCCGGCCCGAGATCAGGTCGCCGGTCACTACCACGAGGTCGGGCCGCCGCAACTGGAGCGCGGCGTCAATTACCCGGCTCAGTTCGCGCTCGCTGAGAAAGGCGCTGAGGTGGATGTCGCTGACTTGCAGGATGCGGAGTCCGTCGAGGTCGCTCGGCAAGCCGGGGATCGCCGCATCCAGTTCACGCACGTGAAAGTCGGTGCGTTGAATCAGCGAACCGTACCCCATCACGGCGAGCGGTGCTGCCATGAATGCTCCGCCGGCCGCGTTGAGAACCCGGCGGCGATTTGCATCCACGTCGGCAGCCAACTGATTCCGGATGGCCTTGAAAACCTGGTAGAGCACGTAGAGCACGGCCGACGTCATCAGATAGATGAGCGCTACCGCGCCCATCACCATGGCAGGCTGGTTGGGCAGGTTTAACCGTGCCACCAGGTCGGACCACGTGAAAATGTACCCGACAACCAGCAGAAGATCCCAAAAGAAAATCGCCGCGCGTGCGGCGGTACGACGCGAGCCGGAGAAGCGCCGCTGCGCCGCCCGCAGCAGGGCGAGCGTCAGCCGCCACTGCACGAACGTAAAGACAACAATGAGAATGCGATCGAAAAGAGTCAATCCCGCTCCGGGCCCTTAACTTTCATTGTAATGACATTCCGCGGGACAACGTGCGGGCCTCGGCCGTCAGGGGTGTTTTACGCACGAAAGACGGGCGGGGCCGTGCTACGGTGAGGAGGTGAACGTCGGCATCACCTGCTATCCCACATACGGCGGCAGCGGCATCGTCGCCACGGAATTAGGGCTCGAACTGGCACTGCGGGGCCACGAAGTCCACTTCATCAGCTACGCAAATCCGATTCGCCTCGATCCGGGCACGCCTCGCATTCACTATCACGAAGTCGAAGTCTCCAATTACCCGCTGTTCCAGTATCCGCCCTACTGCCTGGCCTTAGCGTCGCGGATGGCCGAAGTCGCGGAGTCCTACGATCTCGATCTGTTGCACGTACACTATGCCATCCCGCACTCCATCTCGGCGCTGCTGGCGCAGCAGATGATGGCGCCCCTGCGCCGCCTGTCTTTCATTACCACGCTGCACGGCACCGATATCACGCTGGTGGGGACGGACCGCTCCTATTTTCCGATCACAAAGTTTTCGATCGAAAAGTCGGACGGTATCACCTCGATCAGCGAGTATCTGCGCAAGCAGACTGTGGACGTGTTTGGGGTGGCCAACGAAATTCGCGTCATCAAGAACTTCGTAAACTGTGACCGCTACGCGCCGGACGAAGCCAAGACTCGAGCCGCCCAGTTTGCTCCAGGCGGCGAAAAGCTGCTGATTCATCTTTCGAATTTTCGGCCGGTGAAGCGTGTGCAGGACTGTATTTACATTCTGGCCGAGGTGCTCAAGAGTGTCCCTGCCCATTTGCTGATGGTAGGAGATGGTCCCGAGCGAGGTCCGGCGGAGCACCTTGCCCGCACTTTGAAGGTTGAGCGTCATGTGTCGTTTCTGGGGAAGCAGGATCACGTCGAGCGCTTGATTCCACTGGCGCACGTGCTGCTGATGCCGAGCGAGTTAGAGTCCTTCGGACTGGTCGCACTCGAGGCGATGGCGTGCGGCGTCGTGCCGGTGGCTACACGCGTGGGCGGAGTGCCGGAGTGTGTGACCGACGGTGAGGACGGCTTCCTGGCTCCCGTCGGCGACATCCAAACGCAAGCTGCCCGAGTGGTGGAACTACTGCGGAACGAAGAGTTGCACTACAAGATGCGGAAGGCGGGGCGCTGGAATGCCGGCGAGCGCTTCTGCACGGATCGGATCATCCCGCAGTACGAGAAGCACTACGAAGACGTTCTGAACGCCCGGCATTAACGCGACGCTGTGAGATTTCTTCGATACAATCGAAGAAATGCCTGAACGACACTATCTCGGCGAATTTGAACTGCTCGTCATGCTGACCGTGATTCGGCTCGACGACGAGGCGTACGGCGTGCCGATCTCGCGGGAGATCGAAGAGGCCACCGGGCGCGGAGTCGCCTTCGGCACCGTTTACTCCACTCTGGAACGGCTCGAGAAAAAGGGGTTCGTTTCGTCAAGGCTCGGCGACGCGACGCCGGAACGGGGCGGCAGGGCCAAGCGCTATTTCCGGGCGACACCGACGGGTTTGCGAACAGTCCGTGAGACCAAGCAGAGCCTGACCAAACTTTGGCAAGGCATTCGGTTGTTGGAAGGAGGCGCCGCGTGAGGTCATCGCACAAGATCGCGGCTTGGATGTTGGAGCGCATCAGTGTGGATCCGGCGCTGGCGGGAGATCTACTGGAAGAAGCCCGAAAGCGTGGGAGCGTCTGGTATTGGCGCCAGGTACTGATCGCCGTTTGCACCGGAATCTGGACGGCGATCGTCGATCACAAACTGCTCATCGCTTTGGGCTACGCGGTCGATAGCCTGTTGTGGGTTTTCCTCTGTGGGCCGGCATTGCAGCGCCTGGTTGAGCACAAGCCATCTCTCTCATTTATCTCTTGGACGGCTACTCTCTCGATGGTGTTCTTTTCGGAATTCGTGACCGGCTGGATTTTGGCGCGTATCCACCGTGCGCATGCCATGCTGATGGTCTTCGCGTTCATGGTCTGGCTGGCGCTTTGGTACCTGGGCACAAATTACTCCGAGATCGCCAGGCTGATTGCGAATTCGATCGATCAGCCCCGGTTCCGTGTGTACCTTACCTGGTATCTGACGATCTTCAGCGCGGAGATTTCAGGAGTTTTAGCAGGCGGCCTGATCGGCTCGCGTTCCCGAAAAATCGCGAACGCGAGCCGGTGATTCTAATGTGCGATGGCGGGCTGGCCGGACATGCGCTGCGCGACCACCTTCTTCACGCTCTGCACCAGCGAACTGGCTTTCGGCATGGACTCAATGGCTTGTTCCACCTCGGGATCGGTCTGCGCGAAGATGCGGTCGCTTTCATCCACGTTGAACGCGTAGATGTACATTTCCTTCGCCAGATAGCGCTTCATCCAGTCGTGATCCTGAGTGAACTGAGTCTCGGTGAATTTGGTGCCGTTCTGTGCGATGAAGTCGTGCAATTCGTGGAGCACCGCGTCATCCGGCATCCAGCCGTGCGGCAGGCTGGCGCTGTGCTTCGTGAAGTACTTCCTCGTGAAGCTGAAGAATCCGTTACGAAGAAGCGAGACCTCCAGAGGATCGAGCTTTGTCGCAGCGAACTTCTCGTCGGGCGTGATTCCGCCGCCGCCGTAAACCGTCCGGCCGCTGTCGGTCATCTTCACGTCCTGAGTATTTTTTTGATCCAGGTTCGTGTGGGAGTAATAATCCAGGAACGAGATGTTCGAGTAATCCCGCTGGATCAGACGGCCGCTGGGCGTGTAGTAATGCGCGGTGGTCAGAGCGAGCGCGGTGTTTTCACCGAGCGGATACACGGTCTGCACGAGTCCTTTGCCGAACGTCGTCTCGCCGAGAATCCAGCCGCGATCGTGGTCCTGCAACGCGCCGGAAACGATCTCCGCGGCGGATGCCGTGTAGCGGTTCACCACCACCACGATCGGGTAGGTCCTGCCACCGTTGTCGTTCCGGGCGGTGTAGGTCTTATTGGAATTGGCTGCACGTCCGCGATGGCTCACGACAACCTCATTCCGTCTCAGGAAGTGGCCGGTGACG
>DATGIL010000096.1:0-100116 GCA_035295745.1 Bryobacteraceae bacterium | reverse complement strand
CATTGCCCTGGTGCGCCAGCGCATTTGGCAGCATCCCCTCCTTTTCTCGAATTCTCGTCGCAAGGTCACTATCCCGCACCGCCTCGTCCTCGCTCTGCACGAAGCGGCTTGCTATGCCCAATGATTGGATAAAGTCGAGGTGAGAAGCTGTGAAAAATCCGGGCATGGCTTGCATACGCGCGCGGCCCGCAACGAGCCGCGACCGTGAGGGAGTGATTTTTCGGGCGATTCGGGCATGGCTTGCATCCGCGCGCGGCTCACAACGAGCCGCGACCGTGAGGGAGTGATTTTTCGGGCGATTCGGGCATGGCTTGCATACGCGCGCGGCCCGCAACGAGCCGCGACCGTAAGGGAGTGATTTTTCGGGCGATTCGGGCATGGCTTGCATACGCGCGCGGCTCGCAACGAGCCGCGACCGTGAGGGAGCGATTCTTCGGGCGATCGGATGGCTTGCATACGCGCCCGGCCCGCAACGAGCCGCGACCGTAAGGGAGTGATTTTTCGGGGGATCGGGCATGGCTTGCATACGCGCCCGGCCCGCAACGAGCCGCGACCGTGAGGGAGCGCCACCGTCTCATGATTGGTGAGTGCTGGCTCCGGTAGTTGGAGTCGCTGTCATCAGGATTGCGAATCGGGTCCACATGCGCTTTCGTCCCAGAGCACAATCTCGTCCCGCTGCCATCCAGATCGGGATGGCCGTCGTCCGGGAACATGACCACGCGTCGAAGTTTTCCATAGCGTGTCCGCGAACGGGAACACTGTTGGAAACAGGCGCACCAAAAGCTGGGGATATACCGCCTCGTCTGGTTTCGGGTCCCGTTCCCGTCGTGGGCGGGTTCTACCGCACCCTACCGGAGCACTCTTGCCAAGCGCCGAAGCCACGGCGATGTAGGATAATCCATGGTGCGTGGGGCTGAAACGTACACAACTCGAAGAGCGTTACGAGCTCCGTCGAATTCTCGGCGAAGGCGGCATGGGTGTCGTCTATGCCGCGTTCGACTGCCTGATGCAGCGCGAAGTAGCGCTGAAGACCATTCTCGATTTCGACGCCGAGACTATGGCCATGTTCGAGAACGAGTGGAACTTGTTGGCCAACATGGTGCACCCCAATGTCATCAGCATCTACGACATTGGCGAGTTTGAAAACGAGGGGATGAAGAAGCCGTTCTTCGTGATGCCGCTGCTCCCGGGCGTCACACTGGACCGCCTCATCCGTGATGGTAGCCCGCGGCGCAGCGTTGCCGGAGCCCTGGGAATCATCGAACAGGCGTGCCGCGGCCTGCATGCGGCGCACCAGCAGGGGCTCGTGCACCGCGATGTCAAGCCCAGCAACATCTTCGTGATGGAAGACAACTCGGTCAAGGTCATCGACTTTGGCCTGGCGCTTGGCGCCTCGACCAAAGACACGAATACCATGCGTGGGACATATCCCTACATGGCGCCCGAGCAGTTCGGGCGCAAGCCGCCCACGCCTCTTTCCGATCTCTTCTCGTTAGGTGTGGTGACCTATCACGCGCTCACACGCAAGCGTCCGTTTCAGGGCAATGAAGACCAGACGATCGAGGCCATTCAGCGATTCAACCCGCCTCCGGTTTCCTCGCTGAATCGTGAGGTGAATTACTCCATCAGCATGGTGATCGCGAAGGCGATGGCCAAGCAGCCGCGTCATCGTTTTGGGAACATGCTCGAATTTGCCGAGGCGCTACAGAAGGCGGCGCGCAACGAACCGCTCGAATGGTTCGACCCTGCCAAAGTCAAGGCCCGCCTGGAGCGGGCTACCCGCGCATTTGAGCAGGGCGATTACGGGTTTGCGTGCGAGGTGCTAGGGGAGCTGGAGGGCGAAGGGCATCTGGACGAGGAGATCGCGTTGCTGCGAAGCCAGGTGGACGGGGCCGTTCGGCAGGCAAGAATCCGCCAGCTTCTAGAAAGCGCCAGGCGCTTCTACGAGGCCACGGAGTACCCGCTGGCGCTGCTCAAGATCCAGGAGGCGCTGGAAATCGATCCCAGCGACGCCGATGCCATGCTGCTGCAGAGCCAGGTGGAGAAAAAGCGCCGCGAGAATAAGATTTCGGAGTGGATCGACCTGGCCCGTCTGCATCTCGAGAACCTTGCGTTCCGGCAGGCGCGTGAGGCTCTAGACAATGTTCTGCAGGCGCGCCCTAACGATACCGCGGCCCTTGCCTTATTGTCCGAGGTGGGGCGGCAGGAACAGGAACTTTCCCGGATTCGGGAAGACAAGTCGCGCGTGTACGATTCTGCCAGGCAGTCTTGGGAGAAAGGCGAGGTCACCTCGGCTTTGAGCCGGCTCGAGATTCTGATCGGGCTCGATCGCGAACATCCCGACAGCGACCCGAGCCGGAGCGCCATCTATCAGAACTTCTTCAATCTGGTTAGCACCGAGCACAACGCACAGAAGAATGCCTACGAAGAGGCTCGCTGCGCGCTGGCAGCGGACGACTCTGCGAAAGCCCTGTCGATCGCGCGTCAGTATCTTGCCAAGTACCCGAATCATGCGCTGTTTCAAGCCCTGCTGTTCGACGTAGAGAATCATCAGCGCCAGAGGGTGTCTGCTGCGATTGCCGAAACGGACCGGCGGGTCCAGGCGGAGCCCGATCTCGATCGCCGCATGGGCATTTTACTGGAAGCTCTGAGGCTGTTTCCCAACGAGCCGCATTTCGAAGGTGCGCTACGCTCCGTAAGAGACAAGCGCGGCCTGCTCAATTCGATTGTCGAGAAGGCCCGCTTTTTCGAGGAGCGAGGGCAGATCAATGAGGCTCTCGAGCAGTGGCAGATCTTGAAGTCGATTCACAGCGAACATCCGGAACTGTCGTTCGAGATTCCGCGGCTCATGAAGCTACGCGACCGGCAGGTGAGGGAATCTTCGCGAAATCGCCTGGTGGAGCAGATCTCGAAATACCTCGAAGATGGCGATTACGAGCGTGCCCGGTTGATGTCGCAGGATGCGTCCGCGGAGTTTCCGGAAGACCCTCGGTTCGCGGAGTTGCTGGCGCTTGCGGACCAGAATCAAAGGCGGGCCCACAGGGCCCTCGAATTCCTGGAGGCGGCACAAGAAATTGGGGAGGCGGGCTCGTTTGAGAACGGCATCGGGTTGTTACGGCAAGCAAACCAGCTCGATCCGCGCAACATCGTTATCCGCACGGTTCTGGTGAACTGGCTGCTGGATCGCGGACGGCGAGTCGTGGATACCGATTGCAATGCGGCAGCGGACTTGCTGCGGGAAGCCCTGCAACTCGAACCCGGTTGTCCCGCAGCGGAGGGCCTGGCAAGCCGGATTGCGGAGCGATGTCTGGATGCGGAACACCTGGACGCGCCTCCGCCTGCTGCGCCGATCGTGACGGAAACGCGAATCCAGTGCATGCCGAGCGCTCCCAAGTCTGCGGCGCCTCCGCCTCCCCCTCCCCCTGCCCCTCCACCGATACCGCCGGTCAGTCCGGAACTGCCACCAGTCGAGGCAGCGGAGCCCGTGAAGGTTGAAGCCGTCGAGCCGGCCGCGCCGGTGCCCTTGGCGGCCAAGCCGCGAGCGGGCATTCCGATTCCTGATGTATCGACGGCCACGATCAGGAAGAGTGTCTACGGCTTGCTCGGCGTGGCTGCGATCTTGATTGTTTTGACGGTGGTGAGCCTGGTCACTCGAAATCGAAGGCCGAAATTGGGCGCGCCGGTCCAGTATCGGGTCAGCCTGCTTTCGCGATTGGGTGCGCAGATCAAGGTCAATGGGAAGCCCTGTGGCGTATCGCAGTGCGACTTGTCGCTGGAGCCGGGTACCTATCAGGCCGAAGCGCTGATGGCCGGTTTTCTGCCGGCCTCGGCGACGTTCACGGTCTCGCCGGAAAAGGGCGCACCCGGTGCTATCGATCTGCCGATGAGCCCCGCCGCTCCGCTGGTCAATCTCTCGTCGGATCTTCCTTCGGGTTCGGTGATGGTGGACGGAACTCCAGCGGGCACCATTCAGGACGGTGTCGCTAAGGTGCAATCGCTGATTCAGGGCACGCACGAGTTGTCGATACAGAGCGGCGAGTTGCAGGCTTCGGTGATTCTGGATGTAGCGGAGGGCGCCAGTCCGAAGGTTACTGCTCCGATTCAAGCCAAGGGGTTGCGGGTGTTCGTAGTGGTGGTGTCAGGGAATGCGGCCGAGTGGTACGCCAGCGACGCAAATCTCAAGATCGCGCTGGACGGGAAAGCGCAGGAAGCGAAGCAGGGGATGGAGATAAAAGACCTGATTCCTGGCGCGCACGAACTGACTGTTACAGGTGCGAAGGGTGAGGAGAGGGTGACCTTCGAGGCGAAATCGGCAACGGCGGTGTATGTGCGGATCACTCGAGTGCGGTGAGTTGGGGCGCGGGGTGTTCGCGCTGCCCGCAGACGCCTCAAGACCAAATGGCTAGTGCCTGAGCGATACGCGGAGTCCCGACGTATGGCGTGCCCTCTCCGCGCCAATGAACATACCGTCCTCAAGAAACACACGGACGACGTAGAGGTCTTTCGAATCAAGAATTCGCGCTGCGCCGATCACTGGAAAGCAGCAGGCGTTCCACAGGATTCCCAAATGGGGAAATTCCGTAGTTGTGCGAGCAGCGCCGCGGTTACTTCACCTTCTTCGGTTGATACGGCGGGAAAGGCTCCGTGTCGGGAGAGACGCGGACGGCGGTGGTGAATTTGAAGGGGTACTTGCCCCCGCTGGGATAAGTCATCTCGACGAAGTAGGCAGTCCAGCCTTTTTCCGGTTTGGCGACATGTGCCACGTATACGCCGGGGCTTTTCTCTTCGACGTCGGAGCCCTGATATTTGGGCCCTAAGGACTCGAGGCGGAAATCGCGGTGCTCCGGATTGTTCGCCTGCCAGAGTTTCACGGCGGTGGGCTTATCTTTAGTGTTGACGCGGATATCGCCGTTGGATTCGAAATCCCAGGTGAAGCGCGGGCGCGGCGTTCCGGTGAGGAATGCCTGGTAGTAGGCCAGCATGCTTTCGCGCGCGTCGGTATTGCGAAGACTGTGGTCGGCGTTGGGAACGTAGCGCAAATACTTTTCGCCGCGCAGGTCGTCGAGGTAGAAACGCGAGGAGTCGGGCAGGAAAAACTGGTCTCCCGCGGCGTAGATCATGAACTTCGGCATCGTGAGCCGCTCGCGATAACTGTAGGGCTCCTCGATTTCAAGGAGCTTGCGATACTCCGGTGTGCCCGACCAGTCCATGATGCCGGCCTGCTCGTAATCCTTAACGGCGGGCGCCCAGAAGCCGTAGACGCGGTAGTGGTGCTCGAAGGATTTCTCCAGGTTCAACAGGTCGATGGAGGCGGGAATGATGGCTGCGACGCGATGGTCGACCGCCGCCGTGGTCCAGGTGGTCCAGCCGCGCTTGGATCCGCCGGAAACCACGAATTTCTCGACCTTGACTCCGCCGGCTTCGGGCGACGCCATCACGGCCGTGATGGTGTCTAGGGCGCGGACCGCGGCCTTGGTCATGGGGAGGCGCAGGGGCCAGGTATCGTCGCCGCCCTTCAGGAATTTGAGCCAGGTGTAGGCGATGATGCCGTCTTCGGAGCGCGGCTTGGGGTCGTCGGCAAAGGTAAGCGGCTCGTTGGGAACGTCCTGCAACTCGGCGGCCACGGAGTGAGTGGTCAGCGCGATCTCGGTATAGGTTGCGTTCATGCCGTTGGGGGCTTTGTCCTTAGTGGATCCGCCGGTGATGAACAGGTAGCCCGTGGTGCCTTCCACCTGGTCGGGTTTCACAATCGTGAGCCAGTGCTTCCAAACCGTGCGGTCGACCTCGGTTGGTTTTCGCCATGTCTGCGAGGTCAGCTCGACGATGAAGGAGGTGAAGCCGGCGCCGTGAACGGTATCGACAATTTTGTAGCTGTAGGTGGGATCGGGCTGCTTGACGTAGCGGTCAAGCGCGGTGTCTGCCGCGAAAAGGGAGAGGGTAGAGAGCGCCGCGAGGATCGCAACCTGGCGAAGGCGGTTTGGAAGCATACCTAACACTTTATGCGAAAGGAGGTCGGCGCGGATTCGAAAAAAGTCAAATTTGGCTTCGGGTGTCTCCGATAAGCCTCATGAGATCGCGCTTTTTGACCGATAAGCCCCGCAGGAGCGCGAGTGGTCGCCGGGAAAAAAGGCGGTGACTGAACAGGCAAATGGGCAACCGATTCTCATTCCGCGGGACGGGCCGTCGTCCGGAGGCCGCCATTCCGGGAGCATTTTCGTGGATCCTGGTTTTGTTGCTGGTGATGACACTGCTGCCGTTCGTCAGGCAGCCGGAGCCTGTCCGGTCGCCGGTCGTCCGGCCTCCCGCCAAAGTAGTAACCGTCGAAGCGCAGATCCAGGCTGTAGGAGCCGACAGTCAAAACCGAATCTTGCCGTTTACGGTATATGTTTTGAGTCAGCAGCTCTCCTGGAAGCTGGATAGCGTGACTGATCTGGCAAATGGCCGGACTCTGATGGACGCAGACTTGGCGGCAGCCATCAACCGGGCACGCGACATATTCTGCGTAGGCACGGCTTCTTCGGAAGGCGCAAGGCGGCCTGAGGAGGCCCGCGCTGCGCAAAGAGCTACGCAACTGGCCGAGTGGGTGGGAACGGTGGTGCAGAGCCGGGACCGGACGCGGGTTTTCACCCTGAATGCGGGACAGTATCGAGGTCCGCCGGAACTGGAGTCAGTATACCAGCGGAAGGCGATTCTGATCGTTACCAGTCCACACGATGAGGAAGTGAATTTGGGCGAAGGACTGGCGTCGGGCTTGGAACGGCAGCAGCAGGAGTTTCCGGTGGTGAGGAATCTGATCCACGACTATTCGCGGTCGAAGCAATGGCTGCGGGAAATCAGGGGACCAAAGGCGCGGCGGCCGGCTGGGAGACGGACGTTGGTGGCCAAGAGCGGCGGTTAATCGTCGATTGCCTCAAAATCCATCGCGTAGAGCACCTCGGCGCGTGCGTAGCGGATGGTTCCTTTGGCGTGGTCGCAGGCGGCGGGAGTTTGCTTCTCGAGGCCTTTTAGGACCTCGGGAGGGACACTTTCACCGGAGAGGACCGGCTCGCGGCCCAGCATCCAGGTACCGTGGGCGATCTCAGTGTAGACGGGAGCGCCACTCTCCGCTTTCGAAAAGACGACACGCAGATTGCGGTTCACGAGGTCGATGATACATCGTGAACCGGGGAGCCTGCCGTGCGGGAGAGCCCAATCGCGGCTGGAGAGTAGCAATTTCGTACAGTGTGAAAACCATTCCGCAGCGGGATACGTCGACAATTGTATATGCGTTTTTTAGGGATGCTGGGTTGCGTAGCGGTTTTGTGCAGTGCTTCTCATGCTGCGGCGGAAGGGGAAGCTCCGAAATTGCGGCTAGGAAATGCCGTGGTGCCGAGTCATTACTCGGTGGAGTTGACCCTGGAACCGGGCAAAGACACGTTTCACGGCGTGGCGGACGTCGACGTCGATATTCGCGAGCCGCAGAATACCGTCTGGCTGAATGCGCTGGAACTCACAATCCATGAGGCCTCGATCGGCGGCCAGCCTGCCCAGGCGGTGCCGGGTAACCCGCAGGTTACGGGACTATCCACGGGCAAGCCGGTCGCATCGGGGCGAACTCGGCTGCACATTTCCTACGAAGGGCATATCAGCAGCAAGAGCAGCGCCGGTATCTTCCAAATGAAGGAAGACAACCGTTGGTACCTGTATACCCAGTTTGAGCCGACGGATGCGCGGCGCGCTTTCCCGTGTTTTGACGAGCCGAGCTTCAAAACGCCGTGGGAGATTGCGCTACGCGTGCCGAAAGACCAGATGGCGTTCGCCAATACCGCGCAGGTCGCGGAGTCGGACGGTGGGAATGGTATGAAGCTGGTGAAGTTCGCTCCCAGCCGGCCCCTGCCGAGTTACCTGGTGGCATTCGCGGCGGGTCCGTTTGAGATCGTCGATCTGGGGAAGGTCGGCCGGCGCAACACACCGGTGCGGGTAATCGTCACGCACGGCAAAAAGGACCAGACCAAATTCGTTGCAGACTCGATTCCAGCCCAGCTCAAACTGCTGGAGGCATATTTCGGCACTCCGTATCCTTATGACAAGCTCGACAGCATCGTGATGCCGTTCAGTAATTTCGCGATGGAGAACGTGGGTCTGATCACGTATAGCGAGAGCGACCTGCTGTCAAAGCCCGAGAAAGATACGCCATCGCGGCAGAGGGGTAGCGCGACTGTGACGGCGCACGAAATGGCCCATCAGTGGTTCGGCGACCTGGTGACGACAGCTTGGTGGGACGACATCTGGCTGAACGAAGCATTTGCGACGTGGATGGAGGGCAAGATCGTCGGCCAGTGGAAGCCGGAGTGGCACGTGGGCACGACCGAAGTGAACGAAAGGCTGGGGGCGATGTCGACCGACAGCCTGAAGGCCACACGCAAGATCCGGCAGCCCATTGTTTCGGATGACGATATCGCGAACGCGTTCGACGATATTACGTACCAAAAAGGTGCGGCGGTGATCCGCATGTTCGAAACCTGGATTGGCGCCGCAAAATTCCGCAGCGGCGTGCAACTTTACCTCAAGGAGAATGCGGATAAGGTGGCGACAGCTACGCAGTTCCTGGCGGCGATCAGCAAGGCTGCCGGAAAAGACGTAGCGCCCGCTTTTTCGACGTTTCTCGATCAGGCGGGGGTTCCGGTGGTTTCGATGGATTTGCGGTGTGAGGGAGGAGCGCCGCAGGTAGCGTTGGCGCAGAAGCGCTATTTGCCGATCGGGTCGTCAGGCACGGCGGAGCAGAGTTGGCGCATTCCCATCTGCCTGAAGTATGACGCCGATGGCCGGGTGCACAATCAATGCGAATTGCTGAGCGACCCGCGCAGCACGATGCGGCTGGAGGCAAAGGCCTGTCCTGCCTGGGTAATGGGTAACGAAGACGGAAACGGATATTATCGGGTGGCGTATCGTCCGGCGACACTCGAACGCCTTCTGCAATCGGGGACAGATCAATTGTCCCTCGCCGAGAAGGTGGGTCTGCTGGGGGATGTGAATGCACTGGTGGCGAGCGGGGATATGGCGGAGGCAGACGCGCTGGCGTTGGTTCCAAAGTTCGCCAAGGCTCCGGAGCGCGAGATCGTTTCGGCGACGAAGAGTATTGCGATGGCGGCGGTGGGGCGGACGGTTCCGGAGGAGCTCATGCCCAAGGGGCGCCAGTTTATTCGCGATGTTTATGGCGAGAGGGCGCGAAGCCTGGGCTGGCACTCGGCCGCCGGAGATAGTGAAGACACGCGTCTGATGAGGCAGTCGATCGTGCCGTTCGCGGCCAGTCAGGGACGGGTGCAGCCTCTGATGGTTGAGGCTCGGGAGTTAGCGGGTGAATGGCTCAAGGATCATAGCGCCGTCGAACCAGCGATGCTCAACGCGGTGCTCTCCACGGCCGCGGAATTCGGCGATAGAGCGTATTTCGATGCGCTGGTGAAGGCGCTCGAGACGGAGAAGGATCATCGGTCCCGGCAGGCGATATTCGGAGCGCTGGGGTCGTTTGCGGATCCGGCTCTGGCGCGCGCGGGCATGGAGCTCTTTTTAACCGGGAACTATGACGCGCGGGAAGCGTATTATGCACTTCTATTCGGTCCCTTGAAGTATCGGGAAACCCGCAGTCTCCCATTCGAATTTCTGAACCAGCATGTGGACGCGATTTTGGCCAAACTGCCCAGAGAGGTGGGGGAAGATTTCGCTGCATCACTGCCGTCGTTGGGTACGGGCTTCTGCGATGCGGCAGGCCGGCAACAAGTGAACGACTTCTTTAAAGATCGGATCGAATCGTATGCGGGAGGCCCGCGGCAACTCGCCCAGGTGCTGGAATCAATCGACAATTGCGCGGCGTTGACGAAGGCGACGGGGCCCAGCGTGATCGACTTCCTGAGGAAGTATTAGGGAAAAGAGGTTGCATCCATCCGCGAGACGCTGAGAACCAGGTGCGATAAATCCTGGTTTACTCTGTTCCGGCGCTTCATTGGCCACGCCAGGCGGTCCCGCAACGCCGTTTATTCAAGTCGCCGGAGCGGGGCAGGGGACGCAGAGGTGCTTCCTTCCTGCGGGTGGTACTAGCGTCCTTCTCCGGTCGTGTGCGTCTCCGCGGCCGATCCCGGATTTGAGTCGTTTGCGTCCTTTTTGTGTGATCTACAGGGCCTGGATGCCTCCCACTCAGTTTGAGGCGATCCAAAGAATCTCGACAGTACCACTGACTGGCGTTAGCAGACAAAACTAACCTACAGCAACGGTAAGCCTAGTGCCTTGAGTACTTCATGTATCATCCGACTATTAACTATAGAAGCTACAATCGTCAGTGCGATGTTATCTTGCCCCTTTGGTAGTAAGGCCCTATTGATCTTGCTTGCAGTCTCATTCTGCCATGCTGGTACGGTAGACGTTCAGTTTACCGGTTTGCCTGCGGTCTACGAGAACGGAACTTATAACGGATTCGCAGTCGCCACGGTCGACGGTATGCCGAATCAATCGCTGCTGTGCGATGACAGCGGCCACACAACCTACGTGCCCTCAGGAACGTTGCAGTATAACTTATCCAGCCTTGGCGGGCCGAATCCGTTGGAATATGCGCGCTTTGCGGAGATGCCGCCTGCGCAGAGTGACTCAGTGAAGTACGATGTGGCCGCTGTGTTACTGTACCAGCTTGCGTCAGGCAGTGTGGGCGCCGACGCCGACTGGGTTACCGATTTCCAGTACGCCATCTGGAATTTGTTTACTCCCTCAGAGACTTTGTTCCGTCCGAACCAGAGCGCGCTCCAATTGAGTGCCGAAAATATCGTGGACGGAATCACAGCGGCGCCAGCATGGCTCCCGGCCGCTTATCGGGAACTGATGATCTACACGCCAGCGGATTCCTCGGCAGGGAACCAGGAGTTTCTCGCGCTGGATTCGCGAGTCACGCAGGATCTGCAAGTCCCTCAGTCCGCGCCCGAGCCATCCAGCGGTTCGCTGATCGCTTTATTGTCTGCGGTCGGAGTCCTGTTTCGCGGGCGGCAACTGCGAATTCGGTGCCTGCGATTTCGGTCCAGAACAGCCGGTTGACGGCCCGGTGCATGCGAGTCTGCCACTATTTGGGCCTCTTGCTGACATATGGGCGGTACACGGCTGCCAACTGCTCGTGAATGAGTGGGTTGCGGGCTGAGGTTTGGCATTTCAGGTGCTTTCGATGTAGACGTGCATCCGAAAGTTCTGATTCTGCTGGCGCTGGCTCCTGCGGCCCTGGCGCAAGATAACGGGCCCCTCCGACTCACTCTCCGCGACGCCGTTTCGCTGGCATTGAAACAGAATCCCCAGGTAATTCTGGCCAACCTGGGAGTCTCACAAAGCCAGCAGGACCGGCTGTTGGCGCGATCGGCGCTGTTGCCGCAGGTGAACGGGAACGTCGCCGAGACCGTGCATCGCGTCAACCTCGAGACTGCGATCGGGTTCAGTTTTCCGGGCTTTCCGCAACACATCGGACCCTATTATGTGGCGCAGGCGGGTGTTGGATTCAACGCGCCGGTGTTCGATCTGACATTGTGGCGGCGCTATCGTTCCTCGCAAATCGGCGTCGATGCGAGCCGTGCACAGGAGATGTCGGTGCGGGAAGAGAGCGTGTTGCTGGTGGTCTCGCAATACCTCGGAAGCCAGAGGGCGAGTGCCGATGTGCAAGCCGCTGAATCGCGTGTGGAACTGGCGCAGGCGCTATACGATCAGGCGGCGGATCTGCAGAAGAACGGCGTCGGTACCGGGATCGATACTTTGCGCTCGAACGTACAGTTGCAGAATGAGAAACAGCGGCTGATTGTCGCGCGCACGCAACTAGAAACTTCCCTCTACGGTCTGGGGCGCCTGCTCAGCGTGGATCCGCATCGCACGATCGAACTGGCGGATCAGGTGAGCTTCTTCGATACGCCCGCGGTCTCGGCGGATCAGACACTCGAGCGGGCGTACGGAGCGAGGCCGGAGCTGCGCCAGATTCAGGCGCAGGAGCAGAGGGTGGGATTGGAACAGAAGTCGGCGGCTGACCAGCGGCTTCCCAGGCTGACCCTCTCCGGTAGCTGGCTCGAGCAGGGGTTGACTCCCACCAATGCGATTCCGGTATACCTGTACGAAGCCAGTTTAGATTTTCCGCTGTTCACGGGCGGGCGGATCCAGGCGCAGCGCGCGCAGTCGGAACTGGCCATCCGGCAACTGAAGCAGCAGGAACAGGAACTGCGGAATCGCATCGCACTGGAAGTGAAGACGGCGATTGCGCAATTGGAATCGGCGCGCAACGAGGTGGCGGTTGCAAATCTGGGAGTGGACCTTGCGAAGCAGGAGGTCACACAGGCGCGCGATCGCTTTCAGGCTGGAGTTGCCAACAACATCGAAGTGATCACGGCGCAGGATGAGCTGTCGCGGGCCAACGACAATCAGATCGCGGCGCTCTACCGGTATAACCAGTCGCGCGCCGACCTGGCCCACGCCGTAGGACAGATGGAGGCGGTGTACGCCAGGTAACTTGCAGGCCGGGATCGAGGACCTCGATCTTCGGCCGCGAGGGCGCGCTGACGCATTCGACCTGCCGAAAATCAACCCTTGGATCATCGCCATGACGGTAATGCTCGCCACCTTCATGGAGGTGCTGGACACCAGTGTGGCCAATGTGGCGCTGCCACACATTGCCGGAGATCTTTCGGCGAGTGTGGACGAGTCCACATGGGTGCTCACGTCTTACCTGGTTTCAAACGCGATCATTTTGCCGATGGGCGGCTGGTTCTCGATGCTGTTCGGGCGCAAACGATTCTATATGATCTGCGTGGCGGTATTTACAGTGAGCTCGTTTCTGTGTGGGCTCGCGCCCTCGTTGGGCATGCTGGTGTTTTTCCGGGTGCTGCAAGGGATCGGCGGGGGTGCACTGCAGCCGATCTCGCAGGCCATTCTGGTCGAGACGTTTCCGCGGGAGAGACACGGCACCGCCATGGCGGTCTATGGGATGGGAGTGGTGCTGGCTCCGATCGTCGGGCCCACTCTGGGCGGTTGGATTACCGACAACTACAGTTGGCGTTGGATCTTCTTCATCAATATTCCAGTCGGCCTGCTGGCGCTCGGTCTGGCGGCGTTTCTGATTTTCGACCCGCCGTATCTCGTGCGGAAGGCCTTCGGGAAGGTGAAGGTCGATTACTGGGGGCTGGGATTGTTGGCGACCGGCCTGGGCGCGCTCGAAGTGGTGCTGGACGAAGGCCAGCGTGAGGACTGGTTCGCGTCGCATTTCATTGTGACATTTGCGGTGGTCATGGTGGTGTGCCTGGTAGCGGTGGTGTTTTGGGAGTTGCGGCAGAAGGAGCCGGTAATCGATTTTCGGATTCTGAAAGATCGGAATTACATGCTGGCCACGGTCTCGATGCTGGTGCTGGGATTCGTGCTGTATGGAAGCACCGCGCTGTTGCCGCTGTTTTTGCAGACGCTGCTGGGCTATACGGCGATGCTCAGCGGACTGGTGCTTTCCCCGGGCGGACTGGTGGTGCTGCTTTGCATGCCGCTGGTGGGACTTCTGTTGCGTCGCTATGCGGCACGGTGGCTGGTGATCTTTGGGGTGGTGGTGTCGGCGACCGGGCTCTATCTGATGTCGAGGTTCAATCTCGAAGTCGACTACCAGACGGCGCTCTGGGCGCGAGTTATTCAGAGTACAGGATTGGCGTTTCTGTTTGTGCCGATCAGCGTGGTGGCATTTGCGTACATTCCCAAGGAGCGAACGAATTACGCTACGGGACTGTTCAATCTGGCGCGGAATGTGGGAGGCAGTTCGGGAATCGCGACGGTAACGACGCTGCTGGCACGTCGAGCGCAATTCCATCAGCAGGTGCTCACCGCTCACCTCACGCCCTATGACCCGGTCTACCAGGCGGCGTTGCAACGGGCGGGAATGCTGCTGCACGCGCAAGGCTCGTCAGGGCCGGATGCAGCGATGCAAGCCCACGGAATGATCTACGGCTCGATGTTGCGGCAGGCGAACATGCTGGCCTTCGCGGACGCGTTCTGGGTCATGGCGGTCCTGTTTGTGGTGATCGTGCCGCTGATGTTCCTGATTCGCAAGCGGTGACGGAGGAAGCCGCCTCCGGGTGCCACATCGCTGCCCAAATATGGGCTGTCGCTGCCCGGGGAAACCTCCCCGCGTTTTGTAAGCTATTTGAAATTAAAGAGTTGAGCTGGTTGCGGGGATTGGCCCCGATCCTGCGGTATTCTCCAGAGAGAAGGTTTATCAGCAATGCCCAACGTCGCGGAAGATCTCGCAAAACCGGAAATCGCATCACCGGCGGTCCGCCGCCCGGCGCGGCGAGGCGCGCCAATGCGAGTGGTGGTTTTCCTGCTCCTTTTGATATTGGTTGCTGTAGGAGCTTGGGCGTACGTGCATTTCCAGGACCGCGTCTCGTCGGACGACGCCAATGTGGATGGGCATATCAGCCCGATCGCGTCCAAGGTAGCGGGCAGCGTCATCGAAGTGCTGGTGCACGAAAACGACGCGGTCAAAGCCGGGCAGGTGCTCGTACGCATCGACCCGCGCGATTTCCAGGCTAAGGTGGATTCGGCGAAAGCTGCCGTGCTGCTTGCGGAGAGCCAATTGCGCTCCGCACAGGTGACGGTGCCCTGGACGAATGAGACCACGCAGTCGGGCACCTCGGCAGCGTCCGCGGGCTTGGCCAGCATGCAGGCGGAAGTGGAGCGGTCACGGATCGCGTACGAACAGGCATCCGGGTCGGATCTGCAGTTTGCGAGGGCCAATATTGACGCAAAGCGGGCGTCTAACGAACGCGCTCAGGCGGATCTGGCGCGCATGAAGCCCCTGGTGGAAAAGGCCGAGATCTCGCGCCAGCAGTACGACGCATATGTTGCGGGGGCGCGCGTGGCAGAGAGCGAGTTGCAGGCTGCGCAGGAGAAACTGGCGTCGGCTGAGAAGGAAGCCGCCATTCGTAAAGCTGCGCTGGATGTCGCACAAACTCACGTGGGCCAGGCTCAGGCGCAAGTAGAGACATCGGTTGCCAACCGGAAGCAAGTGGACATCCGCACGGCTGATGTCGGCGGTTTCCAAGCGGCGCTGGCCGCGGCAAAGGCGAATCTGGAAGCAGCCGAACTACAACTCGGTTACACCAATATAGTCGCGCCGGTGGATGGCGTCGTCACTCGCAAAAGTGTCGAGCCGGGGCAGATTCTGTCTCCAGGCCAGGGGTTGATGACGATAATTCCGCTCAACGATATCTGGATTACCGCGAACTTCAAAGAGACGCAGTTGGCCAATGTTCGGCCCGGGCAGAGGGTGGAAATCAAGGTGGATATGTACGCAAAAAGTGTGAAAGGTCACGTTGATTCCATTTCGGGAGCCACCGGATCGAAGCTGAGTCTGCTGCCGCCCGAGAATGCCACCGGGAATTTCGTAAAAGTGGTGCAACGTATTCCTGTGAAAATCCTTGTAGATGAACAAGAAGGCTTGGTTCTGCGTCCCGGTATGAACGTGGACGTAACGATCTTCACACACTGATACGACTTTGGTTGTCCGGTGTCTATTAACGTTCTACCGATTGATCTCCTTTGAAATACCGCCCTAGAATCGGGACGGCATGTGGTTTGATTTACCCCAGGAGATCAAATGGAATTTCAGGTCGGCCAAACGTATTCCGGGTATGAATTTCTCGATATTCTGAAGCGTTCGAAGAGTGGGATCGAGTATCGCGTCAAGAATCTGCGGGCCGGACGGTTGGAAGCGCTGAGATCTCTTCCGGAGAGCGCCGAGGGAGACCCGGAGCGCGTGGAGCGCTTCTTGCGCGAGATGCGGATGCACGCCAAGCTTCTGCATCCGAACATTGTGATGATGTTCAGCGCCATGGTGCTCGAACACCATCTGGTGATGACTACCGAACTGGTAGAGGGTACGAGCCTGGCGGAGAAGTTGAGTCTGGGACCGCTGCCCTGGACCCAGGCGGTCGCATTGATCCGTCAAGTTCTCTCGGCCTTGATCTGTGCGCACCGCGAACAGATCGTACATCGCGACATCAGTCCCGAAAATATCACCATCAGCCCTGGAGGGATCGTCAAATTAGGAAGTTTCTCGATGGCCAAAGGAGCGGCCAGTCCGAAACTGACGACGGTCGGGATGATGATCGGGAATATGAGTTACATTTCTCCGGAACAGGTAAAAGGCGGCGTGGATGTCGACGCGCGGAGCGATGTGTATTCCGTGGGTATGGTTTTATACGAGATGCTCTGCGGGCGCCCGGCATTCGTATGTTCCAGCCAGTTTGAGCTCATGGCGGCCCAAGTGGTGCAAGCGCCGGCGTCGCCCGACCAGGTGAATCCGGCGGTTCCGAAGGAACTCGCGGCGGTCATACTAAAGGCGCTTGCTAAGGAGCCGTCGGCGCGTTATCAAACCGCGGCGGAGTTCGACGAGACGCTGGTGCTGGCGTGCGGAGGCGCGACGGCGATACCAGATCGTCCGCCGACCGCCGAGCAGCGCCGGCCGCCATCCAGGGCCAGCGTGCCGCCGCCACCGGCGCCGGGTTTGGCCGCAGCGGCGTCGGCGATACCGGCAAGCGGTAGTCTGGCGCTGTCGAAGCAACAACTCACTATCGGGGTGGCTGCGGGTACGTGTTTGGGAGTTGCACTCGTGGTGCTGTGGTTTATCGCCAGGTAATGCGGCGCTACCGATGAGCCTGAACATAGCCGCGAAGGTCGGCGAATATCGGATCCTGTCGAGGATCGGCCGGGGTGCTTACGGCGAAGTCTTCGCGGCGGAACATGTGATCACGCGGCGGAGAGACGCGCTTAAGGTTCTGGTGGATGGCCACCTTCCCGAAGAGGCCGACCGGTTTCTGCGCGAGATTCAGGTCCAGGCGAGTCTCCACCATCCGAACATTGCGGAAGTCTACAATGCGCTTTCGACACCACACGGTCCGGTGATGGTGATGGAACTTGTGCAAGGCGAGCCGCTGAGCGCCATTTTGAATCGCGAACGGCTCCCCCTCGATCGGGGAACCGGTTACGTGCTGGAGATGCTGGAGGGATTGGCGTACGCACATGAGCGCGGGGTGGTGCACCGCGATATCAAGCCTGAAAACATCATGGTCGTACCTGACGGATCCGTGAAGCTGACGGATTTCGGTTTGGCCAAGACGGAGGCCAGTCCGCGGCTGACACAATCCGGGTCGTTCGCGGGGTCGCCCTGTTACATGGCGCCTGAGCAAGGCGTCGCCGGCGTGTCCGATACGCGCAGCGATACCTATTCGGCGGGCGTGGTGCTTTATGAGGTGGTAACTGGGCGACTGCCATTCACGGGCGAGACCGCATACGCGGTGATGACGGAACACCAGAACTCGCCTCCGTCACCACCGATGGAGTTGAATCCCGCGATCGGCGCCGGGTTGAATGCCGTGATCTTGAAGGCATTGGAGAAACAGCCGGAGAAGCGGTTTCAGACCGCGGCGGAGTTTCGGGCCGCACTCGAAATCGGCCTGCTCGAGGCGCCGGGGACGGCCAAGTCGGGAGGGCCGGCGAGCGTCTGGCGAACGCGAATGTTGGTGGTGTGCGCGGTCAGTACAGTAATGGCGGCAGCCAGCGTCTATCCGGTCATGCGGCAGCGGAACATGATGCGGCTCACGGTTGGCACGCCCGCGCCGGTGCAGCCGGTGCAAGCCGCGCCAGCAGTCATTACGGTGCCACCATCGGAGCCTGTTGCAGCGGCGCCTGTACCGGATCTTGCTCCAGGTGTGCAAACTCCATTGCGGCCCACGGAGAGGCCGCGGAAGCCCTTGGCGCCCCCAGTACGGGGGCTGCGGATCACCGGCTCGATCCCAGACGTTCCGGAGCCATCGCACGCGGCCGTGCGGAAAACGGAACCTGCGGAGAGTCCGGCCCCGGCGACGGCGGCGGTCCCGGCGGCTCCTCAGACGCAGTTGCAGACACTCGCTCCGGCGATGCCGGCAACCCTACCAGACCCGGAAACGGCGCCCCCCAAGCGGCGGAACGTCGTGGTTCGTACCTTCCAGAAAGTCTTCCAAAAGCACCCGAAAAGCGATAAACCCTAGACCCCCGCTGCACCCAGAGCTCACCGGCAGTACCCGGGCAGTACCCTCTTTACAGTGAAAAGTACTTGAAAATCGATAAGCGTGGATCGTATGATATCTGCATGGCAACCCCGCGGCCTGAACCCGTGGAACTACATGCGCATGCCATGGACAACTTGCGGTATATCCGCAGGACGATGGAGCGGGCCGGATCTTTCACAGCGGTGCCCGGGATCGGCGGCATGCTCATGGGGTCGACCGCGCTGTTGGCCGCCTGGATTGCCGATCGGCCGGCGGGAAAGCGGTATTGGATGGCAGTCTGGATTGCGGAAGCGTTGGTGGCCTTCCTGATCGGTATTGCCGCGACGGCGCTTAAATCGCGCCACGTCAAGATTCCGTTGCTGTCGGGGCCCGGAAAGAAGTTCGTCGCCGGATTTACGCCTTCGATGCTGGCGGGCGCGGCTTTGACCGTCGTCCTCTATCGCGCCGGCATGACCGCGTTTCTGCCGGGAACGTGGCTGCTGCTGTACGGCGCCGGGGTCGTGTCGGGAGGCGGCGCATCGGTGCGCGTGGTGCCGGTCATGGGATCATGTTTTATGGCGCTGGGGGGCTTGGTGCTGCTGTTTCCGATGGGATCTGGTAATGCAGCGCTGGCGACCGGTTTTGGAGGTTTGCATATTCTTTTCGGTACGATTATTGCGGTGAAATATGGCGGGTAAAACGAATACAGTCCGGCGGGAGAAGGAACGAAAAGGTCCAGTGGCGCCCGCCGCGGTGCCGCCCGAGTTGACAGCACCCAAGCTGGATCGTCTGATCCATGAGAGGCTGCGACTGGGCATTCTCAGCGCGCTTTCAGTGAACGACTCGTTGACTTTCGCGGAGCTCAAGAAGTTGCTCGACGCGACGGACGGCAATCTCAGCGTGCATGCGCGGAAACTGGAAGAGGCGGGCTACGTGACGTGCACCAAGACGTTCGAAGGGCGAGTGCCACGGTCGGATTACCGCCTGGCTGCTGCGGGCCGGCGGGCTTTGGACCGGTACCTCGACCACATGGAAGCGTTGATCCAGGCAATGCGCGAAAAGTGAGGCTCTTTTTTTATGGCTTGTTACTCTGCAATTCAAAGTACTCTACATGTCGGAATCATCATGGACGGCAACGGGCGATGGGCGCTCTCGCGAGGGCTGCCGCGAGCCGCGGGACACCGGGCCGGAGTGGAGACGGTGGCGCGCATCGTGGAGGCGGCGCCGCAGACAGGCATCGGGACCCTCACCCTGTTCGCGTTCTCATCGGATAACTGGCGGCGTCCCACGGCGGAAGTGGAGGCGCTGATGCGGCTCCTCTGGTTGTACCTGCAGAAGGAGACATCGCGCTGCGTGGAGAACGGCGTGAAGCTGGAGGTGATCGGCCGGCGCGACCGTCTGTCGCCGTCACTGTGCAGCGCAATTGCGCGGGTGGAAACTGCGACGGCGGGCGGCGCCAATCTGCATCTGCGCATCGCGGTGGATTATTCGGCGCGCGATGCCATACTGGCGGCAGCCCGCGGCATTCCGGAATTGTCGCGGGACGCCCTGGGGAGTGCGTTGGGGCCGCCGGTGGATCTGCTGATTCGCACCGGCGGAGAGCATCGCTTGAGCGACTTTCTGCTGTGGGAGTGCGCGTATGCGGAACTGGTTTTTTCGCGCACGATGTGGCCGGATTTCGGTCCGGCCGATTTGGCGGCAGCGGTGCGAGAGTTCCGCGGAAGAGAGCGCCGATTCGGGGCGGTTCCGCAAGCGGCGGCCCGGCTGCGAGAGGCTTGGCTGGACTGAAGTCTGGCCGTGGCGCAGAGACTCTTCGCTGCCGTCTCGACACTCATGTCGAGACTTTTTGAGCCCGCGCCAATTCCGCCCAGAAGCAGCGCGGTGGACGACGCCGCAAAGAAGAGTCTTTGCGCCACGTCTCGAAGTCAGATCGGACTCACGCAGCACTCCTTAGGCCGCGAAGAAGTCATTCGATCGGCAGTGCGACGGTCGGGTCGCCCAGCAGGACGAGGGTCCGCACGTCCTGCGCGACGAGGCGCTGGTACAGCATGCGCGCCTGAATGGTCTCGCTGCCGTCGTAATCGCTCTTGTAGCTCTCGTATGCGGCAGTGTGGGTTCCGTAGCGAGCATGCCAATCGCCGAAAGCATATCCACACGGATGGCCCAGGTAGATCTCGCGCCGTGCGGTTTCTAAAGTGGAAGTGAGAAACTGACCGGTCGCAGGCTGTTGCAGCGTCCAGTTGAAAGCCGGTTCCACGTGTCCCAGGAATGCGCGCGCTGGCTTCTCTGCGCCCAATAACTGTTCCGCAAGGGATGCCACCCGAGAGCCGAGTCCGGCTACCGCTTTGAGGGTGTTGTCGATCTCCGAACCGGCTTTCAACAGGCCATCGAACGACGAGCTTTCATCGCACCCCGCCGAGCAACAGGCGTGCGCATACCAGATCGCGCCGTCGGGTTGCCATTCCTTGAAGAGAGCGTCCAGAGCGATCATCGAATTCTGCTGATCGACCAGAAGGCCGAGGTTCTGTTTCAATTGCGCAGCATCGTCGAGGGGGCCCGTGAAGCCGTGGCTGGTAGTGACGACCATGCCGGGGCGCTTTTGCGATAAGGCCAGGATGAGATTGGCCTGGGAGGCTTGGCCTGCTCCGGCGAGCAGGTACGGCTGCAGGTCGGAATTGCGCGTAAATGCGGCGTAGAGCGGTTCGGCGATCGAGGCGCGCATCAGCGCGGAGATGTCGCTCGATGAATGGTCGGTCGCCCAGACCAAGGGCGCATGCGGGTCGGATTTGCTGCCGGACCAACCCGACCGGAGAGCATTGACGTAGTTCTCGAGCTTCTTGTCTTTCAACGGCACGCGTCCGACGAAGCGCTTGCCGCCCGCCTCGAGTTGATATTGAACCCGCCACGGGATTTCTTCGGGCGTGCCCCAGATCATCAGAAAGGCGGGGATCTGGCCGGTCTTGGTGCCTGCGGCCGAGGCGTTCATGTCCAGATCTTTTCCGTCCTGCCAATTGCGCAGCAGGGTGTAGCGCTTGTCGGAGCTTTCGCGGAAGCGCAGAACCGGAGCGTTGCCGCGCTCGGCGACGAGATCGAGCAGGCACTGCGGCAAGTCCGCGTTCGCTTTCATGTCAGCCGATTTGGCGCCCGGCGGTTCGGCTACCACCAGGCCCCATCCGATCTCCGGATGTTGCCATTTCCAAGGATCGGGCCTGGGAACCTCTTTCAGAAACCGCTTCACCGATCCCGGCGCGTTTCTGAGAGCCCACTTGCCACCGTCTTTCTCGAGTTCTCCGGAAGGCACGGCGCGCCCGTTGAACGCGTTGATGGTGAGTGAATCAGGTAAAGTCATTGGTTATTTCAGTTGATCGGTTTTGAGCCGGATCTGCGTATCGATCTTGTCGAGCATCTGCTGTTTATCCGTCTCCGGCAGCGGCATGTTCTGCACCGTTTCGCGGCTGCCCTGGAGAGTTTGGATTTCGGCGCGCAGCTTGGCTCTCTGCTCGGGCGTAAGGTCCGCCCTGGGGTTGATCCGCTTCAACAGAAATTCCTCGGTGCGCATGTAGACCGCGGGGATCGTCCATTCTTTGGTATCGGCAGCCGCATTGGGCCTCGCCGAGGGAGCACAACGATCGCGCAGGCCAAGGCGCCCGCGAACCAACAGGCTAGGCCAGTCAATCGATTGCGGCTGGTCATCCCTTGGCATTTGCGCCAGGTGCTCGAAAACATCTTTGTAGAATTGCTCGGCGAGCAGGCGCGCGTTCTGCGAATCGACACTCTCCCGCATCCCCAGCACGGCAGGGAATCCTTTGCGGATCAGGGTTGCCGCGAGATTGCGAACTTCCCGGGCGACCACCGATCCCCCGGCCGACTCGCAGCAGTTCAGCACTACGATCCAGGCTTCCTGTTTGGGGTCGATCTGCTGCCGTAGATCCTCGGCTTCCAGAACGATGCTGCCATCCGCGGTCGTATCCCAGTCCAGGGCAGTGCTGAGCCGAAGGTATGGATTGCGGTCGGAAACGCCGTGACAGAAAAAGTGAAGAAGGTTGGGACGAAACTCGCGTAGCTCCTGCTCCAGTTGCAGGCGCGAGCGAATCGCCATGGCTTTGACTCGCAGACCGCTTTGGCCGATTTCGGCAATCACGTCGGTTTCAGCGGCCAGCACCAGGATTTCCAGGGAAAGTGCCGCACCAGCGCTTTCGACGGCTCTACGCAGCGACCGCCACTCATCCGATGCCGAGATGTGCGAAGCCGGCTGCGAACTGGATGCGCCCAGTACGACCCCGAGCCGGAGAGGCGGCTCGAAAATGTAGTTCTTGACCAGGTCTTTGACCTTTGGTCCGATCAATCGTGCCACCGGCCATTGATTCAAGGCAAAGAATTTCTGGCCGTCGCTGAGCGCTTCCCAGGGGAGGCTGTCGGCGTCGGCTGACTCCACTTGAAGACCAATCGGACGAAGCCCCGCCGCCCCGGCCGTGCTGAGAGTGGCCTGGAGTTGGCTTTTGACGGCATCGTGCTTGCACAGGGCGAGAAACAATTCCTGGCCGGCGCTCGCCACCGCGCCTTCCGGAACCCGAGCCGCATTCAACAGGGCTAACGAACCCGCTTGGGGATTAGCGGACAGGATGCGGTGGTCGTAGTTGTCAGGCCAATAGGAAGGGTGTTCCAGATGAAAATTGACCTGCCCTCCGGGCCCCTGCTGAAAGCGAATCAGAGTCTCGAAGTTCATTTCTTCTCCTCTTCGGACTCGACCGGAGCTGGATTCGGAGTGGTGGCCTGCATGGCGTGCGAGGCGAAGAGGTCGGCCATGAAACGAAGGGCGCTCTCGGAGCCCTCCTGCTCGGCCGCTTCGATGGAGTTGGACGGCTTGATACTCACATTTGCCACGGCGCGCTCGAGCGAACGTTGGGCTGCCGTGACCCAACCCGGAAGTGTGGCGGATTGGCGGAGGGGCTCCTTCATGCGGCCTGCCAGGGTCAGGTCATCGAACAGCGTGTTCAGATGGTCCGCACCCTGCGATTGATCGGGCAGGATCCAACTGGGCGGGCAGACCACGCTGATGGCTCCCGAGATCGCCGGGGGCGGGCAGTTCTTTTCGTCGAAAACGAAGGGATAGGCGGCCTGCAATGCGGCCCCCTGCGGGTCGTGATCCATCTCGTGAATCACGGTGGGAAGCGGAAGCACCGCCGACATTTCGTTTTGCAGCATGCGCATGCCGGCGGGCGAATAGTTCTGCGGCGGGCAACTGAAGAAGACGCACCATGCACCCAACTCTTCGAGGAAGTATCCAAGCTGGCGCGTTCCCACGAATCGGGCCGAGGAGAGATCCTCATTGAGCATCGGCGATTCCGCGACCGACAGGCCACCGCGCGTTTTGCCCAGGTAGCCGTGGCACAGAAAATGGACGCCATCGATGCCGGTCTCCGCCAGTTCGTCGCGCATCCACAGAAGCCACGGACTATCGAAGCGATTGCCTCGATCGGCGATGTCCCGCCGCCGTGCCGCGACCCCGTACTTCGCTGCGTTATCCGGGTCATGGACTTCAATGGCCCCGCTGTGGGCCAGCCTGCTTTTGAACCTTTCGAGATGCGGAATCAGTTGCTTGTCCGCGAAGACGTGGCTCTTCGCGCGCATCGCATTGTAGGTCGGCAATTGATCGATGAACTGGTTGAGAACCAATTCGGGCGGCTGCCGTTCTTTGGCAATCGGCAGGGTGATGCAATAGGCAATAGTGAGATTCGATTGCGGAGTGATCGGTCGGATCGGCAGACCGGGCAGGCGGAGCACCGGGATTTGCAAATGCGGCACCAGCAGGCGCTCCCACGGGACCGCGGGCAAATACCCGGAAGGTGAGGCGAATGCCAGATACAGTGGCGAGTCATCTCCTGCCAGTGCATTTTGGAGGAAAGCGACGAAGTCGGCGGGAGCCTGATAGGCATTCGAGGAGTCGTGCGCATATGCCTCGTCACGCGAGCTCGGAAGACCGACATCGACGCCGCCCAAGTCGTAAGTGCCGATTGTGGAACCATCATGGGACAAGGTGAAGTTGATGTTAGAGTTCTCCTCAATCGAGCTGCCGGCATACTCGACCGACATGTTCAGGATGCGCAGCCCGCTGTGGGTGGATTCGAACTCCTCCTGCCGTACGATCATTTCGCGCCTCGCGATACCTGATCGAGCAGAGCCCACCAGGTATAGTCTTTGCTGATATCGCTGTGGCCGGTGATGCGCCCACCAGCGCCGTTGAGGCCGTAGATTCGCACGTGGTCTTCTCGTGGATAGGCTTTGCCTGAGTCGAGTAGAGATACGTTGTATCCCTCGCTGCTCGGAAGACCGCCCGGTCCGTATCCGCCCAACGCTCCATAGATGCTGGGCTCGCCCGCGGCGATACGGACCTCGCCCAAATCCGACGAGCGGCGTGCTGCCAGGTGGAACAGCCCGTGCAACGGTGTGTCCTGGTCGCTGAAAGTGGAATAGATGGGCTGGCGAACGCGGTCAAGAGCGGCGCGGAATCCGCCTTTCACGCCTTTATCGGGGACTAGCGGCGCGAAGCAGAACATATTTACGGCCGGTTGCAACAATAACATGGTATCCACCGCGGGAGGAGGATTGTAGGGAACGCAAACTGCTGCCAACAGGACGCGGCAGCCGTAAGAGTGGCCGATGAGGTGGAAGCGGCGCTCTCCCGCGGCCAGCATCTTGGCGAGAAGCGGGCCGACCCCTTGGTTTCCGACCAACCCGGCACGGTCTTTCATGATGAGTACCGTGGTGACTCGGGCGGCGTTGCGCGGATCGAGGTCTTTTAAGGAGAAGGCCGCGGTAGGTTCATCCGTTGTGTTCTCGGAGTCGTCGGCGAAACCGAACTCGCCGGTCGGCTTGGTTGCATCGCTGGGAACGCTCTTCCAGAGATCTACCAGCGCGTCCGCCTCCACTTTGCCGAAGCCTTCTCCCAGTTCCGAACCCGCATAGAGTGGCGCGAGAATACCCGCGAGTTGCGCGGATTGCCTGGCGTTCAGCGCCGGCTGGTCCATCAACTCATAAAAGTCCGGCCGCGACTCCTCCGGAAGGAGTTCGGAGATGAGATCTTTCAAGCGCCCCAGGTTGTCTTCCACGGACTCGGGCTGTGCGGCGGCCGGCGTGGCTGCGATCTTGGGACCGCTTTCCCAGGGGAGCACCAGAATAATGCTCGGCCAGTGGATGCCCAGGAACAGAGGCTTGTAGGCCCCGTCGTTCAGCTTGCGCGACCGGCGAAGATCTTGATAGCCGCGAAAGAATCCCCGATATAACTTGAGGGCGTCGTCGAAGGTGTTGTTCCAGCCGTGAGAGAAGATGTAGACGTCGGAGAAGTCTCCGGATTCCAGGGCCGATATCAGGTGAGCGGCCGTTTTCTGGCTTTTCAGGCTTCCCGATTTGTCAAATTGAAGGATGTAGAAGGGGGCCTTTCGGCCGGGTTCAATCTCGATCGTTTCGAAAGGGCCAATCATGTTGGCCAAAGATTACCACAGAAAGATACCGATTTGAATTGCGATTGAATTCCGCGGACAAGTCAGGTGAGGTACGGATGGAGCAGGTGGAAGTGACCATTTCGAAACGGCATGCAAGTTCTACATGCGGTCCCGACAGGATCGTGTAGGTTCAGAGTTTGATCACGCCAACCGCGACCAGAATCACGCCCCACAGACCAGTGCCCAGCACCACACCCGTAATCAGCCCGCGAGTACTCCGGTTCCGAGTTTGGGGCGTTTCCACAAATTCCGCCCGTTCCTCCATGGCCGGTGTAGTACCGATTTCCCGGCCTTGGGTACTACGATGCGATACGAGTGCAATGGGACTTGCCATATAGGAATACTAGGAACCTTCGCGAGCTTTGTCGATATTGACGATGGTTAACATAATCGAAAAGTACTATAGATAACATTTTTCGGTTGACACTTAAATCACTAATGACTAAGTTATTAGTCAATGCGGAAGAAAGTACTGTTTGCCAGCCTTGCCTGTGTCTTGACTTTCCGGCCTTCCATTACCCACGCCCAACCCCTGCGAATCGCGCAGCCGATTGATGAAAGGCAACTTATCCCACTGTCTGGCACCAAGCACGCGAAAGCCCAGGCGCGCTACGACCAAGGTCCCGAAGATCCGTCCCGGAATTTACCCTACATCACCCTGATGCTGAAGCCGTCCGCCGCCCAGCAATCCTCACTCGAAAAGCTTCTTCAGGACCAGCAGGATCGCTCGTCCGTCCGATATCACCGCTGGCTCACGCCGGAACAATTCGGTGACCAGTTCGGCCTCGCCCCGTCCGATTACGCCGCCGTGTCGGATTGGCTGGAGTCTCAAGGACTGCACCTTGAGCAAAAAGCGAGGGCGCGCAACTTCGTGGCATTCAGCGGCGACGTGGCCCACGTGCAGCAGGCGTTCCACACCAGCATTCACCGATACCAGATCGAAGGCGAGTCGTATTACGCCAATGCGACCGAGCTTGCCGTTCCCGCGGCGCTCCATGACCTCTATGGCGGCGTTCGCGGCCTCGACGATTTCGACCATCCGCGTCACAAGCCCGCTCCCCAATACGACACCAGTTCCGGCAGCAATCAACTGGCACCCGAAGACTGGGCCACTATCTATAATGTGAATCCCCTGTATGCGATGGGGATCGATGGCACGGGCCAACGCATCGGCATCTTAGGCGCCTACGACATGAACCAGTCGTTCATCGACAGCTTCCGCAAACTGGTGGGTTTGCCGGCGTCGACAGTGGAACAGCATCTGATCGGGCCGGATCCAGGCATTACCGCGTCGGCAAATGAGGCCTCGCTCGATCTGGAATGGGCCGGCGCGATCGCGCCTAAAGCCACGCTCGTCTATATCTACGCGACGAATTTCAATACCGCGGCGCAGGCCGCCATCGATCAGAATCTGGCCACGATCCTGAGCGAAAGCTTCGCCTCCTGCGAGCCGTCGTCCGCGGTAGGGAATCGCATCATGGCGCAGCAGGCGAATGCGCAAGGAATCACCTGGGTGGCATCCTCGGGCGATTCGGGAGGCGCGGGATGCGACGCCCATGGCTTCTTCGGGACGACAGGCAATACGACGGTTTCCGACGGGCCGGCAGTCGGCATTCCGGCGAGTTTCCCCGAAGTCACTGCGATGGGCGGGACGATGTTCAACGAGGCCGGCGGACAATATTGGCGGGCCTCCAACGACAGCGTCGACGGGTCGGCGATATCGTACATTCCCGAAGTGGTGTGGAACGAAACGGGCGCTGGCGGGCTTCTGGCGAGCGGCGGCGGTCCCTCGATCTTCTTCACGAAGCCGGCCTGGCAGGTAGCGCCCGGCGTTCCCGACGACAATGCCCGAGACGTCCCCGACATCTCCTTTAGTGCGGCGGGCAATCACGATCCATACCTGGTGATCAACTCAAATGGCCAGCGCGCGACGGGCGGGACTTCGGCCAGTGCGCCCTCTTTCGCGGGCGTCCTCGCTCTGCTGAATCAGTACGTAGTGAAGAGCGGCCTCCAGTCGCAGGCAGGTTTGGGGAACGTCAATCCCGAGTTGTACCGACTGGCACGCGTGACGACGAATGTCTTTCACGATATTACGCAGGGGAATAATATGGTGCCGTGCGCGGCGGGGAGCCCGGGCTGTACCAACGGAACGTTGGGCTTCAACGCCGGACCGGGATACGATCTTGCGACCGGGCTCGGCTCGCTGGATGTCGCCAATTTCGTCACGCAATGGGGCAGCGCGGCCGCACCCACCACCACCTCCGGGACCGCGAATCCCGCCAGCATCACGCTCGGGGACAGCGTGCAGTTGACGGCGACGGTTTCACCGGTTTCTCCAGTGCCTTCGGTTCCAGGCGGATCGGTGACATTCTCGATAGGCCGCACGATCTTGGGGATCGCGCCGGTGATGGCATCGGGTGGGGTGGCCCGCGCCACGCTTACCGTGACGGGACCGCGAATTCCGGCGGGCAGCACGAGCGTTTCGGCGACGTACAGCGGTGACGCCAACTACGGCGGATCGACGGGCACCGTGCTGGTGAATGTGGCGGCCTCGGGCACAGGTTCGTTCGTGACGGTGAACATCACGCCAAATCCGGCGCACGAAGGACAGTTTGTGCGCGTAACTCTCACCGAAATGAACGGAGTAGGCACGACGGTGACGGGGTGGACGATCAATGGCGTGGACGATTTTTCGCTATTCGCCGGCGATTTCGGCGGCACCACTCTGGCACCGTACGGGAGCCTGTCCACATCCATTAGTACCGCAGCGCCGGCGGTGTTGCCGAGCAATCGCGTGTACGTATTTACCGGCATGGATGCGGATGGACGCCAATGGACCGCTCGGACGACCCTGGTCTTGCAAGGCGCGCTGGGGACTCCCGCGATTGCGCTTACGAGCGCGCCTTCTGCCCTGCAACAAAACACCGCGGCGGATGCATCGTGCCAGTGGTCGCAGCAACTGATCGTTCAGGAGAACCTGGGATTCGCGGTACAACTCACGCGACTCAAGGCGGGAAGCGCCGATTGGACCGGCCAGATCCAGCAGCTATTCGGGACGAATCGGCTGGCGCCGCTCGGGATGTTGCAGGCGCACATCTGCTGGCCTGGGCCAACGGCGCCATCGGCGACGACGTTTGAACTGGATGGCGCCGATCAATCGGGATTGCCGGTGAGCGCCAACGTGACGTCTACCTATGCGGGTTCTGCGGCGAGTCCCGTGAGCTTATCGGTGGCATCGAGTGTGGTGACCTTGGGGATTCCGAGTGGTGTGACTGGCTTCGCCGGGGGAACCCTCGGTGTGAATCTGACAGGTAGTGGATCGTGGAGCGCGACCGTGATTCCGGCGAACCGCTCCACCGCCTGGTTAACGGCCACCACACAGACCGCGATGCCGGCGGCGGGACTCGTTCTACGCTCCGTCAATGTACAGGCCTCGGCCGTGGCACTCTCGCCGGGCGTTTACAGTGCGACGCTTCTGATTCAGGCGGCGGACGCGGTGCCGCAATTTCTCGAAGTGCCGGTCGTGTTCATCGTGGGCGACGCCGGCGCGACGATCGGCGGTGTGAGCAATGGCGCGTCGTTCCAGCAATTCTTCGCGCCCGGCATGATCTTGAGTGCGTTTGGAACGAATCTGGCGCAATCCACACAAGTCGCGAGCGCGTTGCCGTTGCCGCTTTCGCTGGGTGGAGTCTCGGCCACCGTCAACGGTGTTCCCGCGCCGCTCTACTTTGTCTCTTCCGGACAGGTGAACCTCCAGGTACCTTATGAGACCGGCGCAGGGACTGCGGTGCTGGGAATCAACAATGGCGGAACCGTGTCCGCCTTCACGTTCCCGATCGCTGCGGCAGGTCCAGGAGTATTCACGAATTCCGGACAGAACAACGCGCTGGTTCCCATCTCAACGGCGAAACACGGCGATACCATACCGCTCTTCATTACAGGCGAGGGCCTTGTCTCCAACTCACTCGCCACGGGTGCATCGGCGTTTTCGGGCACGCCGCTCGATCTTTTGCCCGCACCGTTATTGCCGGTCACAGTGACCGTCGGCGGAGTACCTGCGCACGTGACATTTGCCGGCGTTCCCTCTGGCCTTGCGGGAGCGACGCAAGTCAATTTCGTGATTCCAGACGGTGCGCCGGCGGGTCTGCAACCGGTCGTGGTGACGGTGGGAGGAGTATCCAGCCAGGCCGCAAATGTGACGATCGCACCTTAAAATCGCCCCCGCAGCCGTTGTATGATGGCTTCACGAGAACCGGAGGGACTGATGACTCGTCGAAGCTTCGCCGCCCAATTTGGAGTTGCCGCCGCAGCGGCAAGACTGCTCCCTGAAATGGCGTACGCACAGCGTGCCGCCGTGAACGCCTCCGATCTGCCGAAGGACATGGTGTGGCTGAACGCCAACGAGAATCCGGCCGGTCCGCCAAAGGTCGCGTTGGAAGCGATGCAGCAGGTGCTGCCCACCTCCAATCGGTATCACTACCAGGAATTCCACGAGATCTACAGCGCCATCGCGAAGAGTGAGGATCTCGCGCCCAACCAGATCGTCACCGGTTGCGGATCGAGTGAGGTGCTGCATACTTCTGTCGACGTGTTTACCTCCCCGACGCGCCCGTTAATCAGCGTGTCGCCTGCATACGAAGGTCCCATCGAACTGGCGCGAGTCCTGGGCCGCCCCGTCATTCTAACCAAGCTGCGGGAAGACTACACCGCGGACGTCCACCGGCTCGCCGAAGAAGCGGAGAAGGCTCACGGCGGCCTGATCTATCTTTGCAATCCGAACAATCCTACGTCGGCAATGACCACGGGCAAGGAGATCGACTGGCTGGTGGCCAACCTTCCCGCAAACACCACCCTGTTGGTGGACGAGGCCTACATTCACTTCGGCGAGAATCCGGAACTGAAGACCGCATTGCCCTACGTGCGTCAGGGCAAAGATGTCATTGTGACGCGCACTTATTCGAAGATCTATGGGATGGCCGGACTGCGAGTGGGTTTCGCGGCGGCGCGTCCGGATATCATCGAGCGGCTCACCCCGCTGCGCCTGAATGTCATCTCGATTGTGAGCGCTCGCGCGGTAGTCGCGGCGCTGGGAGATCAGCAGAATATGCTGCGCGAGCGCCGTGCCACGCTGGCCCACGCGCGCCGCGAGACCTGCGACTGGCTGCGGGATCGAAAGGTCAAATTCATCGAGCCGCACGCTAATTTCATGATGGTGGATTGCGGGCGGAATGCGAAAGAGTTCATCGAGAAGATGCCGCGCCTGGGTGTGGCGCCCGGACGTCCATTCCCGCCGCTCGACAACATGCTCCGCGTCACCATCGGCACGGACGCCGAGATGGCCAGGTTTCGCGAGGTTTTCTGGAAAGTGTACAAAGCATAGATGCGACTGAGCCCCCCAGTCGGGTGGTGCCGTGGTTTTCACGATTGACATACTTGTCATCGCAATGACATAATCCGACAATCGCTACGTTAATGTCTCTTTGGGGGGTCAGCACATGAAGGCAGTTGCATCTGCACTCCTGGTCGCGGCGTGTTTCGCGTCAGGACTTTTCGCTCAAGATATCTCCGGTACCATCGAGGGCTCGATCCTCGATCCCAGCGGCTCCGCGGTGCCCAATGCGAAGGTGTCGGTCACAAACACCGATCGCAACCAGGTTGTCCGCTCGCTGCTTACCAATGCAAGCGGTGTATACTCGGCGACGCTGCTCCCCATCGGGACCTATTCCGTGAAAGTGGAGGTCGCGGGCTTCAAGACCAACACCCGCTCCGGCATCGTCCTGAACGTGAACGACGATCTGAAGATCAATCTCACGATGGAAGTGGGCGCGGTAACAGAGACCGTTGAGGTGAAGGAGACTGCAGTGGGCGTGGAACTCGGAACACCCGCCAGCGCCACCACCATCGAAGGTACACAGGTCCGCGAGTTGGCATTGGGCACGCGTAACTTTGCGCAGTTGGTCAGCCTGATGCCCGGCGTCATCAATCAGACCGCCGTGGACGAGTTGTTTGTAGGCGTCACCGGCGCATCCGGCACTACCACGACGATTCCGTACTCCGTGAACGGCATGCGAAACTCCTCCAACAATTGGACGGTCGACGGAGCCGATAACGTGGACCGTGGCAGCAATCAGACGCTGGGGTATTTTCCTAGCATCGATGCGACGTCCGAGTTCAAGGTGGAGCGCAGTTCCTATACCGCGGATACCGGCCGCGCAGGGGGCGCCCAGATTAATGTCGTCACCCGAAGTGGAACGAGCACGTATCACGGCAGCTTGTACGAGTTCTTCCGCAATGACGCACTCAACGCCAACAACTGGGCGAACAACGCGAACAAGGTAAACCTGATCGACAGCGCCAATCCGCAGAACAATTGCGCTACGAACTTCACGTCCACCTGCTATGCAAAAGGGACCGTGGTGCGTTGGAACGATTTCGGCGGCACCTTTGGCGGCCCGGTTCCGCTGGGCAGCTACAATCGCAATCACGACAAGACGTTTTTCTTCTACTCGGAAGAAGCGCGGCGCATTATCAACTACGCGACCTTCAATCCGACGCTGCCCACTACGGGCATGCTGCAGGGCAATTTTATCCAGCCCGTTTGCATCACCACGATTGGCAGCGGCGGGATCACGTGCCCCGCGGGAGCGTCGCCTGTAACCCAGATCCCCGTCAGCCAGTTCAATCCGAACGCCGTCGCCTACATTAAGGACATCTTCAGCAAGCTGCCGCTGCTAAACGGCACGACTACTGCCGCCACGACCTCGGGATTCTTTCCGCAGCAGACTCTTCTGAACTATCGTGAAGAACTGGTGCGCGTCGACCAGACTTTCAGCCAGAAGCTCACCGTCTGGGGCAAGTTCCTGAACGATGCGATTCCCACCACCGAGCCGGGCGGGCTGTTCAGTTGCTCGACCATACCTAACGGATGCATTACCAAGACCAATTCACCGGGCCGCGCATTTGTGATTCATGGCGTCAGCGCCTTCACGCCGACTCTGGTGAACGACGTCGGCTTCAATTTCACGAAGAGCGCCATTTTGTCCACCCCGCAAGGGCTGACTTCCAAGGCGAATAGTCCCGATATCAATCCTGTCGAGCCGTTTGCCAATTCGCAAGGCGTGGTGCCCAACCTCTCGTTCACGGGTGGAACCAGCATCGCCGGATACGGCCCTTACAACGACTACAACCGCAACTATGCGGTTTTCGACAAGCTCACCTGGAGCAAAGGACGGCACACTTTCGCGTTCGGTGTTTCGATCAACCGGTACAACAAGACCGAGAATGCCGCGGGCCAGCAGGGTGCTTTCGGATTCACCAATGCCGGCGCGCCTACGGGCACCAGCACCTTCCAGCAGTCGTGGGCCAACTTCCTGCTGGGTAACGTCTCGACCTTCTCGATGCCATCCACGGATATAACTCCCTATGTGATCTCCTGGCAGAACGAGGCCTACGTACAGGATGATTTCAAGATCAGTCCCCGCCTCACGCTGTACATGGGTGTTCGCTGGAGTTATTTCGGGCAGCCGACGGACGGCCACGGGCTGATGGACAACTTCGATCCGGCGCTGTATAAGGCTTCTGCCGCACCCGCGGTCGACCCGAGCAATGGCAATTACCTCACTCCGATTCCGCAGACCAATCCTCCCGTGAACGGGATTATCATCGGCGGCAAGAACTCTCCGTTCGGCGATAAAGTTGCCAACGACACCTACCACAACTTCGCCCCACGTCTCGGCGTAGCGTGGGATCCGTTCGGCACTGGCCGGACCTCTGTCCGCGCCGGATATGGAATCTACTACGACTCCTCCCTGTTCGGCACCTACGAGCAGAACATTTTCGCGAATCCGCCGTTTGTGCAGAATGTGAGCTACGCCAACGCCTCGTTCTCCAGCATCACTGCGGGTGCGCAGGGTGTGATCACCGCGCCCCTCGTCCTGCATGCTACCCAGCTTCCGGCGTTGGTCCCATACGCACAGCAGTGGAACCTCACCATTCAGCACCAACTGACGCGCGACAGCGTTCTGGAGGTCGCGTATGTGGGCTCGAAGGGCACGCACCTGCTGGGAATTGTGGACGTGAACCAGGCGTTCCCGGGACAGGCTCTGGCCGCCGGCCTCCACAGCACCACCGGTACCGGAGCGAACGCTCCCGGTACCACGATCTTCACCACGGCGGACGATCCCAGGATCAATGCCATCCGTCCTTATCTGGGCTATAACGCCATCAACACGATCCTGACGGCATTCGATTCGAACTACAATTCGTTGCAGGTGAGCTTCCGCAAGAACATGGGAGTCAACGGCCTGATCAACCTGGCGTACACCTATTCGAAGAATCTCACCGACAACGGCTCCGACCGCTCGAATGCCCCGCAGAACAGCTACAACTGGCACGAAGGCGAATACGGACCGTACCCGGGCGACCGCAAGCAAGTGCTCACGATCAACTATGTCTACCAGCTCCCGATTTTCAAGAATGCACACGGTGTGAGCGCCGTGGCCTTGAAGGGCTGGGAAGTCTCGGGCATTCTCTCGACATATACAGGAGTGCCGCTGACGGTGACGACTTCGAGTGTGGATCCTGCCGGCCTCGGATTGCTGGGGTCCAGCTCCGCGAGTTCGCGTCCTGACCAGATCTGCGATCCGCGCGCCAATCAGCCCGGCAACTACGCCGGTTCGGCGCAGAGCAGCGCGCAGGCTCTGACGTGGTTCAACACCGCGTGCTTTGCGCCGGTGCCGCAGGGCGCTGTCCGGCCAGGCAATGCGGGCCGCGGAACAGTGCGCGGCCCCGGCTTCTTCAATCTGGATGCTTCGCTGCTGAAGAACTTCCGGGTTACGGAACGGGTGACGACGCAATTCCGCTTCGAGACGCTGAACACGCTGAATTGGGTGAATCCGAATGGATTCGCGAGCACCAACATTACCAGCACGGTGTTCGGACAGATCAGTTCGTTCCGTGCCCCACGACGCATCCAGCTTGCGTTGAAGCTCATCTTCTAGAATTTGCAGCAAGCCTCTGCCGACCGTGAGGGGAGAAGCTGTGAAAAATCCGGACGCGGCTCGCAAGCGCACGTACTCGCGCGAAGGTATGTGGGTAGCTTACGAGCCGCGACCGTAAGGGAGCGAACCAAGCTCGACCATTTTCCGTTCCTGCCGCTACACCCTAATTCTCGGCGGGTGTCTTCTCCGCGTGGGCGACGACAATCGCTTTCAGAAGCGATCCAGCACAAATCCAGCCCTCCCCTGCGACCTCCGCCAAATATCCCGTCGGCGCCGGTCCCCTCATACATCCTGAAACAGACGCCCTGTGCGCGAGCTTTACTCGGATTCACGACGCGCTTACTTTGTACGGTCAGGGTATCGAAGGTACGGGCCAAGATCATCGCCATCATCGGGCAGTCGGATTTCAACGTCGATGATGTCCGACAGTTCCGGAGCCGCTACGGGCAGTCTTCACGGTCAATCCTTAGCGCGGTACCACAACGAAGCGGTCGATCGCGATGCGCGAACTCTTGTCGGCGCGGCTCTGATCGCGGCGAAACACGACCTCCAACTCCCGGCACTCCGATGGCGCCGGGTTTGACGGGATCTGGAACTCGACCGTTTCCGGAACCGCCGTTACCGGCTCCTTCCCGAGGCTCGGCTGCGATCGTACCGGTGCCTTTCCGAAGCTTTGCGAGTGCGTCCCGGCCCCCTCGCTATCGATGGCCAGCAGTTCCAACGTCACGGTGCCGGGGAATGGGTCGGCATTCCAGAGCCGCACATCGATTCTCCGGCAGGAACGTAGATCGAGTGCCTGATCGAGCTTCTGGTGCGCTTCCATCATCAGCGGCCAATGGTCGGGAGTGTGGAACGACACCTCCGCCGGCGTGCCCTTTCGAAAGTATGAATTGGGAGGTGGACGGCGATAGAGGAAACGATACATCCAATATTCGCCCTCGAACGCGATCGTGCGTTCCTGACTAGGGACGTAGCCATTTGCGTAGAGCACATCGGGAGGCGGTGCTACGAGCCGTGGTACCGGTTGCATCTCGGGCTGGAGGATTACTCCGGGGTAGGTGCCATCGACTCCCGCCGCCATCGGAGGTGAGACTGGTGGCGGGGATGGGCGTGCCGGCTGGCCGTTGGCCGTGGCCGTCGGATCGCCGCTTGGGTCCGATCCTCCTCGCATGCCAATGCGGCCGCGAAGTCCGCCGACGGTCAGGCCCGCCGCCAGCAGGATCGTGAGCGCCAGACTCAAAACGGAGCGGGGAAGGCTCTGCGCACGGCCGGACGCCACCAATCCGCGCGAGATCAGCGAGATCGTAAACATCGCCGCCGTGAGCACGAAGAGAGCACTTCCCAACAGCCGGGCACGCATAGCAAAGGCGGTGACTGCCGACTGCGTCGCCAAGGCGAGCGTCAATGACGGCGCGAGTTCCTTCAGGAAAAAGGGCCGTGGCGGATCGGCTTCGCCGAACATCGGATCGGGTGGGATCCACACGGGAAGCGGCTCTTCGGGCGTATGCACCCGCAGCCACTCCGAATACAAAAGGCGCGTGGTCACGACCACCAGGACGAGCGAAGCCGCCAGCGATGCGGGTGAGAATTCCGAGAGCAGGATGATGGCGGGAGCGAACCAGGCGCCCGCCGCCGAAGCGCGCAAGGTCTTCCACAGCACATCGCGCCGGTCGGTGCGCGGGATCGCGAACAGCAGACTGCCGGTGATCGCGGCGCTCGAGGCACACGCAAACAGCGTGTATCCGAGCGCGTTCCCGATCAGAGTGGCCCAGGAGTATCGATGCAGCTTGGGCGAGATGGTGTTCATCCAGAGGAGCGTGCCGGTAGCCAGGAGGCTGGCGATTTGGATGAGGAGCGCATAACGAGGTTGCGGCGTGGCGGGAAGTGGAGCTTCGGGATGGTAGTTGGGCTCCGGCACGTGTTTGTCTATGGGACACCGACTGGTGCGTCTCGGTTCCAGAAGTTTGCGGATTGGCATCCATGCTGCCGGGTGGCGTACGATAGGCGTGAGATGGATGCACTCTTATTGAAGGAATACATGGACCTCGAGATGGTCCAGATGCCTGTCCCCGAGATCGGCCCCGACGATGTGCTGGTGCGCGTCCGCGCTTGCGGTATCTGTGGCAGCGATGTGCACGGATTGGATGGCGCCACCGGGAGGCGAATTCCGCCGCTGGTGATGGGCCACGAGGCTGCGGGCGAAGTGGCGCAGACGGGCGCCCATGTCCACGATTTGAAAGTTGGGGACCGGGTCACATTCGATTCGACGATTTACTGCGGAGAATGTTTCTTCTGTGCTTCGGGCGATATCAATCTGTGCGAAAACCGCCAGGTTTTGGGCGTATCGCCAGGAGAGTACCGGCGTCATGGCGCTTTTGCGGAGTACGTTTCCGTGCCGCGCCGGATCATGTACCGGCTGCCGGAGAGTCTGTCGTACGAGCAGGCGGCGCTCATTGAGGCGGTGTCGGTGGCAGTCCACGCGGTGAATCTGACTCCGCTGCGGATGGGCGCGAGCGCCGTAGTGGTGGGCAGCGGCATGATCGGATTGCTGACAGCGCAGGCACTGCGCGCCGCGGGATGCACGCGGGTTATCGCAATTGATGTGGAGGAATCACGTCTCGCAATGGCGCGCAAGCTCGGAGCGACCGAGACGGTGAACTCGAAGACGGAGCAGGCGGAGATCGTGGTCCGCGAACTGACCGGAGGCCACGGAGCAGACGTCGCGATTGAATGCGTGGGCGCAAACGACCCGGTGAAAACGGCGATTCACTGCGTGCGCAAGGGCGGCGCGGTGACGCTGGTGGGGAATGTGAGTCCGAAGGTGGAGTTGCCGCTGCAGATTGTGGTGTCGCGGCAGATTCGGGTGCAAGGCTCCTGCGCGTCCTGCGGCGAGTACCCGGCATCGATCGATTTGATGGCAAGAGGGGCGATTCAGGTGGATCCGCTGATCAGCGCCGTCGCGCCGTTGGGCGAGGGCCGGTCGTGGTTCGATCGGCTGTATCGGAAAGAAGCAGGATTGATGAAAGTGATCTTGCGCCCGTAAGGTTATGCGACTTTCCCGTTGACGAAGTCGTTAACGATTTGACGGTATACGTCATCGGGAAAGGTAGCAAAATCAAAGAGAACGAACAGGGGCTCGCAAAGCCTCTTGACCAGATCAACGAGTTCAGTTTCGACGGCACCTATCTTAAAAGTGATAACCGGCGTTGCGACGTTGTCTTCGTAGAGATTTCTGCTCTGATGAAGGGACCACGCCAGAGTGCGGCCCTTCAGCCCTCCGTATTCTACAGTGAGTTCGACGTGAGTATTGGGTTCGATTCCGAGAAGCTTGTAGAGACTGGCGCAATGGAGCAGAGTCTCCGCCGCGTTTTGGATTCGAGGCTCGAGACCGATCAGTTTTTGGGCACGGTTTTTCTCAGTATGGTCTTCAGCGAGTGAGATTACACAAAAGAAATCGCCGTTCTTGTTCAATGCCCAATGACTGAAGATTCGACCAACCGGCATCATGAAGGACGTATCCTCGGTAAAATGTGCAACTATGCCGTCCTTTGTCGGTGCAGGCCGCAGCCCTTCACTACCCGGCACAATACCTATGCCTATTCCGCCTGTTTTGATCTCAGCTTGGGTAGCCGCTGATAACAATTCGCGCTGTGCCTTCGAGATGTCGGCGCTTGGGCAGAAATGGCAGATCTCCATGAATCCGTTCATTCCGGCGGATGCCAAACCGTCCAGTGCTGCACGTCTATGACGTTCAAGCCACTCGATATCGAGTTCCCGACGGCGTGGTACCGGAGTCGGGCCGAGCGTCAGATTCGGGAGAGCCGCTTTCCAGTCGAGCCGTTTCTCCAGTATTCGCGCAAGAATCTCAAACGCGTGTCCAAGACTTGCAGGATCGGTTGTCCCTTCTTCAATCGCGGGCAACCGCTCTCCAAAGCTCCAATATGGGACGTACGGGATTCGCAACAACTCGATCGCATCATGTGCAGTCTTCCCGCTGGGCAGCCAATCTAAATAAAACTCATTGAACCGCTCGGCAAACGTCTTTTTCCAATCCGTAGCGCGCTCGTATTCGGTCCTGCTTTCATCTCTTGCTGGCACTGGAACGGCCAGAAGCCTTCCGCGATCCAGGGGCAAGCGTTGCTGAGCCTTTCTGGCCCGTTCCACAATGTCGATAGCACCCTCCATGCTCGATTCCGTCGTCGTAAACAGAACGACAAGGACATCCGCTAGATGCACCGTGCAGATACCGCCGATGTCGGTCACCCCTGTCCGGCTGTCTACCAGCACGAAGTCGTACTCCGCAATCCATTCGTTGCGGAGTTGCTCGGTGTAAGTACCTAGATCGTTCTTTTCAAAAAGCTCGGGGAAGTTGAGGGATTGCAGCCGCGAAGAATAATCCGGGTCGCTACGGCCGGCGCTGAGCAAAGCTAATGGCATTTCGTCTGCGCGAATCAGGCAATCCCGCCAATTCAAGCTCTCCTGGTTCTTGTGGGCATGCACAAGGTCAACGATGCCAGGTGTCTTAGCACGAACCCCTTCGATGTCTGTTTTGAGTCGGACGAAAAACCGCTCCAACCCCGGTGCTTCGAGATCCCAATCCACCGCAAGCACGGAGTATCCCCACCTCGCGAGCAGAGCCGCGACGTTTGCGAGCGCCATAGTCCGGCCTACACCACCCTTGAATGAGTAGAAGGTGTAGACAATCCCGCCGCGTTTGCCGTTCATTCGGGGAATCATAATCGAGCCAATCGAATCCTTGGAGGCCCCAGATCAGGAACCTCCACTAATGGCCAATTTTCTTGAAAGGGTGGTGCCTCTTGAATGATCCTGGCCACTCGTTTTGCAAACCTCTTCAACACATCTTCTAATCCAATAGCACGTTGGCTGTCCCAGAAGGCAGGCAATGTGTTCGCAAACGGCTCGACATCCTCCCACTGCACCACGCGCGCTTCGTCGGGGAAATCATCGCCATCGTGGAATCGTAGAGGTGCAATCAGGCAGTGGGAGCCCAGTGCGAGCTGCTTCTCGCGCGCAAGAAAACTCTGCCACTCGGAAACACACCAAGTCGATTGAAAGTAAGGCTTGGACCACACACAGACCATACATTTTGAGGTTCGAAGAGCATTTTTCAGCTCATCTGGCCAACGGTTGCCAACTTCGATACTGTCTCTGTCAAAGAAAATCCGAACATCTGGATCTTCCTGCATGATCCAAAACCGAAACAATTCGTGAACTCTTCGAGTCCAATCCGCCGTCGCGTTGTGCCGCTTGTAACTGAAGAAAATGTCGTATTCGTAGCCGATATGCGCAATCCTGATCTAAATCATTACACATCAATTGCCTCAATCATAGCTCCCCTCGACAAACCATCCCCGTGGATTGCAGCAGAGACGATAGAGAGCGCCGTCCGACAGGGCGATGTCCCACTCGTCGCTCGACCAGGGATCGATAGTCCACCATTCCCCTGAAGTTCGCCAGGGACCGGCGAGATTGATGATCTTGCCGCGAATGCCGTCCGCGGAAATGTATCCCGGCTGTCCGGAGTTCAACGCCACACGAGCCGGACGCGGAGGACGAAAAATGCGGAGGGCCATGCGGATTCGGAGATCGGCATTGCCTTTGGCGGAAGCACCGCCTGTTCCCATGTGCACCATACGGAATGCGCCGGGACGATGCGTGTCGATCAATTCGGGGCTGCCGACACGTGACGCTCCGACGATGGCTTGAATCCTCGCGAGTGTCAGCTCCAGTTTCACCGGCTCCGGCGTCACCGGAACGAACAGTCCGCTCTGCGCAGCTTGCGGCTTCACGGGATTCACGCCCATCCAGACGTGCACCACCGGAGCGCAGGGAGGATTCGCCGACAGGTCAAGCTGCAGGAGCTTCAGAAACGCTTTGGTATCGAGCGACGGGACAGGCAACCGCATCGTGAGCTCGTGCGTGGTGCGATTCTCCAGGCCAAGCCGCAGCCGCAACTCATCGGTGGCCAGCGCTCGTGTGGCGAGACGTGTGGCGAGCCCGTTCATCAGCCGCGCGAGCAGGAACGCGAGAGGCTCCAGAAGCTCTACGGGATAGTCCAGTTCGATTTCGTCTTCAAATCGCAGCGGATCTTCGATGGCAAGGAGCTTGCGCTCCGCTTCGCCGCGAGCCAGTTCGCGCAGGCGCAGCCCTTCGGGTCCGAGACGCTCGGCGATGCCCAGGGGAGGGAGCGCGGCCAGGTCCTGAAAAAATCGAATCCCCCACCGCTCCAGAGTCTCCTGTAGTTCCGGTGAAGGTGAGAGCAAGGACAGCGGCAAGCTGCCGAGGAATTTGGCCTCGTCGCCATACGGAACGATCTGTACTCCTTTGAAGCCGCGTGCGGCACAGATCGCGGCATCGGGATTGGCGGCTAATGCGATGGCGGCCTTCACCTCGACTTCCACGGCGCGGCGCGCAATGGCTGCGGCCACGTCTTGGGGGAGACCGAAAAGACGGTCCAGGCCTGAAACGTCCAGCGTCACGGTATCGGGCGCGGTCTGTTCCACCGTGGGCGAAAATTCGAATGCCAGGGCGGTCAGATTGCCACTGCCGTGAAGGCTGGCGAACATACTTTGCTCCGATTGCGCGAGGTCACGCGTACGCCCATACCAACAAGAAGCAGGGGTTGCGGGTTAGTTGGGGTTTGGGGAAGAGCCCCGCGCCACAACGCGCGATCTCGACGGCATTCTAGCGTCAACGATGCGCAGGTCTTGGCGTTGGATTGCCGGGAGAGCGTCAATAGCACGGTGGGGGTGTGCTCTACGGCGCGGCGCAGACGGAACCACGAGGTGAGAGAGATGCGGCGGGCAGTCCCGATGGATGTGTCGCCGAGGTCCATGACGATGAGCCCGAAGCCGCCTCCCTGGATGAGCAGGTCGGCTGCCTTGAGTGCGTGCTCCGCATTATGCGAGGAGCGAACCCAAAGCAGACGATCCAGACGGACACCGGCAGCCGCCGCAGAAGTGGGGTCGAAGGCATCCTCCGCATCCACCAGGGCGCAGATCTCCTCGCGCGCAGTGGCCTTGGCAAGGATCGCCAACAAGAGGCTGGTTCGGCCGGAAGAGGCTGGTCCGATGATCTCCGTCAGACATCCACGTGGCAGTCCGCCCGTGGCTGAATCGATTTCAGAAACGCCAGTCCAGACCTGTTCCGGGAGAGGGCGGGATTGCCAGTCCAGGTGGCCGCCGAGGACGGATTTGAACTGTTGTTGGAGCGTCGCCGCAGCCGTCATTTTCGCTATTTCTTCGCCTCGCACTCTATTTTTACAGCATGGAGTGGGAGCCTGTCAATCCTCATCAATTCGGAGTGTCAGGTGTCAAAAAGGTGAGCTGCGGAAGCGGCCCGCTTGCAATAACCTACAGGGCTTCGAAACCCCGTAAGAGTCGCGCAACGTCTTACCATAGAAGCTATGAACAGGCTGCTGATCGCACTGCTGGCGATATCCGTGCCGGGATTCGCGCAGGCTCCGGCCGCCCAGCCGAAATCTCCGGTGAAGAAGTCCGGGTCCTCGGCCGCGCCGGGCACTCGCTGGCCCATCGAAAGCATCTCGGTGGAAGGGAATCGGATCTATAAGACCGAGCAAGTGGTGGCGCTCTCCGGGCTGAAGGTCGGGCAGGTTGCCGGTCGGCCGGAGTTCGAAGCGGCGCGCGAACGTTTGGTGTCCAGTGGAGTCTTTGAAACCGTCGGTTACAAGTTCGTTCCGGGGGCTCATCAGGGGTACGCGGCCACCCTGCAGGTTACCGAAGTGGAGCAGGTCTACCCGGTCATCTTTGAAGATCTGCACGTTTCCACGCTCGATTTACAGGCCGATCTCACTGCCAAGGATCCACTCTTTTCGCCCGAGAAACTGGCCGCCACGCAGCCGGTGCTCAACCGTTACGTCAAATGGGTGGAGGAGTTTCTTGCCGCCAAGGGTGTCCCCGAAAAGATCACCGCCAGTGTCACGCCCGGGATTCCGGGAGACTATCAGATCGTTTTCCGCCCCTCGAAGCCGCTGCCTTCGGTCGCGCAGGTGACCTTTGAGGGCAACAAGGTGGTGCCTCAGAACGTGCTGCGCGAAGCCGTGTCCACTGTGGCTATCGGCGCGCCCTACACCGAGGACTCCTTTCGCCAGATCTTGAATGCGGGAGTCCGGCCAACCTACGAAGCGCGCGGGCGCTTACGCGTCTCCTTCCCGGAAATTCGTACCGAGCCGGATAAGGATGTGAAGGGCGTGAAGGTCTTCGTCACCGTAAACGAAGGCGAGAGTTACGAATTGGGTAAGGTGACGTTCGAAGGCAACAGTCCGCTGCAGTCCGACTTCCTGCTCAAGACGGGCGATTTCAAAACCGGCGACGTGGCCAACTTCGATCGCGTGAATGATGGTCTGGAGCGGATTCGCAAAGCCCTCCGCCATGCGGGCTACATGCAGGGGAAAGTCACCATGGCGCGTACCATCAACGACGAGAAGAAAGTCGCCGATTTGACCGTCCGCATCGATGCGGGGACGCAGTACACGATGGCCAAGCTGATTCTCGTCGGCCTCGATCTGGACGGCGAAGCGGAGATGCGCCGGATTTGGAACGTGAAAGAGGGCAAGCCCTTCAATCCCGACTACCCGGAGCTGTTCCTGAAGCGGATTCGCGAAGAAGGCATGTTCGACAATCTGGGCGAGACGAAGTCCGACTTCAAACTCAATGAGAAGGACCACACCGCGGATGTCACTCTGACATTTAAGGGCCTGGATCCGCAGAATCGTCCGGGGCGGCGCGGGCGCGGGCCAGGTCGCGGCGGCCTGCTTTGGTCCACTACGGGACTTTGAGGCCCCGCCAGCATCGCATTCGGAGCCCGCACCTCAACGGGTCGATTCGTAATGCCCGAATCACCGCTGGTATCGCCGCCAGGACCGCAAAATGACGTGAGGGTGAAGCGGCGTGTCCAATAGTCGTGGACACGGGGATTTCGCGGTCAGCTCCTGATAGACAACCAGCGCGGCAGATAAGAGCCCAGCGCAGAGAGATGTGTGCTTTCGGCAAAGGTGCGGATGACTCGGTGAGTGGAATTGGTCAATCAGGTTATGTACAGTAGCATTCGGCCCAACGACGGTCCTCGTCAGATGCGTTTGAATCACTCAGAATCTCGCAGATTTCCCCTTGTAACAGCGTGACCGGAGTCAACATGGCCTTCGCCTCGCGGCCGACGGACCACCAACCAGGCGCTACCTCTGGATCAGTGAGCATGGATTCGAGACCGCGCCGGATGCGATCATCAGTGCTGCCCAGTTGGCCGAGTGCGAAAACGGCCCAGAAACGTAACTCCGGATGCTTGTCTTGGAGGGCGAAAAGCAAAGCCGGAATGGCTCGGCTATCTCCGAAACAGCCTAGGGACTCGGCCGCTTCGGCCCTGACACTCGCTGGTCGGCTTGGATCACCTACGACCGAGGTCAAAGCTGGAATGGCTCGGCTGTCGAGATTACGTAAGCAGTAGGCAGCAGCTTGGGCGGCATCGGGATTCGCCGCGCTGAGGATCTTCAAAAGAGCCGAAAAAGCCCGCCTCTCTGGAACGCGTGCCAGGATCGAGACGATCGCGGAAACCTGTGTCCGTTCCTTCGTCCGACGAAGCTGTTGAAGCAGCATTTTGGTGACGTCTGCTAGACCGGATTGGCTGAGGATCTGTGCTGCGGCCCCGCGCGATCTACCTGAGCGCGCGCCCGTTTCTCCCACGAGTGCTTTGAGCGCATCGGCTATCGAAAGACCTCGTTTAAGAAATCGATTGAGATCCCCCCTAAATTCTGGGAACTCCCGCGTTTTATCCCGGATCGCCTTACGTAGCCTGAACTCGATCTTTACGTGCACGCACGTTTACGTTAACATCCTGGCTGGATGTCACGGCACCTCGTTCGGTCGATCTGGCACCTATACTCTCCCGGTAGTTCCACGGCATCCATTCCGCAGGGTTGACCGCCAACTCCTGGGCGTGCCGCTGCAGTTCGGTGAGATAGTCGAACGAGTTGGCGCCGCACAACTCCGCCGTATGAATCAGGCTCATGAACAGGTCGCCCACTTGCGCCCTGTTCAAGGTCCGATAGAACAAGGCGTTTTTCCGATGTAGAACCGCCGTTTCAATGACCTCTCGACCAGGTTGTTGTCAAGAGGTGCTCGAAGTTCTCTCAAGAACGACGTCACCCCCCTTCCAGTGCCGCAGCAGATACGTGATCGCCTTTCCCAAGCCGGAGTTGGGCTCCGCCTTCCGCTCGGCGAACTGGGCCTCCAGCCAGGCATGGAGTTGGTTCATGAGTGGCTGGCTGTGCTCCTGATGGAATCGAAGCCGCTCTTCCGGATTCAGTTCTCGCTCCCGGGCTTCGGCATCGTAGCCGTATACCTCGCCTAATGTCTGCAGCACGTAGCGACATTGGTCGGGAAAGTTCGAAGTAGTCAGTCGTCCCTCGGCGACTGTCTTACCCTAACAATGCCGGCTACCGGGCGTCACGCACCCTTGCCGGAAGGACATAGAGGGATGAAATGCGTCCGACCCGTAAAGGCGGCGGGTCCTACTCCGCCAGCACCAGGCCTGAGGGGAGTTCTTCTCCGAAGATGCGGCCCAGCGTGCGATCGTCTTCTTCTTCGCCTTCGAACGCGGCCACCAGGCGGTCGGCGTGCGGCAGTGCTGTCAGCCTGCTGCGAACGGCATCGCGGGTAGCGGCCGGCAAATCTCGCGTGGGATCTTCGGTGCTGCGCGCCATTCCCGCGAGTGCATCCCCGGCGTTTGCGATCTTGAGCAACGCTTCCACCCATCGCGTCACGGTCGCCGGAGGCACCACCAGATTGATGGGACCGTAGAAGAGTTTGCGCGCGCCCAGGCGTTGCAGGCACCAGAGTTCGCTCTCCTTGTAGTCGCCTGCCTTCACGCGCTTCACGAGCGCCTCACCGAGCTCCGTCTTGGTGCCGATGGGCAGCAGTTCCATACTGGCTGCGGTGCGCCACATCTCGCGCAGTAGTCCGGAATTGATCCGCTGCGGTTTCTTGTTGCCGCGCGGCAGCAGGAAGCTTGAGAGCCGCTGGTAGACGTCGGTCTGTTGATTGCGATTCAAGCCACCGGCAAGCCGCCCCCAATAGATCCACCAGTCGATTTCGCACTGCACCTGGTTGCCGTAGGTGATGCCGCCCGAGTAGACGCGGCGTGCCTGCTCGATGCGAAAATCGTCGCCTGGGTACCCGAAACCCGGCCGCATGCAGAAGCCGCAGAGATTGAGCCAGCGCGCCTCGTAGGCCGGACTCTTTTTGCGGCCGTCCGACACCGCCAGGAACGCGTCCGCCATCTGCCGGATCGCGGAGAGGGGCCAACTGTTCTTCCCGAGCCCCATGGTCTGTTCGAGTTTCGACGGCACCTCTTCGGGTGGCACAGGCGACTTCGCGCTGGGCGAGAATACCGACTCGATCAACGCCAGCGAGTTCTTGAGTGCCTGCTCGCTAACCACAGCCGCGGCCTTGCGCTCAATGGGTTGAGCCGCTGCCTGCTTCCGCAGTTCGAACTGCAGATTCCAGCGATTCTCGCTGATCTTCGAGTCGCACCAGGTTTCGAGCGTGCCCAATTCCGTGAGCCGCGCGCCGAGCTTGACGGGGATCAGGCGCTCCTCGGCCTTTTTTCCGAAGCGGATTACCGCATTCAGCGGAGCGTGGCGATGCAGCGATTCGTCATCGGCCGCGAATTCGATCACGCTGCCCAGACCATCCTCGGTGCGCGTGAGCGAGCTATAAAGGCGAAAGGAGACCGGCCGATTAGCCACCAATTGCAATGCGTCGTTATCGACTTCGATAGCCGAGCCCTCTTCGGCGCCTCGCGGCACCAGGCAGATCGCAGAGAACTTGCCGTCGCGCGGCTCGCCCAGCGCGATGTAGTAAGTGCGTGGAAGGCCGCCGCGCACCAGCACACCGCTTCCGGTGGACCGCACGTACGAGTAGTAGGCCGCTCCGCGGGCGACGGCGAGGTCGAGATCGACATTCTCCAGGATCTCGGGCCGGCGGCCGTACCAACTCCCCACCACATCGGCCACACGGTCGCGAAGGATCTCGGGGATGAAGAAGCCGCCGTTGAAGAGGATGGCGTCGGGCACCTGGCCGGTGGGCTCGAGGAAGGCGTTGAGGTGGCGCGTGATGGCTGGGTCGGAGACGTAGGGCAGTCCCAGTTCGCGGAACAGGCTGCGCTTCTCGTCTTTGGGCGCTTCGCCCCGTGTGGAGAATGGCAGGAAGCCTTCGAGCGCGAGTTCGAGGGCCTCCTCGCGCCGGATCTCGGTCTTGAGTGATCTGCCGATCAGGGACGATCCTGCGCCCAGGACAGTGATCTCGACGCTCTGGAGGTTGGGATCGTTGAGCAGCTTTTCTTTAGCGGCGGAACACTGGCGGCGCAGTCCGGAACGCTGCCGGATGGAGAGGGGGACGCCAAGTTTGTTCTCGACGAGCCAGCCGAGTGTGAGGTCGAGATTGTCGCCGCCGAGGAGGAGGTGTTTGCCGACGGCAGTGCGGGTGAAATTCACCAGGTCGCCTTCGCGAGAGACGCGGATGAGGCTGAAGTCGCTGGTGCCGCCGCCGACATCGCAGACCAGGACGATCTGTCCGTCGAACAGCTTCTTGCGGGACTGCGCCAGATTATTGGCGATCCAGGAGTAGAAGGCGGCGGCGGGCTCCTCGAGCAACGTGAGTTTCTCGAGGCCGGCTTCGCGCGCGGCCATCACAGTGAGTTCGCGCGCCTCCTCGTCGAACGAGGCGGGGACGGTGAGAACGATGTCCTGGGTCGCGAGCGGAATGCCCTTGGCTTTGTCCCACTCCTCGCGGAATTTCGCGATGAAACGCGAAGAGACATCCACCGGAGACAGGACGCGTCCGGTCTCCTGCGAATCCCAGGGGAGAATCTTGGCGGTGCGGTCGACATCGGGATTGGAGAGCCACGACTTGGCGGAGTGCACCAGGCGAGTGGGCACGATGGTCCCCTGCTCGCGAGCATAGACGCCGATGGGCTGAGGATCGTCCAGGTATAGGAACGAGGGCAGCGTGCGGCGCGCCTCGACGCGTCCTGCGGCCACCAGTTGTGGTGTCTCAAAGATGTGCAGCGGAGGGAAATCGCGATCCTCGGCTTCGCGTTCGTCGATGTAGGCCAGGGCGGAGTTGGTGGTGCCGAGGTCGATGCCGATCTTCATACTCTTCCAGCTTACGTGAGGATGACTGGTGGATGAGAGAGGAATCTACAATGGAGAATGCACGTCGTGAGCCGCAAGGTTTTTCTGGCCGCCGCCGGCATCGCATGCAGTACCGCTTTCTATGCGAGCGGATGCCGTACTGCGAAGTCGCGCAGCCTTCCGGAGGCGGAGTATGTGAATCCCGCGCTTTGCGCGGGCTGTCACCCGGCGATTGCGAAGAGCTACGCGTCGACAGGAATGGGGCAGTCGTTTCATCGGCCACGGGCGGAAGGCACGGTGGAGGACTACAGCGTGCGGAACGAATTCGTGCACCGCGCTTCGGGCCGTGCCTACAAGATGTCGAGCCGCGACGGAAAGTGGTTCCAGGAGCGCCGCCAGGCGGGATTTGCGGGCAAGCCCGCGAACTTCGTAGAGATGACGGTGGATTACGTCATCGGGTCGGGAAACCATGCCCGCAGCTATCTGCATCGAACGGCCGAAGGAAAGCTGGTGGAGTTGCCGGTCACGTGGTACGCGGAGAAGAATGGCTATTGGGCGATGAGCCCGGGGTATGATCGCCCGGATCCTTCGGATTTCCGCCGCGCCATCTACTACGAGTGCTTCTTCTGCCACAATGCCTATCCCGCCGCTGGGGCGGTAGGTGACGAGGAGCCGATTTTCGCCGAGCCGATTCCCGATGGAATTGACTGCCAGCGATGCCACGGTCCGGGCAGTGCGCACGTTGCAGCGGCCACGTCGCGCGCACAGCCGGAGGCGATTCGGAAGGCGATTGTGAATCCCGCACGCCTCGACCGTCGGCAGCAACTGGAGGTCTGTATGCAATGCCATCTGCAGACTACCGCGATCCATTCGCCGGACTCGATCCGCCGCTACGGCCGCGGGCCATTCTCGTACCGGCCCGGTCAGCCGCTGGGCGACTTCGCGGTGTATTTCGACTTCGCTTCTCCAGGGGACCGGTTCGAGATTGATCACGCCGCCTATCGGCTGGCGCAATCCGCGTGCTTCCAGAAAAGCCAGATGACCTGCACCACTTGTCACAACCCGCATGAGGTATCGCGGGGAACGGACGCCGTGGCGCGATACGAGGCGGTCTGCCGGAACTGCCACGGCTCGGCCCATCGAGAGGCCACTGGGGCGGCGCGGCCGGCATTCGCGCACTGCCTCGCGTGCCACATGCCGAAGCGCCGCGCGCAGGACGTCGTGCACGCGGTGATGACCGATCATTACATTCGGCGACAGAAGCCCGCGGGCGATCTGCTGGCCCCGCTCGCGGAAGTTCACGACGCTGCACTGGCCTATCGCGGCGATGTCGCCGTGTATGATCCGGCCCGCCTGGCGTCTGGGGATGCGGAATTGTATCGTGCGGTCGCGCAGGCACGCCAGAGAGCGAATCCGGAGGTGGGCATTGCCAGCCTGCAGGGCGCTATCGAGCGTTTTCATCCCCAAGATGCCGAGCCGTATTTCGAGCTCGGGCGCGCCTTCCGCAATGCGGGCAAGCTGGATCAGGCGATTCCATGGTTGGAAACCGCGCTGCAACACCGCTCCTCGTATCGCGCCGCCGGGAGAGAATTGGGCGCGGCTCTCGCCGATTCCGGACAACTCGCGCGGGCGGCGCAGATCCTGGAAAAGTTTCCGCGCGATGCCGGCGCACTTGCGGATCTGGGCAATGTCTACCTGCAGCAGGGCAGCCTGGACCAGGCCGAACTGGTGCTGCACCAAGCGATCGCAATCGACCCCGGCCTGGCGGCGGCGCACAACATTCTCGGGCTGGTACGGGCGCGTAAAGGCGATCAGCAGGGTGCTGAAGGTGCCTTCCGCGAGGCGGTCCGTGTCCAGCCCGATTTGATTGAGGCGCAGGTCAATTTGGGAAATCTGCTGGCGTCTTCCGGCGATCTTCGGCAGGCACTCTTCCACCTGCAAGTTGCCGTAAGCGGCGACCCGTCGAACACGGAGGCGCATTTCGATCTTGCGGAAGCTTTGGCGGCGAGCGGCCGGTTCGCCGAGGCCCAGCAACAACTGGAGTCCACGCTGCGACTCAATCCGAAGCACGCGCGGGCTCATGCCGATCTCGGACGGATTCTCGGAATGAAAGGCCTGAACGCGGACGCCGAGGGGCATCTGAGAAAGGCTGTGGAACTGCAGCGCGATCTTTACGAAGCGCAGTTCCAACTCGGTCAGATGCTAGCCGCAAGGGGAGACCTTCAGGAGGCGCGATCGCATTTCGAGATCGCCGCACAGAGTCCCGACCCGCGCCTTCGCGAGGCCGCGACACGTATGCGCTGACGGGCCTGGAGCGAACGACAACCGCGCCTGATAGGTAGTAAGTGCAGTTACAACGGCCTGCGGGAGATCACTCGAAAAAGCGCCGAGAGAGTCTCGACGCGGCAAACCGGAGTGTTTGCGCCACGGCTTAAATCGCTTGCAATTCATGTAATGCAAGTTATATACTTCATTCACATTTTACAAGCCGTGCCAGAAGATTTGAGGACGGCGCGCCATGTCTGCGCCTATCGGGGTTGAGGCGCGCGGATTCACCCTTTCGCCCGCCACTCCAATTCACTACGCGGCTACGCACACCATTTGCTAGCTTTCTCGACCGTTCGGGATAGGGCCGAGGACAGGGGGCTGGGATGACTCAACGCATTGCATTCGCTTGCGTGTTTTTTCTGATCAGCACGATTGGAAGCGCACAAACTACTAACGCATCCATTTATGGATCTATTCTCGACTCTTCCGGGGCAGCAATCCCGAAGGCGAGCGTGACGGCGACTAACGTTAAGACGGGTGTCGTATTGTCAACCATCAGTAACGATTCGGGGATTTACATTTTCCCCTCGCTTTTACCTGGCGAATATACAGTAAGTGCCGAACTTACGGGATTTCGCAAGGCAGTCGCCTCCGCCGTTCAACTCGACGTCGGCTCCAGAATCAGCGTCGACCTCAAACTCGAAGTCGGCACCTCGGCGGAATCCGTGACGGTCGAAGCCACCAGCAGCCCGCTCGAAGCCGTGAATAGCTCCGTAACGAACGTAGTCTCGCTGCAGAAGATTCAGGAGCTCCCGTTGCAGAACCTGGATGCGGGGTCGCTGATCGCCCTGCAGCCCGGCGTGATCGGCGACAACTTCAATGGCGTAAGGTCGCAGTCGCAGAACGTCATGCTCGACGGGATGAATATTCAGGAGACGCGCTATAACGGCGGATGGAATAGCGGCAACACCACCGCGGTCGCCGGCGTGGACCTGGTGGCGGAATTTCGCGTGAGCACGGCTCCCGTCGACGCCGAGTTCGGCCGCGGAATGGCGCAGGTCCAGATGATCTCGCGTTCGGGCACCAACGAAATTCACGGCAGCGCCTTCGAATTCAATCGCGTCACGGCACTCAGTGCGAATACCTGGTTCAACAATCAGCTCGGCACCAAGCCGGACGGCAGTCTCGCGGCGCCTCGCAATTTTCTGATCCGCAATCAATTCGGCGTGCGTGCCGGAGCGCCCATCATCAAGAACCGGACCTTCGTCTTCTTCCTTTATGAAGGGCAGCGCCAGAAAACCAACACGGCGATCAACGACACGGTGTTGACCGCGACCGCCCGCCAGGGCATCTTCCGTTTCTATCCAGGAGTACAGAATGGGAACGCTACCGCCGCCGTCCCCACCGTCGATCTCAACGGCAATCCGGTCCAGCCGGGCGCGGCAAGCGGTCCGTTGCAGAGCGTGAGTATTTTCGGACGCGACCCGAATCGCCTGGGACCCGATCCCACGAATAACGTCGCGCTCGCCCTCAAAGACGTGCCGCTCCCGAATAACTTCCAGCGTGGCGATGGTCTGAACACGGCCGGATTCTACTGGCAGGAGCCCGGCACCAACAATTTCAACCTCTACAACGTGAAGATCGATCACACGCTGACGCCCAGTACCCGGCTTGCCTTTTCGATGCAAGCAAACCAGGTGAACCAGTTCAACGGCTATCGGGGCCAGGTGTACCCTCTACAGCCGAGCGACACCGGATTCCACTCGAACTACCTCTACACCTTTTCGGCCACAACCAATATCCGCCCCACTCTGCTCAACGAATTTCGCGCAGGGGTGAACTACTACGAGGCCGGTTTCACGGGTCCGTTCTATCCCAACGAAAGCTCGGTGCTGCCGCATGTCGGCAATCAGCCGTTCTTCTTTACCTTCACCACCATCACCAACGAGTACACGGCCAACAATGCACCACAGGGGCGCACCTCGCCGCTTTACCAGCTTGCCGACAGCGTCACGTGGCTGAAGGGCCGCCACGCTTTCAAAGGCGGAGTGCAGATTTATTTCGACAGCTCCAACGGCTACAACTCCTTCTACGTTCTTCCCGACGCGATCATCGGCGCCGGTAGCGTTCCATTTGCCAACATCACCACCATCGCCGGGATCGGAGCAAATTCGACGGCGGCGCAGAACCTGCTAGGCGATCTTTCGGGCTCGCTGAACGGCTGGGAACAATCCTTCAACTCCGCGGGAGGCAAGAACCCGTCGTACATCCCGGGGGAGACCGATCGCCGCGACTGGCGCCAGCACGAGTACAGTGGCTTCTTCAAGGACGACTGGAAAGTGTCCCACAGCGTCACGCTGAATCTGGGGGTGCGCTACGAGTACTACAGCCCGCCGTTCGAAGCGGACGGCCGGGCGGTGATCCCGACCAATGGATCGGCCGGCGCTTTCGGCATCAGCGGCACTTCGTACGCTTCGGCATTCACACCCGGAGCCACCGGCGGTTCTCTCACCCAATTGGAAGTGGTCGGACCGCGTTCACCGAACCCTTCCACCCAGATCTACAACCCGCAATACAACACCTTCCTGCCGGGCGTGGGTTTGAGTTGGGCCATCGACAAATTGAACAAAACCGTTCTCCGCGCGGGTTACGCCATGTCTTCGGATCGCAACTCGCTGCGCAATGCGGACACAGAAGTAGGCAGCAATCCGGGACTGAATACTACCATCACCTTCCAGTCCGGAGCGTTGATGAACCTGGGCAACGTCGCGCTGCCTTTCAATCCCGGTCAGGCGCTCGCGACCGTGCCGCTCACGGACCGCACGCAGACACTGCGCGTGTTCGACACCGGCCTGCGCAATCAGTATTACCAGAATTGGAACTTCTCGCTGCAGCGTGAGATCAGCAAGGATTCCGTGCTCAGCGTCCGCTATGTCGGAACCAAGGGAACCAGGCTGCTGAGCGGCGTCAATCTGGATACGGATGTGATCGGTGCGAACGGCATTCTGCAGGCGTTCAACATCACGCGAGCGGGGGGCCAGGCGCCGCTGTTCGACCAGCTCTTTGCGGGTCTAACCGTAGCCGGGCAAGGTGTGGTGAACGGGACTACGGTACGCGGGTCGGACTACGCCCGTGCGAATTCCACGATCGCCGCATACCTGGCAAATGGGAATGTAGGGGCATTTGCCAACTTCATCAACACTACCCCCACTGGCACGAATGTAAATGGCGGCCTGTTAACGGCTGCCGGACTGCCGCAGAATTTCATCTCGACCAACCCGCAGTTTGCCAACGTGTACCTGGTGGGCAACAACGCGAATTCCACGTACCATGCGCTCCAGGTGGAATACGATAAGCGCTTCGGGCACGGGTGGGTCTACCAGGGAAGTTACACCTTCAGCAAGGCGCTGGGCGAGAACGAACTGGGCGGCACGCAGTATTACGACAACAACTACCGCAATCCGCAGGACCGCGGCTTCGACAAGCGCATCATGACGTTCAACCGGACCCATGTCTTCAAGAGCAACGGCATCTACGAGCTGCCCTTCGGACATGGCCGCGCGATGATGCGCAATGCGAATCGCGTGGTGGATGGCATTCTGGGCGGATGGAAAGTGGGCGGCATCCTGACGTGGACTTCCGGAGTTCCGTTTACGGTGACGGCGCCGGTTTCGACCTTTAATCAATTCACCACCGGGCAGACGCCAGACGTCACCGGGCCGCTATCGAAGGCCACCGGGCAACTGCAGTTCAACGGGAGTGGCGCCTGCTACTTCTGCAACTTCAAACAGATTCCAGATCCGAGTATCGCCTCCCTCACGCCCTCGGTTGCCGCGCGAAGCACGCTGTTCGCGCAGTCCGGGCAGGGAGGTGTGATCTTGCAGAATCCCCTGCCGGGCACACTCGGGAATCTGGCGCAGACGTTCTTCACCAGTCCAAACTTCTTCAATCTGGATGCAAGCCTGACGAAGCAGTTCCGTGTCACCGAGCGAATCAATTTCGAGTTGCGGACGGACTGGCTCAACTCCACCAACCATCCCGACTTTTCGGGCGCTACGATTGATTCCAGCATCGATTCCGCCACTTTCGGACGCTTCACCGGCGCGGGTGGCGCCAACAATAACCGCATCATTGTGATCGGCGGACGCCTGAACTGGTAGAATCGTCCGCATCGCAACGTAAACCGACGAGGTGTTGTCATGCAGAGGCAAAGAACACTCCGATGGGCGCTGCTGTTCGCGGCGGCGCTCTCCGCTTTCGGGCAGAGCGCTGCCAAGCGTCCTCTCAATCATCACGATTACGATGGCTGGAACGCCATTCAGAGCCAGGCGCTTTCCCGCGACGGCAAGATCCTGGCGTATTCGCTGGTTCCCGAGGAAGGGGATGGTCAACTGGTGGTGCGCAATCTCGCCACCGGCAAGGAGCTTCGGGAGAATTGCGGCGCCGCGCCGCCCGCCGCGGAGAACAGCGGTGAAGAGCCGGCGGGCGAAGGACCGCCTCCGGTCCGCGCGATCCGCATTGTCTTTACGCATGACAACGCCTACCTGGTGGCCAGTTCGTTTCCCATGAAGGCCGATACGGATAAGGCTAAGAAAGAGCGTAAGCGCCCCGATGAGATGCCCCGCGGTGGAATGATCATTGTGAACCTGGCGGCGATGAGCGCCACCAGAGTTGCCGATGTCACCACTTTCCAGACACCTGAAACCGGCGACAACTTCGTCGCCTACCTTCGCGGTCCGAAGGCGGCCGCGGGGACCCCGCCGGCCGGGAATGACGGCGACGCCGACCAGGCTCGCGGCGGGCGTGGTGGCGCCGCGGGGGGCCGCGCACCACGCAGTAAATACGGATCCGACCTCGTCCTGCGCGACCTGGCGTCGGCGAAGGAACGCACCTTTGAAGACGTGCTCGAGTATTCGATGGCGAAGGACTCCAAGGCGCTGCTCTACACCGTGGGATCGCGGAAAGAGGAGACGAACGGCGTCTACTCCGTGACGCCTGCCTCCGATGCCGCTCCCGCCCCGCTGCTCACCGGCAAGGGACAGTACACCAAGCTCATCTGGGATACCGCCGCGCATCGCATCGCGTTTTTCAGCGATCGCGACGATCAGGCGTCGAAGCCCGCGAAGTTCAAGGCATATCTGTGGGACCGCAGCGGCGCTCCGGTAGAGATTGTTTCCACCGCCACGGCGGGATTCCGAGCCGGTTACGGAATTCTGGATCGCGGTCCGATGAACTTCTCGCGCGACGGTTCGCGGCTGTTTTTGAGCTGCGCGCCGCTGGAGGAGATCGCGGCACTGGCGAAGGATCCGGCCCCTCCGGCCCCAGTGCCTTCCGATGATAAGGTCCAGGCGGATTTGTGGAGTTGGCGCGACGACTACGTGCAGTCCATGCAGAAGGTTCGGGCAACACAAGATCGTTCGCGTTCGTATCGCGCGGTCTACCGTCTTGCGGACAAGACTTTTGCGCAGATCTCCGATCCGGCGATGGGTGGTCTGTTTCCAAGTGACGATGGACGCGTGGCGCTTGGCACCGACGATCGGCCTTATCGGCGCATGGTGGATTACGATGGCGCCTACAACGATGTTTACCTGGTGGATACGACTACGGGCGCACGCACGCTGACGCTGAAGCAGTTTCGCGGCCCCGTGGGTGCAGGGGGAGGCCGCGGGGGCGGCGGCGGTGGAGTGCAGTTGTCGCCGGATGGCATGCACGCCCTGGCCTTTAAGGATAAGAACTGGTGGTCGATCAGTGTACCCGACGGAAAGACGACGAATCTCACGGCGCAACTCGGTGTCGCCGTTTTCAATGAAGATGACGATCATCCCGAGGCGGCGCCGGCGTATGGTGCAGGCGGGTGGACGAAGGATGGCAAATGGGCTCTCGTCTATGATCGATACGATGTGTGGGCTGTTTCGCCCGATGGCGCAGCGCCGCGCAAGCTGACGGACGGCCGCAACTCGGAGTTGCAATTCCGCATCGTTCGCCTGGACGCCGATTCGCCGGAGGAGGAGCGCGGGATCGACCCGTCGAAGCCGCTGCTGCTGCGGGCCGAAAATCTGGATACGCGCGATAGCGGATTCTATTCGCTCGCGAGCTTCAAAGAGACGCCGCAGAAGCTTCTGATGGGCGCCAAGAACTACCGGACCATCGGCAAAGCCAAGGACGCGGACGTGATCATGGTCACCGCCACCACCTTCCATGACGAGCCGGACATCCACATCACCGATTCCTCTTTCCGTTCGATGAAGAAGGTGACCGAGGCCAATCCGCAGCAGAAGCAGATTCTCTGGGGATCGGCTGAGATGATTCATTACCGCAATGCGGACGGAGTTGTGCTGGAAGCGGCGCTCTACAAGCCGGAGAACTTCGATCCTTCGAAGAAGTATCCGATGATGATCTATCTCTACGAGCGGCTCTCGCAGAATCTGCACAGCTATGTGCGGCCGGCGCCAGGGCACGCCATCAACATCACGTATTACGTGAGCAACGGCTACCTGGTGTTGACTCCAGACATCATTTACAAGACTGGCTATCCTGGCCAGAGCGCCATCAAATGCGTGCTGCCGGCGATTCAGGCCGTGGTGGACAAGGGGTATGTCAATCGCGACGCCATCGGCATTCAGGGTCACAGTTGGGGCGGCTACCAGACCGCCTACATGCTGACCCAGACGAATGTGTTCAAAGCTGCTGAGGCTGGCGCGCCGGTGGCCAACATGATCAGCGCGTACGACGGGATTCGCTGGGGTTCGGGCTTGCCGCGGCAGTTCCAATATGAGAAGTCGCAGAGCCGCATTGGAGGCACCATCTGGGAGTATCCCTTGCGCTTCATCGAGAATTCACCGATCTTCATGGTCGATCGCGTGACTACCCCGCTGCTGATCCTGCAGAATGACGCCGATGACGCGGTGCCATGGTACCAGGGACTCGAGCTGTTCCTCTCGCTGCGCCGCCTGGGGAAGGAAGTCTACCTGTTCGACTATAACGGCGAGCCGCACCACATCAACCGCCGTCCCAACCAGAAGGACTACACCGTTCGCCTGCAACAGTTCTTCGATCATTTCCTGAAGGGCGCGCCCGAGCCGGAGTGGATGCAGAAGGGCATTCCCTACATCGATCGCGACCAGGAGAAGGAGAAATTCAACGGCATCTCCGAAGCCTCGGCCGAGGATAAGAAGGACATAAAGAAGTAGGACCCATATGCGGACGCTATCACGAAGCCTCATCACTGGAGTCTCCCTATGGGCCGTGAGCGCGAGCGTGCTTCTGGCGCAGACTGCACGACCCATGACTTTGGTCGATCTGATCAATATTCCTCTGATCCAGGACCCGCAGCTCTCCCCGGACAAACATCAGATCGTATTCGTGCAGTCGGAAGCCAATTGGAAGGCGGACCGGCGCATCTCGCACCTCTGGAGGATCAATGCCGATGGCACTGGTCTGGTGCAGATGACGAGCGGCGCCGATGGCGAGAATTCGCCGCGATGGTCGCCGGACGGCAAGACTCTCGCGTTCATCGCCAAGCGGGGCACCGAACCGGAAGCGGTTGCGCAAGTGTTTCTGCTTTCCACTTCGGGCGGCGAAGCGCAGCAACTCACCACCCATCCCACGGCGGTGCAGAACATTCAGTGGTCGCCCGACGGCGGGACGATTTACTTTCGCGCTGCTGACGCCAAATCGGAAGAGCAGAAGGCGAAAGAGAAGCTGAAAGACGACGTCTTCATGTACGACGAGAATTACGAGCAGCAGCATCTCTGGAACGTCAAGGTCGCCGGTAAGGCCGAGCACCGCATCACGCAAGGCGACTACTCGGTGCTCGCTTACTCGATCTCGGAAGACGGGAAAAAGATTGCGATGCATCGCGCTCCGACGCCGCAGATCGAAGATACCGATCAGGGCGAAGTCTGGGTGATGGATGCCAGCGGCTCGAACGCGAAGCAAATCACGCACAACAGAGTTCCGGAGAGCGACGCCGAGCTTTCGCCGGACGGAAGCCAGGTGCTCTTCCTCTCGCAGGCGAATCCGAAGTTCGAGACCTATTTCAATCGCAAGCTCTTCGTCACCTCGTCGGGAGGAGGCAGCGAGTTTCGCGTGCTGATGCCCGATCTGCCGTATGAAATCGACAAGGCTTCGTGGTCGAAAGACGGGAAATCGATTTATTTCCTGGCCAACATGGGCGTCCATGCCGAGTTGTTCAAAGTGCCGGTGCAGGGCGGTAAGCCGGAGCAACTGACTAACGGAAAGCACGCGATTGCGGGGTGGACGATGTCCGGCCCTTCGAATGCGCACGTCTTCACTTCGCAGGAGATGATGAGCCCGGGCGAGGTGTGGATCATGGAAGGCGCGAGCCCGCGCAAAGTCACGGCGGTGTATGAGCGGCTGGTGCGCGAATACAAGCTGCCGCGCCAGGAGAAGGTGGAATGGAAAGGCGCCGACGGCGTGACCGTGGAAGGACTGCTCTATTATCCGCTGGATTATCAGGAAGGGAAGCGGTATCCGCTGGCGGTGCAGACTCATGGCGGTCCGCAGGCATCCGATAAATTCGGTTGGGGCGGCACGCAGAATTACGTCGCGGTCCTGGCTGCCAAAGGATATGCCGTGTTGCAGCCCAACTATCGCGGCAGCACCGGATATGGCGACGATTTTCTGCGGGACATGGTGGGCCACTACTTCCAAAACGCGCACCTGGATGTGCTTGCAGGCGTCGATTACCTGATCAAAGCGGGAATCGCCGATCCCGATCACATGGTGAAGATGGGGTGGAGCGGCGGTGGTCACATGACCAACAAGATCATCACCGTGACCGATCGATTCAAAGCAGCCTCAGCGGGCGCCGGAGCTGCGGATTGGGTCTCGATGTACGCGCAGAGCGATGTCCGCACGTATCGCACTCCGTGGTTCGGGGGAACCCCGTGGCAGAAGGACGCGCCCATCGACGTATTCTGGAACAACTCGCCATTGAAAGACGTGTGGAATGTGAAGACGCCCACGATCTTTCTGGTCGGACAGAACGATGTGCGTGTGCCGCAGCCGCAATCGGTTGAGATGTATCGCGCGCTGAAGAGCAACGGCGTTCCCACGCATCTTTACGTGGCGCCGCGGGAACCGCACGGGTGGGCCGAGCTCCGTCACGTACTGTTCAAGATGAATGTGGAGCTCGACTGGTTCGAGAAGTACGCGATGAGTCGGGCCTACGCGTGGGAGAAGGCTCCTACCAACTGACCGGTCGAATCGTGCGTCACCAGAACTTCCACCAGGGCCTTTGCTGTGCGCGAAACTCCGGAAGGGCGCGGTCCACCCCCCGATACCGAGCTACCATCTCGCCGAGATCACCTGCAGTTACGGCACGCCCGAGCTGAGGATCATACGTCACGTATCCCGCGGCCGCGCGCAGCGGCTCGAAGCAACTGGTGCGGTTGCCATCATCTCCTGAGCGCGGTCGCGGAAATACGGAATGGTTACCGAGACGCTGCCGTCATAAATCTGAAACTGAAGCTGGAGGCTCTCGTCGGTGAGTTCGATCCATGGCAAGGGTGCCTTCGGCCGAAACTCCCGCAGGCCAGGACGCCAGGTTTTGAGCACGCTGGCGATTCGTTCGATCTCGAGGCGCGCCGAGGCACTCGCGAGTTCCGGATTTGCTCCACTCTCCTGCTGTTCGATCGCACGTTCATAAGCGAGCGACGGATCGGCGCCCTCGGGGACGGGAAACAACATCAGATCGTAGCTCAATGATCTTCACTCCGCGCGCGACTCCTTCAGTATCGCTCCGCGGGTGCAGGGGGGTGAGAGGATTACAATCATGGATCCGATGCAGAACATCCAAAAACAACTGCGTATTCTCAGGGCGTGGGCGGTCGTCTCCACAGTGCTGTTTGCCGCATTGATTCTGGTGGCAGCAGACAGCGAGAGCAGCAAGTCGAAGTTCGACGAAATCGATACGCAGAGAATCAACATTCTGGGCGAGGACGGGAAGCTTCGCCTGACGATTTCGAACAACGAGAAATCGCCGGGGCCGATCATTGGCGGGAAAGCGATGAAGAGCCGCGACGGCAAGCGCGGAGCCGGATTGATTTTCTTCAACGACAACGGCGACGAATGCGGCGGCATGACCTGGCATGGGCAGAAAAAAGACGGCATGGTCAACGCCAACAGCGGGCTCATGTTCGACCAATATGATTCCGACCAGACTGTCGGCATTCAGTACAGCCAGCAAGGCGACAACCGCTCTTCGGGTTTGCACGTCTGGGAACGGTCACTGAAACCGATGGGAGAATTCGCGCAGCAGGTCAACGACGCTAAACTCATGAAGGATGGGCCCGAGAAAACGGAAGCCCTGAAGAAAGTGCGGGAACGGGCGTTGGCGGACGGTCTCGCCGGCGTCCAGCGCGTCTTCGTTGGCAGGACGCCGCAGAACGACGCGGTGGTTCTGCTGATGGACACCAAAGGAAAGGCGCGGATCCGCCTGGCGGTGGATAGCGCCAATGCAGCCTCGCTGCAGTTCCTGGACGAGAATGGGAGGACAGTCCTGACTCTGCCGAACTCCCCGCCTGCGCCGAAGTAGGCGAATCAGAAATAGAATTTCACGCCGAGTGCGATTCTGCGCGCAGGCGCCGCGGCCGTTGGAAGGCCGAGCGATTGGTTGGCCTGGGCGCCAGTCGCGGCAAAACTCGCCGCGCTGTTCACCGCCGTGAACTGCGTGTGGTTCACCGTATTGTAAGTCTCGATTCTCAACTGCAGACGACGCGTCTCCGAGTGGGGAAAAAGAATGTTCCGGAATAACGAGACGTCGGCATTGGCAACTCCCGGACCGCTAAACGGGTATTTGGAGGCCCCGCCGATTCCGAGTTCTGCGCGCGTGGGTGCGTGTACACAGGTCACGTTGAACGCCAGCCCCCCGGTATTCTGCGTCGGGTCGCAGGAGAGATCAACCCGGCTGTCGATCCCGATTCCGCTGGCCCCCGTGACATCGGTCGCGGTCACGAATGTGTAGCTGATGGGTGTGGGCGCGCCGGTACTGAACGCCAGGATGCTCGAAATCTCCCAACCGTTGAGCACCCCGCGGGCGACGCGCGAATTCCATCGCTGTCCAACCCCCGGCAGAGCGTAAACGAAATTGACGGTCAGCTTCTGACGGCGGTCAAAGATCGCCGGGCCGTAGTTGCGCGAATTGTAATCGAGAACGGGGTTGACGGTGCTGGTGGGAGTATCGGCGACATCCAGCACCTTGGACCACGTATAACTCGCCGAAAATGTGAGCCCGGTCGAGAAGCGTCGCGTCAACTCGGCCTGTAGCGCGTTGTAGTTCGAATTGCTCGCGAACTCCATGTACTGGATGCTGCCGTACCCGATGTACGGACGAAGAAAATTCGGCGGCAGCGGCTTGCCTGGAGACGTCGGGTCCGCACTGGAGGGCAGAAAGTTGGTGCCGTAGTTGGTGGCGTTGAGGTCCCGGATCTGCAATTGGTGACGATTCACGTCACCCACATACGCCACCGAAAGAACCGTGTGCAGCGGAAGTTCCTGCTGGACGCCGAAGCTCCAGTTGTAAATCGCCGGCGGCTTCCAGGCGGTCTGAAATCCAAAAACATTATTCGGACTCGCGATCTGAGGCGAATTTGCCAGGTTCGAGAGCGTGGTGTAATACGCGGTCGGCGTCACCACGAGAGGCGGCGATTGTACAAACTGAAGAACCTGGTTATCCGGGAAGCGGTCGTAGAAAATCCCCGCCCCCGCGCGAATCGCAGTGGTGCCGCGGCCAGAGACATCCCACGCAATCCCCAATCGGGGCGCCACCTGGATAGGGGGCGTTCGCATCAAATCCTCATTGGTAACCGACATCCCTTGGAAGGGCGTGCCCTGCAGCGCCGAAAACGCGCCAATGTAGGCGGCCGGAAAGATTTGACCGCTCACCGGATCCCGCCCAACGCGTGCTCCGTTCGCCGGATTGATGTAGGGCTGGATGAGCGGCGGCTGCGCCGACGCGCTATAGAGCGCGGTGTCGAACCTCGCCAATTGCGAATTCGCTGCCACGGTAGGCCTCAGGAAGTAGAAGCGAACGCCCGCGTCCACTGTGAGATTCCGAGCGGCGCGCCACGAATCTTGCGCATACCATTCGACGTTCAGATCGCGGCCGTGTCCCACCGGGTGCAGATTCGAATCCGAGTAGTTGTCGACGATGCCGAGCAGGGCGTTGGAGAAGGCATAGCCGCTATCGAGCGGATTGTTCGCGTCGCGATCGAAGGCGATCTGGCCGTTGAACGCGGATGCCAGTTGCTTGTTGGTTGACGACTTCTCCACAAAGGCGCCGAACTTGAAGCGATGCGTCCCATGCGAGATGCTGAAGTTATCCGTGTAATCCCAGATGTTGTCGGGCCCGAAATAGGGGTAGCGTTGGTCGATGTTGAGTTGCGGCGCATCCGGTACGCCCGCGAACGTGGCATTGGGGATCAGCTGCAGAGGATTGGATTGAGGAAACCATTGCGGAATGTTCAACCCGAGTGCCGCAGTGGAGTTGGCGGCGAGGGCCGCCGCCGTGGGTGGCTGAATGGTCTGCGTACCACGGTTCACGCCAAACGTGGCTACGTTAATCGACGTGGGGGTGAAGGTGTGAATCCACGTGCTGACAAAGCCCATGCTGTGAAACTCAATATCCACGGGCAGTTGAGCCCACGAGGGAGATGCCAGGGTGAAGCCGAAACCTCCCTTCTTCGCTTCGTAGTCGTGCATTCCGCGCGCGAAGAATTGATCTTTTCCCGAGATGTTCCAGTCGACGCGCAGGATCTGGTCCTGGCGCGGTTGCTCGATCTCGCTCTGGAAGGCGTAGTTGTACGTGCGGGTGGGGTCGACGGCGTTCGGTTGAGGGAAGACGTTTAGTAAACCTTGGCCATTCGGATCGATGCGGCTGGCGGGAACGATATTTCCTGGGAAGGGAGCATTCGTCAGGGAGTCGCGAATGGTAATCGGCTGGCCATTCTGAGCGAGGCTTTGCGAGAAGTTGCCTTGACGCTCGAGTGCCGTGGGGAAAGTCTGGAATGTCAGTGGCGTAGGGTAAGTGCGCGACAGAAACTCCTGGGACCAGAAGAAAAAGAGCTTGTCGTGGCCTTTGTTGAAAGATGTGCCGGGAAATAGGACAGGTCCGCCGAGAAAGTATCCCGGGTAGTTATAGCGATATACAGGGCGGGGAAGTCCCTGCCGGTTATTGAAGAACTCGTCGGCGTTCAGGGCCTCATTGCGGAAGAAATAGTAGGCTCCTCCGTGGAAGTCCCGAGAGCCGCTCTTGATGATGGTGTTGATCGTTCCGCCGGCGGTCCTCCCGTACTCAGCCTGGAAGTTAGTAAGGAGCACCTTCACTTCGGCGATCGCATCAATGCTGGGTTCGAGGTAGGGTCCCGTACCGCCGCCCGTGTCCATGGCAAAAATGCCGTCGATCGTGAAGCCCAGAGAGCCTTGGCGGTTACCGTTGAAGTACAGCCCCTGCAACGTGCTGGAGCCGGGCGCTTCCCTTGAGGTGTTGGTGTCCAAAGTACCGGGAAGCAACTGCAGCGTGCCCATGAAATCGCGGCCCTTCAGGGACAGTTCCTTCAGTTGCTGAGAATCGACGAGTCCGGCGCGCTCCGAACTTTCCGTCTGCAGAGGGGCGGAGACGCCGCTTACGGTTACGGTTTCAGTTACGGCCCCGATCTCCAAATGAATGCTCTCGAGAGAGAGGCGCTCGCCTGTCGACAGGTGGATGTCGGTGCGCCGAAGTTCATGAAATCCCGTCTTGAGGATTGACAGAGAGAAGCTTCCTGGCAATACCTCGGAGAAGAGAAACGATCCGTCACTACTCGTGATTACTTGACGCGTCTGTCCGGTTAAGGCGTTCGAAAGCGAAACCCGCGCCCCCGCGACCATGTTATCCGCGGGATCGAGTACTGTGCCGGAAATTTGGCCAGTTAAGCCCTGAGCCAGCGCTAACTGGCCCGAGAGAATTGCATAAATTAGCAATACAAGACGAGTAGGCACTGCTTTCGGGAAGATGATTTTTCAAGACTACCAGAAGTTTGATGCGATTTGAAAAAATATTTTTAGCTTTGAATTTTGAGTTGCTCCGGGCCAAACTAGTTACGATTTCATGAAGGTCGCAGCAGTCCGGGAGAAACCGTAATGCGCATCTGTCTCAGCCGCGATCAAGTATATCCCGCGCGGACCGGGGGTATCGCTTCCAGCCGCGTGCAGGACAACCTCGCCAAGGGACTGGCCGACCTCGGCCATGAGGTTCACTACTACTTACCCGACGGACTCGAAGCGCCCTTGCCCTCGGGCATCCGGCTAGCCGATCGGCTGATCCCGGACGCGGACGTCTGGCATGTCCAGGATTTCGAAAACCAGCAGTCGCTGAAACATTCGGACAAACCGTGGGTCCGTACCTACCATTCGCCTTTTACGTTGGCTTCGCGCGGCCCGGAGTGGCAACAGCCGGATAACTGGATCTTTGTTTCTCGCGCGCATGCCGCGGCCAACGGCTGCCGCCGGTTCGTCCATAACGGCGTGGATCCCGAGGAGTATGTCTACTCTTTGTCTAAAGACGATTACTTCCTGTTTACAGTCCATGACATGGGTCGCGCGGCCGGGAAAGGCTTCGGGATCGCGCTCCACCTGAAGGAACTGTGCGGCTTTCGGCTGATTGTTGCCGGCGGCGGGCATCCGGATCACCAGGAGTACTTCCGCCGGCTTTGTGTCGACAGTGGCGCTACATTTGTAGGATGGGTTCAGGGAACACAGAAAGCCGAACTCTTCGCCGGCGCCAAAGCGCTTCTGTTTCCGACACAAGTCGCCGAACCATTCGGTGTGGTAGTGGCGGAAGCCCTGATGTCCGGTACTCCCGTGGTCGCCAGTGAGTATGGAGCCTGTCCTGAACTGGTTACAGATGACGTCGGCTTCGTATGCCGCGGCGAACGGGACTATCTGTACGCGATCGAAAACATCGGACGAATCTCACCCGTCGACTGCCGGAATCGTGCGCTTACCCGATTCCACTACCAGGTGATGGCAAGCGGCTACATCCAGCAATACCGTCAAGAGATTTCCAATTTCTGACTTGCAATTTAACCCCGCCATTGGCATCCTGGGTGTTCCCTCCAGTAAGATCCGGGGACAAGTCAATTCATGGCAGCTGCTCAGAGTGGAGTTGTCGCGAGCACGGTGACGGTTACGCAACGTCCGGCTGGCTTCGCCGCCGGGTTCACTCCGCCCAAGTTGCCAACCGTTTCCCGCGGAGCCTTCCGCTATCACATGGCTTACTCGCTCCTCGACGCCCTTTCGGCGGGAATTCAGAGCAACGCCGCCCTGATGGCGGTCAAGGCCATGCAGGCGAGCGACGCGCAACTCCAGATTCCGATCGTGATGACGTCCGTGGGACTCTTCGCATCGGTGGTCATGGGCATGGTGATGGCTCGCCGTCCCAAGAAGTTGTTCGTGCTGATTCCCGGAATTGCCTCGGGCCTATCCGCCCTCGGAATGGCGTGGACGCATTCGGCGGGCTGGTTCCTGGTGATGATGGGAATGATCTCGCTGTTCGATTTTTCCATCCGGCCGGCAGTCCCTTCCATCCTTCGATCCGTGTATCCGAGCCACTGCCGGTCGCACGTCGCGGGGACGCTCCGTCAATACGCGTCCATCGTCTTTCTGGGAAGTTCGCTATTCTTCGCCTGGCTGCTCAGTTACACCGGCCATCTTCGCGAGATGATCCAGATTCAATTAACACTTGCGGGGTTTGCCAGCCTGTCCGCATTCCTCTGTTTTCAGCGACTGCCTGATCGCGGCGACGGCGTTTCCGATGACGTCGCGGAGAGCGGCGAAGGAAGCGATCGGGGATGGCATTGGGAGTACATTCGTGGATTCTTGCGTCCCTGGAAGGATCGGAGTTTCCGCCGGTTTCTGATCATTTTCTTCATCTACTGCTGCGGCAATTTGTTCTACATGGGGATCGTGCCGGCGTTCTTCGCCCGTGACTTGGCGTTGGGTTATGTTCAGGCAACGCTCCTGATCCACATCCTGCCTTCGGTCGCCGGTTTCCTGGCTGGCGGACGACTGGCCGCGTGGTTCGACCGGACATCGATCTGGTTCTCGTATGCCACGGTCATGATGTTGTGGGGCCTGGACCCGGTGCTGCTGGCGATCGCTCCACACGTCTGGGTAGCAGTGATTGGGGCTCGCATCGCACGCGGTCCGGCGATGGTGGGAAGCATGGTGCTGAATGTCTATACCGGTGTTCACCGGTTTGCGCCTCCGGGTCCGGACACGTCGTTCTACATGTCAGCCTTGTTTCTGGTCAATGGGATTGCCCGATTCGCGTCACCGATTGCCGCGGCTCTGCTGGTGGGCCACATGTCGCACCGCCTGATCCTCCTCTCCGGCGGCCTGGTAATCCTACTGGCGTCGGGGATGGCCAGGTACTCAGGCCTGCACCGTCCGGCGGAGGAACAGAGCGCGTAGCCCGGGAGGCACTACGAAACTCATTGTCTCGCCGCGCAATGCTCTCAGAGGCTATGTAAGCCGGGAGTTCTTCCATACCATGACCAGTCTGATCCAGGTCCATGGCTGGAGGCATTTGGAAGTAAGTTCTCTTTGGCCCCCGGACGGTACGCTCAAAAGCAAGCTTCTGGCCGAATTAGGGACTATTCCGGATGTGATTCTATTTTGGGAGTCGTATCGGCTCTGCCACGCCTACCTGCCCGAACTCATCCAACTTCCAGGTCGGAAGTGCATCTTTTTGGAAGACTTACACATGAGGAACGAGCAGGACCGTTTGGCCAGGCGCGACTTGCTCCTTCACTTCGACACAATCCTTGCGAGCTGCGAATATCTCCTCGATGACTTCTATCCTGGAGTTCGAGCACGTAAGGAGACGGCATGGGTTCCGCATTCCGCTTCGCCCGATTTCGTAATGACGTGCGCGGAAGCCCCCCAGAACGCGATTCTGTTGAGCGCAGCGGTCACGGCCCACTATCCCCTCAGGCAGCGGATGAAGACACTGTTCCAAGAGAAGCGCTTTCCCATCGTTTACCATGAGCATCCCGGGTATCACTGCAATTTCGACTACGAAAGTAGTAATGACATAGGTAAGGCGTACGCCCAGATGATCAATAGTTGTCGGGCGTCGTTTGTCGATTCCTCGGTATTCGGGTACGTTGTGGCGAAGTACTTCGAAATCCCGGCGGCGGGCTCTGTTCTGTTGGCCGACGATGCCGTATGGAAGCCACTCGAGCAGCTTGGATTTCAAGCCGGTGTCCATTACATTGGCGTGTCAAGCCGGGATTTGGAAGACGCCATCCAGTACGTGTTGCACGCCGCTAACTGGCCCATTCTTGACGAAATGAGAAGGCGCGCTCAACAACTTGTATTGACGAGACATACTACCAGCGATCGGGCACGACTAATCGATCAAGTCTGCCGGCCGGTCTGAAGGGCTCAGGTCGCCCTAAACGCCTGGACCGCTGAGAGTTGCGTCTAAGTTGGGCGCGTCCGACTCCCCGACCGGATATTTGTAATTCACTTGATTTTGTTTGTAAGTTCTGGTATATCATTAAACCACCTTTCTTGAGGGTGGGTTTAGAATTGAGGAGATTCCCTTGTTGAGTCTAAAGAACGGCATTCGAACGTGCGGGAAGTTTGCGCTCGTAATCATGACGGGTTACGCGGCCTTAGCCCAAACTACAGAACCTCCCAAGCCTAAGCGAGTAATTACCGCCAAAGTAGTTGCGCTGGAACAGATGATCTATCTCAATCGCCTGGGCGCCGCCCTTCCGAATGGGATGATATACGCCTTAAAGAGCGATGTCGTGCCCAAGTCCGCTCAGAATGGTCCGAGCTGTGCCGAACTTCCGGCATCAGCCTGCACTCCTGGGAACGTGCAGTTGCGGCCGGACAAGCGTCCGCGTCCGATGGTACTCCGCGCCAACGTGGGAGACCTGCTGCAGATCGAGTTCACTAATTATCTGAGTCCGACTTCGGGGACATGCCCGGCGGCCACACCCCCACCTCCACCAATTGGTGAGACCTGCACCCGGTCCGCGGGTGTGCACGTCGCGGGACTGGAACTCTACGGCGGCATCGCGAGCGACGCTTCCTACGCCGGTGCGAATCCGAATTCTCTGGTGGCTCCCGGCGGACCCCCCGTCACCTACAAGTATTACGCCCGCGCCGAGGGCAATTTCCTGCTCTACAGTTTTGATGACGGCAACGGAAACGCCGGCCAGTTCGACAGTGGGATGTTCGGCTCCGTGAACGTGCAACCCGAGAGCGCGGAGTGGTACCGCAGCCAGGTGACCAATCAAGACCTCCGGAATGCGACCTTCAACAAGTATTCCCTGCCTTCGAATATGCATCTGGGTCCTCCGCCGGCCGATCAGAAGACAGCCACAGTCGAAGGCGTTCTTCATGATCTGTGCCTGTTGACCACCGATCAACCGGGCATTGCGGATCGCGATACTGTAACGAATGCTTTGGTCTACGTAGCGCTGCCGGCGGGTGCGCCTCCGGGATCTGGCTGTCAGCAGGGTCCTGCGCCTGCGAACCTCAAGCCAGGAGATGGCGACATCTACACTCTGTCCGGGCATCCGGTCGTCAATTACGACGCTCTGGATGCAAAAGGAAAGCCGATTCTCAGCATGCTGAAGCCCGTGCACGTGTTCTCCTGCGACGAGAAACCGCACGGGGCAAAGGTCTCCAAAGATACCACTCCTTGCGGGCAGGGCGAGATCGTGCAGACCGATCTGACCGCGATCATCACCGGTCCTTATGCCGACCGTTTCGACTACAGCACCAACGGCCCGTCGTTTCGAAACGTCCCTGCGACGCCCGATCGTCGCCAGCCCTATCGCGAATTCTCCATCTTCTACCACTTCAGCAGCGAGGTAGTACAGCCGGCGCCCTTTGACGCATTTTTCAAGAACCCCGGAGGAAGCACTCCGTTGGGCAACACGCTTGCCAACGGCGACGATCAGTTCTTCATCAACTACGGTTCGGGCGGAATCGGCGGCGAGATTCTGGCGAACCGTCTTGGTGTCGGCCCCGAGAAGGATTGCGTCGAGTGCAAGTTCGAAGAGTTCTTCCTCTCCTCGTGGGTAGTGGGCGATCCCGCGATGGTGGTGGACAACCCTGCGAAGCCGACTTTCGCAAAGTTTGCGGACGACCCGTCGAACGTCTACCACAGCTACATCCGGGACCACGTGATCTTCCGGATCTTCAACGCCAGCGCCTCTCAGCAGCATGTGCACCACCAACACGCGCATCAATGGCTGCACACCCAAAATGAAGACAGCAGCACCTATCTCGATTCTCAGCTCATCGTTCCTGGAGCGGCGTATTCGCTCAACATGGTGTATAACGGCAGCGGGAATCGCAATGGGACGATCGGCGATTCGATTTTCCACTGCCACTTCTATCCGCACTTCGCGGCCGGAATGTGGTCTCTGTGGCGGGTTCACGATGTGTTCGAAGAGGGCACCGTGCTGACGAGACCGAACGGTCCGCCGCAGATGTGTAATGCCAGCGATCCCGCGTGCTGGAATCGCGCGCTGCCCGACGGTGAGTTGACCGCGGGAAGTCCCGTTCCCGCGTTAGTTCCGCTGCCGACGATCGGCATGGCTCCCAAACCCGCCAAGGTCAAACTGGTGGAGAACGGGAAGCGAGTATATGTGCAACCGGAAAACGCTCCGCAAGCGCCGAATCTGCTGGCCGGCACCTACAAATACGAAAAACCCCAAGGCGGTGTGTCGTACAAGAATCCCGGATACCCGTTCTTCGTTCCGGGTTACGGCGGACACAGACCGCCGCATCCTCCCCTGGATTTCGCGTCGCAGCCGGACAAGAACGGCAACAAGGTCGTGTTGGACGGCGGTTTGCCTCGCCACATTCTGTTGGGCGGACAGTTCGTCCGCGAGTTTCATACCATCTACGATTTCAGCAAGGACTTCAGCGTTCCCCCGCAGCCCGGCGTGAACAAGAACGAAGTGCTCGGCACCATGATCGCCGAGCAGTTGCCTGAGAACGGCACGCCTGTGGAGATCGCCGCCATGCAGTCGCAGTCGCGGCGAACGGTGTCTACGTATTCGCCCGATGGCCTTCCCGGAAACTTCACCTTGAACGGATTGCCGCCGATTTCGGGTGCGCCCTTCGCACGTCCCGAGGTCGATGACAATGGCAACGTCGTCAGCAATGTGCGCCGCTATCAGGCGGCCGTGATCCAGCGTGACGTGGTGTTGAATAAGGACGGCTGGCACTATCCGCAACAGCGCATGCTGACACTGTGGAAGGACGTCAATCCTACGATGAGCGGCGAGCGCCCCCCCGAGCCCCTGTTCTTCCGCATCAATACCGGTGAGACCGTTGAATTCTGGCATACCAACCTGGTGCCCAGCTACTACGACCTCGACAACTTCCAGGTGCGCACGCCGACCGACATCATTGGCCAGCATATCCACTTGGTGAAGTTCGACGTGCTTGCGTCGGACGGCGCGGCCAATGGTTTCAATTATGAAGACGGGACCTTTAGCCCCGACGAAGTCCGGGAACGCATCAAGGTCATCAACAACACCGGTACTGCCGGTAATCAGGGAATGATGCCTTTCAGCGCGGCCTGCTGGGATGCACCCACAGCGCTACTGCCCTGCCTCTCAGCCTCGAAGCGCACACAGTTGAAGGTCAAGACGGTTGACGATTCCAACTACCCATTCAAAGCGCCCGCGGGTGTGGATTGGTCCGGAGCGCAGACCACGATCCAGCGTTGGGATACCGATCCGCTGCTCAACAATCAGGGCCGCGACCGGACCATGCGAACGGTTTTCACGCACGATCACTTTGGCCCTTCGACCCATCAGAACGTGGGACTGTACGCAGGGCTGGTGATCGAGCCGGACGACTCTACCTGGCACGATGCGCAGACCGGTGAACGGATGTACACGCGCTCCGATGGCGGGCCTACCAGTTGGCAAGCCATCATCAAGACGTCCAACGACGCCGACAGTTATCGCGAGTTCATGCTGGAATATCAGGACAGCCAGTTGGCCTACCTGCCCAACAGCATATCGGCGGAGGTGCCGCCCACCAAGCTGAATCCGATTTTTCAGACCGACGCCGATTACAGCAGCGCGCTGGGCAACCCGCAATGTTTCGCGCCGCCTCCTCCGGCAGGTTACGGTCCCGCATGCCAGAAATTCCGCGCCAACATGAGTGCCAACGGAGTCACGCTCAGCACCAAAGCGAAGATCTCGGGAAGCGCTCCCACTTGGGTGATCACCGACCACTTCGGCACCAGCGGAGAGCCGGGTGACCAGTACACGTTGACCAACCAGCCGCCGCCCCCCGCGACACCTACCTCTCAGACCGTTGCGATCAATACCATGCCGGCTGCGTGGATCGATCCGACGTTGACCACAGCCTTGAATACCCGGACTCCCGCCCAAAGTGGAACCAACTTGCAGCCTGGCGTCAACATCATCGATGGTGTCGGCGTGCCGCCGGGAACCTATTCGGTCAATTATCGAAGCGAGCCTCTTCCATTGCGTGTGACGGACCCGCAATCCGGTGGCCAGGCGACCGGACCGGCGGGCGATCTTTCCTACGCGTTCGCCTCAGGCATTACTCGCCTCGACACCCATGTCAATACTCAACCGGACAACGGCGGGATCATTCCCGGATCTCCCGCGCCGTCTTTCCACTTCCCGCAGTGCCCGCTAATTCCGACTGTCGGTGCCGGTAGTGCAAGCTGCCAACCAAATCCCTCTGCCTCGTGCACGGGAGGAGCGGCCGGCGGCTGCGTACAACCGACCGATCCCTACACTCCCATGCTGCGCGCATTCCAGGGAGACCGCATACAGATCCGAACGTTGGTTGGTGCGCATGTAGTTCCGCATCCGCTAATGGTGCGTGGCGTGAAATGGCTGTTCGAGCCATCGGTCGCCAACTCTGGTTATCGGGACAGTCAGGACACCGGGCTATCGGAACACTACGAGCTCCTTTTCAATCTGCCGTTCAGCGGAACCGACCCGGCCACCGGTGGGGCCGATTACCTGTACCAACCGAGTTCGGGCCTGAAAGGCAACACCAATGGAATATGGGGCCTGATGCGTGCGTACAGCCCCAACCTAAAGCCGGTCGGGCTTGAGAAACTGCCGGCCGCGGCGGTCCCCAGCTCGACTGTCGCACCCGCTGCCTGTCCGGCGGAGGCTCCGATTAAAACGTTCAACGTGGTAACGATCCCTGCCACCCAGCTGCCGGGTGGCCAACTGAACTACAACTCACGCAACGACGCAGCCGGGAATTTCAGCCCGATTACAGATCCGGGCGGCTTACTGTATGTTCTCGACTCCGCATCGTGTTCGCCCGGCGCCTCGTGTCCCAATAACATTAGCGGGAACCTCGCAAAGGTAAAGAGCGGAGTGGTCGGCGCCGAGCCCCTGATGATGCGCGTCAACGCCGGAGACTGCATCAAGGTGAACCTGACGAATCAACTTGGTACCGTGTCGAACCCGACGAACATTATGCAACCTTGGAATCCCAGAAACGGCGGGGCGGCACTCCCTGCCAAGAAGCTGAACCCATCCTCCAGCATCGGTCTTTCGCCGCAACTCGTGTCCTACGACGTCACTAAGAACGCCGCCTTCAACGTCGGCTTTAATCCCGACCAGGTGATTGCGAATGGAACCGGTTCCCAGACCTATACCTGGTACGCGGGCGACCTGATCGTGAGGAACGGCCAAACCATTGGAGAGCCGATCGAATTCGGCACGGTGAACCTCATGTCCTCCGATCCCCTCATGCAGGATCAGTATGGTTTGATGGGCGCTCTGATTGTGGAGCCTAAGGACTCGACGTGGACGATCGACGGAGGTAGCCAGGCGTCGGCTAACGTTACGCGAAAAATCACGACGGCAGACGGCGGATCGAGAGAGGAGTCTTTCCGCGAATTCATCTTAGTGGCGCAAGACGACAACGGACAAGGAACCGGCTACAACTACCGCAGCGAACCGCTCAACAATCGCATCAGCGCGTACAACAACTCCATCCTGGTGGACTACACCAACGGTTTCTCGAACTCCGTGGTTGGTAACACCGATCCGCAGACGCCGGTTCTTTGGGCGCCCGCAAATGTCCCCGTACGATTGCGCGTTTCCCGCCCCGGGCAAGACGACGACCTGGTCTTCACGGTACATGGCCACCTGTGGCAGGAGGAACCATACACCAACGCATCGCGAGCGATGGGACCCAATCCGTATTCCAATTGGCTCGGGACGCAGCAGATGGGCGCGAATGACAAGTTTGATCTCCTGATCGGCAAAGCGGGAGGAAGCTTCGAAGTTCCCGGCGACTACATGTACGATATGATCAACAACGTCACCAACGGGAACGGCATGTTCGGCATTCTGCGCGCGACGGCTGACGCCATCACCATCACAAGCACGAAGATCTCCGGAAGTGAACTCAACATCTCGGGGTCCGTGTCCGCGCCGGTGGGAGGAGGAGCATCAGCGACCAGCGTGACGATCTCCACGGTTTCCGATCTTACTCCAAGCATCGCGTCGTGCACCAATACCAGCACCAATGCCTTCATGCGGCCTTGCATCCAAACGATAGGAACCGCCGCGGTCATAAACGGCAAGTGGAGCTTCTCCGGACCGCTGCCCGCAAATTACGTCGCCGGAATGGCGATTCGGGTTCAATCGAATCTCCCCATGGGAGGTCAGAGCACCATGAACCCAGAGTAATGCCCTGCCAGATCTTTTCGATATCGATGTATCGGGGAGCGACGCCGCTGAACTTGGAGCCAATACCCAGCGTCGCTCATCCGATCCTGACGGGGAAAAGCGTTACCGATGTAGCCGCGGAGTTCGTCGCCGACCCCTTCATGGTGAAGCACGACGGCGTCTGGTACATGTTCTTCGAGGTGATGGATTCGCGCACGTCGCGCGGGTCCATCGGCCTGGCCACTAGCCACGACGGGCTGTCGTGGACCTACCGCCAGATCGTACTCGATGAACCCTTCCATCTCTCGTATCCTTACGTCGTGCAGAGCGGCGGCGAATATTTCATGATTCCGGAAACTCAGCGGAATAGCGCCGTACGACTCTATCGCGCCGACCCGTTCCCGTGGCGATGGCGTTTCGTGCGCCCCATTCTCGATTTGGCCGTGGCCGACAACTCGCTGATCCGCTGGGAAGATCGATGGTGGATGTTGGCCTCTCAGTTCAACCGCAACCTCCGCTTATTTCATGCTGGAGAATTAGAAGGCCCGTGGCAGGAGCATGCTGGAAGCCCCGTGGTGGTGAAAGATCGCTCCGATGGTGTCCGTCCGGCGGGCCGTTTGACTCCATGGAATGGAGGTTTCCTGCGCTATGCACAGGACTGCGAGGTGGCCTATGGCACCCAAGTCCGTCCCGCGCTGATCACCAGTCTTTCAACTACGCACTACTCGGAAGAAGAGATGGGGCCAGCGATCCTCGGACCCGGTAATACCGAGCAAGCCTGGAATGGCGGCGGCATGCACCATGTCGATCCGCATCAACTGGCGGCAGACGATTGGCTGGCTTGCGTGGATGGCTGGTTCTGGGAGGGATGCGAGAGCGACACGGTACCTTCGGCCAGCGCGATGCCGCCGTTGCCGAATCGCACCTTGTAGGGCGTAATCCCGCGCCCCAGATCGATGTGGCGAAGTCCTAGAGACGGCGCACTTCTGGCCATTTCCAGCAGCAGGATCAAGCCCGGAGAGTATTTGCCGAATTGCGTGTCGTAGCAGGGAAACCAATAGTGCCAGGCGGTGCGCGACCGGACACCAAAATGCATCGCCACGATCGTATCCCCGGCTTGTAACACCGAGAGCACGCCCGCGAAGTCTTCCAACTGCGTGTCGTGAATCCGTTCCACCAACCCGCGGAACCAGGCTTTTTGAAAATGATCGGGAAACCCCGTGCGCCTATAGTGCGCCGACTTGCACGCCATGAACCAGCCGAGAGCCGCGCTTCCCGGTACGTGGGACTGGTAGCGAATCGGGCCGAGATCGCGCTCCATGACGCGACGCTGGGTCTGCAGTTTTTCGATCATCCGCGAGCCGCGCCGCCGGATATCGTTTGCATACGACTCGAAGCCCGCGCTCAAATCGAGGATGGGAGATTGCAGCGTCGCGCGGTGATAGCGGCGGAATTGCAATTGAGATTCGAGTAGTACCAGAAAGTCCCACGAACTGAGGCCGCAACCGGCAAGCACCTCCTCGGCCGTCCATTCCGCCTCCGGATTCGCGATGACACCCTCATAGTCGGAAAGCCGCTGGATGGCGGGTCCGGCTACTCCGGGCGCCTTGAGATGGAAGGGAAAGAATCCGAAAGGACGCGCTCCATCCTCCAGCACACCCACGAAACAGTCGTCGCGCGTGGCCGCCAGGGCGCGCGCATAGTGGGGCGAAAAATAAGGACTGGCGAATTGGGCGTTGAATGACTGGATGCGCGACCACAACTCCTCTTCCGCGCTGCCCAGTTCTCCGCCCCTGATCACCCGGACCTTCATGCGTCGGTGCGCCCGGCGATGCGAGGCGAGCGGATCGAGAAACGGATCAGATGCCGGGGACTCCTTTCGTCCAGGGCACGGCGTGCGTGCAACATCCGGTTATTGTGGATGAATAGACACTCCCCAGGGCGCATGCGCAATTCGATCAGATCGTGATTTTCTTTGTGGCGAATATACGCCTCGAAGCGCTCGACTACGGCCGCCTGGCGTGCCGTGTAGTTGTCGAGTTTTAGCCAGGGGACCCAGTAGACAAAATAGGCTCCCTCCACTTTCGACAGGATGGGAATGTGTGGGCCGATCTGTTTTCCTGATGCGTCTCGTGTGGGCAGCACAACCAGAGTGGAGCAAAGCTCGTCCAATTCCGCGGGGCTGAAATATCCGGCCACGTCGCTGGCGTCGATTAATAAACTGCTGCCGCCGTCGGCGTCCTGTTGCAGGCAATACCACCCCAGGATGTTCCAGTTCGAATTATCGTTATGCATGCCCAGGGAATCGGGCTGGTAAACGCTGGGCCGATTCTTGTTGAACGTACGCGCCCGCTGCTGGGCGGCATTGCGCTCGGCATCCACCACGACGTCGTAACGCAGCAGGATCGTTCCCAGCGCCGCCGATACGGCTTCGCACCATTCGACGGGGTTCTGCTCGCGAACGTGATAGTAGCCCTGGCGGGTCAAGCTGTCGAGAATTTGGTCCGCCGCGGCTTCAGGCTCTTGCATAACTCACTCCTAAGCTGTTTCCAGTCAACCGGCCGTATAGCGCATCAAGCCGAAATACATGACTTCGGATGTCGAACCTCTGGGACACGCTGTTGAATCCGTTCTCAACAAGACGGCGCCGGAGGACCGGGTCCTCCAGAATTTCCGCCATGGCATTTCCGATCTGGTCCGAGTTTTGATAGTCGACCACTAGCGCGTTCTCGCGGTCGACGATGAAATCGTGGGCCACGCCGGCTTTGGTGAAGACGGAGGGCACGCCTGCTGCGAGGGCTTCGACATATGTCTGACCGAAGCCTTCGATTCTGGGGCTTACAGGCACATGCACAAAGACGTCGAAGGTTCGGTAAAGCGCGTACACGTCTGTCTCGTAAGGGACCTCCACATAACTCCCCGAAGGTAGTTGCGCCAGTCGTGACCGCAACTCTTCGGCGTAGCGTCCCCAGGCGTTGGCCAGCACCAGTTGGGCGCGCGGGTGAATCCGCAGCAGCTTCGCGAAAGCGTCGATGGTATACTGAACGCCTTTCATGCGGATGAAACGGGAGATCGAGCCGATTACCGGCGAACCGCGAATCCCATACTTCTTCCGCACGCTTTCTACCCGCTCCTCGGGAACCGATCGGAAAGCTTCCAAATCGAAGCCATGGTAGATCAGGTCGATTTGATCCCGCTGCACTCCTTCCGCGAGCAGTTGGCGTTTCACGTCGCCGCACGGGGCGATGACATGCGTGGAAAGCGAATTATTCAAGTAGTCGTAGGGCAACTCCCATTGCGGGCGATCCGAGTAAGCATGTTGGCCGCAGTGATGGCGGGTGTGCACCCGCAACTCGATGCCCGCGAGCCAACTCGCAGGCAGGCCTGCCAGGCAGGAGTTCATGAAGTGCGTATGGACCAGGTCGAAGTGGCGGTTCTTGAGGAAACGGCGAATCTCCCAGGAGGCGCGCGGAAGGTCCAGGCGGCCGGCGGCCCGTATCGTCTCGAACGGGATGCCGCGTGACTGGAGCCAGGGCGCCACCGGCGATTCCGCGGCGTGCAGAAGGATGAAGGTCAGGTTACAAGTCCTGCCATGTAAGTCGCGACAGATCCAGTCTAGAAAACCCCAGGGCTGATTTGCCGCGACGATGTAAAGAATCTCCGCCTTTCGCAGCTTCGAATAGTCACTGTGCATGGTGCAGGTTCTTTGGTGTACCACGGCCAGTGGAGGGTGTCAAACTTTATCCGTGGACAAGCGAACCTCGGCATTTGTCGCCCAACCATCGGCAAAGGTTGCCCTATGGTGATCATCCCTTCTTTGCGGCAGCTTTCAGATGGCACTTACTATTAGTGCAGTTGGCCTTGGTCTCGAACGCAACACCGTCGGCGCGATGGCAGGAGCCGCAGGAGGTTTTCTGATCCTCCTCGGTCTTGTGGGGTTGCCGGAAGGACAGGGGAGCCTTGGCATCATGCGCGAAGAGTTTCTCGTGGCAAACCTTACAATCGTTCTTTTCCCGTTTCGCGTGAGCCGTATGGTCGAAGGTGACGTCGCCAGCTTTCGCCTGGAACACGAGCTTCGTCGGAGGGGTCTTGGTCTGAGCCAGCAACGCTGTCAAGCCGAGCACCGAAAAAAAGAGAACGCCAATGAGTAATTTCCGCATATTCATACCTGAATCTAGAAGATGCCCCGCTGCGGCCTGCCGTTACCTGGGTTGCGGCATTTTAATCAAGCCGCGGCCGCACTCGTTCACTCGCATAGACCCTCACATGGATCGATGATGAGCTCGAGCGAGCCCGTCGGCAAATCTGTCCGATTCGACCCTTGACTCTGATCCGAAATAGCGATATCTTTCTTCGCGACGGCACAATCTTCAAATCGAAAGGTCCGTTTAAAAGCGCTTCGAACTAAAAGACCACAAAGGCTCGTGGCGGCGCGCATCGCTGACCGGCGCGAGGCGGACCGCAGGACTGTGGACGCGTTCGGCAAACTGACATCCATGAGCAGTGCTGCCCGCGTTGAGCGGACGACACGGTCAGAAGCGAATCCTTAAACCGGGACAACAAGAGCCTGACAAGAGTCCCAGAATCGTGAGCCGGCAAGACATTTGAGTTTGAGAAGTACGAATCGGGTCCTGAGCGAAAGGAGGTTGCCTTTATGCCTTTAAGCAGAAGAGCAACGGCTGAGTTCATCGGTACGTTTTGGCTCGTCTTCGGGGGATGTGGAAGCGCCGTTCTGGCCGCCGCATTTCCAAACTTTGGCATCGGTTTCCTGGGGGTGGCTTTTGCGTTCGGATTGACGGTGCTGACTATGGCGTTCGCCATCGGACACATATCGGGATGCCATTTGAATCCGGCGGTTTCACTGGGTCTCGTAGTCGGCAAGCGGTTCCCCGCTTCGGACTTGTTGGCTTATGTGGCCGCCCAGCTTGCCGGAGGTATCGCGGCGGCTGGAGTACTCTACGTGATCGCGAGCGGCAAGGCGGGGTTCACTCTGGCGGGTGGCTTCGCATCCAACGGCTATGCGGAGCACTCGCCGGGCGGGTACTCCATGGTGGCATGCCTGGTTGCTGAGGTCGTGCTCACATTCATGTTCCTGATGATCATTCTCGGGGCAACCGACCGGCGGGCTCCCCAGGGATTTGCGCCCATTGCCATCGGGCTTGGTCTCACGCTCATCCACCTGATCGGAATTCCGGTCACGAATCTATCCGTGAATCCCGCGCGTAGTACGGGGCCGGCACTGTTCGTCGGTGGCTGGGCAGTACAGCAACTCTGGCTCTTCTGGGTGGCGCCCCTTCTCGGCGCTGCGATTGCGGGGGTTGTTTACCCGATCGTCGCAGGGGAACGAGAACCAGCACCAAAGCCTCTGGCTCTCGAAGCGCGGGCTTGAGCTTTTCCCGCTTGCGCCTGCGGTTGAAGCATTGTCAGGCACAGTGACGATTGGCGCCGCCCTCGGTGCCATCGTCACCGCAATGCTCAACGCCATTTGTAATGCCCCCCCATCGGCTTGATTCCTGGCCGCTGGGCCCTCGTCGGAAGGCCGAACCGCGTAGTACTTTCATTACCGGCTGGAATTAATCTTCGTTCACCTCTCGAAACCCGAAGGCTGGTTTTGCGTTCATCCGAGTGAGGGATGTATTATGATGCGCTTTTCGGCCCTTTGCCTGACCGTCGTCGTGATCAGCTTTCTCTTGGTTGACGTATGTGGTGTTCGTCCTTCTGACATCACCGCCAGTGAGTTTGCAATGCAAATTCGATCCTTGGTCGTTTCCGTCAGTAGCCACTAAACTACAGCCTGCGCAAGCGTCCCGCCGCGCCGCGACCGCCACGTTTTCGCGAAGATTTCATGGTCTCAGGCCGGCGCTCAATCATGTGGCCCCGATTTCCGGCGTCGATCGTCGGGGGCGCTCATCTCGACGGCTCGGCCATGATGCTGCTGCGATCGCGTCCGATGGCGATCTCACGACATGACGGAAGACGCTTGTCGGAAATCGACAACATACGCATTTCCGCGGCGCTGTCCCCACCGATCAGAAACACGGTAGTCTGTTTGGAATCCTCCCACCGGACCGAGATTTCCCGGGCCGGCGGAGTTCCCGGGCACGCGGAAACATGCTCCCAGCGAATCATTTCTTTTTGATACTTTGCCGCCAAGTCGCGATGTTGAAGGGCTGCTTCCGGAGAGCTCCAGCGAGCCGCCTCGATGTTATCCGCCTTCAACCATTCGTCGATAAACCCTCCATACGACCGCGCCAGTGGAGCCTCGCGAACGGCGCGTCCGTCGCGCACGCGGTAGCGGTTGATGGCCGGCCGCAACTCAGCCGTGCCGTCAAAGATGGTGGAAGTATAGGTAAACGTGATCGTGTCCCCTTCGATAAGGATGCGCATCTCATCGTCCAAAAAGGCGGCCACTGGAGCTGAAAGAATGTTCTTCGTGCTATTTCCCTGAAGAATGTCGAGACGAATCGACTCGCCGTTCCAATTGCTGGTGCAATTCGAGACCACCCAAGCGGAGCCGATCGATCTGCCGCGGCTCGCATCGTCTCGTCCGATAGTGTACCCGCGGAGATGCCATCCTTGCACTACACTACCGTCGGGGGCGAGCCAACCGGGCTGGCTGTCGTCCTTCGCGTTGATCCTGGCAAGGCGCTGTAAGGTGCGGCGCGAATAAAGCGCAAGCGTCTCATCAAATCCACAGGACGCGCCCGTATGGATTCCGAATGTGATGGCCGTCAGGTCACTTTCCGCATCCGCGGGACTGCTTTGGATTTCTGCGAGATATCCCGCATAGCTTTTCGTTAGCATGTCAGCAATATCCGGCTCGGGCTGAGGGAAGAGAAGACGAGCGGATGCCAGTTCCGCGTTCATCATTGCCGCGGTGGCGTGTGCCCGTACCCGGGCGTCAATCCAGGCCAGGTATTCTCGCTGAAGCCGGCTGTATTCCGCGGCCTCCATTACCAGTGACTTGCTGTTTCGAAGCCGTTTCAAGTGCGCGGCAAGAACTGCCGTGTCTTTTGGTAGTTCGCTCGCGAAGGACTGAGCACATAGCATCAGGCCGGCGAGGAGCCGTAGCCAGTGGCGGCACATAATTCGAACACCGTTGTAACACGACGCTATGTACGCTGTGTTGCTCCGCTGAAGGCGCACACGAGTTTGTAATTATGGCATGATATCGGGCGAGCATTCATGAGTCATTTTCGGAACGGGTGGAAATGGGGATTTCTGCTACTGGCGTTTACTCTGGCGGCCGACGATCGTCAGGGCATGGTATTCCATGCTTCCGATCATGGAGTTTCGATCGAGGCCGGCATCGCTGCCCCAGACGGAGGGGCGCGCGAGCATCTCCGTGAAAACGAAGATGTCGCCGTGCGTTTTCGATTGACCGATACCGCCAGCGGATCGCCCGTTCGCGGCGCCTATATCTCAGCGTGGCTGGCGCCGGCGCCGGCTGCCGGTTTGCCGCAAGCCTCCTGCAACACGGTGATCAGTGGTCTCTTGAACGCCAAAACCGGAAATCCCGGCGTCGACCTGAACAACTATTACGTGCTGGCGATGAATAATGACGCCACGATTACGGTGGTCGACCCGCTGTTCGGGTATGGCGGCACGAAGCTATTGGCACTGATTCCTCTTCCCGCCGTCGCGGAGGATTGGGTGCAACTTGCCGAGCGCGACCGCATCTTCGTCTCTCTCCCCGAGGCGCGCCAGGTTGCCGTAATCGACACGCGCACCTGGAAAATTATCGCGGCGATTCCGGTTCCCTCGAAACCTCACCGCACCGTGCTCCAACCCGACGGCAGCCAGGTTTGGGTGACCCTCGAGTCGGGCAGCGTGGGCGTGCTTTCGACAGCGGAGCCCAAGTTCTCCGGCGAAGTGCGAGTGGGAAAGGGAGACCACACCATCGCATTTAGCAGCGACAACCGGTACGCGGCCGTCACCAGCTCGGGCGATGGTACGGTCTCGTTGGTGGATGTGGCCTCCCGCAAGGTCACGGCAGTCCCTGCCGGCCAGGAGCCGATATCCGTCGCGTTCTCACCCCTAAGCCAGATGTTCTATATCGCCGATCGGAAAGGCGGCTCGGTCTTGCCCCTCGATCCCGCGTCCGGAAGAACTTCGGCGCCGATCGTTCTACGTCCCGGATTGGGAGAGATCCGTTTCGCGCCCGGTGGACGGTATGGGTTTGTCGTCAACCCGGAAAACGATCGCCTCTACATTCTGGATTCCGCATCCAACCAATTGATGCAGACCGGCCAGGTGGACAAGGGGCCGGACCAAGTCGTATTCTCCGACCGTCTGGCATACATACGGCATCGCGGCAGCGAAAACGTGCTGATGATTTCACTCGATACGATCGGCAAGAAAGACGCTCCCCTTGCCCCGGCCGACTTTCCTGCAGGGCAGCATCGCTTCGGCGAGGTCTCCATTCCGAGCCCGGCGGACGGGTTCGCTCCTGCGCCCGGAGAAAACGCGGTGCTGGTCGCGAACCCGGCGGATAAAGCCATTTACTACTATCAGGTCGGTATGGCTGCGCCGCAAGGCTCATTCTCGAATTACTCGCGAGAGCCTCGCGCGATCCTGGTCGTGGACCGCAGCATCCAAGCGAAAGAGCCTGGAGTCTACACCACCGTGATGCGGCTTCCCGGGCGAGGAGCGTACAACCTGGCGATGCTCGTGGATAATCCACAGGTGGTGCAGTGTTTCCCAGTCACGGTGGAGGCGAACCCGCAGATTCCGTCCAGCGAGTTGCGTTGGAACGTAGAGTTCGCCGAGATTTCGCAGACGCCCCGCGCCGGCGAAAAGCTGCACATTCGATTTCGTCTGATCGACGCTTCCCGGAACGTTGCCCAGAGCCCGGTGCGGGATGCCCGCGTGATGGTCGCGCTCCAGGGTGGTAACTGGTCGAATCCGAATCCTCAGTTTGCGGTGCCGGAAGGAGGCGGAGTTTACGGCTTCGACGCCGTGCCGCCGGAACCCGGTCACTATCTGGTGCTGGTGGAATGCCCGTCACTGGGATTACCTTTGCACCGCTCTTCTCAATTGCAGTTCGACGTACAGCCCTGAGTTACTGCGATATAATTGTCGAACCAATGCGCGCTTTCCGGATTTACCGAGCACTGCCGCTGGTTCTGGGCCTTCTCCAAGGCGCCGCGAGCATCCATTCGCAGACGCTCTCCGATTTCACTTCGCTTCCTGATGTGACCCTGGTGAATCAGCATGGCGAAAAAGTGCGGTTCATGAGCGATCTGGTGAAGAATCACGTGGTGGTCGTGAACACCGTGTTCACCACCTGCACGACCATCTGCACTCCTTTGGGCGCCAAGCTGGCCAAGCTCTCGAATGTGCTGAAGGACAGCGATGGCAAGGACGTGCGCCTGATCTCCATCAGCGTGGACCCGGTGACGGACACGCCCAAAATCCTCGAAGCGTGGGCGGCTAAATTCGGACCCGCGCACAATTGGACCTTGCTCACTGGTCCCGAGGCGGACGTGAAACGCCTGTTGAAGGCGGTAAACCTCTTCACGGCGGATAAGAGCAGTCACAGCCCCATCATGATTCTCGCGAACGGTACCACTGGCGAGTGGTCGCGAGTCAATGGGCTGGAACAGAGTCCGGCGAATCTTGCCGATCGGCTGAATAAAATGGCCCGATCTCTCGTGCCCTCCGGTGAGCATACGAGGGGCATTGCCGGTACTCACGCCCATTAGACTTCCATTGGTGCGCAGGCTGTCGATCGCGGCTATTCTGCTGATTTCGGCAAGAGCGCAGACCTCCTCCCCCGATCCCGAGCGGGGCCGCCAGATTTATCGGACAGGTGTTGGTGTGTCCGGAAAAGAGATCACGGCAGTATTCGGCAAGAATGGCCCGGAGGTCTCCGCGTCAACGACACCTTGCGCCACGTGCCACGGCCGCGATGGCCGGGGTAAGCCGGAAGGAGGCGTGACGCCCTCGGACATCCGCTGGCGTCAGTTAACTCGCGATATCCCTGCGGGCGGAAACGGAGGGCGCGTTCGACCGGGCTATACTGAACGGCTCCTCGTTCGGGCGTTCACGATGGGCCTCGATTCCGGAGGCAAGCCACTCAATCCGGTTATGCCGCTGTACCGGATGCCGGCCTCGGATGCTCGGGACCTGGCAGCTTTCATCGCCATGCTCGGTTCACAGCCGGACCCCGGCGTCTCCGACACGAGCCTGCGGCTGGGAGCTTTACTACCGCCTCACAATCAGGGCGCGCCGGAATTGTCGCGCTCCATTCGGGAGGTCCTGACCGCTTACTTCGCCGATGCCGCCAAAGATCCGGTCTTCGGCCGAGTGATCGAAATGCGCTATCTGGAACTGCCGGAAGTGCCGGAAGATCGCGCCGCCGCCGTTCGCACGTTCCTGCGGGAGCAAGGCATTTTTGCGCTGGTCACCGGATTCCTGGCGGGGTCGGACAAAGAGATCGGCAAGGTCCTTGACGAACTGGGTGTCCCGCTGGTAAATGCGATCTCGGCATCGCCCCCCTTGGAGACGAATCGATATGCCTTTTACCTGGATGGCGGAATCGCTTCGCAGGCAAACGCGCTGGTGAACTCCGTGCTTGAGAACGGGGCGAGCGCGCCAATCGCGATTCTGTATTCGCCCGGTGGAGTGGAGCAACAGGCGGCGGACAATGCGCGAGCCCTGCTCTCCGAGAGCGAATGGCCGGAAGTGCATGCGATCTCCACCCGCGACTCCGATTGGATGGCACAGATCGCGAGAAGCAATGCGAAGATCGTGCTGCTCCTGTCCCGCTTCCCTTCGTTCCAGCCGCTTGCGAAGTTGCCCGATACGCTCTTCCTCGTGCCCGGTGTGCTCTTGCCGCCGGATTCCACCGAGATTCCCCGTGCCGCCGGCACTCGGATTCGCGCGGCGTTTCCGGTACTGCCATCGGATTTCGATGTCCGGGCTGTTGCCGAATATCAGAAGCTCGCGGAGCGTTACCATTTGCCGGCGGCGGGGGTCCAGGCGCAGCGAAGCGCTCTGTGTGGCGCCAAGATCGTGATGGAGCTTCTAAATCGTTCAGGGCGCGAGGTGAGCCGTGAAGGCCTGGTGGATCAGCAGGAGAATCTACGCGAGTTCCCGACGGGGTGGTCTCCCGTCCTCAGTTACAGCCCGGGAAATCACATCGGTATCCGTGAGCCCCACGTCTTCGAATTGGGCAAAAACCAGTAGCTCAATCAGCGAGTTGGGACGTCGCTTGCTCACGGTCGCGGCTCGTAACGAGCCACGACCGTAAGGGAGTGATTTTCGGGTGATCGGGCATCGCTTGCTTACGCGCGCGGCTCGCAACGAGCCACGACCGTGACGTGCGCTGCTCACAGCGAGCCACGACCGTAAGGGAGTGATATTTCGGGCGATCGGGCGTCGCTTGCTCACGCGCGCGGCTCGCTACGAGCCATGACCGATAGGGCGTGGTCTCCAGGGAGCGCAGGTCAGTCGCGCGGTCAGCGCACCAGGGCGGGGGATTACTCGTCGAGCGAAGGGCAGGGGCTGTAGATCGCGTACATCTCGTCGCGGCTGTAAGGCGCCATGTCTCGCATGTCCAAGGTATCGGGAGTCCATCTCAGCCAGACGTTCTCATACCACCCAGGTTTGATGTGCCGCGCGTGAGAGAATGTGCTCAGCTTCTCGCGGACTTTGGCATCGGACTTCACCCACGACATGTGGTGGAGCGTGACGGGAACTTTACCTGCCGGCGGGCGCTCGCCATTGAGAATTTCTACCTGACGCTGCATCCGAAATCTTGCACGCTTGGGATCCACTGCGACAATCGGCGGGTCCCAAGCCTCGGGCGGCGCACAGACGTAGTCACGAGTCTTCCAGTAGGTTTGCATTTCCGCGACGCGGAAATAGGGATCCCGCATCTGTTCCAGCGAGACCAGCATTTGCCGGATCGCCGACCGGGAGTACAATTCGTCCGCATCAACGATCAAGACATAGTCATAGTCGATAAGCAGCGCCAAGCCCCAATTGCGCTGCTCCGACTCACTTTCCCAGTGCTGCACGTGGACTTCGGCCCCGCTGTCGCGAGCCAATTGCGCAGTACCGTCATCTGGCGTCACGTCACCCAGCCACGGATGGGAAGAGACCAGGACGACGTGACGCTCGATGAGAGTCTTGAACTGAAGAATACAGGCACGAATCCAGTCGGCCTCGTTATAGGCGACTGTACAGATCGCGAATCTCAAGCTATTTCTTCGGTCCGGGAGCCTTCGGCCCGGGAGCTTTCGCTCCAGTTGCTTTGGGTCCGGGGACTTTTGCGCCAGCTACCTTGGGTCCAGGAGCTTTCGGCCCGGGAGCTTTGGGGCCAGGGACTTTCGCTCCGGCGGCTTTGGGGCCGGGAGCCTTCGGCCCAGGAGCTTTGGGACCAGGGACTTTCGCGCCGGCTAGCTTGGGACCAGGAGCTTTCGGCCCAGGAGCTTTGGGGCCGGCCACTTTCGCCCCAGTTACTTTGGCGCCAAGAGCTTTTGGTCCGACCGCTACGGGTCCGGGCTTGCCTTTGTCGACGCCCGTGGGCTTAGGTTTCGAACTGCCCGACTGCAGGGCATTGGTGAGTGCTAAGAGGAGGCTTTTGGCGGTAAGCGCATCGAGTGTGACGGTCACAGCGCCAGAAGGAGTGGCAAAACTAACGTCTTTCTTACCCAGAACGAGGCCCATGAACGATGCTCCTTTAAAAAGATTTGTCAGAATTCTGTTCCTTCTACTCTATGATGGTTTGATAAAAATTACTACTGAAGAATTATGCTCGCTTCTAAAGGCGTCCTCCTCCAGGAAGAGATCGGGAACCTGGTGCGCACTGAATTCGGCCAAGACCCTCTGGCCGTGCAATTGGTCGCCGATTTTCTGGGCGTTCGAGCGTACCGGCATGAGCTTGCCCAGTCTTTAATTGGGACGGCGAGAAATCGGGACGCATCGTGGGAACTCCGGCGTGCGTGCGTTCTGATGCTGGAGAACCAATTTCTCCGGCTGCGGCCGGCCGGCGGGGAGGAAGAACTCTGGCTGTGTTCGCAGATAGGGGCCCAGGTCGACTCCTCCCTTCGCGTGCGCATCGGACGTCTGCTGAGAATTCATCGGGGGATCCGCGGCCGGCAAACCACTCCGGCCGCGCTTGGCGACTTCTTTCACGTGGCACGACAGGAATGCAAGCTGACACTGGCGCCTTATTTCCTGGGCGCCGAAGAGGTGGCTTCCCGCATCGCTTCGCATTTACGAACTTCGCAAGGACTTATCCATTGGACTAATGAGTATGAAGCGGCCGATCTGCCGTACGAGCGCAGCATCGCCGCCCGATTGCAGAGCGAGTCGCGAGTCTACTGGTCTGCCTGTAACACCCCCAGGCAGATCAACTCCCTGGTAGAGGTTCCCATCGGCACGGTGGCGCTGACGCTGAAACTGCCCGGCAGCGACGTAGAGTTCGAGATCAAGCGCTCGGGAATCCGGAGCCGGCATCCGCTCGATGTTCGAGTTTTCGAAGGGACCTACCGCTTATATGGGGGAAGTTCGGGCGTCAGCAGCGATCGCGAGGCACGCTCGGGCGTGCGGCTTGCCGAACTGTACCGGCGGGTGCACGATACTCCACCCCCCTTAAGCAGCTCGTGTGACGTTTTCTCGATTCAGAGTGTGCCCGCGTGGCAAGGTGAGGTGCACATGTTGGACTACTTCACCGACCGGCGCACCTTCGGAAACGGCTTCGGAGAGATGCGCGGGAACATGCAGGCAACGGTTCGCGGATTGCTGCCGGACGGAGCCGCTCTGGAGGCTCCAGGCGATCTCGGATTGACGGTGGAGTTCCTGCGGATGATGCCGCCACGGCAGGCCTGGCTCGCAAACACTACTTCTTTCCGCTTGGATGTACTCGAGCGATACCTCTCGCCCGCGGGCGCCGAGAGTTATTTCGCCCGAGGCCTCGCCCGCGACTATACTGCGGATGAAGCGCGCCGCTTTGCCGACGATCTGCTGGAGGAGATCCTCGGAGTCTACACACCGCCCGCGGACACGACCGGCTCATACTCGGACTACGTGGCTCGTGCCTACGCGGAGCCGGCGAATCGCAAACGCGCCGACCGTACCTACGTCTCTTTGCTCCGCCAGACTGGCGATCTTTTCGGGACCCTCCTTGCGACCTGGGGCTGCTCGTTTGGAGAGTCTTTTGTCAGGAGAAACGTGGGCATCCGGAGCCAGTGGAGGAACGGCGAGTGGGCAGTCCATATCATCTTCATGGACCATGACGCGTTATGGGTTCCGGGTGAGGCCGCAGGCGATTTCGACCCGAAGATTTCTCTCGAAGGGTTACGTTTCGATAACGGTTACCTCTTCGCCCAGGAAATCAAGCCCGAGCAGGCTCGCGGCACGTTTCGGACTCTCATGCGTGTCTATCGGGTGGATGCGCCAGTGATTGCCAAAGGCGAGGCCGCGTTCCGCGAGGCGTGCGAGAAAGCTTACCGGAAGACGCGCTGGAGCATGCTCCATAATCCCCAGGTGAGAGAGATGATGGATCCCGACGTCGTCCACAAGATCGCGGATTGGGAAGCGGTGGTCTGGGATTCGGTCAACGCCCGGCGAGCGGGGGCAGAAGACTCCGGATGGGAGTCGGGCGCACGAAGCCGCATGCAGAACCGGGGTTATGCTTCGGAAACCATCGACGAGTGGCTGAGCGCGGCGAATCAAAGCGCCGCACTGTTGGATCGGTACTCGCCGCTGTTCGATCCGAAATACCTGGATTTCAGCCGTTCGAAGAGGCAGCCGGGCGGATAGCCGGCATCCTTGTCCCGGCCGTTGCGCCGCCACACTTCGTTCCACAGGTGAACGGCGAAAGTCTCCGGGCCAAACGCAATCTCACGTTCCGGATCGAGTACCCATTCCCAGTCGGGCCAGTCGATAGGGCAAAATGCGGAAGCACGCTGCACGTGAGCTTGCAGTTGAAACCGCTCGACTGCCTGTTGCAACAGTCGCGGTCCGGTCTCACCCCATTTGACCTTGGCCGGATCTTTGGAATTGCTTATGTCGAATGCGAATTCCGCTAACGGCGATCCGGCCGGAGCCTTGATCACCGCGGCGTCGATCACCTCGGAGCCACGAAGCATCTCGGATGAGAAAACGTAGTCGTCAGGGAAATCGAGCGGCTGAAGGCAAATCGTATCCATGTCGGTCCACCATCCGCCTTTGTCCAACAGAAGCTTGTAGCGGAACAGGTTGGAGAAACCCGCGTAGGAGCCGTTTTCCTGGTAGCGAAAGACGCGGGAGTGCGGCACGATCGCCTCCGCGGAGCACATGATGGCGCCCTCCGGAACATTCTCCACGTCGCCGTAGGCATAAAGATGGAAGGCATGGCCGTTTGCCAGGAAAGAAGCAATCGACAGCCGCTCCATTGTTGACAGGCGGTCGCCGATCCACAGTCCCTGAATCACGGAATTTCCATTCATCGTCTGGTCATTTTACGCCAAAAGCGGCAATGGCCCCGATCCCTGTTGAATTGCGCTTCTACAAGTGGAGAGGATCTGCGATCGTCCTATGCCGCAAATCGATTTTGTTGTCGTGCTCATGCTCGAAAACCGTTCCTTCGATCATCTGTTCGGATTTCATCCGGGCGTGAACGGATTGAAGGGAGACGAGTTTAACCTGCTGCACCCGGATTCACCCGAATCGACGTCAAACCCGCGATTCACCGTGGGGCAAAATGCTCCCTTTGCGATCGCAAAGGGAGAAGGGCCAAGCCATTCTTTGAAAGCGACAAATGTACAGCTCTCCGGGGTAGCGGATGGCCCAGGCGCCGGGCACCCGGTGAAACTCGACGGCTTTGTACTCAGCTACTCCAACGGTTTCTTCGGAGCGCACATCCAACCGACGAACGCCATGTTGGAGGATGTGATGCAAGTGTTCACTCCGGACCGTTTGCCGGCGCTGAATGCCCTGGCGGACGAGTTCGTACTGTGTGATAACTGGTTCGCCGAGGTCCCCGGGCCGACTCAGCCGAATCGCCTGTACACACACTGCGCGAGTTCTCAGGGCTTCGCTTTCAATGACTTTTCCAGGACGATCGACGTCGACACGATCTACAATCGCCTCGAAGCCGGAGGGAAGAATTGGGCCGTCTACTTCAGTGACGACAACGACGTGGCAAAATTTGATCGGGTCATCGCGAAAGCCTATACAGAAGCGGCGGAAGAGGCGGATTTCGAGAGCGATCGGGCCGCAGGCCACCCTGGAGCCTTCCTCGACTTCAAGACGTTCTTCCAACAGCACTGTGCCTCGGGAAAACTATCTTCGTTTAACTTCATCGAACCGGCTTTCGGCGATTCGACGACGACCAAGAACCAAGTGGATTCGATGCACGCTCCGCACGATGTGCGTCCAGGCGATCAACTCATTGCCGACGTGTATGAAGCACTGCGCGCCAATGAGGACGTCTGGAAGCGTAGCTTGCTGATTGTCACATTCGATGAGCATGGCGGCTTCTTCGATCACGTTGCACCCCCTCCCGCCGTGAACCCGGATGGAATCGACGAACCAGGCGTTCCCGCCAAAGGCGTGCCGGCCTTCGCGTTCGATCGCCTGGGTTTGAGAGTCCCAGCCATTCTGGCGTCACCCTTTCTGCCGAAGGGCAAAGTGGTGAGCCGGCAATACCAGCACACGTCCGTCATTACGACGGTTCGTGAGATTTTCGGACTGTCAGCGCCGCTCACCCGACGCGATGCCGCCGCGGTTTCCTTCGCGGACCAATTGACCGGGACATTTCGAAATGACACCCCGGCTAAGCTTGCCCAGCCGGCGGCGGCCCCACAAATCGGCGTAGTCGAAGCCAAAACAGCTCCTGTGGACGAGCTGATGTTGGAAAAGGCGCAAGGCTGGCAGAATATCCTGAGCCGGACAACCGGTTTGCAGCCCACACGAATCACAACCGCAGAACAGGCTCACGAGATCATGCGCACGGCCGTAAAGGATTATGCGAATTGGAAATTCGAGCGTCGATTCGGAGCTCCGCCCCGATCCTAAAACGTATCCATTTTCTTTCCAGAAACTTAAAGACGTAGAGTACGTTGCCTGTTCAGGGGTAGAATGGCACATTCTACCTCTTCTACCGCCCGGATCCCTTCCCCTTCGTACTGCCTTTGCACCCGCCGCAGGGTGCAAATTAGCATCATGACAACCGTTCACGACGCCACCCAAATGCAACAGAGTCGCTACGCGGCCTTCCATGCCGCTGGCGCGTATTCCTTTATCAGCAACGTCCGGACGAAGTTCACGGTCCAGTTCATGCGGACCGCCGGGAAGGTCGTCCTCCAGCTAACAGGCCAGTTGGACGAGACCACGATCTCCCAGTTGGAGCGCGAAGTGGCCTACTGGCTGAACCGCGGGGAGAAGACTTTGGTGCTGGATATGGAGTCGGTCGAGTTGATCAGAAAGGAGGGGGTCCGCAGCATTTTGATGATGGGTAAGCTGCTCGCGCAAGCCGGCGGCAACCTGGCGCTGTGCGGCCTTTACGGGTCGGTCGGGCACGTCTTCCGCATGTATGGCGTGGATGGCGTGTTCGAGACATATGAAAATGTAGCCGAGTTCGAAAATCAGACCCGGGTCACTCATTAATCAATCTTGGCGGCGGAACGGTTAGTAGTAGTAACGGCGGCGGTTAGCGGCGACGGTTAACCAGGGTTATCATCGATTCCATCTCGGGCCTGGAGTAGAATCTCCGGTATCCGGCTCGATGAGTACTGCTCTGCCATCGCCGCAAACTGGGTCTGCCTTTCCTGTGTCCGAGGCGGAGATTCGTCTCCAACTCAAGCGCATTCAGGCGAGTCCGAGCTTTCAATCGTCCGCCCGCATGTCCCGATTCCTGCGCTTCGTGGTCGAGGAGACACTCGAGTCCGGGCCTGAAGGTGTCAAAGAGCTCACGGTCGCGGTTGCGGTGTTCGACCGGCCGGCGGACTTCAATCCCAAACTGGATCCGGTAGTCCGCAACGAAGCCCGTCGACTACGGGGCAAGTTGGAACTCTACTACGCCGGGGAGGGAGTGAACGATCGCGTTCGCATCTCGATTCCCAAGGGTGGATACGCGCCGCACTTCGATGTGGTGGAAGCCGCAGTTGAAGCTCCCGCGCCCACGGACGCTGGAGAATCCGTACCACCGCCCCGCCAGGTAACGGCCTCGCCCAAAGTAACGGCCCCGCCCCAGTTTCCGGTTTCGCCCCCACTGCAGGCTCCGTCTAAAGGGCCAGCCTTGCAGCACAAGTGGGCACTAGTGACGATTGTGGCGGCGGCGATTGTCGCTGTCGCGGCGCTCGCCCCGGGCATGCTGAAGCGGAAGCTCAAGGCGGCTGGGTCGGCGGTCAGCATCACACCTCTGACCAGCGAGGTGGGACACGACTTTAGTCCCGCGATCTCTCCCGATGGCCAGAGCGTCGCCTTCACGCGCGAAGGGCCCGACGGAAACCTCGACATCTATGTGCAGACAGGTTCGGGGGAACCGCGGCGGCTTACGACCGACATTGATAACGACCTTCATCCATCGTGGTCGCCTGACGGTCAGACCATCGCGTTCATTCGTTCAGGCCCGGACGCCGCCAGGATCATGATCGTACCCGCAGCCGGTGGACCGGAGAAGCAGGTGGCGGTGCCTGGACGCTTCGATCCCGGGCACACGCGAGTCAGCGCGGGTCCACTGGAGAGGCTCGCGAACCCGGGTCCGGCCTGGTCGCCGGATGGCAAATCGCTGGTGTATCGGCAGTGTCTGCCATCGCGAGAGAATGGCTGTCCGCTACACCTGGTTTCGCTCTCCACTTTGGAGGTTCGGCGGCTCACGGAGCAGATTGCCGGAGTCTCCGACGTGATGCCGGTCTGGTCTCCCGACGGAAAGAAGGTGGCGTTCGCGAGGTTCTTGAGCAACAATTCCGTCGCGGATCTGTACCTGATCTCCGCGGAGGGTGGAAAATCGACTCGCATTACCACGGAGTCGCACGATATTCGAGGCTTGGCGTGGTCGGGCGACGGTCAAAGCCTGATCTTCAGCTCGAATCGAACCGGAACCTACAGCCTGTGGAACGTGTCGTTGCACGATCCTGCCATCACGCCGATTAATGCGATCGGCGAGACCGCCATCGAGCCGGCCGTCGCGAAAGACGACCAGTTTCTGGTCTACACGGACGCCAGCACGAACGTGAACATCTGGCGCCTGGATGTTGCCAGTCACACGTCGGAGAAGCTGATCACGTCGACGCGCCAGAATCGGAACGGAGTGTGGTCGCCCGATGGAAAGCGAATCGCATTCTCATCCGACCGGCGGGGCTCCTGGGAATTGTGGGTGGCCAATGCCGATGGGTCGCAGGCGACACAGGTGACGAAGTTCGGGCACGGTGATTTCGGCAATGCCAGTTGGTCGCCCGATGGGCAGTGGATCGCCTTTGAAGCGCGGGCGCAAGGCCGGTCGGACCTGTTAGTGATTTCGTCGAGCGGCGGGGCGGTGAGGCGGCTGCTGAACGAGCCATCGGAACAGCGTAGTCCTTTCTGGTCGCGCGACGGCAAATCGATCTACTTCGTTTCCAACCGCGGGGGCAAATTCCAGATCTGGAAGTCTCCTCCAACGGGCTTGGGTGCCGAACTGGTTTGCGACTGCACGGCATCCGACCTGGCCGAAGCGCCGGATGGCAAGAGTCTGATTCTCTTCAACGCGCCGGAGCGCGGTTTCTGGGAAGTGCCGCTTCCCACCGGGAGCCCCCAGAAGATTCCCCATTTGGAAGAGGCCAACGCACGGCGATGGTGGACGATCGGCGGCGACGGGCTTTGGTTCTACGACGAGTTGCAGAGGCGGCCGAGCCTCTTCGTCTACTCGTTCACGACGAAGAAGGTAAGCCGCGTGATGGACTTCGACCGGATGCTCCCGGTGTCCACGCCTAGCATGGCGATTTCCCCCGACGGGCGGAGTCTGATCTACTCACGGACGGACAGCTCGCGCAGTCAGCTGATGTCGATTCGCGGACCCTTCCTGGACCGGTGAGATGATTTTCGCTGCTCGGGCGAGGCCGGCTGCCGGTGCTGGATCCGCTCGAAACACTGGCGCGACGGATCGCGGAACTTATGGGGGCAAACGCATGAGTCCCCGGAGGGACACCATTTTTTGGGGCGAATCCAGTTCCTCGCGTCTCGGCATGCGTGCGGGTTCTGGATTCGCCTTCACGTGGTAAGCGAGCAGTCTGCGTGCCGTTTGATTCGTGCTTTTTGTGAGTTCTTGGGGCGCCCCGTACCGTCTTCGATTCACCCTTGACGGTGAGGGCTGTCCATCTCCGGGAACAGTACGGGGCCATCACCAACGTCGGACGGCGGGAGGGCTCATCGCTGAACGGTGATCGCGAATTGCCTAGTAGTTTAGTACTTGAGGCCAGCCGCTCGTTCCAGCATCGTTTGCAGTTCTCGGTGGTGGTATTTCCTGGTCAAGTCGAGCGCAGTCGAACCGTCCTTAGCACGGACAGAGGCATCAGCACCCGCCTTCAACAGCGTCTCGATCATCTCAGTGTCGCCATAGTCGATGCTTGCTGCATATAGAAGTGGTGTCATGCCCACATCGTCGACGAAGTTCACGTTTGCGCCATGCGCAAGTAGACGGCGAACCTGTTCGGGACGATTTCCAAATACAGACCTGACTAGGGCCTCGCTCAATTCCTTCTGGCCCATTCGCGTGGCCAGAAGATCGACTATAGCTGAATCACCCCGAAGCACCGGGATCTCCCATAACTCGTCCTCAAATAGCCAGAATCCGACAACTTTGCGGTTAATGTTAGCCCCCCTGGCTAACAGAGCCTTCAGCGTCTCCGTATCGCCGGCGTCTGCCGCCAGCGAGGCGGCGGAAACGTTGAACGGAGGCTGCGGGATTCCGAGCTCTACATCCGCTCCACTGCCGAGCAAGAGCCGAACGCTCTCAGCAGCGCCAATGTAACCAGCGGCAACCATCAACGCGGTAAACTGCGACTTCGCTCTTGCGTTAACTCTCGCACCGGCGCCAAGGAGAAGTTTGACTTTTTCCGCATCGGGCGCCGCCATCATCAGAGCAGTCGTGCCATCCGCCTGCGCGCTATTTGCGTTGAAACCGTGACTCAGTAGTTGTCGCAACCTTTGGAGGTTCCCGAAAAGTACAGTCTCCGCCCATGGCTCCAAACGATCATTCATAACCTGAGCTGAAGCGGCTCTCTGAATATTCGGCTCTTTCGGAAGTGAAAGAGAAAGAGCCATCGCTGCCCAGCTGGTAGCAGCCGAAGAAATGAACTGGTCGTGTCCCCAGGGGAATCCGCTTTCGAAATAGGGAGGGCTGACAACGGCAGGATGGTGAATACGTGACTGGACGTGCCACGATCCGTCTGGCGTCTGGGCTTTTACCAGGAAGGCGAGGCCACGCCGGAATGCCTCACTGTCAACACTGATGCCCCCAGCATCAGCGAGCGCGACGAGGGCTTCTCCGGTAGAGTAGGCATCACTCGGGAGCATGGATAGCTGGGACCACCCGCCGTCGCTATTTTGTTCGGAAAGGAGGTTCGCAGCAGCCATTCTCAGGTCATTGGCTCGAGCACCCGCCCAGGACATCCCAAGCAGGCGGAAAGTGCGCTCTTCCGTGGTCTTCGGATGCTGCCTCTCCAGCCACAAGCGGGCGCGTTGAACTCGTACCGCGACCTCGTTTGCCATCTGCGGAGCAGGATACGCTTGGAGCGAGCGCAAGACAACCGCTGTGCTCGTAATTTCGCTGTATGCCATGGGCGGTCGATTGTCTGCAAATAGCCACCGCCCGTCCGAGAACTGACGTCTGGAGAAGAGCCGTATGAATGCCGCAGCTGTAGGATTTGGGCCGACGCCCGAATCGTATGCGGCCACAAGTGTAAACGCCTCCTCCATGGTCATTTCCGGGTTCCAGCCTTGAATGGCATATTCTAGGCGGAACTGGGTGAGCGACTGGCGCAATTGTCGTGCCGCCGCGTCCTCATCCACCGGGACGCCGTGTTTACGCGCCCGCGCCACAGCCATCAACGGAAGAATCTGGCTATGGCAGGAAACACAAAACTGCTTGCGTGACCAGTTCGCTCCCACTGTTTGAAGAAGCGCTATAGCTCTCGACGCGGCAAGTTTAACAGCTGCGGCAGAAAGATTGGATTCCACCACAGGCTGAGCGCGGGAAAGGGACGGTGACATCATCCCGGCTGTTGCGCATAACGTCAAGACAAGTGAGAAACTGAGCTTCGTATAACCCATCGAATCACTCAAAGATATCAAGTTCGGTCTTCGCTTGGGGAAAAACCGTCTGACATGACGGACACCTCGGCTCCCGCCTGGGTCACCTGGCATGTCTCGCGGCCCTTGGCTCACGGGTCTGGAGCGGTTTGTGGTTTCGGAGAACCAGCAACTGGGCCGCGCGTTCAAGCTGCAGCCGGTGGATGCAAGCCTGTAGCGTCTCTCCCCTCCGGGCGCCTTGGAGGCGGCAGTGAAACGGGCTGAAGCAGGCCTTGCTCAAGATCCACGGAAGCGGTCACATGGCTTTTTCATTCTAGACGCAGCGCATCCATGGGATCGAAGCGTGAGGCTTTTCGCGCAAGTAGGATGCACGGCAAGGCGGCGGTTAGGATCAGAATCAAAGGGGTTACGACGAAGGTGGTGGGGTCCAATGTGCCCACCTGAAACAACAGGCTCGCCAGGAGCCTGGCAAAGAACGATGCTGCGGCCAGACCAATGGCCAATCCGGCCACGACTGGAGTCATTCCGTTCTCGAACACGAACCGGGAAACGTCCTTCCGATCCGCGCCGAGTGCGATGCGGATGCCGATCTCTTTACGGCGCTGGATGATCGAATAGCTCAACACACTGTAAATCCCTATGGCTGCCAGGAAGACTGCAACCAGGGCAAATGCGCTGAGCAACCATGCTTGAAAGACCCGCGCCTGTACCGAGTTGGCAATGACGTCCGTCATGGAACGTGGTTCTCCAACGGGCACATCGGGATCAAGACGCAAAACTGCTTGGCGAAGGGGAACCGCCAGCGAGGCGGGGAGAGCAGTCTGAATAACTAAGGTGACTGCGGTATTCCGCCCGCCGCGCTGCGAGTAAGGGCGATAGACCACGGGCGTACGAGTCCGATCCAATGCGCTTGAGAGAATGTCGCCAACTACGCCGACCACACGGGAGTAATCGTCTATAGGTTCATTCGACTTTCTTATTCTCTTTCCCAGGGGATTCTGCCCGGGCCACATCCGCTGGGCCGCGGACTCGCTGATCACGACTACCTGCTCGGTCTCACCGCTATCCCGGAAGAACCGCCCGGCACGCAAGCGGATTTTCATCATGGAAAAATACTCCGGGGTTACGTTCTGGAATCCGGCGGCAATCAGTTCATTCAGAGGCTTGGCGCTGTTTTCCTCAAACACGGTGTAGATCGCCTCTTGATCGATCGGCGCGCGCGTGTTGGCCGAAACGTTCAACACGCCGGGCATGGAAATGAGTTCGTCCCGCAGTCGACGGAAAAACGAGATCTGTCTGTCGATCCGCTGATAGCCTGGCGAAGGCAAGTACAGATCGGCGATCATCACGTCATGCCCATCGAATCCACGAGGAGCATTCATCACCTGATGGAGGCTCCGCAAGAGGAGTCCGGAGCCGATGACCAGGACAACACCCAAGGCTACTTCCGTGGCGATTAGAACGGATCGAATTCGGCCGCCGCGCAGCGTATCCGTATTCCCCCGGCTGCCGGCGTTCAGAGCCACCAGAGGATCGGCACGGGAGGTTTGCCATGCCGGCAATGCGCCGAAGAGCATCGTAGTCAGGGCGCATATTCCAATGGCGAAGGAGAGCACGGCGGCGTCCGTTGCGATATCCCCGGATCTCGGCAGATGCGGAGCGCGAGAAACCGCGAATTCGGTGATCCACTGCGAAAGAATAAAGCCGGTGATCGTGCCGGCTAGAGCGATGAGGATGCTCTCCATCAACGAACGTCGAATGAGATCACGACGCGTCGCCCCGAGGGCAGCGCGAAGAGCTAACTCGCGCGCGCGCTGTGTGGAGCGCACAAGACTGAGGTTCGCGACATTGACGCAGGCAATTAGCAGCACCAGGCCCATTGAGAGCAGGAGGAGCAGCAGTCCCTGGTGCACCTCGCCCACTACAACACTCTGCAACTCTTGGAGCCGCACTCGCACCTTGAGGGCGCTGAAGGAAGCCTGATACTCGGGAATCGAAGTCAAAGTGGAATCGAGTTCCGCGCCAGCCTGTTCCAGGGTCACATCGGGCTTAAGCCGCGCTATGCCCACGAAGTCGTCAGCCAAATCCGATTCCAGCTGTTGGGGAGTAAACCGCAGCGGCAGATAGATGTCGATTCGATCGGGCACTCCTAAAGCATCATGCAACACGTCACCGCGGAAGGTGGAAGGGGTGACGCCTACTACCTCGTAAGGCGCGCCGTTGATATGGATGTTTTGGCCTACGATGTCCGTTTTCGCGGCGAAGTTGCGGCGCCAGAAAGCATCACTGAGAATGACCACACCTGGTCCGCCGCGCTGCTCTTCGAATTCGCGAAACCATCTGCCGAGCTGGGCTTGAACTCCCAAGGTATCGAAGTATTCAGCGGAAACGGCCATCGCACTCAACCGTTCCGGCCGGCCGGTTCCGGTCAAGGTACAAGCCCGGCAGGCTAGAGCCGTAATCGAGATCGAATCCAGCGATTTGATCTGCTTGCGCCAGCGGATAAACTCCCGGGAAAGCAATCCTGGAGCCTCCCTGTCCATTCTCGAAGAGGCGTACGCGGCCGTGTAACGATTCATCACGCGGACGAGTTTTCCCGGGTTTGGCAAGGCGAGAGGTTTGAGCAGGACGGAGTTCACAACGGTGAACATGGAAACAGTTCCGCCAATACCGACGCTCAGAGAAAGGACTGCCGTGAGCGCAAAGCCTGGCGCAGAACAGAGAGTCCGAAAAGCTCCACGCAAGTCCTCCATCCACATCGTGACCTCCAGTTTGGGTTGCACAGGGTTGGCTTTGCCTTGAGCAGTTAGCAAGCCACACTCCAATACACTGAAAATGCAGCCGAGAGATCTACGATTGGCCGCTTGGGTGTGTTCACTTCCGGAACGGACGAATACTGAAAACGGACAGCGGCATGTGGACTCGGTAGCTGTTGCCTTCGACGACGGTCACGTCGGCATGATAGAGTAAACGGTCAAGCAGCGTGATGATGCAGGTTGTGGAATCGTGCCGGCGGCTATCTTTGCCTGTGGTTGACTATTTGATGGAGATTCTGCCCGGTCTGGCGAACCGGCCGCTCAGCCAGGTGCCGCAACTCACACCGGCTCGATGGGGGGCTGCGCGGGCCAAATAATCCTCAGGGGTTCGTCGGACGGATACACGCGCCGAACGGCTGGTTCTGGTGATCGTCGGCCGTTTACCGTATTCTGTCGGATACCAAGCCGCTCTTCAGGGGCTTCTGGATGACATCACTCGCGCCGTCCTTCATCACCTCCACGGCAGAGTCAGCCTCCCGCGCAAAACCACTTATGATGAGCACCGGCAGCGCGAAGCAGTTTCCGTTGTGTTCGCCATACTTTGATCGAATGCTGCGTAGAAGACTCTTGCCGTGTTCCACATGACCCTTGATCGCGTCTGGGGCCCCCCTTAATTTGAAGGTCAAGAAGGATCAGGCAAAAGCGTCGTGCCTCAAGCGTCGTCAACGCATCTCTGTTATCGACGACATTACTGTCGCAATCCAATGACCGCAATATCTCGCCAAGATCCTCAGCGGTTTCTTGATCGTCCTCGACGACTAATGCAATATGACGTGTTTTCATCCGGCGCTCACTTGCGCATTTGGAGGAATAACAATCCGGATAATCGTTCCTCTACCCTTGGTACTTTCAATGCTGAGGCGCCCCGCGTGCTCAGACTCAATAATCTTGGCTGCAAGGGGCAACCCAAAGCCAGTGCCGTGCGGTTTGCTCGTTGCAAACAAGGTGAGTGCATCGTCCTGGGCCTCAGGAGACATTCCGCACCCAAAGTCTTCCACCGCAATCGCCACGAGCCGTCATGAAGTTTCGCCGTGACACGAATCGGCCTCAATAACTCCACGTCCGCATAGGCCTCGATAGCGTTTAGAAAAATGTTCGTGAGTGCCTGGACGAAGCGAGTCCGTGCCACGCAGGCCACAAGAGTCGGCTGAACGGCAATTTCGATTTCTGGGCGACGCGAAGGTTTCGCATCGTTATCACTCGCAACGCTGGCAGCCTCATGAAACAGGGTAAGCGTCTGAGCAACCGCACCCTTTTCATGCGCCGCCACCAGTGATGAACTGGAGGGGTGGACAAACAGACGCAAGCCACGAACATCAAGCGCCGCCGGAACCGAGCGGAAATCCAGCAACTGGTGGCGGAGTTAGAA
>DATGIL010000095.1:0-134516 GCA_035295745.1 Bryobacteraceae bacterium | reverse complement strand
CGAGGCGCGCGAATGGTCGGCGACATTGCGCCCGCTGGAGCGCGCGGTGACGGAGCGCATCGTTTCCTGGATGCCCAAAATGGAGCACCCGATTCGCACCGGCGAGCACAATAATACGGCTTTCTCGATCGGGCTGATGCTCGATTATGCCCGCATCACCGGCAATGCGGAGTTCGGCAAGGTGGTGGAATCGCGAGCCCGGGACTACTATCTGAAGGATCGCAACTGTCCGCTCTCGTATGAGCCGTCCGGGGAAGACTTTCTGTCGCCGTGCCTTGCTGAGGCCGACGTGGTGCGGCGGATCCTCCCGACCGCCGAATTCGCGGAGTGGTTTGGAGCATTCCTGCCGCGAGTCGAGATGAAACCCACGCGGGTTGCCGATGTGACCGATGGCAAGCTTTACCATTTGGCGGGATTGAATCTAAGCCGCGCATGGATGCTGGAGGGGATTGTATCGAAGCTCGGGTCCAACGACCCGCGCAGTGCCCAGTTGACGGCGCTTGCGGCTCGCTTGAAACAGACCGGTCTCGAGAGCATCACGAGCGAGCACTACGAGGGCGGACATTGGCTAGGCAGCTTCGCGGTTTACCTGGTAAGCCACCGCGGCCTGCGGTAGGCAGGTAACAGGAGCGCTTGGAAAGCAGAAAGTTGGGCGGCTCGCAAGGCGGTCACGGCAACGTTGCCCCATCCGGCGTGAAGGAACATCCGATATCGAGTGGAAGGCGAATTGGACGCTCAGGAGGTTTTGAGTTCTCCGATAATGATATTCTGTTTTTGGCCATTCTGAAATCAAGGAGATTCCGCGTGAGAGTCGGCGTTTTCACCCCGTTGTTATCGCAGATGTCGCTGGAAGACGTATTCAAGAAGCTGAAGAGCAATCAGATCGATACCGTGGAACTCGGTACCGGCAATTATCCAGGCGATGCCCATTGCCATCTTTCGATGCTCGAGAATGCGAGCGAGTTGAGCGAGTTCAAGAAGAAGTTGGCCGATCATGGATTTTCGATCAGCGCGTTAAGCTGCCATGGCAACCCGCTGCACCCCGATCAGGGGCGCGCACGCCACGACCAGGAGACCAGCCGCAAGACGATTCAACTTGCCGAGAAGTTGGGCGTTCCCGTGGTGATCGATTTCAGCGGCTGTCCTGGCGATTCGCCGAATGCCAAGTGGCCCAACTGGGTGACCTGCCCGTGGCCGCCGGATTATCTGGAGATCCTGAAGTGGCAATGGGACGAGGTGGTGACTCCCTACTGGATTTCGCATGCCAAGTTCGCTGCCGATCACGGCGTGAAGGTTGCGATCGAAATGCATCCGGGGTTCGTGGTCTACAGTCCCGAGACGATGCTCAAGCTGCGTGCGATTGCGGGGCCAACCATCGGCTGCAACTACGATCCGAGCCACATGTTCTGGCAGGGAATCGACCCGATCGCGGCGATTCGCGTGCTGGGCGACTCGATCTTCCATGTGCATGCCAAGGACACGCAGATCTATGAGCGGAATTTGCCGTTGACTGGAGTGCTCGACACCAAGAGCTACACGGACGAACGGAATCGCGCGTGGATCTTCCGCACGTGCGGATACGGGCATGGTGAGGAGTGGTGGCGCGAATTCGTGTCGACGCTGCGCATGTTCGGGTACGACTACGTTCTGTCGATCGAGCACGAGGACAGCATTTTATCGCCGGAGGAGGGTCTCACGAAAGCGGCGGCGTTTTTGAATGGCATCGTGATCAGACAACAGCCCGCCGCTGCGTGGTGGGTCTAGGAAAGCAAGACAGGAGCCCGGGATTGGTCCTCCGGCAATACCCGGTGCTCCATTGCCCGGGCACTATCCAGTAAAATCTCGCGGGTGGAATTGGTACAAGGTCACCGATCTGCTCTCGGCTTGATTGAGGCGACAGTGTTCAGTCGCCGAATGAGTGTTCCGATTCTTGCCTGACTGCCGGGATCCGGAAGCAGGTAGCCATGAAGGGTGTCGATGAATCCTGGCATCGCCAACAGTCCGGTGATTTCTACGCACAGGTGATCGCGAAGCGAGGGATCTTCCATTTTTATTTCGTCGACAATCGTGGAGCGGCCGTCAATGACGAAGATCAGATCTTCCAAATCGTGGCTGGCTTGGAAGTCGCTGTTTCCGCGGTTTCGGAACGCCTCGATTTTCGTGCCGAGGAAGCAGGCCGCGGTCACGACCCTGATCTCCAAATCGTCCGACAACTAGTGCATGGTCGCGTCTTCCATGGCGGTGCGATACCAACGATTGGAGAACCCGAGAATCTTCTAATCGAGTGGCATAACGTCGAGGATCGTTTCCGAGTGAACTCACCGGCACAGAGGTGCGCCCTCGCTGCTGTCTTCGGAAAAGCCGAGCGCGCGCATGCGTTCGCCAAACGCGGCGTACTCCGCATACGAAGTGACTTCGGCGATTGCATCCACATCCAGAGTGGGGCGCGGTGCGCCAGCGCCTTCATCCCTAACGAGCAGGCTCGTGACCGGCTCCTCCCACAAACACAAGTTCTCCCAACATGGGACGCAATCGCTGGGCAACCTCGATCAGCTTTTCAAGGCTTGAGTTCAGCATTGGCCTCTCGCAGCCGCTGGTGCAGCGCACTCTCGGCAATCTTCCGCTCTCGAGCCCGTCCCTCACGCAGTGCGTCGGCACGTACCAAGAGCTCGTAAGAAGGACTGATTATGCAGAGCGGCTATAGGCGGTCTTGTACAACGGTGCCAGCGAGACGCCGCGTTGCTTGCCTTCCGCGGAGGGCCAGACGGGAATTGGGTCGTCCGTCGCAGCGATCAAGGCGCGTAAGGGTGCCGCTCCGTACGAGGTCGCTACTCCACGAGTAAGTTCGCCACGTTCAGCCGGAAACACGTACTTCAATCCGTGAGTGAGAAACTCCTCGATGGCCACAATGTTTGGACGATTCTCCAAACCGGGCCCGTGCAGCAAGCCACTCGCCTGAGCTCGCTTTACGCTGGCGTCACCTCGGAAGCGCTCATGACCAGCTCATTGGCGAGTTGGGAGTATGGAAGACGGCCCTGCCCGGCAGAGACGAGTTTGAGCACCACGTAAACATCCTGCGGCTTCAGTGCCATGATCCCATTCTGCATTCGCGATTCGCGAATAGCGAATGAGCGATGCGGGCTCGCCTGCATGACGGGGGCGGCCCGCGTCCGAGCCAGGATTCGTCAGGGAAATGTATTTAGTTGCCCGTCCGCATCCATTCCAGAGTCTTAGCAATTCCTTCGTCGTAGGGCGTCTTGTGAGAGTTGGGGAACTTGGCAAGCAGCTTGGAATCGTCCAGAATCACGGGGGTTTCCTCGAGATACAGCATCTCCGGCAATTCCTTGTAGAGCGGACTGAACCAACCCATCACCTTCAGCAACCCGCTGCCGACGGTGCGGTACTTGGGAGAGCGGCCCACCGCCCGGTAAACCCGTGTCATGAAGTCGAGCGTGTTGATCTCGGCGGGGCCTGCAAAATTCCAGGCCTCCCCGTAACACTCGGCGCATGAAGCCAGATCTATGATCACCGGGCCGGCATCGGGCACATAGACAAACTCGTGAGGCGTATTGACGGGTCCGATCCAATTCGCGGTCTTCCCGGCAAGCGCCGCGCGCAGAATCGGATTGGCGAGTCCGTTATCGGCGTTGGGGCCATAGAAATCGGGAAGCCGCACCACCAGGCTGTCGAGCCCTTTTTTCTTCGCGTCCAGCGCGATGTCTTCCTGCTCCTTGCGATACTGCCCCTTGCGTGTGCCGGGCATCCGCGGATGCGTCTCAGAGACGCGTTTGGTGCGCGGTACACCGTAGGCGTAGACGCTCGAAACCAGCACGATGCGGCGCACTTCCATGGCGGCAGCGGCGTCCACCGTGGTTCGCATCATTGCAGGATGAAGATTGTGGGAGGGGTAGGGAAGGCCGACCGTGTAAATGATGGTGTCGACTCCGCGCGCTGCGGCACTGGCGGAGCGGAGATCGGAAATGTCAGCATCGAAGATCTCGGCCTGGGAGAAGCCGCCAAAGACCTTCTCCAACTTGGCGCGCGTGCGGCCCACTACACGGAAGGGGACGCTACGCCGCTGCAACTCAGCGGCAACGGCCGGACCAATTGCTCCGGCCGCGCCGAAAATCGCTACTTTATTGATCATGGGGGACAATCTGCGCAGCCTCAGTATAACTGCGTTCAGGTGTCCCGAGCCACAGAAGGAACTTTGGCCGCTTTGGCCGCAGCCCTCAGAAGGTGAATCGCACGCTCAGCTGGACGCGCCTGTTATTGGCCGCACCCCCGCCGAAACCTCCCGGGCCGCCGGGTCCGCCGCCTCCCGGACCGCCGCCACCGAAGCCTGTATTTACCGACGTCGCCTGCAGAAAGTACGGACTGGTGATGATGCCCTGATACCCGCCGGGGTTGACGTGATTGAACACGTTCTCCACGTTCAACGACAGGGTCACGTTGTAGGGATGCTCGGTACTTCCTCCGCCGCCCATCATGCCCATGGGCCCGCCCATACCGCCTCCCGGAGGACCACCGCCGCCCGGTCCACCAGGTCCGCGCCCACCGCCGCCCATTCCCATCATGCCCCCGGGCGGCATGCCGAATCCCTGCTGGTCGGGACGCGCGTTCTTCTTGCCGCCGCCGAAACCGAAGGTGCGCGAGATGCGCATGTTCACCGATACCAGGCCCGGCATCGTCAGATAATTCCGCGGCACCAGGTTCGATGGGTTGGCCACGTTGTAGGTCGTGGTGAAGGTGCCGAACGGCGAACAGACCGAATCCGCCGACCGGACCACGTTACCGCACGCCGTGCTCGATACGAACGACGCGCGTGCGTTGGTCAGGGTGTCGCCATAAAGATCCTCACCCGACAAAACATCGTAGGGCTGGCCGGATCGCAGGGTCACGAAGGGCGAGAGCCGCAGGCCGAGAGGCGCCACGATGTTGCCGATCAGGATGAAGTTGTGCCGGCGATCGAGCGTTGAACGGCCCCAGTCGAGTCCGAAATTGTAAGGATCCGAGGGACTCGAGGGCAGATCTTTTGCGTAGTTCAGAGAATAGTTGCCGAACAGCGAAACCTTGCTGCTGAAGCGCGTATTGAAATTCACCATCAGCATGTGCTGCCGCATCAGGCCACCCGACTCGTTCTCGAAAATAGTGCCCGCGGAATACCCATACGGGAAGAGGCCATTCGTGGCGCTTAGCGGCAATGCCGGGTTAAAGCTCCCGGGCAGCGGCGTATTGATCGGCACCATCTGCGACAGGTGCGCGCTGCGATTGAACGAATAAGTCAGGGCCAACGTCGTATTGCGAGGCAACTGGCGCTCCACCCCGAGAGCTGCCTGCATGCTGTAGTCCGCGCGCAGGTTCGGATCGACCTTGTAAATGGTGTTCTGTCCCGCGCTCAAGCTGCTGAGCGACGGAATCGCAGGATAGAAAGTCGGATTGTAAACCGTGTACTGCAGTTGGTTGATGCCGTTGTTCAACGCGGCGGTTTCAAAGAGGCCGAGCCCAATGCGATCGTAGAACAGTCCGAAGCCCCCGCGAACCACGGTCTTCTGTTTGCCGACGCCTGGCTTTCCAGGAGCCCACGCGAAGCCGAAGCGAGGCGCAAAATCGCGGTGGTCGCTGACCAGCGTCTGGGTTTCGTAGCGCAGCCCGAAGCTGAGGGTCAGGTTGGGCCGCATGCGCCAGTCATCCTGCACAAACGGACCGGCATCCCACCTGGCGGCGCTGATGTACGCCTGACCGGCCTGGATATTGAACCGGGAAGGGCCGCCACCGAGCGTCTGAATCTGGGTCTGCGTCAGTCCGGCCAAAGTGAGCGCCACGTTGCGCTCATACTGCTGGAGGGAGGTGAGCGTCTCGGTAACCGGATTGCCCGATGAATCGAGCACGATCTGGTTCGCCGAGTTCAGCAAGGGCTCCACGCCGCCAAGAAACGTATACGTGCCGTTGAATCCGCCAGGCTGATTGCTCTGGTCGCTATCGCGGCGCACGCGAAAACCAAAACGAAGGGTGTGGGTACCGTGCGATACGGAAGTGTTGTTCTGCAGTTCGAGATGGCGCGTGAGGTCATGCGTATCGCCGAGGCCATTGCCACCGGTGACGAACGAGCCCGCGACGTTGATCTGCGGCAGCATGTTTCCAGCGCTGGCGCTCCAGTTGCGGAAGAACTGAAAGCGCGTTTCGTTGACCACTTTCGGATTCAGAATGGAGGTCTCCGTCACCATCACATTCTGGCCGTTGCCCGAACTGTCGTACCCAAGATTGGAATAAGGAGCGGGTAACCGGGTCCCGCCCAAGCCCGCATTCTGTGCCGAATTCAAGCGCTCTTCCACGCGCACCGTCAACGTGTTGTTGGCCGTAATCGCATAATCCAGCCGCGGGGCAATGATCATGAACGTCGAAGGTGTCACCACGGCGGTGTTGATAGCCGATTGGGCCAGCGTATTCGGATCGAAGTACTGCGCGACGATGATGGAGTTGTTCTGCACATCGCGGCGGTTAAAATCCATGAAGAACGACGCCTTCTTGCTCAGCGACCCGCCCAGATTCCCGCTCCACATGCGCGTCGAAAAGTCCGGCTTGATAGTCGAAAACGGATTGCGCGAATTGAAGATGCCGTCGCTATCCATTAACATTACCGAGCCCCTCAGCTTGTCCGTCCCGGGCTTGGTAAGAATTTCGATGCGTCCGAAACCCAGACGGTCGTACTCCGCGGAGAAGGGGTTCTGATTGATCCGGATCTCGCGAATCGACTCCTTCGGAGGAAGTTGCCCGCCGCTGAAGCCGTCGATGAAGATCTGCCCTCCATTGGGTCCTGAGCCTGCGCCGGCCAAGGCCTGCAAGGCATCGGAAAGATCGTCGGGATCGTCGGGAAGCGCCTCCAGATCGGCGCCCTTAATGACCATGGCGGTGGCATTATTGTCGGGTTCCACACTAACTGCTGGACCCGCCTCCGCTTGTACCGTTACCTCTTGCTTCTCGGCGCGAATCGAAAGTTGAATCGGTACTTGCACGGCATTGCCGGCGTTCACAGCGACGACCTTCGAGAACGGCGCGAAGCCCGCCACATTCACAGAGAGCGTGTATTGGCCCGGCGCCAGTCCCGCAAAGGAGTAGGTGCCATCGGCTTGAGTCTGCGTGGTTTTGGTTGCGCCGTTGCCGGTTACAGTTACGTTAACGGCTGGAATGACAGCGCCGGAATCGTCGGCAAGTATTCCCTTCAGCGCTGCGGTGGATGATTGGGCCCAGAGTGTTCCGAACCAGGATGTGGTGAGCAAAAGCAGGATTGCGACAGATTTCATGGTGCTTCATTCCAGTAAAAGCCATGCGCCCGGTATCCGTCTCTTAAGTTTTGTAAAGGTCATGACCACTGGAGGCGACTTTGCGCTACAAGAGTAATTGGATGTACATGCCTGAAGTGGAGCCGGGCCGGCCAACCAAACCCGTGCTCTTGATCGATGACGACACTGATCTATGCGAGTTGATGCAGGACTACTTTGCGCAGCAAGGCTTCCGCGTGGAAGCGGTGCATGACGGGCGTAGAGGCCTGGAACGCGCGTTGGAAGGCGCCTTCGACCTGGTGATCCTGGACGTCATGCTGCCCGTGCTCGACGGCCTGGAAGTGCTACGCCAGATTCGCAAGCGGAGCGAGGTGCCGATCATCATGCTCACGGCGCGCACGGCGCAGATCGATCGCGTGGCGGGATTGAATTCGGGCGCCGACGACTATTTGCCGAAGCCGTTCGGCCCCGAAGAGCTGCTGGCGCGCATGCGCGCCATTTTGCGGCGCGTCTCGAAGCCCGATACTACCCAAACCTTCGAGGCTGGCGGGGTTAAGTTGAATATTCAGACCAGAAACGCCTGGTATCGCGGGGAACAGCTCGATCTGACGGCGCTGGAGTTCGATCTGCTCGACCTGTTGGTTCGTGCCGCCGGGCGGACAGTTTCGCGCGATGAGTTGACAGCGGCATTGCATCAGCGAAGATCCACGCCGTGGGACCGCTCGTTGGATGTGCACATCAGCCACCTCCGCAAGAAACTGGAGAGCGAAGACCGGGTGCTGATTCGCACCATTCGGGGAGTGGGATATCAATTCGTGCCCGGATTGGAGATGCAGTGAAATCGGTCTACGCCAAGATCTCGTTGTTTTCGTTCGCCACGCTGGTGATCTCGCTCATCGCGTTTCTCGCGATCACTGAAGTGGTCTCCTTTCAGAACGCCCATCGCACCGGATCGTTCGGCCGGATCCACAGCATGGAACTCGAACAGGCGCGGGAGGCCTACGAGACTGGAGGCGTCGATCGCCTGCGCGTCTTCATGGAGAGGATGCACCGCTACATTCCGGGACGCCATTTTCTCACGGATGCCGCCGGGAAAGATCTGCTGACGGGTGAGGACAGATCTGCTTTGATCGCTGTGGCCGAACCGGAAGGCACGCAGCCGCGAAGAATGCACGGGGTCCGTGTGGTGATTTCCAAATCGCAGGACGACCGTTATCGGTGGATCGCAGAGATGAAGGCCCCGCCGCTCGAGTTGCAGAGTTACCTGCCCTATTACGCCCTGATCCTGGGTGCGGTCGCGCTAGTGTGCTGGCTGTTGGCATTCAATATCGCGACGCCCCTGCGAGGACTGGCACGAACGGTCGACCGCTTCGGCGCAGGCGATCTGGGCGTGCGCGTGAACTCCACCCGTAAAGACGAGATCGGTGAGTTGAGCCGCGCGTTCGACCGCATGGCCGAACGCATCGCCACGCTGCTTTCCGCAGAGCGGCGCCTCTTGCAAGACATCTCGCATGAGCTGCGCTCACCACTGGCCCGCTTGAGTTTCGCCGCAGAACTGGTGCGCACGGCGGACGATCGCGATGCCGCGGTGGCGCGCCTCCGAAAAGAGATCCATCGCCTCACCGACCTGGTGGGCGCGTTGTTGCAGGTGACACGCGCGGAGGGCGACCCTTCCGCGGCGGGCCGCGAAGATCTGCGCCTCGACAAGTTACTTGAGGAGGTGGTGCAGGATTGCCAGATGGAAGCCCATGCCCGCGGCTGCAATATCGTCTGCCAGGCTTCTCCTCCTGTCCTCATGAGCGGCGACCGTGAGCTGTTGCGCCGGGCGATTGAGAACGTGGTTCGCAATTCCATCCACTACACGCCGCAAGGAGCGGCTGTAGACATCGCCATGGATCAGGAGAAGGATGCGGTGCAGATCTCCGTCCGGGATTACGGTCCGGGCGTGCCTGATGACGCGCTGCCGAAGATTTTTCAGCCTTTCTTTCGTGTCGACGGCTCACGCGATAGCGCTACCGGGGGGATGGGTCTCGGGCTGACGATTGCCAAACGAGCGATTGGAGTGCATCACGGCAACGTTTGGGCACGCAATGCGCAGCCCGGCCTGCGCGTGTGCATCGAGGTTCCGCTGGGTGCAGTAGAACAGATCGTCGCCCGCACGTAAGCCGTGCGCTCGAATGCGATTCGCGCGCGAGCAAGCATTGACGCCGCGAGCCGCGCGCGTAAGCAAGCGTTGACCCTGCGCTATGCGCCCTGACGCTCCCAGAGCTACAATTGTCACGAATCCCATGCCTTTGAATCGCGGTGATCGACTGGGTGTATACGAGATCCTTGGCCATTTGGGCAGCGGCGCCATGGGCGAAGTCTATCGCGCGCGCGACACCCGCCTCGATCGCGACGTCGCACTAAAGATTCTTCCTCCGGAATTCGCCACCGATCCCGATCGCCGCCGGCGCTTCGAGACCGAATCGCGTGCCGCAAGCGCCCTCAATCATCCGAATATCATCGCCGTCTATGACGCCGGAGACGATCAAGGCACATCGTACATCGTCTCCGAGCTGGTGGACGGAGAGTCGCTCGCCACCCTGATCGCTCGCGGTCCTTTGCCGGTCCGCAAGGCCTTGGAACTGGCGGCGCAACTGGCTGATGGCCTTGCCGCTGCGCACGCCGCGGGCGTCGTTCACCGCGACATGAAGCCCGATAACGTCATGCTTACGCGCGACGGACGCGCCAAGATCCTCGATTTCGGCCTGTCGCGTTACCAGCCCGCCGTGCCCAGCGCCGAAGGCACCGCCACCATGACGCAGGCGGGCATGATCATGGGGACCGTTGGCTACATGTCTCCCGAGCAGGTCACCGGCGTTCCGGCCGATGCTCGCTCCGACATTTTCTCGCTGGGCATCATGATCCACGAGATGCTTACTGGGAAGACCGCATTCGCGTGCGCCACCTCCGTAGAGACGATGAGCGCGATCCTGCGCGCCGACCCGCCGGAACTTCCCGAGACCGTACCGCTGCCTTTGCGGGAGATCGTCCGCCACTGCCTCGAGAAGGAGCCTGCCCGCCGCTTCCAGTCCGCCAAGGACCTGGCCTTCAGCCTTCACAACTTCTCCGCTGGTCATAGCAGTGTGGTGGCCCAGCCGGGACCGATGCCAGCCAGCCCGCGTCGGCGCCTCTTCCCCATCGCAATGGGCGTGCTGGCCCTCTTTCTCCTCTATGCCGTCGCAGTTCTTCTGCTGCGCGCCCCCGGAGCCGATCTCGCCGCCTACCGGTTCACTCCCTTCGCTACCGAAACCGAATTGCAAAACGAGCCGGTCTGGTCGCCCGACGGCAAGAACGTCGCATACCAGAGGGTCAACTTAATCGGCCCCAACTCCATCATGGTGCGCAGCCTGGACTCCGTGGTGCCCACTGCGATCGCCCAGGTAAACGGCATGAAAACCCTGTTCTGGTCTGCCGACAGCAGCCAGTTGTACTTCGTCCTGAGGGACGGAGTCTGGTCCGTCAGCCGCGCAGGCGGTGCGCGCCAGCAAGTGGTGAAAGGACCCTACGAAGCCGCGTCGCTCTCGCCCGACGGCAAGTCGCTGATCCTGTGGCTGGGATCGGATGGCACGGATGCGGAGAGGGCGAAGCTCTGGATTTCCTCTCCCCCCGGCGCGCCTCCGCGTGAATATCAGCCGGCGATTTTCAAAATGGCCGGCACGTTCAGCCCGGTCTACCTGGCCTTCGCGCCGGATGGCGGACAGGTTCTACTCTCGCTTTTTCGCGGAACCGGCCCACAGATGTGGCTGCTTCCTTTCCCCGATGGCGCCGCCGCGCGCGGCAAGCCGCATCGCATCCTCGAATCTAAAGTCTCCGGGCCTGAGGTGCCCTCGGTCAGTTGGCTGCGCGACAGCCGCCATGTGATTCTGGCTCTCTCCGGGGATGCGCACTCGCGCCTGTGGCTCACGGACATCGTCAAAGAGACCATGGAGCCCATCACCGCCGACGAGGGCAGTAAGACCAATCCCTCCATCTCACCTGACGGGAAGCGCCTGCTCTTCACGTCGGAGATGGTGAACTTCGATCTCGTCGAGATCCCGCTCGGCGCCGGCGGAAGCCCTCGCCCGCTTCTCGTCACCAACCGCGATGAGATGTTTCCCGCCTGGGCCCCCTCGGGCAAGCAGTTCGCCTATGTGACCAACCGCAATGGCCCGCAGGAGATCTGGCTCAAGAGCGTGCAAGAGGGATGGGAGCGCCCTCTGGTGACGCAACGCGACTTCCCCGAGGATGAGGATCGCGCCTTCCTGACGCTCTCGTTTTCGCCGGATGGTTCGCGCATTGCGTACTCCCGCATGAGCACCAAGCAATTCGGCGCCATCTACGTCTCTCCTGTCGGCGGAGGTTCGCCGATTCGTCTGACCAATACGGGCGGCTTCGAAGTGGGTCCGGTTTGGTCGCCCGACGGCAACTGGATTCTCTTCTTCTCGGGCAACGGCGGACTGTTGAAGGTCAAGGTTGGGACTAATGAAGCGCCGGTCACTCTGCTGTCGGATGGCTGCGAGAATCCGGCGCAATGGGCTCCCGACAACCAGTGGATCGCCTGCGCTACGGATAAGGGAGTAGATCTGTTCACACCGGAGGGCAAGGATTTCCATACGGTCGGCAACCGGTCCGCCTATGTCACCTGGTCGCAGGACGGGAAGTCGTTGTACACGCTAGGGCAGATGGATGGGCGATGGAAACTCGGGTCGATCGACGTGAAAAGCGGGACGGAGAAGATACTCGCCGATTTCGGAGGGCAGTACCAATTCGCTTCTCCGTACAGTCCGTCGTTCCCGCTGAGTCTGTCGCCGGACGGAACGTCGATCGCGACGTCGGTTTTGAACGCGAAGGCGGAGATCTGGATGCTCGAGGGCTTCCGGCAGCCTTCCAGTATTTTTAGCCGCTTTCTTCCGTGATCACGCAATTTCCATCGGCCGAGAAGTATAGGGGATTACTGGGTGCCTGGCAACGGTGCGCCCATCCTGGTTGTGCACCCGGCTGGTTCGGGGGGCCATCAGGTCGCTGATGACAACCCCTCCGGGCCTTGCAACAGCTCATCTGCGTGCAGGTTGAACGCCTCTTCAATCGTGCCGCCCGGCCGGTCATTTTCAGGGTTACGAATCGTGCCATCCCATTCGACGAGAAGTGTCTGCCCCGCTGACGCAGGGAACGCGAACGCCTCCCCGCGCGCCCGCTGGTGTTTCTAGGAGGATCGAAGCGATCCGATCGCTCGCATCTCGCAGTCATCAATCGGAATTCACCGTGAACAGCCGGCGATCTGCTAGAGAGCAACCAATTTCGCCATCGTCGCGTCGTCGGGCAGGCCTGTTTGCGGGAGACCATTGCGTTGCTGGTAGTTCTGCAGGGCGGTTTTGGTCTTCGTACCCATCATGCCGTCAACTGGGCCGGGATTCATGCCGGCGAATGTGAGGTAGAGTTGCGCTGCGCGGAGAGTCAGATCGGGCAACGGACCAGCCGAGTATTTCTGGTACGCCTGCGCCAGCTTGGTGTCGTATTGATTGATGGCGTAGTTAGGTCCGTTATATCCCTTGGCGAGGGCCGCCCAGTTGTGCGACTGCAGATGCTGATCGAGGCGATTGGTTTTCAGGAACGAGACAAATGCGTGCAGTTGGGCATCTTCGGAGTCGCTCATCGCCGAGACCATCGTCTCCACGTCGGAGAAGCCGGAGGTGGCGAAGTTCATGCCCATAATCTGCGCCAGTCCCCATGACGCGCTCTGCAGGGCCGCCGACCGGTCCAGTTGGATCGCGTTAGCGAGCCGCGTGTACTGGTTGGCGCCGGACGGTCCATAGCCGCCGGCCTGCGGGTTGCTGACGTCCGAGACGTCGAACTTCCGGTTGGTTAGTTTGCTGAAGATGTGGCGCTCGAAGAGGATCGGTGGACGGCGGTCAGCGAGGAATCCGCAGCCGGAGGTTTCCACTGCCAGTACGGTCCAAATCTCGGCAGGCTGAACAGACAGACTTTGACTGACTGCGTTCAGTCCTTGAGTGCTGAGGGCCTGCGACTTTCCAACGAACTCCATGATCGTCTCACCTTTCGTCAATAAAAGCGGCAGAGGCGCCCACCCATTCGAAGCCCTTGTTGTGATCGACGCCCATCTGCGCGCCGCGCCCCATGCGGATGATCGTATTGACTGCGCGTATCTCATCCTGCCACAGATACATGATCCGCACCTCCATTTTGGTGGGTCCGAAAGGTGTCTCGATCAACGGCTGGAAATCGATACGCTCTTGCAGTATATACTGACTGCGCTGCGCGGCCGGGACAGCGGCAATCTGCTCCACGGTAGGACCCACCACAACCCCGGATCCGGCGAAGGAATAGAGCGGTTTCAAGACATAGCGTTCAGGGCGCTCTACGCTGCCAGCGCGGTCCAAAAACACCGTGTGCGGTACGGCCGGATGTTTCAGATACGGTAGCGAGAATTTGCTCAGGCGGAAGAACCAGTTCGGGTGACCGGCCCATTGCACGTCGAGATCGTCGCGAAAATCGAAGGCGATTTTGACGGTTTTCCGTTCCAGCTCGTCCACAATGGCGCGGTTGTAAATGCGATCGATCTGGACCTCGACGCCGTCGCGATCGTAGTAAAGGCGATCGGCGCGCTTGCGGACTGCGGCGATATCGACAGTATGGACGCCGAATAACTCACGCGTGATGCGGAAATCGGCGCGGGTCTTCTGGTGCTCCGGATCGATGTCGAGCAGCACCACGTTCTCGGGATCGTGATTGCCGACGATGGCGTCGCGCAACAGTCCGTGATAAACGGGCAGGTCGAGCCCGCCCGGGAGCGTCCGGAGATTGTTGCTGACGCCGTAGGCTTCGCGATAGCACTGCGACATGACGGGCTGGTAGGCGTAGAGAGTGGGGAAACCCTGAATCTCGACGAGCTTGGGTTCGAGATTGGCGTCGAGACCGAAATCGGCCTGGAAGAATAGCGGCCTGGGCGCTTCGCGAGGGGTGCGGTAGCGCGCGGGAATCGCTTCGCGCGAATCCTGTTGGTATTGCGGATCGGCGAGGAGTTGCTCGACCATCTCGCGGCCGTAGCGGGCCATCGTGGCGACCAGGCTGGCGGGGAGGAATACTGGAGTCTCGCTGTGCCGGAACTGGGTGGTCTCACCTGTCCGATGCTCCAGGAGCTTCAGGAAGCGGGCGTACTTCTCGGGTGTCCAAGCGCGATTAAACCACTGGCGGTGAGAGGGAATCAAGCAGGAAGGCTCCGTGGTGCATGATCTGGCGGCCGTCAATCCAGATGTCGAATTTGCGGCCCACGACGTCGATGTGGGTGGACGAATACCAGTCCGCGCCGGTGTGGGCGCCATAAGGGTTTCCGAAGGCGATGTGAATGCCGGGAATCTTTTCATCCTGCAGGATGTTGCCGATTACGTCACGGACGCCGATGTTGGTGCCGATGGCGAACTCGCCTACGCGGTCGCTGTTTTCGTCGGTGTGACAGTAACGCCAGAATTCGTCTTCGAGCTCGCGATTCGCGCAGTGCGCTTCCTTCAGCCGGCTATCGTGAATGGAGATGGTAAGCGGATTCGCGCCAAGATCGCCGTACTTTTCGCAGAGATAGTCCCCCACTACGCCGTCGATCACGAACACGCCTTCCACCCGTTCGGGCGTGGTGAAGGTTTCGCCGCCCGGCAGATTGCCCCATTTGTGAGGACTGATGATGCCACTGGTCTTGAGCCATTTAAGCTGTGGCGAGAACGTCCCTACGATCTCGGTGCCCGCCGGATTGGTGGCCCGGATTTCTCTCGCGGTGCTGGCCATTTGCCACACCTGAGTACTGATACGGTCGACTTCGCCGAAGTCGGCACGCATCCCTTCCAGCATAATGCGGCGGTCGATATTGACCATGTGGGCATGACGCATCTTGCGCCGGTTGACCACGTCGGTCATCTGCATGCGGGTGCGCAGCTCGTTGGCCTGCGCTTTCACCGCGAAGATGCTGACGTCGCTGGTCTCCATGTCGGCAAGGATCGCGGCGGGCATGTCGGTGAGAGGGCGCGGTGCGAGGTCCTCCAGAATCCACGCTTCGAATGACAGATGGTGGCGCGCCAGTTCGTTGGCGAGCGAGGCAGCGATCTGGGCGCAGGCGTGATCGGTGATCAACGTGACCTTCTCGTTTGGCTGAATGCGCAGGCAGCACTCCACGGCATTGCGCGCTCCGGCGGAAAAAGCGGGGTCGAAGGTCAGTCCATTCAGGAACTCTTTGGCAGTTTTCATGCAATTTCTCCGGCGCCGGACACGGCGGGTTCGAAGAGTCCGTACTCCGTCTCCTCGATCACATAGTCCACCACCTTCTTCAAGTCGCGGGTCTCGGTGAAGACGCGCAATTGGCGGCTGGCGCCGTTTCCGTTCTCGAGCATTTGGCGGATGTAGTTCATCTCCTCGCGGCTGCCGAGCTCGTCGACAACGTCGTCGACGAAATCCAGGATCTCGACGATCAGGTCGCGAGTAGGCACCTCCGTCTGCTTACCGAAGTCGATCATCTTGCCATCGAGGCCGTAGCGCGCGGCGCGCCACTTGTTCTCCATGAGGAGCGCGCGGTTATACAGGCGGAACGACAGGTTGCGCTCGTGAAGCTGATAGAGCTTGGCGATCATCGCCTGGCAGAGAGCGGCGATGGCGATGGTCTCCTCCAGTCGCATGGGCATGTCGCAGACGCGGAATTCGAGCGTGGGGAAATAAGGATGCGGGCGAATGTCCCACCAGATCTTCTTGGCGTTGTCGATGCAGTTGGTGTGGATCAGCAGGTTGACGTAGTTTTCGAATTCCGACCAACTCTGATAGAGGTCGGGAATGTTGGTGCGGGGGAATTTATCGAACACTTTGCAGCGGTAAGACTGCAGGCCGGTGTCCATGCCGAGCCAGAAGGGCGAGTTGGCGGAGAGCGCCAACAGGTGAGGCAGGCAATAGCGGGCGCTGTTCATCAGATGAATTGCGGTCTCGCGGTCTTCTACGCCGATGTGGACGTGCAGTCCGAAGATCAAATTGGCGCGCGCCACCATCTTCATGTCCTCGACAATCACGCGGTACCGATCGTCGGGGTAGATCTCCTGCTTACTCCAAAGGGCGAAGGGGTGCGTGCCGGCGGCCGCCAGGCGTAGTCCGTTTTGGCGGGCGAGGGTGATGATCTGGCGGCGAATGGTGCGGATCTCGTCGCGAGCCTCCTGGATATTGGCGCAGACGCCGGTGCCGATCTCGACTACCGACTGATGCATTTCGGGCTTGACGCGCTCCGCCATCAGCATCCGGCCCTTCTGCACGATCTCCGCGTGGATGTGAGACTTCAGATCGCGGGTGACCGGATCTACGGTTTGATACTCCTCTTCAATCCCGATGCTGAGGCTGGGGCGAGTGTTTGCGATCGAATCTCCGTCCATAGGTCCCTTTTGTAAATTCTAGCAGTGGTGAGTTTAAGAGGCGTGGGGAGCCTGGGGCTTCGGCACGCCGAAGTCCCTGCGGATTCTCGCCAGGATCGAGGATCGCATGCGATCATCAACCAGCGTCATCGCAAGGCGCTGCTCCAGGGTGTATCGATTGACCATGGTATGGCGTGCCAGCGATTGAGTGAACTCCAAGTCTTTCTCACGCCCAGCGGCATACTTGGAAATCGCCAGGTCGTGCACTTCGAGGCACGAGCCGCGAACGAATCGCGTGTTCTCGCCAGACACGATGATCAATCGATCCCTCCAGCCTTGAGGTAGAACCGCGGTGGTCTCGTCAACGCCGTAAGCATAGTATCCGAATGTGAGCTCAAAAGGAGAGTCTTCGCCTATGGTTCCATCGATCAAGTCACTTCGCTGCGGATCTTCGCGAGGAAACATGTCGGCCTCGTTGGAGATCAACAGTTCGTCTGGAGCATCCGGAAACTGCCCCAGAACGGATTGGCTCCCGATAACGATCAGATCCTGTGTGTCGGTAATCGCACCGGCAGCCCGAATGAGATGTTCCAATTGCGCGCGCGTCATTTTGGAGGCGAGGGACGCGCGAAGCGTTCATAGATCGCCCACCGCTCCGATGGCGCGAGGATGCCGGCGAAGGGGGCGGTTTGCCTCATGGCGGTCATCTTCTCGCTGTCTTCCACCATTAACTCCAGTACATCCTCCAAGGGGCGCGACAGAATCTCGCGCCAGGCGTCCCAATAAGGTTGGGAGTGGCCGCCCTGCTTTGACCAGCGGTCGAGATTGGCGCGCGCGATCTCGATCAGCGCCGGATTCTCGCGGAGTTTGGCGGCAATCGCGCGGTGCATCTCGAGACTGCGGGCATCGATGCGCTGGTGGCCTGTCAGCTCGATGCTCATGGCTCAATCATAGCTCGGAGTCCCAAAAGTTATAATCGGTCTGAAACACCGCGAGGATCGAATTGAAGACCGCCACATGGATAATCGTTGGGCTCCTGTCGTCATCAGGTATGCATGCGCAGGGGCGTGGGGAGCCTGGGAAATCGATCGGCACCATCTCCACGCACGGAAACCTGATCGTGATGACGCTGGACGAGGGTGTACTCGGCAAGGCGAATCTGTTTGACCTCAACCATCACACCCTGCGTTTTTCTCCCGAAGGCTCGCGATATCGCGCCGAAAACGCCACTTGGCAGTGGGATCCAGAATTCGGCGCCGAGTTGAATGGGAGCCAGGGCACGCTGACGAAATTTGAATTCCCGTTCTCAGGGAGAAATTGGAACGCCTTTTCGGTGGGAGTCACGGGGTCGCTGACTTTCGGTGAGCCTGCGGCGGGAAGCGGCCGGGCCGGTCGCGGCGCAGGGGGCCGTGGCGGCGGCATTTCAGTCGACCGATTCGCTGAGTTGCAGGATGCTGCGCGCACCTTGATTAATACCGAGCCCGCAATCAGCGTCTTTTTCAAGCCGCGAATGTCGGGCACCAGGTATTTGAAAGAGCTAGACGACCGCGTGGTGATCACATGGAGTTTGACCGAGCCGGTGGGCGGCATCCAGGACATGACGTGGGTGCCCACGGTGAATCGCTTCCAGGCCGTACTCCGAAAAGATGGCACGATCGAAATGTCGTACGACCAGGTGGCGGCGCAGGACGCCATCGTAGGTGTTTATCCAATCGTAAAGGGCGGCGCCGAGAAAGAGCTCGCTACGATGCAATCGAGCGAGAGCAACGGCATGAGCACTCGCCTGCAACTGGCGGCAGTGGACGGATTGTTCCTGAAGGTGACGATCGAGACGCGTGGGCAATCACCAGCACGCGCCTATTTGATCTGTCTGAATGGGAAGAAACCGGCCGAGGACTGCGGCAGGAATGCTCATGCCGACGCGATCTGGAGCATCCAAGGCAGCCGGGCCCTTGGAAGTGGCGTGTTGGCGCAAGTTGCCGCGAACGGCGACGCATTCACCATAGAGGGGACCCTTCCAGCCGGCTACAAGGAGGGAGACGAAATCTTCGTCTCTGCGGCGGTCCAGACGCCTGGGAATCCGCCGCAGTCCATCGACAAAATCGCGCCGCATGCCGTCAAAGTTACGGGACTCCGGAGTCCGGCTGTCGATCTGTCTGCGGTGAAGAGGCAGGATGGCCCCTTCTCCGTGGTGTTCGAGGCCTTCCACTACATGAAGCCGCCGAGAGCGGTAGACCTGACCTGCACCGTGATCAAAGCGCTGGGAGACAAGTTCGACATGCTGGCGTACTACTCCGACTTTCGGATCGACAATCCCGAGGCAGGCACGTCCAGTAACGGTCCGCTGGGTGGCGGACCGGCGGGCGGAGCAGTCACGGGTATCGGCGCCAACCAGAGAAACCTGGAGAATTACTGTACCCAGGGCAGATTCCAGTGGCAGTTCATCCAGCCGGTGTACGTGGGCTCCAACCAGATGCAGGAGTATCCGCCGGAAGGGCTCGCCGACACCAACACGCACAACATTGGAGCTTATCTGCATCAACTAGCGGAGCGTACCGCGAATGGAAAAGTCCCTCCATACGATTACGCGATGTCACAGATTGGCCATGAGATGGGCCATCGATGGTCGGCATTCGTTTCCGCCAAGGTGGGTGATGAGACGATCCCACTGGGGCCGACTCACTGGGCGCGGGGACTGCAGGCGCCGGTGGCGTTTCCCTATCAGCGGCCCACCGAGGCGTCGGCGATGGGCGGGGGAGTGTGGCAGGACAACTTCGATGGCACCTACACCCAACTCGATGACGACTACTACGTGCCTGCGACGGGCTGGTCGTATCTGGACCTATATCTGATGGGGTTGATTGCGCCGAGCGAAGTGCCCGATTTTTTCATTCTGCGCAATCTGGTGCCTGCGGGGCGGGACGCCAACGGGCACACGATCTTCAAGGCGGATCGGAGCAAGGTGACCATCCAGGACGTGATCGCCGCGCAAGGGCCGCGCCTGCCAGACGTGGATCATGCGCAGAAGAATTTCAATACGGGTATGGTCGTCGTAGTGGAGCATGGCAAGACGCCAAGTAAGGAACTGATGGAGAAGACAGAGGGAATTCGGTTGCGGTGGATGGACTACTGGGAGACCACGACGGGCCACCGTTCCACCATGACGACGAATCCGAAATAGCAGGCGTTATCCGCGCAGCCGCAGGAAGAACCACGTCATCGCGAACACCAGGAGCGCACTCGCCGAGACTTGCAGGGGCCGAAGCGCGCGAGCCACGCGTCCGATGCGTTGAAAAATCGCCGCCAGCATCGCGATCACCAGCAGCTCCGCACAGGCGGCGCCTGCCAGGACGAGAGCCGGACGGTAACCTGTGGTCTGCAGGAACAGATGGAAGTAGAGGCCGTGAAATGCGCCCAGGGCGCCGGCCACGATCCAGCGCGATCCCGCCTGCGGCAGCAGCAGAATCTCTACCGCGAGATAGGCGATGGTGAGCGCTGCGGCAGCTTCCACAAATCGCGGCGCGGGCTGCCAGGCGGTGTACGGGACCACCAGCACCGAGAGAATCTGCCCGGCTAGGAACATGCCCGCCAGCGCGAACAATTCCTTACGATTGCGCGCCGCCAGCGCCAACGCCGCCAGGAACAGAACCTGCACCACACCTCCCAATGCGCGCATCAAGCCGGCGCCCGATTCCGCGATCGCAACCTCAAAAGCGGTCGGAGGTCGGAAGCGCAGAGTGGCGTGAGGAAAGGATATGTCGAAGAGAGCCTGGTCGTGCTTGCCATCCATCTCGACGCGAAGCTGATGCACATGATTGGGCACGGTGATGGCGGGGAAGGTACATTCGACATCGAGGTGCTCGACGGCGCGGGGAAATTCGTAGTCGGCAGTGCAAACATAGAGGTCGCGGGCCGGGTCTGGGGAGCAGGTCTCCGAGAGCAGCTTCGCCTCGTAGCCGCCGCTGAAAAATCGGATGTGCTCCAGTAGCACCCGTTCGGGCGACGCGACGTGCGAAATCTCGTATTGCGGCATCCGGAGCTCGTAGTGCGCGTGCGCACCCTTGATAGTGAGGTCGCCGGAACTCATGCTCAAGACGTGGGCGAAGGCGGGCAGTGCAAAAACGAGAAGACAACTACACTTCATATTGCGACGGTGGGGCCGGGGTTTTTCCGCGGAGTGACGCGTGGGGTGAGTCGCGCCTTACGGATCCGCAGGTAGACAATGCGGACCATCGCCAGCACCGGAACAGAGAGCAGGGTGCCGGCCACGCCCGCCACCTCAGCGCCGGCGAAGACGCCGAACAACACCAGCAAAGGATGCAGTTGGACGCCGTGGCCCATCAGGTGAGGAGAGAGGACGTAATCGGCCGCCAAGCGGTAGGCTACCAGAAAAATTAGAACCGCTAGAACGTGCGAGCCCGCGACCAACGAGATCAGGACAATCAATATACTGGCAGTCAAGGGTCCGATCATCGGGACAATCTCGAGAAGACTGGCGATGACGGCCAGCAGAACTCCGTACGGGACTCCCACAATCGCGAAGAAGATGGCGTAACAGGTGAGCGCGGAAAGCGACATCAATGCCTGTGCACGCATGTAGTGCGCGAGCAGAAGGTGCGTATCGGCCAGCACATCATCGAGCAGGGCGCGCCGCGGGCCTGGGTCCACCATGTCGAGCATGTGCTCTCGGATGGTTGAGCCGTCCTTGAGGAAGAAAAAGGAGAGGATGGGGATGATCACCAGAAAAATCAGGTTGCTGGCCGCGTTGAGGAACTTGATGCCGGCTTGCGGCAAAGCGGACAGGATGTTGGTAGACCACGCGCCCAGCGAGGTCTCCACCTGTTCCATCAGTTTCTCCTTGACCTCATTGAGGGTCTCCGATGAGCCAGGTGTCTTGACCCACGTAATGACCTTGGGAGGCAGGTCGCGCGTCAGCTTTTGGGCTTGGTCCACCACACGCGATCCGATCTGAATGCCTACGAATACCGCAATCCCGATGAAGATCAGATACGCCAGAACCAACGCCCACCTGCGGGATCGAGTGGTCGGCAGGAATCGATCGATGAGGTTCACCAGGGGCGACAGCAGGTACGCGAACAGCAACGCCAGAATGAAAATGAACAGCGTCTGGCGAACCAGGAATACCAGGTACATGGTCGCCACGACGAGGATCGCCGTGAAGGTGTAGCGGGCGGCGTTGCGGTCGATACCAAACATACGGTTACGTGCAATTCTACCCTGTCGCCGTCTGGGGCCGCTCAGGTAACTTTTCGATCCTCACGCGGGAGATTCGATTTCGTTCCCGCTCAATCACGGTGTAACGCCGTCCCCTGTAGTCCACCGTGTCGCCCACCTGCGGAATCTCGCCGCGGCGAAAAAGGATGAAGCCGGCCAAGGTCTCGTAGCCCTCGTCCGTGGGAATCTCAATGCCATATTCGGTTTCCAGATCGCGAATCCGGGTCGTCCCGTCGAGTTCCATCTCATCCGCCTCGCTGGCACGTGGACGAGTCTTCTCGTCATGCTCGTCCTCGATTCGTCCCACCACTTCTTCAAGCACGTCTTCGACCGTAAGCATCCCCACGATGGTGCCGAACTCGTCAACCACCATCGCCATGTGGGAATGACCGAGCCGGAATTCCTCGAGCATCTGGGACAGGGGACGGGTCTCGGGCGTGACCAGGTGCGGTCGGATGAGCCGGCTGAGACGAAAGGCGCGGCTCGGCCGGCCCAGGCGGATGGCGCGGCGGCGCTCTTCCCAAACTGGCAGAAGGTCCTTGTAATGCAGAATCCCAATCACTCTTTCAGGAGCGTTCTCCTCGTAAACGGGAAGGCGCGAGTGCTGTGCCGCGATCATGGTGCGCAACACATCATCCAGTGTGGCATCGGAACGCACCGATACGATATCGTTGCGCGACACCATTACTTCGCGAACGGAGATGTTGCTCAAGTCGAGCACGCGGTGGATCATGTCCTCCTGAATCTCCGGAAGATAGCCAAGTCCTCGGCTGGAGGTCACGATCATTTTCAACTCTTCTGCGGAGTGCCCTCCCTGGGCGCCCCCGCGGAGTTTTAATGCGCGAGTGATCACAGCGGCAGAACGTTCGATGATGACGACGAAAGCCACCGAAATGCGATCGAAGACCATCAGGGCGGGGGCAACCAAAGCCGCGACACGGTCAGCCTTGGCAATCGCGAGGTTCTTCGGGACCACCTCGCCCATCACCACGTGCGCATAGCTGATGACCAGGAAGGATGCAACCAGACATATGCCGTGCAGGAACTTTTCGGTCATCGGTGTGATCACCGGGTGGAAAAGTCCGATCAGGACTTGATAAAGAGTGTCCTCTCCAGCCCAGCCGAGACCCAGACTGGCCAGCGTCACACCTACCTGGGTCACCGATAGAAGACGCCCGGGATTAGAGAGCAGGTTGAGGGCCGCCTGTGCGCCCGCCTTCCCGTCTGCAGCCATTTGGCGAAGGCGGGAGTGGCGGACCGAGAGGAGGGCAACCTCGGCGCCTGCAAAAAACCCGTTGACCGCGATTAGCAGGACAACGAGCAAAATGCGGAAGGGAGTATGGGTCACGATTCCGACAATAATTCTATCGGAGATTCATAACGAAATCGAAAGTCCGTCGTCTATCTAAGTAACCAACTAACTCCGTTACGTAGGTGGGCGTTTTCCAACGTATCCCGGGAAAGCGCCCATTTCTTTTTAAAGTTGCACCCGATTATATGCGAAAAAGGTGCCGTCCGCCAGCGCTTTTCACCTCTTTTTAACTTTCGCTTCCCGCTATGATTGAGTTTACGTCTCCTCGATGACTCAATCGCCTTTAGCCCGCGCCTTCAGGTATGTAAACTCAATCATCGCACTCGTGATTTTGGTGGCTGCCGGCATCTTCTATTGGTTCCTTTGGCGGCCCCGGCCGCAGAGATCGGGCTCCCTGGATGCCGCGGTTTCGGCTCCGGTGAACGTGGCCTTCGATCGGCTGGGTGTGCCGCACATTCGCGCGGAGAACCTGGAAGATGCGCTCTACACGCAGGGATACTTAACGGCGCAGGATCGTTTGTGGCAGATGGACGTGTTACGCCGGCTGGATGGCGGCGACCTGGCGGAGATTGTGGGGCCGGCGGCACTTGAATCCGACAAGGAATCTCGGCGGCTGCGCTTGCGGCGCATTGCCGAAGAGGCCTACATCACCTTGCCAGCGGGAGACAGGGCCGCCTTTGCCGCCTATGTTCGCGGTGTGAATGCTTTCATCGCGACTCATCGCGGATCTCTGCCGCTGGAGTTTACGCTGCTCCGGTACCAGCCCCTGCCATGGAGCGTGGTGGATTCTTTGCTTATCTGTTTGCACATGTTTCGTGACCTCACGACCAACTGGCGAGACGAACTGAACAAGCGCAACATGCTCGCCGATGGCGATGCTGACAAGGTGAACTATCTGTTTCCGGTCCGATCGGGAAGCGATGTACAGCCGGGCTCGAACGCGTGGGCCATCGCAGGGCGCCACACGGCCTCGGGCAAGCCGCTGCTCTCGAACGACATGCACCTGGCGTATTCGATGCCGGGAATCTGGTACATGGCGCACCTCGAAGCTCCCGGACTGGACGTATCGGGAGTCACGCTGCCCGGCACGCCTGGCGTGATCGTGGGTCACAATCAGCGGATCGCGTGGGGCATCACCAACCTGCAGTTCGATGTGCAGGACTTGTATATCGAGAAGATCGACGAACGAACCGGGCGCTACGAATTTCAAGGACATGTGGAACAGGCACGTCCCGAGCGCGAAGTGATCCGGGTGAAGGGCCAAGCTCCAGTCGAGGTCACCACTTGGGTGACGCGGCATGGGCAGTTATTCGCAAGCGAGGGCGCCGATCGCATGGCGTTGCGGTGGTCGGTGGCGGTACCGGGCGTCGTGCAATTCCCGATTCTCGATATCAATCGGGCACAGAATTGGGAACAGTTCACTGCCGCGCTGTCGCGCTTTCCGGGTCCCGGGTCGAACTTCGTTTACGCCGACGTGGACGGGAACATCGGGTACCACGCCGCAGGTAAATTGCCGAAGCGCCGGGGCTACTCGGGGGACGTACCGGTGAATGGCGCTTCCGGCGAATTCGATTGGGATGGCTTCATTCCCTTCGATGAAATGCCATCGGTCTACAACCCCGCGAGCGGACTCATTGTGACCGCGAATCAGAATCCTTTCCCGGCAGATTTCCCGTACCCGATTAACGGAAATTTCGCACCGCCTTATCGTGCACACCGGATTCGTGACCTGCTCTCGGCGCACGACGGATGGCGCGCGCCCGATCTGCTGCCGGTCCAAACCGACATTACCTCCGAGTTCAATCGATTTCTGGCGAACCAGATTGTGGCTGCGTATCGCAAGCGCAACGCATCGAACCCCGGACTGGATCCGGCCGTCGCTATGTTAAGCGAATGGAATGGCCAGATGCAGGCCGACCAGGCCGCGCCTTTTCTCATCATGCTGGCGTATCAGCACCTGCGGTCGTCGGTGGCCGAGAGAGCCGCGCCGGGCAAGGGCGGGACATACGAGTTTTCGATGTCGCCCGTCGTGCTGGAGCAACTGCTGCGCGATCGGCCGGCCGGGTGGTTCGACGATTACGACTCGCTGCTGCTGCGGACTCTCGCGGACGCGGTGGAAGAAGGAACTCGCATACAAGGGCGGGACCTGCGGCACTGGAAGTACGGCGCGTGGATGCGGGTCACCATTAACCATCCCATTCTGCATCCAGGGTTGGACCCGCTATTGCGTTATGTGCCGCTGGTGGGGCCGTGGATCATGTCGTATTTCGATGTCGGCACCGTGCCGATGAGCGGATCGAGCACCACGGTGAAGCAGACCACGAGGACGCTGGCGCCCTCGATGCGGATGGATGCGGACTTGTCCGATTGGGATCGGTCGCTGCTGAATGTGCAGATTGGGCAGTCCGGTGTGCCATTCACCGCACATTATAAGGATGAGTGGCTGGATTATTACAATGGACGGAGCTTCCCGATGCAGTTCCGCGAGGTGGTGGCGGACAGCACGCTGGTGTTTCGTCCCGCCGGTCGATAGGGCCCGCAGATTCTCTCAATTTATAATCTCTTAAATTTATAGTTGACACCGCGTCGAGTTCGCGGCACAATGCTCTTAATTCCTTAGTTGAAGGAGCGTTGCCAAAGTGCCACGAAAAAAATCCGCCAACCTCACAGAAGCCGAACTTCGCCTCATGGACGTGATTTGGGAGAAGGGATCGGCGACCGTGGCCGAAGTTGCCGAGGCTCTGCCGAAGGAACTCGGGCTGGCCTACAATTCGGTCCTTACCACGCTGCGGATCCTGGAGGAGAAGGGATATTTGCGGCACACCAAGCCGGAAGAGGCGCGGGCATTTGTGTACAGCGCCGTGGTGGGGCGCGACGAAGCGGGGCGAAACGCCGTTCGCTACCTGGTGAGCCGCTTCTTCCGGAACTCCCCCGAATTGCTCGTGCTCAACTTGCTGGAAGACGAGGAATTGGACGAACGAGAGCTGCAACGAATCCGTAATCTGATCACGGAGGAAGGAAAATGAGCGGAGCGCTCGAGGTGGTGAATCAGGTATCTGGTGCGGTCCTGGCTGCCGTACTCAACTGCCTGTGGCAGTCGGCTGCACTGGCAGCGGCGGCGTGGGCGGGAATGCGCTTTACTACACGCCTCAACGCGGCTACCCGCCACTTGCTGTGGTGGGTGGTGCTCGCGGCGATTATGCTGTTGCCCGCGACTCCTCTGATCATGGCGCGATGGCAGGCTCTGACTGCGCCCGCACCGCTCGCCGTGCGGGGAGAGCCACTCAAGTTGCAGGCAAGCCCGGAACCGGATAGGGATCGGCCAGCCGCCACTCCCGCGGCCTCTGTGCGGCCCGTTCCCGTCGCGAGTTCCGAGGGGCCCGTACGCTTGCCGGCCCGAGGCTGGCCAATCTGGATCGCAGGACTTTGGGCGGTGGCGATGGTCCTCCAGTTGAGCCGCGTGGTGTGGAGCTATGGGCATCTTCGCCACCTCAAACGGCGGGCCCGGCGCGGTTCTCCGGAATTGCGGCGCAACTTCGATGCCTGGAGGTTGTCTTGTGGCGTGCATCGACCCGCGCAGCTTTTAATCTCGAGCGAGATTGTCTCGCCGATGGCGGTCGGTTTCCGGCAGCCCGCAGTGATTCTCCCGGCGCCGCTGCTCGATCAGTTTCAGGAGCCGGAACTGGATCACGTCCTGCTGCACGAACTGGCACACGTAGCGCGCCAGGATGATTGGTCGAACCTGTATGCCCGGTTGATCGGAGCCGTGCTTTGCCTGCATCCGGTGGCGGCATGGGTCCTGCGGCAAATAGAGCGCGAACGCGAGATGGCCTGCGACGATTGGGTGGTCTCGATGACGGGAGAAGCGCGTCCCTATGCGGCGAGTCTGGCGCGCCTTTTCGAAATCTGCTTGACGCGGCGCAGGATGGTCCTGGCATCGGGTATGGCCCAGCGGTCATCGCATTTGGGTGAGCGCATTCAGATGCTGTTGCAGCGTCGCGGAGAGGCCGGAGCGAAGGTCTCGATGTCTCGACTGGTGCTGTGCGCATCGCTGCTGCTGGCCCTGGCGGTCGCCGGCGCCCAGACGCCACAATGGCTGGTGTTCGCGCCGGAGCCTCTCCCCGCGCCGGCGGCGCCACCGGCAACGCCCGCGGACCAGGCCACTCCGGCTCCCTCGGTTGCTCCGACACCTGCCGCGTTTGCTGCGACGCCGGCGCCTCAAGCCGTGCCGGCGCCGAGTGCGGAATCTGCGCCAGCGCTAGCACCTACGCCCGGACCGCCAGAGGCTCTTTACAGCCGGCAGCAGCGGATCGTCCAACAGATGGTGCAACTGGAGACTCGCCGCGCGGAGCTTGCACAGCGCTACAGTCCGCGACATCCCGACATGGTGAGGATCCAGGAGCAGATCGTGGCATTGCAAAGTGAGGTCCAGTCCTTCCCACGCGCGACTCCGCCGCCCGCGATCGCCGGATCATCCAGTGGATCGTTCCTCGCCGATCTGGTCGCAGCAGGCTACGGCAATCTCTCAGTCGACGAGATCATCGATTTAAAATTCGCCGGTGTGACGGGGCAGTTCCTGCTCGGTATGAACCAATCCGGATGGGGGAAGCTGTCGCCTAAGGAACTCATCGAGGTGAGCCATCGCGGCATCGCTCCGGAATATGTTCGAAAGATCAAAGAGGCGGGACTGAAGGACGTCACGCTGCAGGACGTCACGGAATTGGCGACCCACGGCGTCCGGCCTGAATTGATTCAGGAGATCCACGCGCTTGGTTTCGGCCCCTACACCGCCAAGCAGGCGTTGCAATTCTCTCAGTTTGGTTTGCGAATCGATCTGTTCCGCGCCCTGAAGGATGCCGGATTCGTCAGCGCGGCCCCGGCCGAGATAGTGGAGGCGTTTACCTCCGGCTTGTCCGCACGTAATATCGAGCAGGCACGGCAATATGGGCCGAATCTGACGCTCAAACAAGTGATCAAGCTGAGATTGGCGGGAGTCCTCTGACCATGACTTACAAAACAGTCGCAACAGTAATCGCGGGCGGCGCCCTGGCGGCGGTGCTCATCGCTACGGGACAGGTATCGCAACACCAGGGACAGACTTGGAAGATCAAGCTGAGTGATGCACCGGGCATGGTGCATTTCACTGTGCAGCGTTCACGGGACGGAAATACCTGGTCGACGAGCACCGACGTGCGGTTCGCTAACTTCCAGGGCCTCTCGCGCAACACCATCGAACGCGGAGGCCCGGCGAAGTTCGAGTACATTCACGATGCCGGACGGCTGGTGTGTCAAGGCGACTTCTCCTGGAATCGCGGCTCGGGCACTTTCGAGTTCGAGCCCGACCATCGGTATGTGTCGGAATTGCGATCGCTGGGCTACGAGACGCCTGGCGAAGAGCAGATTTTCAGTATGGTGCTCACCGATGTGAGCCTGGAGTTTGCGCGAGGTGTGCGCGAAGGCGGCTTGCAAGCCTCCACCCAACAGCTCATCGACCTGCGGGTCCACGGTGTGACGCTCGACTATATCCGCAGCGCGGCACACGACGGCTATCGCAGTTTTTCGGCGCAGGATTATATCGATTTGCGAATCCACGGTGTGACCAGCAGCTACTTGCGCGACCTTAAGGCCTTCGGCTACAACTTGAATTCGCACGATATCGTGGAGTTGCGAATCCACGGGGTTTCAAGCGAATTCGTCGGAGAACTGAAGGCGGCGGGATACGACTTGCCGTCGAGCAAGATCGCCGAACTGGGCATGCATGGCATCAATTCGGATTACCTCCGCGATCTGAAGACGTACGGTCTGCAGCCGCGCGCAGACGATCTGGTGCAACTGCGGATCCACGGGGTCTCGACGGCCTACCTGAAGGGATTGAAGGACGCGGGGTACGGCGGATTAATCGCGAGCGAAATCACCGACCTCACGATTCACGGAGTATCGATCGATTTCATTCGGGACTGCAAAGATCTCGGGTACAACTTCACTCCGCAGGAGATGATCGAGTTAAGGGTCCACGGCGTGGATGGCGGCTATTTACGGCGACTGCGGGATTCGGGAATGCGCAACTTGAGCGCGTCGCAAATCGAAAAGCTGCGCGTTCATGGAGTGGACTAGAGGAGCGGAAACAATTCTCCCTGTTCGTCTCCGGCCCACAGTTCCGGCCGATACTCGATGGGGCCCGAGGCGAGGCCGTAACGGTCCCGAATCTGACCAACACGCTGTTGCAGAGTCTCTTTGTAGGCCCTGCTTAGGTATGCGCTCTTCTCGTACGCTTCGCGATAGCGCGGTGCGAGTTTTGGAAACTCCTTCTCGAGAAACGGCAAGAAGACCTTCTGCGCACTCGGCATGAGGAACAGAGGCCCCCCGCCGAACGACAGCGCTCCCGCGTCACGCGCCGCTTTGGCCAAACGGTCCAACTGCCGCTCGCCATCGGTGAGTCCCGGCATGATGGGGTTGGGAAAGACGCTCACGCAGATTCCCGCGTGGCTCAGCCGTTCGACGGCGTCGAGGCGAAGACGCGGTCGCGGTGCGCGGGGTTCGAGCAGGCGGGCAAGCTTCTCATCGAGGGTGGTAATCGTCATGTTGATGCCGACGACGTTGGACCGGGAGATCTCCTTCAAGAGATCCACATCACGAAGCACGAGGTCCGATTTTGTGGTGATCCCCAGGAACCGGCCGCGCTCTTTGAGGAAAACTTCGAGGATCGAGCGGGTTCGTCCGAATCGCCGCTCGGCGGGTTGATACGGATCCGTGGCAGTGCCGACGGCGATGTGTTCCTTGCGATCGATGCGGCCTAATTCCTGGCGTAGCAGGTGCGCGGCGGCTGTTTTGGCGTAGATCTTGTCCTCGAAATCGGTGGCGGTCATCTCCATGAATTCATGGGTGTACCGCGCGTAGCAGTATTTGCACCCGAATTCACAGCCGCGATAGGGATTGATGGTCCACTGGAACGGCATGTTCGGCTTGGTGCGGTTCAGAATGCTGCGGGAGGGAATCTCGAAATACTGAACGGCGCGTTTGGCTTCCAGCAATTCGCCCTGGGACGCAAGACGCGCGATACCCACGAGTGCCATACCTCATATTCGCCTTTTCTTCGCCATTTGGCAAGTTGCGCTACTGGCGCGAGGGCACGTGATATTGTGAGTGGGCGCTGCACCGTTCGTGAGGAAGGTAATGTCACTCACCGGATCAGTCAGTCTTCGCCTCAGGCCGGCGCCAGACCAGCTGAAATAAGGGTGGCGACGACGACTTCGGTTCCTCTAGGCGTGACCGGGCCTGGCCACGTCAGCGCGACTTGGCCGGACTGGCGCAAGTGCTGGTCACTGTCGTGGAAGGTTCCTGAGTCCGATTTTTGGGGCATTCGCTACGGATGGCCGCGAACTTGTCCGACCTACTAAGACAATAGATCAGACCACGAACATGGCGGGCGTCTCCGAGAATCGAATTGATTGTGGGGTCGATAAGTCCGTCCCTAGTGATCGCCTCGACGGGTATGGGAATCAGGTGGGCAACCTCCCAAGCGTAATCCGCCTTGTTCGATGCATCACTGATCGACTTGAATGTTCGCCGGGTATGAAAATGGCAATAAAAATTAAGGTCTCGGCCGCGGAGAAGGCTGAACGCGGCACCAAGAAATGGCCGAGACAAATCATCTCCGTCCTGGGGTGCCCATCCGATCTCCTCGAATATCTCTCGGAGAGCACTGCAAGCTAGCGAAAGCGGCGATAAGTTCGGCACACGCCGCCCAGGTATTCTTACCCTCCTCAAGCGACGACGCCAACCCCAGAAGTCGCCCCAATTAGCTGCGCCAGCGCCACTTGATGCTACCCCCCCAGCCGCGCTTTGCACGCGATTAGATCTGCGTTGCAGAACCAGATATCCATCAGAAGTTGTCAGTGCGACCTGGACACTGATTAACATCTCATAAGTGATCGCAGCGGAAGCAAGATCTCTCAATTTCAGGTCAATGTGTCGTTTCTCGGGGTCCCATTTTTGCCAAGCTGGACCCTCAAGTATGTCGCGCATCTCAAATCCATGGCGGCCGGGATGGCCGAAGTTCGCGGAAAGCTCGGTGCAAAAATGAGCGTCATAGTCTCCCTGGCATACAGTTAGTCTGATCGGATCCCCATCTTCGAAACCGAGCGCACGAACGTGCATCTCTTTGGAGCGAGTGTAGCGCTCCCTGTTGTGCTCCTCTGTTCGCCACCGACAGAAGCCAGCCCAGTCAAGTCCGAATTCCGCCGACCGCGCGATTAGTAATTCGTGGTCAATCACCGATTTTTGCGCACGTTGAACAAGAACATCGAAACCCTGCGCTCTTGGAGTTACGAGAAACCAGAGTGGCACCTCGGCTATGGGCATTCGCTCATTCTCTCTGTCATCTCGCAGGTCGTCATTTCCGAAGCGCCTCTTGAATCGACGGGCCAACTCTGAGCCTGGAACCCTCACTTCTCTAAGGTTCAGACGGGGCGCCTTTCCTGCCGCGCAGACTGCCTTTGCGTCTTTGATCCTGGAACTACCAGTGAAGAACTCTACGATGAACCCGAGCCCGCCGGCTAAAGCCGCCATACCGATCCACACTGGGATCCATTCTGTTGGTTTGCCCTCCAAACCGACAGCCTCGATCCACGGAAACCAATGCTTCGACGGCAAACGTTCCAATAGCAACTTTAGAAAAATTAATACGATAAATGCTGTACAAGAGACACTGAAGATGACTACCGAGTGCCCTCCCCAGAGCCACCATCTGGCCTGTGCACGCGAATTCGGGGACAGTTTTGGCTCGACAGCGTTGTCGGAAGGAGGGATTCTCTCGGTAACAGTTGGCGAGCCGGGAATTCCACGAGAGATCCATGATTCGAGGTTCTGTTGGGGGCCCTTAGCCGACCGGATCTTGCGAACGACCGATTCAACTATATCCTCAATCGGGCTCTTAGATGTGTCGACCATCGGGGTTGCCTCCGAGTAGGGGAAATCGTGCGCAAGATCCCATACTCGTTGTGGGGAAAGGTCGATACCCGCATGAGCTTCTCCCCGACTCAGGAACCTCGCCACTGCAACGTCTGGGTCCACTTTACACTCGAAGATGATCAGTTCAGCTACCGACCGGTCCGCCAATACCTGCAAGGCGTGACGCTGTTGCGCCGGTTGGTAAGTTGCATCTAGAATCACACCGGGCGCTCCGCCTCGAAGCGCCTCTGCTGCCAGCTCATGCATACGCAAGTACGCGTTCGCGCGATCCTCCGCTGTGTGCGAGTTTGGCGCGAGAGATAATCTGAGGTCATCCATCGAGTAGCGCGGAAAAGGCATCAGCCAGAGCTCGTCGCGGAGTCGTTTGGAAATTGTTGTCTTCCCTGAGCAGGGAGGACCACAGAGTACGACGATGATTGGCGCCCGCCGCCAGACACGGTCATCAATTGCCATCGCGCAAGATATCCTTTGGGCCATAATAACAACTCGCTCGGAAAGTGCAGAAAGCAATAGAAAGCAAGCACCAGTATGAACACCAAGGCCAGCAACGGTTCGTGGATGAAGAACAGCTTCTCTTCACTCGTCTCCCGCTGAGTATTCGTAGCTTCTTCAGCGCCCAAAAGCGCCATTCCCCTTGCGGTCCTGCCTCTCAATGATCTGAGCAAGACTCCAGCGAACGTCAATTTCACCGACGGCCTCGCCGGCGCTCAGGTTTACGACATTTGGCTCTCCGCAGGAATTCGTGGGAGTGGGGCATTTTAGGCGACTTTCGTCACACCCGTGACTGCGATGAATTCGATGTTGGTGACGGCCACCTTCAGCAGCAGATAGCGGAGGTTCGTATAGCCCCGGCCACGGTTGATCAACATACGGATGTTCCCATTGACCGCTTCCACGACCCCGAAGCGCACCTTGGTGCGGCAGTAGTTCGCGATGCCATCGATATGCTTCAGTAACATCTCGGCGAGCTTCTCGAACGGCTTGAGCCGCTGCCATCTCAGTTGATCCATCCACTTCTGCAGGTAGTTGATCATGGCCCCCTCGTAACGATAATTCCACAGCCGTTCCAAGCTTTCTTTGAGCAGATAAGCCTTGAACACCCGCCGGTTCATCTGGAACAGCCGGTTCAGTTCCCCGCGGTGCGCGTCCGTCAGGTTTGCCCATCGGCTCAGCAATAACCACTTCTTTCCCTTGATGAGCCCTCGCTTCTGGGGCCCTTGCCGGAAGAACTCCGCTTTCCGGACTTCATCGACGGCGTCGTTGGCATGTTGCAGGATGTGAAACTTGTCGTAGACGATCTTGCACTCAGGCGCCCATTGCTCGATGCTTTGCCGGAATGGTTCCCACATGTCTACGCAGGCCGCCTCGATCCGCTTCCGCTGCCCGGCTGGTCAACTGACTACGAAAGAAATCATCCAGCGTCTCCTTCTTCCTCTCCCGGCCAAACCACAGCGGCTCGCCGGTTTCCAGATTGCATACCACAGTCAGGAACTTGCCTTTCTTACCCCGGTAGATTTCGTCCACCCCCATCTGGCGTGTGGTGGCATGCGCCGCTTCGCTTCCCATCTCTCCAAGTACCGCAGATCGATGGCTCGCACCGTGCTCTCCGCCAGTCCCATGCGTCGCGCCACCTGGCGCGCCGACGCACTCTCGCACGCTTGGCCGACCGCTTCCTCGAAACGTTGGCTGAAGGGAGCCTTGCTCGGCAACAGCGGCACCTTCTCGATCTTCACACCGCATGCCGAGCATTTCACCCGATACACCTCGATGTGTACGGTGGTATGGAACTGGCTCCAGGGTAGGTCCCGCACCGCCCGCTCTCGGCTGTCGTAGGCGTCGGCGTACTTGCGGCCACAGCCGGAGCGTTCCAACTTCCGGTTCCCGCGCTTTCGTCGGACCCACAGATCCAAGGTCTTCTTCTTCTCGTCGATTTCTTGTCGGTATACGCGGTATCCCGGCCATTGAAGGATCCGTGTGAACTCATTATCGGCTGGCAACCTATGAGTTTAGCCGACCTTAGCCCCACAGCCCACTTCCTAGGATCCCCGTCAATCCATCCCGCCTACGAATTCTCGCTCAGAGCCAAGATTTCTGTCATTGACGTGACCTCTCACGTTCCGCTCCCAGACTTGTCGCCCGTCCTCTCCCGGAAGTGTAGAAAGCCGCAAAACAGCGGTGTCATTCAGATGAGTATCAGAGTTTTACTGCAATCCACCTGATCCCATACCTCTGGCAACCATCACTGTCGCAAGTCAGCGGGATCCTGGGGCTTTGATCGCTTGGTCCGCCGCTCCGCGGCGTCACAGGAATTCGACATTCAAGTGGGTACGCCAAACCGCGGAAGGCCCCACCTCATCAAAGCGAAGTAGGCCGCAAAAATCACCAGAAAAATGATGCCGTCGCCCATTTGCGTTTTTCGGAATCGAATTTATGATTCAGCAGTTCCTTTAGCAAAGATGCAACTGCACCCAATAGGTGACACCCGCACTAACCGATTTTTTGCCTTTATCTATTGCACCGTCCAGTAGCCCGCCCTGGTACGCACCTGCAACTCGGGGCGGCCCTTCACCTCGACGCGAAGGGGATGAAAGACGCCTGCCGCGCCCGTAAGCGGCTGGTAGGTCAGAATGTACTGCCTATGCACCTCCGCCGCGACTGCCTGGATGGCCTCCTCGAGACCGCTGCGCTTGAGGAAGTTCATGGTCTTCGCGCCAGTGGCTTTCGTAAACAGCTCCGAAACGTCCGGCTTGGTCAGATGATAGACCTCCATCGTGGCGAGGATCAGGCTGGTGAGCGGATCCGCCACCTTGGCATGCGACGGCGCCAGTTCGCAGTTCTTGCCCCATTTATCGCAGTTCTGCTTCTGCGGCTTGGCGGTGAAAGGCGTCAGTAGCGGGGAGTACGTGAGCCAATAGATGAGCGCGTTCTGACGCTCCGCGGCGAGCACCACACTCTTCAGATCTACCGTGCTGGTGCGCACGCGCCTCTCTGCCACCAGCAGCACGATCCGCCGCCGATTGGGAGCCCGCTCGCCCAACATGCGCAGTGCTTCGTTCACCCCGTCCAAAGTGACCGCGTGCTCGCCTTCCACTTTGAGACCCTGGAGCGCCTGAGTCAGCTCATCGGCATTCGACGTGAAGTCCTGGTGGAGCCGGACTTCGTCGGCGAAAGAGATCACCGCCGTCTCCCCGCCTTCCCCCGCCAGCATCTCCGCAAAAAGATTTCCGCTGCGGCCCAGCTTGTCGAGCACTGCTTCGGAGTTGGAACTGGCCTGCACCGCGACTACCAGCGAAATGGGATAGACCTCGAAATCCAACTGTGCCGGAACCCGCACATTGTTGTCGTAGAGGATCAGATCGTGCGCGTCGAGGCCATCCACAAAGTGACCCTTGGCGTCGGTGACCGTAGTGGGTGCAACCACCAGAGGCACAGTACTTTTGAATTGCCCCCACGCCGCACATACGGTGAGGAGGCCTGCCGCCAGGATTCGCATCGCGAAGTGCCTAAGCACCCGCAGGGCCTTTCGCCAGCGCGCGGCGTTTGCGGGCCCAATCTTCTTTCACCAGCTGCCGGCTGCGGCCCAACGCCAAAGCATCCTGCGGTACCGGGTCCGTCACCACCGATCCCGCCGCCACGTATGCGCCGTTGCCCACTTCGATTGGCGCTACCAAAGTGGAGTTGCTGCCGATGAACGCGCCGTCGCCGATCTGAGTCGGGTGCTTGTGGAAACCATCGTAGTTGCACGTAATGGTCCCGGCGCCGACATTGACCTTCGCCCCGATCTGCGAGTCGCCGAGATAAGCCAGGTGATTCGCCTTCGAGCCCCGACCCAGGCGGGTCTTCTTCAACTCGACGAAGTTGCCGATGTGGGCGCCCGCCTCGACATGATTCTCCATGCGCAGACGCGCGAACGGCCCGACCTGCGCCCCACGCTCGACTTGCGATGTGTTGACGATCGTGAACGGTCCGATCTCTACATCGTCTTCGAGGTGCGAATCCTTCACGATCGAGCATGCACCGATCCGGCAGTTCTCACCGATGGTTGTGCGCCCCAGAATCTGCGCGAAGGGCTCGATGATCGTGTCGATGCCGACGCGTACGGCGGAATCCACCGCGACCGTCTCGGGCTTCTCGATGGTGACGCCCGCCAGCATCAACTCTTCCAACTTGCGGCCGCGCAGCAGTCGATCGACCTCGGCAAGCTCGAGACGGGTATTGATGCCGAGGGCCTCGCGCTCGTCGGCGATCTCCATTGCGTCTACATGATGGCCGGCGCGATTGAGAATCTCCACCATATCGGTAAGGTAGTATTCCTTTGCGGGATTGTCGGTGCGAATCTCGCCGACATGCTTCCAGAACAGGTCGGCGCGATAGCAGTAGATCCCCATGTTCGCCTCGCGGATGGCGAGTTGTTCGGGAGTGCCGGCCTTCTGTTCGACGATGGCGGCAACGCGTCCCTTCCCGTCGCGAAGCACGCGGCCGTACCCCGTGGGATCGCCCATTCGGGCGGTCAATAGAACACCCGCCGCGTCGCTATGGACTTCGGCATCAATGAGGCGGCGGAGGGTTTCGGCGCGCAGCAGCGGAGAATCGCCGTAGAGGATCATCAGATAGCCGTGCAACCCGGCAAGCGCGTCGCGGCCCACCATCACGGCGTGCCCAGTACCTTTTTGCTCTTTCTGTTCGATAAATCCAATACCTGGAGTCGTGATTGCCTTCTGCACTTCGGCGGCCTGATGGCCCACGACCACAAAGATGCGGTCGGCCGTAGTCAATTCCAGGGCGGTATCTACTACATGCTGGACCAGCGGCTTGCCACCGGCGCGGTGCAAGACTTTAGCCTTTCGAGATTTCATCCGGGTGCCGAGGCCGGCGGCGAGGATCACGACGGTGACGGGATCGTGCATCTTTCTATTATGGCTGTGCGGTCCAGCGCCGCATCGATTCGGTTGGATGGTAATTGGTGTGACAGCTGAGAAGATCACAGTCACCCTTGACGGCGATCAGCTAGGGGCAATCCGGGCGGGCGATTCGAAACCTTGCCCGCCAGGCGCGACTTTCGCGGCTCACTCGACAACCCGGTACGGACCTCATTGCGCCGAACGGACCGGATGCCCCGGCGGTCGGCCTGCTACTGGCGCGAACCGCGACGTTTTGATCTGTTCCGGGCCACAACGACTCGGGCCTTTTCGATAGACTCTTCCTGGATATGGAGCCCATGCGCGCGGCCTACGACGAAGTGTATGTCTACACGATGGGCCGTCCCGGATTTATTCTGCAGCACGTGGTGGATGCATTCGCCGTGCAGACTGCGAACGAGGACACCAAGCCAATCGCCGTGGTATTTGGTTTGATTGGACTTTATCTCCACCTCGAAAAGCAATTCTCGGGCCGCCAGGTGCAAAAGGCGCACATGGAACTCGGACGCAGAAGGCGAGCGTGGCCACGCGTGAATTTGCCCGAGGATCGGGGCAGCATCACGGTTGCCGATGTGTTGGCGGCCTCTGCGGGACCTGAGCGTGACGTGGCGATCGATGATTGGTGTCGATCGGTGTGGACCGCTTGCGGTGCCGATCGTCAGACGATCATCACGCTCTTACGGGAATACCAGATTATTTGAGGATTTCCGGACAATGTGTGAGGTGACAGATCCACTCGGTTACGCCTCTCGGAGGAACTCGGTCCGGTATTTGGGTGCCAGCGCGATCGCTTTCTCAATGAATGCGGCCTGCTCGATTTCATTGAGCTTTGGCGGAGGCGTCGTACGCGTGGCGACCGGTACGCCAACCTCACGGAAGAAATTCTCCTGTCCTGCCGGAGAGCAGATACACAGCATGCGCACCGGGCGGGCGGAGCCGTTGTGAAACTGGTGCGGAGCGTTGGCGGGGATGTGCAGAGTCTGGCCGGCGCGCACAATCGACCTCTGGCCGCGGAAGGTTGCTTCCATCTCACCTTCGAGCATGATGAAGGTCTCCTCGAAGTCATGCCGATGCGGTGGCGGTCCGCCGCCCGGTGGGACATGCATATCAATCACGCAGAAGCGTCCATCGGTGTCTTCGCCGGTCACGGTGATGGTGTAGGTATCGCCGACGAGGCCGAAGTGAGGGAGGCTGTCCGGTTGCGCCAGCGTGAGATTGCGGTTGGGGTTGTCCGGTGGGATCGGTGGTAGAACAGATGACATTTCGATTTCCTCTCTTCGTCTAAGTTCTAAGCTAAGCTGTCTGCGCGTTCTTGCGGCGTCTGCCTTCCTGCGCCAGTTTCACCACCACGGCGGCGGTCGCGGCAGAATCATGGCGGACCTTCTTTCCGAGATCTGCGAGGCGCCCGGCCATCACCTTCAAACCCATCTTGAAAAGAGCGTCGATGTCGTTTTCCACGGGCAGCGCTTCGGCCTGCGCATAGCGCTTCTTGATGGCCGACGTGATTGGACGGATATTCACCACGGCGTAGTCGAGAAATTTGCCGCCGGCGTGCTGGTGAATGGCCTGGAGGTGGTCAGAGGCGCGAAACTCCGTAGTTTCGCCGGGTTGCGACATCAGATTTACGAAGTAAGCTTTCACTGCAGGCGACTTTCTGATGGCCGACGGGATGCCGTCCACCAGCAGATTCGGCACCACGCTGGTAAACAGCGAGCCGGGTCCGAGCGTGATTACATCCGCCTCCGCGATGGCGGTCAGGGCCGCGGGCAGCGGCCGCACTTTCCGTGGCTCCAGACGAATCCGCCGGATCCGCTGCCGGCTGCGACTGATCCGCGTCTCTCCCACAACCTTGGACCCGTCGGAGAGGGTAGCTGCCAAGGCGACATTCGAGTCCGTCGAAGGATAGATGTGCCCCGCGATTTTCAGGACTTCCGATGAGACTCGCACCGCGTCAGGGAAGTCGCCCATGATGTGAGTTAACGCGGTGAGAAAGAGATTGCCGAAACTGTGACCCTTGAGGCCGCGGCCGGATTCGAACCGGTATTGAAAAAGCCGCGATAAGAGCGCCGAGTCCTCGCTCAGAGCCACCATGCAGTTTCGAATATCGCCAGGCGGCAGGACGTCGAATTCACGGCGGAGGCGGCCTGAACTGCCACCGTCATCGGTTACGGTCACGATCGCGGTGACGGCTAGTGGAGTGCCGGTTTCGCTGCTGGCACGGGCATGCTGTTTCAGGCCCTGCAAGAGAGCAGACAGGCCGGTGCCACCGCCCATCGCGACCACGCGGAGAGGGGAAGTGTCTTCCATTTTCAGTTTGATCGAGGCCCCGAGCCGTCGTTACCAACCCTTCTTATCAGGATAAAGCAGCGAATTAAAAGGCGGCTGGTGCGCGAGGGGCGCAAAGTCCTGGTCCTGGCGTGCGATGATGCGATTGCGCGGTTCCAGTTCGATGGCCCTGCGCAGGCATTCAAAGGCATGTCCGGCATCGCCGCCCAGGGCAAGTGCCAAGGCAAGAGCATAGTGGATATGGTCGCCCGCCGGCTCGATTTCGAGCGCCTTTTTCAAATGGATGCAGGCTTCGGCGACATTGCGCGTATTGATGAGCGCGACACCGTAGTTGTAATAGTCTTCGGCGGAAAGCAGATTGACCGGCGACTGTTCCAGACGGCGGTCGCACATCGCGATATGCAGGCGCGCTCGCTGTGCCACGTCGCGTTCCGGACCGGCTGACGCAGTGACATATAGCTCCCGTGCCTCTCGAAGCTGGCGGGCATGGAAGAGTCTCATGGCAGCTTCGAATGCGGAACGCTGCTTCCCCGTATCGCCTGATTCCAGGGCCGCCGCCGCTACTCGCGAGGAGATAGGGCCGGAATCGGCTGCCTTGCCGGCCGGTCGGGCTGGCCGCCGTTCGCTATTCTTAGGCACTGCACCCTGGTTCTTCCCAGTCATCTTCAGCACCCCGTCAGAAGATACATTCACGGGAGCGATTAGGAGTTTATACCAGACGGCGGTACACATGCGCAACCCGGGTTTCAACGGCGGGGTCTCAGCGCCGGGTTTTAGCGTCTCCGCCGCGCTCTCCACTGAATGGACCCGCGGCGATTTCGCCGAGTCCTGCTGTTAGAATCGTGAGACATGAAGAGAAACACGATTCACCGCCCTGCCTGTGTGGCAATCGTCGTCGCCCTGGCGGGTTCGTTCCTCGCCGGCCAGACCTACGACAAGGCATTGTGGTCGGGAATGCGCTATCGCATGATCGGGCCGGAGCGCGGTGGACGAGTCACCGCTGTCACTGGCGTGCCTTCGCAGCCTTACACCTTTTATATGGGCTCCACAGGGGGCGGTGTCTGGAAGACCACAGATGCCGGCCATTCCTGGATAAACGTGTCGGACGGCTTCTTCTCCGTTGCGTCGATGGGCGCGGTGGAAGTCTCCCAGTCGATGCCCGACATCGTATACGCCGGCACCGGTTCGTCGAAGATCCGGAGCAATGTATCGATCGGGCGAGGCATTTATAAGTCGAGCGATGCCGGAAAGTCGTGGACGTTCGCGGGCCTGCGTGACGTTGGGCAGATCGCCACCATTCGGATTCATCCCACCAATCCCGATGTTATTTTTGTGGCCGCCTCGGGAAACCCGTTCGTGCCGAGCAAAGAGCGGGGAGTATATCGCAGTACCGATGGCGGAAAATCGTGGAAGCAGGTTCTCTATCTCTCTGATACCGCGGGCGCGGCCGATCTGGAATTGCAGCCCGGCAATCCACGCGTGGTCTTCGCTTGCATGTGGCACGGCCAGCGCAAGCCATGGACCATCATCAGCGGCGCCCTGGAAGGCGGCATCTATAAGAGCACTGATGGCGGCGACACCTGGAACAAACTGGCAGGCGGACTCCCTCACGAACTCTTCGGCCGAAGCAACGTCGCGATTTCCGCGGCCATGCCTAACCGCGTCTACACGCTGATCGAGGCCAAGCCGGGATCCGGCCTGTATCGCTCTGAAGATGCCGGGGCCACCTGGACTCTGGTCAACGGCTCGGGGAACATCATCACCCGGCCCTTTTATTACGATACGTTGGGCGTCGATCCGAATAATGCGGATACTCTATTTGTGGGCGACGAGGGCTGGTTCAAGAGCACCGACGGCGGCAAGACCTTTCGCCCTTCACCCGCACCGCACGGCGATCACCACGACATCTGGATCAATCCCAAGAATTCGCAGTACATGATTCAATCCAACGATGGCGGCGCGAATGTCTCACTCGATGGCGGGCGCACCTGGAGCACCCAGGCGAATCAGCCCACCGCCGAAATCTATCAGGTGGCCGTGGACGATCAGTATCCGTATCGCGTCTATGGCGCGCAACAGGATAACACCACGGTGATCGTGCCGAGCTTGCCGCTTGGGAACGGGCAGGACTTTCGTGTCGGCCCCGGATGTGAAACCGGCCCGATTATCCCCGATCCCGTGAAGCCCGACGTGGTCTACGGCAGTTGCAAAGGTCAGTTCAGCCGGCAGAATCTCAACACCACCGACGAGGAGCGCTACTGGATTGGGGCCGAATCGTTATACGGCAACGCGGGCAGCGAGCTGATGTACCGCTTCCAGCGGGTGTCCCCGATGGAGGTGTCGCCGCACTCTCCGCACGCCGTTTATTACGGTTCGCAATATGTGCATCGCACACGTGACGGCGGTGTGACGTGGCAGCGGATCAGCGGGGATCTGACCGCTCATCCTGAGGGTACGCAAGGAGCGTCGGGAGAGCCCATCACGCGCGACGCGACGGGTGAAGAGGTGTACAGCACGCTGTACACAATTCGCGAGTCGCCCGTGCAGAAGGGTGTGATCTGGACTGGGTCGAACGATGGGCCGATTTACGTGTCGCGTAACGACGGCGAAACCTGGACGAATGTGACGCCCGCTGGCCTGCCCCCTGGGGGGCGTGTGCAGAATATCGAGCCGAGTCCGCACCGCGCGGGGACGGCGTACGCGGCGGTCTATCGTTACCTGCTCGGCGATTTCGCTCCCTACATCTATCGGACTGACGATTTCGGCAAGACCTGGACTCGGCTGACCGATGGCAAGAACGGCATCGCCGCGGACGAGCCTACGCGCGTGGTGCGCGAGGATCCGGTGCGGCCTGGCCTGTTGTATGCCGGCACCGAATTCGGTATGTACATTTCGTTCGACAACGGCTCCAACTGGCAATCGTTTCAAATGAATCTGCCGGTAACTCCTATAACGGACATCAAGGTGGCCCACAAAGACCTGGTGATTTCGACCCAGGGACGATCCTTCTGGATTCTCGACAATCTGACGCCGATCGAACAACTTGACGCGAAGGTCACGTCTTCGCAGGCGTTCCTGTACACACCTCGCGATGCAGTGCGTAGTCCCGCGCGCGGTGGCGGAGGTGGTGGCCGCGGGTCCGGGATTCAGTATCCTCTGGCCGGAGCGGCGATCGACTACTACCTGGCGAGCGCCCCCACGGAAGACATTACGCTGGAAGTGCTGGATGAAGCCGGCAAACCCGTCCGCAGGTTTTCGAGTGCGGGAGGCGCGGCGGAGGAACGGCCGGCCGCGGATGAAGCACCACCCAGTGAAGACGAGGGCGGTTTCCGAGTTCGCAGCGGCCCCACGCGACTCGATAAGACTGCCGGCATGCACCGATTTACCTGGGACCTTCGCTATCCCGGCCCCTGGCAGAGCAGCACACGGCCGGAGGGTCCGAACGGCCCGACGGCGGTGCCGGGGAAATACTCCGTGCGATTGACAGTGGGCTCATGGAGCTCGACGCGGCCGCTCACCGTGATCGAAGACCCGAGAATAACGAAGGACGGCGTGACTACCGCCGATCTCCGCGAACAGTTCGAGCACAACATGCGGGTGCGCGACCTTGTCAGCGATGTCAATCGAACGGTGGCGAACCTGCGGACGGCGCAACGATCCTCGGGTGGTTCGCCCGATACCGTTTCCAAGCTTAACGAACTGGCATCACATCTGATCACCCCATCAATCCGCTACAGCAAGCCGGAATTGCAGACGCACATTACGTATTTATACAGTCTGACGACGGCCACGGATCAGAAAATCGGGCGTGACGCGATTGATCGATACGGCACGTTGCGCAAGGAACTCGATCAGCGAATGGCCGAGCTGAACAAGATTCTCGGAAAGTAGCGCCTATTTCCAGCCGCGGACGGTAACGCCGCCATTGATCATATCCGGGAAGGGCGCTTCGAACATCATGTAAGGATGCGCTGTCTCCGGCTTCCCGGCTTCGTCTAATCGAGCCCGCAGTTCGGCTGGAATTGTGAAGTCGAGGGACCGCAGATTGGATTCGAGCTGGCTCGGTTTGGTGGCCCCGATAATCACCGAGGAGATGCCGGGCTGCGTGGCGACCCAATTGAGTGTCACCTCTGCGGCCGGGCGGCCGATCTCCTTCGCGACTTCCAGCAGTACGTCGAGAATCGACCAGTTGCGATCGGTGAACTTCTCGAAGCCTGGATTGCCTGAAGCGTTCATCGTGTCCAGGCGGCCGCCGCCCTTCTCGCCGCGCTTGTACTTACCGGCAAGAAAGCCACTCGCCAGTGGACTCCAGGGACAGATGCCCATTCCGAGTTCGTGGGCGGCCGGGATGTGCTCGCGTTCGATCGCCCGCTCCACCAGCGAGTACTCGAGTTGCAGCGCGATGATTCGTTCGCTTGGTGCGAACTGCGCGATGGTCTGCGCCCGAGCCGCGTACCACGCCGGCACGTCGGAGAAGCCCACGTATCGCACTTTGCCGGAGCGCACCAGATCGTTCATACTATCCACTACTTCTTCCACGGGTGTGGTTCCGTCCCAGATGTGCATCCAGTACAAGTCGATATAGTCGGTTTGCAGACGGCGCAGCGATCCTTCAATGGCGCGATAGATATTCTTGCGTCCGTTTCCGCCTGCATTTGGATTGCGGCGCTCAGCATTAAACGAGAACTTGGTGGCGAGCACGATGCGGTCGCGCAGACCCCGGTCGCGGATGAGGCGGCCGCAGATCTCTTCGCTTTTGCCGAGAGTATAGAGGTCGGCGGTATCGAGAAAATTTCCGCCCGCCTGGAGATAGGTTTCCAGCAGTTGTCCGCAGGTTTCCTCATCGGCGCCCCAGCCCCACTCGGTGCCGAACGTCATCGTTCCGAAGCAGAGCGGGCTCACCCGCAAACCGCTGCGGCCCAGAGTCACATATTCAGATAACGGCATGATGGGGGGATGCGGCGGAGGCCCGCCCGGATTCGCGCAAGTGATCGGGCTATCGGGCTCCGAAAGGCGAGTTCGGCTTCAAGTAGGGCAAGAGAGAGATCCGCCGAATATCGTTGGCCGTCAATCCTGGCACCCAAACCTGATATTCGCCCCCGATGAAGAATACTTTGGGATCGCGACTGGTCTTCAGTTGCCCGGCGGCTTTGCCGATGTATCCCCAGGCACCGTTGAGGAGTTCGATCGCAACCGGGTTGGTCATCTTGTTCCATTCTTCCGTCACAGCGACCCGAACACGCGCGTAGTCACGGTCGTGAACTCCTAATCGTGAAGCGTATTCCTGAAGTTCCTGGATCCCCGGGCAGAACCCACCCGTAGCCAACGTTCGTGACTCGAGGAACTGCCACCACGGACTGATGCCACGCGAACTGACGATGGTCTTGGTCCACTTGAAGAGTTTGGTGCCCGGACCCAGCCACGCCACTACCTCCGGGCGTCCGCCCAGAAAGGCACGTTGCGTCTGTGAATCGGCGATGGTGGTGAATCCGGGCGGGCTGGGCGGGGTCATCAGCCAGGATTGTAGCGTAACCGGGCGCGTCTCTACTCGTCTATTGCGAGTGTATCTGCACACGGAAGGCGAACTGCAGTACCATCCGTGAAATGCGCGCCAGAGTCAGCGGGTTCCACCCCTTTTTGGGAAGATCGCATCAACGGCCCGCCATAACGCATCGCTTACCGCACGCTTGACCACGACACACTGTGTTCACCCTAAAACGAGAGGTCCAGAAGCCCTTCAACCCGAGCGCACCAAATTGCGCCGGAATCGGGGCGGTTACCGGCGGGACACAGTTTCTGTTCGATAATCCAGGGCGAATCCACCTCAGAAGGGGAAACGGTCAGGGCTCAACGGAGACGAAGTGTTGCGACTGGCGTCAATCGCATCGCAGCGCGGCCATGGGGTCGACGCGGGCGGCGCGGCGCGCGGGCAGGTATCCCGCCGCAAGAGTAGATAACGCCAGCGCGAGGGCGGCGATGCCGAAAGCCGCCGGGTCGGTGGGGGTGACCCCGAATAAGAAGCTGGTCGCGAAGCGCGACAGCACCACGGCAGCCAGCGAACCCGCCAGACAGCCAGGTACGAGAATCAGCGCAGCCTCACGAAGCACAAGCGCGACGATGTCGCGGCGGGCGGCGCCCAGCGCCATCCGAATGCCGATTTCGTTAATGCGTCGCGACACCTGGAACGCCAGAATGCCGAAAATTCCGAGGCACGCGACGATCAGGGCCAGCACTCCGAAGAATCCGCCGAGCGTGGCCATTATGCGCTCATTGAGGGTAGACTCGTTCACCTGATCTTCGAATGTCTGGGGGCGAAAAATACGCATGGCCGGATCGATCTCCGGCATCGCGCGCTCCATCAGCGGTGCAAGGCGCATGGGGTCCCCGGCTGAAACCCGAGCCATATATGTGTATCCCATGGGCTGCCATCTCCCCGGCTCGGCACTCTGCTGCTGCACCCATTCGAGGTACATCTCGCGTGAGACGCCCTTCCGCAGGTTCTGGTATTTTGTGTCCGCGGCGACTCCGATAATTTCGTATCTCACGTTGTTAGAGGTGACGTGTTTGCCGAGTGGCTGTTGGCCGGCGAGGAGCTGGTGCACAAAGCTCTCGTTGACGATGACGACATGGTTCTGACTGCTTTCGTCACGCGCGTCGAAGTCGCGGCCCAGCAGAATCGGCGTGCCGGTCACGCGGAAATAACCGGGAGATACGGCATTCAGCAAGGTTGTGTTGTCCTCACCTGGACGAAAGGCGCGGTCCTCCACCTGAACCTCGCGGTTCCACTCTCCACCGCCCAGCGGGACCATGTTGGCGGCACTCGAGGCCATCACTCCCGGCATGCGGCGCAAGTCATCGATGATGGCGCTCTCAATCTCGCGGCTGCGGGCGGGTGGGAAATGGTGCTTCGACGTCACATTCGCCAGGAAAACGCCGCCGGTGCGCATGCCGGTATCGACGCTGTAGAGTTTCACCAGCGACCGGATGAAAAGGCTGGCGCCCACCAGTAGCGTCATCGAGATCGCCAGTTGCGCCACCACCAGGAGCCGCCCGAGATGTCGATATCCGCCGGCGCGCACTTCTTTGAGTGCGGGATTGATCCTCGCCCTTGCTGCACCGAGCCCCGGGGCGAGACCACCGAGCACACAGACCACGAGCGACACGGCGCCGGTGAAGGCGAAGACGCGCCAGTCCGCCGTGGCCTTGAGGGAGAGCGAATCGCCATTCGCCATCATGTTGATGAGCATGCGGCTGAACCACTGGGCGGCGCCGAATCCGACCGCCGCTCCGCATAGCGCGAGAAGCAGGCTTTCCGCCAGGAATTGCCGAACCAGCCGTCCATTGCTCGCGCCCAGAGCCCGCCGTACCGAGATTTCGCGCTGCCGGGCGGCGGCGCGCGCCAGCAGCAGGCCCGAGATATTGGCGCACGCCAGCAGGAGCACCAGCGCCACAATGCCCATCAGGATGGCGAGCGGCTTGATAAATTGCAGCCGCAGGCCGTTCATGCCGGCCGCACCGGAGAGCGCCACGGCGTGCTGATTGAGTATCTGCTGCCGCTGAAACCCCACTGGAATCGTGGCCGCGCGGTCGTGAATCCAAGGCTCGAAAAGGGCGGTTACCTCGGCATTGGCCCGCTCCAGGGTGACGCCGGACTTCAGCCTCGCCATCATCGCGAGAGAGTTGAGGCTCCACTCGCTGCGCCATTTGCCGTTCCCGCCATTCAATGCGTCCACCATCGAGAGCGGTGCGGCAAAGGAGTGCTCGCGCCAGCGTGAGGTCCCCTCGAACTCTTTGGGCTCCACTCCCACGATCGTCAAGGTTGTGGTTGCATAAGTGAGGCGGGCGCCAATCGCCGCCGGGTCGAGTCCGAAGCGCCGGCGCCAGTAGTCGTAGGAGATGACTGCTACGGGCGTTGGAACGGCGTCGTCCAGCGGCGTCAGGAGACGGCCGGCCGCGGGCGCGAGCCCCAGCACTTGATAATATTCGCCGGAGACCGCGCTTCCGGTGGCGTCTTCGTCGACGCCGTCGATGGTGATCTCGTGGCGGATCGCCATTTCGACGAACGACCCGGAAATCGACGATAGCCGGTCGTGAAAATACTCGAAGAGCGGGTAGGAGACCGCGCAACTGCCGCACTCTTCCATTACGCGCGCAATCTGCACCACCTCGGCGGGGGCGCGCACCGCCGGCATCGGCCGCAGCATCACGGCATCGATCAGACTGAAAATCGCCGTGTTGGCCCCGGTTCCGAGCGCGAGCGTCAGCACCGCGCTAGCCAGGAAGCCCCGGCTGCGGCGCAGTGTGCGCGCGGCGTAGACGAGATCCTGGCGCAGGTCGGCGAGCCAGCGCGGGCGGCGGATATCGCGCAGGTCTTCTTCGATTTGCGCCGGGCCGCCGAATTCGAGGAGTGCGCGCCGCCGAGCCTCGCGCGGATCGAGCCCCTGGGCGACATAGTCCTGCGTCAGACGGTCGACGTGATAGGCGATTTCCGGGTCCATTCTTACTCCGAGGTCCGCATGATCAGCTCGACGGCACCGGCCAGGCGGTCCCAATTGGCGGCTTCCTCGCCCAGTTGCTTCCGGCCGGTCCGCGTCAGCGTGTAGAACTTGGCATCGCGGCCGGTTTCCGAAGCGCGCCACTCGGCTTTCAACCAGCCGCGTTTCTCCAGTCGATGCAGCGCGGGGTAGAGCGACCCCTGCTGCACCTGCAACACTTCCCGTGAGATCTGCTGAATACGCTGCGCAATCCCGTACCCGTGGGCCGGCTCCAGCGCGATGATTTTGAGCACCAGCATGTCGAGCGTGCCCTGCAGCAGGTCGGACTTGTCGGATGCCATGACAATCTACATATACCCCTCGATATGTAGAATGTCAAGGCGTTCAGGCCGCCCGACCGAAAGTTGATCAGCTTCCCATCGGCGATCACAGCGGAATCCCGGATCGGAATCGATCGGATTCGCCACGGATTTTAGGCTTGACGTGCCATGAAACGGTGAGGAGGTGCAGTATGAGGCATAATCCCGATGGGGCGCGACTTCAGGCTGTGCGAGAGACGCGATTGGCATCGCATCCGTAACGCTTGCTCCCAAAATGGCGGTTCCCGATCTCCGGACCCACCTCGATGTGTGCGGAGTGAAGCGGCTGGTGCGCCCGGGAAACTCCTTCCAGGGGAGCGGGTCTAATCGCAGGCGACACAGAGATACGGTCTCGTATCTTGGCAAGAACACTCCCTCACGGTTGAGGCTCGTAACCTGCCCAATACGTTCGCGGGATACGTACGCTTGCGAGCCGCGCGCATTAGCAAGCGATCTGGCGATACACAGCGCCCCACCGCGGGCAGCGCGGTATCTTAATATGTTTCCAAGCCAACCATGAACTCAGCGCCAGGTGGGTATAAGCGCCGTCGAACCAGTCGCTAGAATAGAAGCTGATGAAGCCAATAGTGGTGCTGCTGGCCGTCGCTGCCGTTATGCCCGATTTAGCTCAACTCAAACAAATGAGCGCGCGATTCGCGCCTGTGCAATTGAAGTACGACGAGTCCGGCCTGTCCGCCGGCGACCGCAAGGCCCTTCCCAAGCTGGTGGAAGCTGCCAAGGTCCTGAACCTGCTCTTCATGGACCAATTGTGGAGCGGCGATCGCGCCCTCTACGAAAAGCTCCAGAAGGACGACACGCTTATCGGTAAGGAGCGCCTGCATTACTTCTGGTTGAACAAAGGACCGTGGTCCGATCTCGACGGGCATACCGCCTTCATTCCCGGAGTGCCGGAGCGAAAGCCGCTCGGAGCCAACTTCTATCCCGAGGACATGAAGCGCGAAGAATTTGAGACCTGGGCAAAGTCGCTCCCTACTGCTGAGCGCGAGCACGCCGAAGGATTCTTCACCGTGATCCGCCGTAGCGGCGGTAAACTCACGGCCATTCCGTACAGCAAGGTGTACGCCGCCGATCTGGAACGCGCCGCGCATCTGCTGAACGAAGCCGCCGCCCTCACCGACAACGCATCGCTGCAGAAGTACCTGAAACTGCGCGCCGCAGCCTTCCTCTCCAACGACTACTACGCGAGCGACGTCGCGTGGATGGATCTGGACGCGCCGCTCGACATCACCATCGGTCCGTACGAGACCTACAACGACGAACTGTTCGGCTACAAGGCGGGCTTCGAAGCCTACATCACCATCCGCGACGACCACGAGACCGATCAGCTCAAAAACTTCTCCGCCCATTTGCAGGAGGTGGAGAACAATCTCCCCATCGACCCACGCTATCGCAATCCGAAACTTGGGGCGGCCGCGCCCATCCGCGTGGTCAATGAGGTCTACGCCGCGGGCGATGGCGCTCACGGCGTTCGCACTGCGGCCTTCAATCTGCCCAACGACGAGCGTGTGGTGCATGAGAAAGGCTCCAAGCGCGTGATGCTCAAAAATATTCAACAGGCCAAATTCCAGAGCAATCTCACGCCGATCGCCGCGCAGGTGCTGCCCAAGGCTGCCCAGGGCGACTTGAGCTTCGATTACTTCTTCATGCACATTCTGGCGCACGAACTGAGCCACGGCATTGGGCCGCACCAGATCGAGGTGGCGGGACGCGCCACTACGCCGCGCCAGGAGATGAAGGAACTCTACAGCGCGATTGAAGAGGCCAAGGCTGACATCACCGGCCTGTTCATGCTGCAACACCTCTTCGATCACGGTTTACAGCACCCGCCGGCCGCGGAACACCAGCTTTACACCACTTTTCTCGCCTCGGCGTTCCGGTCGCTGCGATTTGGGCTGACGGAAGCTCACGGCAAGGGCATGGCACTGCAGTTCAATTATCTCAGCGATAAAGGCGCCTTCGTTGCAAATCCCGACGGCACCTTCGCGGTGGATTTCACCAAGATCAAAGCGGGCGTCCGCGACCTGACCCACGATCTCCTGACCCTGGAGGCGCAGGGCGACTACGCCGGCGCCAAGAGGATGCTCGACACGCTTGGTGTCGTCCGTCCCGGCATGCAGCGGGCGCTCGATGGACTGAAGAGCATCCCGACCGATATCGACCCAGTCAACGAACGGTAATCTATGCGAAGAGCTGTCTGTGTTCTGCTGATTGCACTGAGCGCGCCGGCCTGGGGGCAGGGTGTCCATCCAATTACGGGGCGGCACTATGCCGGCGTGATGGGGGCCGCGGGCGCCGACTGGCTGGTGCGTCCCGAAAGGGAGGCGGAAGAACACCCCGATGCGGCACTGGATGCGATCGGCATCGCGAAGGGCTCCACGGCAGCCGACATCGGCGCCGGTGTCGGGTACATGACGTGGAGGATGGCGGAGCGCGTCGGACCCACCGGCAAGGTGTACGCCAACGACATCCAACAGAAGATGCTCGATCTTCTGCAGAAGAACATGCAGCAACGCAAGCTCACCAACGTGGAGACGGTGCTCGGAACGTACGACGATCCGAAGCTCCCTGCGAACACGATGGACCTGGTGCTCCTTGTGGACGTCTATCATGAGTTTTCCGAGCCGCAAAAGATGCTTCGCCACATTCGCGATTCGATGAAGCCGGACGGTCGTATGGTGCTGCTCGAGTATCGTGCCGAGGATCCGGCTGTTCCGATCCGCCCGGAACACAAGATGACCGTGGAACAGGCCAAGTCCGAGGTGGAACCGGAAGGATTCCGCCTCGACCGCGTGCTGGAAACTCTACCCCGTCAGCACATTCTGATCTTTCGCAAAAATTAGTGCTTGACCCGTCTACAACTATAGGGTTGAGACTAAATACAGAGCGATGCCGCTGACTGTTACTCAATTGGCTAGGGCTTGCGGTCTGAGCCGTAGCACGGTGCTGTACTACGAGTCGCTGGGACTCGTGAAGCCCGCCCGCCGCAGCGCGGCGAATTATCGTATGTACGGGGATCGCGAACTGGAGCGTTTGCGACTGGTCTCGATCTATCGTGGCGCGGGAGTCAGTCTTGGCGACATTCGCTCGATTCTCGATTCTTCGCGAGGCGATGCGGCTGGCGTTCTCCAGCGCCGGCTCGGAGAGCTGAGCGTGGAAATCGAGAGGTTGCGCGATCACCAGAGGGCGATCGCACGTTTGCTGAAAGACACTAATCAACTGAGGAGATTACCGATGGTAACCAAAGAAAAATGGACCGAGATCATGCGCGGCGCCGGCTTTACCAACGAAGATATGCAGCGCTGGCATGCCGAATTCGAAAAATCAGCCCCCCAGGAACACCAGGAATTTCTGGAGTTCCTCCACATACCGGCCGAAGAAGTGAAATCGATTCGCGAGTGGAGCCGCACACACCCAGGCGTCACTCGATCGTAGCCAGCACCTCGCCCGCCACCACTGTCGCTCCTTCCCGGGCGGGCACGCTCACCGCCCTGCCGGCGCGCGTGGCCTTAAGCTCGTTCTGCATCTTCATTGCTTCCACCACAATCAGACCTTGACCCGGCTCTACCGGATCACCCGCAGAGATCAGCACGCGCACGACTTTGCCCGGCATCGGGGCGGTGATCTGTTGGATCCCCGCGCCTCCGCGTCCGCTGGAGTTTCGGCTCCAGCGCCGCGGATCGCGCACATCGATTTCGAAGCGGAAGCCATCGATGACCACCACCACGCCGCCGTCCGGACGGTCTTCCACCCGGGCTTCGTAACTGCGGCCGTCGAGCAGCACCGAGTAGACGCCGGGCTCGGGAATCTCCACATGGGCCGCGCGTTCTGCTTCGCTGTTTGTCCGAAAGCGGCATTCCGGCGCGTGGCTGAGGATCTCGATCGAGTCCTCATTCCCATTGATCACTAAGCCGAGCTTCATCGCAGAAGGTCACTCCGTCCTGCCTGCAGCCAAGCTCGAGAAGCGGGCATCGCTGGAGGCGCCGATCCGTTTTGAGTCCGCGAAATCGCGTGCAGTGCAGCTGCGAGTTCCGCGACAGCCGTCAAATCATTCGGTGGGCGCGGAGCCGAGTTGCGCTGGAAGAACTCCTCTATGAATCCGGTATGCAGGTTGGCTTTGCGGAATTCCCGATCCTCCAGAATCTGGCGGAAGAATCCGATATTGGTGTGAATCCCTCCCACATCGTATTCGCGTAAGGCACGGATCATGCGCTCGGTCGCCTCGTCGCGGGTCGGCGCCCACACCGCTAGCTTCGCGAGCAGCGGATCGTACTCCATGGGAACCGTCCAGCCATCGTACACGCAGCCGTCCAGACGAATGCCAGGCCCCATAGGCCGCGTCAAGCGCGTCAGTTTGCCTGGGTAGGGAAGGAAGTCGTTGTAGGGGTCCTCGGCGTAGATGCGGCACTCGATCGCAGATCCGCGCCACGTAACTTCGTCCTGGCCGAACGGCAGGCGGCCGCCGGCAGCCACCTCCAGTTGGAGCCGCACCAGGTCTAGGCCCGTCACGAGTTCGGTCACCGGATGTTCCACCTGGAGACGCGTGTTCATCTCCAGGAAATAAAAGCGGCGGTTCTGGTCCACCAGAAACTCCACCGTGCCCGCATTGAAATATCCTGCTGCCCGAGCCGCACGGATCGCCGCAACTCCCATTTCGTCGCGCATCTCCGGATGGAGCGCGACCAGCGGCGATGGGCACTCTTCCATAACCTTCTGATGACGTCGCTGGATCGAGCACTCGCGCTCACCCAGATGAACCATGTTGCCGTGACGGTCTCCGAAAACCTGAATCTCGATGTGCCGGGGGCGGTCGATCAGCTTCTCCACGTATAGATCGGGATTGCGAAACGAACGCTCGGCCTCGCTCGAGGCATTGCGAAACGCAGAGTCGAGTTCGGACGCATGGTCCACCCGGCGCATGCCCTTACCGCCGCCTCCGGCCACCGCCTTCAACAAAACGGGGAAGCCATGCGTGGACGCGAACTCACGCACTTCCTCAAGCGTCGCTACATGATCGAGTCCGGGGACCACAGGGGTACCCCCGGCGATGGCGGTCTGGCGCGCCGCCGTCTTGGAGCCGAGCATGCGGATGGAAGCCGGCGAGGGTCCGATGAAGACCAAGCCCGCCGCTTCGCAGGACTCGGCGAATTCCGCATTCTCGCTTAAGAAGCCATAGCCGGGATGGATGGCCTCGGCATGGTGCTTGCGGGCAGCATCCAGAATGCGATCGGTGCGGAGATAACTCTCGCTCGAAGGCGACGGACCTACGTGCTCAGCCTCGTCCGCCATACGGACGTGCAGCGACGTGCGATCGGCATCCGAATAGACGGCCACGCTGCCGATCCCCATCTCGCGCAGCGTGCGGATCACGCGGACAGCAATCTCTCCGCGATTCGCAATCAGAACCTTACGGAACATGTAGCCCGAATTGTAACCCGAATTGTAAACAACGGGGCTGCTTTACCGCCGCACGCCTCTGCCGGGCAAGGCCGTCTCTACGATCTCGCCGTTGTTTACCACGAGAGTTCCGTTCACCAAGACGTACGGAATGCCTTCGGAGTACTGCGCGGGCCGGTCGAAGGTCGCTCGGTCGATCACTTTCGCCGGGTCGAAAACCGTGATGTCGGCATCCGCACCTACGGCGAGCCGCCCCTTGGACTTTAACCCCAACCGGTCGGCAGGCATCACTGTCATCTTGCGCAGCGCATCCATCAAGCTCATGGTGTGCTGTTCGCGGACGTAGCGCCCCAGCACGCGGGCGTACGTTCCCGCGGCGCGGGGATGCCCCTTGCCTTCCTGCAGAATGCCATCGCTCGCGATCATCACCATGGGATTGCTCATCGCGGTGCGAACAACCTCTTCGGGGATGCTGTGGATCGCCACCATGCCGCCCTGTTTGCGATAGAGCGCGAAAGTCTCGGCGGTCAGACGCTCGCCCGTCAGCGCCCATTGCAGGTCGCCGTAAGTGACACCGCCCATCCGCGCCTGCCAGCCTTCGGCAAAGATCGCGGATGAGAGGTCGGTCATTCCTGCCGTGTACGGATAAGCCTCGGTGGTGACATCGAGTCCGCGACGCCGCGCCCCGGCGATCATCTCCAGGGATAGGTCTGTCTCGCGCAATGCGGTGCTGGTAATGTGCACAATGTGCAGCGACGCTCCGCTGCCTGCGGTGTCCGCCAGCACCTCCTGCAAGGAATCGATCGCACCCGGTTCGGCCGGTCCGCTGTTGCGCATGTGCACATAGAGGACCGCCTTGTGCTCGTTGGCGAATCGGAAGACGTCATAGATTTCGGCGCGGCTGGCGTCAGTGACATACGCGATCCCCATTCCGATGCCGAGTGCGCCTTCTTCCAAGCCCCGGCGTAAGAGCGCCAGCACCTCCGCGCGCTGATCCGCATTCGTCGGCCCAGTGCCCTTGTCGCGCGGCAGGAAGGTGCCGCTATCGTGCAGCACCGCCATACGCGCCGGAATGTGGCCCACGGTGGCGCCGAAATTAATGGCGGCGCGTCCCTCGCGCTCAGCATACCAGGGGCTAACAGGCGAGACTCCGACTTCCAGTTCAAGCGCCGTTGTCACACCGTCGCGCGCCTTAAAGCGGTAGTTCTCGGGTGTCTGCCCATGAGAATGGAGGTCGATAAAGCCTGGCGACACCACCAGGCCTTTCACATCGAGGACTTTAGTGCCGCGAAGCGAACCCGTGGAGACTGCCGCGATCTTACCCGCGCGGATGGCGACATTTCGGATGCCATCGATTCCGGACGCCGGGTCCATCACATGTCCGTTGGTGAGTACCAGGTCGTACTGCTGCGCAGATAGGGCGGAGACCATAACTAGCGGTAACAGGAGCCGCATCGCCGACCATCTTAGCAGTCCTCCGGTCACGCTATACTCTGAGAAATTGACGAAACGAAGCCTTCTCGGAAAGCTCACCCTGGCGGGTTGCCTTTGCCTTGCCATGCAGCAGGGACAGGCGGACATGTTTCTTTTCCACGGAAAGGTGGTGCGGGAAGACGGATCTCCCCCCGGTTTCAAAGTCGCCATCGAACGCAGTTGTTATGCGATGGAGAACCGGCTGGAAGTAGTATCCGACAAGAACGGCCAATACATCTGGCATGTCGAAACGGCGCCGTACTCGCCGATTACGATGGGGAAGTGCGTGCTGGTCGCGATGGTGAAGGGCTACTCGTCCACTACCATCGATCTGACCGATCCGCGGCTCTCCAGCAATCCGCAGTTGCCGACGATCGTCATTGCCCCGATTGGCTCCGACCCCACTTTAGCAGTCCCCGTCGAGTCAGTGCCGCACCGCGCCCAGCAGGCCTGGGACGCGGGACTCAAGGCTCTCCAGCAGAATCAGCTTTACGAGGCCGAGCGGCAGCTCAGCGCGGCCGTGGAGGCCGCCCCGAAATTTGCCCCGGCCTGGAGCGCGCTCGCCATCGCGTTCGCGGGAGAACAGAAATCCGCGGAGGCCCGACAGGCTTTTGAGAAGGCCATCGCGCTCGATCCCAAGGATCCGTTGCCATACTTCCGCCTCACCCGGTTGTATATGGACGATAAAGACTGGCAATCGGCTGCCAAAGCAGCCGACGACCTGATGCGTGTGGATACCCGCCATCGTTACCTTAACGTGCTGGTAGACAATGCGATCATCCGTTTTCACTTGAATGACCTCGATCGCGCCGAGGAGTCGGTGAAGGCGGCGATTCGCCTCGACAAAGGCCGCCGGTTTCCGCGCGCCGAGTATGTTTTGGGAATGATCCTCGAAGCCAGGAAGGACTTCGCTTCGGCCGGCGAACACATGCATCGCTACCTGGAACTCGATCCCAAAGCGCCGGACCAGGCCGCAGTGCTCACGCGCCTGCAGAATCTGGGCAAGCCGGAAAGTAGCCCAGTGACGGCGGAACTGGACGCTGTTCCCAACAATCCTCCCGTGGGTGAGGAGGCATGGGTGCCCGGCGGGTTGCAGGCGTTCGCCGCGATTGCGCATATCGACAAAACGCTGTCCCACGCGAACTTCTTTCTCGAATACGCGCGCGCGGTGACTCGTGAATCCGCGCCCGCCAATCCCGACCCGATTCCCGACTACGCAGCCACCATCAAGACCTATATCTCGGCCGTTTCCGAGTTGGCGCGTCTTGGAGAACAGAAGGGCGATTCCACCGTAGTGACGATCGCATTCACCACCGATCTCCAGCGTAAAAATGCCGATAGGATCCTGGCGATACTCGGATGGAAAGCGGTGGAGCAAGGCGGCTCTCTCACAATCGAGCCTGGCGACCACCCCACTGACGTCCTGCACCAGCCGATTCCGGCGGCGCTCGGAATCGACGAAATCACCATGCAGGAGACGCTCGAAACCAAACGTATCTTCTCGTTTGAGATTCAGTCCGGGTCCGCGCATCTCGATAATGCCGGCGCGTGGAGTGAGTATTTGAAGAGCGCTCCGCCGATGCCGGGAGGTATCGCGGAGTTGTTGGCCAGGGATGCACGGACGGCCCGGGCGTATGCGTCGCTGGGGTCGATGGAAAACGGCGCTTCGGAAGCTGTATTGAAGAGCATCGGACTGAAACAGCTGGTCACCCAGGATTCTTCGACCTTGTGGCTCTATTCGCAGGCGTTCGCGGTTGCCAAGGGAACTGCGGTGTTGCCTGGCGGGCCCAACGCTCACGCAGCCTGGCAGAGGCTGGCAGGCGCCAGCCCGTACGACCCGCCCGCCTTTTTCCGCGGATTGATCGAAAAAGATCATGGTTCACTCGCGGCTTTCTACTATGCGGTTTCACGCGGCGATGCCGCTCACCAGCGCTTCTTCACCAAGACCGGTGAGCGTGCCGAACGTTTCTACACCTGGTACCGCAGGAGCTCAGATTTAAGCATGGCAATGGACCGGATAATGGGGAGTTGGCGTGTATCTCTGTTCTGCGAGCTGCCGCTGGATGCGGAAGGCAATGTTCGCTATCCGGGAGGTGTGCATGCCTGGGCTGGCGCTACGGACGGCGAGGACGGTTCCGTGCTGGGGCTGGACGCGATCCAGGCGCTCCTGGCGATCGCACAACTGGAAGAGAAACGCAAAGCGCCCCTCGATCGGCCATCCGCCGCGTTGCTCGCTTCGCACTACGGCGAGTGGCAGAGCCTGTTCCCCTATTTCGAGAGCCTGCCGGGTCTGGGCCGCGAGGAGTTTCAGGCGCTGGCGGCTTTTTCGGAAACGGTAGCACGTTCGAAGACGGCGGCACGCAATACTCTGATGGCGGAATGGCATTCTCTCGTGGACCTGATCGTTTTGGGGACCAAGTCGGGCACGCTCGATGCGGCACAATCCGCTGCCGCGTTCCGGCACGTCTCCGAAGGTCTGGCGGGAGACGATCACTCGGCCAAGGCACTGGGCCTTCTGCTCGACACCGTGGTGCTGGCCGCGTCCAAGGGGGACGCGGGCTCGACCCCATCCCAGCTCGATCTCGATGAAGCGGTTCCAAGCAGCCTGCTGCGCCTGAACGGGGCGCGGCGAGAGGCCTTTGACCGCGTGAAAGCGCTGCAACAGGTGCCTCGTCTTGACTCATTGACAGCATCGCCAAATTCCGGCCGGACGGCGGCGGCCCTGACCGGTCTGGTTTACGCCGCCGAGCTCGATCCTCGGCACTTGCTGGTTGCCGAAGATCCGAATCTTCTGCGCAAGCATGTTTTCCTTCCGGATGATTCGCGCCGCCTGTTTGCGGCTCCTGCGCTGGTCACTTCCAGTGAGCAGCCCGGGTCGGCTCTGCACGGCGGATTCGCAGGCTTCGACGATGTGGTGAAGCGCCTGGCGAAGGGTGCGCAAAGCGCGGGTCCACATGCGGCCTTTTCCACGGCGGTGAACGACGTCACAGCCGCGGGCCCAGCCCCGACCGATTCTTCCGGATCGGCTCCCGCCGAGGCGCCGTCCGAAACCGTCTTCCGCGCGACCGGCAGATTGGTGGAGGTCTACGCCACCGTCAAGGACGAGCACAACCGATACGTAGACGACCTTCCGGCCAGTGAATTTACCATCTCCGAAGAGGGTAATGCTTTGGAAACTGTCGCCTTCGAGACACGCGTCGCACCGGTGTCGGTCGCCCTCCTCTTCGACACCACCGGAAGCATGCAGGCCGCACTTCCGGCGCTGCGCAACGCTGCGCTCAAGCTGATCGGCGAGTTGCGCCCCATCGATTCCGTCGCAATCTATACGTTCAACGATTCGGTGACCGAATTCCAGCCCTTCACTACCGATAAGAGTGCGCTCAAGCGCGCGGTGATGCGCACCCACGCGGGCGGATCCACCGCGCTCTACGACGCATTAGTGCGGGTGAATCTCGGCCTGACCGGGCGTAGCGGCAAAAAGGTGATCGTCGTGTTCACCGATGGATCGGACAACTGCAGCGTGCTGACTACCGACGCCGCAATCCTGCGTGCCAAGAGTGCCGGGATACCAATCTACACCATCGCACAAGGCAGTGCGCTGTCCCATCCCGAATTGCTTAAGCAGCTTTCGACGGTCTCCAAGACTACCGGCGGGGTGTCGTTTGTCATTCGCGAGCCCTCCGAAATCCGCTCGGTATTTGAAGCGGTCTCGCAGGATCTTCTGCATGGCTACCTGATCACGTTTCAGCCGCCATCGGCGGAAGGGCACACCTGGCACCCCATTGATGTGCGAGTCGCCGGGCCGAAGAATCGCAAGGTCCGGGCACGGGAAGGTTATTTCCCGGAGTGATGTGTCGTAGACACCCACTCCTGTTTGCCGTCTCGAAACACTATCGAGACTTTTCGCCTGTTCACTAGCTAGATACCATGCGGCGCATTCCGCAGATGCAGACCTGATCGGGCAAGCGATCTTACTCGTTTCGCCGCCTGCTAGAATTGAAGGCCTATGCGGACCCGAGCGGGAGTGTGGTGTGCCGTCGCCCTGGCCGCCTTACTCCAGCCCTTGCCTATGACACCTCAAGACGATTTGCACCAGGAGGACCGCGAAGCGCTGCTCCGGATCCTGCACGATGTGGAAGCGGCGATTAACGCCCAGGACATCGAAGGCATCGTCGCGCAGATGCGGCCTGACTGTACGGTGATCTGGTGGAACGCCGAGATCTCTCGCGGTCACGACGAGATTCGCGCTTATTACCGGAAGATGGTAAAAGATCCAGGCCGCTACATCACTAAGTACACCACGCAGGCGAAGCTCGGAGCGCATGCGCGCTTCATAGGCGGCGGAGGCGATGTCGCACTTGCCGATGGAAGCATGGAAGACGAGTTTTTTCCGATCGTACGCGGGCCGTTTAAGCTCAGTTCGCGTTGGAGCGCGACGGCCGCCAAGTCAGGCGGCCAGTGGAAGATCGTCAGCTTGCATCTTTCGTCCAACGTGTTTACCAATACTCTGATCTCGGAACTGACTCGCGCCGTGTGGATCGCGGGAAGCGCCTGCCTGATTGTTGGTGGGCTGGCAGGCTGGCTGCTAGGACGGAAGATGAAGCGCACTCGCGCATAGTTGCGGCGACTATCCCTGCACAAATGTCGCAGTAAGGCGAATTCCCACTGGCTCGCGATTCTCCGCTGTCACCGATCCTCCGTACAGGGTGAAAATACGGTGCGCGACCGCGGGCTCTAACCCTATCTCGCTGCCGGGTGCGCCTTCTCCCAAGGAGAAGATATCGAAGAATCTCGCGAGGGTGCTGGCCGGAATCCTGCCCGACGCACTCTGGATGCGCACCACGGCTCCGCGGGGCGTCGAGGTACTGGCTATCTCCACGGTTTCGCCGGGCTTCGAAAATTTCACCGCGGTCTCGACCAGCGCCTGAAGAGCTTTGACCAACAAACTTTCCTCGCCTGTGACGATCGCCTCGCAGCCCGGCAACGGATCGATTGCGACTCGCCGCGAAGCGGCGAACATTGTCGACTGGGCCGCCGCAGTTCGCAGGATGGTGTCGAGCGGCACAGGCTGCGAAGGAAAGCGCTCGGCTTCCACTTGAATCTGCGCCAGCAGCAGTGCGTTCTCTGTAATCGACAGAATTCTCTCCCGGGACTGCTCGAAAAGGTCCCGCAGTTCGGTTGCCTCTGAATTCGCCGGAAGTCCTTCCAACAGCAACTGGCTGACTCCCAGCACCCCGTTCAAGGGCGTGCGCAGCTCATGCGAGATCAGCCTCAGAAAGTCGCTCTTGGCCTTGTCAAGGAAGTGCAATCGGGCCTGCGCCTCCATCAGATCGCGGGTGCGGGCCTGTACCAGTTCTTCCAGATGATCGGTATGACGCTGCAACTGCTGCTGGGCGTGGTGCAATTCGAGGTGAGTCTTGACCCTTGCCTGGATCTCTTCCACCTGAAACGGCTTGGTGATGTAGTCCACGCCGCCGCACCGGAATCCCATCAGTTTGTCCTGGGGCTCACTCAGCGCACTGAGAAAGATCACAGGAAGGCCTGCCAGTGCGGGGTCAGACTTCAAGTGGCGGCACACCTCAAACCCACTCATCTCCGGCATGGTGACATCCAGAAGGATCAGATCGGGCGGTTCCTGCCGCGCGAATGTTAGCGCCAGCCGGCCGCGCGGAAACGATCGCACCCGGTATCCCTGTTCGCGCAGGATGTCCTCCATGAGCTTTAGGTTTGCCGGCTGGTCGTCTACCACCATGATGCAAGCCGGGGCGGTTTGCGGGCACGCTATTCCCTCACGACGGCGATTCGCGTCTTCGGGAGGGGTATCGGGAATCGGTTGTGGAGCGGCGGCCAGTTTCGGCGTCATGCCAAAGCCTCCTCCAGGAGATGAGTCAGGGCATCGTATTCGTAATTGTCCGCAAGGCCACGCAGTACCTGGGCGCATCGCCCGTGTTGTTCTTCTACGCGGCGGATCAGCTCGTCCAGGTTGTCCTTTTCGCCGTTCTGCACGGCCTGCCGCAACGCCGCCAGCAGAGCGGAGTCCACTTCTTCGAGTGCCCCTGTCGCCGAAGCGCGTTCCCGCCCCGTTACTCCTTCACCAGTTTGCTCCTCTTCCAAATAGGAATACTCCAGCCCCAGATGTTTCTTCAACAGAGCGAGCAACTCGTTCTCGTGAACGGGCTTCGAGAGAAATCCACTGACGCCGCTCTCCAGGGCCTTGTGACGGTCCATTTCCATGGCGCTGGCGGTCACGGCGATGATGGAGGTATCGCCTCCGCCCGAATGCAGGCGGATGCGGCGCGTAGCCTCGAATCCGTCCATCACGGACATGCGCAGATCCATCAGGATGGCATGCGGACGCCACTGCTGCCACGCCGTTACCGCGTCGCTGCCGTTCTCCGCCTCCCGCACGCTGAAGCCCATCTGCACCAGCAGATCGCGCAGCCATTCGCGATTGTTCCGATCGTCGTCCGCGATCAGAATCCGGGGGGCATGGGTGCATTTGGCAAGACCGTCGACGCGCCGGTCGTTGGGCGTGGATTGGACGCCTGCCGCGTCGCGCAACTGGGCGGGAACAGCGAGGCGGAAAGTAGATCCACGCCCAGGCTCGCTGGTGATCGCGATGATGCCTCCCATGAGCCGCGCAAACTCCTGGCTGATGGCCAAACCAAGACCCGTTCCGCCGTGCTTATTGCGCTCGTTCACGCTCTGCGCGAAGGGACGGAAGAGGAGAGTCTGCTCCTCGGCTGTGATGCCGATACCGGAGTCTTCCACCGCGGCAACCAGCCAGCATTGCCCGTCGTCGGCGCGTTCCACTGAAACCCGCAGCGTCACGAATCCCGTCTCCGTGAACTTCACAGCATTCCCGATCAGATTGATCAGGACCTGGCAAATCTTGCCTTCATCCGACTCGAGATATCGTGGACAACCTCTCTCGACCGTTACGGTGAAACAAAGTCCCTTGGCCTCCGCGCGCTGGCGGAACATGTCCTCGACACCTTTGATGAGAGCGAACAGATCGAACGTCGCGCGCTGAAACATGGCCTGGCCAGCTTCGATCTTGGTCATATCGAGAATCTCGTTGATCAGGGTCAGAAGGTGATTCCCGCTGCCATTGATGATCTCGAGATTCCGTTTTGCCTGCGGCCCCAAACCACGGTCGCGCATCAGAAGCTGGGAATAGCCCAGAATTGCGTTCAGAGGCGTGCGAATCTCGTGCGACATGTTAGCGAGAAAGATGCTCTTGGCGCGGTTGGCCCTTTCCGCGTCCTCCTTGGCGTCACGGAGTTCCTCGGAGATTGCCTCGGTGCAGGCGCGACGCCGTGCCGTGTCCCACATTTCGTGGACGCCACGCCGGCAACACTTCACCAGGATAATGTTCTCGAAGAGGACCCAGCCTGTGTACTCCATCCAACTCCAGGGCTGGTGTCCATGGACGCCAAAGACAGTCTGCGAGAACAGAAGTCCGCGAAGTGCATGGTCGGCCGCGACAACCACGGTGGCTGGCGCCAGCACTTTCCAGTCGCGATAATATGCCAGGAACGCCATTGACCCGAACACATGAAAATGCGTTTCGATCCTGCCGCCCGTCAGGTGGATCAAGAGGGCCGACATCAACATCTGAGTGATCGCGACTACGTGGCGTGTGTAGGCCTTGGCGGGCCACTTGATTGCCAGAAACACAGGCACCGCGGTGAACGCGCCACCGATAAAAACGGCACGCCAGACTCTCGAAGTTGCCTGTGCCGCTACGGCGTTCGGGGTGTGGGGAAAGATCCAGATGGCAGCCACGATACCGGCCACCCACTGTGCAGCCATCAGAATCGCGAAGAGGTGGCTAGTCTGGGTGTAGATGAGGTTTTGATGCTGGCGCATCAGTTCGCACGTCCGTGGAGTCGCATCTCTCCCCGGGGTCTCGCCCGATTGAGTGGTGAGTTGTGTTCGCATCCCCAAATACGCCAGTCCCGATTCTCTGGTCGAAAGAGTACGAATTCAAGTTGTCCATAGTTAATGAAGCTAACTCGGGAGGAGGCGAAAAAGGACTCGTGTCACTCGCGGCTGGCGCCGGCAACACCAGATAGATCAATTTTCTGTGGGCTTCTACCGATCCCTTCGCGGGTTGGGGGGACGCTCGCGAGCCGCGCGCGTCAGCAAGCGACGCCCCATCGCTACGTGGTTCGGCGATTCGGCCAGAGATTCCGGAGCTTTCACAACGTCTCACTGCCGAGGCGCAGCACGTCTTCGTCGCAAGCGCGTTCGCGTTCTTCCACCAGGTGGTCCCGCTTCTGCTGACTCCAGCACTGAAAGTTTGCGCAGGATTCTCGTCGGAAGCCAGCCAACTCTCGTTGGGAACCGCCTCACCTCCGTTCCAGCATCTCAGGGTCTTGGCGTTGAAGCTACATCCTGATTTCGCTGATCTGGAAGACCGGCCGCGTGTTGGTGTAGTTCGGTATGTCCGCCAGTAGCTCCGGCCCATGTGTGGCTAATGCCGCCTGGAAATCGGCCACCGTATCGAAAATCAGATATCCCACCGCGATGTACGGAGCGGGAGCTTCCGCGTTTTCCACGGCCCAATCCACGCCCAGCCCTTTCAGCGACGGGGCCAGCAACTCCTGCACGAGCGCCATATGCCGCTGGCAGTAGTAATCCACATCAAACGTAGCGTTCGCGCCGTTCGGATACATCACACTCACTCTGATCATAAGGTGCTCGATTATACATCGAAACAGCCGGTCAATCCTTCAGTTTTTCAGTCCAGCTCGTCACCACCGCGATCGACGAATTGTTGGACAGCTCGAGCGGCAGATTGAGCAGGAACCGCTGTCCATCTGGCGACGCATCGTAGAGATTCCAATACCTCGGAATCGGCTGCGTGCGAAACAACAGGTGCGGCGCATCGAACTCGAACTCTCTTCCGTTGGGATGCAGCGCCACCGCCATCATGCGCCCGGTCTCGGTAACGTAAAAGAGTTCCTTGCCATCCGCACGCCAACGGGGCAATCCGCCTCCACCATCGGACAGCGTCCAGCGCCGCTTGGTGCCGTTCGAGATGCCGTCGAAGGCCTGCACGTACACTTCATTGCGGCCAGTCTCGTCGGATTGATACGCCAGCCACTGCCCGTCCGGCGAGAGCACCGCGTACGCTTCGGTGTGAATCGTGTCCAGAATCGGGCCGGCACGTCGTTCGCCCGCATGCCGCTCCCCAAGCCCCAATGCCCATACGTCCGATTTCGCGCCCGGCGTGATCGTCGTGAACAGAAGGTAGCGTCCGTCGTGCGACCAATCACTGGGATACTTTGCGAGATCGCTGCGGAACAGCAATTCCGGCCGGCCACCCTGCGCCGCCTGTGTGTACAGATCGAAATTCCCTTCTGGCGAACTGGCCGCGAAGAACGCCACTCGTGTACCATCCGCCGACCAAACCGGTGACCCCTCATGCGCCGGCGTGTTGGTGAATGGCGTGGCGGCGCCTGCCTCATCGATCATCCACAGATTGGTCTTCTTCCCGTCCGGCTCCAGCCTGGCCGCCACCGCGCGACTGCCATCCGGCGAGATCCGTGGCGGTCCCCACTCTCCGGGATCCATCACCGCTGCGATCTGCTTGCCCTCGCGATCCAGCCAAACCATCTGTCGCGTCGCGTGACCCACAATCTGATACACCAGCACCGCATTGTTCGACACCGAAATCGGCGCCAGCGACAGACTGTTGAGCGCGCCGATGTCGTCGCGCAAGGCCTTCGGACTCGTGACCAGTTCGAGGCTGGATGCGTCGAACTGCTGCCCCATCAACGTGCGGTCCTGGATGAACAGCAGGTAGCCCTTCTTCCGCGACTGGCTGTCCGCAAGGGTGGAGTAAACCGCATTGGTTTCCGACGGAAACAGGAAGCGGGACTCCGCCGGCGAAAGCGACCCGGCGTAAACGCCAGTCGTCTCGCGGGAATCGGTAAGCGCGAAGAAGAGAAAGTGATTGTTATCGGGCAGAAACTGCGGCCAAAGATACGAGTGCTCCGACCGCGCTGCGTTCGGCTTCAGCAACGGATCCACTTTGCCGCCGCTCGCCAAAACCCGGTAGAGTCCGTCGGAGAGCCCCGGTGCGAACACGATAGTGCCATCCGGATTCCACGTGCCCCCGCCGGCGCGCATCTCCGCGGGCGCCAATGTCTCGGGAGTTCCCCCGGTAACCGCAACTTTGCGCAGTTGCCCGGCTGCGAAGAAACCGATCTGCCGGCTGTCCGGCGACCAGAACGGCGAGAATCCACCTTCGGTCCCGGACATTGGCGTAGCGTGTTCCGAGTCGAGCGGGCGAAGCCATAGCGTCCGCTGCCCGTCGGGACCCACCGCCGAGAAGGTCAGATAACGGCCATCCGGCGACACCGAAGGCGGACCGGGATAACTGGTATTCTCCGGGGCAGCCACCTTGAACGTGTACACCGGTGCTGCCGGCCCCTTATGGAAGAGCACGACTGCCGAAAATGCCGTAACCGTGAGCAGCACCATCGCCACGAACATCGTCGCCATCGCCCACGGAAATCGCCTCTCCCTCTGTGGCGGCTGCCATTTGGATAACTTCCGGACTCGCACAGGATTTTTCGCCCGGCGATTTGCCAGCTTAAAATTCGCCAGCTTTAACTCAATCACTGCATTTTGGATCCGCTGCCTGCGCGCTGCCCGGCTCTTCGCCAAACACGCGGTGATCACTCCCCCGATGGCCATATTGGTCGGAGATACTCCCCGAAGAGGAGCCGGTTGGCTTTCGAGGATTTCCTCGTCAAGGGCATCTCCCGATCCCCCAAACGCCCGCTTTCCGGTGGCCATCTCGTAAAGCACCGCGCCAAACGAAAAAATGTCACTGCGTGTATCCGGGGCCTCCCGCCGCACCTGCTCGGGTGATCGGTAACGAGCCGCCCTCGGATCGGAATCGTCGGGCTGCAGAAGCCGTGCCTTGCCTCCGCTGATTACCACCGAATAGGGTGACAGGCTGCCGTGGAATCGATCTCCGGTATGTGCCCGATGGAGCGCCGTCCCGATGTCAATCGAATATCGCAGAACTTCTTCCGCTGGAATCGGTCCGTGCGCCAGGCGATCCGCGAGCAGCTCGCCAGTCAGAGGTTCGCTGGTGAGAAAATCGAGTTTCGGTCTCTCCAGTTTGGTCACGAAAAAATCGAGGACCTGTCAGAATTATGTGTCGTCCACCGAAATTCTACTATCACCTCAACCAAACCACAATAAGTCTATGTGAAGACAGAGGTTATGGGACTACCAGGGACTCGGCAGAACTGTTGGTACCTCCCAGGGTAAGTCCGGTAACCGCTCCAGTTGGGTGTCTTCCGCTGTCACCTGAGGCCGTGCCACTTGACACTGTCCGCCACCCATGTACAATCCAAAGTGGCCCCAATTTGACAACGAAAGTGGCGGAAAATGTTTAAAACCAAAAAATCTCAACCGGTATCCACGCCGGATGCGCAGGGTTTTAACAGCAGCGACGTCGCCCGTATCTGCGGTGTGAGCCTTCGACAGTTGCAATGGTGGGATGAACGCAACGTCGTGTCGCCGCGGCAGGACGGCCACAAGCGCATCTACATGGCCGAAGAGGTCGTCGAAATTTCCGTAATTGCCGAATTGCGGCGAAAGGGATTCTCGTTACAAAAAATCCGCCGGGTCCTCCGTTTCCTCCAGAAGGACATGGGCAAGCGCCTGAGCGAGGCGTTGTCGGGCTCTTCGGATATTCACCTCCTGACCGACGGAAAGTCGATTTACCTCGAAGAGGCGCCGCATCGCATTATCGATTTGTTAAAGAATGCCCGCCAGCCGATGTTTTTGGTTTGTGTCACCGATCAGGTGAAGCGCCTCACTGCGGCCGCTGACAAAAAGCCCGCCAAATCGGAAACCGGTTCGACTTCACGCAAAGCACGAGCGATCTGAAAACCTGCTGCGGATTATCGAGAGTCAAACAGCAAAACTTCAAGTCCGGCGTTGACCGCTTAGCGCGGCTGGCCTGCTTTGTAGAGGAAGATCACGAGTAATCCCGCTACCGCTAAGCCCAAGCCCACGTAGGAGTAAGGGGCATTTATTTCCATCATGGTGCCTGCCTGCGCATAGCCGTCGAAGAGGCTGTCGCGGAGTTTTGGCGAAATTGCCAGGAAACCACCGGCCATCGCCATCAACGAGATTGCTCGTACCATAGTGCTTGACTCTATCCTCGCCTTTCTCCTCATTCCCAGAATAGTACCACGCGTACCAGGTTAGTACTCAAGGTGAATATAGTACTATTGCTTTGGTGCTACAATTCCGTTCAAAAATTCCGCAGCCACTTGCGCCGGGCTGCGATGCATTCCATCCACCTCATCATTCAATTTCCGCATCACCGCATCCGGGAATTTCCCGGAAAGCTCCCCCAAAACGCCGCGCAATCCTGGAAATCGCGACAGTGTATCTTCTCGAACCACCACTGCGCATTGGTAGGGCGGAAAGTAGTGACGGTCGTCCGCGAGGATCTTCACATCCAGCACAGACGCGAGCCCATCCGTCGAATTGGCCGCGATCATATCCACCTTGCGCGTCTTGAGTGCGGCGTACAACAACCCCAGGTCCATCGTGATCGGATCGCGCGCCGTTTTGAGACCGTAGGCGGCGAGCAGGCCGTTGAGCCCGTCGGGCCGCTGCTTGAACTCGTAGCCCACTCCCATTCGCCACGCCGGACGGCTCGCCGCGTCCGAAAGGCTCTCGATCTTCTGATTCCGAGCCATCTCGCCGCGAATCATCATGGCGAAGGTATTGTTGAACCCCAGCGGATCGAGCCAGCGCAGTTTCCACTGCCGCTCGTACGCTGACCGCACAATCCCCAGCACCGCGCGGGCATCCGCATTCGGGGGCTGTTTGAGGATCGCCGTCAGTGCGGTGCCGGTGTATTCCGGATACAGATCGATCGAGCCTTTGACCAGCGCCGCCTGCGCCACCAGAGTTCCGCCAAGATTGAGCTTGCGATCCACCCGTAGTCCGAGCCGCCGTTCGATCTGCTGCGCCACGATCTCCCCCAGCAGCACCTGTTCGGAAAAATTCTTCGAGCCCACCACAATCTGTGCCGGTTTCGAGCACCCGCTCAGCAGCAACAACAAGCTCAGTATCAATCGGCGCATTCGCTTTCACATCGAGCATACCGTATCGATGTGGCGCAAAAACTCCGTTTGCCGTGTGGCGCAAACACTCTGTTTGCCGTCTCGACACTCCTGTCGAGACTTTTCGGCGTGTCCACAGAGTCTGACTCTTGCCAAGAGGCTCGACGTTGCAGCGTGTCTTCCCGAATCAGACTAAGACACGATCGAGATAATCGTGTGCCATCGTCGAACTCGCCCCCAACTTTTCACCCAGGTGACAATCTTCGCTCGATCCATTCCAAGCCCTCATCTGCCAGCAACGCCATGATCGCCGCGGGAACCGCCCCCGCCAGCACCGTCGGCATGTCCACCATCGAGATGCCGCGAAAGATGAAGACCCCCAGCCCGCCGCCCCCAATCGCCGCCGCGATCGTCGCCGTGCCGATCGTCGTCACCGTCGCGATCCGCAGTCCCGCCACAATCGAAGGCACCGCCAGCGGCAGTTCCACTTGCCACAGGACTTGCTGAGGCGTCATCCCCATCGCCACCGCGGACTCGCGCACCGACGGATCCACGCCAATCAGCCCCACCAGCGCGTTCCGCAGAATGGGCAAAAGCGCATACAGACACAGCGCGATGATCGCCGTGCGGATGCCGATCCCGCCAATCAGCGGGATCGGTAGCAGAAATCCGAAGAGCGCGAGACTCGGGATCGTCTGCGCCACATTCGCGAAGCCCACTGCCCAACGCCGCAGCCGCGGTCGCTGCGCCAGGAACACGGCGCCCGGCAGCGCCACAGCCGCCGCGACCGCAATCGTGATCAGGACCAGCTCCAGATGCTCCAGCGTGAGCGCCAGGATTTCCGAGGCCAACTGGCCGTTCATGCGGGTCTCCAACGGTCGTCCAGAGAGGCCAGAAACGCGCTCGCCTCGGGAGTCTTCGCCGCCAGGAATTCCGCCGGCGTCGCCAGCACGTCCACCATGCCATCTTTAAATAGCACCACCCGCGACGCCAGCATCAGCGCTTCGCGAATGTCGTGCGTCACGAACAGAGCCGTCTTGTGCATCGTGTTCCGCAGTTCCAGGAATTGGCGTTGCAGATCGAAACGCGTGATCGGGTCCAGCGCGGCGAACGGCTCGTCAAGCAACATCAACGGCGGGTCGGCCGCCAACGCCCTCGCGATCCCCACTCGCTGCTTCTGCCCCCCGGAGAGTTGCCTGGGATAGCGATTCCGAAACTCCGCCGGCTCGAGCCCGACCTGCCGGAGAAGCGCGTCGATACGCTGCTCGATGCGCTGCGCATCCCAGTTCTCCAGGCGCGGCACCAGCCCGACGTTGGCCGCCACCGTCCAGTGCGGGAACAATCCGGCATCCTGAATCACGTATCCCATCCGCCTCCGCAAATGGATGATGTCCCATTCACTGGATGCCTTTCCTTCAAAGCGGATCTCGCCCGAGGTCGGGCGCACCAGTCCGTTGACCGCCTTCAAAAACGTGGTCTTTCCCGATCCGCTGCGTCCCAGCAGCACCACCGTTTCGCCCTCCCGCACCGACAAGCTGATGTCGCGCAGAATCGTCCGCTCGCCAATCGCGTACGACAGGTTGCGGATTTCGAGAATCGGATCGCCAGACACGGTCCTTCAATCCTACACTGAGTAGATGTCCCCACAAACGCCTCTTCCCATCGGTCCGCGCGTAGACGTCGCACCAGCCAAACCCCCGAACCGTATCGTGATGGAAGGCGTCTACGTGACGCTGGCCCCCCTCGATCCGCAGGCTCACGGAGAAGCGCTGTGGGAAGCCACTAGCGGACCGGAGAACGAAGCTCTGTGGCTGTACCTGTTCGATGGGCCGTTCGCGCAGCGCGCCGCTTTTGATGCCAACCTGCAGAGAAAGGCCGCCTCCAACGACCCGTTATTCTTCACCATCCTCGATCGCCAGTCGGCGCGCCCTATGGGATACGCCTCCTACATGCGCATCGAACCCGCGCATCGCGTGATCGAGGTCGGCAGCATTCTGTACGCGCCCGCGCTGCAGCGCACTCCTGCCGCCACTGAGACCATGTATCTGATGGCTCGCCACGTCTTCGAAGATCTCGGCTATCGCCGCTACGAATGGAAGTGCAACGCACTCAATGCGCCGTCGCGTCGCGCCGCCCTTCGCTTGGGATTTCGCTTTGAAGGCGTCTTCCGCCAGCACATGATCGTGAAGGGCCGCAATCGCGACACCGCCTGGTACTCCATGATCGATTCCGAATGGCCCGCTCGCAAGCAGGCATTCGAGCAGTGGCTCGCACCTTCGAACTTCGATGCCGCGGGTGCGCAGAAGTGTTCGCTGTCCGACCTGATGCAGCTTATTTGACGGGCGTTCCGACGCACCCGATCGGCTGGCCTTTAGTGATCGGCGGCGTCGCGACGATGTACAGCAACACCCCGTCGATCGGTGCCGCCACATCCGCGATTGGATTGCCGAAGAAATCGCTGATGCGGGCCACCACATCACCCTTGGCCACAGTCTGATCGCGCTCCGCCTGCGAATAAAGGATGCCCGTCTCCGGACTGACGATCACCACCGCGGGGTCGAGATACACCGGCTCCGCCACGGGTTGCGGACCGCTCTCCACCATCTCCAGATGGTACAGGACCCCCATGATTCCCGAGAGAATCTGCAGCACGCACTCCGGGTCGGACGTTCCGAGATACCCGCTCTCCACCGTGATCGCCGGTTTGCCACGCGTGATCGCCGTCGTGGAGCAGTAGACCGACCGGGCGGGATCGGTGGGCCGCCCGTGATCCATCAGGATGTGATCGATTCCGAATGCGCGCGCCAGTCCCGCGTTCGCTTTGTCGATCACGGCTCGGCCGGTGACGGTCTGGTAAACGTACGGCCGCAGCCACTCGTTGGCGTCGCCGCAATGCAGATCCAAAACGAAGTCGGCCTTCTCAATCACCTCGGTCGTGATGGCGTAGGCGATGCGTTCCGAGACGGTGCCATCCGCTCGGCCCGGATACACTCGATTGAGATTCTTGCCATCGACCGGACTGAAGTAAACCGTGCGTCCGAGAAATGATGGCATGTTGGCCACATGTACCAGGATCACGGTGCCCGATAGCGCTGCGGGGTCGATCAATTGAGGCAAGCGTTGCAGTGCCAGGATTGGCGGATATTCATATCCGTGATTGCCCGCGATCAGCCCCAACACCGGCCCCGGTTGCGCCCCCCGGATGGTAGTGACTGGAATCTGCGTTCCAGCGTCCACCCCCGCTGGTATCTCGATCATTCGGGATTCAATCGCCTGTTCCATCGCCACATTGTACTGTACGTGGCGCAATCACTCATGGTGGCGCGTCGAGACTAGACTCAGACGAGACTAGACTGGGCTTAGACTGGGCTGCTCAGATCCTCGGCATGTTGCAAAGGACGCTCACCCCGCCGGTTGGACGCGTTCCCGGAGATGCGCCGCGCGCTTCTCTGGATGCCTAACGCCGATTTGTGTGTCCGTCGGCAGCCTAAATCGTGGGGAGAACTGCCCAGAAGTGCATCTCATCGGCCTGAGGCGGAGTTCGTGAGCTTCAGGGTAGTGGCACGGAGGGAAGCACCCACGTTAGGATCTCCGAAGTAATCCCGCGACGAAAACGACCGTTTTGGGGGGACCTAAAACGCACGCCTGAGCGACTGCGATTGCTGATAAAGCCCTCCCACAGAGCGCGACCTCAAGTAACGTCCGGTCTTTACTTGAGGTGCGGGGGATCTACCCGATAAGCGAGCGATCTCGCGATAGGTCGGCGGACTTCTGGAACCACGTACTAAGTTGCAACCGGCCAGTGAGCCTATTAAGAAGTCGCGGAATAGGAGGCTTGCTGCCGCCCCGCTACTCCGGCTCTGTCGTTTGTGCGATTCTCACGGCGGCCGGCCCAATAGTTCCTCATGCGCGTGGATACTTCTTCGCGCTCCAACGGACCCATGGATTTTCGACCGCGTTTGCCACGGCGGGGCGCATCGCTTCCCGATAACGCTTCCAACGTGGAGATTAAATTTTCGAGACGTTCTTTTTCAGCGTGTAGACCTTGGATGATGCTGTTGAGATCCATTACCGAACCGGAGCCCTTAAATTTGAATTTGAATGCGTGGCAAAGAGAAGGAAGGCTGCCTTGGCTCGCCATCTCCCGCCGCTTCCATCATATTTTCGGAGCCCTTTGGCTTCAAAACAATAAGGGAAAACCTGAGGAGGGATGGGGGGATAGCGGTCTAGTACTCTCTTAACGCACCATGCGCGAGGGATGGGCCAGGCGTGACGCGTTGTGATGCTTCCAAACCGGGCTGGACGGCTCACTGCGGGCCGGCGCTTCCCTCACTTTGTACAACGAGCATTTCAACGGTGCGAATTTCCGGAGTCAGAACCATCCCAAGTCTGTCCCGCAGCATGGAGATCAGCGCCTGCCTGCCGTGCCCATCGCCACGAACTTCGATGTCGAAGCGCTGGTCGAGTTTGGTTTCGTCAATTACCATGCGGCCGAGCAGGCGCTCCAATACGTGACAAAAATCATCCATGGAAGCGCCGAGGGCGGAGACCGAGTCGTCTGTCACACGGAGAGTGCTGTCCACGTCGCGATTCGAAGCCGGCGGGGCAAGTTTCGCGGCTGGCGAGAGACCATTGGGCACGGTCAGCAGATATACGTCTTTGGTGCGTGGCTCTGTGTGGATGCGCAGGTGAAACTGGTTCTGGACGGCTTGCCGGACGTATCCATAAATCGTTTGGCGATCCTCGGCCTGAGGGAGCACCATCGCCAGGTCGTAGTGTTTTCCGTTGTTCAACGATTCGGGCATCTCGATCCGGTCGCCGTCCACATGCCACGTCTCGGCAATCACGTTTTTCAAATCCCATCCACGCGCGACCCAGTAGTTCCCGGATTGCGTGACGGAAGGCGCAGTTTGCGCGGACCCGCTCGGCCAGATATGCACTTCGTAGGAGGGTTTGAAATCGGGCGGCGGCTCTACGCCGCGGCCTGCGTCCTGTGCAATCGAAGAAATCGCAAACAAAAGCAACAGGCTCAGCATCCGCATAATTTAGAACCCGTGGCCAGTATATCGAAAATTCTTCCGGCGGCAGCGGGTTGAGGCGTAGGGTGCGTGCTATTTTGGACTCAATGTCAATCCAGAATCCCTTTCAGGATCCGCTCCGTTTCGAGAGGCGCGTGCCGGAGTGCGTAGTGGTGATATTCGGCGCCAACGGGGATCTCACCAAGCGTAAACTCATGCCCGCTCTGTACCGCTTGGCATACGATCGCCGACTGTCGGCGGGATTTGCGGTCGTGGGCATTTCGCGGACTGCCATGGGCGACGATCAGTTCCGCGAAAAGATGTTGGAGTCCGTGAAGCAGTTCTCGGAGGACACCAAGTTCGACGAAGACGTATGGGACGCCTTCGCCGCGGGATTGTTTTACGTCGCCGGAGACATCGGCGACAAGGATCTCTATGAACGACTGGCGAAACGCCTGGCAGAGATCGAGACCACACGGCGCGCCGGTGGAAACGTCATGTTTTATCTCTCCACTCAGCCGAGCCAATATGCCGCTATCGCCTTGGGCTTGGGAGCCGCTGGCATGGGCAAAGGCAGCGGATGGCGGCGCCTGGTGGTGGAGAAGCCTTTCGGGCACGATCTCGCGAGCGCTCGCGAATTGAGCGACCGCCTGCATGAGGTATTCAACGAATCGGATGTGTATCGCATCGACCATTATCTGGGGAAGGAGACGGTGCAGAACATCCTGGCATTCCGCTTCGGCAACGGAATCTTCGAACCGCTGTGGAATCGCCGCTATGTGAATCATGTCCAGATCACGGCGGCTGAGTCTATCGGCGTCGAAGGACGTGGCGCGTACTACCAGGAAGCAGGCGCGCTTGCGGACATGATTCAGAATCACCTGCTGCAAGTCATGGCGACGATCGCGATGGAGCCAAGCGCCAGTTTTCGGGCGACCTCGGTGCGCGACGAGCGGTCCAAGCTGCTGCGCTCGATTCGCTCCATGAAGCCGGACGAAATTCTGAAGAACACCGTGCCCGGACAGTACGGGCCCGCACGGATCGGGGGGCAGGAGGTGCCAGGATTCCGGCAGGAGCCCGGCGTCAATCCCGAGTCTCAGACCGATACCTATGCCTCCGCGACTTTCTTCGTCGAGAACTGGCGTTGGGCGGGAGTGCCGTTTTACGTTCGCACCGGAAAGCGGCTGCCGAAGCGCGTTACCGAGATCGCGATTCAGTTCAATCAGGCGCCGTTACGCATCTTTGAGGATTCGGATGGCGCGGCGAGTGCGCCCAATCTGCTGATCGTGCGAATCCAGCCGGAAGAGGGCATCTCGCTCAAGTTCCTTTCCAAAACTCCCGGGGCCGGAATGAAGCTCCGCCCCGTGTCGATGGACTTCAACTACGGCTCCAGTTTCGGAGAACGCTCGCCTTCCGCGTACGAGACGCTGCTGCTCGACGCGATCATTGGCGATGCCACGCTGTACACCCGGCAAGACATGGTGGAGGCGAGTTGGACTGTGGTGGAACCGATTCAGACCGTCTGGCGAAACACCAAATACAACTTCCCCAATTACGCGGCGGGAACCTGGGGTCCGGCCGCGGCTGACGACATGCTCGCGCAGCGTGGACACGTCTGGAGGAAACCATGAGCGCAACCGTGGCGCCCGACAAAATCCTGAAGGAACTGGCGGACCTCTGGGTCTCGCTCGGGAAGCAGGGCGAGGGCGATGGCAGCGCGGGCGTCCTGCGGGCCTGCTCGATGACCCTGCTGGTGCTCGCCGAAGAGGCTGACGATCTGATGTCTCTGGGCGAGACGATCGCCGCCCTGATGCCTGAACATCCCGCTCGTGCGATCGTGGTGCGGCTGATTGGCGGCAATGAGCGCGCGCTCACTGAGCGCGTCTATTCGCAATGCTGGATGCCCTTCGGGCAGCGGCGGCAGATCTGTTGCGAGCAGATCGAACTGATGGCTTCGGATGCATCGCTCGAGGATCTGCCCTCGGTCGTATTGCCCCTGGCGGTCCCCGATCTTCCGTTAATTCTCTGGTGCCGGACCGCGCGAATCCTGAGTATGCCGGGATTCTATCGGATATCCGCCATGGCGCGCAAGGTGGTAGTGGATAGCGGACAGGTGCCCGATGCCGTGGCCGCCATCCTGCGGATGGCGGTAGTGGGCCAGAGCAACGTGCTGTTGGGCGACCTTTCGTGGACCAGGCTGACTCGCTGGCGCGAAATGCTGTCCCAGTTGTTCGAGAATCCCGACTACCTCTCGCATTTGCCGAAAATCTCCGAAGTGCGCGTCACGTTTGGCCCGGGCCACGAGGTCACGGCACGCTACATGGGGATATGGATTACCAACAGTCTGTCGGACGTGGGAGTGCCGGCTCACCTGAACGTGACTTCAGCGCCGGATGGTCCCTCGCTCCGGGTGGAACTCGACGGGGATCAGGTGCATGTGGAGCTGGTACGCGAGGAGGATCGCCTGGTGATCACGGTCAACGGCTTGTCTCATTGCACCAATCTGCCGCAACCGACCGATTATCTATTGATGCGTGAGGAGTTGAGCATCGTTCGCCCAGACCCGGTGTTCGACCGGACGCTGGCGTCTGCAGCCGCCCATGCGTATCCCACGGAGCCGTAGCCGCGGGGACGGTACTATTCGACTGGGAGCCAGCGCGTCTGGCAGGGGATAATAAGGCGGGAGCCTGTATGTCTCTGGTCGAACTCAAACCGTCCCATGAATGCTTCACCGACGAGCGGTATGAAGCCGTCACCGGGCGCGATGCGGCGCAGTCCCTTCTGCGGGGATACCGTGGCGACGCCGTAGCTATGCACCAACTTCGTGAAATGATCGCGCGAATGGACATGAACGTGTTTCGTCACGATGACAACACGCTGCTGGAGATTGCCGCCGCCAAGATCGCGAAAGGCGAGATCCTCGTAAAGAAAGACCCCTGCGAGAGGAAGAACGAGAAGAATAGGAAATACCTCGACTGGATCAAATGGTACGGGACGGATACCATCGATGTTGCCTTCAGCCTGCGGAATACGCTGCCGAACATCCTGGGCCTGGCGGCGTTCGAATCGGATTTCGGGAATAACCGCTACGCCACTTTTGGAAATAACTTTTTCAAACTGATGACTGACAAGGACAATCCGTTTCCCGGCCAGATCGGAATGATGATGGACATGGCGGATCCTAAGATGGGAATGGCGAAGTTTTCGAACTATCTGGCCTCCGCGTGGGCATTTGCACAGACCAAAGGGCAGTTTATTGTGGGCGAGACTAACCCCGAGCGATTTGCGTCCATCCTGCAGGATCGCGCCAAGTTCGGCGTCAACGCGCGGGGTCCGATACCGGGTTACATCGACGAGCTAACCAATGTGATTCACGAAATTGCGATTCGGGTGAATTGCGCGTGTTGATTTGCATTCATGCCGGGTTCGCTCCCTTAGGTTCGAGCCGCGCGCGTAAGCAAGCGACGTCTCAATCGCTCCGAAGATCGCTCCCTTACGGTCGCGGCTCGTAAGCGAGTTGTGGCGGGCAAGCGTTGTCGTCAGCGAGCCGCGCGTGTAAGCAAGCGACGTCTCGATTGCTCCGAAGATCGCTTCCCTACGGTCGCGGCTCGCAAGCGAGTTGTGGCGGGCAAACGTTGTCGTCAGCGAGCCGTGCGCGTAGGCAAGCAACGTCTCAATCGCTCCGAAGATCGCTCCCTTACGGTCGCTTCGTAAACGAGTTGTGGCGGTAAGCGTTGTCGTCAGCGAGCCGCGCGCGTAAGCAAGCGACGCCTCGATTGCTCCGAAAGATCACTCCCTCACGGTCGCGGCTCGTAACTCACTGCGCTTGCAAGCTACGACCGTGAGGAGTGCTCCGGCTTGGCATTGCGTAATCTACTTGGCGGCTGCCGCTACGGCCGCTTGTTCTCTCAGGCTTCCCGCCTTATCGGTCGCTTCCCAGGAGAAGGTGTCCTCGGTGCGCCCGAAGTGGCCAAAGGCGGCAGTCTTGCGATAGATGGGGCGCCGCAGTTTCAGATGGTCGATAATCCCGCGCGGTGTCAGCAAGAAATTCTCGCGTACCAACTCGGTGAAGCGGCCATCGGGAATGACGCCCGTGCCGAAGGTATCGACGCGGACTGAAACCGGTTCGGCCACACCAATCGCGTATGCCAGTTGGACCTCACAGCGGCTCGCAAGTCCTGAGGCCACGAGGTTCTTGGCAATGTAGCGTGCCATGTAGCAAGCTGACCGATCCACCTTCGTGGGGTCCTTCCCAGAAAACGCCCCACCGCCGTGGCGTCCCATGCCGCCATAGGTGTCGACGATGATCTTGCGGCCCGTCAGGCCGGTATCGCCATGAGGCCCGCCCACTACGAAGCGGCCCGTCGGGTTGATGTGATACTTGGTGCCCGAGTCGACCATGCCGGACGGAATGATGGGGTCGATGATGTGCTTCATCACCTGCCGGCGAAGCTCTTCCGTGGAAACCTCCGGGCTGTGCTGGGTGGAGATGACCACTGCTTCGATGCGCTTCGGCTTGCTGCCGACGTATTCCACGCTCACCTGACTCTTGCCGTCGGGCCGCAGGAAGTCGAGAACGCCTTGCCGGCGGATCTCGGAGAGTTGCCGCACCAGTTTGTGCGCCATCATGATGGGCAGCGGCATCAACTCCGGAGTTTCGTCGCAGGCGTACCCGAACATCAGCCCCTGGTCTCCAGCACCGCCGGTATCCACACCCATGGAAATGTCGGGAGACTGCGACTGGATGAGGTTGTGGACACCGCAAGTATGGCAGTCGAACCCGTAACTGGCATCGTTGTAGCCGACGTACTCGATGGTGCCGCGAGCGATACGCTGGACGTCCACGTAAGTATTGGTGGTGATCTCTCCGGCCACGATACAGGTGCCGGTCGTTACCAGAACCTCGCACGCCACACGGCCGGCGGGGTCGTCCGCCATTACTGCGTCGAGCACGGCGTCCGAGATCTGGTCGGCGATCTTGTCGGGATGACCCTCGGTGACGGATTCGGAAGTAAAAAGATGAGTGTGATGATCTGCCAAGATATTGCCTCCTGGGGCTTTTGTCATTTTAATTTAACATGCGTTCTTTGGAAACCACTCCCGCACGATCGCGGCTCGCTGCGAGCAAGGATGCTTCCATTGCCACTCCCTGGCGGTCGTAGCTCGCTGCGAGCCGCGCGCGTCAGCAAGCGATGCTTTCCACTGCAAAAGCTTGCGCTCCAAATACTAGTAACGATAGTGGTCGGGCTTGTACGGCCCTTCCACGGGAACACCGAGATAATCGGCCTGCTTGGGGCTGAGCGTGGTGAGCTTCACCCCGATCTTCTCCAGATGCAGGCGGGCCACCTCTTCGTCGAGCTTCTTCGGCAAAGTGTATACACCCGGCTTGTACTGGTCGCGATTCGACCAGAGGTCGAGCTGGGCCAGCGTCTGGTTCGCGAAGCTGTTGCTCATCACGAAACTGGGGTGCCCGGTCGCGCAGCCCAGGTTCACCAGGCGGCCTTCCGCCAGAACAAAGATACTGTTGCCGCCTTCCGGGAACGTATACATATCCACCTGCGGCTTGATGTTGGTCTTCAGCGCTTCCGAGGTGTTCAGGCGGTCCATCTGGATCTCATTATCGAAGTGCCCGATGTTGCAGACAATCGCCTGGTCCTTCATCTTCCGCATATGTTCCAGCGTGATGATGTCGCAATTCCCGGTGCAGGTCACGTAGATGTCCCCGCGCCCGAGCGTGTCTTCGAGGGTGGTGACTTCGAACCCTTCCATAGCCGCCTGCAGCGCGTTGATCGGATCGATCTCGGTGACTACCACGCGCGCGCCCATTCCGCGCAGGGAGTGCGACGAACCCTTGCCCACATCGCCGTAACCGCACACCACCGCGATCTTGCCGGCCACCATCACGTCGGTGGCGCGCTTGATACCGTCGGCCAGCGACTCCCGGCAGCCATAGAGATTGTCAAACTTGGATTTCGTGACGGAGTCGTTCACGTTGATGGCCGGGACCAGCAACTTCCCGGCTTCCTGCATCTTGTATAGGCGATGCACGCCGGTGGTGGTCTCCTCCGAAACGCCGCGCCAGTCTTTCACGACCTCATGCCAGTGCTTCGGATTCGAGGTATGCACTTGCTTCAGCAGGTCCTTGATGACTTTCTCTTCGTGACTCTCCGACGGGCTGTTCACCCAATCGCTGCCATTCTCGAGCTCGAAGCCCTTGTGGATGAGCAGGGTGGCGTCGCCGCCATCGTCTACGATCAATTCCGGTCCCTTGCCGCCCGGGTGGCTGAGCGCCTGATAGGTGCACCACCAATAGTCTTCCAGGCTCTCTCCTTTCCAGGCGAACACCGGCACTCCGGCGGCCGCGATGGCAGCGGCGGCATGGTCCTGCGTGGAGAAGATATTGCAGCTGGCCCAGCGGACGGACGCACCCAGGTCGGCGAGCGTCTCGATGAGAACCGCAGTCTGAATGGTCATGTGCAGCGAGCCGGTGACGCGCACTCCGGCCAGTGGCTTTTGTGCCGCGTACTTTCGGCGGATGGCCATCAGGCCCGGCATTTCGAACTCGGCGATGGAGATCTCCTTGCGGCCCCATTCAGCCAGAGAAAGGTCAGCGACTTTAAAGTCGGTGACGGTCTGGTTCAGCGTTGCGGTTCCCATTTTGTTATTCCTCGTATCGATAAATCTTGATAGATTGATATTAGACAATTCGAGAGTATGGCGTCAATCCTAAAATCGCTGAGGCTGGCGGCGGACCCGAACCGTCTGCGAATACTGTTACTTCTCGAACAGGAAGAGCTCTCCGTGGCCGAGATCCAGGAGATCCTGTCCAAAGGACAGAGCCAGATTTCGACCCATCTGGCGCAGTTGAAACAGGCCGGACTGGTGGACGACCGGCGCACCGGGAAGAACGCGTTTTACAAATCGCGTGCTTCTTCGGAATTGTTGGAACTGCTGCGCCAGGCGGCAAAAGAGATGCCGGAGGCGGAGCATGATGGCGAAGCATTGCGGCTGGTGCTGCGCAAACGGCAGGACACTATGCGACGGTACTTCGACGAGTTGGCCGGTCGATTCGGGCGCCAGTATGTGCCAGGCCGATCGTGGAAAGGGATTGCCGAAGCCATGTTGAAGCTGCTGCCGCCGATGGTGATCGCGGACCTGGGGGCAGGGGAGGGAACCATCTCGCAATTGATGGCACAGCGAGCTAAGAAGGTGATCGCCATTGACAATTCCGAGAAGATGGTGGAGTTCGGCGCGGAGCTGGCGAAGAAGCACGGCATCGGGAACTTGGAATATCGCCTCGGCGATCTGGAGGACGTGCCGATTCGCACGGGAACGGTCGATCTGGCGTTTTTGAGCCAGGCGCTGCATCATGCCGTGCATCCCGAGCGAGCGCTCGCGGAGGCATGGCGGATCATCAAGCCAGGCGGGCGAATCGCGATTCTGGATTTGAATCGCCACCAATTCGAAGAAGCTCGCGAAATGTATGCGGATCTTTGGCTGGGCTTCACGGAACTCGAGATGGAGAAGTATTTGAAGGGGGCCGGATTCCGCAATGTGGAGACCGCGCTTGTCTATCGGGAGCCCGAAGCGCCGCACTTCGAGACGCTATTGGGGACGGGCGAGAAGTAAAGGTAGGGCAGTCAGGCGGACATCCGGCACTGTGGAGGCGCGGCCCCGGATCATCTCCGATAACGGGCCGCAGTTCATCGCCAAGGACTTCAAGGAGTTCATTCGGATCTCGGGCATGACGCACATCAGAACTTCGCCCTACTATCCCAATCGAACGGCCAAATCGAACGATTGGCACTAATCGCTCAAGGAAGGTTAGCGCGAGATTCACGCCACGAGGGATCGGAAGTTGGAGGTGGCGCGAAAACAGCGGCAGGTCCGCCGGCAGCGGGCCGCGTGATCTGGCTTGGAGCCATCGTTGGCGACGGGAATTTGAGGGTACGATTTGGCTCGCCCACCAAGTAAAGCCTACTTGACTGTATGCTTGCCGGTTGCCAGTCGCGCAACCTCTGGCGTCATCGTGGCAGAACGCGAGCCTTGACTACGACCCTAGTTCTGAGCAGCCGAGTCACCTTCTGCCAGCTTCCGCATTGATCTTCCGCGCCAGATCAGTGGCTTGCTCGGAGGTAAACGCGCCTTGAATCGGAACCGCGCCTCCGGTGAGCTCGGCCTGAATGATCGGAGCTACCCACACTTTTCCGTCGATCACGACTGCGACTCTCTTGTGTAGATTCTGTCTGCTGACGTCGGCTAGACGCTCCTGGCCGTGTGGATTGAGCATAATCTGAATCCGCGGCTGCCCGTTGTCCGAATCCTGGGCGACGGTTGCCGATTGCACATCGGAGTGGTCGAGCAACGGGGATCTCTGAACGTTGAGAACCATGGTTTGACCGTCAGGGCTTGTGAACGGCAACGGCTCGGTATCGGCGGACGGAGTGTCAAGGACCAGCCGCACCTCGAAGATCGATTGCCCCGCAGCAAGTGCGGAGAATGTGATCAAGCTAACTACCAGAAAAGTCCGTTCCAGTCTCGTGAGTCTCATGTTTCTAGCACGGCAAGAGCCATGCCGTAGCTCAAGAGGTACTCTCGAACACCGGCACCCATCATTCCCTATACCAACTGCTCAGGTAAGTCGTGAGAGGGGTCGGCCGGAATCGAAAAGGTACGCCGGGACCCGTGTGATACGATGGGCAACCACCGCCATGCTCGCATTGCCCCAGGATCTCCGCTATGCCTTGCGGACCTTTGCCCGTAATCCAGGCTTCACCTTAGCCGCGCTATTGTCATTGGCCATCGGGATTGGCGCCAACACGTCCATCTTCAGCGTCGCCCATGCTCTGTTCCTGCGTCCGCTGCCGTTCCCTGACGCGGAGCGGCTGGTGATTCTCTGGAACCGTTCGCCCGGATTAAACATACTCCAGGACTGGTTCTCCACCGCACAATACTTCGATATCAAGTCCCAGCACCAGGGTTTCGACAGTGTCGCACTCGCCATTGGAGGGATTTACAATCTGACTGGAGATGGCGAGCCCGAGCGTGTGGGGGCGGTGCGCGTCTCCTCGAATCTGTTTTCGATGCTCGGCGCACGGCCGCTTCATGGGCGTCTCTTCGTCACCGATGAAGATTCGCCGGGCCACACCCCAACGGCGGTGCTCAGCTATGCGCTCTGGGCGCGCCGGTACGGCTCGGACCCTGCGATTGTCGGCAGGTCGATCCTCATCAATGGGCAGCCCTACCTCGTGGCTGGGATCCTGCCGGGCGCGTTCACGTTGCCCCATGAAGTGCTGCCTGTGCTTCGCGGCACCGACTCGGCCGAAATCCTGCTGAACCTGCCTTTGGCTCCTGCCGCTGCCCGCGTTCGCGATCACGAAGACTACAACATCCTGGGCAAGCTGAAACGCGGTGTGCCGGTTGGACAGGCACAGGCCGAGATGGACACGATCACTGCGCACCTGCGCCGTGACTTCCCGGAGGTCTATCCGCCCAACGGAGGCCTGACATTCAGTATTGTTCCCCTGCTCGAAGAAGTGGTCGGTGATGTCCGCCCGATGCTCTACGTTCTACTGGGCTCAGTCGGGTTCGTGCTGCTGATCGCGTGCGCCAATGTGGCCAATCTGATGCTGTCGCGCGGCATCGCCCGCCAACAGGAAATGGGTGTGCGCGCGGCCATGGGCGCCACCCGTGGCCGAATCGTCCGCCAGTTGCTGACGGAGAGCGTTCTGCTGGCACTCGGCGGCGGCGTGGTGGGAGTACTCTTCTCCATCTGGAGTGTCCGGTGGATCCACGCGGTCGGAACCAAGACCATTCCGCGCCTTCAGGAGATCGCCATCGATGGACGAGTCCTGCTGTTCACACTGCTGCTATCGCTCTTCTCGGGAATGCTGTTTGGCCTGGCGCCGGCGCTGCGGATTTCCCGCCTTGATCTGTACACCACGCTCAGGGCCGGTGGCCGTGGCGTGGCAGGCATCGGGTCGATGTGGAGGCGCGGACATGCCCCGCGGCGGCTGCTGGTAATCTGCGAATTGGCACTTTCGTTAGTCCTGCTGATTGGTGCCGGGTTGCTGATCCGCAGTTTCGCGCGCCTCGAAGGCGTCCTTCCCGGGTTCAATCCCAGCGGTGTGCTGACCTTTGATCTCACCATGGCGGGCCGCAAGTACACGGATTCCCAAGTGGTGCTGAACTCGTACCGGCGGCTGTGGGATAGCCTGGAACACCTGCCGGGAGTGGTCGGCGTGGGCGGCATTACTTCGATGCCGCTGAGTAAGGACTATGCGTGGACGCCGATCACAATCGAAGGCCGTACGCCGCCAGCGGGCGAGAAATTCCTCAATGCGGATGCGCGCGTCGCCGGTGGCCATTACTTCCAAGCTATGGGAATTCCGCTGCTCGCCGGCCGCTTCTTCAACGACCAGGACACCGTCACCAACCCGCGGGTCGTCATCGTCGACGAACGCATGGCTTTGGAGTACTGGCCTGGCGGCGGCGCGGCGAATGCAGTCGGCAAGCGCATCCATGTAGTCCAATCGACATCCAAGGACTACTGGCAGACCGTGGTGGGGGTAGTGGGTCGGGTGAAGCAGGAATCGCTCGACTCCGATCCCCGCATCGCGTTCTATTCGCCCCAGACTCAGGCGCCGAGCCGTGCATTGACTGTGGTTCTGAGAAGTGTCGCGGATCCCGCCGCGCTCAGTGGGGCAGTCAAGCGCGAGATTCGCGATCTCGACCCCGATCTCCCCATGTACTCCGTTCGCACGATGCGGCAGCGGGTCGATGAATCGCTGGCGCGGCGGCGTTTCTTCAAAATGTTACTGGCGCTGTTTGCCGGACTTGCGCTTGCACTGGCGAGCATTGGGATTTACGGCGTGATGGCGTACCTGGTGAGCCAAGGCACGCGGGAAATCGGAATCCGGATCGCACTCGGCGCCACCCAACGCGGCATCCTCGGCATGGTCGTTCGCCAAGGGATGACGCTGGCGATCTCGGGTGTGGCGATCGGATTGGCGGGCGCTTTTGTGCTTACCCGATTGATGCGCGGGCTGCTATTCGGTATTGAGGCAACGGATACGGTGACGTTCACCGCGATCCCTCTGCTGCTGACGGTCGTCGCGCTGCTGGCTACTTACATTCCCGCTCGCCGCGCCGCGAGCATCGATGCGATTGTCTCCCTGCGTTGCGAGTAGGGATGGAGGCGCGAGAGCTTGTCGCCCGGGGATGCTGAAGTATTGGACCGAGAAATCTTCAACTGCATGGAGGACCCGGAACGGTCGGCGGCACCAAAGGTACTCTTTAGCCTGCGAACGCGCGCGGCTCGTAGCGTCTTTCCGCTTCCAACACCCGTGATTTCGGTGCCGCAGACGTCATTACTCTCAACCCGTTGGACACCCCCAATATCCTGACGCAATGGCTCAGTCCGAACCAAGCTCCACTCGGCCGGACCCATGCTATCCTGAGTCCGGATGTTTAGTCGCCAGCGTAAGGCTCGTGTTTTGTTCGGGCTATCCGACATTGTGCTGCTCGCCCTGGCCTTTGAGGCGGCTTATCAGACGCGCTCCCTTCTGCAACTCGAGCACGAGTTCTACTTCACCGTTCCCGAAACAGCCCTCCTTCTGGGATTCTCTTTGATGTCGTGGATCACGATCGGAGTCTGGCTGGAAATCTACGAGAAACTCGATTCAGGCCACCCCCGAATCATCCTCCGCGACTCGGCGCGTCAATGCGTTTATAGCGCGCTTTGCCTCGTCATTTTTGAATACTCCCTGCGTCTCGACTTGAGCCGTGTCTTTGTGGTCCTGTTTTCCGCATATGGCTGGGTGGCGGTACTTCTCTTTCGACTGACCGCCGGCCGGGTAGTCGGAATGATCCGTCGCGAGTTTGCGGCGCCGCATTACGTAATGGTGGTCGGTACCGGTGAACGCGCTCTACGCATCGCTCGGGAACTGGAGCATTCTCGAGAATACGGAGTCCGCTTGCGCGGGTTCCTCAGCGAGCAGTCCTCGAGCACCGCCTCGGAAATCGTTCTGAATTCGCATTACCCCGTGAATCCTGTCGCCGATCTGCCCGCGATTCTTCGGCGCCACGTGGTGGACGAAATCATTTTCGCGGTGGGCAGCGAGTGCCTGGTGGACCTCGAGGAGATCTTTCTGCTCTGTGACGAAGAAGGAGTCCGTACCCGCGTGGTGGTCGATTTCTTTCCACATGTTAACAGCACGGTCTCTCTCGACCGCTTCGGGGGAACGCCGCTGCTGACATTCTCGGCAGCACCATACGACGAGATCCGCCTCCTGGTGAAGCGCATTACGGACGTTGCGATGGCCGCGGCCGGACTCATCGTCCTGGCGCCCTTCATGGTGACGATCGCAATCCTGATCCGGCTCACGTCGCCGGGACCGGCCATTTTCCGGCAGGAGCGCTGTGGATTGAACGGTCGCCGATTCCTCTTCTACAAGTTTCGATCGATGTGTCAAAACGCCGAGGAAATGAAGGACGCCCTGGCGCATCTCAGCACCCGCGAGACCGCCTTCAAAATCCCCGATGATCCCCGCCTGACGGGCTTGGGGCGGTACTTGAGGAAATTCTCCATCGACGAGTGGCCTCAGTTGTGGAACGTACTGCGCGGAGACATGTCGTTGGTGGGTCCGCGCCCGGCCATTCCCAGTGAAGTCGACCAATACAAGCGCTGGCAGCGCCGCAGATTGCGGATGCGTCCGGGGCTTACCTGCCTCTGGGCCGTTTCGGGCCGCGACCGCGTCGATTTCGAAACGTGGATGAAGCTGGATATGCAGTACATTGATAATTGGTCGTTGTCGCTCGATTGGAAAATTCTGCTGCGCACCATTCCTCGGGTTCTCATTGGGAGTGGGGCGAATTGACGGGCGTCTGGGCCCGAAAGGCTTCTTTGCATGCACTTGATTCCGACACAAGATGAAGTGGTGGCCCTGCTGCGCGAAACCGGCGCTCTCCGCGATGGCCACTTCGAATATCCCAGCGGGCTGCATTCCAACGAATATCTTCAAGTGCCGTTGGCCCTGCAGCACTATCAACACCAGAGACTGCTATCGGTTGGGCTGAGCCGCCTTCTGCGGGCGAACTCGGAGATCCGGGCCATCGTGCCGGAACTATCCATCGTGGTACCCGCCACTGCGGGTCTGCCGGTCGCTTTCGGCGTTTGCGAGTCGCTGCGCGCCAAGAAAGTCTACTGGGCCGAGCGCGATCACGACGATCAGCCTATGCGCTTCCGCCAGTACATTGAACCGGAACGCGGCGAGCAGGTAGTGCTGGTCGACGACATTCTGCGCACCGGCAGCAAATTGGCGGAAATGAAGAAACTCCTCGAGGCCAGCGGCGCGATCGTGGTTGGGCTGGCGGTGATTATCTATCAGCCGAATCCCGACATGATCGATTTCGGGTCTCTGCCGCTCTACTATCTGGCCAAATTGGACGCCCGCTATTATGCCGATGCCGACCACTGTGAGTTGTGCAAACGTGGCGAGCCGGTGGAGAAGTCTTGGGTTTAAGCCGCCTCGGGCACAGAAGCAAAGCGAGGTATGCTCGAAAAGGTGTGGCTTCGACCCGCAACTGATTGATTCGGCACTACTAACTTTGGGTATTAAACGGTTGCTGAATTAGAGTGCAGAATATAACAACTCTATGACGCTACGTGTGGTTGGGCTCAAATCGGAGTCAGGTTTCCACAGGCTTTTCCACAAATACGTGGAAAGATTCACGAATGGCTCGCCAAATGTTACAGTGAGACGGTCTATGAAGTCAGGGCGGTTCGCGAAATTCACTTGCCTCGCTACCTTACAATGCGCCTCGTTATTTGCCCAGACGGGCGCTGGAGACAAACTCGCCCCTTACTATCCGACTCCCGCGACGATTGTAGAGAAGATGCTTCAACTCGGAGGATTGAAGGCAGGGGAGAAGATGTTCGATCTCGGCTCAGGCGATGGCCGGATCGTCATCATGGCGGCGCAGAAATTTCACGCCGACGCTACTGGCGTGGAACTGGATAAAGACCTATGCACGCAAAGCACGGCCAAGATTCTCAAGCTTGGTCTGGAAAAAACTGCCCACATCGTGAATGGTGACCTTCTCAAGCAAAACTACAGTTCCGCCGATCTGGTCACTGTCTACCTTTTGCCGGACGCAATCGACAATAAGGTGCAGCCGCTTCTCGAAAAACAACTGAAGGAGCGCGCTCGGGTGGTGGCTCATGACTTCGAGTTTAAGAACTGGAAGCCCGATAAGGTCGAGAACATCCCCGACGATGGCGAGGGCCGCAGTCACACCCTCTATCTGTACCGGAAGTGAGTTGAACGTTTGTTCTCCTGGACAAAACTAGCTTGGCCAAAGTACTTAGCGTGGGGGCGCGTGCTGTTGGCGGCCACTGCTCTCGGTCTTAGCTTCCTATTCCTCCCCGACCTCCCCTGGATGATCCGGGGCATCCTCATATTGTTCCTGGCTTATAGCGTAGTTCCGGCCTGGCGATCCAGGCCAATGAGTGGCTTGGTTGGCTTGCTTGCGCTCTTCGGCGACACCATCTACTTTCTGGTTTTGGCGGTGCTGCCGAACGAGCGCATGCTCTTGACCGCTTCCCTTTTCCACCTGTTCCTGCTCACCGAAGCATTGTTCTTCTATACATCGGTAGAAATCTCCGTGGTAGCGGGAGCCTGCGTCCTATTCTGTGTCGTACTGGCGAACGGTTCGAGTCTTACCAACGGCTCCATACGATACCTGGAGCCGACCGTGCTGGTGACCGGGCTTCTGGCCTGCGCCTTCGCTTTTCACCGGGAGAAGCAAGCGGCGCTCATCGCGGACCTTGACGAGCGACTCAAGGCCGCTCAGAAAGACGCCGAGAGAGCTCGCGAACAGGAGCGCCAACGGATCGCCTCCGACTTCCATGATGGCCCGCTGCAAAGCTTCATCAGTTTGCAGATGCGTCTCGAGATTCTCCGCAAGCTCCTGGAACGCGATTTTCGCGCCGGCATGGACGATTTGCGGCAACTCCAGGCGCTAGCCCAATCGCAGATCCGCGACTTGCGCGCCTTTCTTCACAGCATGCGACCCGTGGATGTGGATGGCGCCAACCTGGTAGCGACCGCGCGCCGCACCGCCGAGAGTTTCCAGAAGGAGAGCGGAATCCCGGTGACATTCCTTGGAACGACCACGCCCGTCGGTTTGCCGCAGGAGATGACCTCCGAAGTCCTGCAGATGCTCCGCGAATCGTTGCACAACGTGCAGAAACACGCTGGTGCGACACGCGTCGCGGTGGCCATGGAGAAGGGCGACCGCTGCCTCGAGATCTCGGTGGACGACAACGGCCATGGCTTCAATTTTGCCGGCACCTACACCTTGGAAGAACTGGAACTCCTGCGTCTTGGCCCCGCCAGCCTGAAGCGCCGGGCGCGATCGCTGAATGCCGATCTCGTGCTCGAGTCGCGCCCCGGCCGCGGCGCCGGCTTGAAGTTCCGGATCCCGCTGCAATGAAGCAGAGGCCAGGGAACCTGGAGCCAGGGGCCGGGCGCCGGGGGCCGGGCCTCCAGTATGGGCTCGGCGGTCTGATTTGCCTGCTCTGCTGTTCCGCCTGTAGTCGATATGCCGACTTCGCCCTGCCTACGTTGTCAGGCGGCGATTCGCGCATGAGCTATGCATTCGAGGTCCAGCAACAACCCGTCTTGTCTCCCGCCGATTCCTGGGAATCGCACGATGTTCTCAATCCGTCCGTGGTGCCCGACCCCTGGCCCCTTGCCCCTGGCTCCCGGCCCTCGTTGTCTGGTTCCCAGGCTCTCCTGAATGTCTATTCTGCCTACGACGGCCACAGCTGGCACACAGGACTCGCATCCTCGTCCGATGGCGTTCGCTGGCAGAGGCAGGGAAAGATTCTCTCGCCCGATCCATCGACATGGGAAGGGTCTTACATCGCGGCGAACGGATCCGCGCTGGTTCACGCAAACCAGATCTGGTATTGGTACGTCTCCGGCCCCGAGAAAAGGCCGCGTTTGGGGTTGGCGCGCTCTGCCGCGGACCGAGTCTGGCACAAACTGCCTGCTCCCGTGCTCGATCCCGGCCCTTACGCCAGCTGGGACGAGTGCGGTGTCGCCGATCCGTATGTCATTCGCATCGATTCGATCTTCTATCTGTATTACCTCGGACAGGACAGGGCCCGCCGCCAGCGCCTTGGAGTTGCTCGATCCACCGATGGCATCCACTGGCAGAAGCTACGTTCCAATCCGATTCTGGAACTTGGAGAACACGGCGCCTTCGACGAAGCTGGTCTGGGAGAGCCGGCAGTGTGGGGTTCGCACGGGTTTTACTGGATGCTCTACACCGGGCTCGATCCTCACATGAACCGAAAGTTAGGCCTGGCGCGATCCCGAAACGGCGTCGAGTGGGAGAAACTCCCAGCCGTCTTCAGCGGCTCTGAGCCTTGGGACTCGAAAGTAGTCTGCGATCCTGCCGTGCTTGTGGATGGTGACACGATTCGAGTCTGGTTCGGAGGTGGCGACGTGGCGTCTCGCGACGCCAACCTGCACGGACAGATCGGCTATGGCATCCTGAGGCCGGTATCGTCACCCTGACGAGCGTGGGAACAGACACTCCAGCACCATCCCGAAACGCGCCGCCCACGCCTGTTCGTGATGGCGAGCGCCGGGCACTTCGTGATAGCAGAGGTCGACGCCTTCTCGCCATCCCTTCTCGATCAGCGCGTTGCGCAGCAATCTGAGGTCATCGAGAATCTGTTGCGGTGAATCACCCTCCTCCGTGCCGGAATCCAGCCAGATCCGGGCGCGCGATGGCGACCGGTACGCCTGTACCATTTGCAGCATCGATCGCCCGTCCCACCAGACCGAAGGGGAAAGGACGGCGAGCCTCCCGAAGTCTTTCGGATACAGCAGGCCGGTTTCCAGCGACACCAGCCCGCCCAGAGAAGAGCCGCCGACTCCGGTGTGCACCGCGCCGCGTTTCGTGCGATAGGTCTTGTCGATAAACGGCTTCAGCTCGCGCGCCAGCATCTGCGCGTAGCGATCTCCCTTGCCGCCCTTCCGCCGGCGCGGATCGCGGGTCGGTGTGTATTCCGAGATGCGCCGCACTCCGGTGTTGTAGACCCCCACCAGGATGACCGGATCGATGGCGCCGTTGAGGATCATCCGATCGGCGGTGATATCCGCCTGCCAATCCTGCCCCAAAAACGCGGTCGCCGGATCGAACAGATTCTGCCCGTCCTGCAAATAAAAGACGGGACATTGCAGGTTCATCGTTTCGTATCCCGGCGGCACATACACCACGATGTCGCGGGGAGTGGAGAGATACCGTGACGGAAACCGCGGATGGTAGCGAATCCTACCTTCGTTCTTGGCGCAGCGATCGGACAAGGTATCAGTGTAGCGTGAGTCAGGCGGCCCCTCGCAGTGTATAGAAGAAGAGAGCGGCGGGATCAGTCCTTCACGGTCGCCGCTCGCCAATTCAGCGCAAACACCAGGTAAATTTCGAGAGCCGGGCGCGTCAGCAAGCGGTCTTCAGTCTTGACCCAGCATGCCTGCCCTAACCTCGCCTGATAAGCGCCGTCTAACCTGCAAATGCTCTCCTCATTGCTGCGCGATTTGCAGTACGGCTTGCGCACCTTGGCGCGCAATCCTGGTTTCGCCTTTGTTTCCGTCCTCGCCCTGGCCCTCGGGATCGGAGCGAACACCGCGATCTTCACCGTCGTCAACTCCGTATTGCTGCAGCCGCTTCGCTATCGCCACCCGGAACAACTCATCGTCATACGCGAGCGCAATCTGAAGGCGGGCTTCCCGCAATTCTCCCTTTCGCCTGGGAATTACCTGGATTTTCGCGACCACAATCACACCTTCTCCGGAATCGCGGCATTCGACCGGCAAGGCTTCAACATGCTGAGTGGCACCGAGCCCGAACGCCTGCGCGGATCCCGTGTCACTATCGACTTCTTCGACGTGCTGGGACGCCAACCTGCGATCGGGCGGGCTTTCACAGCGGCTGAGGGTCAGGTTGGCTCGAATCGTGTCGTGATTCTGAGTTACGGCCTGTGGCAGCGGCGCTTCGCAGGGAGCGCCGGCGTACTGGGGCAGACTGTAAAGCTGAACGGGAATCTGTATACGGTGGTCGGTGTGATGCCATCGGATTTCGAGTTTCCCGCACGCGTCGAGCTCTGGACACCCGTTGCTATGGACCTGCAGAACTGGCAGCAGCGCGGAGGGCACTACCTCGGAGGCCTCGGACGGTTGAAAGATGGCTCGTCGCTGAGCGCCGCGCGTGCCGATCTCAACGCCATCGCGGCGCGTGCGGAACAGCAGTTTCCGAACTCCAATTCGGGTTGGGACACGACCCTCCTGAGCCTGCAGGAGAGCACCGTCGGAAGCATCCGGCCCGCCATGTTGACGCTCTCCGCGGCAGTGGGCTTCGTCCTCTTGATTGCGTGTGTCAACCTCGCGAACCTGCTGCTGTCACGCTCATCCGCCCGGCGCCGCGAGATCGGTATCCGCAGTTCACTTGGCGCGGGCAGAGGACGGCTAATTCGCCAACTCCTCACCGAGAGTCTCCTGTTGTCCGCCCTGGGCGCGATCGTAGGATTGGTGCTCGCCTGGGGAGGCACCAAGCTGCTCACCGGCATCGCTCCCAACATCCTGCCGCGTGCTCAGGAGATCTCCGTCGATCGCCTGGTAATGGCATTCACCGGCGCGATCGCCATCCTGACCGGCATCCTCTTCGGACTCGCGCCCGCTGTGCAGATGGCGAAGGCTGACCTGATCGGGGCCCTGCGCGAAGGAGGCCGCGGCAACGCCATCGGCTTCCGCCGCAATCAATTGCGCAGCGCACTGGTGATCGGCGAAGTAGCGCTCGCCCTCGTATTGTTATCTGGCGCCGGCCTGTTGATGCGCAGCTTTTATCAGTTGCAGTCCGTCGACGCGGGTTTCGACCCGCACGGCGTCCTCACCTTCCGGACCAACCTGCCCGCCGCCAAATATAAGGACGATGGGCCACAGGCTGCCTTTTATCGAAGTTCTCTGGAGCGCATTCGCAGCCTGCCTGGCGTTTCCGTGGCCGGAGCCGCGCAGATCTTTCCGCTGTCCGGAGACGATTACGTCCTGTCGTTCGTACAACTGGGCAAGCCGCCGGTCCCAGTCGGTAATCAACCCAGCGCCGCCTACTACGTCTCCACGCCGGGATATTTCGACGCGTTGCGAATCCCTCTCAAGGCTGGACGGCAGTTTAACGAGCATGACGATGTCTCCGCGCCACCGGTCGCCATCATCAGCGAAACTATGGCCCAGCGCTTCTATGCCAACGAGAATCCCATAGGACAGCGCATCCAGATGGGGAACGGATCGAAACCCGCCGAGATTGTCGGGATCGTGGGAGATGTTCGCGATCAGGCGTTGGAGGTGAAGGGGCGAGTTGCAGTCTATGAACCGGCCGCCCAGGTCCCGTTCAGCGGCATGTACTTCGCGGTTCGCACCGAGGGCGACCCCGCTGCTCTGATTTCGGCCGTTCGCGCCACCATTCACAGTCTCGATTCGGAGTTGCCGATCGACGGCATCGGCACGGTGGATGCCCTGGTCGCGTCGTCGCTCTCGCAGCGGCGGTTTGCCATGGTCCTGATGGCGATCTTCGCCGGCCTGGCGCTGATTCTGGCGATGCTCGGTATCTACGGCGTGATCTCGTATTCGGTCACCCAGGCCACCCAGGAGATCGGAATCCGTATGGCGCTGGGAGCGCGGCGCGGCGATGTGTTGAGGATCGTTTTCGGCTACGCCGGAGTCCTGCTCGCAGTGGGGCTGTCCCTTGGGATCGCAGCGACGTTTGGCACCGCTCGTCTTCTGGCTTCTCAGCTTTTTGAGATCAAGCCGAGCGATCCGGTCACCTACAGTGCCGTCGCTCTCGTTCTGCTGGCAACGGGATTGGCCGCATGCGCCATTCCCGCCTGGCGCGCGATGCGTGTCGACCCGTTAGTCGCGTTGCGTAACGAGTGACGAGTGTCTGCAAATCAAATCGGCACGCAGGATCGACATAGGGTCCAGACGGGCGACGCGCGCGGTGACTTTCCAAACCGCCAGCAGGGCCGTGGCCGTTAGATCGCGGGCGGCCACGGCGCAGATCGCCAGCCCTGGGCTCTGCGCGCCCGATCAAATGCTGTAGCAAGCTCTCCAAGGATGCCGCAGATGCCCGTTCCTTGACGAATCCGGCGAGTACCGGCAGCGAATTAGTCCCTTTCGCGACAATTCCCTTACGGAAAGACTCTCTCGATGCTTCGCCCGCGATAACATCGGCTCGCGCAAATTCGGATTTACACCGCTGAATACCGGATGTATACTGCAGACTGGCTGAGAACTGGGTGTGGAGTTCTGGCCGGGATAGTGGGGCCAGGACCCTCCGCCGTCGTTCCAGCCGAAGGAGTGTTCATGGCAACCGATGCTGTACCAAAAGGTGTCAAGAAATTCACCGTGCCTGCCGAATTCGTCAGGGCATTTCAAGGTGAAGTCCGTTTTGTGCCAAGGGATCCGCATAACAACGGATACATGAACTTCGATTACAACATGCTGATCGGCGCACTACGCAACGCCGATCCTGCGGCCCGAGAAAGACTCGCGGCGGCCCTGGGTTCGCTCGAGACGCAGTGGAACCTTGTCCTCGTATCGAAATCGGAAACGATCGTTTCCGGCGATTGAAATCGAGATAGCTCGATGGAAGCTCCGCAGCGGGTTAAGGATACGCCGTTTTTGCGCAATGTAGGCCTGCTATTGACCTATCATTGCCAGGCATCCTGCGCGCATTGTGTGATCCGGGCCGGACCGAACCGGCATGAGCAGATGTCTCTCGAAGACGCTCGCACGTGGATTCACGAGATCGCCTCGTACCGGGATGGCTATGTCTGTGTACTGTCTTTGACGGGAGGCGAGCCGTTCTCGGATCTGGATCTTCTGCGGGCGGTGGTCGAGTCGGCTTCCGAATCCGCACTGTGTGTGTCCATCACGACCAACGCATCCTGGGCGACGAGCCGCGAAGCCGCTGTAAATATCCTGCTGAGTCTGCCCAGAATCTCGTCCCTCGCCATCAGTACGGATGTCCATCACCAGAAATTCGTGCCGTTCCAAGTCGTGCAGAATGCCATCCTGGCGGCTCGCGAATGTGGTGTGGCGGCGTACGTCTCTATCGTCGGTGACGGCGATAACGACCTGGCGTTCCAGCGCATCAAATGCGACGTATTGAAGGTCACTCCCGCGGAGAACATCCGCGAGGGCATCACCTTCCCGGTTGGCCGCGCCTCGCTCATCCAGGCGCGGCTCCAATATACTTTCAGCGAGACACCACCCAACGAAGCGTGTCAGGCGGCCAGCTCGCCCTGTATTTTCCCCGACGGGCGAGTCTACGGATGTATTGGCCCTTTGATCGACTTGCAAGATCAGCATCCGCTGTTATTGGGCAATCTGCACGAATCTTCGCTCTGTGACGTGCTTGATAGCGCGGAAACGAATGCGGTCCTACACGCTCTCCGGATTTGGGGACCGCACAAGCTCATCACGATGTTGCGCGAAGCAGGTTTCGGCGCGCATTTACCGGCACGGTATGTGGAGGGCAGCGTCTGCGGAGCCTGCTTCAGCGTGATGTCCGACCCGGCAGTTCGGGAGTGGCTCGGGGAGTTGGAGAAAGACGCCGCCTTCAGACGCAGAGTGGCGTATGCCCGGCTGTATTACCTGAACGAAACAGGCATGTTGGAGGTCGCCGGACAGGAAGTGATGTGACACCGCGCCGGCCGGGTCAGGTGCGCCGATATGGAGCGGCTGCGAATCAATCTGCGCGCAGGATCGACATCGGGTCCAGATGCGTGACGCGCGCGGTCGCTTTCCAAACCGCCAGCAGGGCCGTGACCGCCAGACCGCAGGCGGCCGCGGAGCAGATCGCGATTCCGGGGCTCTGCGCGCTTGCGATCAAATGCTGTAGCACGCTTCCCGAGGATGCCGCCCCTGCCAGACCCGCGGTGATTCCGGCGAGGACCGGCAGCATTCCCTGCCGCGCCAGCATCCCGCGCACATCGGCTGTCGTGCCGCCGACGGCAAGGCGGACCCCGATCTCATGGGTCCTCTGGGCCACCGAATACGACGCCACGCCGTAAGTTCCGATCACCGCCAGCAGCAGCGCGAGAATTCCGAAGAACAGCACCACTGTCGTGAAGAACCGCGGCCGGGCCAGCGATTGTTCCAAGCGCTGGTCGAGCGTTTCGACATCATACACGGGCACGTCGCGATTTACGGTACGTATGGTGTCCCGTCCGGCGGCGAGGTAGGCAGCTGGACCTCCTGTCGTTCTCGCTACAAACGTGAGAAACAACGGGCTCACAGCGGGTTCGTAGATCTGCGAATCAAACGTGTAGTCCAGACGCAACGGATTGAAGTGCGTGGTGCGCACCAGGCCGACCACGGTCGATTGCTCAGAAGGTTTATTGGGGTTCAGAATTACCCTTCGGCCAACAATAGCGGCGCCGAGGCCCGTCTGCCGCGCGAAGTCCTCGTTAACGATCGCGGCAGTCGATGGCAGGTCGTTTGCATTGAAGTCGCGGCCCGCCACCATCTCGATTCCCATGGTGCGAAAGTATCCGGGAGTTGCAGCCACCTCGACGGCCATCGCATCCTGTCCCGAATCGAGCGTGAAGCTGCTTCCAAAAAGCTTCAGCCCGGCAAGCGGTAGATAATCCACGCCACCCACCGATTCCACTCCGGGGATCCGTTCGAGGCGGCCGAGCACCTCGTGGTAATACAAATCCAATTGGTGATCGGTCGGATCCCGGCTGATGAACGGCGAGACCGTGAAAGTGGCGATGTTCGCAGTGTGAAATCCCAAGTCGGTGCCTGTCAGTTTCAAGAAGCTTCGTCCCAGCGTCAGGCAACCTGACACGAGCACCAGGGCCAGCGCGGCCTGCACCGCGATCAATCCCGAGCGTACGCGCCGTACTCCCGTGCCGTTGCCCTGACTCTGCGCGCCGAGCAGCCATGCCGGGAGCGTGCCGAACAGAAGCCCGGTCAATAGAGCGATTCCCATCGCGAATCCCAGAACCCGCCCATCCAAAATCGTGTACTCCTGCGCGGATAGCTTCGCCGGCAGCGCCACCGACACTAACCGCACCGACCAACGGGCCACGGCCAGTCCTGCTATCGCGGCGCAGGATGTCAAGAGAACGCTCTCGGTGATGAGCTGTTGGACGATGCGCGCGCGGCTGGCTCCCAACGCGGCTCGAATGGCGAGTTCCGAGCGGCGTTCGATGACTCGCGAAAGCAGCAGTTGTGCCACATTGGCCGAGGCGATCAACAGGACTAGCGTGACCAATCCGAGCAGCACCAGCGAGGATTCGCGCACCGGCCCCGCCAATTGCTCCCGGATCGGGACCAGATTCGGCCGCCTCGCCGGATCCTTCCACAAAGCCGGAATCTGCTGCTGCACTTCCGCGTAATAGATCTGCCGCGACTGCGCCAATGTCAGCCCCGTCTTCAGTCGCCCGATGATCGTTCCCAACGGTTTGACGTTTATGGGGAGGAGCCGGACATCCAGCAGGGTGGGCGTCCAGACGCTGGTTTTGGCGGGAAAGTCAAAACTGGGCGGCGCTACCCCGATTACGGTCATCGGCACGCCTTGCACGCGAATCGTCGCTCCCAGCACCCGTGGATCGCCGCCGAAGAACCGCTGCCACACTCCGTAAGCGATGACGGCGACCTGATCGCGGCCCTCCATCGACTCTTCGGGTGCGAACCAGCGCCCCGATACCGGAACCGTTCCCAGCAGGTCGAAAAAGTTGGCTGTGGTCTCGGTCACGGCGGCGCGTATTGCCTCGCCGCCGGTACTCACGTTCATCTCTTCGGGACGGTAAATCGCTGCGTCGTCAATGTACGCGGTGCTCCTGCGAAATTCGTCGAATCCCTTCCCTCGCAAGCTCAAACGCTTGGGCGAAACGGCGGTATCCACTTGCACCAGGCGCTGCGGGTCCCGGAAGGGCAGGCCCCGCAGTAACACCGCATTTACCACGCTGAAGATTCCAGTCGAGGCGCCGATGGCCAGTGCGAGCGCCGACAACGCCAGAGTGGTTACGGCCGCGCGACTCCTGTATACTCTCGCGGCATACCGGGCGTCCTGGCGCAGTTCGCGAAACAACTCGGGCGGAATGGAAACCGCCAGGTCCGTTACCGCCTTGAGCCAGAAGCCGGCGCGCGCCCAACTGTTCGGCAACTCGCGATATTCGTCCTGGAACTGCTGCTCCAGCGCCGACTCATACTTCTCGCGAAAACTCGCCGGGTAGAGACTCAACAGCCGGCCATAGAGCTTGGAAGCTTTCATGCCTTACTCCGCGCGCAGAATCGACATCGGGTCCATCCGCACCACGCGCCGGCTTGCCTTCCACACGGCGCCAGCGGCGGTGGTTGCCAGGGTGAACAGCGCGATTCCACATGCAGTCGGGTCCAACGGCGCAGTGTTCACCGTGAGATGTTCCAACCATCGCCCCAACAGAACTGCGCCGGCCACACCGGCAAGGGTGCCGGCCGCCACCGGGATCAGGCTCTGCCGCAACAACATTGCCCGTAAGCGTCGCGGCGTTGCCCCGACCGCAAGACACACGCCAATTTCATGCGTGCGCTGCACAATCGAGAACGATGCGACTCCATAAATGCCCAACACCGCCAGCAGGAGTGCGAGGCCGCCCAGAAACGAAACAACCGTGGTGTAGAATCGCGCTCGCGCGAGAGTATTCCCCTTGAGCCCCTCCAGCGTATTGGCGTCGTACACGGGAACCTCCGCATCCAGTTGGCGAACCACATCCCGGCAGATCGACACGTAGGGAACCGCATTGCCGCGGACCCGAATCACGTACGTCAGGAAGTCCGGGACCGACTGCGATGCAAGCAGGAAGATCTGCGGAACCGCGGGGCCAGCCGGGCCGAAAAGACGCGCGGTGCGCACCAACCCTACGATCCGCATGTTGGTTTTGCTCCCGGTCATTCGAATGCCGCGTCCCACGACGTCACCGCCGAGCTGACGCGCGAACTCCTGATTGACGATGACTACGGGCTCGGTGCCGGCGGCGTCGGAAGGTGTGAAATCGCGGCCTGCCACAATCGGCGTTTCCATGGCTCGGAAATAGTCCGGGGTGGCATAGTTGAGAGAAGCTCCGTGTTCGATCGGATCGCCATCTACCCGGAATCCAAGCGTCCCCGTGACAGCGAGCTCGGTGAGCGGGAGATACGCGACCGCGCCTGCCGATTCCACTCCGGGAACCGCGCGCAGCCGGTCCAGCACCTCTTCGTAGAACTGCCGCTGGCTCTTCTGCGCCTCGGGACGCGTGCCCGAAAGCGAAACTGTCATGGCGACAGCGTGATCTGTGCGGAATCCCATGTCGGTGCCGGTCAATACCAGGAAATTGCGGCCCATCGCCAGGGCGCCGGCCAGCAGGATCACCGTCAACGCAGCTTGGATTGCGATCAGTGTGCCGCGCACTCGCCGAACTCCTACGCCATGCGTGTTGGGCTGAACGCGCACCAGGTCGGCTGCCGGCTGCATGCGTGCCAATAGTCCGGCGGGCAGCACGCCAAACAACAGTCCCGTCAGTGTTGCCACACTCAAAGCAAACGCCAGCACGGCGCCGTCCAGGACGGTGTACTGCTGCGACGCCATGGGCACCGGCTCGACCACCGACGCGAGCCGCGCTACGAGGTGCGCCACTGCCAGACCCGCAATCGACGCCCCCAGCGTTAACAGCGTGCTCTCGGTAATCAACTGCTGGATGAGGCGTCCGCGGCTCGCTCCCAGTGCCGAACGAACCTCCAGTTCCTGACGCCGCTCCGTGATCCGCGACAGCAGCAGGTGCGCAACGTTTGCGCAGGCAATCAGCAGAACCGAGACCACGATTCCCATCAGCACCAGCGAGGCCTCGCGGACGTGGCCCGCGAGTTGTTCCTGAAGGGGAACCAAGGCGGGTGTCCCAGGCAAGCGGCGATCGCCGATTCGCTGGTGCATTTCCGCCTGGTACATTTGATTGCCGCGGGTCCAGGAAACCCCGCTCTTCAGCCGGCCGATGGTGGTATCGTGCCATGCCGGTACGCTGATGGGGAGGCGCTGAATGTCGAAGATCGTCGGCGTCCAGACGGCGGTGCGCTCCGGATAATCCATACTCGGAGGAGCGACACCCACGATAGTCGCCTGCACGCCGCTCAAACGGATCGTGCTGCCGAGCACGCGCGGATCGCCGCCATACACCTGCTGCCAAAGGCCGTAACTGATGACCGCGACCGAATCGCTTCCGGGTGTGTCCTCGCCCGGTGCGAACGGGCGGCCGAATTCCACCTCCGTGCCGAGCGTCTCGAAGAAATTGGCCGAGGTCTCTGCCACGCGCACGCGAACTCCCTCCCGCCCGGTGTTCAGATTCATTGGAAACACGACGTAAACAGAAGCGTCGTCGAGATAGGGATTCGCTCCGCGCCACGCACGGAATTGCACGTCTCCGCCTTGAAACGGCGGCTGCGGAAACCACGATAACTCCACCAGCCGCTGCGGCTCGCGGAACGGCAGAGAGCGCAGAAGCACCGCGTTCATGACGCTGAATACGCCGGTGGTGGCGCCGATCGCGAGCGCCAGCGCGACGAACGCCAAGGCGGTGCTGGTGCGCCTGTGCCGGTAAACGCGCAGCGAGTAGGCGATGTCCTGGCGCAATTCGCGCGTGAATTCCTTTGGAATCGAAACGGCCAGGTCTGCCAGAGCCGTCAGCCAGAACAGGGCACGAGCGCCACGATTCGGAAGGTCACGGTAGTCGTCGCAGAACTGGCGCTCGAGCGGAGTCGCGTACTCCTCGCGGAACCGCGCCGGGAAGAGTTTCAGCAGCAGGCCGTAAAGTTTCCTTGCGTTCGCCATCCGTCACCCTATGCTGGTTCGGGAAATCCCAAGCTGTCCTCAGCCAGTTGAACCAGTTCGCGCAGGCGCGCGGCTTCAGCCTGCGCCACCCGCAGACCCAACGGCGTGATCCGATAGTAGCGGCGGCGTTCGTCGTCCAGATGCGGATCGGGCCGTTCTTCCGATTCCTCGATCAGGGCTTGCTCCAGCATGCGATTGATGGAGCCGTAGAGCGCCCCCGAGGCGAGATTCAGCTTGCCGCCGGTGCGCTGCAGGATCTCGCGTTTCAGTGCATATCCGTGGCGCTCACCCTCGGTCAATGCCAGCAGCATGTGAAAGATCGGCAGCGGGAGCGGAAGCAGCGCATCGACTGGGCTTGGCTTTGGCTTGGACATGGTGAATCCTACTTCGTGAGGGGCTTCGGGCGGCGGAAGTACATGATATTGTCGACCTTATACTCCCCGTGCGTCACGCTGACGAGTTCCCAGTTGTCTCTGCCGAGCGCCGCCGCGGCTGCGAGCATTGGAGTGTGGTTATCGGTGGCAGCCACCTTCGTGGTGACCACCGACGAGCATCCCTGCGGCGAAGCAAAGCACGTGAATGCCTCGCCCACCACTTGTCCCATGGTCACAGAAGCGTATTCCCACTGGCGATCCGCCGGGGCAGGGATCTGCGACTTCAGCAGCGGGCCCGCTGCTATGAGGCCCAGGAGTATAAACGAAGCGTAAACGGCAGGTTTGGTCATCTTCTCCTCCATTCGATCAGCAAATGATCGATTAGGTCACTTGATGACCTAGTATGCTCGCAATGAGCTGAACCTGTCAATGGAGAAACGTGAGGATTGGCCCGACTCGACGCGTGACGCAGGCATGAGCAAGCGTTCCCGACACACAAGCGGGAGGCCCGATCCGCCCCTAAGTTAAACTAAATATGTACCCGCCCTCGACTTTTCGTCGCCGGGGTGCGTCTAGTCAACCAGGAGCCAGATTTGATCTTTCGGGCGGTCGAAGATGCCGACCTCATTCGCCAGGCAGCCCGGGGCAGCGTAGAATCGTTCAATCTTCTCGTGTCCCGGTGGGAGAAGCGTGTCTACAACTATCTCCTGCGCATTACCGCCAACCGCGAAGACGCTCTGGACTTGACGCAGGACGTGTTTTTGAAGGCCTATCAGAACCTCCGGAAGCTCGACGACCCGGGCCGCTTCGCGCCCTGGCTGTACCGCATTGCGCACAACGAGGCCTACTCCATGTTTCGCAAGCGGAGGCCGCAAACCGACGTGGACGAGTTGGAACCGGAGGGCACCGAAACCGGGATCACGATCGGCGGCAACTCGGTCTTTCCAATCGAGTTGAACCTGGCGGTCGCTAGCGCCCTCGATCGGCTGTCGCCCGATCAGCGCGAGGCGGTCGTTCTGAAGATTTATCAAGGTTTCAAATTCGAAGAGATGGCCGAAATTCTTTCCTGCCCCGTGTCCACTGTCAAGTCCCGTCTGTATACCGCCCTCGAACTTCTCAAGCTCGAACTGGCTCCTGTAAAGGCACGAGGTGTGTCATGACGTGTTCGCCATTCGATTTGAGGGATTACTTTCTCCGGGAACTGCCCGACCAGCAGCAGCACCAGGTGGAAGCCCACGTAAAGCACTGCCAGCCGTGCCGTGAAGAGCTGGAGCGGCTGCGCGTGACCGAAGCTGCACTGCTCAGCCTGCCTGACGAAGAAATTCCGCAGCGCATCGCATTTGTTTCAGATAAGATTTTCGAACCGGCGCCGTGGCGGCGCTGGTGGGCTGCGTTCTGGGGCTCGGCGTCGCGCCTGGGATTCGCTTCGGCGGCGATGCTATCCGCGGCGATCATCATTTACGCGATGCACCCGGCAGGCCGGCCGCCACAGCCGGTGGCCGCCGTACCCGCCGCGGTCGCCCCCATCGTTCAGCCCATTTCCGATGCCGAGATTCAAGCGCGCATCGACGCCGCCGTCACTCGGGCAGTGGGACAGGTAGAGCAACGGCAGATGGAGAAGACCAGGACTCTGGTGTCCGATCTGGAATCGATGCGTCAGCGCCTGATGGTGGCCGCGGCCGCCTACGAGATCGATCAGAAGCGATACAACAGGTCGCGCCAATTGGAGGCCAACTATGGTGGGCCCCATGCAGAGGAGCAGCGATGAGGCTGGCAGTGATTCTTTGTCTCGCGGCGTCGCTGGCCAATGCGCAGGACGCCAAGCCTGCGGCAATTACCAAGGGTGTCGCCGCCGCTCCGATGCAGCGTCCCGGCATCTCGCGCCAGACATTTACCGACCTGGAAAAGAGCTTCGACACTCAGCTTGGGACGACCGGGGGCGCACATCCAATTGATATCCTGGGGCTCACACGCGGCGTGTACCTGGAGGATTACGGGGTGGTCTTTACGGCGGAGGTGAGCCTGACCCAGACTCCCACACTGAACCCCTTCCGGAAAGAGATTACGCAGGAATTAAAGAACGAAGTCTACCGCCAGAAGGTGGAGAACCTTCCGCTGCTGCGGAAGGCCATGCGCGAGATGGTGAAAACGACCGCGATGACGATGGGGGCGGTCGGTGTGAAGATGAATATCCTGAAGCCGAATTCCCAGGTGGTGCTCGCGGTCCGCCTATTGTATCTTCCTTATGAGAACACCACGGGGCTGCCGGGACAGATCATCATGAAGGCTGACCTCAAGAGCGCCATGTCAGACGATATTAAGGTGGAAGAGCAGTTCTGATGGCCACCACGCATTCGTCGAGTCCCGATACCGGAAATCCGCCGATGTTCGCGATGCGTCTGGGCGAGATCCTGGTGCAGCGTGGCAAGATCGCGGCCGACGATCTGGACCGCGCGCTCGAATTGCAGAAGGAGCGCGGCGATAAGCTCGGCAAAATACTCGTGGACATGGGGCTCATCGCCCAGCGAGACGTCCTGGCGGCACTTTCCGATCAGCTGGGGATACCGCTGGTGACCGTGGAGGGAGCGCCGCCCTCTGCTCCCGAGATCGATGGCCTCTCACATCGTTTCCTGCGGCAGTGCCGGGCGTTTCCGGTTGCCCTGGCGGGCTCTGTACTAACCGTCGCGATGGCGGACCCTCTCGACTTCGAGACAGTCGCCGCATTCCGCGCCTTTTCCGGACTGCAGGTGCAGACCGTGCTCGCGGCCGAGCAGGAGATTCTCGACTCCATCGATCGCCATTATGGCGAATCGGAGCGGCACGGCCTGGGCGATGGCGAGGACGAGCAGGCCACCGCCGATCTGGAACATCTGCGCGACATGGCCAGCGAGGCGCCGGTCATTCGCCTGGTCAACACCATGATCGCCGACGCCATCGAGAAGCGCGCCAGCGATATTCACATCGAGCCGTTCGAGAAAGAATTCCGGATTCGCTTTCGCGTGGATGGTGTCCTCTTCAATCAGGAGCCGCCGCCGCGCGAATTGAAGGCCGCCATCATCTCGCGCCTCAAGCTGATGGCCAAGCTGAATATCGCCGAACGACGCCTGCCCCAGGATGGCCGCATCAAGATCAAGGTGCTGGGCCGCGAAGTCGATCTGCGCGTCTCCACGCTTCCCACGCTCTACGGCGAAAGCGTCGTGATGCGCTTGCTCGATCGCTCGGCGGGCGATTTTTACGACCTTCGCCGCCTCGGCTTCGATGACCAGATGCTGTCGCGCATGGAATACTTTACCGGTTTGCCGCACGGCATCTTCCTGGTCACCGGCCCTACGGGCAGCGGAAAATCGACGACGCTCTACTCGGCGCTGAAGCGCATCAATCTTCCCGATAAGAAGATCATCACCATCGAAGATCCGGTGGAGTATCAGATGGACGGGATCAACCAGATCCACGTGAATCCGCAGATCGGCCTGACCTTCGCGGCGGGATTGCGCCACATCGTGCGTCAGGACCCGGACGTGATCATGGTGGGTGAGATCCGCGATCGCGAGACGGCCGATGTCGCGATTCGGGCCGCGTTAACCGGCCACCTGGTATTCTCCACGCTGCACACCAACGACGCGCCGAGTGCCATCACCCGCCTGACGGACATGGGAGTGGAGAATTATCTGATCACCTCCTCTCTGGTGGCAGTGCTGGCGCAACGCCTGGTGCGCGTGATCTGCACCCACTGCAAGGTGCCGGCGGGACGTACGCTGTCGCCTGAAGGCGAGACTGTGCACACGTTTCGCGGAGGCGGATGTCCCGAGTGCCACGGGCGCGGCTACACGTCGCGCGTGGGCATCTTCGAAATGATGGATTTGACGGACGAGATTCGCAAGCTGATCATGAAGAACGAAGATGCGTCAGTCCTCACGCGAGCTGCCCGCGCGAACGGCATGCGCAACTTGCGCGAAGACGGCTGGCGCAAGATTCGCGATGGTGTCACCACGGTAGACGAGGTGATGCGAGTGACACAAGAGTTCTAAATGCGCGGGACGGACGATCGGACAACGCGAGCGAAGCGCGCCATTTCTCCCCGGCCCCCGGCCCCTGGCCCCCGGCCCCTTTCTTGGTGTTTTTGAATGGCATCCACGTTTTTCTTCCGCGCGGTGGCGTCAGACGGCAAGGTCCGCAGCGGGAGCATCACGGGCGACGACGAGAAGCTGATTGCTCGCGAATTGCGCAAGCAGGGGCTCACCCCGATCTATGTCGGCGTGGCGCCGAAGGGATCGTCGTTTGAGATTAAGCTGCCGTCGTTCGGACGCAGCAAACGGCGCGATGTCCTCTTCTTTACGCAAGAACTTTCCACTCTGATGAATGCCGGAGTGCCGCTCGATCGGGCGCTGAGCATCACCGCCGAGCTGACCGAGCGGCCGAATTTCCGCTTTATCGTGCTCGACGTACTGCGCGTACTGAAGGGGGGCCGGTCGCTGGCCGATAGCCTCGCCGCGCATCCCGACTGTTTCTCCGACCTGTACATCAACATGGTGCGTGCTGGTGAGGCGTCGGGGGCAATGGCTGCGGTCTTCGAGCGACTGGCGGAGTTCGAGCGGTCGCGCGACGACTTGCGGGACTTTATCATCTCGTCGATGATCTATCCAGCGCTATTAGCGGTAGTTGGTCTGGGATCGGTGATCGTGTTGTTGACCTTCGTGGTGCCGAGGTTCGCGACGATCTTCTCCGATCCCCGGATGAAGATCCCGCTTCCCACGCAGATCATGCTCACGGCGAGCCACATCGTGCAGACCTATTGGTGGATGGCGGTGTCGGCACTGGCGGTCGGCTTCATTTTCTGGCAGGCTTACACGCGCACCACGGCGGGCCGGCTCTGGTGGGATGGTGCACGGCTCAAAATCCCGATGCTCGGCGAGGCCCTGCTGAAGGCCGAGACAGCACGCTTCGCGCGGGCCATGGCAACGCTGGTGGCGAACACGGTTCCGCTGGTGCAATCGCTCAGCATCGCGGCGGCGACCCTGACCAACAAGACCATATCCGCGGCACTGGCGGGCGTGTCGCAAGGGGTAAAGCGCGGCGAAGGAATCGCAGGCCCGATGCGGCGGGCCGGCGTGTTTCCGCCGCTCGCCGCACACCTCTTGACGGTCGGCGAAGAAACCGGGCGGCTCGATCACATGTTCGCCCGCATGGCGGATATTTACGAGACCGATACGCGGGCGTCCATCAAGCGCTTTACGGCGGTCTTCGAGCCCGTGGTGATCCTGATAATGGGTATCCTGGTAGGGTCCCTGATCTTGAGCATGCTGCTCGCAATCACGAGCATCAACGACGTGGCGGTGTAACTATGTTCCAACGAAGAAGAAATCGTAAGCGGCATCAGGCGGGCGTCACCCTGATCGAAATGCTGGTCGTGGTGACGATCATCGGACTGTTCGTGGCGCTGGTGGGACCGAGCCTGTTTAAGAAGGTGGATGACGCGCGGGTGAAGGCGGCGCGGGCGCAGATTGCCGGCTTCAAAGGCGCGCTGGCCAATTACAAGCTGGATACCAGCACCTTTCCCACGACGGAGCAGGGGCTGATCGCATTGCGCATCAAGCCGCAGGACGCGAACCAGTGGAACGGTCCCTATCTGGAACAGGATGTTCCGAAGGACCCCTGGGGTCGCGACTATATGTACAAGTTCCCAGGCGATCATGGGGACGAGCCCGACATTATCAGCCTAGGCGCCGATGGCGCGCCCGGCGGCGATGGAATCAATGCAGATGTCGTCAGTTGGAAGAATCAATAGCGCCCTGGCGCAAACACTCCTGTTTGCCGCGTCGAGACTCATCTCGACGCTTTTCGGGTGTCCACAAAGTCTGAGTATTTGCACGACGTCTTGAGAATTTGTCCGACATGACGCACTATTTCGCATGGAAATCTCGCGCCGGCGTCTGCCGCATCAATACCCGGAGGGTAAGTGGCTCTTCGTAACGTGTCATCTACACGGCAGTTTGCCGCAGGCAAAGTATCCGCCACCGGGAAAGCTCTCGTCGGGCGCTGCATTTGTGTGGATGGATCGATACCTGGACACGACGCTGCTAGGTCCAAGGTATTTGGCACAGGACTCAATTGCGCAGACGGTGGTCGACTCTCTGCATCGAGGAGTCTTACTAGGCCATTACGACCTTGCCGCGTATGTAGTGATGGCCAACCACCTTCACCTCTTGGTGTTGCCCAAGATATCGCCTTCGCGCGTCATGCAGTCTCTGAAAGGCGCCACAGCAAGGCAGGCGAATTTGATCTTACGCCGCACAGGCGAGTTATTCTGGCAAGCGGAATCGTACGATCGTTGGGTGAGAAGCACCGAGGGATGGGCTCGCATTTCCGCCTACATCGAGGAAAACCCAGTGAAGGCCGGAATTGTGCAACGGCCCCAGGACTTTCGCTGGTCGAGTGCGACGCACGCCGTGATAACAATCGAAACCCGAGACTTGGTGCACGCCTGAAAAGCGTCGAGAGGAGTCTCGTGCTCGCAAGGCGAGACGCGGCAAACAGGAGTGTTTGCGCCACATCATCAGTCAGGAGAGTCAGCAGCCAGCGGGGCGTGACGTTGATGGAGATGATGGTAGTCATCACCATCGTCGGACTCATCACTGCCATCGCCGCACCCTCGATCACCGCGGGACTCGACACCATCCACATGGCCACCGCGTCCGACTCCATCTCCGCCTTCCTTAACGCCGCAGTCACCCATTCGGAGCGCCGCCAGCAGCCGGTCGCACTCATCATCTCCCAGAAGGACAGTCGCCTCTCCGCCTACTCGAATGAGCCGGGATTCAGCCGGGAGCTCACGCTTCCTACGGGAGTCCTCATCGAAGCGGTGCTGCCGCAGATACCCGACGATGTGGAGGGCGTTCGCCGCCTCATGCTCCTGCCCGGTGCGCCTGCGCCGGGGATTGGAATCCAGTTCGGGAATCGCCGCGGCGCCCACCGCATCGTTCGCCTCGATCCCATGACCGGCTTTCCGCGCGTGGAGAGCGTCATACAGAAGTAATGAACCGCCGCGGCTTCACCCTGCTCGAGATGATCGTCGCCACTACGATCATGGGAATCGCCGTGGTGGGCCTGCTCGCCGGTATCACCCGTTCCACCCGTAACGCCGCGCGGCTGCGCGAATACGGCCGCGTGGTGCAGTTGGCGCGTCTGCGGATGAACGAACTGTTGGCCGACCCCCGCCTTCCCCGTAACGTCGTGATGTCCGGCCCCTACGACCCTGCCTTCTCCGGCGGGTTGGAGGCAGGCTGGCAGGCACAACTCTCCACATTCGAAGCCTCCACCGTCACGGCTCCCGGGCAAATGGCACTGGATCGGATCCAACTCGAGGTCTGGTGGATGGCGGGCACGCAGCGCCGCACCTTCAGCCTGGACGGTTTCCGGCCGCGCGTGATGAAACCCGAGGATTTTCTGCCTGGGGCCGTCCGATGAAACGCACGCTACGGCGTAAGCGCCTTCACGGTCAGGCGGGCCTCACGCTGATCGAGGTGCTGGTCGCGATCACGCTGCTCAGTCTACTGTCGGTGGGGATGCTGATCGCGATGCAGATCGGCCTCGCAGCATTTTCGAAGACAGACCGCAAGCTGATGGACAATCGCCGCGTGTCGGGCGCGCAACGCCTCGTGGAGCAGGAACTCGAGGGCTTGATGCCGGTGGTGGCGCCGTGCGGACGGACCGGGATCAAAGTCGGATTCTTTCAGGGCGAGGCGCAGGTGATACGGCTGGTCTCCTCGTTCTCGTTGCAGCAGGCCTGGCGTGGACAGCCCCAGGTACTCGAGCTTTTCGTGATCGGCGGCGACCAGGGCCGCGGCGTCCGGCTGGTAGTGAATGAAATCCCCTACGCGGGGCCGATGGCAGCCGGCCAGCTTTGCACCGGGATGGCGCCTGACCCGATCACGCAGACGCCCGCACTGAGCTTCATTCCCGTGGTTCCGGGGCCGTCCTCGTTCGTGCTCGCCGATCAGTTGGCATATTGCCACTTCGCGTTTCTGTCGCCAGGCCCGCCGCCGAACAATCTTCCCGCATGGACGCAGCGCTGGGCGAAGCCCGGTTGGCCGATGGCGGTGCGCATCGATATGGCACCACTGGAACCAGACCCGTCGCGGCTGCAGCCGATTTCGGTAGTAGCGCCGGTCTATATTCACCGTTCCCCGGAGATTCCCTATGCGGACTACTGAGCGCGGCCCCCGTGGCGCAAACACTCCTGTTTGCCGCGTCGAGACTCATCTCGACGCTTTTCGCTGTTCCAGCAAGTCCGCCGCACGAAGATACTCCGACGTTGCCATTAACCCCAGACAGGCCCCTAAGAAAAAACCTGGATGGTCCAGCAAATTTTGCGGCCCGACAAGCGTCGAGATGAGTCTCGACGCGGCAAACACGAGTGTTTGCGCCACCTCAGTCCACATCTCGCGACGCCGGGGGAGCGCGCTGCTGACCGTCTTGTGGCTCTCCGCCGCACTTGCCGCGATTGCCTTTTCCCTCGCCAATACCGTGCTGGCGGAGACAGACCGCACCTCCACCGAGTTAGACGGCCTCCGCTGCTACTACCTCGCCGCCGGGGCCATTCACCGAGCCTATATCGAGGAGTTGTGGGGCTTCAGCATGCCTGCGCAGTTGCGGCCCATTCCGCCCGGCACCATCGCCATCAATTACCTCTTCCCCAGCGGGAATGCCCGCGTCGAGATCATCCCCGAGACTGCCAAGCTCGACGTGAATAACGTAAGCGTGCAGGATCTTTTTCGCCTGTTGATCGCTCTGGGAGTCGAGCCTGACCGGGCACAAGCCATCGCTGGCGCCATCGACGACTGGCGGCACCCCTCCCCCATGGGGGAAGGTCCGCTCGATTCGTATTATCTTTCGCTGTTTCCGTCTTTTCCGGCCAGCCACGCGTCCATACAAGAGATTGAGGAATTGCTGCGCGTGAGAGGCATCACTCCGGAAATATTCTACGGAAGTTACGTCCCATCGCAGGTTAACCCGGGCGCTCCTCTGGAGCCGGGTGTGCCGCGACTGGTCGCGCGTCCCGGACTGGTGGATTGCCTTTCGGTCTTCGGGGCGAAAGATACCGTAGACGCGAACACGGCCTCGCCGGCGGTCCTGGCGGCGGTGGGCATCAACCCGTACGTGATTGCTTCTTTGCTGCAGCAGCGCCGGGTCGCACCGCTCACCACGGAACAGTTGGGCCCGTTTCTACAATCCATCGGCGCCGGGGGAACGCGTCTACGGGTGGGTGGCAATTCCATCGTCACCCTGCGCGCAACCGCGCAGTTGCGCCTCGCCAATGGCCAACTTTCCGACCTGAAGCGCACCGTGGCCGCGCAGGTGAAATTCATGCCCACGGGATACGATTCGCCGATTCATATTCTGCGCTGGTACGACATGGCTTGGAGCAATTAACCCCGGCATGCCCGTTTCGACTTCCATCCCCAAAGACGTTCGCAAGCTGCTGGCCTTCGGCTCGGGTGTAGGCCTCGAGATTGCAGGCACGGACCTCGAAGTGGTGGCCGCGCGCGTTCGGCCCTCGCGCATTGCGGTGCTCGGAAGGCTCACGATTGCGAATTATGCATCGCGGCCCGCGGCGGAGTGGGGCGCTGAGTACTCGCGTTTCCTGAAGTCGCTGGGGCTGGCGCATCTGAGCGCGACCGTACTCCTGCCACGCCGGGAAGTGATCGTGCGCCAAGTGATGCTGCCGGGTGTGGCGCCCAAGGACATCGATAGCGCCATCCGCTTCCAGTTGGACACTCTGCACCCGTACGGCGACGAGGAGGTCGCCTACGGCTGGTCGCCGCTCAGTTTCGGTGCGGTGCTGGTGGGGATCGTGAAGCGGACGGCCGTCGATCGCTATCACCAGCTTTTTACCGAGGCCGGAATTGCGGTTTCGAGTTTCACTTTCTCGGCCGCAGCGGTGCATGCCGCGATTCGCCTGAACGGAGCGGCCGAAGGCGCCGGATTCGTGGCGCTCAGCCGTTCCACCGCCGGTGCGGTGGAAGTGTATGGCGAGAGTCAATCGCGCCCTGTCTTCTCGGCGGAGTTCGATCTGGCGCCTGAGCGCGCCGCACTGCTGGCGTGTTCGGAACTACGGCTGCCGCCCGATACCGCGCCCTTGAATCTGGAGACTATTCTTCCGAAACCGGATGTCAATCCGATAGAGAACGACCTTTCCCGCAACGCACGGCCGTATGCCACGGCGCTGGCTGGGGCTTGTCCCCGGTTTGCGCCGTCGGCAAACGTGCTGCCGACCGAGTATCGCCGCTTGAGTTCGCGTGCCGCTCTGGTCCCGACGCTGGTGCTGGCGGGCCTGGTATTGCTCGCTTTCGCGGGCACTGCCATCTATTCGAATTATGCTAATCGGCGCTATCTGCGCAGGCTCGAGGCCGAGATCGCACAGTACGAACCACAAGCACAGCGCGTAGCTGCGGTCGATCGCCAAATGAGCGACATACAGGGGCGCACCCGCCTGCTCGATCAATTCCGCCAGCAGACGCGCCGGGACCTCGACGCCTTGAACGAACTGACGCGGCTCGTCGAGCCGCCTGCCTGGACCAACGCAACCATCCTGACGCGCGATTCCGCCCGCATCAGCGGAGAGGCCCCGCAGGCCTCGCCTCTGCTGAAAATCTTCGACTCCTCGCCGCTGTTCGAAGGGTCAACCCCGGAGTCGATTCAACGCAGTCCCGTCGGTAACGGCGAGATGTTTCAGATTCACATGAACCGGAGGGCGGGCAAGTGACTGTCGGAACTCTCGACCGCAAGACCGGCATCTTTCTGGTTTCGGGCCTGGCACTGATCGCCATATTGCGATTCGGCGTGTACGGAGATTCCAGTCCCGGAGCAGTCTCGGCTTCGGAATCGATTCCCAAGGCGGAGCAGCGCTTGCAGCGGGTGCGTCAGTTGGCCGCAATGCTGCCCGGCAAAGAAACGGTGCTCAAAGAAGCGCGCGCCGACCTGGCGTCTCGCGAAAAAGGCATGATCACTGCGGATACCGTGCCGCAAGCGCAGGCGTATCTCCTCGGCGTGATCCAGAAGGTGGCGCAGGCCAATCAATTCAGCGCGCCGGGTGAGGAGACCATGGGTGTCAAGCCCCTGGGCAACGACTACGGTGAGGTCTCGGTGACGGTGGCGTTCTCCTGCGGAATCGATCAGCTGGTGAACTTTCTGGCGCAGATTGCCAATCAACCGGAGCTGCTGGCCACCAACGAGATCAGCATCAGCGGCGGCGGAGACAAGAAGAAGAATCTGCTGGTGCGGCTGAGTCTGTCGGGTGTGGTGCCGAAGAAGCTGCTGCCGGTGAAGAAAGCAGGAGGCGGATTTTGAATCGCAAGCTGCTGCTCTTGAATTTTGTCCTGGTGGGCGTGGCAGTCTATGCCGGATCGCAGTTTCGAGCCGAATGGCGTAACGCCCGCGAGCGGGAAGCGGCCGTGGCAAAGGGACAGCCGAGAGCCTTGCCTCTGCCTCCCTACAAGCCAGTCCCGGCGGATTCCGCGGTCATGCCCGGGTCGTATCAGAGTATTGCCGACAAGATGCTATGGGATCGGTCGCGAAACTCTACGGTCATCATCGAGACGCCTCCGCCCCCGCCGCCCAAACCAATGCCCCCCCTGCCCGTGTACCACGGCATGATGAGCCTGGGCAGCGCTGGCCTGACCGCATTCTTCAGTATGACGGCGGATGGCGCGCATCAATCGGTGCACATCGGCGAGAGCATCGGCCAATTCAAGCTGATAAGCGTCAATAGTGATGAGATCGAATTGGAATGGGACGGGCAGTCGATTCGTAAGACGGTTGCCGAAATGAGCGGGCATTCGGGCGCGGCGGGTGTCCAGGTCGCGCAGGACAACGCTCGTACCGAAGGCGCGCCGCCGCCCGCCGCCGCGCCTCCGCCCGTGAAATCCGGCCCTGGAGATGATACTGCGTTCGGGTTCAAGACCTGCGCGGTCAACGACGGGAATGCGCCCGGCACGGTGATCGACGGTTACAAAAAGAACTTGCACACCAATCCCTTTGGCACGAATTGTACCTGGGATCCGGTAGGAAAGTAGTTGGGTCGGAAACGGGCAGGTGGACAACCTGCCCTACACCTGGAGCTGAAAAATGAGATTACTAATCGCGTTCGCGTTTTGTGTATGCCTGTTTGCCGCGGAGGATCCCGCGAAGAAGACCTCGCCTGCACCGTCGGTACCGTCCGCAGGCAACGCCGGCGTCAAGATCCCGGCGGCTGCCGTGAAGAGCAGTGACGGATCGTATCTCTATACCGACCGGCAGGGGAAGAAGTGGATCTATCGCAAAACGCCCTTCGGAATCGCCCGCTTCGAAGACAAGCCGGCGCCCGATCCCGCGGCTGCGGCGCGATACGCGGGCGTCAAGGCTACAGCAGACGGCGACATGATCCGCTTCGAACGGCCAGGTCCGTTTGGCGTTTACAAGTGGCAACGCAAAAAGACGGAACTCGACGAAATGGAACAGGCCGTCTGGAACCGCGAACAATCCCGGACCGCCGCCCGACAGGAATAGACCAACCATGCGCCTCTTCTCCTCACTTCGACTGGCAGCGCTCGTTTGCATTTTGGGTGCTGTGCTGGTAGCGCAAGCGCCGCCGCGGGCAGCTCAGCAGACGCCGGCGAACCAGCAGCCTGCTGCGATTCCCGCGATTCCGGCCACTAACCAGGCTCCGCCTCGCGCCGGAGCGCCGGCGACGCAACAGCCGACCACGCAACCGGCCGCCCCGCAGACCACGCCGGCGGCTCCGTCCACCCAGCCGGCACCGGGCGCGCCGCCCGCGCAGCCTCGTCTGAGCAGCAGCCAGCCGTTCCTGGTGGGCGGTGTGACGCTCACCGAGATGATCGACACCCTGGCCAAGGAGATGAAGATCAACTACATCCTCGACCCGCGCATCAAGGGATCGGTCATCATCTACACCTACGGAGAGGTCAAGCCCGTCGATCTCATGCCACTGATGGAGACGATTCTGCGCGTCAACGGCGCGGCGATGGTGAAGGTGGGCGACCTGTACCGCATCGTTCCCATCGCGAGCGTCTCGAACCTGCCGCTCGAACCGCTGGTGAATGTTGATCCCAAAACGATTCCCGATGACGAGCGGATGGTACTCAACCTGGTGTTCCTGAAGTACGCCACGGCCGTCGAAACGGCAGCCCTGATCAAACCGTTCCTCGGAGAAGGCGCCGTCAGCCAGCCCTATGAACCGGCCAATCTGCTGATCCTCGAAGACAACAGCCGCAACATGAAGCGGACGATGGGTTTGATCAGCCTCTTCGACGCAGACTCATTCGCCGGCCAGCGCGTGCGCTTGTTTGACGTGACCAACAGCCGTCCGAGCGACCTGGTGAAGGAACTAGAATCGGTATTCAAGGCATATGCTCTTTCCGAAAAGAGCGGCTCGGTAAAGTTCCTGCCGGTAGACCGCATCAATACGCTGATCGCGGTGGCGCCCAATCCCGGCATCTTCGCCGAAGTCTCCAATTGGATCGAGAAGCTCGACGTCCCCGTGAAAAATTCCGCGGGTGGACTCAATAATTACGTCTATCGCCTGCGCTACGGGAACTCCACCACCGTGGCCATGGCAATCATGGCACTCTACACCGGCAACCTGACAGCCTTGGCCAACCTCGCCGCGATGCAAGGTGCGGGAATGGGAATGATGGGCGGAGGTATGGGCATGGGGGGCGGCATGGGCATGGGTGGTTATGGCGGTATGGGTGGGTATGGCGGCGGCATGGGCGGCTACGGCGGTGGCATGGGCGGTTACGGCGGTATGGGTGGCTATGGCGGCGGCATGGGTGGCTACGGGGGCGGGTACGGTATGGGTGGCGGCGGCTACGGCATGGGAGGATACGGCGCCAATCAGACCCTCGGCGGCATCGCTACTTCTCCCGTGAACACGCCTCCCACGGGCAGTGCAGTGCCACAGGGGAATGCGGGAAGCACCGATCTTACGGGCACCTATCTGGCAGGAGCTAACGCGGGGCAGGGCGGGGCCAGGGTCCCGCACGTCATCCCGAATCCGTTTGACAACACGCTCCTGGTGCAGGCCACGCCCACTGAATGGGAGCAGATCAGCAATCTGCTGCATCAGCTTGATGTGCCGCCGCGACAGGTGCTCATCGACGCCAAAATCTACGAGTTGGATTTGAATGGTGCGTTCTCCGCGGGATTGCAGTCGTATCTCGACAAGAAGGATACCGGACCGGTTTCGCGGGTGCTGAACGTGGCTGCGGGCGGAGGCGGCTTGACGCTTTCCACGGGTGCGTTGGTTCTCCGCAGCAGTGAACTGCTGGGAGTGCTGAACCTTGCGGAATCCAACCACATGGCCCGTGTGATCTCGGCTCCCAGCATCATTGCGACCGACAGCATTCCGGCAATCATGAACGTCGGCCAGGATGTCCCCGTGCTGACCTCCTCGGGTGTCGCGGTGACCGGCAGTTCGTTCAACTCCGTGAGCAGCCGCAGCACCGGTGTCACTCTGAACATCACGGCGCGTGTGAATTCGAGCGGTGTGGTCACCATGATGGTGGATCAAGATGTCAGCGAGCCCCAGGGGAACTCGTCGAGCAATATCGACTCGCCCTCGTTCTCACGACGCGCCTTCACCACGCAAGTCACCGTCCAGGATGGCGATACGGTCGCGGTGGGAGGTTTCATCGGGGAGACTCGAACCAGCGACTCGTCGGGCGTTCCGATCTTGCACCGGATCCCGCTCTTAGGCGCCGCGTTCGGATCGAAGAGCATCAGCAAGAGCCGCACCGAGCTGATCATCTTCATTACGCCGCGCGTCATCTATGACACGAACCAGGTTCAGGAAGCCACTGACGAAATCAAGGGCAATCTAAAGCGCATCCAGAAGATCATGGACAACGAGAAGAAATAAACACGACACGTCCGAAGGCGCCGTCTGCGTGTGATCTCTCGCCACTCTGGCGATTTTTTCGAAGAACGCGCGCTATTTGACGACATCGCCGGTCAGGGCATTCACTAGCGCCGCATACCCATTTTTGTTGGATCCCCACATCACGTACCACACGGGCGCTGGGTATCGCGAGGCACTGCCCAGGCGCAACGTGGCCTTCTGGTTGGGATGCGTCTTCAACCAGCCCGCCGCCTTTTCAAATGCGGCTTTGTAAGCGGCATCAGAATCAATCTTAAACTCGCTGCTCGAGAACGCCTTGCTTGTGGGTGTGGAGCCGGCCCAGGGCAGCGCGCTGCTCACGTTTACTCCCTTTCGGATGTCAGCTCCGCCGTTGGCAACGGCATACGTGAAGATCCGGGCCTCCTTACGGCTTGGGGAAACGAAGACGACAGTCCACAACCCGGCCTTACCGCCCTCATTCTTGATATCCGGTAGTTCGCCGCTGGTCACACTGAGCGCCAACAGATCGGCCGCCCACGCACGTGCCGGCTTGTAGATTTCATAGAACGCCCGTTGTGCGGTCACGATTTCCGAAGCCTTGACAGGCTCCTTCATCGCTTCACCCTCAGCATTCGCCCCGGTTGTCGGAACTCCTGAGCGAGCCGATAGCACTAGGGCGCTAAGTATAGTTGCGGTCAAGAAGACCCGTTTATTCATAATTCACCATCTCAATCTTACCTCCGCACCGATGCGAGTTGATTGTCGGGTCTGGGCACTGACAGAATTCCTCTTGACTCTTCTGGGCCGATCGACCGGTGCACGCGGGTTTCCTGGACCCTGCGGCCTCGCCCTTGAAGTGTGTAAAGATCTTCGCGGGCAGCCGTGGCGCAAACGCTCCTGTTGCGAGTCGCGTTCTTGTCGACGCCTTCCGCGCGGCCAGCAAGTCCCGACTGCAGTGCGTTTTCGTTGCTGCCTCTGAACTTCCCGAATCTGCTTACGACTTCAGCCGCGCGCTCTTTGCCACAATAGAATCTAGCGCCGATGTATCTGTTCCACCTGTTTCGCTCCTTTCTGCCGCTGCACAATCCCATAGGATTCGGCGGGTCGGACTTCGTCGAATTCGGTCTCGTCCTCATCCTGGTGGGATTGGTGTTCGCGCGAGCATGGTGTGTGCTTGCCGCGGTACGATTGGCTCGCAGGCCGATCTGGTGCATGCTCTTCTTGTGCGCGCTCGTCATCGTCCTCAGGGTTGGACTACTGCCTCTCCAGCCCGTTCCCACACCCGCCGGCTCCGACGACTTCAGTTACGTCCTTCTCGGCGACACGCTCGCTCACTTTCGCCTGGCGAATCCCACCCACCCGATGCACAGATTCTTCGAGACCACTTTCGCCTTGCAGGAACCCAGCTACAGTTCGATCTACGCGCTGGGACCAGGCCTCGCACTTGCGTTGGGAGAGCTTCTGTTCGGTCTGCCCTGGGCCGGCGTGCTCCTCTCTATGGGCGTGCTCTGCGCGCTGTGCTATTGGGCGCTCCGCGGCTGGACGTCGTCCGGATGGGCGCTCGTCGGCGGCCTGTTGGCAGTGTGCGAGTTTGGGCCCCTCAATGCCTGGATGAATCGCTATTGGGGTGGCGCCGTTTCGGGAATCGCCGGGTGCCTGGTCTTCGGGGCCCTGCCTCGGATTCGCGAGCGCTGGCAAACTCGCGACGCGGTGCTGCTGGGGATCGGAGTCGGGTTGCAGATGATCACCCGGCCCTTCGAATCGCTGTTCCTCGATCTCAGCATCATTCTGTTCTTTCTGCCCGAACTGCGCCGCCAGGAATGGAGCCGCCTTTTCAAGATTGCCAGGCCGGCACTTCTGGCCTTTCTCCCCGCGGCCGCTCTGCTCCTCCTCCACAACCATGCAGTTACCGGGAACTGGACCACTCTACCGTACGCGCTCAGCCGATACCAGTACGGCGTCCCCACCACCTTCACTTTTCAGCCGAATGCCGTGCCGCATAACACCCTAACCGAAGCCCAGCAACTCTACTACGCCGGCCAGGCGCGTGTACATGGCGAGGAAACCGAGACGCTTGGGACTTACTTCGACCGCCTGGGCAGCCGCGCCGGATTCTACCGTTTCTTTTTCCTGGCGCCACTGTGCGTGGCCCTGCTGTTCTTCCTGCCGTTACTGCGCGAATACCGGTATCTCTGGATCGTTCTCACATTTCTGCTGTTTGCGCTCGGCACCAATGTGTATCCCTACTTTTTTGTGCATTACCTCGCGGCCGAGACGTGTCTGTTTTTGCTGGTCGCCATTCTCGGACTCCAGCGTCTGAGCGAATGGCAGCTTGGAGATTGGCGGGGTGGCAGCTTTGCAGCGGCGGGCATTCTTTTCCTTTGCGCCGCGCATTTTCTGTTCTGGTACTTTGTGCATGCGCAGGGAGATGAGCAGATCCTCTGGTCGATGACCGCCTTCGAAACCGCGCCCGGCATCAATTTCGGCGACGTGGAAGGGCGGATCGCGGTGGAGAAGCGTCTCCAGGCGGAGCCCGGACGCCAACTGGTGTTCGTGCGCTATTTCCCCACGCACGGCTACCTGGAGTGGATTCACAACGACGCCGATATCGACCAAGCGCGCGTCGTGTGGGCGCTCGAACTCAATCCCGACGATAACGCGAAGCTGAAGGCGCTCTATCCCGACCGCAAGGTGTGGCTGATGGAGCCCGACGCGCAGCCTCCCAAGCTGGTTCCCTATCCCGTGAGCGCCGGGCCGTTCTTGCCGGTGGAGTGATCGCCGCGCTTAGTTGTGGTTCCAGAAGCCCGCCGCCGCTATCGCCTGATCGCTTGCGAATCCGCAGGCTCGCTGCGAGCCGCCCCGTATCAACGAAACGATGGAGTAACCGTGTTCTACGGCCTTTCCAGCACCGCGAGCAACGACTGTCCAAAAGGCGGTCGTGCCCATCGCTCGGCGGCCGAGATCACCGGCACTACGTACCGGTCGAACACTTCGATCTGCTGCTCCGACTGCGCTTCGCGCTTCAAGATGTGCGCGTTGGTCCACCAGCCGAAAAAGCCGACGCAGTTCGAATAATGCAGTTTGCGGATCCGCAGGCCCGTCCGCTCCGCCAGGCTTCGCAATCCGCCGCGGCTGTATCGCCGGTAGTGGCCCAGGTTCCGGTCGATCGGCCCGTACAACACCGGGAACGCCGGAACCAGAAGGACGATCACCCCGCCGGGCATTAAGACGGATGCCATCCCGCGAAGCGCAGTCTCATCGTCCTCCACGTGCTCCAGCACATTCAGGCACACGCAGGTATCGGGGCGCAGTTTCGCGATCTCGCGGAAGCCCGCAGATGCCACGTCGCACACGAAGGTATGCAGATTGGTGCGCCCCGAGTAGCGTTGCTTGAGTCGCTCGACGCATTCCGGTTCCACATCCACGGCAATGACGGCCTCGCGATCGAGCAGAGATCCGGTGAAGTTGCCGAGGCCGCATCCCACCTCCACCACGCGGCATCCCAATTCTCGCCGGACCAAGCGGTCCTGCCAGGCGAAATAGTTCTTCGCCCGCGTCATCCGATCCTGGTCTTCAATCGTGTAGGTGGTCCGGTCCATCGTGCGAGTCAATCTTCAGTTTAGCAGGCCGCTGAAAAGGGCCAACCGGGTTCGCTCGCTCACGGTCGCAACTCATAACTTATTGCAAACACAATCGTTGATTGCGAGCTGCGCGCGTCAGCAAGCGATTTTCTCGACCCTTTCCAAGGGTGTTAGCTTAGACGGTCAGGGTCGGATCTGCGCCGCTCCACGTTACATCCGCTGTCGGCCCGTATGTGGAGGGCACCGTCCGATTCAGCAGCCGAAGATATACCGTGAGTTGCGTGCGATGGTGGGCGCTGTGCAGCACCCGCCGCCAGAAGACCCAGATGCGTTCCCGCCGCACATCAAAGAACTGTGTGTTGCCGAGCCATTCCTTATCGCCCCAGGCGCTCATCCAGCCGAGTCGCCCCACCGCAAGATCCACCAGGCGCACCGCAAACGCCTCTACCGTCTGCTTCTCCGGAAGAGCCTCTTTCGCCGATGGTTCCAAACTGCCCAGAAATTCCGCGAAGAATCGCCTCTCCGATAGCAGTTGATGCCGCATGATCTCCGCGACCGTGCTCGACCGTTCGTGCGGGCGCCACCCCAAGTCATCCTCCGCGAACATGCGCCACACCGATGCGGTCTTGTTAGTCTCGCTCGCATATGTGTCTACGATGTGCTGATAGGCAGGCGCTGCGGCGCGCGGCAACCGGTCATCGGAGATGGCGACTCGCTCGTACTTCATAGTTCTCTCCCAGTAACAGAGTCATTTCGGCTCGGGCGGCTTCAGCGACAACCGCACGTTATCGGTTCCCTTCGACCGTGTGGCGATCCGCAAATACAAACCGCCGGACATCATCTTCTCACGATCCAAATCCGAGATCGTTTCCGTTCCGGAGAGGCTTTGGAAGGGGTGGTTAGCCAGTACCGAGATGACGGGACCCGTCTCCTCTTTTATGGCCCGATGAATGGTGGCCCCCAGAAGATCACCTTCCGGGAACCCGGTGGATGTGATGTTGTAAGTGAGTTCACCGGTCGCCCGATCGAACGTGAACTTCCCCGATACGGTACGGTTGGCCACTGTCGCCTGAGCGCTCGATTGCCAGGAGATGAGCAGGGGCTTCGTGCGGCCTCCGAGAGCGGGAGTTCTCGCTGGAGCGCGGCGCCGATTCGTCGCGTGCTCATAGGCGTAGGCATAAGACACCAGCTTGGCATCGTCAAACGCGCGACCGAATAATTCTACTCCGACCGGAAGGCCGTCTCGCGTAAATCCGGCAGGCATGCTGATGGCGGGGAATCCGGTTGAGGCGCTGAGTTGGCAGGTCGAACCGCCCTGGGGTTCGCCGATTCGCGCCGGCTTCCGCCTCATGGTGGGATAGACCAACGCGTCCAGCTTTTGGTCTTCCATCAGCTTCAGAATGGTCTCCTGAATGGCGATTCGCTTGGCGAGGGCGATCTTGTATTCGTGCGAATCACGGCCTTTAGAGGCCAGGCGAGTGTTCATCACACCCTCCAGGGAAGCGTGAATCAGCCCGCCGTTGACGATCTCTTCCAGCGAGTGAACCGGCGGGTTCCCGTTCTTCGCAAGATAGTTCGCCAGGTCCTCTTTGAATTCGGTGTTGATTACCGATGAGCCGTCCAAATTGGCAATCAGTTCCGGCATGGGAACCGCGACAGCAGTAGCGCCTTCCTTCTTGAAGTCCTCAATGGCCGCGCGCACGATCCGGATGACCTCCTGGTCGTCCGAGGTATCGCCGAACAGCGGCTCGAGAATTCCGATGTGCACGCCTTTCAGCGCTCCGGCATCGAGCGCTTCTGTGAATTTCGGCCGCGATTGGCCCGGCGCGAGATGCGTGGCCGGATCGGCCGGATCTTCGCCGATCGTCGCATCGAGCATCACAGCGAGGTCCGCAACGGAACGCGCGAGCGGTCCACCTACATCCTGGGTGGTGGAAAGAGGAACAATTCCAGTGATGCTTGAGAGTCCTTTGGTAGGCCGCAGGCCGACCAGGTTGTTGGAGGAGGCGGGAATGCGAATCGATCCGCAGGTGTCGGAGCCCATGCCCGCCGCCGCGAAACTGGCTGCGATCGCGGCTGCGGTGCCGCCGCTCGAACCACCCGGATTGCGTGTCGGGTCATAGGGATTCAGCGTCTGTCCGAATGCGGAGCCGGTCGTGGTGATGCCGGAAGCCAGTTCGTGCAGGTTGGATTTGCCGATAATCACAGCCCCGGCCTCGCGCAGCTTTCGCACCTGAAACGCATCGTTCGCCGGCACGAACCCGAGGAGGGCTATGCTGCCCGCTGTGGTTTGGAGGTCCGCCGTGCTGTAGTTGTCCTTGACGATCACCGGAATTCCATGCAGAGGCCCCCGCGGACCTTTCGAAGTGCGTTCGCGGTCCAGCGCCTCGGCTTCCAGAAGCGCCTTTGGGTTAATAGTAATGATGGCGTTGAGGCGGGGGCCGTGATGGTCGAATGCTGCGATCCGGTCGAGATATCCCTGTACCAGAGCTTTAGAGGTGATGCGCCCCTCGCTCATCGCTTTCGCCTCCTCTGCAATCGTCGATTCGGCTACTTCAAAGGTCTGGGCGTGAATGCGTTGGATAGAGGCGATCGACACCGCGTACAAGAGCATCCATTGGGCGGCTTTCATCTGGCGATGTTACCACTCCGGAAGTAACAGGCAGAGGTGCACCCCGCAGCCTCACGCTCTTGGGCTCATGGTGGCGAACAATGTGCCAGAAGCTGCACAAGGCTGACGTGTCGAAGCCCGGTACCATACGACCGTGGGCACTCGGATGCGCCACACGGGGCGAACTGGAATAGCGCTTGCGATGGAGGACTAAAATAGTAGAATATGAATTCATGTTCAACTTAAGACTCCCGCTTTTGCTCTATGGGTTGGGTTTCTGGGTCGCTGGCACCGTGCTCTTGCGCCTGCGGGGAGAGCACATCCTCCATCCTGGCGACTCTGTCGCGACACTGATCCTCTTCGCCGTCACCTTTCCCTTGATCGCATGGCTGGTGCGCAGACTCTGCCGGCGTTACCAACTGCCGCGCGAGCAATGGCCCGCAGGCGCGGTCTCAGTACTGTTGCCGACCTTGCTCCTCGATCCGTTCTCCAGCGCCTTCTTCCCTGTTGTCTTTCCCAATATGGCGCCCGACACTGCCGGCCTTTTCGGGGGCTGGATGCTCTGGTGTTGTGCCGGGGCCCTGGTGGGCGTCACCGCGCGGCGATGACGGAAACTCGCAACCCACGTCCCAATCTTCTGGCGGATGAAGATCTTCCAGCCGAGCCGCACCAGAAGCGAAGTCTCGAAAAACGCGCGCGCCTGAAATCGGCGGGCCTCGCTCTTTTCGGCGAAAAAGGCTACGAGAATACCTCCATTCAGGAGATCGCCACTCGTGCCGATTTGGCCGTCGGGGGCTTCTACTTGCATTACCGCTCGAAGCGCCAATTGCTCCTCGCACTGATGGACGAGTTGCTCGATCGTTTTACGCGCCTCGACCTGCGGCCGACCGAGTTCGCCGACATTCGCGCCGGCCTTCGCGGCTTTCTGCTTCGCGCCTTCGCCACCGACCTGCAATACCTCGGGGCCTGGCGCGCTTTCCAGGAAGCGGCGTTTTCGGATGCGGATCTGGCTCGCAAGCAAATCGAAATCCAGGCGTGGACCACGATGCGCGTCACGGCGTTCTTTACTATGCTCCAACAACTGCGAGGCGCACGGCCGCGGGTGGACATCCCGGGATTGGCGCGAGCCATGGACAGTTTCTTCTGGAACTTCCTGGCTCAGGCCGTGCACATGCCGGAGCCGGAGTTGGACCGATGGATCGACGCGGCCACCCACCTGATCTACCACGCTCTGTTCGTCGATTCCGCAGGAGATCCGCCATCCTCCTGAGGGCCAAAGTCCGTCGCCTTTCGCTACACTGGTAATCCGTGGGAATCTTCTGCCGCCGTCTGGAACTCCTCGACCTGCGCCGTCGCTGGAAACAGGAGGGCCGCACTGTGGTCTTTACAAACGGCTGCTACGATCTGCTTCATCCCGGTCACGTGCGGCTGCTCGAACAGGCGCGATCGCTGGGCGACCGCCTCATCCTGGCATTGAATTCAGACGCCAGCGTGCGTCGCGCCAAAGGATCCGCACGTCCACTGCTGCCGGAAACCGACCGCGTGGCGCTCGCGGTTTCTTTAGAGGCGGTGGATGCCGCGACTCTGTTCGATGAGGATACCCCCCGCGAACTGATCTCGGAAGTTCTCCCGGACATCCTGTTGAAAGGTGCCGATTGGTCGCACTTCATCGCCGGAAGGGAAGAGGTGGAGGCTGCCGGAGGCCAGGTGCTTACTGTGCCGCTAGAACCCGGCTACTCCACCACTAATATTGTAGAATTGTTGCTCACTCAAAAACCTTGATCCATCCTGCCGTTCGAGATCTCTTCCTGGAACTGGGCCGCCATCCCGCGTTTCAGGATGCACTACATCACCTGACCACCGCTGGCGGCTCCAGTAGCGACGTTTCGCTTTCGGGACTCACGACGACTGCCAAGGCCGCCTATTCGGTGCTGATGTGGCAGGCGACCGGTCGTCCTCTGCTTGTCGTAGTTGGCGGGAATAAGCAAGCCGAAGCCCTCTTCGAGGCCGTCAACACTTTTTTCGGCCTGTTCGCCGCTGACGATCGCCACGGCCCGCAACTGCTTCCCGCACTGGATGTAGTGCCGTTGCAGAACCTCTCCCCGCACGCCGAGATCCTGGAAGAGCGAGCCATCGGATTGTGGCGCCTTGCTTCGCAGCGGGTGCCGATTACGATCCTGCCCGTTGCTTCTGCCATGTTGCGCATCGAGTCCGGCGAGTTCTACCGGCAGATTGCGCTCAAACTGCGGGTCGGTGACGAGTTGCCTCTCGAAGAGGTGATCGCTCACCTCGTGAGCATCGGTTACGAGCGCCGCGAACCGGTGGAAATGGTGGGGGAATACTCCCTCCGCGGCGGAATTCTCGACGTTTTCTCGCCGGAGGGGTCGAAGCCGGTCCGAATCGACCTGTTCGGCGACCAGGTGGAGTCCATCCGCCGGTTCGACGTGGAGTCGCAGCGTTCCGTCCTGAAGATCGAAGACTGCACCCTGCTTCCCCTCACCGAGTACCAGAAGTCCCGCGCACTGCTCGTGGAGTTGGGCGAACTGATGCGCGCCGCCGATATTCCCGGAAGAGACTTGCCACCTCCCGGCGAACCGTTCCCCGGATGGGAGCTGGTGGCGCCAATGATCCGGCCGCGGAAATCCTCAGTCTTTGCGTTGTTGGACCATCCGATTGTCGTCTGGGACGAGCCCGACGAGGTGGGCGCGGCCGCCGAACGCTTCTGGAAACGGCTGGAGCAGATTGAGCGCTCTCCAGCTTACGACCCCGAACGCATCTTTCTGAGTTGGGACGAGTTGCAGCGCCGCGCCGCCGCCTCCCCGCGGATCGCATTGAAGGAGCTGGAGATCGGGTGGGAGAAGGAGGGCGCATTCCACATCTCCACCCGCCCCTCGCTGGCTTTCCACGGCAACATGCAAGTGGCGATCGCGGAGGCACGAACGCTGGTCGAGAACGGCAACCGGGTCGCCTTCTTCGCCTCTTCTACAGGTGAAATAGAACGGGTCGCCGACATTCTCAACGAGTACGCGATTCCCTACCAACTTGGATTGGAACAGTTCGATTCCACCCCAGCTTACCTGGCGGAACGCGCCTATCACGCGGGTGCGGTGGCGAGCATCTACCTGGTGAAGGGTCTGATCCGCCGCGGTACCGCCTTTCAGGATTCGCATCTTGTCGTCTTTGGTTCCGAGGATCTGTTTGAGACTTCGGAACTGGTGGCCCGGGCACCGTCTTCGAAATCGGCGCTCGCAACCTTCTCCGCGGACCTGATCGATCTGAAGCCGGGCGACTTCGTGGTTCACTCCGAGCACGGAGTGGCTCAGTATCTCGGACTGCGCGAGATCCAGCAGGGGGAATCCAAGGGCGACTACATGCTGCTCGAGTACTCGGGCGGCGCGAAGTTGTACGTTCCGCTTACGCGCATGGATCTCATCCAGCGTTTTCGGGGTGCAGGAGAAGCCAAGCCAGCCCTCGATCGGATGGGCGGAGCCACCTGGACCCGCACCAAGACCCGCATCAAAGCCAAAATGCGCGACATGGCAGACGAGCTGCTCAAGCTCTATGCCTCGCGCAAGATGGCGGAAGGCTTTGCCTTTTCAGCAGATAGCAATTGGCAACGGGAATTCGAGGATGCCTTCGAGTTCAGCGAGACGCGCGATCAGCTCAGCGCTATCAAGGAGATCAAGCGTGACATGGAGAGCGAGCAGCCCATGGACCGCCTGCTCTGTGGGGACGTCGGTTACGGCAAGACCGAGGTGGTCATGCGGGCCGCTTTCAAGGCACTTGGCGACGGGAAACAGGTCGTGGTGCTGGCTCCTACTACAGTCTTAGCATTTCAGCACTTCGAGACCTTCAAGCGGCGCTTCCAGCCCTTTCCGGTGCGGGTGGAGATGTTTAGCCGGTTCCGTTCCCCTAAAGAACTGAAGGCTGCACTGGCCGATTTGGCCGAAGGCAAAGTTGACCTCGCGATTGGCACTCATCGTCTGCTCTCCCAGGACGTCGAATTCCGCGATCTGGGCCTGGTCATCGTCGATGAGGAGCAGCGCTTCGGCGTCAAGCACAAAGAACGGCTCAAGCAACTCAAAAAATCGGTCGATCACGTCAGCATGAGCGCGACTCCGATCCCGCGTACACTACACATGTCGTTATTGGGACTGCGCGACATGTCCGTGATCGAGACTCCGCCGAAGGATCGCCTGGCGATCTCGACAGTGGTGGCGCCTTTCCAGCCGGAACTCATCCGCGCGGCGATGGAATTGGAGCTGGCACGAGGTGGCCAGATCTATTTCCTCCACAATCGCGTGGATTCGATCTGGGCGCGGGCAGCCATGCTCCAGGAGCTGTCACCCAACTCCAAGATCGGAGTGGGTCACGGGCAGATGGGAGAGCAGGAGCTGGAGAAGACGATGCTTCAGTTCATGCGCCACGAGTTCGACATCCTGGTATGTACGACAATCATAGAAAATGGTTTGGATATCCCGCTTGCCAACACCATGATTGTCGAGAACGCCGAGCGTTATGGACTCTCGGAACTATATCAGTTACGCGGAAGGGTGGGGCGGTCGAACCGGCGCGCCTATGCGTATTTGCTGGTCCCGCCGGATACGGAGTTGACGGAGATCGCCAAGAAGCGCCTGGCCGCGCTCAAGGAATTCAGCGATCTGGGAGCCGGATTCAAGATCGCCGCGCTCGACCTGGAACTTCGCGGCGCTGGGAATCTGCTCGGGGGCGAGCAGCATGGGCACATCAACTCCGTTGGCTTCGACACCTACGTCCGCCTGCTCGATGAGACGGTGCGCGAGTTGAAGGGCGAGGAGATCGTGCCGGAGGTGCATTCCGCGCTGAATCTCGGACTCGATATCCGCATTCCTACCGACTATATCTCGGACGAGAACCAGAGGCTCCGGGCCTACCGGCAGATCGCCAACGCCAACGATGCCGCCGCCCGCGAGCGTGCCGAGAAGGAACTCGAGGACCGTTATGGCGCCGTGCCGGAAGCGGTGCGCAATCTTCTGGCTTACTCGGCGCTCAAAACTTTGGCGGAACAGATCGGGGTCGAAGCCATTGACCGGCGGCACAACCTGCTCAACGTCAAGTTCCACCCCGGAACGCGAGTCGATCCGGCGCGCCTGATGGGGATCGTGAGTAAGACCAAAGGCGCGCAGTTCACGCCGGCCGGCGTGCTGTTACTCCCACTGGAAGGGCTGACCGCCGCGGCCGATGTTCTTCGATTCTTGTCTGAGAAGCTCGAACAGTTGATCACAGAACGAAAATAAAGCAGTTAGACCAGTTCGTTTCGTCAGATCAGGTGACGGAACGTACGGATTCGACCGTGGATCCACGCCCTTGTGCGGTTATGATGGCTCAGAGGCTCGAAGTCGCCAGTTAAGGAGGAACGTTCAAAATGTTGCACATGATTGGTCACGCGATCTTCGGACTGATCATCGGCCTAATCGCCCGCGCCGTAATGCCCGGGCGGCAGCACATGGGCCTGATCATGACCATGATTATCGGATTGGTAGGCGCCTGGCTTGGGGGATTAATTGGCCGGGCAACCGGCATGTATGAAGAAGGCCACCCGGCGGGGTTCTTTATGGCTCTTGTGGGGGCGCTGATCTGCCTGTTCGCTTATTCCGCACTGGGCTGATCGGCAGAGGCTGAGGCGCCGAAGACCCGGGCGAAAATCTTATCGACATTGCGGAGTTGGCGGGGCAGGGAAAAGGCCTCGCCAATCTGCTCGTCACTCAACACCGCGCGAATCTCCGGATCGGCCTCGATGGCCGCGCGAAAATCTGATTCCGCTTCCCAGGCGCGCATGGCATGCGTCTGCACGAGACGATACGCCTGCTCTCGCAGCATCCCGGCGGCGGCCAGATCGAGCAGCAACTGCCCCGAGAAGACCAGCCCGCGCGTCAGATCAAGATTGCGGCGCATGCGCTCCGGATAAACCAGCAGCTTATCCACTAAGCGCGTGGTCTTGTCGAGCAAGTAATCGGCGAGGATCGTGGAATCCGGCAGGATCACGCGCTCGACGGAGGAGTGGGAGATATCGCGCTCATGCCAGAGTGCTATGTCCTCGAAGGCGGCCTGTACATTCGAACGCACCACGCGCGCCAGTCCACAGATCTGCTCGCAGGTCACCGGATTACGCTTGTGGGGCATGGCGGAGCTGCCCTTTTGGCCGCGGGCGAAGTACTCTTCAGCCTCGCGCACTTCGGTGCGCTGCAAGTGGCGCACTTCGAGCGCGATCTTCTCGCATAGGGCCGTCACCAGCGCAAGCGTTGCGACGAAGTGGGCGTGTCGGTCGCGTTGGATCACTTGCGAGGTGACTGGCGCGGGTCGCAATCCGAGACGTTCGCAGATGCGTTCTTCGACCTCCGGACCGATGTGGGCGAAGGTCCCCACAGCGCCGGAGGTCTTGCCGACACGGAGGTCCTCTCGCGCGGCCGACAGGCGCACCTGGTTGCGGCCCGCTTCTTCATACCAGATCGCGAGTTTCAGGCCGAAGGTGATCGGCTCGGCGTGCACACCGTGCGTACGGCCGATCTGCACCGCGTGTTGGAACTCCAGCGCGCGGCGCTTCAGTACCTCACGCAGTGCTCGCAGTTCACGCTCGATCACCGCGCAGGATTGCTGCAGCAGCAGCGCCTGGGCGGTGTCGACGACATCATTCGAGGTCAAGCCATAATGCAGCCAACGGGAAGCCTCCGCATGTCCGGCCTTGGCCATGGTCTCTGCGACTGCCGTGGTGAAGGCGATGACGTCGTGCTTCACCTCCTTCTCGATTTCGAGAATGCGATGGACGTCGAAACCGGCGTGGACGCGCAGCAGGCGTGCCGCCTCTGCCGGCACCACACCCAGTTCGGCGAGGGTCTCGGAGGCCGCCAGTTCCACTTCGAGCCACTGTTGGAACTTGTTCTGGTCACTCCACACGCGGCCCAGTTCGGGGCGAGTATATCGGGCAATCATATCGAAAGGTCAGTACCGGAACACTTCCGAAGGCCGGTTCTGTTGTGCGATCGAGAGTTGGGTGCGCAACCCGCGCTCCTCCAGGGCTTGCGAGGCGACCAGCCGCACAATCTCCGGGTGATTGTTCTGCTCACTGATGTGTCCCAGCACGAGTTGTTCCGTCGTGGAGGCAAGATCGCGCATGAGATAGTCGGACACGACCAGGTTCGACAGGTGGCCGACGCGGCTCATCACCCGCTGCTTGACCGACCAGGGATACGGGCCCACCTTCAACATGTCGAGGTCGTGATTGGCTTCGAGCAATAACAGATGCGTGCGCCGCAGGTGATACTTGACGGACTCCGGAATATAGCCTAAATCTGTGGCGATGCCGACACGCACGCCGCTGGATTCGAAGCAGAAACCTACAGGGTCTATGGCGTCATGGGGAATACTGAAGCTCTGGACGTCGATCTCGCCGATCTGGAAGCTGGCGCCGGCTTGAAAGCATTCGAGCCGCGGCCGCGACTCGCCCCAGTCGATCGCAGGCGCGGTGAGGCGCGTCATATAGATGTTGGCACGCACGTTTCGGTTGCGGGCCAAGACGGGGAGACCCGAGACGTGGTCTGAGTGCTCATGAGTGATGAGAATTGCGTCAATATTGGCAAGACTTTCGCCGATAGCCTCCAGTCGTTTGCCGAGTTCGCGCATGCTGAGGCCCGCATCGATGAGGATGCGGGTTTTCTCCGTCGCGACGAACGCGGCGTTGCCGGAACTTCCGCTTGCCAGAACGCAAAACTTAACCGTGATGGCTCTCCCGAGTTCTTAGAATACACGAAATGACGGGAAAACAGAATAGGGAAGGAATGTTTGCTCTGTAAGCGAGACTTGGTGGAAAAGTCGGGCCTTGTGCCGTTGGCGAATAGGGTGTGGGGGGTGAAGAAGGGGCCGGGGTTGTGCCGTGCCGGCTGCCGCCGGCTTACCGAGAATGCGGCAGACGATTCCTGAGCATCCGCGAGCCGCCACCGCAGCGTTTCCCTGGCCCCCGGCCCCTGGCCCCTGGCCCCGTCTTGTTCACACCCGTGTCTTCCGGGACACTCGCGTAATTCGCTAAGTTGCCTGATTCCAAGGGACAGACGGCGGCAGCGAACGTGCTTTTCGGAAAGACATGAAGAGGTACTATGGTCTCTGTTTGCTGCTGGTGGGAGCCTGTGGCATGATTGCGGAGCCGGCCACCCCGGAACCGCGCGCACGAACGAAGAGTGAAGAGACGGCACTCGCCCGCGACGACGCCGATGCCACGGAGTTGTTCGAAGATGGGCAAACCCGCCTCCGAGCCGGAAAGTATGGCACCGCCACACTGGCTTTTCAGACCTTACTCGCCGTTTATCCCGAGAGCCCTCTGGCCGCTCGCGCGGCGGCGGCGATGAAGACTGCGGAGGACTTGGAACAGGCACAGTCGAATACGCGCATTCTGCGATCGCTGCGCTTCGAGAATCTTCCCGGAGTCACCGTGCAGGCGGTTCTGCAACGCTTCTCCGAACACGAAATCGAGCTGGCGGTAGAAAAGCCCTGCACCAGCCGCGTGCTGGATGACGCAAAGGCTGTGTTGCAGGATTTCCTTGCGGAGAACGGTGTCGTCGAGCCTCGCGTCGAGGTGGCGAGTCGCGACCTGCCACCGCGCAGTCTGGAGATCACTTTCCGGCTGGCGAAAAATTAACGCCGCGTTATAGTCGCAAGTATGGCGCGCCGGCGGGGAAAGTTTGAGTACCACTGGTGGGCCTTCCGGTCGCGCGGCCTTGCGGTGATCGCGGACGATGGCCATCTGCTCCATGGCGACGCGCTATTTTCACCATCCAAAGAGATTGCGCCCTCCGATGCCGATTGGTCTCTGTTCTGGCAGATCGTGGACGCGCTGCACGTCTGGGAATGGGAGAAGCAGTTTCTGCAGCGTAACGTTTTGGATGCGTACCATTGGCGGCTGCGCATACAGCGGGAGGAGCGGAGTGTGGAATCCGAGGGTTCCAATGCCGCACCGGAAGGCTTCGCCGCTCTGCATGCCGCAGTGCAGGGTCTGATTGACGGCGGGGTTTCGAAACTCGCGCTGCGCAAAGCCGTCAAGGTTGGCCGCGCTTTCGAGCCCTCGAACGCTTCGGTCGAAGAATTGATCGGCACGTTGCAAGTAAGCCGGGATCGGATCGAACGGGAGCATGTGCTGCGCGCATTGGGCCGCTTCGGTCCGCAGGCAATAGCGGCGATCCCGGCATTGCTCGATGCCATGAAACGCGACCGTCCGAAACTCTGGACGCCCGTGGCTGAGCATGCCTTGCGCGCGATCCTGGATGCGGCGACACCCGCCGCGATCCCCAATGAATCTATTGATGCGATCTTTCGGGCCGCGTGGAATTTGTCACCGGAACCGGAGGTGATGTTCGGCCTGCTGGCGAAGCTGGCGCCATTGCGCCTCGCGGAATTTCGGCAACACCCCAGTTCATTGGCCGTGCGCTGGGCCGAGAGGGCCTGTGCTAGCATGTAGACAATCTACATGCTCTTCCGAAAACGCAACCACGAACTGGACGAAGAGATTCGCAGCCATCTCGCAATGGCGGCACACGATGCGCGCGAGAGCGGTTCGTCGCCGGAGCAGGCCAACCTCTTTGCGCGGCGCGAGTTTGGGAACGTTAGCCTGGTGGAAGAAGCCACGCGCCAAGCCTGGGGTTGGGCATGGCTCGACCGCCTCGGCCAAGACCTGCGCTATGCTGCCCGGCAACTGCGGCGAAGCCCTGGCTTCACCATGGCGGCGGTGCTGACTCTGGCCTTGGGCATCGGAGCCAATTCCGCCATCTTCAGCGTGGTGAATTCTGTTCTGCTGAACTCACTGCCCTACCAGCACGCGGAACGTCTCGTCTGGGTCTGGGGCCGCACGCCGCGAGGCACCACCACGGCGGCCATTTCCACGCCGGACTTTCTCGATTACCGCGCGGGCGCCGCCAGTTTCGAACACCTGGGCGCCTTTTCTCCGTTTGTGGGAAGGCGCAATTGGAATTCGGGAGCCACGGCGCGCCAACTGCAAACCGTGATGGTGACCGGCGACCTCTTTGCGGCGCTGGGCACGGTGCCGTTGCTCGGACGCAATTTCACCCACGACGATGAGCAGAGCACCGAGCCACACGTGGCGATCCTCAGCTACCGGATCTGGCAGCAGGCGTACGGAGGCGATCCCACGATCGTGGGACGCACCGCTCGCATGGACAGCAGTCCGCTGACGATCATTGGCGTGATGCCGGCATCTTTCGATTTTCCGCGTAACACCGACCTCTGGTTCCCCACGCCGATTCGGGCTCGCGGCCTGCAGCAGCGCCTCGGGCACAATCTGCGCGCCGTGGGTCTGCTCAAAACGGGGGTGACGCAGTCTCAAGGCCAAGCCGAACTTGACACCATCGCAGCGCGGCTGGGTGAGCAATACCCGTCCACCGACAAGGATTGGGGGCTGAAGCTGGAGCCATTGCAGGATGCAATCGTCGGCCGGACAGGATCGCTTCTGTGGATGTTGCTGGGAGCCACTGGCCTGGTGTTGCTGATCGCCTGCGTCAACATGGCGAATTTGTTGTTGGCGCGGTATGGGGCGCGGGGGAAAGAGATCTCGGTGCGGATTGCAATCGGCGCCGGCCGTCTGCGGATCGTGCGCCAATTACTGACCGAGAATCTGCTGCTGGCGTTATTGGCCGGATCGTGCGCCGTGGCTCTGGCGTGGTGGGGGATTGGCCTGTTGCGGGGTTATGGTCCTGCCAACTTGCCGCGGCTGCAGGAAGTTCGGTTGGACGGCCGGGTGGTGGCTTTCACGGCATCCATTTCCGCGCTCACGGCAATTCTGTTCGGGGTGATGCCGGCGTGGCTGGCCGCGGCGGGAGCGCCGATCGGCAGCCTGCGCGATGGCGCGCGCACCAGCTCAGGGCGCAAACACCGGTTTCTTGGATCTGGACTCGTCGTCGGCGAGACGGCCTTGGCATTATGCCTCCTGGTGGGTGCCGGGCTGCTGCTCACGAGCCTGTACCGCACGTTACAGGTCGCTCCCGGCTTCTCACCCGAGGGCGTTCTTTCCACCAATCTGATGCTCCCGTATGCGACCTATCCGGACGAAGCCAGCCGTATGCGCTTCATGAATCAGTTACGAGACAACGTGCGATCGCTGCCGGGCGTGGTGGCCTTCGGCGCCATCAGCGAACTGCCTCTGAACGATGAGCACAACGACACGCTCTTTCGCATCTCCGAGCGTGTCGGGGCGAAGCCTGGCGACATGGAAGATGCCGACTTCCGCGTGCCCACCATCGGGTACTTTGAAACCGTGGGCTTGCCGCTGGTTCGGGGCCGCGTTTTCGATGAGCACGATGGGCCGTCGTCTCCGGCCGTTGTGGTGGTGGACGAGCCTTTTGTCAAGGAGTTTTTTCAGGGCGAGGACGCGATTGGCAAGCAACTCTCTGTTTATTCGGGAGCTGGCGGATATAAAGCCTTCGAGATTATCGGAGTGGTGGGAGGCATCCGCAATGACTCACTGCAGATCGCGCCTCATCCGACCATGTATTTCCACTATGCGCAGGCGGGCGCGGATCGACTGCACCTGGTGGTACGGACCACGGGCGATCCGAATGCGCTCGCCGCTCCGATCCGCCGCCTGGTCACAAGACAAGACGCGGACGTAGCGCTTTCGTCATTCGAGACACTGCCGCAAGTGATTGCGAAGTCGGTTTCGGGGAATCGCTTCCAAACTGTCTTAATAGGATTCTTTGCCGGACTGGCGTTGGTGCTCGCGATGGCAGGAGTTTACGGAGTGTTCTCTTACATTGTGAGTGAACAGACTCGCGAAATCGGCGTACGGATGGCGTTGGGTGCCGATCCCGGTCATATGCTGCTCACAATGCTGAGGCGCGGCGCGATCCTGGCGGGTAGTGGGGTCTGCCTGGGGACCATGGCCTCCGCACTGCTGGTGCGCGTGCTGGAGAATCAACTCTACCAGGTGCGTCCGCGTGATCCGGTCGTGTTCGCGGCATGTGCCCTGATCCTGGTCATGGTGGCTCTGGCCGCCTGTTGGATCCCCGCGCGCCGCGCTATGAGAGTCGATCCGCTGGTGGCTCTGCGGTGCGACTAAAGTTCTAGTACGCGCGTCCCGACGGCAGCATCTCTGGTGTTTCCTACTTTCCTTTTGGTTATTGACCGCACATTCTTCTGTGGCCGAACGTTAACTTTCGCACTGCGGAAAAACGTGATAGGCTAGGCCTTCCGATCGCTGGTTCATGCTCAGGACGGTGCCCACGTTGGCGAGCCGTTCGGATCTCTTTTGTTCACTCCTCCCGCTGCCGCAGAATAATCGGACGAAAATCCAACATTTGATTTCGCGGTTCTTGCCGCATTAGGAGGAAGATGCGACTCGTACGCCAGTCGTGTATTCGCCGGGGTTTCTGGTCCGGCGTCGCGCTCTTCACGCTGCTCTTGGTGCCTGTCATGGCTCAGACCGGCGTCACTGTGGGCTTCGCTAACAACAGTCTCAACTCCCTGAAATACAATGGCGTGGAATACCTTGCAAACGGAGTATTCCAGGTCAATCGAGTGATGTTGGTGGACTCGCAGAATAATGAAGTGGACGGCAGTACGAGTGGCTCCGCCAGTATCACTGCGCCGAATACGATTACCGTGAGTTACAGCTGGGGTACGGTGCAGTTACTGTACGCGCCCTCTGGAAACCGGCTCAATCTTACGATTACTACAACGAATACCTCGGCGCAGACAATCGGGGGTCTGTTCTACAATGTCCTCAATCTGAAGTTCCCCTCGCGGGTGCAGGAGTACGACGGTGTTACTCCTCTGGTGGACTCGAACCTGGGAGCACCGACACTGATCTCGATGACCTC
>DATGIL010000094.1:0-2650 GCA_035295745.1 Bryobacteraceae bacterium | reverse complement strand
CAGAGTGCCGTGGCGGAGAAAGGTCAATGTGAAGAAGAAGAACACGAAGATTCTGCCGTTTCGAGCACCGCTCGAACAACGGGATGACCGGATCACTATTTTCAGTCTCGGTGATAAGCGGATCGCCGTTCGCTGGGAGGTCACAGAGCTGCCGCCCGCGGCGCCGCTTCTCGAATGGAGACGAGCGACAAAGAAGCCGATTTCGAAAATCGTGAAATAGCGATCGCCTATTTCTTTGCCATCGGCCTATCATTGCAGAGGCGCTGGCGCGCCCGTTGTTTCTGCTGCCTGAGGCGGAAAGGAGGGCACTTGCATTTCCGTCGCGGTGGAGTGATGAATGTCCTGACCGGCCCTTCGAGGCCGGCAAGCAGAAAGGATTTTTGTGCAGGCATTCACGATTGATGAGGACAACAACATCACCGTCTTCGCTTCTTCGAAAGAGGCGGCGAATGGAGGAGGCGGGATTGAGATCTTTACAAGCGACGAGGAACTGGCCCGGCTAGCCTCCAACTGGCCAGGGACACGGCTCATCGAGATCTGGAACAGCCTCCCTGGCGTCGAGCCGGTGCGGCGTTTCACGAGTAAACCGGTGGCAGTGACACGGATTTGGAAGGCGATCCAGCACCTCAAGCCCGCCAGTAGCGCAAACGGGCCACGGGTGGCGTCGAACAAGAGTGGCGCCAAAAAGAAGGCCAATCGCGCCGCGGCGCAGCCGAACGGCAAAGCGGCTCAGCTCATTGCTCTCTTACGGGAGCCCCAGGGAGCAACTTTAAAATCCATCATGCGGGCCATGGGCTGGCAGGCGCACAGTGTACGAGGATTTATCAGCCGGCAACTGGGCAAGAAGATGGGATTGCGCGTGCGCTCGTTCAAACGTGACGGAGAGCGGGTGTACTCCGTGAAAGGCTAGAAGCCCAGAGTGGGCCGGAAACGCCACTTCGCGTCCAAGATCGGAGGCTCGGACTCAACTTCTCGCCGGCACATTCATGCGGACCATGGGCTGGCAGGCGCATAGTGTTCGTGGATTTATCAGCCGGCAGTTGGGCAAGAAGATGGGATTGCGGGTCCGTTCGTTCAAACGTGACGGAGAGCGGGTGTACTCCGTGAAAGGCTAGAAGCCCAGAGTGGGCCGGAAACGCCACTTCGCGTCCAAGATCGGAGGCTCGGACTCAACTTCTCGCCGGCACATTCAGTAGACCGAAGCAACCCTTCGTCACCGGGTTTACGCGGACTGACCTGATTACCTCTGAACGGGCTGATATCCGGGGTTCCGGATCTTGAACCAATCCTGGCCGTAAGCACCCTCTTTGCGTTTTGCGACGACTCCTTCGAGGTTGTGCTCGCAAGCGGTACGGAATAGCTCTCTGCCCTGCCCTTCGACGTGACCGGCGAACAGGATGCGCGGATGTCCCCGGACCAGACGCTCAAGTTGCCGCTTGCGCTCGATCAGCGGCAGCGTCCGCAAGTCCACGCCGTCGAGCCACAGGCAATCGAACACGCACAGGATGGGATCGCCGCGCCGGCACTGCAAGTCGCGCAAGTGTGGTCTTCCGGCGTCATCCAGAACCACGATCTCCCCGTCCAGCACGGCAGAGCGGTTTAGTAATGCGAGCGACTCGCCCAACGTTGGAAAACACTGGTACTGCTTTCTATTGCGGGAGACCAGCCGGCACTCGCCTGGCTGGAGATGCGCCACGGCGCGCCAGCCGTCGTACTTCAACTCGAAAAGGAAATGCCGGTCGTCGAACGGCGCGCGTAGCCGCGCCAGTCTGGCGGGGGTAAATGCAGGCGTCCGTGGAATCGTAACTTCTGGAAAAACTGTTTGGCTGTTCGCCACAGATCCATGTACGCTGATGTCGACGACACAGGCAAGTCTGATCTCTGGGCCGCCTCTTGTGAAGGTGGGTTTGAACAGAGGTTGTCATGCTATATATCCGCTGCGGGGTCCCCCCTGCTCGCGCAGCGGGCACTCAACGTTCACCATGTAGCCCAACGCATCAGAAACATGCGTCCGGCTGGGGTCGCGTTTGTCGAGTTCGCCGGTTATGTTGCCACCCCTGTCCGCTCTCCAGACCACCTGCTCCAGATCCTGAATGAGTTCTTTCGCTCCGGGATCGAGGAACAGCCGGCGCTCTCCGCGCGCATTGAGAGTCATCGCATTGACGGCGTTCACACGATCTTTCACCAGAGGGTTCGCGGCCGGAACCTTCTTGACGAATTGAAAGCGGTTGTCGTTACGGAAGTAATCCTGTACCAGTTGCCAGTCCGAGGGTCCTGCGTGGCTCCGCGAGTTGCCCGCGGAATCCCCATACAGATAAACCGTCAACATTCCATATGCCTGGTACGGCTCGGTCCGCCTCACGAACGCGGCACACGCGGCATTGATGTCGGCGTCCGGCAGCACGATTTCATCGAGGACGTGGATCACCTTGCGCTGCCGTCCCGAGAGAACGTCAGCGCGATCGGTGATGTCGATCAATTGCGAAATGACGGAGCACATCGGATTCACGTTGAAATCGAGCGACCAGGCGAGCGGCACGCCCGGCATGTATTGGAGCGGCCGCACATTCAGTTTGCGGTCGAAGCTGAAGTAGGCGGCGCCGCTGAAGATGGAGAGATATTCGCCCAGCACCTCTTGCTGATATAAGCG
>DATGIL010000093.1:0-80595 GCA_035295745.1 Bryobacteraceae bacterium | reverse complement strand
CCCAAGGCGCCGGATGCGGACGGCTTCATTCAACGCTGGCTGCTGCTGGAACCGATCGAGAAGCCGAACCGCACCAATACGGTTTTTACCGACACCTACGTACGGACCACCCTGAATACCGAGTACTTCCCCAACCAGTTCACGATGATTCCGAACGATGGCGACAAAGTCAAAGTCGGCGACAAGGACCTGGCTTGGCATGCGCTCGATTCCACCGGCTTCAACGTCAAGCTCTTTCGCTTCGCCTATGGTCTGAACAAGACCGCCTACGGCGTTATTTTCTGGGCGGTGACCGTGGTCAACAGCCCGCGCGAGATTCAGAACGCCCGAATGGCCGTCGGCGTCAACGGGGCGTCTATCTGGTGGGTCAACGGCAAAGAAGCCGTCGACCTGTTCACCGACCGGCGCATGAAAATGGACGATTGCGTTTCCAAACGGCTCACGCTCAACAAGGGCAGAAACGTGATTCGAGGCGCGGTGATCAATGGACCCGGCATGAGCGATTTCTGCCTCCGTTTCATCGATGAAAACGGGGAGCCGATCAAGGATTTCACCGTCAGCCTGGAGAGCGCTGGAAAATGATGGGCCGCCCTGTCAGAGGTCTCAATTCAGTTGTTGGAGCGTCTATGAAATCCTATATTTCGGCAGCAGCGATTCTCCTGGCCGCGGCGGTTCCCGCTCTGTTTGCGCAGGCGCCGGCACTGAACGGCGAACCCTACATTCACGATCCTTCCACGATTGCGTTTAGTGACGGGAAGTATTTCACCTTCGGCACCGGCGGAGGGGGACTGATCTCCGAAGACGGCTGGACATGGCACAGCGGAGCCCAGCGCCCCGGAGGCGGAGTCGCCCCCGACGTCATCAAGATCGGGGACCGTTACTACATGTCGTATGCGAGGGGCGGCGGCGGGATGTCCGGCGGTCACGCGAGCAACGTCTACGTCATGTGGACGAAGTCGCTCGACCCGGCTTCCCCAGACTTCAAGTTCAACGACGAGACTCTCGTCGCCTCAAGCGACGGAGCTGAGGACTGCGATGCGATCGATCCCGCTTTTCTGCTGGATCCCGCCACGGGCCGCCTGTGGCTGAGTTACGGAACGTATTTCGGCTTCATTCGCATCGTTGAGCTCGATCCCAAGACGGGCAAACGCGTGGCCGGCAACAAGGCGGTGGACGTCGCGATCGACATGGAAGCCACCGATCTGGTTGCGCGCGACGGCTGGTATTACCTGCTGGGCACTCACGGCACCTGTTGCGACGGGGCCAACTCCACCTACAACATTCGGGTCGGGCGCTCGCGGAACGTCCTCGGTCCTTACGTGGATCACATGGGCATCCCGCTGCTCAAAGGCGGCGGCAAACTGGTGGTGGCGGCCAGCGGCCGCTTCGTCGGGCCCGGCCACTTCGGCAGACTGGTATTGGGCGATGGCGTAGAGAAATTCTCGATGCATTACGAAGCCGACCTGGACCGCAGCGGCCGCAGCGTTCTGGATATTCGCCCGCTGCTTTGGAAGGATGGATGGCCGGTGGGCGGCGACAATTTCTGGGGCGGGACTTTTGAAATACAGTCCGAACGGAGCGGCTTCGCGCTCGAACTGGCGGTGGATTTCGTGCGCATGGCCGGACGCGGCGGCGGCTTTGGAGGCTTCGGGGGTGGTGGACGCGGACGCGGTGGCGCTGCTCCTGGCGCGCCCGGCGCCCCTGGAACTCCCGGCGCCGCCCCTGCTCCCGCAGGCCCTCCCGCAGCGCCGGTTGCACCGGTAGTGCAGCCCGTTCAGGCGCAGCGGCTCTACGACGTATTGCACGACTGGCCGACGGGCAATATCGATTTGCGCATCGGCGACTATATGATGCGGCCCCACCAGAAGTGGACCATCACGCCGGTCCTCAATGCCGGCGGCTATCCGGGTTCGCCGTATTTCAAGATTCAAATCGCCGACACGGATCGCACGCTGGCGGCGGCGGAAGGCAACGAAGTGCTGACGCTTCCCACCTTTACGGGAGCCCCCGAACAACTCTGGCGGATCGACCAGTTGACTGACGGTACCTACCGCATCATGCCCAAGGCGGTGCCGAATTCCACGGAACCCGTCGCCCTCAACGCGGTAGGCGCCAGCACGCCGACGCTGGCGAAGTTCGACCCGAAGAGCGACAAGGGGCGCTGGATCTTCCGCAAGCCGTAAGGCCGCGGGATTCCAGCGTGAGATGAAGTAGCCCATCGAATGGGAGGCAGTCTTATGAAGCGATTTCTTTCTCTCGCGATATTGGCCGCCGGGCTTGCGGCCGCACAGACACCCGCGCGCGTGAAGGTCGATGGCGGGTTGCTGCAAGGCACTTCCGAAGACGGTCTGACGGTCTACCGTGGCATTCCGTTCGCGGCGCCACCGGTCGGCGAACTGCGCTGGCGGGCGCCGCAACCCGCGGCAAAATGGGAGGGCGTGAAGCAGGCGGATCACTTCGGGGCCCGCTGCTACCAGGGCGGCAGAGGGGCTCCGGGCATCGACACGAGCGAGGACTGCCTCTACTTGAACGTGTGGTCGCCTGCGAAATCGGCCAGCGACCACGTCCCGGTTCTGGTTTGGATCTACGGCGGCGGTTTCAGCGCAGGCGCGACTTCCGAGCCTACCTATAGCGGGGAGAAACTGGCGAAGCGAGGCGTTGTGCTGGTGAGCATCGCCTACCGCGTCGGACAGATGGGCTTCTTCGTGCACCCGGGGTTAAGCGCGGAGAATCAGCACCATGTCTCGGGCAACTACGGCCTGCTGGATATGATCTCGGGGCTGCAGTGGGTGCAGCGGAATATCGCGGCGTTCGGCGGCGATCCCCATCACGTGACGATCTTCGGCGAATCGGCAGGCGGCATCGCCGTTAGCATGCTGTGCGCGTCGCCGCTGGCGAAGGGACTGTTCCAGGCCGCGATATCGCAGAGCGGCGGATCGTTCGGTCCTCCACGGCCCGGCGCCACTCAACCCGGGGAGAACATGAAGAGATTGGCGGATGCGGAATCGTCGGGTGCGGCATACGCCAAGAGCGCTGGCGCCGAGTCCATTGCGGACCTGCGCAAGATCGCGGCAGACAAGCTTCCGGCGGGCGGGCGCGGCGGCGGAATGTCCTGGCCCATCATCGATGGCTACGTGATTCCGGACGACCAATACAAGCTCTACGCCGCCGGCAAGTTCAACGACACGCCGATTCTGGTGGGCTACAACTCGGACGAGGGCCAGACCTTCTCGCGGGTATCGACGCCGGAGGCTTATATCGCCTCGGTGAAGGAGCGGTACGGTCCGTTTGCCGACAAGCTCATCAAGGCTTATCCGCCAGGCGAAGGGAAGGTGTCGAAGACCGCGCGCGATCTGGCCCGCGACGCTACGTTCGGCTGGCACACCTGGATTTGGGCCCGGCTGCAATCGCAGAAAGGGAAGGGCAAGGCCTACCTGTATTGCTTCGATCAGCATCCCGACTATCCGGCCGATTCGCCGCGCGCCGGATTCGGGTCGCCGCACGGGCAGGATGTGGCCTACGTGTTCCAGCATCTGAACCCGTCGCAGGCCATGCCGAGTGACCAGACGATCTCGGACGCGATGGCGGCTTACTGGACGAACTTCGCCAAGTACCGCGATCCGAACGGGCAGGGCGTTCCACAGTGGCCGGTTTTCCGGGATGCGAATCCAGTGGCGATGTGGTTCCAGCAAACGCCGCACACAGGACCGGTACCGAGCGCGGACGCGCTGAAGGTGCTGGATGAATACTTCGCCTGGCGGCGCACGCCGGAGGGAGAAGCGTTCGTCAAACCGTAGTCCGGTTCAAAGCCAGGACTGCGTTACCACTCCACGACGGAACCGTCGGGCGCGAAGACGCGGGCCATGGGGCGCGTGCCGGCGAAGGGATACTTGGCGAGAGCGGCCTCAGAGAGATCGAAACCGAGTCCAGGTTTCTCGGGAAGCGGAAAGCGCCCGTTCACCATGCGCATGGCCGGAAATCCGAGCCACTCCTCCCAGATTTTGTCCGTCGCGGACGGGCGCACGCCTCCGCAAATCTCCTGGACCAGGAAGTTGGGCATGGCCGCGTCGACGTGGAGAGTAGCGGTGCCGCCTATAGGGCCCTCGCAGGCGTGCGGCGCCATGGAGATGCCCGCCGCTTCGGCCATGGCCGCGACCTTCCAGAGCGCCGACACGCCCCCAACATGGTTGATGTCGGTCTGCAAAATATCGACCACGCCCATTTCGACGATCTCGCGGACTCCGTAGGATGCTACCAGTCGTTCGCCAGTGGCGATTGGCACCGTGGAACGACGAGCAATGCGCGCCATTGCCTTGACGTTTTCCGGTGGGCAAGGCTCTTCGACCCAAAGCAGATTCAACGGCTCGAGTTCTTTGATGATGACCGAGGCGACACTCGGGCTGGTCTTGGCGTGGAAATCGACGGCGATATCGATGTCGGGTCCCAGGCCTTCCCGCAGCGCGGCAATCTGCTGCACCGTGCGGCTGATTCTCGCGTGCGTGTCGATCCACTCGTAGTAACCCGACGGGCCGGTTTTGAAGCAAGACACTCCCTGCTCGATGGCGGTTTCGCGCAGTTGCTTCAACTGATCCGGCGTGCGAACTCCATCGGCGTGGTAGTAGCCGCGGACTCCGCGGCTGTCGAAAGGACCGCCGAGCAATTTGTAGACCGGCATGCCGAGCGCTTTGCCGCGAATGTCCCACAGCGCCTGGTCTATGCCCGATATGGCGGACCCGATGACGGGACCAGCGCGGTAGAAGCTGTGGACGTACATGGACTGCCAGATGTGCTCCACTTGCATGGGGTCGGCGCCGATGACGAAATCGCGGAAGTCGTTCATGCAGGCGATCACAGCGCCGGCCTTGCCTTCGAGCGTGCCTTCGCCCCAGCCGATCAGTCCCTGGTTGGTTTCGAGCTTGACGAAGACGTAGGGGCGGTCCGACTGGGGGTTGAGCGAAACTCCAAAGACCTTCATGCCGGTGACGCGGAGGCGGGAGCCGACGCGTTCGAAGGCGGCGGCTCCGGCGGGAGAGGGAGTCAGGGCCTGGAATGCGCAGCCGCAATCGAGCGATGGACGTCGCACGGCTTGGGCGCCTCCTGCGAGGAGCGCCGTTGCCGCGCCCTGAAGAAGTTGACGACGGCGCATTACGCCACCTCCTTTCCGAGCAGCGATGCATCAATCTTGAGGCCTAACCCAGGTTCCGTTCGCAGGGCCAGGTAACCATCGGTTGCCGATTCGAGCGCGGCGCCGGCGAGGGCGGCACGGAAGCGGCGATCCTCGTCAGCTTCGGGCACGGGGATCTGCTGAGCGAAGAAATTGGGCAGCGAGGCCGCCAGATGCAGGGCGGCCGCCGTGCCGATGGGACCGCCGTCATGGTATGGCGCGACGGCGACGTAGTTGGCTTCAGCGAGGGCGGCAAACTTGCGGATCTGGGTGATGCCGTTACGGGCCAGGTCCGGCCGGAACACGTCGATCAAATCTTCGCGCAGCAGATCCTGAAATCCGGCGGAGGCAGTCAGGGAGCGCCCGAAGCCGAGCGGCGTGACGCGCTCGCCGGCAAGCTTGCCAATGGCGGACAGACTTGTGATCTCGCAGGGTTCGTCCAGCCAGAGAGGGTGGAGGTGCTCAAGCGCGTCGCTCAGGCTGGCGGCGTCGCCGGGTGTGAGAGCGGCAGCGCAATCGACCACGAAATCCGAATCTTCGCCGAGTGCTCCGCGCAAAGTCTCCACCCGCTTGCGGTTGGCAGCGACGAAAGGCCGGCCCGAATTTCTCGACGCAGGGGCAACCGCGGGGATCACGAAGGCGCGAAAGCCGGCTGCTCGCGCACGCTTGCAGGAGGCAAGCACGGCGTCGTCGTCCGCGGCGGCCACTACAGCGAGAGCGCGCACTTTGTGGCGTGTCGGGCCGCCAAGTACCTGATAGAGCGGAGCCTTGGCGGCCTGGCCGACGATATCCAGCAGCGCCATATTGGCCGCTGCCCGAAGGTCCGGCAGAGCTGCCAACCGGGCATGGAGCGACGCGTATTCTGTGGCTTGGCGGCCTCGCAGGATAGCCCCGGCCTGGGCGAGATCGGTGGCGGCAATCGCCCGGGTCTCGCCCCAGCCGACGATCCCGCCGCTGGTTTCCAACCTCAAGATTGCGTACTGGCGCTTGGAGACAGGCTCCCGCACTGCGTACGCTTTGCAGTTCGCGATAGACAGCGGTCCGGCGGCAGGTGCGGCCGCGGAAGCCTGCGCGGCGATGGAGGCCGACAGGCGAGCTCTTCGAACGGTAGCTTCTCTCATTTGGCTCCCTTCCTACATCCTGGCGGGATAAACGCAGACTACTTGAATAGAAGCTGAGCGAAAGTATAGAAGCTCCTTCGCCACGTCTGCCATTCGTGCGTGGTGCCGGGAGACAAATAAATGTAGCTGTTGGTGATGCCGGCAGCGGTCAGTTGTTCCTGGTGTTTTTTCAGCCCTTCGGGATTCTCCAGCGGGGGTTCGGTGCCGTAACTCATAAAGAGAACCTTGACCTTCCGGTTGAACTCCGCCGGATCGGCCATTGCGCCGCTGTACACGGTCTTGAGGTCGAGCGTGGCAGGCGCCGCCGCCTGCGAGGGCGGGGCTGCGGGAGCTGCGCCGGGCGCCGCCCCTCCACGGCCACGGCCGCCGAATCCGGCTGCGCTGCCGCCGCTGAATAACCCAATGTATGAGAACTTATCGAGGTTGACCATGGTGACGGCTGCGGTGATTCCACCGCCCATGGAGAGGCCGCCCATCGCTCGATGGTCCTTATCCGCTAGCGTACGGAAGTGGCTGTCGACCCACGGGATCAGTTCATTGGTCATGAGCTGCCCGTAAGCGCCGCCCCCAGGGCCGCCACCGAAGCCAGCTCCGCGGCCGCCTGGAGTGGGCGCCGCGCCAGGAGTGCCCGGCGCTGCTCCACGGCCTGCTCCCGCACCACGCCCGCCCGCGCCGGCGATGATGCTGGTTTCCGAAACCACGATCATGGGTTTGACTTTACCCGCAGCAAGCAGGTTGTCGAGAACCAGATTGGTGCGGCCCATTTCAAACCAGACGGTTTCGTCTTCGCCGCTGCCGTGCTGCAGATACACTACCGGATAGCGGGCCTTGAGGTTCGCTTTGTCGTCATATCCAGGCGGCGTATAGACGAAAATGTGACGCCATGCCTGGATCGACTTGGCAAAGTAGTTCGCGGCCTCCAGGTGACCGTGCGGTACGTCCTTGAGGTCGTACCAGTCCACGCCAGACTCGGGAATTTCAAAGCCATTGCACATGTGGCTGTAGCCCATGAAGGCTTTGGTAGCGGGGTCCAACACGATTGAGCCATCGACGAGCATCCAGTAGTTGTGATATCCGGGGCTCTGCGGAACGCTGGTGTAGGTCCACACACCATCGGTCCCTTTGACCATGTCGTACGGCAGAGGGTTCAGCGAACCCTGGCCGGAGGTGACCAGGGCAACCTGGACCTTCTGCGCGTTAGGAGCGGTGAAGTGGAACGTGACGCGATTGTCTTCTTCGATCCGCGGAAATTGCGCGCCATAGACATTGTACGGGTTAGGATGTGCCGGAACGGCCGGCGCACCCGGACTGGCCACAGGAGCAGGTGACAGCTCCTGGCGGACTGATGCCTTGGAATTGCCGGAAGCCTTCTTCGTCTGAGCGAAACATACTCCAGCGGACAGGACCGTCGAAAAGGTAGCAAGAAAAAGTGCTCGTCTCATGATTGCGATCTCCCCAGTTAGCTTTAGCGGAACAAAAGAGGCGCGAAGGCGTACAGACTCCTCCGCCACGTTTGCCATTCGTGTGCGGTGCCGGGGGAGATGTAGACGTAACTGTTGGTGATTCCGGCGGCGGCCAGTTGCTGCTGGTGCGCCCGCAAACCGTCGGCGTTCTCCACCGACCCGCAACTCATGAAGAGAACCTTGACTTTCTTGTTGAACTCCGCTGGTACCGCCATCTGGCCGTTGTAAATAGTCTTGAGGTCGAGCGGAGCCGGAGTTGCGGGCGGAGGCGCTGGAGTCCCCGGCGCACCGGCGCGGCCGCGGCCGGGCCCACCCGCCGCAGCGCCGCCGCTGAAGAAGCCGATGTAGGAGAACTTGTCGAGGTTGGCCATCGTGACGGCTGAAGTCTGCATGCCGCCCATCGAAAGACCCGCCATGGCACGATGGTCCTTGTCCGGAATCGTTCGGAAATTCTTGTCAATCCACGGAATCAGATCGCTGGTCATAAACTGACCGTAGGCCCCGCCTCCAGGACCTCCGATTCCGGGGAAACCCCGGCCCGGTGCGACCGCGCCGCCCCGTGTAGGCCCGGCTGGAGCGCCCGTTCCCGGAGCACCGCCAGGGCCACGACCCACGCCGCCCACTGGAGGAGCACCGTTAATTCCGGGCCTGCCGCCCGGAGCGTCCGGGGCGCCCGTCGCGCTCGTCTCCATCACGACAATCATGGGCTTTACTTTGCCCTGCGCGAGCAGGTTGTCGAGAATCACGTTTGTCCGGCCCATCTCGATCCAGACCCGCTCATCCTCGCCGCCGCCATGCTGCAAATAAAACACGGGGTAGCGCGTTTTCAGGTTGCCGTCATAGCCTGGCGGCGTATAGACGTAAATGTGACCCCAGGCATTAATCGACTTGGCGAAGAAGTTTTCAGCCGTCACATGACCGTGCGGCACATCCTTGAGATCGTACCAGTCCACGCCCGGCTCGGGGACTTCGAAGCCGTTGCACATGTGGCCGTAGCCAATAAATGCTTGTGTGCCCGGATCTAGAACAATCGCTCCGTCCACGATCATCCAGTAGTTGTGATACCCCGGGGGTTGCGGCGCGCTGGTGTAGGTCCATACGCCATCGGAGCCTTTCTCCATATCGAACGGAACATTGACAATGGAGACCTGCACCTTCTGTGCGTTGGGAGCGGTGAGGTGGAAGGTAACCCGGTTCTCGGCTTCAATCCGCGGATACTGAACGCCCGCGAAGTTATAAGGGGAAGGATGCGCTGGCATGGCGGGGGCGGGGGCGGGAGCCACCGGAGGATCGACAAGCTGCGGTCTGGCGCCGGCCTTCGACTCCTTCTTTGTGTCCGCGAAAGTGCCGACGACGGCAATCACCGCGAATGATGCAATGATCCATGTCCGTTTCATAAGCTGCGTTCTCCAGGGGATTCTGGTATGCGCCGAGGTCGTACGACACCTGAGGCCAAACCAAAAGCGGCCCGTACTGTACGCCCTTGCAGAATTGTCAAGAAGCAGTGTATCGCTGAGGGGAAGCGGGCGCAACCCTTCGGAAGGGCATCCTCTCTGGAAAGCGCTCGAAATGGCCGGTAAAATGAACTGGGACCGCGTCGCTCCTTGCACGCCTTGCTGCAAGCGATTACAATGCGGGAGCGTAAGGAGACCCGCATGAACCGCGTACGCTCTATTCTTCTGGCCGCTTCTATGGCAGCCCTGGCCGTATCGGCGTTCGCCGCCGACGGCCCAACCGTGGTTCTGCCGGCGGATTCCACCACCGCACTCAAGTTGAGCGGCGCAGCGGGCGAATCCGCAACCATCAGCAACACGCCCGTCAGCGGACAGCCGTTCAAAACCGTGCTCCGCGTCGACGTCACCAGGAAGCCCGAACGCCCCAATGACATCCAGATAGCGACCCCTATCGACGCCACAATGGCCGCGGGCGACGTCCTGATGGTCTCGTTCTACATGCGCTCCGCCGGCCGCGGCCAGGCCACGCTCGACGCTGGATTCCGCACCGCCCCCGGCGCCGCGCCGCAAGCACCAGCCTCGCGCGGCCAAGTGCCGCCTGGAGCGCCCGGCGCAGTTCCCGGCCGTGGCGGCCGCGGCGGGTTCCCCGGCCAGCCTCCCCTCGCCGCCGCCGCTGTGGCCGGCTCCACCTGGAAGAAGGTTACCTTTCCCTTCGCCCTGACCCGCGCCTATAACAAAGGCGAAGGCGAGCTTTTCTTCACTCTCGGACTCCAGCCGCAAACCGTCGAGCTTGGCGGCATCGAACTGGTCGACTACGGCACAACCAGGAAGGTCGCCGACCTTCCCTTCACGAAACTCGGCTACCAGGGCAGCGAGCCCAACGCCGCCTGGCGCAAAGCCGCCGAAGCCGGCATCGATAAGGTTCGCAAAGGCGACCTCACGGTCGTTGTCAAAAACGCCTCGGGCCGGCCCGTCGCCAACGCCGCAGTCGCCATTCATATGCGCAAGCACGCCTTCCTCTGGGGCACCGCCGTCAGTGGCATCGCCTTCACGGGCGGCCGAATGCCACAGGAAAACCTGGCCCGATACAAAGAGGAGATCAAGAAGAACTTCAACTTCGCCGTCATGGAAAACGAGACCAAGTGGCCGCAATGGGCGAACGAAGCTTCTCGCCCCGGCACGCTCGCCACTATCGACTGGCTCCGCGAAAACGGCCTCCAGGTGCGCGGCCACAACCTCGTCTGGCCCTCCTGGCGCAACACCAACGTCAAGGCCGCCACCGACGCCCGCGACAATCCCGCCGCGCTCGCCAAAGTCATCACCGATCACATAGCCGAGACCACCGCCGCCCTCCGCGGCCGCCTCGTCGATTGGGACGTCATCAACGAAACCTTCACCAATCACGACTTCATGGACATCCTCGGCCGCCACGCCATGGTCGATTGGTTCCAGGCCGCCCGCGCCGGCGACCCCGGGGCCAAGCTCTACATCAACGACTTCAACATCCTTGAAACCGACGACAAGCCGCATCAGGATGACTACGCGCAAACGATTCAATACCTGATCGATCAAGGCGCCCCCGTCGATGGCATCGGCCTGCAAAGCCACTTCCCCGCTCGCGTCACCGGCATTGACGACCTGCTGAAGCGATTCGATCGCTTCTCGGCATTCGGCAAAGAGCTCGAAATCACCGAGTTCGACATCAACACGCAGGACGAGGCCACTCAGGCCGATTACACGCGCGACTTCCTGACCGTCGCCTTCAGCCAGCCCGCCGTCAAGGCGTTCCTGATGTGGGGCTTCTGGGAAGGTGCGCACTGGCGGCCGACCGGCGCCATGCTGCGGCGGGACTGGTCCGCCAAACCCAACTACGATGTCTACCGCGACCTCGTCTTCAACAATTGGTGGACCAATGCCAGCGGCAAAACCAATCGCACGGGCACTTACACCACCCGCGGCTTTTTAGGGGAGTACGACATCGAAGTCAAGTCCGGAGGCAAGAGCAAAACTGCCCATACCATGCTCTCCAAAGATCGCTCGCATGTGGAGTGCGTTCTCGATTAATCGGACCGGAGCGGAGGAAGCGCGACTGACGTCCCGGCGCCTTGCCTTCGGAGGGGAAGGAGAGAAGCGATTTGGAACTGCCGGTTATCGGCGGTGATCGCCGCGGCGCGGTTCGCCTGCCCGCTGGGGACGCCAATGAAACCCATAAGCCGACGCGAACAGGTGAGAGCACCACACCCCTCCGCTAGACGGAAATACTTACTGAGCCGCGCAGGCGTATGAACTCGCCGATCCGGCCGGCCCACCAGAATGCTTCGGGTATTCCGGATAGGAGCACATTGGCATGCTGCGTTCGCCCGCTGAGACAGTAACCGATTTGCCGGGTGTTTTACCATTCTCAACCCAGTCCGTAATCAGGCTCAGGCGGTCGTAGCTGTTCGGGACCGGCTGCACAGCGACCGGCTTGCCGTCGCCGTCGGTGTTATACGTCGTTCCGCTCAGCCCGTGGCCCGTCTGCGGTAGCACGAAGAACCGGGCGAAGGAGTCGACTGCGGCGCGCCCCATCGTGTCGAGCACCGACTGGTAGTAGGCTAACTGGGCTCCCGGCGATGCCAGGGTGTCGTTGGTACCGATCACCACGATCAGTTTGCCGCCACGTTTCTGGAACGTACTCAGATCCGGATTGGCGGAATCGATGATCGCCGAGAGTTCCACGCGGCGCTTGTTTAGCGGACCGCCTTCGACGTAGTCCAGAGGATTCGCCGTCAGGTTCCGCATGAGAAAACCGGTCACTCCGAGCACGCCAAGGTGACCATGTGTCGGTGCATTGTCTGCCGCGCCCTCCTGGCCGCGATAGCGCATGTTGGCGATCAAGCCGCTGCCGGAGGGATCCGTGTTCGGAACCCACATGCCGAAACTGCGGACGCCGTTGGCCAGCGGCGAGGCGAACACGTAAGGTGAGTAGACCATCTCCAAGGTGGCGATCTGGCCGTCGGTGAGGCAGGCCGAGGCGCTGGTGTCTTGCGGATTTGGGTCTACGTTATTCGGGCAGCGCCTGGCAATCCAGGGGTTCCGCTTCGGATCGCCCTGCTTTACGTCGAAGATTACGCGGCAGGCCATGTAGTTGTTGATCACGCCGTCCGTAAGGCCGTCAAGTTTGTCGCACTGGCGCATGAACTCGCCGCGGATAGCGTTGACCTTGGCAGGCGTCACCCAATTGACCAGCGGCTTCTCCTGAATGCGGATCAGTTCCGGCGCGAGCATCAAAGTGGAGAAGCTGAGGATCGGGACCTCAGCGGCGATGCCGTCGTAGTCGGCGGGGTAGCGTTGCGCCACAGTCAGAGCTTCGCGGCCGCCCTGCGAGCTGCCGAAGAAATAGTTGTACCGCGGGCGCTCGCCGTAGGCGCGCTGGACCAGAACGATGGCGGCGTCGTGCGTCTTCTTGAGCTGCATGTAGCCGAGATTGGCGATGGCCTCGTCATTGACTGCCCATTCGTCGGCGGCCGGATTAGGGGCGCCAAAACCGGGTGCGCCGGGCATGCCCATCCCCCGGCCGGGCATTCCGAAGCCGCTCATCTGGTGGCCCGAATCGCTACCGTATGTGGCGAAACCCTGCGAAAGCAGCGAAGGCCGGCCGCGACCGACGCCGCCGGCCAGCATCGGAATCGAGCCGTTCATGCCGCCGCCGCCCAGTTGCGCCCCCCGGCGCAACCATGTTGCGGGAAGGGCCACACCGAAACGAATAGGCCGCGCCGTGGCACTCTTGTCAACCGGCGCCATGCTGCCCTCAATGCTGCAATAACCCGCAGCGTTCGCCGTTTCCGCGTGCCACTGCGGCGGGCTCAAGGTAACAGCGGAAACCGGCTCGCCAATAGCCTTGGCCGGAATCTCCGAACCCAACTTCGCCGCCGTGCAATCGGCCTCGGTTATGGTTTTCGCCGCCGGCGCTGAGGCCGGCCCGTTCCCTGTCTGCTGACTATGCAGCGCGACCATGGAGGCCAGCGCTGCCGCCACGAAGGCGAATCTGGCTATCGGGCGGTATCGCGTCATGCGAATGGCTCCTCTTTTCTGATGATTCTCTCCCACAAATACAGAACCAGAAAGCGGACGCGGACGCTTGTATCGGAGCGCGCCCCGCCTTCGCCGCGCGATCTGGTTGATCTGGTGACCCCGCAAAACCAAATCTCATAATATGGTAGGACACTTCGTCTGCGTGGACGGCTTCGGGTCGCCGAGTAAGCAGGAGGCCGCGGCCGGCCTCGCGATGCACGGCGAAGCGTACCTACAGCCCTGGAATCTCGTGAGCTCGGAAAAACAGGCCGGTGTCGCAACCGTAAAGTTCGCACTGGACCTACCCAAATTTCAGAAGACCTTCGCGCGCTCCCTTCAGATAGTGGATGGCGAGAACGTCCTTTACATCGATAGTGAACTCACCAGTGAAACCGCGTTCGATCGCACCGCCAACTGGGGCGAGCACCCCTTTCTGTTTCCACCCTTCGTGGAACGCGGGAATACCGTCGTAGATGTCTCCGGCGCGCGTTCCAGGACGCGTACCTATCCCGCGAATACGCGTCCGGGCACGCTCTTGCAACAATCGCAGGATTTCACCTGGCCTAGCGCGCCGGGCGCCGGAAGAGCTGTCTTCGACATGCGGGAAACGCCCGGAGGGGTGAACGGAACAGGGCGCACGGCTACCCTGATGGATCCGGCCCGCGCCCTAGCGTGGGTGACGGTCTTGAACAAGGCACGCCATTACCTGCTCGGATACGTGTTTCGCCGCGAGGAGTATTTGTGGGTGCAGAATTATATGCAATACGGGCGGCTGGATCGGGCGCGGGGTGGAATTCGCCACGCAACCGTTCGATTTGCCGCACCGTGACATGGTGGAACTGAACCGCATGTTCGATTCCCCAGTCTATCGTTGGCTGCCCACGAAATCCAAAATCGCCACGCGCTTTCTCCTGTTTTATGCGAAGAGCCCGGAAGGTATGACGCGGGTGGACGACGTCCGCCTGGAAACGGCATGTTGATTGTAGAAGACCGGGGCTCGGGAAAGACGATGACTCTAGCGGCTTCGCGGCCTTTGTGAGACCGGGGCACTTCCCGTGCCACGCCCCGAAATCGCCCACCATGAGTTCGGCATGCGTGCCGAAGATGGCTATCTCCACGGCGCCAGGTTTGGGCCCAGATCTACCTACCCTCCGGTAGCCGCCGATTTGCGGAGCGAACGCCAGCGCCAAAACAGCCGGAAAGCTAGCGCTTCGCGGTTTCACCAAAGACCGTGAACTCAGCCACGCCCGGTGTGATCCCTTTCGGAGCGCCCAGGACAACCAACCGCGCAGCTTTGCCCGGCATCGGGCGGCACTCGCGGTAATCGACCAGGAAATCCTCGGCGCTATTGCTGCGATCGAGTGCCGTGACCCACGAACCGGACGCGTTCTGCACCTCCACTTTATAGCGGAAGGGGCCAGGCGCAATTCCCTTCGATGTATTGAGGCCGATATCGCGCCAGACGATGCGGATCGCGCGCACCGTGGCGTTACTCACCAGCGCACTAGTGAGCGCTGGAACCGCATCTCCGGCCTGCGGTTGCCACCAGGTCCGTAGATCGTTATCGACAGCAAGACGGCTGGAGAGATTGCCGGCGGCCGTTGTGGCGCTTGTCCAACGGTTCGCGTTAAGCGGGACCCAGCCGGCCGCGACGGCACCCTCGCTCGTGCCTGTGAGTCGCTGCGGCGTCGATGAGGCGGGCTTGACGTGCAGTTCTCGATCTTCGCCGATATATGCCGGGTCCATGCCCAGGCGACGCTCGAAACCATGCACCACGCCTGCGCGCACCGTGTAGAAAGCCCAGAGAGAGTGGTTGGGTCCTTCGGCGAAACTGCCGTGGGCAGTGCCGGTGATCAGTCCTTCCGTGGAGCGCATGATGGGGTTGTTCTTCTGCGGCGTGAACGGCCCCATCGGCGATTTCGAAATGAGCGCCCCCACCGCGTACGTACGGTTCTCAGTCCCGCCTGCGCTGTAGGTAAGGTAATACGTTCCGTCACGCTTGAGCATCCACGAGCCTTCAACCCACCCCTGGTTCGCGTCTTCATTCCAGTCGCCGGTGCGTTGCCAGGGAAAGCGCTCTGGTTCGAAGCCCATGAGCTTCACGGGTTTGCCGAGCGGGCGCGTGGGATTGTCGGGATCGAGTTCCACAACATAAATACCGTCGCTGGGGGTGCAGCCCCAGTAATAATACAGGCGACCGTCGTCGTCAGAGAAGAGCATGGGGTCGATCTGGGAGGGGAGGCCGGGCGGCAACGGAATCATGCCGATGGGCTTGAACGGTCCGAGCGGCGAATCGGAAGTGTAGACCTCCGATTCAGACGCCATCAGAAGGAACCGGCCCTTGTGACGCACGATGGTCGGGGCGTATCCGATATCGCGTATGTTGAGCGGATGGTGCTGCCATGAAATACCGCCGTCGCTGCTGACCCACGCCATGTCCACCGATGGATACATGTACCATTTGCCCTCGTGCCAGAGGACCGTGACATCAGCGAGTTCGCGGAACTGCTCCATATGGTCCTGCAACCAGAGGTCGGTCGAGCCCACCGGCGTGCCGGGTATGATGTCACGAACGCGTTTGCCGATGGGATAGTTGGGAATTGCCAGCGGATTGCAGTACGTCGTGGCTGGGTGAACCGGGGTGCCGGGCGGCGAGGATTGTTCCGCGCACAATAAGATTGCTACCGCGGAGCAGAACGCTACGAGGGCGAGGACGGAATGGACAGCACGCTGCATAAGCACCGATGTTCTCATGGTGCGCCACGCTTCTCAACCCGAGGCGATTTTGCGAATCCATCTTCAGTGGGTGATCTTCGGCGTCCGGAGGAGCGATCACGATAGAACCCCCGCCGCGGAGCTTACGGCTTGTGGTTGTCATTTGATGTAAGGATCCACGTTCTCTGAGCAACAGGGTTTCTGGACGGGTTTGCGCACCATGATTTCGGTCCGCGTGCCGTTTTTGTCGTAAAGCTGCAACAGCCATCGCCCGTCGCGGGCGTTGATGCCCGGCTGCTTCGGAGGCGTATACCCGCGGTCCATTCCCGTTTTATAGACCGCCTGAATATCGAGCGTGCCGAGGCAGACGTGATGCCACACGCCGAGTTGCTGCGGAGTGGGTGGGCCCTCGTGCTGCACCATGTGCTCGACCCAATTATCGCCATCCGGCGTCAGGTACGAAATCCAGTCGAGGCGATCGTCTCGAGGCCCGCCCTGCCAAAGAAAGCGGAAGCCCAGAATATCTTTGTAGAATTTATCCTGATCCGGAGGGCTCTTCACATGTACGCCGACATCCAGGATGTGATCGGAAATGCGGCGATCCGAGATTCCTTTACCGCTGTATCTCGACTGAAGCGAACCCTCGAGGTACTGAACAAACTCGATGGTGTGGCCCTCAGGGTCTTTGGCGATAAAGCTGTAGTTGCCGTCTGAGTCCTCCGTAACTCGCGCAGGCACAGCCACGCCATGAGACACGAGATAATCGCGGAGTTTGCGTGCGTCCGCGGTCGGGTACCCGATCTGAAGCAGCTTGTCGTCCGATGGATTTTGAAGCGTGGGAGAGACTTCGATGTATTGATGCTCATTCACCTTAAAAACAGACAGCTCAGCCGGACCGGAGATCGCCCGTTTGTGGCGGAATACCTCCTCGTAACCCAGAACGCCCGTGTAGAACTTGCGAGCCTCGTCGAGGTTATCCGTCTTCACGACGAAATTCGCGATATTGGAGATCGGCGGCCTCGCGGCGGAGGCAGCCATCAACGGCATGATTCCGGAAGCCGTGGGATACAAAAGGAAGAGCGCGCGCATCGGATCAACCCTCCTCAAACGAACTCAACTATCGTGTATCGGGAATCGGCGCCGAGTGCAACGCGAACCCCGATATTCGAGACTCAAAAGTTCTATAGTTGATTCCAGCATGACCTTGCGAACGTCTGCGTTTCTTCTCCTGCCTGCTTTGGTCATCGGCCCCACCCTGCGCGCACAACCCGTCTTCCACGACAGCCAGGCGCCGCAGGTCTCCTTCGCCTCCGCCGAAATTGCTCGCGCCCTTGGGCCGAAACGCGCGACGGCGGACCACGGCCTCCGCGACCTCAACTCGTTCGCCGGATCCCTGCGTTTCGCCATCGCCGGCGACGCCGCCGAATCGAAGGCGCTTGCCCAAATGCTGCACGTCGACCCGCTGCATAGCACAGCCCCGCAGTCGTACGCCATCCGCCGCGCGGAACAGCGTGGCCGGGTCTCCATCGCCGTGCTGGGCGCCGACGCCAATGGCGCAATGTACGGCGGCCTCGATGTCGCCGAAGCCATCCGCACCGGCACGATCGGCAAGACCGGCGATTCCGACCACGCTCCACACATCGCGCAGCGCGGCATCAAATTCAACATTCCGCTCGACCGCCGAACCCCCACCTATTCCGATAGCAGCGATTCGGCGCAATCGAATATTGCCGAAATGTGGAGCATGGATTTCTGGCGCGAATTATTTGACGAGATGGCGCGGCAGCGCTTCAACGCGCTCTCTCTCTGGAACCTGCATCCTTTTCCGTCCATCGTCAAGGTACCCGAATATTCCGACGTCGCGCTCAACGACGTGTGGGGCAATCGCGAACCCTTCGACCTGACGTTCAACATGAACGCCAAGGTCATGTCTCAGCCGTTCAAACTCGGCCAGGTTGCCATTGTCAAACGCCTGACGATCGACGACAAAATCCGCTTCTGGCGAAACGTGATGCAGTACGCCAAGGATCGCGGCGTCGACATGTATTGGTACACCTGGAATATCTTCGTGTGGGGCACGGAAGGCAAACACGGCATCACCGAAGACGGCAACAATCCCGAGACCATCGCTTACTTCCGCGCGTGTGTCCGTGAAACCGTCAAGACCTACCCGCTGTTGGCAGGGATCGGCATCACCGCGGGCGAGAACATGAACAGCGCGCGGGGACCGTTCGATCACGAAGCGTGGCTATGGAAGACCTATGGCGAAGGTGCCCGCGACGCGCTCAAGGACGAACCGAACCGCCCGTTCCGCCTGATTCACAGGTATCACCAGACGTCGCAATCGGAATCGATCGACGCTTTCAAACAGTACCCCGGCCCCTTCGACTTCAGCTTCAAGTACTCTGTGGCGCATATGTATTCCGAGCCGAATCCGCCGTTCATCGCGCCCGTGCTGGCGGAAATGCCGAAGAGTCTCCGCACCTGGCTCGAGGTCAGAAACGACGATATTTACAGCTTCCGCTGGGGCGACCCCGACTTTGCGCGAGCTTACATCAAGAACATGCCCGGACCGGATCGCGCGGCAGGTTTCAATATGGGACCCGATGGCTACACTTGGGGCCGCGAATTCATCGACAAGGAGCCCGAAAATCCGCGCCAGCTCGTGATGCAGAAGCAATGGTACAGTTTTGCCCTGTGGGGGCGCCTGAGCTATGAGCCCGATTTGCCGAACACGCTTTTCGAGAGGATGCTGGCGGCCCGCTTTCCTGGCGGGCCTGCCGGCAAAATATATGAGGCGATAGCCGCCGCCTCGAAAACCATGCCGCAGATCACCCGCTTTTTCTGGCGCGACCTGGATTTCAAATGGTTCCCCGAAGCCAACATCCAAAGCGGACACGGCACCGGTTTCTTCACCGTCGCCGATTTCATCCAGGGCCAGACGATGCCCGGAAGCGGCATTCTGAACGTGCGCCAGTGGCGAACCCGGTTGCTCAAAGGTGAAAAGATGAACGGTATCACCCCGCTTGCAGTGGCCGCGGAACTGCAAAAGAACGCCGCCTCGGCGCACCGGCTGGTGGAAGAAGTAAGGCCGGCAGCGGGAAGCAGCAAGGAACTGCGCCTCACCCTGGGCGACGCAGATGCGATGGCCAATCTGGCCGAATACTATGCCGAGAAGATACTCGCTGCCGCCGACCTCGCCCTCTTCGACAGCGACGCCAAAACGGAGCGCCGCGACTCCGCTGTGCGCCATCTGGAGACCGCGCTGGCGCATTGGAAGGCGTATGCCGGCATCGCAACCGGTCAGTACAAACCGCAGTACCTCGGCCGGCTGAACCGGCTTGTCGATCTCAACGCGCTGACTGCCTCTGCCGTCGCTGATATCGATGTTGCCCGCCAGTGGCATCCCGGAACCGTCACGGATAACGGCGAGGGTCCCGTGGTCGGCGATACGAATTTCCGCAAGTGATCGGAGGCTGGATGATATATGGAAAGAATCCCGAGACGCAATTTTCTGAAACATGCCGCGGCGGCCGGCTGTCTCTCAGGCCGTCTGGCGGCCGCCTCCGGCCGGATTGCCATCATTACCGGCGTCCCAAACGGGATCACGACTGCAGAGCCCGTCCGCTGGGCGGCCGGCGAACTGCGGCGCGCGGTGGAAGAGAAGGGCGACTCATGCGGCATCGGGTCTTCGCCTGGCGAAGCCGGAGATTTTCAGGCGGCTGTAATCGTCTCGGTCACAACTGGTTCACCCGCGGAAAGCTTCCGCTTCGCACCTGAAAAGATCGGCGGCAAGCCGGCGGTACGCGCCTCCGCCTCCGATAACCGCGGCCTGGTGTACGCCCTCACCGAGCTTGCCGACCGCGTACGTCACGGGACCAATCCCGTGGCCGCACTCACGCTCGCCGCACCTCTCGAGGAACAGCCCGCGAACCGCGTCCGAAGCATCAACCGCGCTTTTGTCAGCGATATCGAAGATAAGAGCTGGTTCTACGACCGCGACTATTGGCGCGATTACCTTTCGCACCTGGTCACGAACCGCTTTAATCGCTTCAGCCTCGCCCTTGGCTGGGGCTACGACTTTCCGCGAGGCGTCACCGGCGATTATCTGCACTTCCCGTACCCATATCTAGTCGATGTTCCCGGGTACAAGGTCCGCGCCGTGCCTCTGGACGACGCCGAACGGGAGCGTAACCTGGAGGCTCTCCGCTTCATTGTTGAGCAGACGGCGGCGCGCGGCCTGGATTTCCAGCTTGCTCTCTGGACCCATGCTTACCAGTGGACCGACAGCCCGGGTGCGCAGCACCACATCGAAGGACTGACGCCTGAAACGCATGCGCCGTATTGTCGCGATGCTCTCGCGCTGCTCTTGAAGACCTGTCCCGGCATACGCGGCCTCACCCTACGGGTACACGGCGAGAGCGGCGTTCCCGAAGGCAGCTACGATTTCTGGCGGACGCTGTTTAAAGGGATCAGCGGCGCGGGTCGTCCTATCGAGATCGACATGCACGCCAAGGGGATCGATCAGAAGATGATCGATGTCGCCATGGAAACCGGCATGCCGGTCAAGATCTCGCCGAAATATTGGGCGGAACATCAGGGATTGGGTTACCACCAGGCGGCGATCCGCGAGCTCGAAATGCCGCGTGAGAGCGACAGGATCGATCCCGTTTTCAGCCTTTCGAACGGGTCCCGCCGCTTTCTGCGTTATGGTTACGGCGATCTTTATCAGCAGGGGCGCCGTTACGGCTTGCTCTACCGCATGTGGGCCGGGACTCAGCGCATGCTGCTCTGGGGCGATCCCGCGTCCGCCGCCGCATTCGGCGAGGCGTCGCACTTTCTCGGCGCGGACGGCGTGGAACTCTGCGAGCCTCTCTTCTTCAAGGGCCGCCAGGGCACCGGCCGCCCCGGAGGACGTTGCGGTTACGCGGACGCTTCGTTGAATCCAGCAGGCGGCGACTGGCGCAAATACGAATACACCTATCGCGTTTGGGGACGCTTGCTCTACAATCCCAAGGCCGAGCCCGATCAGTGGCGGCGCTATTTGCGCTCCACCTTCGGCCCCGCAGCCCCGCACGCCGAGACCGCGCTCTCCAATGCGAGCCGCGTGCTGCCTCTGCTGACAACGGCGCATCAGCCGTCCGCATCGAATCTGGAGTACTGGGTGGAGGTTTCACCCAACATGCCGATGGCGGATGGCGGACGGGTGCCTTACAACGATACTCCCTCGCCCAAGCGGTTCGGCACCGTGAGCCCTCTCGATCCCGAGATGTTCTCCTCGGTTGAGGAGCACGCAGCCGAACTGCTGGCCGGAAATGCGAGCGGAAAGTATTCGCCCGTCGAGGTAGCGCAGTTCTTCGAAGATTCGTGTGCAAACTCCGCGCGTGCTCTTGAAGCGGCCGCGGTAGCCGTGCCGTCGCGCGCCGATCCGGCGTTCCGCAGATGGGAGGAAGACGTTCTGATTCAGGTGGAGTTAGGGCGCTTCTATGCGGCCAAATTGCGCGCCGGCGTATTGTTCGATCTTTACCGCCGTACAGGCGACCCCGTTGCGCACGAACGTGCGGTGGCCGCATACCGCGACGCTCGCGCGACCTGGGCGGCCATGGCGGAACGCGCGGCACGCGTCTATGTCGCGGACCTGACTTACGGCGACACACCCGGCCGCCGCGGCCACTGGTTGGACCGGCTACCGGGAATCGACCGCGACCTCGCTGCAGTCGAGAGCGCTAAGTTCGATCCCAAACCGGAAATGCAGAGCCGCCTCAAAGACGCGATGGCGCGCGTTTCGGGACGCCCCGCGCGTCCGAAGTTCTCTTGCACGCACACCGCGCCGCGCGTCTTCCAACCAGGTGAGGCCGTTACCGTAACGATGAAGGTAAGCGGCGCCGCTTCGCCGGCGGTGACTCTCCGGTACCGGCATGTGAATCAGGCGGAGCGCTGGCAATTCGCTGCGATGCACAAGGAGGGGCAGACTTATCGCGCGGCAATACCAGCGGCTTACACGCAGTCGCCGTTCGCGCTTCAATATTACTTCCATCTCGCGCAGGACGGCGCGGCGGCGCTACACCCGGGATTCAACGAGGTCTTTGCCAACCAGCCGTACTTTGTCGTAACGCGGGGATGAGAAACCCGCACCACTATCGAGCCGGTCTGTAATCGAGCCAGACGTACTCGAGTGCCTGCGGGAGAGTATTGTCGATCACCTTACGCTGCGTGTGACCCGCACCCTTGGAATAGACGAACTGGTAAGGGTAGCCTTTGTCCTTGAGGACTTTCGCCAGCCGGGAGTTGGCGATCACCCAATTGCGGCGGTTTTCGGAAGGCGTCCTGGAGCCGTTATCGTTCTCGGAAACCTGAATCCACAATCGAAACGGCTTCTTCTCGCTGGAGGGGAAGAGGTGCTCGATGTATTCATAGGCGCCGAGCGGGGCTTCGGGGCCGTTGCGAAGGTTCACGAACGTCCCGGAGTAGGTGAGGATGCGGTGATAGAGGTCAGGCCGGAACCAGGCCATTGTCAGCGCGACCGCTCCGCCCGAACTGCCACCCAGCGTCATCCGCGCGTCGGGATTCCTGGACAGCTTGATATTCGCCTCCTTCTCCGCGCGCGGCAGGACTTCGGCTTCCACGAATTCCACGTACTTGGAGGAAACAGTGTCGTATTCCAGGCTCCGTTCGGCGCCGCCGTTATCGATCATGACGGCAGCCATGGCGGGCAGGCGCTGGTCATAGATCATATTGTCGAGAATGGTGGGCAGGTTGTAGCGCATACCGTAGGCATCGGCGGAAACGATCACGGGAAGTTCGGCGCCCGCATATCCCGCCGGAACATAGACACAGACATGACGCTGAAAGCCGCCGTTGGAGCCCGGGTAGAACTTGCTTTCAGAGGAGTTCATGACGAACTCGATCACTTTGCCCTCGGGGACGCCGACCCGTTTCGCGAGTTCGGGCGCTGTCGGATAGGCCGGTCCATTGGAATAATCGCCATCCGCGAGGTTCGGTCCCAATGCGGGGAGGGTCATCAGCCTGGAGATTTCGGCCACATCCGCGGCGGATTGCGGTGGGGGAGTTCGAGGCGTCGCTGGTGCCCGCCCTTGGCCCGCGGCGTTTGCAGGGGGCGCAGGCGCCGGCGGCGGCAGGCAGGGAACGCTGGCCATCTGGGCGAATGCAGGGGGAATCAGCAGAAGAGCTATGGTGAAGAATTTCATTATAAAAAGGTCGCCTCCAAGCTTTAAGAATTTTATAGCACTTTCGTTTTCCACTGAACTCCGAGACACGTGCGGTACGGAACCGGGCGAATGCCCCGCTGCGGCCGCGCGAGCCAGAACGGGATTACCATAGCGATTCAGGAGCGAAACCGAATGCCGGACGGAAGACGATTCACTTCAGTTTCAGTCGCGCTGGCTCTGGCTCTGGCGCTCGCCTCGATGCAGCCGGCGAGCACCGCGCCAAAACAACCGCTGATCGACGCGCGGGTCGCCCCCTTGCTGAAGGTCGGCAATCTCTCGTTCAAGGACCTGAATCGCAACGGCGTACTCGACCCCTACGAGGACTGGAGACTCCCGGTCGATAAACGTGTGGCGGACCTGCTCTCCAGGATGACCCTGGAGGAGAAGGCGGGCTTGATGCAAATCACTTCGTTCAATGCCGGTTCTCTGGACGAGTACCTCAATCAGCGCCACATCCACTACCTCATCCTCCGCGATAACATCTCGGCGCGGGAACTGGCGGCCCGCGCGAACACGGCGCAGGAGCTCGCCGAAAAGTCGCGCTTGGGCATTCCCATTGTCTTTGCCTCGAATCCCCGAAACCACGTTCGCGACAACCTGGTGTATGAAGAAGCCGAGGCGGCCGGCGAATTCTCCAGTTGGCCCGGGACACTCGGCTTGGCGGCGACGAATGACATCACGCTCATTCGCTCGTTCGCCGAAATCGCGCGCGCGGAGTGGCGCGCTTCGGGCATCCAGAAATGTTACGGATATCAGGTGGACGTCGCCACCGAGCCGCGCTGGTACCGCATCCAGACGACCTTCGGGGAAAGCCCGAAATGGAACGCGGAGATCGCCAGGGAGATCGTGCTGGGCTTCCAGGGGCCGGCCCTCGGACCTCAATCGGTAGCGCAATCGATCAAACACTTCCCGGGTGATGGCGCCGTCGACAAGGGCCTGGATCCTCACAACAACTGGGGGCAGTGGGCCGTGTATCCAACACCCGGCAGCTTATTCAAGTACCAGTTGCCTCCGTTCCAGGCCGCCATCGATGCCGGAGCGAGCTCGATCATGAGCTACTACAACAACCCCTCCAACGAACGGAGCGCGGAACAATTGCCCAAGCAATGGTGGCAGTCAGACAAGCGGCAGTTCGAGGAAGTCGCCGGAGCTTACAACATGACACTGCTCACTCGGCTGCTTCGCGGACGGATGGGGTTTAAAGGATACGTCAATACCGACACCGGAGTCCTCACCAACAATGCTTTCGGGGTTGAAAAACTCACTACACCGCAGCGATTCGCCAAAGCGGTGAAGGCCGGCGTGAGTCTCTTTTCCGACAGCAACAATCCCCAGGGGCTGCTGGATGCGGTCCACCAGCACCTGCTGGAGGAATCGGACCTCACTCCGCCGGTAGCGCTTCTGCTGAAGGAGATCTTCCAGCTGGGGCTGTTCGAGAATCCTTACACGGATCCCGAATCGGCTCAGAAGATCGCCAGTTCGCCCGAGTCCGCGGCGCGGGCCGACGAAGCCCACCGCAAGTCCATCGTGCTTTTGCGCAACGATCGGAAACTGCTGCCGCTCGCTAGTGCCCGGAAGCTGTACGTCGAGGTCATGGCCGGTCAGCCCACAGGCTTCGCTGGTCGTGGTGGCGCGGGGGGCCGCGGCCAAGCCGATGGGAGGGGAGGCGGCGCTGGTTCGGGTGCGGCAGAGGGCCAGCCTGGGGCGAATCCACAGGGGGCCGGTAGAAGGGGCGGTCGGGGCGAGTTCGCCGGGCGAGGAGGCGCCGCTGCGGTCAACGGCACCGCCGCGCTTAAGGCCTTGCTCGCGAAGGACCCGTCGGTCCAGATCGTGGACTCGATCGACCAGGCGGACGTGGCCCTGGTATGGTTGCGCCCCGCTGTTTACCAGCGGCCCGAGCACGATTATGCCGACATCGCGCTGAGCCCGCTCACGGGTGTTGACGTCGCCAAGGTGAAACAGATTGAGACGGCTAAGCCGACCGTGCTGGTGATCAATTTCATCAATCCCTGGATCATCAACGAGGTGGAACCCGGCGCCGCCGCTGTCCTCGGAACGTTCGACGTGAAGGCCGAGGCACTGCTGGACGTGGTGAAGGGGCGGTTCAAGCCGGCCGGCAAACTCCCGCTCACCATACCGGCGGATCAAGCGGCCGTGGACAGGAAGGCTCCGGACGTGCCAGGTTACGCGGAGGCGTTCGACTACGCCTATAAGAACAGCGTGGGCGACAAGTATGTTTTCGGTTTCGGCCTGACCTACAAATAGCTGGCCCGGATGGCAATTGCGGTCGAAGGGCGCTAGCCTGTCAGCAGGCCACGAGCCATGAAAAAACTGCAAGCTACGTTGGTTTGTCTGGTTGCTCTCTCAGGCATTCCTCTCTCGGCGCAGTCTGTGCCTTACCCGTTCAATAATCCTGATCTTCCGGTCGAGAAGCGAATCGACAATCTCCTCTCGCTGATGACAATGGACGAGAAGGTTGCCTGCCTGGGCACCAGCACCAGGGTGCAACGGTTGGGCGTTCCCAACATCGGCAGTTCGGAAGGTATTCATGGCGTGGTACAGCGCAACCCCCGAGGCTCGCAACAGCCGATCACGACCACGCAGTTCCCCCAGCCGCCCGGCATGGGCGAAAGTTGGGACCCCGATCTGGTCCGTCAGGCCGCGTCCGTTGAGGGATACGAAGCCCGTTTCATCAGTCAGACCCCCAAATACGGCCGGCAACTCCTGGTCCTCTGGGGACCGCAGGCCGACCTCGCTCGCGACCCGCGCTGGGGCCGCAGCGAAGAGGTGTATGGCGAAGATCCGTTCTTCAACGGGACCATGGCAACCGCGTTCGTCAAAGGACTTCAGGGCGACGATCCGAAGTACTGGCAGACGGCCGCGCTTCTGAAGCACTTCCTCGCCAATAGCAATGAAGACAACCGCGCCGGCTCCTCCTCCGATTTCGACGAGAGGTTGTTCTGGGAATATTACTCCGTGCCATTCCGTATGGGCTTCCTGGAAGGCGGCGCGAAAGCGCTGATGGCTTCCTACAACGCCTGGAACGGCACGGCAATGGCCGTGAATCCCGTTGTCCGCAGCGTTGTGTTGAAGCAGTGGGGAGCCGACATCGTCTCCGGCGACGGCAGCGCCATCGCGCGCCTCGTCAATCCGCGTCACGCGTTCCCCAATCTGGAAGCTGCCATCGTGGCGAGTCTGAAAGCCGGTATCAACCAGTTCCTGGAGCGGTATGCTGACGAAGTAAATGCCGGCCTGAAAGATGGCTCGCTGACCCCGGCGGATATCGACCAGGCGCTGCGCCCCAAATTCCGAACCGTGATTCGGTTGGGAGTGCTGGATCCGCCCGAGTTGGTCCCCTACTCCAGGATCAAAGATTCCCCCGATCCCTGGAACACGGACAAGCATCGCGCCATCTCGCGTCAGATGGCCCTTGAGTCGGTAGTCCTTCTGAAGAACGAGGGAAATCTTCTGCCGCTGAATAAGAACGCCATCAAATCCATTGCCGTGATCGGGCCGCTTGCGGACTCGGTGCACTGGGATTGGTACGGGGGCACGCCTCCCTACGCGATTACTCCTCTCCAGGGCATTAAGCAGGAAGCCGGTTCAGCCATCACGGTGAATTACGCCGAAAGCGAACTGGGAGCCGCCGCTCTCGCCGCGGCGCGCAAGTCGGACGTGGCGATTGTAGTTGTCGGAAACGATCCGACATGCGGTCCCGATATGGGCCGCGAGTGGATCAATGCCGGAGACACGTTGCCATGCACGTCGCCGAGCGACGGCCGGGAAGGCCGTGACCGCGAGAGCATCGATTTGTACCAGGAGCAACTCGTCAAACAGGTTCGCCTGGTGAACCCGAAAACAATCGTGGTACTCGTCTCGAGCTTTCCGTTCGCGATCAACTGGAGCCAGGCCAACGTTCCGGCGATCCTCCATATGGCGCATTCTTCGCAGGACGAAGGAACGGCGCTCGCGCAGGTTCTATTCGGCGACTATAATCCCGGCGGCCGGCTGGTGGAGACCTGGCCGAAGTCGCTCGACCAGTTGCCGCCAATGATGGATTACGACATCCGGCACGGCCGTACCTACATGTACTTCAAGGGCGAGCCGCTGTATCCGTTCGGATTCGGCCTCAGCTACTCCAAGTTTCAACTCGCCAATTTGAGAACCGGCCAGCCGCAGGTCAGCAGGAATGGCGAGATCGCCGTGAAGGTGGATGTGACCAACACGGGCAGCCGCGGCGGAGACGAAGTGGTCCAGATCTATGCCAGGCATCTCGGTTCGAAAGTAACGCGCCCGAGGCAGCAGCTTGTGGGCTTCCGGCGCGTCACGCTTCAGCCGAACGAAACCAAGACAGTGGAGATCTCTGTTCCGGCGTCGCGGTTGGCCTATTGGGACACGAAGCTTCAAGTTTTCCAGGTGGAAACGGAAGCCGTCAGCCTGATGGCCGGCGACTCCTCCGCGAACCTGCCGCTGAACGCTACCGTTAATATCCGGCAGTGATTGCTGCGGGCAGCCGGCGGAATTCAGTTGATCTGAATCGGAAACTCGATCCTGTTAATCGCCGTCGCGCTGAAGCCGCGACCTGGAGAGACCTGGAACGTCTGGCGGACACCTGGGGGCCTGAATCAGATTCTAACGGTATTGCCACTCCCCCGAAGCGGTGCTGCACTTGAGGCTGGCCCATGTGCAAGTGCGATAAACTATCGAGTTGTCCCCTCATCTCGCTCGCGCCGGCGAATGGTTTCTTCGCTCCGGCATTCAAGAAACGAACGGCGGCGTTGCCCGTTATTACCACGCTGGCCTGGACCGGAATCAACCTGTATCCACCGAGATCACCGGATATGCCGCGAGCGCATTCGTGTATCTCTATTCCGTGACCAAAGATTCGCGTTATCTGGAGCGCGCCTTACACGCGGCCCGATTCCTCGCATGCACGGCCTGGAACCAGTCGTTCGCCACAATCCCTTTCGAACTCGATCCACCATCCCTCGCTTATTTCTTCGATTGCGGCATCATCGTTCGCGGTCTGCTGTCTGTGTGGCGTGCCTCAGGGGAGGAGTTTCTGGACGTCGCCGCGGCCATTGGCAGGTTCATGGCGCGCGACTTCACTTCCGCGGATAGCTCCGAACTCCACCCTATAATTGCGTTGCCAGGCAAGCAGCCACTGCCCAAAGATCCGCAACGGTGGTCGCGATCCCCTGGCTGCTATCAGCTAAAATCCGCGATGGCGTGGTGGGACCTCGCCGAGGCCACGGGCGACGTTCAGTTCCGCGAACCTTACGACCGCATGCTGTCGTGTGCGCTCCAGACGTGGTCCCGTTTTCTGCCGGGCCATCCCGAGAATCCCAAGGTCGTGGACCGGCTACACGCCTTCCTGTACTTTCTGGAAGGATTGCTCCCCCGCGCAAATGAGGCAGAGTGCGCCGCGGCCCTCTGCGCCGGAATCCAATCCGTGGCGCATTATCTGCGCGAGATCGGGCCTCAGTTCGAACGGTCCGACGTCTATGCCCAACTGCTGCGCATTCGCATCTATGCCGACTGGGCCGGTGCTGCGCCTCTCGACCGCGAGGCCGCTCAACAGGAAGCGGGCCGCTTGCTGCAATTCCAGGCGGTGCACGTCGACCCCCGGATCGATGGCGGATTCTGGTTCGGCCGTGGCCCCGGCAGCCGCTCGCCACACGTCAGCCCGGTCTCCACGGCGTTCGCGTTGCAAGCCCTCCAGCTTTGGGAAACTTGCCAGGCCGGCGGCGCTCAGGCGCATCGCCATTTGCTGATCTGACCTGCGTGAAGCCGGACGCCAAAATCCAATTCTGGTATCAACTGGCGCGCTTTGCCGGCGCGGTTCGCCCCCGCATCCGCATCGCCGCGTCCTGGTCCGCGATCACCACCTCGCCTGGGATCTCGGTGGTGATTCCCTCTCGTGCCGGCAAGGAACTCCTGGCCGCGCAACTACCTGGAATCGTGCGCGAGTTGGATCGCTTTCCTTCCGAAATCATCGTCGTCGACAACGGCTCAAATGACGGCACGGCGGACTGGCTTCGCTCGACGTGGGCGCAGGTCCGGATCGTGGTCTCCGCGCCCCCGCTTTCCTTCGCGCGCGCCGTCAATCGCGGCATTGCCGTCGCGCGCCACTCGCATGTCTGTCTGTTGAATAACGACATGATCGTCGAGCCGAACTTCTTCACGGCTCTGGTGAGAGCCTTCGAGCAAGTGCCCGATCTGTTCAGCGCCACGGCCCAGATCTTCTTCCCCGCAGGCGTTCGCCGTGAAGAGACCGGCAAAGCCGTATACTCCCAGCCAGGACCGGCCGATTTTCCGATCCGTTGCATCGACCCTTTCCCCGGCGAAGATCTAAGCTACGTGCTCTACGGCAGTGGTGGATGCACCCTCTATGACACCGCGAAACTCCGTGCTCTCGGCGCCGTGGATCAGGCCTTCGAGCCCGCATATGTGGAGGATCTCGACCTTGGCTACCGGGCTTGGCTGCGAGGCTGGCCCAGCGTTTATGTCGATGGGGCGCGGCTTGAGCATCGCCACCGCGCTACCTCGTCGAGATACTTCACCGAAGAGCAACTCGAAGACATCCTCGATCTGAACTACTTGAAGTTTCTGGCGCGGGCGGTCGTCGACCGGCGCGTGTTCCGCACCCTCTGGCAGCAGGCCCTGGTGCGCCTGCGGATTCGAGCCGGCCTCGGACTGACCGGCGCCAAGGCATTGCGCCGCGCCGCCGGAATCGCGCTGGCCGGAGGACCAATCGCCTCCGCTGGCTTCCCCGAGGACCTGCTGTTGGCAGCCTCCAGCGGCGGAATCGCAGTCTTTCCGGGGCGCGCCGCGCTTGCCACACCGCGCACGCTGATAGCCGGTTCTACCCCGCAGCCTGGCGCCATCCTTGTCAGCTACACCGAAAAGCTGGACACGCCTTCGCCAGAGCTACTGGCATCCTGCGTCGAAGTCGTCCTCGTCAGCCGGGCCGATGGTCCGCAGGCGTTTCGTGCCGCGCTGCGGCAGACGGCCCGCAAATGGCGGCCCGAAGTCGCCTACCTCCACGGCCCGGAAATGGTGCAGTTCGTGCCAGATTGCGCACCGGCGCGCGCCGTTCTCGAGGCTTGTTGAGCTTTTCGTGATCGCTTTCACCGCGAATTTGCGCCCGTCTCATTGGGGAAGGCAGAAGACATGATCATCAATTTCGACATCGCGGATAAATCTGGCGCCAGCCGGGGGAGTGCCAGTGTGAAAGTCGATTTCGGCGGAAAAGTCTGGACCCTGCAAAGCGATCCGCAACAACTGATGCAGAGAATCGGCCTGGCAACTCGTGGAACTGTAGAATCGCAGTCCTGGCAAGTTCTCTGGCTGCAAGCGCAGAAGCCCGCGAAAACGCAACTGATTGTCTGGGACCCGCCTACGAGCGAGACCGATCCGGTGCACGTCTCCGGGAAGGTCCGAATCTACGCTCCGAAGGACACTGCGTTCACCGACTCCATCTCCGCCTGGAAAGTGGCCGGGGCCGCACCCGCGCCTGGTGGGTCCAGCGGTCCCATCAGCGGCATCCGCAGCACCGTCATCAACCAGATCGTTCCCGAGGTCTTGCCCTGTACTTTCGGTGACGCCAAAGCCAAGAAGAACATGTACAATCCCGAGCAAAAGGCGGCCGGCACCAATTGTTACTGCCTCACCTCATATGTCGCTTTCAAACTAAAGAAGCCTCTCAAGTTTGCCGGCACCACAGGCATGCCCGAGTCCGGCAGGCGCTACAACGCCTGGGTCAACGCGAAGGACTGCCCCGCCGGACCCAAGCCCGGCGATCTATATGCTCTGTGCAGCGGTACTCTGGACGATCAGCACATCACCCACGTCGGAGTAATGGTCGATCCTTCGGGTGCCAACTGGAAGACCGCCGACTATGGCCAACTGGGCGGCTGGGACGGCAAATACGTCACCAGGGCCTACGACAAAGCCACTAATGGGCTCGAAGGAGAAACCCGCGACGGCCGGGCGTTTCGGCCGATCTATGGATGGATCGATATCGATCTCTTGGTGAAATAGCCTTTAAAACGCTGCCGGCAGCGGACGGTACCGTCGCGATGCCCGCACGCCAATTAATTCGGCAACACCGCTGAGCAGGTTCGCAAGGTTCTCCGTGCCGACGGAGATTTGATGTCGCCGGCTGACGGTTCGATATTTCAGCTTCGGTTCGTATGAAGTCACCAGCGCGGTCGCGGGTCTATAGTGTTTCACCCGCGCATAGGCGAGGAGATTCCGGCCTGCGGGGCGAGAGCCGAATTCCGCGTCGCTCAACACCAGATCGTATTCTCCTTCATCCAGTTTGGCGATTGCTTCTGCGGGAGTCGCGGCGACGTCCACCGAATAGCCGCCCGCCTGGAGAATCGTTTGCAACGCCAGACGCGGCGCTAATTCGCCGTGTACCAGCAAAACACGAGCCAAATCCAGGGAACGCCGACTCCCGGTACTGGGTGGCCAGCTCGTAGGCTTACGCATTTTGATCTAGCATAACTTTAACCGAAAATGCCCGAAATTGAGCCCCCTTTTTTGGGGTGTCAGTGAAGGCACAAACATCAAACTAAAGTACTGGTATTGCCTGCGGGGAGGGGAATGTCTCTCGACCTTAAGATAGTTGATGTTAAGATATAGCCAGTGAAGGCTAGCGGCATTCACCTCTGGTTAGTCCTCTCGAAGGCCTATGATTCCGTTCGCGAGCACGCCGAACGGCACATCCAATCGCTTGGCCTGTGTCTCTCCGATTTCGGTGCGTTGGAGGCTTTGCTGCACAAGGGCCCACTGCCCGTAAACACTATCGGTTCACTCATCAGGCTCACGAGCGGCTCCATCACCGCGGCGGTCGATCGCCTGGAGAATAAAGGGCTCGTGGAACGCCGTAACGACCCTGCCGACCGCCGTGCTCGAGTGGTCTTCCTCACCGCGTCTGGCCACGACCTCATCTCACAGGCATTCGCCGATCACGAAGCCGCCATGGAAGCCGCCACATCCGGACTTTCTCCCGCAGAGCGAGCGGAGGCCATTGCCCTACTTAAAAAACTGGGTCTGGCAGCACAGTCAATGATAGAAAGATAGGGATGGGCGACCTCGCCGCGTCCGGGCGTTACAAGTGGGCTGTCGTTGGAATGCTGTGGGGCATCTCCTTCTTCAATTATGCCGACCGGCAGGCGGTCTTCGCGGTCTTTCCGCTTCTGGAGAAGGAACTGCACCTCAATTCGGTGCAATTGGGCCTGCTGGGCTCGTCCTTCGCCATCACGTATGGCATCTTCGGTATGGTCGCGGGCGCCATCGTCGACCGCGTCCGCCGGGTTTCGGCAATCCTGGGCGGGCTCTATGTGTGGAGCATCATCTGTGTGACCACAGCGTTGTCGCGCACCTTCCCCCAACTGCTGGCCTTCCGCGCGGCTGAGGGGCTCGGCGAAACGTTCTACTTCCCGGCCTCCATGTCGGCGATTAGCGGCTATCACGGCCGTGAGACCCGCTCTCGCGCCATGGGCCTGCACCAGACGAGCGTCTACATCGGGACCGTGGCTGGCGGCTTCTTTGCTGGCTTGATCGCACAGCAGTACGGCTGGCGATGGTCGTTCGTCGTGTTCGGCGGCGCAGGGATCCTGCTTGGGATTGTCATCCATCGCTTCCTTCGGGAGCCGACCGCTGTCGCCACGCAGGAACCGCCTCCCGCGGCGATCCACGAATTCCGTCTTCTGTTGCGCAAGCCCACCGTGCTCTGCTTGCTCGCAGCGTTCCTTTGTGCCAATTTCGTCGCGGTGGTGCTGCTCTCATGGATGCCTAAGTTCCTGCATGACCGCTTCCAGCTCAATCTCGCCATGGCCGGCCTTGCCGCGACGATCTTCGCTCAATTGGCGAGCATGGTAGGCGCACCATTGGGAGGCTGGCTGGCCGACACGTGGCGCCGGCGCACACCCGGCGGCCGGCTCTGGGTGCAAGCGATTGGCGTGTTTGCGGGAGCGCCCTTTGTACTCCTCTGCGGGATGACCAAGTCGATCGGCTGGCTTATCGTGGCGCTCACCTGCTGGGGATTCGCCAAGGGTCTCTACGACGCCAATATCTTCGCGTCCGTCTACGATGTCGTGCCGCCCGAGACTCGCGGGAGCGCTGCGGGTCTGATGAATTCGGTCGGCTGGCTGGGCGGCGGTGCCGCGGCCCCTCTCACGATTGGCATTCTGGCGCAGGATTACGGCCTGGGAGGCGCCATCGCGCTGGCTTCGGTCGTGTACCTGGTGGCGGGCGCGTTCCTGGTCACCGCCATCGCTCTCTTCATCAAACGCGAGGCGCAGTGAGGTAGTCGGCGGCTCGTGGGCCAAGCTTTCCTAGACTGATCGAAACGCGATTGCTACGCGAGCGAACAGGCCGGCGTTGGCCGTGGCGAAGATGAAGTTGTCTCCGTCGGCGATGTATGATTCGGCGCCCAACAACTCCAACTGGTTCCAAAACCGCTCCTGTTGACGCATTTGCTCATCGGCGAGCACCTTCGCGCCGACGCGGTCCCAGGTTGGATGCAACGCGGCCAAGGATTCCTCTGGATTCCTAAGCGTGAACCCTCCGAAGTTGGTGAAAACCTCGCACGAGCAGAGTCTGGCCGGTGAGGTGAAGACATACCACTCATCGAAGTTTTCGTGTGGAAGTAGTCTGAGAGACTCGAGCCGGGGACTATAGGCCAACTCGCTCTCAAAGGACCATCCAGCCTGCTTCTCTTCGGCATTGGGGTGAAGAGGAGCGCTATCGAAACACGCAACGACCAGGTAGCGATCCAGCAAAGCCTCGGGACAGCGCTCGATCAGATGTCCGATGCCGTTCGGCCGATCCACCAGCCACTGATATCGCCCATGCGATCCCGTAACCACGCTCTGCAGGACAGCGTAGCATGGCCTCCCAGCCGATTTTTTTTTTTGCGCGCAACGAAGTGGAGGTCTCGCCAAGGGAAGGCCTGCGTGCCTAGTCCTTGCGACTGCCTAGGGCGCATGTTCGCCTAACCGACCCTCTTCTGCGCTACGGCTTGCTGTCGTGGAGCCTTCTCGCCCGCCGTTGATCCAGAGCATGGGCCAGCAAACCTGCAATTTTGACTGCCGATTGGCCATCTGCATCGCGGAGGGCTGCGTATTCGCTGATCTCTATGAGCCGAACACGCTCGTCGGTCAAGACGGTGTCCAGCATCTCGCCCGCTTCCTCCAGCGAAAGACCCTCTGTGTGAGGGAAATAGGCGGCAGGCAAGTCGCTCTGGCGAACCGCGTCGATATCAAGATGAACGAGAATTTTGGTCCTTTGAGGAATGCGTTGCAACAGGCTTTGTATAGCTTCGCCTCGTCCCCGCTCGCGAATCTCTTTCAGGGAGATCGACCCCACCTTCGTCGAGCCCGCGAAAGGCCCATTCGTCCAGCCGACTACGGATACTTTCTCAGGAGTCAACGGCCGGGAGCAAAACGGCGATTCGTTGGTCAAAAGCCAAACGGCCAGTGCCGCACCGCTCCGGGTAGTGGTCGCCTCGGGCGGGGCATCGTCGAAGTCCCCGTCGATGTAGATGACATGGACGTCGCCTGCGTTGCTCAGTGCTTGCGCGGTTCCGACGACGATACTGCAATCGCAGCCCAGAAGCACTGGCAGGTGGTCGGCATGCTCAAGATATTGTGCGACGCGTAAGCGCGCCAGGTCCCAAACGATTCGCGGGCCTGGCCAATTACGGATCGGGGGGATGGAGTGATGCGGCAGATAGCTCGGGATCTCCAGATCCCCGTCGTCAACCACTTGATTTCCCGCCCTACGCAGGACATCAACCAACCCTGCGTCCCGATAACCCTTCGCATCGTTCTCACTACCCGGATAGAGTGATCCTGAACGGAGAGGTACTCCCAGCAGCCTCACAGTTTCCACTACCGAACCTCCTGATGCTGGCCGCCCCCGGCCAGAGTCGACCGGAACAGAAGGCGCGGATTGCCCGCCTGCGAAGGGTGGAAGACAGGAGCAGAGCGAACCCCACACAAATTGACGCCGGCTGTTCATGCTACGGGAAGACTCGACCCATTGTGACAAACCTCGGCCTAATCTGTGGTGGGCGTGGCTCATCCCGACGTGAGCGGGTGCGACCAGGAAAAGGGACCCTCGGTGTTCAGCCCGAACCGCCGCCTGTCACTCATGCCGCAGCGCGCAGTTGGGATCCACTTGCACCGCTCGCATCGCCGGCAGCACGCATGCCGTCAGCCCCGCGAGCGACAGCACCACCACTACTCCGGCGAACGCCAGCGGATCGCGCGGCGACAGCCCATCCGCGAGCAGGCTCTCCAAGGATCGCGTAGCCAGTAGTGCTCCGGCGAGCCCCAATGCGCTCCCGGCCGCCACGATGCGCAGGCCGTCGCGCAGGATCAGATGCAACACCTCCGCACGACCTGCGCCGAGCGCCATGCGCACTCCGATCTCCACCTTCCGGTGAGCCACGGCGTACGCCATGCTGCCGTAAAGTCCCACCGCCGCGAGCAACAATCCCAGCGTCGCGAACATTCCAATCGACGCCGCCCCGAACCGCACCGGCCATGTGCTGGCGTCCACATGCTCTCGAAGAGGCTTCACCGTAATGCCGGCCGTGGGATCGGTTTCGGAAGCGACTCGGGAAAGTGTCGCCAGTATGGTGTTCGCCGGACCTTCCGCGCGCACCACATAGTGCAATGATTCCTCAGGGAGGAAGGTGAGCGGCTGGAACGCCTCGCCCAGTGAGCGCAGCTTGGTGTTCCTCGCCACGCCGACGATCTCCATCGAATATTCCCGAGCCCGCGGGTTAGCACGGATTACGCGCATTCCAACCGGGTTCTTCCCGGCGAAATATCGGTCGGCGAACGCCTGGTTGACGATGATCGGATGGCGATCGGAAGCAGACAGGTCCGCATCCTCAAACTCGCGTCCAGCCACCATTGGAATCTGCATCGTGGCGAAATACCCCGGACCGACCCACTGCGCGCCAACTTCGAAATTGGGGCTTCCCTGCGCGATCCGCACCCGCTGACCTCCGGTTTCGAAACTGAGCGGTAGGTAGCTGGCGCATGCCGCTGCGGCAACTCCCGGAGTGGTCCGGATCTGTTCCAAAAGGCGCCGGCCCAAGTCGCCCGAACTCTGTCCGCGTGCCGGCTGCAGATTCACCGACACGATCCGATCGACTTCAAACCCGGGATTGGCTGCCAGAACATGCACAAAGCTCCGCACAAAGAGGAACGAGGCTGCCAACAGTGTGACCGAGACCGCGAATTGTCCGGCCACCAGCAGATTGCGCAGGTGCAACCGGCGGAACCCGGTGCCGGCACCCAGCTTCACCACCGTCGCGAGAGCTGTCCGTGTGCCGTGAAGCGCCGCGGGAAGGCCGCAAAGTAATGTGGCCGCGAGTCCGAGCGCGCACGCCACCGCCAGCAACCGCCAATCCAGTGCAAAAGCGAACTCGATCGGCACCGGTACCGGCACAGGAATCTGCTGTAGTAGCGCCGCCGCCGCACTCGTAATCGCCAGGGAGCCGGCAATGCCCGCCAGCGCCAGCAGCGCCGATTCAATCATCATCTGCTGCAAAATACGCCGCCGGCTGGCGCCAATCGAGAGCCGGATCGCCACCTCGCGAGCGCGTGCCGCCGTGCGGGCCAGCAGCAAACCTCCGGCGTTGGCGCAGGCGATCATCATCACCAGCAGAGAAGCTCCGACAGCGATAGACGCAAAGGTCAGAACCGGGCGTGCTTCCGGAATGTCGCGCATCCATACCGTGTCCGTAATCGATTCCACCGCCGGCCGCTCGAGGATCCGCCGGTTATCTTCCGGGTAGATCTGCTGCAGATGAGCCAGCGCCGCGTATAGCTCGTCGCGCGTCTGCTCAAGCGTTCGGCCTTCGCGCAGGCGCGCGACTGTTCGATACATCCCGCGGCTGCGATCCATCATCGAAGGCGAAAGGGCGGGCTCCAGCGGGACGTAAATTTCGGGGGAGATTCCCATGCCCATGACCGAGCGGTAATCGCGGGGCAAAACGCCGAGCACCGTGTAGGGAGTTCCGTTCAACAGCATGGTGCGGCCGGCGATATCGCGATCGCCATGGAACTGCCGCTGCCACAAGCGATAGGTGAGCACGGCTACATGTGGCTGCCGCGCGGGCTCGGCTTCGTCGCCGTGAAATACCCGCCCGACAACGGGCGCTACCTGGAGAGCGTCGAAGAAACTGGCGCCGACCAGTTGAGCGAACAGCGCCTGTGTGCGTTCGCCCGCATGCCAGTTCACCGATGAGACATCGTAGGAAGCCAGGTCTTGGAAGACCTGCATCGCCGCGATATCGCGTGAATTCTGATAGGAGAGTCCGGAGAAGCGCACCACGCGTTGCGGATCGCGCGCGCTGATGGCGTGCAGTAGCAGCGTGTCGATGAGGCTGTAGATGGTGGTGGCCGCGCCGATCCCCAATGCCAGGGATAAGATCGCCGCGCCCGTCATTACCGGTGCGCGCCGCAAGCTGCGGGCGCCATAGCGAAGATCGCGCCAGAGCATTTCCAGCCACCGGAAACTGAGGAGATCGCGGCTGGTCTCCGTGAGCAGTGTCTGATTTCCAAAACGGCGCGCGCCCGTGGCAGGGCCGTGCGCCTGCTCGAGCATCTCGCGATGAAAGTTCAGCTCGTCTGCCAAATCTTGGTCGAGCTGATGCCGATGAATGAGGGCCCGAAGGCGTTTCGGAAAGCGCGACAGCCAAGTTCCCATAGACTCTTGATAGGAGTATGCGCCGGCCGTTTGGCCCTGTCAAGCCGGAAATTACTTCAACTGATCGAACAGGAATGCGTACACATCCGCCTCCTGTTCGATGCGCTCATTCAGCGCTGTGCCGATGCCGTGGCCCGATGCCGAACTGGTGCGCAGGAAGATCGGACGGCCCGAGTGCGTCGCCGCCTGCAGGCGCGCCGTCATCTTGCGCGAGTTCATAGGATCCACGCGCCCGTCATTATCGCCTGTGAGAAATAGGACTGCGGGATAGTCCGTTCCGTCCTTGACGTGATGGTAGGGCGAATAGCCGTAGAGCGCACGAAACTGCTCGCCTTCCTTTACGGTGCCGAACTCGGTCACATTGAACGCGCCATTGGGAAACGTCTCCACGCGCAGCATGTCGTAGATGCCAACCCGCGCGACCACCGCCCTAAACAACTCCGGCCGCTGCGTCATCGCCGCTCCCATCAGCAGCCCGCCATTGCTGCCGCCTTCGATCGCCAGCTTCTCAGGACTCGTGTACTTGTTCTTGATCAAGTACTCCGCACAGGCGATGAAGTCGTCAAATACGTTCTGCTTCTTCGTCAAGGCGCCCTGCTCGTGCCAGCTCTCGCCGAACTCTCCACCGCCGCGCAGGTTCGCTACTACCCAGATGCCCCCATGATCGAGCCACACGCGCCGCCGCGCCGCAAAATCGGGCGAGAGGCTGATGTTGTACCCTCCATACCCGTAAAGCAGCGTGGGGTTCGTGCCGTCCAGTTTCGTCCCCTTGCGCCGGATGATGTTCATGGGAACGCGCGTGTTGTCCTTGGAGACCGCGAACTGGCGCGTCACTTCGACATCGCCGAAGGTGGCGGGCGACGTGGTCGCGAGCGCCGTCTTCTTCACGGCTCCGCTCGCCGGATCGTAGCTGTACCATGCCGCCGGCTCCGTATAGCTCTGGTTTTCGAATAGCAGGTGATTGCCCTTTACACGCACCATCTCGCCCACCGAGGTGATCTCGCCGATCGCCACCGTTTTGTCCGGTCTTCCCGGTTCCTTCGCCAGCAGCTTCGAAGGTCCGCCGGCCATGTAGCGCACGTAGAGCACGCCGTTCGCAGCCACAAATCCATCGACCGAGGAACGGCCCGCCGTTACCACCACCTTCGCTTTATCGAGCGCATAGTTCGGACCCGCGATCGTGAGTATCTGCCCCAAAGGCGCGTCCTTACGGGAGAGCAGGTAAAGCGAATTGTCGGGCCCAAACGCCGCTTCGGAGCAGCGATCCGCCAGGCGCGTCACCTGGTACCAGCGGCCTTCCGGCCCTCTCATGTAATGCAGGTACTCGCCGCCATCGCCGTTGGCCATGCGCGCCAGAATGAACCGCCCGTCGTCGGATGACTGCAACTCGATCTCGGCAATCCGCGGAAAGTTCTTGCCCAGTGCGTATTCATCCTGTGCTGTGGGAGCGCCGAGGTGGTGAAAGTAGACCTGCTGGAAGAAGCTCATGTCGGCGGCCGGGCGCTCGCCCTCGCGCGGATAACGCGTGTACCAGAAGCCGCTGCCTTCGCTGTTCCACGCCACGCTTCCCCCGGCGGTCGGCCCGTTCACGCGCGGGATGGCCTCGCCGAGCATCTTGCCGGTGGCTACTTCGAAGACCGACACCGACCCGTCTTCGCTGCCACCCTTCGACAGCGACACAGCCACCAGTTTGCCGTCGAGCGACGGCTCGTAGAAGTCGATTGCGGTCGATCCGCTCGGGTCCATCGCATTGGGGTCGACCACCACATGCGCGGAAGCCGGGTCATCCGGCGACGATAGAGTCACCAGAAACGGCTGCAGCTTGGGAGGTTGGAACTGCAGCGCGAACAGTACTGCGCCACGCGATTGCAGCCCCGCGAAGCGTACCGACTGCGTGCCCAGGAGCTCGGTGAGGCGAGCCACAAGTTCCTTCCGCATCGGCAACTGGTCGAGGTATGCCCGCGTGCGCGCATTCTGGCTGTTGCTCCACTTGCGCACTTCCGGATCGTTCGGCGGCTCCAGCCATCGATAGTCGTCGACGACTTTCACGCCGTTGTAATCGTCGGTGACGGGCTTCTTTGGGGTGGGAGGAATGGGCGGCAGGTCGGCCGCGTCGCAGAGGAGCGCGGTCAGGGATGTGGCGGTGAGCACTATGAGGAGGCCCTGCGTAAAGTGCATGGCGATTAGCATACACCACTGATGCGGGGGCGTCTGCTCACCCCGCTTGGCTGACTTCAGTGGAGTTGGAAGATTGGGAGTGTCGTGAAGGCGCCGCCGGGATTGAATCGGAAACCGGTCCCCGTGATGAATGCATTCTGAGCTTGGAAATTCAAAAGCCCCACTTTGCCGGCTGTTGCGGGAAATTTCTCCGCTACATTAAAAGTGGTTCCGTTTAGGGGATCGAGTGAAATCAATCCCGTGAACAGCGCCTGGTTGTTCAAATCGATCCCCGTAACGACGACATCCGCACGAGCATTGTTGGTGAGGTTCGTTAAGGCGACCCCAGTCGCGAACCCGCTGCGGTTATCGAAGCCGATGATGAATCGGCCATTGAAATTCCGATCTTCCATAGGTACGGTTGCCTCGTTATCCGGCCGGCCTGGAACGCTCTGACGAAACGTCGAGAACCCGGCGAGCAAGGAACTCGAGACGATATCAATGCCGCCTGTCCTAACGTCAGGGTTCTGGCCTAAGGTCTCGATCAGTGCACCTTGCCCAAACGCCAACGCGATGTCGATTGAACTTTGGGTCGCGGTCGTCTGGGTCGGCCCCGAAGAGCCAGGAAGAGTGATCTTCATCGGCACGGCTAGATTGCTTCCATTGGAACCAACATAGGTGAAAGTGAGAGCACAGGCCGGCGTCGACAAACAGGTGAGGCTGAAACTGGTGGTCCACCCGCCTCCATCGGCGAAGTATGGGATGACGCCTCCCTGGGTTACCGCAGCGGCAGTGGTTAACTTCGGGCTCACGGTTTGAGCGTGTGAAGCCGTGAGGAACGCGCTGCCCAAAGAAAAAGCCCACACAAAGCGAAGTCTCGATTTCATAAGGATCTCATCGTAACAACTCCGGGACGCAATCAGGGTTGGGAGTGTGCGGATCCGTCCCTTTTTGCGCTTGACAATCGTTCCACTAATGACTAAGTTATTAGTCATTGGTGAAATGAAGCCGCCCGAAACCATCCCGACCGGTCTGGAACTCGAGATCCTTAAAGTCATCTGGAAACGCGGACACGCCACCGTCCGCGAGGTCTATGGCGATCTGCTGGAACAGCGAAAGATCGCCTACACCACCGTTCTGACGATGATGGGAGTTTTGGAGCGCAAGGGGCACGTCAAGAAAGAACCCGGCGAACGCGCCTACGTCTACACGCCGAGCAAGCCGCAGACCCAGGTGGTCGAGAGCATGGTGGAAGAGTTCGTCAACCGTGTCTTTAATGGGTCGGCCCAACCGTTGCTGCTGCACCTGATGGAAGATCGTCACATTCGCCCCGAAGAACTGGACGAAATCGAAAAGCTGGTACAGGAGCGCAGAAAGAAGCAGTAGTCATGGGGACCTGGGAAAATCTGCTGTCGTGGATCGTGCAGACCGTTGCGCTGGCATCCGTGGCAGCGCTATTGCCGATGCTCTTCCGCGTGCGTCATCCGCGTACGCAACTCGCGTGGTGCCACTTGATGCTGGCCGTATGCGTTGTGCTTCCGTTTGTGGAGCCCTGGCGGCATCCAGTGATCGTGATCGAGCGACATCCGGAGGCCGCGGGCGACTCCGACGTCCCGGCCGCACCGCCACGCTCTTCCCTGGGCGGCCTTCGTTCTGCCTCGGGATCGCCGTCGCCTGCCGCGCCGACGCCGGTTGATCGTCAGTCCGCATCCATCTTTCGGAATACGACGCTGTGGTGGATTCTACTGGCGGGCGCGGTGGCGCGTCTGGGCTGGTTAGTGGCCGGACTTTGGCAGATCCGAAAACTACGAATCGGCGCGACGCCGCTCTATCCCTTTCCGGAGTCGGTGCAGGCTGCCTCTTCGATCACACATGCCGACGCAGTATTCTGCGTCTCTTCAGAGGCTCCCGGTCCGGTGATGTTAGGCTGGCTCGCTCCCGTCGTGTTGCTGCCGGAGGTGTTTCTGGCGCTCGGAGAGGAAGCGCAGTGCGGCATCGCCTGCCACGAACTGTTGCACGTACGCCGGCACGATTGGCCGGTGACGCTTCTGGAGGAACTCGCGGGCGCGCTGTTGTGGTTCAATCCCGGCGTTTGGTGGCTGCTCGCGCAGGCGCGGCTGGCGCGCGAACAACTGGTGGATGCGGAGTCGGTCCGACTGACCGCTGCTCGCGAATCTTACATCGATGCGCTGTTGGCGATTGCGCGGCAGCGTCCCCTTCTCGATCTTGCGCCCGCGCCTCTGTTTCTGCGGCGCCGGCATTTGACACAGCGAATGCATTCCTTACTTTCGGAGGTCTCTATGTCTAAACTCAGATTGCTCTCATCCTACTGCTCCATGACGGCGATGCTGGCAGCCGCCATGTGGGTGGCTTGCGTTCACTTTCCTCTCTCGGCCCAGGCGCAGGTCCGCGTGATGGACGCTGCCGTGGCCCCTGCGGACGCTCCGCCGGCCAGTGCACCTGTGCGCTCGCGTGTGACCATGGCGATGGCGCCGCCGCAGCAGATGCCGCTGCCGCGCGTGGGCGCACAGGGCCAGCGGGGCGTATCCGTGCCGATCCCGCCCGATCCGCACGAGCCGGTCGTCGGGAACGTGCAAACGCCCGCCACCGCCGAGGATCGAGCCAACGCACTCTCGCTGCTCGAGTTCGCGAAGGCGAACGGGCAAACCCATCGTGCCGGCTCGGCTCCCTATGTCCTCAAGGCGTCATTCACCGCCTCGGGTAGCGGCGTGGAAGGCGGTAGCGGAGAACTCGTGGAGAGTTGGCTCAACGGCCAGACGTGGCGCTGGACGGCCACTATGGGCAATTACTCGGTGGCCCGCAGCCTGGCATTCGAAGAGGCAACGGGCGCGACGACGCCGGGCGCAGTCCCGATGCGTGTGCACATGCTGCGTAATGCAATCTTCTGGGCGGTGCAGCAGATGCCTTCGAACATGCAGGTACGCACCGCCGCGATTCAGTGGAACGGCCAGCCCGCGACCTGCCTGCTGACCTCGCGGATGGTCGCGCCTACACAGCCCACGCGTCTCTGGGAAGAGGAAGAGTATTGCGTGGATAACGCGACCAAGCTGCTGCAGGTGGAGTCGGTGGCGCCCGGAACGTATGTTGTTTACAGCTATGCGAGTGCGCAGTTCCACGGGCGCACGGTTCCCAGCCGCATCACGATCTATGTCAACGGCGCGACGGTGCTCGACGCGCAAATCTCCACCTCCGATTTGGGTCCGGTCGACCCCCAGACGCTCCGGCCGACTCCGGAGATGGTCGCGCGCGGGCCGGTAGCAACGCTCGAACTGCCGACGCGGTTCCCCATGCAGATTCCAACGCCGTCCGTTTCCGGACCGGCCAAGCCGGTGATCGTGCACGCTTCGTTGAATGGCGAGGGCGCCGTGGTGGAAGCGGAAATCTCCAGCGCCTCGGACCCGGCACTGGTGCAGACTGCGCTTGATGCGGTGCGCAAAGGGAGTTTCCCGCAGGCGGGTGGTCAGCGGCAGGCTTATATCAACGTGAGGTTCGTTCCGGTACAGTGACGCTGACCGGCGCTACTCGGGCCAGACTTGGGCCTTGAGGTCGGCGACGGTATCGGCGTCGTGCTCCACCGTGATGCGCGTCGCGATCTTGGCTAACACGGTCATCGCGGACGGGCTGTACAACAGGCTCCAATCCATCTGGCTCAGTGCGATGGCGAAATAGTCTCCCGGACGGATGTGGTCGATCTTGTAGTGGCCCGCATCATCGCAGCGTGCCTGGTACAGAAAGAGGCGCTGAGCAAACCACGTCTCATTTTGAGGAATCAGAATCACGGAAGCGCGGCTGCCGTTTTCAACGCTGCCATGCGCATGTCCGCCGTCGGCGCGATAAACGAAGCGGAGCGTGGGCGGGGCGGTGCTGAGTTCGATCTCCTGCCCCAGTACGTCGCGATGCTCGAACAGGATGGAGTCGAGGTAGTAGCCCACGGGAGTTCCCACGGAAACCTGGTAACGGCCAGGGTAGGCCTCCGCATACATCTTGCCTTCTTTGAGGGAACCCGAATACACATCCTGTTCCACCGGCCCGTCCACAGGCACCAGCCGGAACTGCGCGGGGCGCGTCTCTTTCCCCGTCAATCCCTCCGCGATGCCTGTGACCGGAAAGGGCGCGCTGAGGTGGATCCGGATGTCCTCGAGATCAAACCGGGTGACGAACGGCGTCGCGAAGCCCCTGCGCTCGACATTGGCCTCTTTGATTTCGGCGACGATTCGCCAACGGCCCGGCCCAACGCTGGGGAATTCGAAGCTGCCATCTTCGCCGCTGTTGACCTCCGCATACGGAGGGCGGCCCGACGTCATGTCCTGCGTGTCCGCTGATTTCAACTTGACGGAAGCGTGAGCCGCCCCGCGTCCGCTCTCGTCGAGCACCACGCCGTGAATGCGAAAGGCGGTGGTCTTCTGCAAGTGGATGTCGAAGCCTTCCAGACTTTCGCCGCCACGTACGCGGATCACGGACGCCTGCGCACGGTCGAGTGAGTTGGGAAAGTAGGTAGGCGCCCAAAGTTTGCGATCGGCTCCGAGTTGATAGTCCGGCGCGGACCGCTCCTGGCGCGGCTTGGAGATCACCTTAATATACCGGTCGATGTTGGAATCGGGTGCAGCGCGCACGATGTAACTTCCCGGCATGATTCGCGGAAAGCGGAACCTCCCCTGGTCGTCCGTAGTGGTGGTCATCTGGGTGAGACCGTATATCGTATTGAGCCATTCCACCGCGACCTTGGGAACGGGGTTTCCGTCGGTATCGAGGACCTGGCCGCTCAGTGTGGCCATCGGCAGCAGTTCGTGACGTAAGGTGACTACACTGGCGTCCGGACTGACGTGAAGAGGCGTCTGGGTGGGTTCATCGTCGGGCGGTCCGTAACCTTCCAGATCGTAAGAGACGGAGTAGTCGCCGGGAGCGACTGCGGCAATCTGGAAGCGGCCGTTTTTATCGGTGGCAACGGTGTAGGCCGCGTCTTTCTTGCCCTGGGCCGTCAATTCCACGGTGACGCCCGCGATTCCCACACCCGCCGGAGTTAGCACTACGCCCTCCACTGGCGGCGTGTTCTGCGCACACATCGAGATCGTGAGAAGAAGGAATATCCAGAGCGCTCGCATGTTCGTCCCAGTTTTGCACGCGACGTGCCAGCTTCAGATCCCCACAATGTCTTTGCGGTGCCTGATCCGGTAGACCAGGCGTAGCGACTCCTGGCCGAAAGGCGGCAGGCGCACGTCCCAGGTGACGAAGCCGTTCTCATCCGTGGTCCTTGCCTGGGTGGTTTCGCGCTGGTCCACGGTTACTTCCACTTGCTCGATCTCGCTCACCAGCACGCGCTCCGTCACGCGGATTGTGAACTCCTCCGCACCGATATTGCTCAACTGAATCGTCACCGTCCGCTGGCTCGTGACCATGTTGCCGGTGAGTCCGGACTCCTCGTCGACTTTGTCCAGTTCGCGATGCATGCGAAGCGCGTTCTCCGGCCCCCAGCCCAGAGCGAAACGCTCGCTCGGAGCGATGAGTTTTACCTGCGTGCGTCCCAGATACCCACCCTCGCCGATCAGGTCGACCGGACCGGCCAGCAGGGCAACCGAACCGGAGTTCGTTTGGACCGTCTTGCGAATCACCGCGGGGGCCAGTTCCGGCATTAGGATAAGGTTCGTTTCGGCACTCGCTTCGAAGCTCGCGTAAGGCACGCGATACGGCCTCCCATCGGAAGGAATGTCGGCCTTTGCGGTGCTGCGAATCGCGAAGACGTCGCCGCCATCGTCGATGCCCGGCAGTTCGGCGGTCTCGGTCACGGCGGTCCCTAAGCCCGTAGTCTGGACGGTTTGCTCGCGGGTCGCCACTGTCACGGTCAGAGGCTTGGGCCGCGCTTCGATCACGTCGCTCTGCAGCACAGGTGGTTCGACGCCGAGGGACGGGCGCTCAGTGGAAAAGAGCAGGGTGACGCCCTTCCAGTCCTCTCCGGTGTTTTGCCACACACATGCCTCGGAACGAATCCGCACCGAAGGCGAGGGTCCTGCGAGACGCTCCGCCGTATGCCAGGGCCGCCAACAAGCGCCGGGCACGACGTAGGACAACTCGATCTCGCATAGGCCGCCGGCAGCCGACTGAATGTCGACTTCAAGGTTCGCGCCGATGAGCGTGGACGGATGGAGCAGTCGCTCGATGCCCGCTGTCAGATCGCGCAGATTCTGACGCTGCACTTCGCCCTTCACCACCAGCGCGGCATGTTCCGCGTGGAGCGCGCCGGACTCTCGGGCGAGACGATCGAGTTCCTCCGCCACACTCTCGCGGGAGTCGCGATTCCAGGCGGCATCCTGTTTCAACTCCTGCAGCACCAGGTCTTCGATCGTCTCGATACCGGCGAGTTGCCCTTCCAGGCGAGTACGTTCCACCTGGAGCGTTCGCAGTTCCCGCAGCGCATCCTCGATGGTGATTTCGAGCTCGCTAGTGGCGGCGGGACGCTCCTCGCGCAGTGCCTTGCGAAAGCGCACCACACGTGCGTCGCACACCTGCGCCTGCGCGCCCTGAAGAATGCGGGCGGTCAGGCTCTTATCGCTCAGTACGGGCGCGACGCCTGGAACCGTTATGTGGGTCAGACCGTCGGAAAGCGTAAACATTCCGCGCCGGGTGATCTGTGCACGATCTTCGAGCAGCATCACTTCCGCAATGGGAAAGTCAGGCTCCGCTGCCACTTACGCCTCCCGCCGATTGCCGGCCGCGAGCTCCATTTTGGCCGGCAGAGTGATGATGTAGATGGCTTGCAGATTGATCGCCTCGGAAGGGGGCACCTGGACCTTCCAGACGTATCCACCGCGAAGACCAACGCCTGGCGGATCGTACGGTTCCCACGCGGGCTTGGCAGTTGTGGTCACTCTAAGTTGATCGTCGCCTTCGCGGGTGACGGGCACCCGCTCGCGCACTTCGACGGGCGCCGCGATTCGGAGTTGATTGCGGACCTCGATCTGGATTTCGTGCTTCAAGTTCAAGGTTCCGCTCATGAGGCCTGTTGCGGTTTCGCTGTACGCGATGTTGCGCGCGACCTTGATGCGCTGTTCGACGCCGAGTCCGAGGTGGATCTTGCCTTTGGGCGTGGTGAGACGGAGCGGTACGGTCATCAGAAAGTTGTTGCCCATGTAGATGTCCGCGGGGCCAGGCAACAAAGGCGCACCCAGGGGATTGACGATTTCCGCGAATCGAAAGACATCGGACGACTCGCGCGGAACGGTCACGTAGTACAAGTGCGACGGCGCTGCGAGCGAAACGAGCGGGATGGAGTGGAATTGGCGGTCCGCCGGAATGTCCACTGGGATTTCGGCTTTGTAGGCGTAATCAAATCCTGCCACAGATGATGCGAAGGCATACCGTGCTGGAAGGCGGCTCAAGCGGGCTGCCTCATCAAGCGCGGATCGTAGCACTTCCGGGCCGGCTGTGCGTTCAGCGGGCGTGAGTCTGGCACGGACGGAGTCGGTGGGTCCTGGCATGCGCAAGGATCCGAAGTCGAGGGCGGCGAGTGCGGGGCGGATTTCGGCAGGAGGAGGGGGGACTGGCGCAGGGCCCTCCGTTTGGGCAGGCGGGGCCGCAGTTCCCGGGCGCCGGAACATGGCCGTGAATTGCGCAGGCGCAGCGGTAGGGGCCGGCGGGCGCGGAGCGGCCAGGGGAGCAGGCGGAGGAGGGGGAAGCGGCTGCTGAAACATCCGGGTAAACTCTCCGGACGGCGGTGGCGCGGGAATCGGCTGTCCGGGGGGCGGGTACTGCGGGAATTCGCCGGTCGGGGTGTCGCTGGGCTTACGCATAGGGGGCGGGGGAAGGGCAGCGGGCGCTTCGTCTTCGTCCGCCGATTCGAGCCTCCGCGCGAGTGCTGTTACTTTCGGATCCGCCGCGGCCGGTTGGATGGCGCTCTTCTCGCGGTCGTAGTCGGCATAAAGCTCTTCGGCGCCAACTGGTGCGGGCCTCCATCCAGACCGGACGGGAGCTTGCCAACGGCCCAGGCGAAGCGAGGCCAACTCGGGCAACTCCGTCCAAGCTTGCATCTGGGCCGTCGAGAGAAGGACCAGCACATTCTGCCAATTCTCGCCCGTCCTTTGAGCGACGATGGCGCGCACCGTGATGGTGACTTGAGAGAGGTCCGTCGCAAAACGTACTGCGTAGGAAGGCGCCCAGCGCGCGCCTGGGACACGGTAATCGAGCCGCAAGCGCGCGCGATCGGTGCTCTCTGCCGCCTCACCGTGTATCACCACGGTCACGGTCTTTCGCAGTTCGTTGACGTGAGCGGTTCGTTCGGTTCCGGCGGCGCGTTTCTTCTCCTGAGCCGAGTCGAGGACTTCGCGGGCGATGCGAAGTTTGGCCCGCAGGTCTTCAATCGTCTCGTAGATCGCTTTGAGATTTTGTTGCTGAAACTCAAACAACGCGACGCGGCCGGCGTGCGGACTGGGAGGCGGCGCTTCGCCTTCCGCTGCGTCGGGCCGGGCGGGTGGCGTGAGTCCGGCGAAAAGCCCTGCGCGCCGATCGGCGTCATGCAGTCGGTCTTCGAGTTGCAATACCTCCTGCCGGGCCGCCCTTACGGTGTCCTCAATCGCTTCTGGCGAAGGCGCATCGCTCGGTATCTCGAGGCTGGTTTGGAAGCTGACGGCCGACGCGCTACCACCCTCCATACGAATGCGAATGCTGCTGTCATCGAGGGCGAGGGGCAGTCCAGCGAGGCGAACGCGCTCGGGCCAGGCGCCATCGGCAGGAGAGAACTCCGCCACGCGCGTGACCACGGCTCCGCTGGAGTACACCGTGACGCTTTCAATGTGAGAGGAAAGTACTGGAATCACGCGTGTTCAGTATATACCGGCGCTCGCGCTCCAGGACGGTTTGGCAGCGTCGAGGGCGACTTCGTGGGCGCCGGATCCGCGAGACACCACGAAAAGCGTCGAGAGGAGTCTAGACGCGGCAAACAAGAAGTGTTTGCGCCACTTCCGGTGTATCATAGCAACGTTGTATTGACGGCGCGGCGCCACCACGTTGTGTGGGTTGTTTTACAAAAATGAAACCGAATCGTCATCCTCGTCTGCTACCTTCACGTTTAGGGGACCCATCCAAAATGAGAAAACTTTCGATGCTGTTCGGAGTGTGTCTGCTTGCGGCGACCCCGTCCTTCGCCCAGTTCGACACGGCTGAAGTTCTGGGAACTGTCCGAGACCATTCGGGCGCAGTGGTACCAAAAGCTGTCGTGACGCTACTGGCGGTGGACACGGGCATTCAGGCGAAAGCCACCAGCGACGAAGACGGCAACTACGCGTTCTCGAACGTCAAGATCGGCAAATACCAGTTGACAGCCGAGGCGAACGGCTTCTCCAAAGAGGTGGCTTCGGGCATCACGGTAAATGTGGGCGCGCGACAACGCGTGGACTTTACGCTGCAAGTGGGCGCGGTGAGCGAGACCGTGGAGGTGAGTGGCGCGGCCACAGCTCTGGAAACGGACTCCAGCGAACACGGGCAGGTGATCAACGGCGGAGCGATTGTGGAATTGCCGCTCAATGGGCGCAACTATGCGGACCTCGCGCTGCTTTCGGCCAACGTCGTGAAATCGCCCATCGCGGTGTCGTTCTCTCCCAGCGGAACGCCGCGCGAAGGCTCGTTCAACGTGAACGGCATGCGCAGCACCTATAACAACTTCCTGATGGACGGCATCGACAACAACGCCTATGGCACCAGCAATCAGAGCTACTCGTCGCAGGTGATTCAGGCGTCGCCGGACGCGATTGCGGAGTTCAAGGTAATCACCAGCAACTACAGCGCGGAGTATGGGCGCGTTGGCGGCGCGGTGGTGAACGCCGTGATGAAATCGGGCACCAACCAGCTTCACGGCACGGCCTACGAGTTTCTGCGCAATACCGATCTGAACGCGACCGGGTTCCTGTTCAGCCCGGCGGTGTTCGTCAAGCCGACCTTGCAGCGCAATCAGTTCGGCGCCACCATCGGCGGCCCCTTCATCAAGAACCGCCTCTTCTTCTTTGGCGACTACGAGGGCTACCGGCAGTTGCAGCGCTACTTGAATTTCGACTCGCTGCCGACCGCGACCGATCGCGCTGGCATCCTTCCCGTGCCCGTTGTGAATCCGCTCACCGGCGTGGTGTATCCGGCGAACACCCAGATTCCGATCGCGAGCTTGAATCCCTTCGCCGCCGCTCTGCTGGGAGGACTACCCACGTTGAACGGACCCGGGCGTTCGAATAATTATGAAGCGTTGTTGTTGATTCGTGACTACAGCGACAAGTACGACGCGAAGATTGACGGCCAGATCAATAACAAGATGAATGCCTTCCTGCGCTTCAGCCAGCGCAAGGACGTCCAGTTTTATCAGCCGTCGTTCCCGGGACCCTCGGGCGGCGACGGCAACGGCTACATTCATTCCATCGATCAGAATGCCGCGTTGGGCTACACCTGGACCGTCACACCGACTTCTATTTTCGAGGCGCGCCTCGGATGGACGCACGTGGTGGCCGGGAAGCAACCCGCGCTGCTAGGTGGTCCGAGCCTGCAATCGCTTTTCGGCATCCAGGGCCTGCCAACGACCCCGAACCTGACGGGCGGATTCAACACGCAGTCCCCCAGCGGTTTCACAGCGCTTGGCCGGCAGACCAGCAATCCGCAATTTCAGAACCCGACGTCGTGGGATCCGAAGCTGAACTACTCGATCAATATCGGACGCCATTCGATCAAGGCCGGCTACGAGTACCTGCATATCAATACCGAGATTCTGGACGTGAATCCGTTGTACGGGCAGGATGTCTACGCCGGGCAATTCAGTAAGCCCACATGTGCACAGCTTGGTCTGACGGCGGGCTGCACCATCGCCAGCGACGCCACCAGCTACAATCTGGCCGACCTGATCTTCGGACTCCCCAGCCAGATCAATCAGGGCAGCTACACGGTGGTGAATCTGCGCCAGTTCGTGCATTCGCTGTATGCGCAGGACGATTTCAAGGTGACCCCGAAGCTCACGATCAATGTGGGTCTGCGCTGGGAGTTCGCCTCGCCGCTGTACGAGCGCGACAACAACTACTCCAACTTCGATCCCACCACGAACAGTATGAAGCTGGCGAAGAGTGGCAGCCTGTTCGACCGCAGCCTGGTGAATTCCGACCACAAGGATTTCGGACCGCGCCTGGGACTCGCATACAGCTTCGATGCGAAGACGGTCGTGCGGGCGGGTTACGGGATTAGCTACACGTTCTTCAACCGTGTAGGCAGTGCCCTGGAGGGCATCAATGCACCGCAGGCTTTATTCGGCGTGCTGAACCAGAGCTTTCCGAATGGCGGGCCGGTGCCGGCGAGTTTTCTGACAACGCAGAACAGTTTCACCACCGGCATCGCTAACCCCTCGGCGTTCAATCCTGTGAATTCGAATGTGGTGTATGTTCCGCAAGACAGCCCGTGGCCGTATATCCAGAACTGGTTTATCTCGGTGCAACGCGACCTGGTGAAGAATACGCTGATCGAGTTGGCCTACAACGGGAATCACAGCCTGCGGCTGCCGATCCTGGCCGACTACAATCAGGCCAACGTGAACTCCGTGACCGCGACGTGCAATCCTCCGGCGATCACGAGCGGTTGTCTGGGCGTGCAGGCGCGGCGTCCGATTCCGTCCTTCGGGCCAATCACTTGGGTGGATCCGGCGGGCGACAACCACTACAACGGGCTTTCGGCGCGGGTGGAGCATCGCTTTAGCGGCGGTCTGTATGTGCTGAATTCGTTTACCTGGGGTAAGGCGATGGGCGATTCGGAGCAGGCGCTGGAGTATTACGCGGGCTACTTCGAAGCCAATCCGCAGAACATCCACAATCTGGCCGCCGAGAAAGGTCCTTCGAGCTTCGATGTGAAGCTGAACAACGTGACCAGCGTGGTGTGGGAAGTGCCGTTCGGCAAGGGGCGGAAGTTCGGGTCCAGTGTGAACCCGGTGGTGGACGCGATCGCAGGCGGGTGGGAACTCAACACCATCAACACCGCGCACACTGGATCGCCGCTGGATGTGATCTACGCCGCGTCGACGATTAACGACAATACCGGTCTGTCGAACGACTATCGCGGGCAGGCCTTCCTTCGCCCCAATATCTCGGGCAGCGCACAGAGCCAAAGCCGGTCGCAGATGTTGAACACGTATTTCGCGGGCTACACCTTTACGACCCCATTAGCGACAGCTCCCTACGGCAATGTGGGGCGCAATTCCTTCCGCGCACCGGGACTCGAGGTGTGGGACTTTGCGGCGAATAAGACGTTCCGGATTCACGAGAGTGTGCGGCTGCAGTTCCGCTCGGAGTTCTTCAATCTGCTGAACCACACGAATTTCGGCGTGCCCGATACCAGAACTACGGATGCAGCGTTCGGTACGATTCGCACGACGTATCCTTCCCGCCAGATTCAATTCGCTCTGAAGCTGCTGTTCTGAGGCGACTGGCAGGCAATCGCAAGCGAGAGGAGTCAGCCCGGCGATGCTCCGGGCCGACTCAATTCTCCGGGCTCCTACGCTTTGCCGGCGCATTGCGCGGCATCGGCATCGTAGAGTTGGCGCAACTCGCACTCACCCTGCCCGACAACGCCGAGAAAATGTTCGGCGAGCGCGACGGCCTCTTCCCTGGAGTTGGCTTTTAGAATCGCGAACCCGCCCACCAGCTCCTTCGTCTCGGTGAAAGGGCCATCGATCACGGTCACCTTCCCATCGGCGCGGCGCACGCGTGCGCCGAACTTGGATGGCAGGCAGCCTTCCGTGCCAAGCAGCCAGCCGGCCTTCATGGCCTCCTCAATTAGTTTGCCCATCGCGGCCATTTCATCGGGGCTGGGCGGGGTGTTGCGTTCCACGGATTTGTAGATGCTCAAGAATCGCATTGCGGTCTCCTTTTCGTGACTTTCGTTGAGAGCGGGGTCTCAACGGCGTCCATCCCTGTCCCCGCTCTATCAGTATGTCGATCCGGGCAGCACGACTTCGACAGGCCACCGCAGTTTTTTTTCGGGATAAGCCACCAAACCTGATTGGGCGCGTCGAACGTCAGGGTGCCGATGCCAAGACGACGCAAACGACCTTCCGTACGATTGGTGCGACGTACCTTGGCGGCATATTAATTCGAGTTGAAGTTGCGGTCCCGGAGGCGACGGCAGGTAAGACACTACGGCTGAGAAGTGAGGTCGAGTGGACGTAGCGAGCCGCCGGCAGGCGAAGGATACCCACAGAAGGCATCGTTCGGCTGACGGCCGCTCCCAGGGTGAAGTTCAGCCGGTCAGCGAGTTGCCGGCTGATAAAATATTTCACACGGCGGTGACTGACTTTTCGAAAGATCTCGCGGTGCTCGTTATGGTCGTTCTCGCAACGGGCTGCAGACAGACTCCGCGGGCGCGCGTCGAAGTGGAGGATCGGCCGGCGCGGCCAGTGGAAGCGGCTCCACCCGCTCCCACGAACAGGGCAGAGCCTAATCTACATTGCGGGCTGGATGCGTATCCGTTCCCGCGATCGTACGAGGAAATGATGCATGACATTCCTCCGTCTGCGCGCAAGCGGACCACGATGGTGACGACGGAGGCGGCGATCGACGGCGACGGCAATTTGACGCACTTGCGCTTCACAAGTCTTTCCACTCTGGATGTAGTGAACCGGGCCGCCTTCCGCCTAGTGACGCAGCAGCATTATCGACCCACGGTATCTGAGGGCAAGCGGGTGCCCGTCTGCTCCACGGGAACGGTGAACGTCGACCTCTCCTATTGAGACGCGCTCGCCTCCGGATGCTGCAGTTTATCGCGGAGGCGGATGAACTCCATCCGGATGAACTGCTTCACGCCTTCGCGGCCGGAGAGCGTCAGGCCAATGTGCGCGTCCTGGTGCAGATCGAGTTGAAAGGCGAAAAATGGGCAGCACTTGCGTTCCAGGTCGACCCACTGGGCCACTTCCGGGAACGAGATCCTTTGCGGATCCACCTCAAAGGCGAAGCCGTCCTTCTCCTCGCGAGCGGTGAGGACGGCCGGCATCAGCCGATCGCTCAAGGCACGGTGATGGGTTCGCTCCTGTGGCGTGAACGCTTTGAGATTGCATGCGAACGGAGGGTTCTGGCAGAGGCACGCAGAGGTGACTGCGAGCAGGGAAACGAGAAGTTTACTGGTCATGAGCCGATCGTACGGCTTAAACTTGACTTTAAGTCAAGAAGTATTTGGAGGGAGCAGCGATGACGATCGGGCAGGTCGCGAAAGAGGGCGGATTGCGCGCGTCTGCGATTCGCTTCTATGAGAAGTCGGGTTTGCTGCCGAAGGCAGTGCGCAGCGGCGGACAGCGCCGCTACGATCGCTCGATTCTGGAGCGGCTGGCGGTCTTGGAGCGGGCTAAGGACTGCGGCTTCACGTTGGACGAGATTCGCATGTTGTTTCACGGCTTTCGCGGCGATGTTCCGCTCTCGAAGCGGTGGCACGACTTGGCGGCCAAGAAGATCGCGGAACTGGATGCGCTCGCGGCGCGAATCGCGGTGATGAAGGAATTGCTGGAGCGTGCGCGAAAGTGCCAGTGCCTGGACGCCCAGGAGTGCGGGCGGCGGATTCTGGAGGGTGCGAAGAAGCGCGAAGGAAGATGAGGGTTGATTCAGAGTCTGCGCACAGTCAGCGTTGCCGTTTGAATGCGGTTTGGAGAATCGGTTTTGCCCATTTGGGAATTCGCGTCAGATCGGCCGAACTCACGATTTTCCCACGTGCGAGATGGAGCAGCAGCACCGGTTCGGGAGCGACACCCTCCTCCGGATCGCCCGGTTTGCTGTTGTCGTAGACAAGTAGCTCGGTCAGCCGTGGCATCAGTGCAATCAGGTTCAGGCGGCTACGATCGTATCTTTCGCGAATCTTCTCCTCCGGAATGTCGTGGCCGCCTTTGGCGACTCTGGCGCGCACTCGCGCGAGGTGCAGTTCCACTGTGGCGAGGCCGACATACCAGACGCGCACTTCCATTCCAACCGACAGAGCCACGTTCAGCAGGCCAGTGATGGAGTTTCCACCAAGGGTAGTCTCCAAAGCGAAGTTCAAGCGCTCAGAAATTGCGCGTTCGAGCAACCGCCTTCCCTGGTGCCACGCCGCACTATTGGCTTCCTGCTGTGTGATTCCGGGGTTGGCCGCGAGAATCCGTCGGGCAGCTTCGTCCGGATTAAAGTATTTCGTGCCTTGAGCGAGGAATATGGCTCCTGCGATGCTGCTCTTTCCCGCGCCATTTGCGCCCGCGAGGACATAGACGCATGGGATACGGGATTTTTGTTTAGCCACGCTTGCGCGACGCGGCCAGAGCGGCGCGTCCCAATTGTTTCGGGGATGCCCCGAAAGCGGTCTGCATCGCAGAACGTGCCGCCGGCGCCTGCATTCGAGTCAAAAGCGCATCGAATTCGTCGCTGAGGGCGTCCAATTTGTCTTGGTTGGCGTGCACCAGAGAGTCGAACTCGTCAACCGAAATCAGAACCGCTTTGGGCGCGTCGTGCTTGGTGATCACGACGGTCCCGCCCTGAATCACCTTCTCCAGAAGGCGACCGAACTCGTTCTTGGCGTCGGTTGCTGAAATTGAAGTTGCTGCCGGTCGGTTGACGGATTGAGGCCGGAACGTCGTCGGGACGCTCGGCCCGGACCGATAGAGGCGAACCGCGTACGCTGCGGTTTCGGCCAATAGGCCCGCCGCGATCGGTTTCACCAAAGACTGCACCGCTCCGAGCTCCATGGCCTGGATCGCAGCGTTGTTGTCTGGCGCGTCCAGCATCATAATCACCGGAAGATTTGGAGAAGTGTGTCGCAAGCGCCGGAGCAGTGCGAGGCCGTTCATGGCGGGCATCGAGAGATCGCTGAGCACTGCTTCAAACTGATCTCGTTCGAGGCGGCGTAACGCAGCCTCGGCGGTGGCAGCTTTCGTAACGGTGAATCCAGCGCCGGACAGAGAACGGGCGTAGGATGCCAAAACGGAAGGCTCATCGTCCACGATCAACAGGCGTCCAGTTGTCATCTAGAGCTCTCGATATCCCCATTTTAGCTCTTTTAGCTAAAATGGCCACTCGAGATGTGGCGCAGACTTCGAATTGGCGGACACTACGAAAAAGTCTCGACAGGGAGTGTCGAGACGGCAAACAGGAGTGTTTGCGCCACATGGGCACGTCATTTCGCGGGGGCGGAGGTGCCGAAGCGCTGCGTCGAGAAGCCGATGATGGCGCCCACGACGAAGCCGGGTGTCATGATCTCCAGGTAATGATGCGGGCCTGTGGCGTCCCCCATCGACGCTACCAGAAAAGCGAATAGCAATCCTAGACCGGCGCCCACTATGATTCCCCACTGCGTCGAATGCACCTTGCGGGCAAACCAGCCGCTCAGTAGACCCACCAGCATGCCTTTGATCGATGAGCCCACCAGGATGCCGCCGATAAACGTCCGCACCTCCGGGTAGAACCATGCCGTCGCGCCGTCCATCAGGCCCAGCACCAATCCAAATATCAGTCCAACTACGATCTTGTTCATTGCCGCTCCTCACTAGGGAATTCCACGTTTCCGGCGATTCCTTTAAAAATTTCGGAGAAAAAGCAACAGGAACTTCACACCGACGTACGCCGCGAGCAGCCAAAGCAGCAGGGCGTTGCGCGTGCCGAACCGCTGCAAGCCATGCCACCAGGGCTCCGACCAGGCGACGACTGCCGACCCCTCCTGGAATCGGTCAATGTCGGCGAGCAGTGCCGGGGCATCGGGATACCGCCCGGAGGGAATCGCCGTCATCGCCTTATCGACGATTGCGCGTAGGGCAGGCGGCGGCTGCGCCGGCAGAAGGAATTGCAGCAGCGCTCCGAGCGAGTAGACATCGGAACGCTCGTCGAGAGTAGGATCGGGCGCGCGGAACGCGGGCGTGCCGGCCACCGCTTCGACGCCCCAATCCATCACGTATACCTCGCCGAACTCACCGACCATCACGTTCTGCGGCTTGAGATCGCGGTGAATGACGCCGCGGGTGTGCGCGAAGCCGACTGCCTCACCGACTCGCCGGACGATCCGCAGGCGCTCGGCAAGTGAAGGCGAATTCTCTACGTAACGATCGAGACGCGCGCCGCCGACCAGTTTCATCGCATAGAAGTTGCGGCCATCCGGCAGCACGCCGGCCTCATAGACAGGAACAATGGCGGGATGTTCGAGCTTCGCGATGATCTGCGCTTCACCGGAGAGCGCGGCATCGAAGACCTTCAGAGCGACCTTCCGACCGAGTTGTGGATCGCGAGCGGCGTAGACCACGCCCATCCCGCCACGGCCGATCTCGCGCTCCAGTTCGTAGCGAGTCGCGGTGAGGTCGGGCAGCGCGACCACATGGCGCAGGTGATTCAGGACAGAGTCGCTCACTTCCACAACAGGCGCGCCTCCTTCCTGAGTTCCTGCTCTCCGGATGTCACGCCGCGAAGCCTCTCGGTAACGAATTCGCGCAGCATGCGGCGAGCCCAGGCGAGATGGTTCGTGACGCTGGTTTCGGTGATGCCATGTTGCGCGGCCATGGCGGCGTACGAGAGCCGCTCGCTGTTGGAGAGATCGTAGGCTTCGAAGATCTGGAACTGGAACTGCTTGCCCGATCGCTCACAGTGGGCACGCAAATCGTCGAGCGCCAGGGAGAAGAGTTGGCGCTGCCATTCGCGCTCGAAGACCTCCTCCGGCGACTCGCTGGATGCGGACTGTTCCTCTACTGGTTCGAAGGTGATATCGCCGCCGCGCTTCTGCCGCGTGGCGGAGGCGTGCTGGTTGGCGGTGAAGCGTTCAACGGCCATTCGGACATAGGTTCGAAAGGAGGCTTTAGCCGGGTCGAAGCGTGCCAGAAAGTCGCGCTGGAGCGCGGCCGCGAAGAAACCCTGCGTCAGGTCTTTGGCGTCTTCGTTGTCCTTGCGAAACTTGAGGCGGATATATCGATAGACGGGTTTCCAATAAAGAGCGATCACCTGGTCGAGCGCGTCGCCCGACAATCCACCTGCCGCTCGTTCCAATAACGAGGCTTGGGTGGAAGGGAAACGGTCCTGAGGCCCGCCGATCGCTGTATCCCTGTCCATGTGAATTCCATATTGATACCATAGCCCTCTACCCCCATGCTGGCCCTTCACGGAGCGTTTCTTGACGGCGATTTGTGTGTATGGCTTGAACCGGAGTCTGGAAAGAACGCGCTGATTCAGGCTCTCGGCGAGCTTGGGCTGGTCTTGAAGTCGAAGCGGGTCGGCCATTCGGCGATGGCGTGGCTGCCGACATCGGGTGGACGTCCGGTGCCTTCGAGCGCGTTGATGGGTGATGCGGCGCCGGGAGAGTGCCGGATCGCGCCGCACAAAGTGACGGTGTTGCCGCTCAGTCCGCACGCGACCGTCGATCTGTTGTCGGCCAGTGCGGACCGTAAGCTGGCGGCTCCCGGACTGCTCATCGGCGAAGATCTGAAGTACTGGATCGCCGCTCTGCGGTTTGCTGCTGAACTCGTCACGCGAGGCCAGTTTCTACCCAGCGTCTCCCGCGAGGAGGGCGAGTTGCGGGCGCGTTGGCTTGCAGTTCACGATACTGGCCGGCTGCATGCGCTGACGCTGGCGATGCCGGCGGCGGCGAGAGCGCTTACCGATCTCCAGATCGAAGCGGCTCCGGAAACGCCCGCGGAAAGCGTGCTGGCGGCGTTTGTCGAATCGATGGTAGACACCCTGGTTCGCGATGCGGCAGCAGTGGAACGGCCACAAGCGGCGGAGAGCCTCCACGATCGGTGGCTGACAGGGCTCCGCGCCGCTCCTGCGATGGAGGCCAGCGATGCAGAAAGCACACAGTTCGGCCAGCAGGTCAACGAGTGGCAGCGCCCCATACGCGTCGCCACGCGCGTCCCGTTCCGTCTCTGTTTCCGGCTTGCGGAGCCGAATCCGGAGGACGCTCCGTGGAAGGTGGAATATCTGCTGCAGAGCCGCAAGGATCCCAGCCTCCACCTGGCGGCGGCCGAAGTGTGGAAGGCGAAATCTACCGCGATTGCGGAATTGCGCCATGACGTAGCCGACCTTCGCGAGCATCTGCTGGTCTCCCTGGGGCAGGCCGCGGGCATCAGCTCCCAGGTGGATGCCAGTCTGAAGCAGAAGGCTCCAGGTGGATACGAGCTCGATTCGGCGAGTGCGCACCAGTTTCTGCGGGAGGTCGCTCCAGCGCTGGAACAGAGCGGCTTCGGGGTGATGCTGCCCTCGTGGTGGACGCGCCGTGGCACCACGCTTCGTCTGAAGGCGCGCGCCCGGGTGAAGAGTCCGAAGAGCGCGGGCGGCGGTCTGACGCTCGAGGCGATGTTGAACTTCGATTGGGAACTCGCGCTGGGTGATGAGCCCATCACGCGCGCGGAATTGATGGCTCTGGCGAAACAGAAATCGCCACTGGTGAAGTTCCGCGGGCAGTGGGTGGAGGCGGGAAAAGCCGAGATCGCGGCGGCGCTGGAATTCCTGAAGAAGAATGCGGGCGGAAAGAAGAGCTTGCGCGACGTCATCCGCATGGCCCTGGGGGCCGACGGCGAGGAAGGCGTGCTCGAGGTGGAAGGCATCTCGGCGACCGGATGGGTGGGGGATGTGCTGGCCAAGCTGGAAGGGCGCGAGCCGTTCGCCGAATTGCCGCAGCCGGCGGGATTGCAGGGCGAACTGCGTCCTTATCAGCGCCGTGGATTCTCGTGGCTCGACTTTTTGAAGCGCCTGGGGCTCGGCGCCTGCCTCGCTGACGATATGGGCCTCGGCAAGACGATCCAGACGCTGGCACTCTTGCAGCAGGATCGAACGGCCGGCGAACGGCGCCCGGTGTTACTCGTGTGCCCCATGTCGGTGATGGGCAACTGGCAGAAGGAGGCCGCGAAGTTCACACCGGAGCTGCCGGTATTGGTACATCACGGCACGACGCGCAAGCGCGGCGAGACTTTTCGGAGCGAGGCCGAACGGCACGGCATGGTGATCTCGAGCTATGCACTGCTGCATCGCGATGCCGAGATTTTGCAGCAGGTGGATTGGGCCGGCGTGGTGCTCGACGAGGCGCAGAATATCAAGAATCCCGAGACCAAGCAGGCGAAGGCAGCGCGCGCGCTACGTTCCGATTTCCGGATTTCGCTGACGGGCACACCCGTGGAGAATAACGTAGGCGACCTGTGGAGTGTGATGGAGTTTTTGAATCCCGGATTCCTGGGATCGCGCTCCGCGTTTCACAAGAAATTCTTCGTGCCGATTCAGATCTACTCCAACCGGTACGCATCCGACCGTCTGCGGCGCATCACTGGCCCCTTCGTTCTGCGGCGCTTGAAGAGCGACAAGAGCATCATCGCCGACCTCCCGGAAAAGAACGAGATGAAGGTGTTCTGCAATCTCACCAAGGAGCAGGCGTCGTTGTATCAGTCGGTGGTCAAGGATGCGGAAGAGGTGATTGCGTCGGCGACCGGGATCGAGCGCAAGGGCCTGGTGCTGGCAACGCTGATGAAGTTGAAGCAGGTATGCAATCACCCGGCGCAGTTTCTGAAGGACAACTCGGCGATCGCGGGGCGCAGCGGCAAACTGGCGCGCTTGGGAGAAATGCTCGAGGAGACTCTGGCAGTAGGCGATCGCTCGCTGGTCTTTACGCAGTTCTCAGAGATGGGCGAGATGCTGCGGAAGTATTTGCAGGAGACGTACGGTGTGGAGGTGATGTTCCTGCATGGCGGCACGGTGAAGAAGCAGCGGGACCGCATGGTGGAGCGATTCGCCGATCCGGATGGGCCGCGCATTTTCCTGCTTTCGTTGAAGGCTGGAGGCACAGGCTTAAATCTGACCACGGCCAGCCACGTGTTTCATTTCGATCGCTGGTGGAACCCGGCAGTCGAGAATCAGGCGACGGATCGCGCGTACCGCATCGGGCAGAAGAGGAACGTGCAGGTCCACAAGTTTGTCTGCGCGGGGACTCTGGAAGAGAAGATTGATGAGATGATCGAGCGCAAGAAGGAAGTGGCAGGTGCGGTGGTGGGCACGGGAGAGGCGTGGCTCAGCGAGATGTCGAACGAGCAGTTGCGCGAGTTGTTCGCACTCAGGAAAGATGCGGTGGGGGAATAAAGGAGACTTAGGATGACGGCGTGGTATTCGGATTTTGGGAATTACCCGCGGTCGCGGCCTCGTGCGGCGAAGGGCGGCATTCGCGCCCAATCGCAGCGCGGAGGGTTCGGCGCCACATGGTGGGCCAAACGATGGATTTCGGTGCTCGAGGGTTTCAATTTGGGAGCGCGCCTGAGTCGGGGGCGCACCTACGCGCGGTCGGGGCAGGTGCTCTCGATCGACGTGAGCGAAGGAAAGATTCAAGCGAAAGTGCAGGGGTCGCGGCCGACGCCTTACGAGGTCAAGATCCAGGTGAAGGAGTTGCCGAAAACGGCATGGAGCAAAGTGGCAGAGGCGGCGGCAGCGCAGGCCATATTTGCATCCAAACTGCTGGCGGGCGAGATGCCGCAGGAGATGGAGGAGATCTTCCGTGCAGCCAAGGTCTCGCTGTTTCCGGAGCGTTCTCAGGATCTTATTACGGACTGTAGTTGCCCTGACTGGTCGAATCCGTGCAAGCACATTGCCGCCGTTTACTATCTGCTGGGTGAAGAGTTCGATCGCGACCCCTTCCTGATCTTCCGGATGCGCGGGATCACGCGCGAGGGGTTTCTGAGCTTGCTGGGACCGGTCAAAAGGAGCAGTGTGGCGGCGGTCGAAAAGGAACTGCCGCCGGAACCCTTGCCTGCGGACCCGGCGGAGTTCTGGAAAGCGGCCGTGCTGCCCGAGCTGATTCCCGAGGAATCGCGGTGCGTCACGGAAGCGGCACTGCCGCGACGATTGGGTAAGTTCCCGTTCTGGCGCGGCCGCCTGAGTTTCCTCGAATTCCTGGATGGCGTCTACGCGCGCGCTTCGGCGCATGCCGCGGAGGTGCTGAGCGCCGAACGCACGAGTTCGGACCAGCGCGACTGAATGGACTCGGCCTGCGCCTCCGAGAGTCCGTAGAACAGGAAGTTCAGCATCAGCGCATTCGGTGTGCTGGTGATGCCGAAAAGTGAGTCGTTGGCGTGCTCCATGGAGCCCCCGATGTAGATGGGCGGATGGGCCATTTGGATGACACCGCTGATCTCTTCGCCCGCAGAGGTCTTCCAGGCGAAATGGCTGCCTTCGACGAGCTTGTCGACCGTTCCGGAGGCGAGAAATCCGCCTGGGCCATGTCGCGATTCCACGTCTCCGCGGCGGAGAGTGCCGATTCGATGACCAGCATCGCCTGGCGGCACGGAGTGCGCAGGTGGCGGGTAACGGCGTGCCGCAGGTTGCGGACGAACATCATCCAACCGTAGTGCGTGCTTTCGAACTCATTGTCCCAGTCCGCTGTGACACCGAAACCGGAATGGACCAGGCGCAACACCGTGGAGCCGCCTTTGGCTTCCAGGTAGTAATCCACCACGATGCGAGCGGGTTCGCCCACGGTGTCGGTGGGTTCCATGCAGCCTTCCTGGCGTGCTCCGGCGAAGGTTCGCTGCTCCACGAGTTGCAGGTGGTGAGCGGGCTCCCAGACGGTGATGCGGGAGGTGCCTTCCATGCCGGGTCCCCAGGAGACGAAATAGGAGCCGCTGACGCCCGGTTCGACCCGGGCTTCGGGAGCGAACCAGCGGACAATCTCCGAGGCTGAACTGATGCCTTCCCAGACCACCTCGGGCGAGGCCATTGTCAAGAAAGATTATATTTTCGTTAGTTGTGGATTGAAGCTGGCATGGCTTACGAAACGATTGCCGCGGATGACGAAACGAAGTGGCCAGTCGGCGCACTGGGTGATGCCGATTCTGGGAGTTACGGCAATGTCGACCTCGCGCGGTTCGCGCGGCTCGCGGACGACCAGGCTGCCGCGCGTGACGTCGACGCCGTTGTGGGCGTGCGAGATTGCCATGGCTAAGGTGAGCTTGCCGGGGCCGGAGGCGAGGTCTTCGGGTTTGCGGGCGGCGGGGCGGCGGGTGCGCATGAGGTCGATTCCAGCGGTGGGTTCGAGCGCGCGGACGAGGACGCAACCGGGCTGACCTGGGGGTTCGCAGACGAGGTTGAGGCACTCATACACGCCGTAGATGAGGTAAACGTAGGCATGGCCGGGTGGTCCGAAGATGACGCGGGTGCGTTCAGTGAGACCGCGCGCGGAGTGGGCGGCGAGGTCGTCGCCGCCGAGGTACGCTTCAGTCTCGACGATGATGCCGGCGGTGCGGCCGTGCACCAGGACTTTGCCGAGCAGCGCACGGGCGACTTCGACGGCCGGGCGGTTGTAGAAGGGGCGTCGCAGAATGGGTCCAAAGGGCATTGGATACAGTATCAAGTATGCGATTGTTTACGGCCTTGGATCTGCCGGCGGTGGTGGTCGGGAATCTGGAAGATCTGCTGGCGAAGCTGCGTCCGGCGGCGCGGATTCAGTGGAGCCCTCCGTCAAATCTGCATGTGACCACGAAGTTCATTGGTGAATGGCCGGAGGCCCGTCTGGGGGAATTGACGCGGGCGCTGGAAGGGCTGGAGTCGCGGGCAGTGATCCAGGTGCGGATTCATCAGCTTGGGTTTTATCCGAATCCTCACTCGCCACGGGTGTTCCATTGCGGCGTCGATGCGCCCGGTCTCGAGCAACTGGCGAAGGACACGGATGGGGCGACGGCGCGGTTGGGAATCGAGAGCGAGAAACGGGCATACTCTCCGCATCTGACGCTGGCGCGCATCAAGGAGAAGGGCAATCTGCAGACGCTGCGCGAAGCTATTGCAGCACTGCCTTCGCGCGATTTCGGAAGCTTCTCCGCGACGCACTTCTTTCTCTACCAAAGTACACGGCGGCCGAGTGGTTCCGTGTACACTAAACTTGCGGAGTTCCCACTCTCAAAGTGATGATTGCACTACTGGTTCTGCCGATTGCCTACCTGCTGGGCGCGATTCCTTTCGGGTATCTGCTGGTGAAGTGGAAGACCGGCGCGGACGTGCGTGGATCGGGCAGCGGCAACATCGGAGCTACCAACGTTTTGCGCACCACCGGAAGGGCTGCGGGGATTGCGACTCTGCTGCTCGACATCGCCAAGGGCTACCTGGCGGTGTGGCTGGCGGGCTACTTGACGGAACAAAGTCCCTGGTGGATGAGCGGGGCAGCCCTGGCGGTGATGGCTGGCCACGCGTTTCCGGTGTTTCTGCGGTTCCAGGGCGGCAAGGCGGTGGCGAGCTTCGTAGGCGCGTTTCTTTGCCTGACGCCATTGGCTTTGGCTGCGGTGACCGTGGTGTTTGTAGCGACGGTCGCCTGGACGCGGCACATTTCGATGGGCTCGATCGTCGGGGCCGTGACCTTTCCCTTGGCGGTATGGCTGATTTTGCAGCCCCCGCTGCCGGTCATTGCGGCGTCGGTCGTCGCTGCGGCCTTCATTATCTACAGGCATAGTAGCAATATCGAGCGGCTCCGGGCGGGCAAGGAGCACGAGTTCCGGCTGTGAAGAGACTGGCGATTATCGGTGCCGGAAGCTGGGGGACCGCTCTGGCGATCGTGCTGGGCCCGCGCTTTCCCGGGACTCGGCTGTGGGTATACGAGGCCGATCTCGCCGCGCGAATGCGGGAGACGCGGGAGAACGACGTCTATTTGCCGGGATACCAGCTTCTGCAGCATGTTGAGGTGTCGAGCGACCTCGGAACGGTCTTAGATGGCGCCGAGGTGGTGCTGAGCGTAATGCCGTCGCACCTGGTTCGTGCGATCTATCACCAGATGCTGCCGTTTGTTAATGATTCGATGATCTTCGTGAGTGCCACAAAAGGGCTGGAAAACGGCACATTACTACGGACGTCGGAGGTTATTCACGACGTGCTGCAGACGGTCATGGAGCCTCGCGTGGCGGTGATTTCCGGGCCGACATTCGCGCGGGAAGTGGCTCGTTTTGAACCAACTGCGCTGGTTGTCGCGTCTCCTGATCCGAATCTGACCGAATGCGTCCAAGGGGCCTTCTCCGGACCGACGTTTCGATTATATTCGAGTTCTGATACTACAGGAATAGAAATTGGCGGCTCCATTAAAAATGTAGTCGCCATCGGAGCTGGCGTGTTACATGGTATGGGGCTCGGATTCAATGCGTCTGCGGCATTGATCACGCGGGGCCTTGCAGAGATGACCAGGCTCGCTGTGGCGATGGGGGGAAAGGCACAGACCTTGGCCGGCTTGGCGGGACTGGGCGATCTGGTTTTGACGTGTACCGGCGACTTGAGCCGGAATCGGACGGTTGGGGTCGAGCTGGCCCATGGACGGAAACTGGACGAGATCGTAAGTTCGATGAGAATGGTCGCAGAGGGGATTAAGACCACAAACGCTGCAGTCGACCTGGCGCGGCGGTGTTCGGTAGAGATGCCAATCGCTGAACAGATGTTTCGGATGTTACACTTCGGGATATCTCCGCGCGAAGCGATTCAGCAATTAATGGAGCGGTCGCTAAAAGGGGAATAACGGGATTTGTAATTTTCCCTCGCGCAACGCAACCTCGGATGTCTGAACGGGTTAAGAACGGTATAGGAGTCGCGGCAGCGACTCTGGACCACGACGCGGAGTTGATGCTTCGCGTAAAGGATGGAGATAGTGCGAGCTTTGGCGTGCTTTTGGACAAACATCGCTCGTCGGTGGTTCACTTTCTCTATCGAATGGTTCAGAATCATGCCGTAGCCGAAGAATTGGCGCAGGATGTGTTCCTGCGAGTGTATCGGTCGCGCAGTACTTATGAACCGACCGCGAAATTTACAACCTGGCTGTTCCGGATCGCGACGCATCTGGCACTGAACGCGCTTCGGGATGGTAAGAATGAAAGGTTGCAGGAGCATTTGGACGACGATTCGTCGGATCTGCCGGTACGGCAGGTTTCCGACACCCGTCCATCGGTAGAGCAGTCGATGGTGTATCGGGCAAGGCTCGACGAGGTTCGCCGGGCGATCAAAACGCTGCCGGAAAAGCAGAGAGCAGCGGTCCTGATGCATAAGTACGAGGAGATGGAGTACTCGCAGATTGCGGCGGTGTTGAGCTGTTCGGAATCGGCGGTGAAATCCTTATTGTTCCGGGCTTATGAGACGTTGCGAGCCCGGTTGGCCCATATGGCTTAGGGAAGACGGAGAATTTTATGAAGTGCCCAATCGAAACTCAGGAACAGGCTGAGTGGCTTCTGGCGTACAACTCGGGGAGGTTGAACGCGGAACGCACGGCGATGCTCGAAGCACACATGCGGGCTTGCCGGGCGTGCCAGGAATTTGCAGGCAGTCAGAAGATGGTGTGGGAAACACTCGACACGTGGGAAGCGCCTCCGGTTTCCCTCGATTTCGACCGCCGCCTCTATCAGAGGATCGAGCAGGAAGTCTCGTGGCTGGATCGTCTGGTGCGGCCGTTTCGTCCGTTGCTGTTCCGGCAAGGTCTGCCGATTGCCGCGATGGCCGGTTTGGTGCTGGTCGCGGGACTGCTATTCCAGCGTCCGGTAGTGGTGCCTCCTTCCGCAGTGCCCGAATCCGCGAAGGTGGAAGTTCTGGCGCCCGACCAGGTAGAACATGCGCTGGATGAGATGGAAGCGATGCGCGAGTTCAACCGCCTGCTTCGTCCCGACACCGCCGACCCGAAAATGTAATCCAATGGGCCGCATTCTCCAGATTGGTGGGCTGCTCCTGCTGCTGGCGGCCACGGGCATTTGCGACCAGAACAAGGCCGCGCCCAAGAAGGAAGCCCCACCTCGGAAGGGAGGGGCCGGGGTCGCGCCGAAACAAGGTCCGCGCCTCGCGAATCCGGCGAGTCCCGCCGCGCGACTGTATCGGGCAACGCCAGATGAGCGGGATCGCGCGATTGAGCAGTTGCCGCCGGCGCAGCAGGAACGCGTGCGCAATCAACTACGGTATTTCGACAGTCTGCCGAAGAATCAGCAGGACATTATGATCGCCCGCACCGAGCGGCTGAATTCCATGCCGCCCGAGAAACGGCGCGCGTTTCAACTGCAGTTGCAGAATCTGAATCGTCTGCCGCCGGAGCGTCGCCAGGCAGTGGCGGGAGCGTTGCGCCGCTTGCAGGTGATGCCGGAGGAGCGTCGCATTCAAGTGCTCAACAGCGAGCAGTTCAAGCGCATGTATTCGCCCGAAGAGCAGAAAATGATCGCGGATCTGTCAGAAGTGATGCTGCCCCCAATGTGAGAGGTCAGCTTCAGGCCAGATTCAATACCTGCTTCACCGTTCCGCTGTGGCCTTGGATCTTCTGCTGCAGGAGCATCAACGCGTAAATCAGTTGCTCCGGACGCGGCGGACAGCCGGGTACAAAGACATCGATCGGGATCACCTGATTTACCGGTACCAGCGCGTAATTGTTGAACACGCCCGTCGAGGTAGCGCACGCCCCCATCGAGATCGCCCATTTGGGCTCGGGCATCTGCTGATAAAGGTGGCGGATCACCGGCGCCATCTTCTGCGATACTCGCCCTGCGATGATCATCAGGTCCGACTGCCGGGGCGAGCCGCGAAATACCTCGGCGCCGAATCGTGCGATGTCGAATCGCGAGGCGCTCATCGACATCATCTCAATCGCGCAGCAGGCCAGTCCGAAAGTCATCGGCCAGATCGAGTTTTTGCGCGCCCAGTTCACCGCGGTATCGAGCGTGGTGAAGATGATCCCTTCCGATGCCGCGGCGGAGGCGTTGTCAACGGCATAGTTGTCGACGCCCTTGAAGAGATCCGGGTCGCTGGCAAGGGGTGTATTCATACCCTTATTTTCGCATGGCTTGGATAGCTCCTGTAAAATGAAATGGTCGGGCGCATCCGGTCCGATCCCCTTTTTCATGCCATCCGAAACATTCCTGCAGTTGCTCGGGCGCGCCGCCGCCGTGTGTGGGATCGAGCCAGAGTTCTGGGACATCTGGGGACGTCACCACGTCACCACTCCAGAAGCGCAGCAAGTCATCTTGCGGGCGAAGGGACTCGATGCAGACAATGCTGAGTCTCTGGATCGCTCCCTTTCTGCGCTGGTCAGGCGCGAATGGGAGCGGCTCCTGCCGCCGGTGTTGGTCACGGGCGCGTCCGCCCATCTGGAGTTGCCGCTCAGTGTGCCCGCGGACTCGTTGGGCGAAATGGCGCGCTTCTCGGTTCGCCGGGAGGATGGCGCCGAGTCGTGGTACGAACTCAGCCTCGCCAGTTTGCCGGAAACCGAGCCGATCGATCTCGATGGGCACAGATGGGTGCGCAAGCAGGTCCGAATCCCTCTCGAATTGCCGTTGGGATACCATGACGTGTCGCTGAGTTTGGGTGCGTTTCGTGCGAATACGCGCTACATCGTCACACCGGAGCGGGCTTATATGGATTCGCAGGCCGCCGGGCGCGCCGCCGGGATTGCCGTCAGTCTGTACGGTGTACGCTCGGGGCGAAATTGGGGCTGCGGCGATTTCACCGATCTGCGGGCGATCATTGATTGGGTCGCGGATGAAATGAATGCGGGCTTCGTGGCCTTGAATCCCCTGCACGCGATTCACAATCGGCGGCCCTTCAACACCAGCCCTTATCTGCCGAATTGCATCTTTTATCAGAACTTTCTCTATCTCGACGTGGAGCACATGGACGACTTCTCGCGTTCACCGCGCGCGTTAAAGCTCCGGCAGTCGCCCGACGTGATTAACGAGATCGAAGAACTGCGGCGTTCGCCCTCTGTGGAGTACGAGCGGGTTGCCGCATTGAAACTCCGGTTTTTGAAGCGGCTGTACCTGCAGTTCCTGCGCGAGTGGAATGACGACTCGCCGCGCGCGGCGGAATTCGAGGCGTTTCGCAAGCGCGAGGGCGATCTGTTAGAGAGGTTCGCCACGTACTGCGCACTCGACGAGCATCTGCATCAGTGCGATCCGAATCTGTGGCATTGGAAGCAGTGGCCGGCGGCATATCAGGATCCCAATTCGCCGGAGACTGCCGCGTTCCGCCAGAAACATTGGCGTCGCGTGATGTTTTATCAGTATCTCCAGTGGCAGATCGATATTCAGCTCAGCGATGCACAGCGATGGGCACGCGAGCGCCGTCTGCCGATTGGGCTGTATCACGACCTGGCGCTCGCCACGGACTCGTTCGGGTCGGATCTGTGGGCGCACCGGCCATTTTTCATCGCAGGCTCGCGGGTGGGTTCACCGCCCGACGATTTTGCGCCGAAGGGACAGGACTGGGGCTTCCCGCCACCCAACGCGGAACGGCATCGAGAAGACGGATACCGCTTGTTTGCCGAATCGATTCGCAAGAACTGCCGGCATGGCGGCGCCTTGCGGATCGATCACGTGATGCGGTTGTTCCGCCTTTACTGGATTCCCGAGGGCAGCGACGCCACCCAGGGCGCATATGTGCGCGAGCGATCGAGCGAACTGGTGCGGATTCTGGCTCTCGAAAGTGTGCGCAATCGCGTGATCGTGGTGGGTGAGGATTTGGGCACGGTCGAGCCCGAGATTCGCGAGACGCTGGCCCGCTTCGGAATCCTCAGCTACCGGCTGTTCTATTTCGAGAAGAACCCGAATGGTGAGTTTCGCAAGGACAACGAGTATCCACAGCAGGCCGTGGTCTCTTCGACAACTCACGATTTACCGACACTCGCGGGGTTCTGGACTGCGGCGGACATCGAGACCCGGCGTAGTGTGGGCATGCTCGACGATCAGGGATTCCGAGCGCAGTCGTCGGTACGCGAGCAGGAGAAGCAGAAGATGTTGGATCTGCTGTTCCAACTTGGGCTGATGCCGGCGCACCTGCCGCGTTTTGCGGCGGCGTATCCGGAACTGACCGGAGAACTGCACAATGCCATCATTGGATTCCTGGCCCGAACGCCGTCGCAACTTCTGGCCATCAATCAGGAAGATCTGACGAAGGAACGGTTCCAACAGAATCTGCCGGGGACGACATGGCAATACCCCAATTGGGGGCGCAAGATGCGGTTCACGGTGGAACAGTTACGATCGGCGCCCGAGGCGCGTGGGTACACGGCGATGTTACGGAACTGGATTGTGAATTCAGGAAGAGGGAATCACACGGGTCATGCTTCCGGTGCTGATTCCCAGCGATTGCAATGATTGAGTATTATCGCCTGGCAGTGCCACACTCCGACAGGCTTAGGGCCACGTTTCAGATCGCAAGCGAAGACGATTGGGAAGTCAGCCCGTGCCTGGCCGGAAATCCTGGCCATGGGGACGACGGCCGGCGTTTGCGGAACAACCTCTCGGTCAGCGTAAAGCACAGTAAGCGGGACGAGCGTTTGATCTTCTCGTGGCCATGGGAACCTTTGGTGCATGAGAGTCTCATCGCTGAGTTCGAAGCACAGGGAGTGACTGGATACCGGTTGCGGCCGGCCAATGTCCGTTTTCGAGATGGCCGCCTTTCAGACGAATACAGGCAACTCGTCGTGGTCGGATGGGCCGGGATCGCGCCGGAAGAGTCCGGAATTCACATCACAGGGAGCTGCCCCGGCTGTCACCGTACGCAATACTCCGGGTTGGTTCGCGATCGTGTTTGCGCTTTGGTAGAGCGGATCAAGGCAGCACCAGTCGCGGGCCGTGCGTCAGCTATCGCGGCGATGTTCGATCTCGCCGAAACTGGCGAGGAACAGGCATATTGCGTATTCGACGAGTTGCTGAAACTCCGCCGCAAAGGGGTTCTCCTCGCCGTGGAATTGGCGCTGCATGTTTTACAAGTGCTGAGCCATTGGGCCGCCATATGGTACAGAGATCCTGAACGAGAGCGGACACGCATAAGTGCCACCGACAAGGGCAACGTGCGCGTGAAGAGTACGGCCTCACGAATGCCGAGATGGCTGCCGCGGCAGGTGCTGGCAAACTCCGATTCCGTGTCGCGAGTACGCCCGCGACCCGTGGTACCGGCTTCTCCGGAGTCAGGTGGCAGCGCTCGAAGGCTCCTCGGAAATGGAAGCAGGCGTTCCCAGCGTTCCGCCCCTTTCAAAATACGAACAGATACCGGCCGTCATCGTGGGGATGTAGCTCGCGTCCATTGCATGTCAGAGTCGCAAGGCGCATCTCCAAGGGGTGACGCTGCAGGGGTTCCGCCAGAGCCGCGCCGCCCGCTTCGTACGTGATCTCTTGTCGTCCAGCTTGCGTCCGCCTGCTTCCTCGAAACGCGCCCACCTCCCTGTTATCCTGCACCACTAGCCCCGACCAGCTGCATACGCCGCCCGGCGAAGTGTATCCGAGCGTTCGCTGCAACACGAATGCCTGGCCGCTGATCCCAGTCGTTCCGCTGCCGTACTCCCCAGTCAAATTGAAAGCGGTCGTATCCGGCGCGGGGAGGTCGGCGAGCGAGATGCTCTCTTCGCCGAAGAAGTGGCCCGCGCCGTCCGGCGTGTTGATCGCAAGCGAATCCACGATGAATGCTCCGCTCCCCCGGGCCGCCTGGAAATCCTCCGTATCCCACAGGATCTCCATCTCCTGCCGCCCTGGGGAGAGTTGCCTGGTCACCTGCTTCCTGGCCGAATTGGATCGCATGCCCTCCCTGGAGAGGGCGGCCGTGAAGTTGTACCGGCCGGGACTGTGAACGACGAGCCTCGCAATCAGCCGGAGCGAATCCAGGCGGCCGCTATCATCGAAATGGATTGGCTCTCCGGTCACCTGGAACCCCTCTGCCTCGGTCGAGTCTTCCGGCAGATCGATCCCACCCGGGGGGAGTTCGTGGATGCTCCAGGGGTCGAAGAATCGGCACGACAGCACGCTGAACCGCGAAGAGATTCCGCTCACCAGCAACTGGCGCTTGCCGGCCCATACCATTCGCACGCCTGATGGAGGTCGATGGGACCGGATTCGCCTGCCGACGGCATCCAACAACCGGCCGCCGTTGGCGGCGCCGAACACCTCCACATGCAAGTCCCACCAACTCTGCCACAAGTTGAAGAAGTACAGTCCGCCTGGCCGGACAGGCCCGCCCACGGTGGCGGTAGCCAGCTTGTTTCGTGTCGGAGAGGCAACGGCTTTGGTGGAGTTTTCCAGCCATCTGCTGCCCGCGGGATGGAAAGTCCTGCCGTCGAAGACAACCGCCGTCTCAGGGTTGTTCGCGAGTACCTGTCCCGGTGCGGACACTGGTGAGCTTGCATCCCACTCGGCTCGTGAAATGGGAGTCAGCGGGTTTTTGGCAGGCTCGGCGTCAAAGGCAATCACACCGGCACTGGCCTTCCAGCCGAAGTAGGTCTTCTGCCCGTGCGTCCGCACCTCCATTTCCGGTGCGGCCCCGCCGACCGCGCCTTCGTAGTCACGCCCTCCGCAACGGCAATGCTGCACAGGGAACCCGAAATCGCCCCTCGGCAAAAAAATCGGCCCGAGAAGCTCTCCGGTCAGATCGGAGGGGAGCGCCAACAAGATCCCGGCTGCTATCACCACGGCCGCCCCTGCCGCCAGGAACACCGCCAGTTTCGTTTTTGTCAAATCGGCTCCATTCTATGTGATCGCTGACGCCACAATTACCTGGTAATTGGTTAGCCTCGCCCAATTGGCCAATTCCGCCCGCGGCGCCGCGTTTGGTCAGGAGGTCCACGACCGATAGTCGCCCGCCGTCGCGGCCCTCTACCGCGGGCGTCGCCAGCTTGTTTGGTGTGTGGAGACGCGATGGATCTGGTTCGACCGGAAGCATGTCCACTCCCGCGTCTGCGATTCAGTGAGTGGAATAGCTAAGTACACCGTTTCAGAAATACGGTCTCGCATTTTCGCAAGAACACTCCCTCACGGTCGTAGCTCGTAACCAACCCAAATACGTTCGCGCAATCGTGCGCTTGCGAGCCGCGCGCGTCGGCAAGCGATCTGGCAATACGCCGGCGGACTTCTGAAACCAAGTACTAAGTTGGCGGTATGGAATGCGATGTCCTTTACGCAAAGACCAAACCTGTTAAACCTCCTCAAGCGGGCCGAATGGCGACTACCACCCCGAGGCCAGCGATTCCAAACTGCAGATGGCAGGCAAACCGAAACCTGAATTTGCAAGGCTGCGACCAGGGCTACGTCAGTGTCTTTTCCTTTTTTGAAGTTGTCCCAAAGCATCGCAAAGACCCGGACAGTTTTCCTTTACGTTCGAGTTCTTATCAGGAGCAAATGGCCGATCTACAGGCGACTGAGCTGCCGCTTCAGACAGATCACATCAGTCGCGTCGACACTATTCCGGTTCTGCACAAAGCCCCATTTGACCATTCTGCTTATGTCTCAGGATCGCGCAAGAACTGGCGTTTGTTAGGATGGATGCCTCTATTGCCCGCTACCTCTTAGAGGGCCTGACAGTGCGGCGCTGGCCTCATCCGATTGACGGTCACCTGGAGCGGGTTTGGCGGACCATCGCCTCGCGACGTTTGCTAGTCTATCCTCAGGCATGGGCAAGAACTGGTTCGACGCCCTCTTTGGCCGAGAGCGAGGTCCCGTCGTGAAACCTCAGTCCGAGGTGCAGAAGCTCTCCGAGATCATCAATGACATGGCGGTCCTTTTGTTGAGGAATCCGGGGGTTCAGCCTTCAGAACTTGGCGCCGATGTTGCCGTGCGATTGGCCAGCGCCGCGTGGAATCTGGCCCTCGGCGATTCCAATCTTCGCGACCAGAATCTCCGCTTCATCCGATCGCCCGAATTGACGATGGGCCCATTACTGTGGCGCGAATTCTCTTCTTGTGACGTCGAAAAGTTGATTGGCGGTCTGGTCGTCTATAAACAGACGCATCACCCGGACGATGCGCGGAAGATTGTCAAAACGACCGTGAGCCCGGATTGCCACGTGCAAGTGCAATGGACTTTCCTCAACCCTCCTGCCGCGCCACTCGATCCCGCCGTTCGCACCGGATCGCCGGCTCGCCGCAAGGTGACCAGGCGATCGAGAAAAGGTCGCGTCAGGGAGTGCCGAAGCGAGTAAGCCCTCGGCAATCGAATTGGCGAACCTCACGCTATTTGGCGTCGCGGACTGCCGCCGGGTCGAAAATCCGTTTGTCCACCGCCACCGCCTTCCACGGCGCGGGATCCGGTTCTGAAGTAAGCAGATCGCTCAAGTCGCTTGCGGTAGCGTCGAACAGATTCAATGGGGGTATGCCGAATAGCCGAAAGATTGTCTTCAGGAGTCCGGGAAAGCTGGTGTTTACGTGCGAGGCGTAGTCCTTCTTGCACCACGGGCCGGCGCACATTAATAAGGTGCGGTGTGCGTCGATGTGATCCGTCCCGCCCTGGGCATCGTCCTCGGTGATGAAGACCGCGGTCTCCTTCCACCATTTCGTGCCCGAGAGGTACTCCAGGATGCGGCCCACTGCATAATCGTTGTCCATCACGAAGGACTCCTCGTAGGGATAGCCGTCGTCGGGCCGCTCGGTATCGGCGTAGTCGTTCGGCAGGTGGATGAAGAGGAACTGTGGCGGTTCCTCACCTGCCTTCGTGTACTTCTCCTCCATCTCCTGAATGAACTGGGTGGCGCGGTATTGGTCGGAGATGTGGATGTTGAATCCGGGATAGTGGCGCGATGTATTGCGGTAGAGAGTCTCGGGCATGGGCACGTTGGTGAGGAAGCGGGCGCCCGTGGGTTCGAAGTCCTTGCCCTCCCCGATTCCGGCCAGCTCGAATCCTTCGCCAAAATTGTAGAAGGAGATCTTGTGGCGGGCCAGATGGTCCCAGAGTGTTCCGGCCTCGCCGATCTCTTCCGGGTGGACCGACGCGTCCATGCCCGCAAACAGGAGACGTCCGGGCGCCGAGCCCAGGCGGAAATCCTTCTTCTGGTCGCTGTTGGCGGAGAGCAGGGAGGACTCGGTCCAGGCGTTGGGGTAGGTGCCGGCGAGCCAGTGGTGGCCATCGACGCTGAAATCGCCGTCGGCGTAGAAGTTGTCGCTGAAGGCCCAGCGGCGCGCGATGGCATGCTGGTTGGGGGTGATGTTTACGTCTTTCAGACTGAAGCGCTTGCCTTTGCCGTCGACGTAGCCGCGAGTCCCAAAGCGGGCATACTCCGGGACTCCCATGGCGGTGCCGTTGGAAGCGTCTAAGATGTCGCCAAACACCTGATCGTACGACCGGCTTTCCTTCACGATGAGCACGACGTGCCGGATTCCAGACGGCAGCGGTGTCTCAGGCGCGGGATTGGGTTGAAGGCCGTTGGCCTCCATGACGAACGACGTATCTGTCGCGAGTTCGTCCAGTTTCGGCATGGGGAACGCGGAGACGGTTCCCTGATAGAGTTGCGTCAGCAGGAGCGCTCCTCGCAAACCGCCGGGAGCATTCGGCCCGACGCCTTGTCCCTTGGCGTTGGCGACGTAAACCGTGTCGCGGTCAATCGCCACCGCCGTCGGGAACCAAGCCGCCGGGAGATGGCCTAGGACGCGGTTATTGTGGGTGTCGATCACCGCGACAGCATTGATTCCGGCCTCCGCCACCAGCAACCAGCCGTTCCGCTCGTAATAGGCCATGCCGATCGGCAGGACGCCCCGCAGAGCTTCCAGTCCCGGGATTCGGATGGGGATTTCGCCCGACACGGTGTTCGTTTTGGGATCGATGACGGTGACGGAGTCGTTGTTCGCGTTGGAAACAAATACGTGCTCGGCAGTGGCCAGGATGCCCGAAGGGCTGCTGCCTCCCAGGCTTGTCTCTCCAACCGGGACGCCGGTGCGGATGAAGGTCACCACTTTCGCCGAAGCGGGTGTCGACACGTCAATTACGCAAACCGAGTTGGACTCAGGCACGTTCGGGTCGCCGAGTCCTGGGATCTTCAAGACGCCCTTAGCGGTTTCGCGGTCGGAGCCGGCGGCGGACTCGGCGCTCGGGAATCCGAAGGCGGGGAAGGGAAGACCAGTGTTGCGCGCGTCCTTCGGATCGGTGCCAGGGATCGGCTGATACTGGAACATTCCGACGTTAGAGACGTAGAGCTTCTGTTTGTCAGGGGAGAGAGCCAGGGCAAACGGCAGCCGCCCAACTTTCACGAAGGCCACCACCTGACGCGTCTTCGTGTCGATCACCGCGACTCGAAAGTTCGCCTGATCGACGACGTACAGGATTCCCCGATCCATGTCGAGAGCTAGATCCCCCGTGTAGCTGTCGTCGAATCCTTTTTGGTTGAGGTCGATGATGCGCCGCTTTTCGGTATTCCAATCGAACAGGCTGACCTTGCCGGAATTGCCTTCAGATGCATAAACTGCGTGTTCCGAAGCGAATACCAGCCCCATGAAGGTCCCCCTCCAGTCCACGGCGTCGAATTCATCGAGCATATCGGTGGAGCGGGCAATGAGTTGACGGCCCTGCCAATGGCCGTTGCGGTCGCGATCGAGGACGGTGAGGGAGTTTTTGCCGGGTCCGCTGTTGGAAGTGACGATGGTTTTGCCGGAAGGGCTGACCGCCAGACCGAATGCTCCAGGTCCGGTAACATACTGATCTCCGAGCGGATAGACGATTCGTCCACCGGGTAGAATGGAAGTGCCGGGATGGCGTTGTGCAGGCCGCACGCCAGCCGGGGCGCGATATCCCTGCGCCGCGAGTATCGATGAGCTTATGAGCAGCAGGAAGAAGCGCCAGGCGGCGGGCACCTTTCCATCATAACCGCCACTGTCGAAGTCCTAAGGGCGTTCGGAGGTGTTCGGGGTGTCGAAACCTGCGTCGCCTGTGCAGAATCTATACTCGGTCGGTAAAGTATTCCACACCCGGCGGAGTACCCTATATCCAGATGGCTTTTGTCGTACCCTTTTGTATAGTGTTACTCATCACGTTTCCCGGAAGTTGCGAGCGGCCGGTGGGTGACGTATTATTTGGCACGCCACGTGCTTGAAAGAGGGGGAATTTGAGGTGTTCTATGTATCGACGGCTGGTTCCCCTGACGTTGCTCATGTTGGCCGCCGCTTGGGGTATTCCGGGGTTGACGGCCTCGGCTGCCGGGTCTGAGCGGGAAAACCAAAAGCAGGATCAGAAGCCAGCGCCGTCCAAGGCCAAGGAAAGCGCGGCTTCCCTGACTGGGTGCATAGATGAACAAAATGGCCACTACGTAATGGTCGACGATCGGACTCTCGAACCGATTGCAGACCTGCAGGCAGAAGGCTTCGAACAGGAAGGCTTCGCCAAGCATATGGGGCACAAGGTAACTGTCCGGGGGACCTCAAACCCGGGAGAGGGCCGCCCCCTTTTCAAGGTACGCGCCATCGAGGCGGTGAGCGATACTTGTGCGCCGCAGGCACTCAAGTAAGGGTAAAAACTAAAAAAAGTCTTTGGAGGAGACAATGGCATCCAGTCCCACAGTATTCGCACCTCAGAAACCACTCGAAGATCCTTTGGCTCATCTTCCGTGCTCCAGCATCGTGGAATATCGGAAGGGGCAGATGATCTATAACCAGGATCAACCCTCCACCAGCATCTATTTGGTGATCGATGGAAAGGTCAAAGTGTCGCGTCTCGCCGATGACGGGCACCAGGTGGTAGTCGACATCTACCAACCGGACGAGTTCTTCGGAGAGTCCGCCTTTCTCAACCTTTCCCACCGGTCGGAGCAGGCGACAGCTTTGGAAAGCACCAAGCTGATGACCTGGAGCACGTCCGAGATCGAGGACATCATCACGAAGCGGCCGCGGTTGGCGGTGGCATTGTTGCAGATTCTGGTGCAGCGCACGATCGATTTTACGCACCGCATCGAGAGTTTCTCGGTGGACAACATTGCGCGGCGTCTGGCTCGATCGCTGATTCGCTTCTCGGAGCGCCTCGGCGTGGTGGAAGACGACGGATCGATCCGCATGGTCCCGTTCACTCACGAACTGCTTTCGCAGTACGTCGGCACATCGCGCGAGATCGTGACGCATTACATGAATCAATTCCGGCGGCAGGGGTATTTGCGCTATTCGCGAAAGGGCATCATTCTGTATCGGGATGCTTTCCGGGAGTGGCTGCGGCAGAACGCCTGAATGCCGCTAGGCCGAACGCAGCGTTCAGCCGTCAGCTTGGGGTGAAGCTGACCGCTGAAGGCTGGACGGTCTGGATCACAGCGTAAGCGTGACCTTGTGCAGAGTGCGAGGCGCGTCTGGATTGAGACCCTTTTGGGCAGCTAGGCACGCAGCGAACAATTGCGCGGGCACGATGTAAGGAATGGGCGTCAACACCTCGGGAAGCGATCTGGGTAGGCGGATTACCTTGGTCGCCCGGGCGTCCACCTCTCGATTCCGCGAATCGGTCACGGCTATAATTTCGGCCTGCAGGCTTTGCAACTTGGCGAGAGTCTCGTCCATAGACCGCCAGGTCGGACCCGGAGGCGCAAAGGCGAATACCGGAAAGCTGGGTTCGACCAGCGCAATGGGTCCATGCAGGAAGTCGGCGGAGGAAAAGCGTTCCGCGACTACATAGCACGTCTCCATCAACTTCAACGCGAACTCGAAGGCATTGGCGTAATTGAGGCCGCGTCCTACCACCACCGCGTAGCGCATGTAGCGATAGCGTTCGGAAAGGGCCTGCACCGCGGGTTCGAGCTTCAGAGTGGCTTCGACCGCGGCAGGCAGGCGCTCCAGGTCGGAGAGGCGGATGCCCCCGCCGAGTGCATACGCCAATAAATAGAGGGTCAGCATCTGGCCGGTGTACGTCTTGGTCGCAGCGACGCTTCGCTCTTTGCCAGCATGCACCAGCAACAGGTACTCGGCCAGCCTGGCGAGGGTGCTCGATTTTTCGTTGGTGATGCCGAGGGTGAGCGCGCCCTGCTGGCGCGCGCGTTCGAGGACGAGGTTGGTGTCGGTGGACTCGCCCGATTGGGAAATCGCTACGACCAGGGCTTCGCGATAATCGATCTGCGCTTCGTAGACGGTGGAGATGGATGGCGCGCAGAGCGAAACCGGAATCCCGGTGGTGATCTCGAGCAGATAGCGGCCGAAGAGCGCGGCGTTGTCGGAGGTGCCGCGCGCCACCAGTACGATCAGGCGAGGGCGCCGCTTCTCCAGTTGATTCTTGAAGTTCTCGATGCGCTTCCGCTCGCTGGCCAGGGTGTGCTCGAGTGCCGCCGGCTGCTGGCGGATTTCCTCAATCATTCGCGACATGTGCAATTCAAAGATAGCGAAATAATAGGCCTAAGGCCAAATCAACAAGGCATGGTTGTGCGAACCTGATGGAGGAGATTTGGAAATGCAAACGATCCGGCGCATAGTGCTGGAGAACCCGATGGAACTGGTATGGCCGAGCCTGATTTTCCTGGCCATTCTGGGTGTCGGGTGGGTCGTTCGCCGCTTGGTGATGCGGGCCCTGCGATCCTGGACGGCGCGCACGAAGAGCCGCGCGGGATTGATCCTGACGGAATCGCTGCGTGGCCCGATCCTGATCTGGACGCTGATTTTGGCTGTCCATCTCGCCTTGCAAGTTTCGGAGTTGCCCGTCCGGATTACGGATTATGGCTCGCGCGTGTTGCTGGTGTTGTGGATCGTTTCGTTCACGATCATGTTCGTGAGGGTGGCGGGCAGCGTGGTGCGGCTATACGGCGACCAGGTGCCGGGAGCGTTGCCGGTCACGACGCTGACCGAGAATCTGGCGCAGCTCACCGTGGTGCTGATCGGCATCGTGCTGCTGCTCAAAGCACTCGGGCTCGAAATCACGCCCATGCTGACGGCGTTGGGTGTGGGCGGTTTGGCCGTGGCGCTGGCGATGCAGGACACGCTGTCGAATCTCTTTGCGGGGTTTTATATCGCGGTGGCGCGGCAGATCCGGCTGGGCGATTACATCAAGCTGAACACGGGCGAAGAGGGATACGTCGGCGACATCACGTGGCGGAGCACTACGATTCGCGGGCTTGGCAACAACATGGTGATCATCCCGAACGCCAAGCTGGCGCAGGCGATCGTGACGAACTACTATCTGCCGGAAAAGCGCATGAGCGCCAGCTTGCAGGTGAGCGTGAGCTATGATTCCGACGAGGAACGGATCGAGCAGATGCTGCTCGAGATCGTGAAGAAGGGTGTTGGCGAGATTCCAGGACTGTTAGGGGAGCCGGCGCCGGGGGTGACGCTCGATCCGGGATTTGGCGACTCCGGGATCTCTTTCTCGGTGGGCTTTCAAGTGGCCGAATTTGCGCAGCAATATGGAGTGCGGCACGAACTGCGGAAGCGCATTCTGCGGCGCTTCCGCGCGGAGGGAATTCAGATGCCTTTTCCGACGCGAACGCTGTATCTGCATGGGGATGGAATCGCGGATGAAACCAGGCGCGTATCCGGAGCATCTACACAGGAGAGGTAGGAAGTTCTGCCTCGTAGCTGGTGCCGGTTCACGGATCTTTTTCGGTTGCAAAGCTTGCCAACGAGTCATCGCTTTGTTAAGCTAATTGAAGTCAGCCGATAGCAAGACCGAAGTTCTGGTCGCAATCATCGAAATCTTTCCGGCTCGCCTGAATGCTTGTAAAAGATTCGTGGGCGAAAATCGCCGGAGCAAGTTTCGAGGCCTGCAGAAATTTCCGGTATGAGAATGATGCCGGGGAGGACTGCGCAGATCATTGACAATCTGGTTGGATGCAGTAAGGTAAGAACTCGTCAGAACTCTGAGTAAACCGGAGCGAAAATGAGGAT
>DATGIL010000092.1:0-59600 GCA_035295745.1 Bryobacteraceae bacterium | reverse complement strand
TCAAACCCGAGTTCGGAGGAAGCTTCGAAAAGTCTCGACATGAGTGTCGAGACGGCAAACAGGAGTGTTTGCGCCACATCCTCGGGCGGCGGCCAGGGGAGACGGAGACCTTTAGAGTTCTTCATCGAAACACACCGCTACTTTTCCGCATCTTCCCGACGCCATCAGAGCGTACGCATCCCCGGCCTTCTCCAGTGCAAAGCGGTGCGTCACCAGATCGGCCGGGTGCAGATTCCAACGCACCAGCCGCTCCACCAACTCCTCCATCAGCCAGGTCGACGTCACCCACGACCCGAAAACCGTCTTCTGATCGTGAATCATGTCGGGCGATGGATTCAGGTCCACCCGTCCGCCTTCGCCCAGAAAGACAATCCGGCCCCATTTCCTGGTGGCCCGTACCGCCGTGGCCCGCGCCTTCTCGTTCGCCGAGCAGTCCACCGCGCGCTCCACACCGTAACCGCCGGTCAACCGGCGCACGTCCGCGACATTGTCGGGACCGCTCGTCAACACCTCATCGCAGATCCCGAGCTCGCGGGCCAGCTTCGTCCGCTCTTCGATGACATCGATCCCGATGATCTTCGCCGCACCCAGCTTGCGGCACAACGCCGCCGTGGCCAATCCAACGGGTCCCAGTCCCGTAATCAATACGGCGTCGTTCCCACTGATGCCCACCTTCTGCAGACCTTCGTACACCGTTCCGAAGCCGCATGCCACCTGCGCACCATCGGCGTACGAGAGCTCATCGGGAAGATGAATCAGGTCCTTCTCCTCAGCCAGCAGAAATGGGGACATGCCTCCATCGCGCTGCCAGCCATAAGCACGCCGGTACTTCTCGCTGGTACACGAGATCATGTAGCCGCGGCGGCAGTCGTTACACAGTCCGCATCCCGAGATGTGGTAGACAATCACGCGGTCGCCCACGCCGAAGCGGCGCAGACCCGGACCCGCCTTCACGATCTGGCCACAAGGCTCATGGCCCGCGATCACGCCCTGATAGCCTTCCGGCCCCTTGCCGAGATGTTCGTGATAGATGCAGCGGATGTCGGAGCCGCAGATGGTCGACGCCTTCATGCGCAGCAGAACTTCGCCGTGGCCGGGCTCAGGGACCGATACTTCACGAAGTTCCACGGTGCTGTTTCCCGGCAGGTAGGCGCCGATCATCGCGCGATCACTCCGTTCATGATGCGATCACTCCATTCAAATCCCACAGATCCTCCCAACTCTGCTCCTGCCGCCACAGAAAGACTTGCCCCTTGATGAGACGGCAATTGCGATCGATTCCCGCGATCTCCCGCATCTCCTCGCCCGTTAGCGGAGCACCGAGTACTCCCTCGAGATTGGCGCGATAGTGATGGACGGAAAACGGAATCGGCGTCTGCCCTCGCTGGACCGCCCACTTCACGCACACCACCGCGGGATGCACGCCATGAGCCGCCGCGATTCGCGCGATCACCGGATCCTCGATATCCACCGTGTCGTCCGGCGTGCGATCGCGCTCGGGCCGGCCCGGCGACCCCACGGGACAGTATCCGATCGGCTCGATTCCTTGGGCTCTGACATATTCAAACAGCTCGGGCTGCTGGAAGTGCGGATGCAGTTCCATCTCGTTCACAGCCGGCTTGATCCTGGCATCGCGCAGCAGCAACCGCAGCTTCGGCACCGTCATGTTCGACGTGCCGATATGCCGCGTGAGCCCCAGTTCTACCAGTTCTTCCATCTTGCGCCAGGTGCGCATAAAGTCCTCGTGGACGTATGGCCGCGCATTCGGGCTGCGCGAATCGACGTCGCAGTGCGGCGGATGAAAATTCGGAAACGGCCAATGCACCAGGTACATATCGAGGAAGTCCAACTGCAGATCTGCCAGCGATTGCCGGCATGAAGGGATCACATCCCGCTCGCCGTGCTTGTCGTTCCAGAGCTTGGAGGTGATCCAGAGATCCTCGCGCGCCACTCCGCCAGCCATGATTTCGCTCAGCGCGCAGCCGATCGCCGCCTCATTTCCGTACACCGAGGCGCAATCGAAATGCCGGTACCCCACGGCGGCCGCGCCCTTCACCGCCTCCGCGATTTCCACCTCCGAAACACTGTCGGAGCCGAAGGTTCCCAGGCCAATCGCCGGCATGCGCGCTCCCGTGTACAACGTGCGATGTGGGACGGGCGTCATCTCAACGTGCCTTCTCCAAAATGTACTTGCCGAGCGGATTTCCTGGAATTGCCCGCAGTCCCGCGATTACGATTTCGGCGTTCAGCTCGGCTCCGGCGCGGCTGGTATGCGTGTGTTCATCGCCGAAGAGCGGCTCGACCTTTTCGGGACCAAGCTCATCGTACCTCCGTGCAATCCTCTCGTTCAGGTCGACAAACGCGACGCCCTCCGATCGCGCCACCTCCGCGGCCCATCCCGCATAACTCGCCGTATCGCGCGTAATCTCGCCGTCCTTCCAGATCTTGCGCGGGATCAGCGAGCAGACGATCGGGGTGGCGCCCTTCGCCCGCGCGTCGGCGATGAACTTCTTCAGATACCAGCCATACGTGTGAACCACCTCGTGCTTTTTCGTGATGGGATTGTCGATCTCGCGCGTTTCGCCGCTCGTGCCTTTCAATGTGCCGCGGGCCCGTGCCGTATCGTCGAGTGGGCCGTTGTCGTTGTGGCCGAATTGCATGATGACGAAATCGCCCGGCTTCAGCATGGCGAGGACGCGATCCCAGTGCCCGAGCGTCAGGTAGGTGCGGCTGCTCAAACCGCCCACGGCACGATTTACCACATTGATCCTGGAGGTATCGAAGTGATTGACGAGCGGCTCGCCCCATCCCCATTGCCCGTTGGCTCCATCGCCGCGGCCGTTGCGCACGGTGGAATCGCCGATGAGGAACAGAGTGGGCAGCGCCGGGTTGGCAGGCACGGGCAGATTGAGCGCCTGGTACGCCTGCACCTCCTGCCCCTTCGCCGATAGAAGAGCCGCGAACGGCGATCCCCGGATCCCTTTCAGAGCGGCCACGACCAGCGACGCGTCGATGTCGGCGCCTTCAGGGCTGGTGTGTGTGTGGTCCTCAGGGAACAGCGCCTTCACGTTCTGCTCGCCCATCGTCTCGTAGCGGTCTGCGATGGCATTCGTGACGTCGGCAAATGGCACGCCCTCGGTTTTGGCAATTTCGGCGGACCATGCGCTGTATTGACCCGGCCCGCGCTCCACCTGGCCGTCCTTCCAGATGTTGCGGACGGTCAGCCCAAGCACGATGGGAGTGGCGCCCGCCGCCTTGGTTTCCGCAATGAACTTGCGCATGTAGAATCCAAAGGTGCGAACCGTCTCGCGGGTACCGTTCGGCAGTGTGAATTCCTTCGCCTCATCACCCAGCCCCGGCAGTGAGCCGCGGGCGCGATCCTGGTCGGGAGGTCCGCCGTCATTGTGTCCGAACTGGATCAGCACGAAGTCGCCCGGCTTCAATTCGCTGCGGACGTTCTCCCACAGCCCCTCGGTAACGAAGGTCCGGCTGCTGCGTCCCGCACGCGCGCGGTTGATGACCGTGGCTTTGGCAGGGTCGAAATAGGAGGCGAACGGGTCGGCCCATCCGCGATGATTCTGGTTGTTGGCAGTCGAGTCGCCGATCACCCAGATGGCCGGCGACGCCGCGGCGACTCCGGCCAAGAGGAAGAGCGCCGCGAGCGGCATTGCGTATCTAAGTCCAGCGCGTCTAGTTCCCATAAGGTTTCACCGCCGGCCCGTTGGGTTCCGCCGGCACATCGAACTTCTCAAAAGGATCCGGATGGGCCGGATCGAACCTGGGCAGGTCTACAAGATATTTCGCGATCGGCATACGATTCTGCTTGATCCCTTCCACGATACATTTTGCCAACTCGTAGCTGCCGTAATTGGAATGGTGCGTTTTATCGCTCCCGGCAAATGCGACGTGTGCCCGCTCCGGGCCGAGCGCCTCATAGAATGGCTTGCTCATCGCGTTCAGATCGATCAGGTCCACGTTCTCTTCGCGCGCCGCCTGGCGCACCGCGTCGGGATAATCGCCCAGGCTGTTGACGATCGTGCCGCTTCCCTCCGCGAAGCTCATACGATTTACCGGCGTGATCACCACCGGAGTGGCGCCCTGCTGCCGCGCGTCCGCGATGAAGCGCTTGAGGTCCGCTTTGTATGTGGTGAAGGCGCCTACGCCTTCGCCCTTCTCCTTCTGGTCGTTGTGGCCCATCTGAATGAAGACGTAGTCACCGGGACGAACCACGCTCATCAATTTCTCCCACCGGCGCTCGCCAAGGAATCCTCGCAGCGACTCGCCCGACTCACCGTGATTCGCAATCGCGATCTCGGGCCGGAAGAATCGCGTCAGCATCTGTCCCCAACTGTTGAAGGGCTCCAGCGGCTGATCGGTCGACGTGGAATCACCAGCGATGTAAAGGGTCGGCATCGGCTCGGCCTTCTCGATCACCAGGGCGCGGACGGCGGGGTGTTCGTCCGTGAATTCGAGGGTGAGCTTATCGTCCCAAGCCCACGCTTCCGAGGTCTTCTCGCGATCTTTAAGCCGAACCTCGCCGCCGCCGGGGATTCCCGGAGTGCGCGTGTTGACGATGAAAGTGCGCGTTTCGAACTGCCCCGCCCTGGTGCGGACACGTTCCAACATGAGGCGCCGTAGTTCCGCCTTCACGGTGGTGACGGAGTCGCGCGCCCGATCTCCGAGGGTCACGGTCACGCGATAGTTGCCCTCGGCGGGCACCTTCACCGAAAAATAGAATGGCGGGCGATCGGTGGCGGACTCGAATCCGTATCCCGACGCGTCGGAGTAGGGGGCGCCGGGCGAAACTTTGATGCTCCCAGGCAATGCGGGGCCGCCTCCGAAATCGAACTTCTGCGCGTGTGAGGCGGCAGCGAAAAGCAGGAAGAGGGTCAACGCGGCCGATTTCTGCATTTCCCTCCATACTGTGTGCCCGCGCAATCGGGAGTCAAATGATTCCGGGCAGGATCTCGGCGTTTTGCAATGTAAAACGCGGCTTGTAGATGGCATCTCCCAGGATCGTTCGCTGAAACCAAAGTCTAGGGGGATTCAAAGCGCTTCGGTCCGTTCTGGCGCGAACCGCGGCGGAAAAACGGCGGCGTTTTGCACAGTAATACGGTGAAAGCAGGGGTTGGGGGCCGCGGTTCGTTGCTGCGGGGTGTGGGCCCTGATTAGATGAGCCGGACAAGGCGTCCCGATGAGTCGGGACGCGGCAGAGAAGAGTCTCTGCGCCACGGCTTACTTCGCCTTGGCCACTTCCACCGCGAACGCGTAGGTGGGGCCCAGCATGTTCGACCGGAACACCACCCACTTCTGGTCCGGCGTGAAACTCACGTTCGGCTCCAGGTGGTATTGATGCTTCGCCATATTCACCAATCGCTCCGCGTGCAGCACGCCCGGACGCACGAAGCTCTTGTCTTCCACACCGCGATTCTGCACCAGTTCGGGACGGAACAGATAAATCCACTGACCGTCGCGGGCATGCGCCACCTGGCCGGGATCGCCGCCATCGCCGCAGAAGAGGGTGCCGTCGCGGGTCACATTGAAGTGAATCGACCACTCGTCGCGCTGCAAGTGATACCACGTCCGCTCGCCGGTTTCCACGTTGTACCCCGCCAGCCAGAAGACCTCCCCGCGCGGAGTCTGCAGGTCGTACCAGATCACCTTGCCGTCGGCGCTCCAGAACTCGTGCCCGAAAATCTCCATCTCCATTGTCCGCGTGTGCACCTTGGTGATCTGGCTGCCATCCGCCCGCATCGTCCAGATGCGCTCCACTTTGTGCCAGGGGCCTTCGTGGCAGAACATCAGCAGCGTCGGATCGGTGGGCGAGAACTCCAGATGATTCAGCCAGTCGGTGCTCTTGTGAATCGTCTTCACCTCGCCGGTCTTCACGTTCACCGTGAAAAGGCCCATGGGAATGTGCGCCGCCAGCCGCTCCTCCATCATCTGCCCCTTGTTCTGCGGCTGGATCAGCGCTTGCGGCTGCTGCCCGCCTCCCGCGTAAGGAGACTGGGTGTTGCCCTCGGTATAAGTGCCCGCCAGGAGGGTCTCGTTGGCATTCACGGTGGCGACCGTACCCTGCGGCGGCAGTTTCGCGATCTCGCGCGTCGTTCCGGCATCGACGTCTGTCGAGAACACGCGATCGCCTCGCAGATAGTAGACACTCTGCGTCTTGTGACCGGTGACGATGATGCGCACGCGACCTTTCACCACTTGCCTGGCCTCATGGGTCTGGAGATTCAAGACCGAGATGCCGTCGGGCGTGGTGTAGACCATCTCCTTGCCATCCGCGGTGTACCCGTTCTGGTTGAAGTAGAGGCTGGCGCTTCCCGGCTCGTCGGTTAACCGGACGATCCGATGCCCGGTGTCCGGGTCGATCCATGTTTTGGGAGGAGTCGCGGAATTCTGTGGAGTCAGGGGAGCCGCAAACACAGCGGCCCCACCCAGTAAGGCGATTCGGACGGCGACGGAGTTCATAGACCTACCTTTGAAGCGGCCGCGAACCGCGGAGTCTGCTGGCGGCTAACCCCGCAGGAAAAGCGGTTCGATGTGCCGATCATACAGATTTCCCGTCACATTGCGGGAAATCGATTCTTCACAGGCTTCCAGCATATCGGTGTATCGCTGCCCCATGCTGGCTGCGATCTTGTAGCCCACATGCAGCAACTGGCGCAGGTGCGGGTTGAAGAGCGGATTCTTCTGATCGTGACGCAGCGCCCCGGAGTACTGTTCCGCAGTCCAGCCCTGCACCTCCTTCGCAGAGGGTAGTTTCGCGGGATCGATATCGATCACCGCGGCATAAGGAGCACACAAGTCGTCGAGGTGATCGAGCGCGCTGGCATAGACTTCCTTCGCCATCGCCAAGCCCTCGGGACCGGCTTCCGAGAGTCCGATCAACTCCTCCAGCCACGTGGTGCCGGCAGTCTTCACATGCACTCCGGCGTTGAATCTGCGCAGCGAGCGGCGAATCGGCTCATAGATCGAAAACTTGTCGCTGCCCGAATGCACGCTCAGTTTCAGATTGGCGGGCAAACCATACTTCGCAATCGCATGCGCGATCACGGCGAGGTCGCTGGCGAACTCCTTTTCGAACTGCTCAACGTCGCCCACATAGTCGACGCCCTTGTTAAAGCGGCCGGTGAATTTCGGTGCGATGGTCTGGATCGGAATGCCTTCGTCCGCAATCGCCACCAGGATCAGGAGAAGCTCCGACGGTGTCTGCGGCGAATCGGTCTCGTCCATCGAGACCTCGGTGATGAAGCTCCCCGCCTGCTTGCGCTCGGCGATGTGCCGGTAGATGCGGCCTGCCTCGCTCACCGCGAACAGGTACTTGTGCGCCGCCGCGCACGTCTGCTCTGCCGAGACTTCCAGAGGCTCCGGGATGCCGGCAATATCGATCCGCCCCACCAGTTCGGGATGACGCCGCACGAAGCTCTCGGCAGCCCCCGCCGCGGGAGGATGCCCGATGGCGTGCGCCACATCGAGGGTGAAGAAATCGGAGGCGGAGAGGAACCGCTCCACGGTGTCTAAATTGATGTGGTCGGCATCCACATAGTAGGAGTCTTTCCAACCCAGCGCGCGCACGGCGGCATCTGCCGCGGATCGGGTGCTGCAAGGTTCCGAGCCGACGATCTTATGTTCCCGGTTGGACTTGTTCCATACAGGAACCACCACTACGCCCTTCTCCGCGGCGCGGGCACAGGCCGCCAACTGCGCCTTAGCCTGGTGGGCGAACCGGTCGCCTACACCAAGCGAGAATTTCTCCAGTACGATGCCATCTTTTTGAGCACTCACGATTCACTCCAGATGCCGCAAGCTTAGGGCCCGGCGGCAGAGATAAACAAACGGCGGCATCGAGGTCAGCGGCACGAGTGCCCGGTGAAGTCCTTGCCTCCCTTTGAAGTCCACTGTATGTATTCTGCGCGGTGCGGGTCAAGGCGGAATTCGTGAAGCGACGATTTAGGAAAACTAAAGCTTAATCGAGTAGCTCACGGCCCGAATGGTAAATGCAAACGAGTAACGCAGGATCGCGCGCCGGCGGCTTACTCGGCAAAGGTGTCGAGGGACCGGTCACCAGTAAGTTACGATTGAACGGTGTGGTGGGCGCTTCCACTCTTTTTTCTCGCTGCAGCCTCGCCGGAACAACGAGCCATCGATTACTTGTCCGTGGAAGTTCCCCGCTGGCACCGTGAGAATCACTGCTATTCCTGCCACAATAACGGTGACGCCGCCCGGGCGCTTTTCCTGGCCTCTCATCGCGGCTATGCAATTTCTTCAGAAGCTCTCGCTGACACCACTGCCTGGCTCCTTATGCCGGCACACTGGGACGATCATCAAGGCACCCCGGGATTCAGCAGTCCGAAACTGGCGCACGTTCAATTCGCCGCAACTCTGGCGGAGGCGCAACTTCCAGACCGCGGCGCGCTCTCAGCCGCCGCGCAAGCTCTTCTGGATTTCCAGGATCCTGACGGATCCTGGCGCGTCGATACCGGCGGCATGCCCGGCGCACCAGCTACTTACGGCATCGCATTGGCCACCTACCTCGCACGACAGACATTGGAAGCGGCCGATGCCTCGCGATTTCGTCAGGCGATCGTGCGCGCCGATCGGTGGTTCGAAGCCAGCACCCCGGCCAATGTCCTGGACGCGGCGGCGACACTGCTTGCCATGCCGAAATCTGCCACCATTCGGGCAAAGTGCCTCGACCTGGTGCTGAAAGCGCAGACCAGCGATGGCGGCTGGGGGCCGCAAATCCACATGCCGGCGGAGGACTTCGATACCGCCATCGTGCTTCTGGCATTGCACGCCGTGGATGCGCCAGGCATTACGGCCACGGCGGCAGCACGCGGACGTGAGTTTCTGCTGTCGCGCCAGTTGCCTGCGGGCGGTTGGATGGAGACAACACGTCCATCGGGCCAGCAGAGCTACGCTGAACACATTTCGACAACTGGCTGGGTCTTGTACACGCTACTGACGACGAATCCGAAACGGTAAAGAAGTGGTTTCTTTCGAGATCTTCTGCGTGACGTGATCGAACACGTCGACGTCGAAGGCGCGGCCCACATGGTTGCCGGCAAGGTCTTCGAGAGCGGTTTGAATCACCAATTGATAATCGCCGATCTTCCACGGCTGTTGCGGGGTGAAGCGCCACTCGGTCTCGTCCTTCACCACCGCGACAGTGCCAGCGATGCGGCCGCCCGGTCCGGTGACTTCCAGCAGATGTTGCAGGAGGGCGTAATCCATCGGCTTGGCAAAATCGAGCACCAATGCCTCGGTGGTGTCAGGATGCGGTGTGAGGACGTGCCACTTTGCGGGGTTCGGTGGGGTTCGATCGGCCGGCCCGACACGAAACTCTTTGCGGAACTCTTCCACGAGTGCCGCACCGCGGCTGTCCGGCCAGTCTCGATCGATCACCAGGGTGTAATGCTTGCCCGCGACAATCGACGGCCCGTCTTCTTTCAAAGGCACCAGCCCGCGCTTGATGCGGCCGGGGTCGAACAACACCGTAAGGCGAGTGTTGTCGCGGTCCCAAAGCTCTTCGTCGAGTTCCAGGAACGGCAGAGCCACGCGGTTGCCATCTGCATCCAAAAGATGAATCCGCTGCCAGGCTTGTCCTTTCTGCATGGGAGCGGAAAAGTAGAGGTAGAACTTGAGCTGATTCTCGGGCAGGATCCCCGTGGATGGGTAGACGTGCGCCACGCGGGTTGCCGGCGCTGGAGTCTCCTGTTTCGGAAGGTCGAATGCCGCTTCGACGGGAACGCCGTTCGGAGCCTGGAAAACAGCCCTCACGTGCATACCAGGTGCAATGGGAAATCGCGGAGCAAAGACGAGGCATCCGTCCACCACCGAGTAACTGCCGAGCACGGGCGGCACATCACCTTCGCCTGCATAGACAGAGAGTACAGTGGACCAACCATTGAGAGGAGGCGCCGCCGCCCGCCATCCGGTGACCCGGAAGGCGCCCGACTCCATCACGATGACCGGAGTCTGAGCGAGGGCGATCGGCGCCAGAAAAAGGGCCAGGCTGAACAGCCCCGTCAGTCGCCAACAGTCACGATTTCGAAGCACGGCAGATTGGTGACGGCTTAGGGTAGCGGCACCGTGCGCAGGTCGAGGGAGCTGCCGCTGTTCATCAGCACCAGCGCACTCCCGTCGTCGAACTTGTCGAGCTGCTGCACGCCCTTGAGATCGGCAATGGTCTCGTACGGAACGCCAGCGGGCTCGGTTTGCTTTGTGATGGGCTGGAAGGTATCGAGGTTATCGGCAGACAGCTTCATCACCCCGCGAGCGCTGTTGGCCATCAGGATGAAGTGCTTCCCGCCCTTATCGTAGACGATCATGTCGAGCGGCCGATTGCCGGCGCCGAGTTCCGCAATGGTCGTGCCTTTCACTTTGCTGCCGGGCTTGAGTTCGGATACCGGAATTTTCACCAGCGGCGTGCAAGTGTACGCGGCCAGGATGCTGGCCTTGTGGTCGATCTCGTAGGGAACGAAGGTACGCACCGGGGCATTGGTTTCGAATCTGCCGTGCGATCCGTGCCAGATCTCGATTCCTGCCGCTTTGCTGGCTTCGGTGAATGGGAAGGGGATAGAGCGCAAGCTCGATGAGAACTCCTCGTTGGAGAGTCCGGCCACGAACACCTTTCCGTCCACATACTTCACAGAGGTGATCACCTCCATCCGCTGCTGCTGCGCGCGCGGATTGTCGCTGGCGATCGTGGGTGGGTCGGGGAGGCCGACGGACGAATGCCTGATGTTATCGAGTGAGACTTCGGAAATCTTGGCGGCAGAATCGACGCGCAGAATTACGGGAACGGCGTCGGGACCGCGGCCACGCGAAACGGAGAGGTAGACGTTCTTCGAGATCGGATTGACTACTACGTCCTGGATAGTGATCTGGTCAGCGGCAGTGCCGAGCATCGCGGCGATCTTCTCGTTGATGCCTTTGATTTCGACGGTTCCGCCCGACTTTGCTGCGGTGTGATCATTCACGTCAAGCGCGACGATCGCGGCTCCGACGGAATCACCGACAAACAGGATACCGTCAGGCCCGAAGGCCAGGGGTCCGGCGGACTTGAGTTGAGCTTTGCCGGCCGTCATAGCGACAGTGCTGGCGCCGAAAGCTAGTGCGGCCGCGCAGCACATGCCGGCAGCCAGTCTGGTAAACGAGCGTGGTAATGTCACGAGTCCCTCCTCGGTTGGATTGGTTAGATGCTATCACATAGAGGCGGCGGGACAAGGAACATCGGGTTGTAAACTATGGGTGAAGGGCGAAGATCGCAAGGCTAGATGAGGACGTTCGAACAGTTTCTATCCGAAAATGTCGCGCATGGTGGAGTCAACATCGTCTTTGAAGCGGGCATGTTCGCCCTCATCAATAAGCTAGAGATAATCGCGAAGGCTTTACGCGAGGCCGGTGTGGAATTCGAGGTGGTGGGCGGCATGGCTGTCAACGCCCATATCGCGCGGTCACACCGAAGCGAGACTTTTCTCACCCGTGATGTGGATCTCCTGGCGGATCGGAACGACCTATCCAGAATTACGGAAGCTGTGAAATCCATTGGGTATGAAGCCAAGAAGATCATGGGCGGGTATGCCTTGATGCGTCCTGGTGAAGGCCTTGGGGAAGGGATTCATCTGCTTTTCGTCGGGGAAAAATCGAAGTCGACTCAACCGTTGCCGCATCCGCCGTTGCGGCCCGAAACGAAAGAACTGTTTGGCATCACGATCCCGGTCGCTCCCTTGCAGGACCTGATCCAGATGAAGCTGAATTCGTTTCGCCCGAAGGATGTGGTCCATTTAGAGATTCTGGACGATGTGGGCCTGATTTCATCCGAAATCGAGGCAAGCTTGCCGGCGCTTTTGCTGGATCGCCTCCGGGATGCCCGGCGGCAACACGCCGAGGGCAAGCCTGACGTCGAAGGATGAGGGATACAGGCTGCGCAGCGCAGGGAACTCCTGCTGGCAGATTTGGTGGACGCACGAAAAGCGTCGAGATGAGTCTCGACGCGGCAAACAAAGTGTTTGCGCCCCGACCTTCTCTGGTGAGGCAATCACCGCGTGAATTGTGATACGGTAGGACTTTCACCCTGACTGGAGGACGAATGGAGGCCCTAGGCCTGATTGAAACGAAGGGTTTGGTGGGCGCAATCGAGGCCGCCGATGCCATGGTCAAAACCGCCAATGTGGTGTTGACCGGCAAGGAATTTGTCGGCGCCGGATTGGTCTGCGTGATGGTCCGCGGCGACGTCGGCGCGGTCAAGGCCGCGACGGACGCGGGTGCGGCCGCGGCTCGCCGCGTGGGAGAACTCGTCTCCGTCCATGTAATTCCCCGGCCGCATGAGGAGGTGGAAAAGGTCCTCCCCACTGGCGGCCTGAAGAAGTAAACGGCCGATGCTCGCCGATAAAGACCTGCTCTCGGTCCAGGAAGTCCGCACCAAGGTCGAAAAGGCCTATACCGCCTGGCAAACTTACCGCAAGTTCACACAAGAGCAGGTCGATTCCATCATTGAGCGCATGGCAGCGGCGGCGCGTGCCAATGCGCGGCGTTTGGCGGACTTCGCCGTCGAAGAGACCGGCTACGGCAACGCCAAAGATAAGTACATCAAGAACCTGCTGTGTTGCGACTGGCTTCCCCGCCGCATGCGCGGCATGAAGACCATCGGCATCATTCGCGAAGTTCCCGAAGAAAAAATCGTGGAGATTGCCGTGCCCGTGGGCGTGGTGGCGGCCATTTTGCCAACTACCAATCCGACCTCGACGGCCATCTATAAGACCCTGGTCTCGCTCAAGGCCGGCAATGCCATCGTGATCAGCCCGCATCCACGCGCGCACAAATGCACCTGCGAGACCGCCGCGATCCTGTCGCAAGCCGCGATCGAAGCCGGCGCGCCGGAGGGCTTGATCCAATGCGTGGACATCGCCACCATGGAAGGCACCAATGCCCTGATGCACCACGAGCGAACCGGCGTGATTCTCTCTACCGGCGGACATGGCATCGTGAAGGCGGCCTATTCGAGCGGCAAGCCGGCTTTCGGTGTGGGCCCCGGCAACGTTCCCGTGCTGGTCGACACCTCTGCCGATCTTGAAGATGCCATCGCCAAGATTGTGACCGGCAAGTCGTTCGATTACGGCACTGTCTGCTCCAGTGAACAGGCGATCGTCGCCGAAGCGCCGATGCGGGAGCGGATCGTCAGCCTGCTCAAAGCGCAGAAGGCATACATCGCGAATGAGACGCAGAAGGACGCGCTCGGCAAATTGCTGATCATGCCGAACTGGACGGTGAACCCGCAGTGTGTGGGACAAGCGCCGGCTAAAATCGCGAAGATGGCAGGCTTCGAGGTTCCTGCCGACACTTCAATTATTTGCGCGGAAGTGGGCGGCGTCGGCAAGCAGCACCCACTCTCGGCCGAGAAGCTCTCGCCGGTGCTTTCGCTCTACTTCGTTTCCGATTTCCAGGCAGCCATGGATACCTGCTTTGCGCTGCTGAAATTCGGAGGGGCAGGACACACCGCGGCCATCTACTCGAAGAACGACGCACGCACACGCGAGTATGCCTTGCGAATGCCCGCGAATCGCATTCTGGTCAACACTCCGGCTCCGCAGGGCTCGACGGGAATCACGACCAACGTATTTCCCTCAATGACGCTCGGATGTGGAGCGGTCGCCGGAAACATCACGTCAGACAATGTGGGCCCGCAGCACCTGTACAACATCAAGAGGCTGGCCTACGTGGTCAGGAAGCCGGAAGAAGCCTTCGAAATGCCGCTCGACTACAACGCGGCGCCGACGGGTCCCGGCCCGGGAGTGGTTGGCCCCGTCGATCGTGGCGCGATCGTGGCGGCAGTGGAGCGATATCTGGCGTCGCGCGGAATCGCAGTAGCAGTGCCCGCGTCCACGCATTCCTGTTCGTGCGATTCGCCCAAGCCAGCAGAAGCTCCCAAACCCACGCAATCCGTGCTCGGGAACGTAGCGGCCGAAGTGGTGGACCGGTTTCTGTCGCGTCGCGGTGGTGGTTCGCAGGGATTTAGCTGACTGACTCCGCAGTGCCCCGTGGGGCCTGCCGAATCGCCCAAACCTGAACCGCCACGTCCGGTGGTCGACTTCGTTTGTGAAGCGGATGTGCGAATGGCGATTCGCGAAAAGCGAAGGATCTATATCGGGCCGAAGACGATCGTCACACCTTCTGCCCGAGACCTGGCTGGACCCTCTGATATTCTGGTGCTAGCTTAGGGCTGAGGCGGTAACGTGGACTTAAATCTAGACACACTCAAACAAGAGATCCTGGAGTATTTGAGCGCCTCAGGATTCGCCGTGTTTCACAGCACTCCGGGCGGCCTCAATGGCCTGCCGATGGTACTGTGGGACACCGAGCGGTTCCCCGACTACCAGATGTTCCTGGAGGTAGCGCGGCAGAGCGGCGTCAAACTGATTCTTTTCGCAGCGCAAGAGTTCGAAGTGAGCGACGTCGACGAGCTCTTGACGCAACTCGACGACTGTGAGCTGACTCGCGACGAAAAGCGCGAATACGAGTCGCGTCTAAGGGATCTGCGCATCTTCACGGGCGTGACCTGCAGTCTGGAAATTGCCTTTGACTACCAGTCTCGTCTGTATATATACGAGGTACAGCCGGATTGGTACGAGGACTTTCAGAGCATCGAAGATGAGATCGCCACGCGTTTGGCGGAAGACGATGGCTCGATGGACGACGATTCCCTGGGCGGCTACTATTCCAAGAACTGACGGCAACATGGCGCAAACACCCTTGAAAGCAGGGGTTGGGGGTAGGGGGTTCGCGGCGTGTCGCCGTGGCCGAGCCGATCTGCCTGGCGAACCCGGCGCTTTCATGGGAATCCATGGCGGCGAAGCAGCGCAAGACCACTCCTGTTTGCCGTGTCGAGACTTTTCGGGCGTTCATCAGGTCTGGGACTTTTGCGACGAGAGCAGGCCGCAGCGCTGGCCGTTGGCGGGCGATTCTTTCCCGTCATCTCACGGTCGTGCCTGGCAACGATCTTCGGCACGGTGGCAGCATGAGTAGCGCCCAATGGATCCTCCCGGTTTTCGATCCGCGCGAGGCCGATGCGTTAGCTTTGGCCCTGCGAATCGGCCGGCCCGCCGCGCACGTGCTGCTCCATCGCGGATTCGCTACCGCCGCCGCCGCCCGGCAATTCCTCACGCCTTCCTTTGAGAGTCTCCACGACCCTCTCGCACTGCAAGACATGCGGCCCGCCATCGAGCGGCTCCGGCGGGCGATCAGCGCAGGCGAGAAGATCCTGATCTACGGCGACTACGACGTGGACGGCACGACCGCCGTGGTGCTGCTCACGAAGGCCATCGAGATTGCGGGAGGGACCGCCGGCTATCACATCCCCCATCGCCTCAAGGACGGGTACGGGATGCGCCCGGAAGTAGTGGACGCTGCCGCCGCTCAGGGTGTCAAGCTGATCATCAGCGTCGACACCGGAATCCGCGCCTGCGAAGTGGTGCGGCGCGCGAATGAGCTCGGTATCGACGTGATCGTTACCGATCATCACCTACCTGAGGCCGAACTGCCTCCCGCTCTGGCGGTATTGAATCCCAACCGTCCCGACTGTTCATACCCGGAAAAGAACCTGTGCGGCGCGGGCGTGGCATTCAAGGTGGCGCAGGCGCTCCTGTCGGGAGACTCGTTTCCCCCTGCGAGGGCCAGGAAGATTGCGGAATCTCTTCTCAAGCTGGTGGCGATCGCGACAGTGGCCGACGTGGTGCCGCTTACGGGCGAAAATCGCATCTTCGTGAAGCATGGCCTCGACGGCCTCAAGGACGTCCGTAATCCCGGATTGCGGGCCATCCTGGAGGTGGCTGGCTTCACGTCGGAAAATGTACCCACGGCGCGGCAGGTGGCGTTTCAGATCGCTCCGCGGATGAATGCGGCGGGTCGCATGGACACCGCCAGGGCGGTCGTGGAGATGTTCCTCACGAGCAACGAGTCACGGGCCAAGGAACTGGCAAAACAACTCCACGATCAGAATGCCGAACGGCAGACGGTGGAGGCCGAGATTCGCGATATGTGCGAGCGGGTGGCCATCGAAGACACGGCGGCTGCGCTCGTCTATTATGCCGAGGAGTGGCACCGCGGCGTGCTGGGGATTGTCGCGAGCCGGCTGGTGGAACGCTTCCATAGGCCTGTCTTCGTGTTGAGCCGCAATCCGGAAGATGGACTCGCACAGGGATCCGGACGCAGTATTCCGGCCTTTCATCTCCTGGAAGCGCTGGAATCGATGTCCGATCTGTTCTTGAAGTTCGGAGGCCACAAATACGCCGCCGGAGTGACGTTGGATGCCTCTCGTGTGGAGGAGTTCCGGGCGAGATTCAACGCATACGCGGCGGATCGTCTGCGTCCCGAGGACTTTCTGCCGCGCCTGGAGATCGACGCCGTTGTAGAGTTGCGGGACCTGAACGAGACCAGCGCGCAGGAAGTGTTTTCGCTGGCGCCGTTCGGGCACGGAAATCCGGTTCCGGTATTCGCGGCACGCAACGTCGAAATTGCCGGACCACCGACTGTCTGGAAGGACAAACATCTTTTGGTGGGGATTCGGCAGAACGGCCGCTCGCTCACATTGAAGGCGTGGAATTTTGCGGCTCGAGTGGGCGAGCTGCCGTCGGGATCCCGCGTCGATGTGGCCTTCGCCTTGGAAGAAGATCCGTATTCCGCGGCTCGCGGCTATCCAGCGTGGTGCGCAGTTCTGCGCGAAGTGCGGCCGGCGGAACGGGCCGAGGAGGTGGGCGCATGAAGAGATGGATTGTGTGTTTGTGGATCGCACAGATTTGCTTCGCGGGATTCTTGCTGGCGGCGAAAGAAGACGCGCTCATCCAGGCGGACAAGGATTTTGCGAAAGCGACGGCCGATCGAGGCGCCGAGGGCTTCCTCTCCTTCTTTGCGGAGGACGGAACCATCCTGCCCAAGAACGGTGCACCGATCCACGGTAAAGAGGGACTCGGCGCCGCGTTCCGCGAAGCTTGGGCCCAGCCCGGATACTCCCTGCAGTGGACTCCTTTGAAAGCGGAATTGGCGCGCAGTGGGGAACTGGGCTACACCTACGGCGCATACGAGCGCAAACGGCTGGTGGATGGTAGGGTCGTCACCGAGACGGGAAAGTACACCACCATCTGGCGCCGCCAGCGTGACGGTAAGTGGAAAGTCATTCTCGATATGGGGAACTGACCGGGATCGATCGGCAAGCACGATCGGGATGCAACTTCCGTGTAACCCAAATCCGCCTTGCGCTAGTCTATTCTTAATTAAAACCGTGCCTCAGGGAAAAATAGGTCTCCGCTCGATTCTAGGAGCCGTGGCCCTCGCAATTCTAGGCGGCGCCGCGACCTTTTCTGCCGACCAGCCACTACCCCCTCTGGGTGTTTGCGAAGTGCTGCGCGATCTTCCCGCCAACGAGGGCAAGACGGTCGCCGTGGTGGGGCGTTACTCCTATCGCGAGACCGGCCGTTGGGTCGACGAACAAAGCTGCACGCCCGCGCTCACCGTTCCCTTACAACTGTGGATCGTCGAGGATCCCAAAACCGGGCCGAAACCTCCCGAGAATTTCGAGCTGGACGGCGTCGTTCTCAAACAGAAACTGACCGAATTACAGAAGCGGACGCCGCTTGGTAAGTTCCGTTTCGGCTCGTCCGAATATGACCGCTGGGCGGTGATCTACGGCCGCGTCGAAGCGCGCAAGGGCGACGATGCCAAGAAGGCCGCGGCGAACCTCGTGATCCGCGGCGACGGCGTGATCATCAAGCTGACACCCGAATAATCGCCTACCGAAACAGCTTCTCGAGTTTCTCCAGCGCTTCGTACAGGTCCTGAGGCTTCTTGAGCACACCCGCGAACAGATCGCCCTTTTCCCGGAATCGCTCGAGCGCATTGGTGATATTGAACTGGTTCGGATGCAGGCCGCGTTTCACCTCGCTCCACTCCAGCGGGGTGGCTACCGGCGCGCCGGGATAGGCCCGCAACACATACGGCGCCGCAATCGTCTTCGACTTCATCACCTGCAGATAATCGAAATACACTCGATTTTTCTGCCGCTTCGAGACCGAACGCGGCGTGGTGAACATGTCGGGCTTCTCGTGGATCACGATTCGGGAAATCAGCTCGGCGAAAATGCGCGCTTCCTCGAATGTGTACACAGGCTCAAGCGGAATGTAGACGTGGAGCCCGTCGCCGCCCGTCGTCTTCGGGTATCCCGCCAACCCGATCTGGTCGAGCACCCGTTTCACCATCAGGGCGGCATCCACGATCAGATCGAACGCGCACTCTTGCGGATCGAGATCGACCAGCACGAAGTCGGGATTGTCGAGCGTGGGGGCCCGGCTCATCCACGGATTGTGGTCGATGCAGCCCAGGTTCACCAGGTACATCAGACTGGCACGGTCCTCGGCGAATACGTAGCGAATCGGCTTCTGCGTATGGTCGGAGTCGATGAACTCGGTACGCAGCCACTCGGGATACGATTCGGGCGTGTCCTTTTGGAAGAAGAACTCCTTCTTGATTCCATCCGGATAGCGCTTGAGGGAGAGAGGCCGGTCCACGAGGTGCGGCAGGATCAGGTCGCTCACTCCGGCGTAGTAGTTGAGAACGTCCCGCTTGGTGTAGCCTTCGTCGGGATAATACACCTTTTTCAAGTTCGTGAACTTGAGATTGTGGCCGCCGATGGTGACCGTCAACTCCTTGACGTCCGGCAGCAGCGGCCTCTCCTCTATGGTGCGAGGTTCCGCCGTCTCCTCCACACGCTTCTCCGGGGGTGCCTCCGCGTCTTCGCGCCGCCGTGAATCGGTGTGCTCGAGCTCCTCCGGCTCCTCCGCCTTCTCCAGAACGGCCTGCTTCGCCCCCACATCCGTACGCAAGCCGAGAAACACTGGCGCACGCAGGCGCTGATCCTGCGTCCAATTGGAATACTTCACCTGGCACACTACTTCGGGACGCACCCACGTCATTCCGCGCTCCGGTACCGGGCGCACCGCGAACGGACAGCGATCCGTAATCAGCGGCTTCAACCGCGCGTGGACGCTAGCCAGCAACTTGTGATCGAAGCCGCTTCCCACGTTGCCCACCCATCTCAACTTGCCTTCGTCATACAGACCCAGAACCAGCGCACCGAAGTAATCGCGATCGCCCTGTGGTTCCGTGTAGCCGCCGATCACGAACTCCTGCTGCCCCACGATCTTGATCTTCAGCCAATCGCGGCTGCGCCTGGATTCGTACACGCTCGACGCGTGTTTGGCGATGACCCCTTCGAGCCCGGTCTCGCGTGCCGCTTCGAGCAACTCCACACCCGCCCCGGGAAAGACGTCCGAGATGCGCAGCGATCCGCCCGGAGCGACCACCGCCGAGAGCAACTCCCGCCGCTTCGCCAGAGCGACGCCGCGCAGATCGTAACCATCCAGGTACAGCAGATCGAACACGAAGTAGACAACGGGGGTGGAGCGGACCAGGTGCGCGATGCTGTTGGGGTCGGTATTCGCGATTCGAGGCTGAATCAGATGGAACTGCGAGACACCCTTGGCGTCGAGTACCGCGATCTCGCCATCCAGAATCGCCTGTCCGGCCGCGATTTGATGCGGGATTACCGCCAGTTCGGGGTACTGCCGCTCGCAGCGATGTCCGGTGCGCGATTGCAGCCGCACCTCTTCGTTATGAACAAAGGCGATGGCTCGAACCCCATCCCATTTCACTTCGTAGAGCCACTCTTCACCTCGAGGCGGATGAGCCACCAGTGACGCCATCATCGGCTCGATCGCTTCCGGCATCGGAATGGCGCGTGCGCCCTTCAACGAGGAGAGGTCTAGGCTCTTTTTTTTTTCGCGGGCGCGGGCTGCGCAACTTCCGCGGCGCCCGATTTGGCAGCGCGTTTGGCGGGCTTGCTACTCGCCCAGACTCGATCCGACGCGCCCGCCGTCTGGGCCTTCTCCTGCCGGGCAGGCAAGTTGCGCGCGATCTCGGTCTGTGTACGCCCGGAGACTACGCTGTAGGCGTGAGCTTCCACATCCCAACCCGGGGATGCGAACTCATCGCGTTTCTTGATGATGAGCCACTCGTTGCCTTTGCCGCGCCCTTTCATGTGGACGAGCGCGAAGTCGCCTTTGAGCTTCTCGCCGTGGAGCCGGAACTTCAGATCGCCTTTCGCAATCTGCGCCTCGCCGGGAAGGTCGCCCAGTAGATCGAAGGTTCCGCGGTCCCACAACATTACGCTGCCGGCGCCGTAATTGCCAGCCGGAATGTTGCCCTCAAACGAGCCGTACTCCACGGGGTGATCCTCCACGTGTGCGGCGAAGTGGCGCAGCGCCGGGTCGAGCGTCGGCCCCTTGGGGACCGCCCACGACTTCAGCACGCCATCAATCTCCAATCGGAAATCGTAGTGAAGCCGGGTGGCGTCGTGGCGCTGCACGCAGAAGTAGTGCCCGCTGGGGCTCTGGCCGGCGCCGGGCGGAGGTTCTGGCGTCTTCTCGAACTTGCGTTTGGCAACGTACTCTTCGAGAGGCATAACTCCCTTTACATCCTACCATTTACATCGGCTCTGGCTTTGTAGTATGTTGAAAGCCGCAGGATCTCCGAGGAGACCATTATGGCATCGAGTGTTTGGAAGGGCCACCTCACTTTCGGGCTGGTATCGTTTCCCGTCCGCCTGTTTAGCGCCGCACGCAGCGAAACCATCAGTTTCAACCTGCTGCACAAAGCCGACCATTCCCGTATCAAACAAATGGTGTACTGTCAGGCAGAGGACAAACCGGTCCCCCGTAGCGAGCTCGTGAAGGGATACGAATACGAGAAGGATCACTACGTCGAGATCGACGACGAGGACATCAAGAAGGTCGCGCCGAAAACGGCCAAGGTCATGGAAATCCTGGAGTTTGTAGCTGCCGAGCAGGTGGATCCGATCTACCTCGAAAGCTCCTACTATGTCGCACCCGACGAGGGCGGCGAGAAGCCGTACGCCTTGCTCTACCAGGCGCTTCGCGAATCCAAGTATTACGCGCTGGCGAAGGTGGCGATGCACAATCGCGAGCACATCATTATCCTGCGGCCGGGGCCCAAGGGCATTCTGTCCCACACCATGTACTACCAGGACGAGATTCGTCAGGTGGAGGAGTTCCGCACCGACACCAGCCTGGTCAAAGACAAGGAACTCGCAATGGCGAAGATGCTGATCTCTTCGCTGGAGGCCGAGTTCGAGCCGCAGAAATACCAGGATACTTATCGTGCCAATCTGCAGAAGATGATCGAAGACAAGATCGAAGGCAAGAAGGTGGTCGCCGCTCCGAGCGAGCACATCGCGCCAGTCATCGACATCATGGAAGCTCTCAAGCGGAGCCTCGCCGAGAAGCGCAAGCCCGCGCAAGCGGCCACCGCTGCTGAACCCACCGGCGAATCCGCTGAAACCGAAGAGGCCGTCGCGGAGCAGGAAGAGTCTCCCAAGAAGCGTACTCGCAAGAGCAAAGTCGGGTAGCTTTTTGGTGGTGGAAGATACCGAGCGATTGCACGTGAGTGTGATGACGTGGAAGGTTCGGCCCTACCAACGCTCCCTTTACGGTCGCGGCTCGTAAGTTACCAAGATAGCTGGCGTACTGATTGCTCCGGGGACGGCAGGCACCACTGTTTCGTTGTGCATAAATTCTGTGGTTGGAGTAAACTCGATTTAGAGGTTCTTGCATGGCGGATTCAGGTCACAGTGGAGTGCGCCCGCGCACAGCGGTATTAACCCGGGGCTTCGACCCCAGCTTGTCGTTCGGTTCGGCACGGCCGGCGGTTTTCCGGAGCTCCACCTACGCATTTGCCAGCCCCGAAGCGGCAGAACACGCCTTCGCCATTACCACGGGAAAGATTTCACCAGCTGCCGGAGAGCGCGCGGACCTGATCTACTCGCGGTTTTCGCATCCGAACGCGGAAATCCTGGAAGACCAGATTGTGCCCTTGGAGGCCGGCGCCACCGACGCCGCCGTTTTCAATTCCGGAATGGCGGCAATCATGACCGCGTTCTTCGCCTTTGCCAGGCCCGACAGCACGATTGTCTACACGACACCGCTTTACGGGGGCACGACGGGGCTCATTCACTCGTTTCTGGAGCCGCTCGGCGTGCATGGTGTCGCGGTACCCTCCGGAGACGCGGATGCCATCGACGAAGCCGTCCGATCAGCGAAAAACTGCTGCATTGTCTATCTGGAGACACCCGCGAATCCGACGCTCATCATGACGGACATCGAGCGCGCAGCGGAGACAGCTTTGCGGCGGCCCGACCGCCCAGTGATCATGGTGGACAACACTTTCCTGGGTCCGGCGTTCCAGCATCCGCTCCTGCTCGGCGCGGACATCGTGCTTTACTCGGCAACCAAGTATCTGTCGGGCTTCAGCGACCTGCTGGGTGGATTCGCGATCACCAAGAACGCCGACATGATCCGCAAGATTCGCAGCCGCCGCGGCATGTTCGGCAATATCCTGCAGCCTGACGAGTGCTGGATGCTCGACGGCCGTCTACCTACCGTGGCGCTGCGGATGAACCGGCAGAGCAAGAATGCGCAACGCCTGGCTGAAGCCCTGGCCGGCCACAAGCACCTGAGCAATGTCATCTACCCCACGCTGTTCCGCAATCCCGAACAGAAGCGCATCTTCGAAAAGCAGTGCGCCTACCCGGGCGGCCTCTTTTCGCTGGAATTCCGCGGCGGCAAGGACGCTGCCTTCGAGTTTCTGCGCAACGTGCGGATTGCGAAAAACGCAGTCTCTCTCGGCGGTGTGGAGACTCTGGCGTGCCATCCCAAGAGCACCACGCACTCGGGCATGAGCGCCGCCGAACTCGCGGAATCCGGTGTGACCGATGGCCTCGTGCGCGTCTCTGCCGGCATCGAAGACTGGCGCGACCTGCTGGCCGATTTCGAGCAGGCACTCGCCGCAATCCGCTAACGCAGCTGCGAGCGGGGCCGTAAGGGAGTCGCACGCGGGCGAACGGTCGCTTGCTAACGCGCGCGGCTCGTAAGCGCAGCCCGAGCCGGGACCACTTCCCTTTACGAGCGCGGCTCGTAAGCGCAGCGAAGCCAGGACCACTTCCCTTACGAGCGCGGCTCGTAAGGGCACCGGCACATCAGCAGGTGCGTTGATCGTTCAGCGCTACAATTGAATTTAGTCCATCCCCAGAGGAAATTCCCGTGACAGGCCACGAAATTAGACAGCGTTTTCTCGATTTCTTTGCCCAAAGAGGGCACCGCGTAGTCCGCAGCTCATCGCTGGTTCCCGCGAACGATCCCACCCTGCTGTTTACGAACGCAGGCATGAACCAGTTCAAGGACACGTTTCTCGGCCTCGAGAAGCGGGACTACTCACGCGCCGCCAGTTCCCAGAAGTGCGTGCGTGCCGGCGGCAAACACAACGATCTCGAAAACGTCGGGTACACGCGCCGTCACCACACCTTCTTCGAGATGCTCGGGAACTTCTCCTTCGGCGATTACTTCAAGGCGGAAGCCATCGAGTTTGCGTGGGACCTCATCACCAAGGACTACGGCTTGCCCAAAGACAAGCTCTACGTCACTGTTTTCCGTGAGGATGACGAGGCTGAAGAGCTGTGGCAGAAGGTAGCCGGCGTCCCCAAGAGCCGTATTTTCCGTCTGGATGAGAAGGACAACTTCTGGCAGATGGGCGATACCGGTCCGTGCGGCCCTTGCTCAGAGATTCACTACGACCTGGGTCAGGAAGCCGCGGAACCCGGCCGGGAGCACGAGCAGTTCCCGGATGATGCCGGCGGCCGCTTCGTCGAGATCTGGAACCTGGTATTCATGCAGTTCGACCGCGATTCCAGCGGCAAGCTCACGCCTCTTCCGCGGCCCTCTATCGACACCGGGATGGGGCTGGAGCGCGTCGCCGCCGTGCTGCAAGGCAAGCTCTCGAACTACGATACCGATCTGATCCGGCCGATCATCGACTATGCCGAGAATCTCTTCGGCGGGCGCCTAACCGGCGATTCGCCCGATCGGGTCGCGACCGCACTGCGCATCGCCGCCGATCACGCGCGCGCAACTGCGTTCCTGATTCACGACGGCGTGCTGCCTTCGAACGAAGGGCGCGGGTACGTGCTGCGCAAAATCATGCGCCGCGCTATGCGCAATGTGCGCATGATCGGCGTGGAGGAGCCATTCCTCTACAAGCTCACGGGCTTCGTGGCCGACCTGATGCAGGGGCCCTATCCCGAAATGCTCGAAAGCGTGCAACGTGTCGCCCGCGTAGTGAAAGACGAAGAGCACCGGTACGCCAGCACCTTCCTCGAAGCTGAGAAGCAGTTCAACGAAGCGGTGCGTTCGCTCTCCAGCCACACGCTTCCCGGCGCGGTTGCGTTTAAACTGTACGACACCTTCGGACTCGCTCTCGACGAGCAGGAAGACATGGCTCGCGAGCACGGACTCGGCATCGACCACGAGGGCTTCGAGCAGGAGATGGAGCGGCAGCGCGAGCGCGCACGCGCCAGTTGGAAAGGCGCCGAAAAGGGCGCGGTCGTACCGGCCTATCAGAAGCTTCTGGAGTACGGCCGCACAAAGTTTCTGGGCTACGGCGAACTGGAGGCGGAATCACGGGTGATCGGCCTTCTGGTCGATAAGCAGCCGGTGGACGACGTACCCGCGGGTGTGAAGGCGGAACTGGTCTTTGATCAGACGCCTTTTTATGCCGAAGCAGGCGGACAGGTGGGCGATCGTGGCGGATTGTATTCCGCCTCTTCCGAGAAAGTCGCGGACGTCGAAACGGCGTTTGCGGGCGTACCAGGCCTGACCGTGCATCGCATAGTGACCCATTCGCCGATTCGCGTGGGCGACATCCTGCGCGCTGAAGTGGCCGCGCCGCTGCGCGATGCCACCCGGCGGAATCACACGGCGACTCACTTACTCCACGCTTCTCTGCGCCAGGTCTTGGGGAAGCATGTGAAACAGGCGGGCAGTGTCGTGGAACCCGGCCGGCTGCGTTTCGATTTTACTCACTACGCGGCGATGGACCGTCCGGAAGTGGAGGAAGTCGAGCGGCTCATGAACGAACAGATCCTGCGCAACAGCGGTGTGGAGACTAACATCATGCCGCTCGACCAGGCGATTTCCACCGGCGCGATGGCGTTGTTCGGCGAAAAGTACGGCGAGGAAGTTCGTGTCGTCACCGTTCCGGGATTCAGCCGGGAACTCTGCGGCGGCACTCATGTGCGCCGTACCGGAGATATTGGCGTCTGCAAAATCATCTATGAAGGCAGTATCTCGGCCGGCGTGCGCCGGATTGAGGCGATTACTGGTGAGGCGGCGTTGCGCCAATATCAGGAATCCACCGACATTCTGCGGCGCATCGCCAGTCTGGTGAAGGCTTCAGAACCGGATCTGGTGGAGCACGTCGAGAAGATGCTTGCCGCCGAACGCGCCCAAACCCGACAGATGGATCAGATGAAGGAAAAGCTGGCGCAGTCAGCCAGCGGAGCTCTCGAGGCCCAAACGCGCACCATCAAGGACGTGCGGGTATTGGCGGCGCGAGTGGACGGCCTGGACCGCCAGCAGATGCGTTCGCTGGTGGATTCCCTCCGCAACCAGTGGAAGACGGGGGTAGTGGTGCTGGCTTCCGTGGAGAACGGCGGGATCGCGCTGGTGGCGGCCGCGACCAAGGATCTGGCCGGTAAGGTTCACGCCGGCAAACTGGTGGGCAACGTGGCACTAGCGGTAGGCGGGAAAGGCGGCGGACGTCCCGACATCGCCGAGGCTGGCGGCAAGGACGTTTCGGCCCTTGCAGGAGCTCTGGATGCGGTCTACCGCGAGGTGGAGAGCAAACTCTAGCCGGCCGCCGATAGTAGTTAAAGATCGCCTGCTGACGCGCGCTGCCCGCGCACGAGCAGCTAGTGAATTTATGAGCCGCCGCCCGTGAGGGAGCGGTCACTGTCCGAGGTTTAGGCGAACATGACAGAATCTTTCGACGCACTCGTAGTGGGCGCCGGCCCAACGGGACTGGCTTGCGGTATCGAACTCGAGCAGCGCGGCGTGAAGACCGTCATGGTGGAGAAGGGGTGCGTGGTGAACTCGATTTACCACTACCCCACCAACATGACGTTTTTCACGACACCGGAGCTGCTCGAAATCGGTAACATTCCGATGACTAGCCTTAACGAGAAACCCAATCGTCATGAGGCACTGAAGTACTATCGCCGTGTCGCCGACCATTACCATCTGGATGTTAGACAGTATCAAAAAGTCGATCGTATCTCCGGCCAGAACAACGCATTCGAAGTATTTACGACCGATCGCCTGGGTTGTAACCATATCTATCAGGCGCGCAAGGTTATTCTAGCGACGGGGTACTATGACGTACCAAACAGACTCAATGTGCCAGGAGAGAACCTCGATAAGGTACTGCATTATTACAACGAGCCCCACCCGTACTATAACCAGGACGTAGCTGTGATTGGCGCCAAGAACTCGGCGGCCATCGCCGCCTTGGAGTTGTGGTGGACGGGCGCCCGAGTGACATTGATCCATCGTGGCGCGGAAATCTCGCACCGCGTCAAATACTGGATTAAACCAAATATCGAAAACCGCATCAAAAACGGGGAAATTCCCGCCTATTTTCATTCCAGCGTCATCGAAATTCGAGATGATTCGATTCGTTTGGCGACGCCCGACGGCGAGATCTCGCTGAAGAACGACTTCGTTTTTGCGCTGATCGGGTACCAACCGGACCTGGAGTTCCTGAATGCCACCGGCATCAGCCTGGAGCCGGAATCGCAACGGCCACGGACGAATCCTGACACCCTGGAAAGCGAACGCGCTGGTATTTATCTGGCTGGAGTGATTGTCGCGGGCATGCACACTAACGAGATATTTATCGAAAATGGCAGATTCCACGGCCAGTTAATAGCTAAGGCGATTGCTTCCCAATTGGGGAAATAAGTACGTACTACGCCTTCCAACACTTGTAATTTGTTGATTCCCGTACAGGAATCGGTACTCTTCTATCTGTCGGAATTGAAACGATTCGCATGCTCAGCGAATCTAATTGGGTAGAAGGGAAGCCCGACAATGCTCCACTCACTATTTAACTCGTTGTTTGGTTGTTCACATCAACGTACGACTTTTCCCCTGACGCCAGGGCGGAAGAGTCCGGGGTTCACGGCTCCCAGCGCCACGCGAAGTGGAACTTATGTGGTTTGTTTAGACTGCGGTAAGGAATTCGCGTACGACTGGGATGGAATGCGGATCGGCCGGCAAGTGCAAGCGGCTGAAGCGCCCGTCACCGAGGCGCAACCCATTTTTCGCTAATTCGGCGAGACAAGTCAATTCACACAATTCGTTTCAGACTTCGTAAATGCGTGGGTGGGTAGTGCCTGTGTGCAGGTAAGAACACTCCCTTACGGTCGTGGCTCGTTGCGACGGCGGACTCGTTATAGCGCGGGTTTCTCGTATCCAGGCAACACTCCCTTACGGTCGTGGCTCGTTGCGACGTTTCGGTGCGAGACACGCGCGCGGTAGCATGCGAATCGGGCGACGTTTCGGTGCGGGACGCGTGCGGTAGCATGCGAATCGGGCGACGTTTCGGCTTGAGACGCGCGCGGTTAGCAAGCGAATCGGGCGACGTTTCGGTGCGAGACACGCGCGCGGTTAGCAAGCGATCGGGACGGTTCGGTGCGAGACGCGCTCTTAGCAAGCGAATCGGGCGACACTTCGGTGCGAGACGCGCGCGGTTAGCAAGCGAATCGGGCGACATTTCGGTGCGACACGCCCTCATTAGTAAGCGAATCGGGCGACGTTTCGGTGCGAGACGCGCGCCTTAGCACGCGATGGTGTCGCCGGACTTCTGATACCACGTACTTAGGCAGTGATGCTTCCCAGTATCACTGCTCGATGAGCGCCGGTCGCCGAGGGTAAATTCGAGGCATGGTTTCGCCAAGTCTCATACGCGAGAATGGCGAAAGCGAGTGCCTCTTTGGCATCAGGGTTGACCCCCTGAGTCGTGGAACTGGTAATCGCCATACCCGGCAGCCGGGCCGCGAGTTCTGCCAGAATCTGCGGATTGTGAACACCGCCTCCCGAAATAATCAAATCCTCGGGCTTCCTGGGTGCGACTGCCAGGGAAATCGTAGCCGCGGTCAGCGCTGTTGCCGTGGCGATCAGATCGCGCAGAGGCAACCGCGACTTCTTCATACGGGCGACGAATTCGGCGCCGTATTGCTCGCGTCCCACACTCTTAGGCGCTCTGCGCCTGTAGTATGGGTCTGCCAACAACTCCGAGAGCAGCTTGTCATTTACCTTCCCGGACTGTGCGATCTTCCCGCCGCGGTCATAACGTAGTTTCCCCTTGGAGTATTCCGACGCCAGCGCATCGATCACCATGTTCCCGGGACCGGTGTCGAAGGCTACGACCTTCTCGGGTCCGGCGTCTGCCGGAATTACCGTGATATTCGCAATCCCACCGATGTTCAGTGCGACGCGAGTGCGCTTGGGATGCCGGAATAGCAGATAATCCACGTAGGGCACAAGGGGGGCCCCCTGTCCTCCGGCAGCGATATCGCGAGCGCGAAAGTTGGAGACTACCGGGACGCCCGTTCTTTCGGCTAGTACGGCAGGTTCTCCAAGCTGCAGGGTGTGCTTTCCGCCCTCGTGGTAGACGGTCTGCCCATGGCATCCAATCAATTCCACCGCCCCAAATCTTCGGACCGCGCGTTGTACCGCCCTGGCGTATATCTCTCCAAGCTGAAAGTTCAATGCCGACAAGGCGCCGGTGTGATTAGGCCCGGACCTTCCGCCACCGCCACCCGAGACCTCCAGGATCGCCGCTCGAAGCGCTTCCGGATATGGAGCCGACAGAAACCCGGCCGTCTCGATCTTTCTTCCGTGTATCTCCACCACGGCCACATCGATGCCATCCAGCGAGGTCCCGCTCATCACGCCCGCGACCCTCATTGACGCTTCAACTCCCGCTGTAACTCCGCCAGTAGCTGCAACGCTTCGATGGGCCGGATCTCATCCACGCGCAAGCTGCGGATCCTCTCCGCGATCCCGTAGCCCAGGGGCTCGAAGAGTTGAATTTGGACCGGGCCGGAGTCCTCAGTTCTGATGAGTTCGTCCGTCACTACGTGCTCCGTGCGCTCGTGCAGCTTCAGCACCTCGTGTGCCCGCTCGATGACTCCGGGCGGCAGTCCGGCCAGACGAGCCACTTCGATTCCGTAGCTACGATCGGCTTTACCCGGCTCCACCTTGCGTAGAAAGATGATCTGGTCGCCCGCCTCTTTGACAGAGACGCGGAGATTCCGCACGCCGTCCAACTGTTCTGCTAACTCTGTCAACTCGTGATAATGCGTGGCGAAGAGCGTCTTGGCGCGAGTGCGTTCGTGGAGATGCTCTACCACGGCCCACGCCAGTGCGAGACCGTCGTAAGTGGCGGTGCCGCGGCCGATCTCGTCCAGCACCACGAAGCTGCGATTCGTCGCCGTGTTCAGAATCACGGCGGTCTCCGTCATCTCCACCATGAACGTGGAACGGCCGCGGGCCAGATTGTCGGACGCTCCGATGCGTGTAAAAATGCGATCGATGATCGGAAGCGTCGCGGCCTCCGCCGGCACAAACGAACCCATCTGGGCCAGAAGAGCGATGATTGCGGCCTGCCGCAGATAGGTCGACTTCCCGCCCATGTTCGGTCCGGTGATCAGCGCAATCAGATCGGTGGAGTCATTGAGGTACAGATCGTTCGGGATGAAGCGCCCGGTCTCCTGCTCCGCGAGGCATTCGATCACGGGGTGGCGGCCCTTCATGATGCGCATCTCGCCGTTGGCCGAAAAGACGGGCCGGTGATAATGATTCTCGGCCGCCACCTGCGCCAGAGAGGCGGTGACATCCAACTCGGCCACCGCCGAGGCGGTCGCCCGAATCCGCTGCGCCTGCGCCGCGGCGCGCTTGCGCACGTCGCTGAACAGCTCCTTCTCCAACGTCAGAATCTTGTCTTCCGCGTCCAACACCTTGCGCTCGTAATCCTTCAGCTCCGGCGTGGTGAAACGTTCCGCGTTCGCGAGCGTCTGCTTCCGCTCGTAATCGGCGGGCGCCAGGTGCAGGTTGGAGCGCGTGATTTCGATGTAGTAGCCGAATACGTTGTTGAAGCGGACCTTCAACGACTGGATACCGGTGCGCTGCCGCTCGCGGGCTTCAATCTGCGCGATGAACTGCCGCCCGTTCATGCTCAGATCGCGGAGCTCGTCGAGTTCGGCGTGAAAGCCGGGGCGAATCGTGCCGCCATCCGTGAGATTGAGCGGTGGCTCGTCGGCAATCGCCTCCAGGATCAGGTTCGCGACATCGGGCAGTTCATCCAGCCGCTCGTGCAAGGAACGGAGCCGGGAGGCCTGCTGGGTGTCGAAACAGCGCTTGAGTCCCGGGATTTTTTCGAGCGAGCGCCCCAGCGCAAGAAGATCGCGCGGGCCCGCGGAACCAAGCGTCACCTTGGCGAGCAGGCGTTCCAGGTCCTGGATCGTCGCGAGCTGCTTGCGTAGCTCCGCACGCAGGATCGTCTGCTGAAGAAATTCGCCGGCAGCATCCAAACGCTGTTCGATCTCGGGCTGATCCATTGAAGGCCGCAGCAGGCGCTGCCGCAGCAATCGCCCTCCCATTCCCGTGAGTGTTTGATCGAGGACGGTGAGCAGGGTAGGTTGCTTCTGCAGGCCGCCTGCATCGGCGGCGAAGAGCGGCTCGATCAACTCCAGGTTTCGCACCGTTACGGTGTCGAGCACCATGAAGTCGGCGCGGTCATAGAAGGTGGGACGATCCAGGTGGTCGAGTGCAGCGCGCTGCGTATCCCGCAGGTAATGCAGGATGGCTCCGGCGGCCGAGACGGCTGCGGGACGATTGGCCAGTCCACACCCGTCGAGCGATAGCAGTTTGAAGTGATCGCGGAGTGTGCGGCTGGCGTAATCCTGCGTGAAGATCCAGTCTTCCAGCTCGGTGCGCACGAATCGCGGTCCGGCGGAGTGCTCGCCGTTCAGCAGCGGCAGGGCGCCGGGAAAAAGCACCTCGCGCGCGCCCAGTTGCTCGATCGCGCCCGCTACCTCGGAGGGCGCGAGTTCGGTGACGCGGAACTCTCCAGTGGAGACATCCACGTGGGCCACGGCTGCGCGTCCGTCGGTTCCACGCGTTTGTCCCGCCACCGCCGCCAGGTAGTTATTTTCCCGCGAGCGCACGAGGTTGGGATCCATCGCCGTGCCGGGAGTAACGATGCGAGTGATGTCACGCTTGACGAGCTTCTTGGCGAGGCGCGGGTCTTCCATCTGGTCGCAGATGGCGACGCGGTGTCCCTTCTGGATGAGGCGCGCGATGTACCCTTCGGCAGCGTGGTACGGAACGCCGCACATGGGGATCGCGGCGCCCTTCTCTTTATTGCGCGCGGTCAAAGTGATTTCGAGGTCGCGCGCGGCAATCACGGCGTCTTCAAAGAACAGCTCGTAAAAGTCGCCCAGGCGGAACATCAGGAGGGCATTCGGAACCTGCTGCTTGATGCTGTTGTACTGCCGCATCAACGGCGTAGACGAGTCAGCAGACATGGAAGACCGGAAATGCAGACGTGGCGCAAACACTCGCGTTTGCCGGCCAGCGCACGGTATCCGCACGCAGAGAGACCAGATCGGTGATCCGCCCCACGCCCCTGTCACCGATCCCGGCAGTTCCCCGAAACGTCTCGACACGAGTGTCGAGACGGCAAACAGGAGTGTTTGCGCCACGGCACACCATGCTATGCGTACAATCCCCGGAGCCGGATTGCATCCGCGACCCGATCGAGCGCCAGCATGTAGGCCGCGATGCGATTGTTGACATTGTGCGCCCGGGCATATTCCACCACGGCGTCGAAGCTCTCCACCATGATCTCCTCCAGACGTTGATTGACCAGTTGCTCATTCCAGAAGAAACCCTGCCGATCCTGCACCCATTCGAAGTACGACACGGTCACACCGCCAGCGTTCGCCAGAATGTCGGGAATGACGAAAATCTTCTTGTCCGCCAGCACCAGGTCAGCCAGCGGCGTCGTCGGACCATTCGCGCCCTCGCACAGGATCTTGCAGCGCAACCGGTCGGCATTTCCCGAGTGAATCACGTTCTCGGTAGCGGCGGGCAGCAACACGTCGCATTCCAGGAACATGGCTTCAGCCTTATCCATGTCCTCGCCCCCTGCGAATCCCGTAATCGAGCCGGTCTCCTTGCGATGCGATTGCAGCGCGGCAATGTCCAGGCCGTGCGGATTGTAGACCGCGCCATCGTACTCCACGATGCACACGATCTTGAATCCCAGGGCGCGCATCAGCTTGGCGGCCATCCCGCCCACGTTGCCGAAACCTTGGATCACCACCCGGCAATTCTCCGGACGCAATCCGAACTGGTTCAAGGCCTTCAGGGTGACGATCATGCAACCTCGTCCCGTGGCTTCGGGCCGGCCGCGCGATCCACCCAAACTGCGCGGCTTCCCGGTAACGACCGCCGTCACCGTGTGGCGAGCATGCATCGAGTACGTGTCCATGATCCACGCCATCACCTTCTCGTTGGTGTTGACGTCAGGCGCCGGAACGTCGCGCTCGGGTCCAATGAAATCGATAATCTCCGCGGTATAGCGCCGAGTCAGCTTTTCCAGTTCCGCATCCGAGAGCAGATTCGGATCGCAGATCACGCCGCCCTTTCCGCCGCCAAACGGGATGTTCACGACGGCGCACTTCCACGTCATCCACGAGGCGAGTGCGCGGACCTCATCCAGGGTGACATCGGGCGCGAAGCGGATGCCGCCTTTCGCCGGGCCGCGAGCCACCGAGTGCTGCACCCGATAGCCGGTAAAGACTTCGATGCGGCCATCGTCGAGTTGCACCGGGATGTGAACGATGATCTCCTTGGCAGGAGTCCCGAGCACCTTGCGCATCCCATCGTCGAGCTTCAGCCGCGATGCTGCTTCATCGAAGCGCGCTGCGGCGGCGAGCCAGGGATTCTTTTCGTTCGAAATGGATAATGTCGGCGTCAACGTGGCCACCAGAAACCCTCCGATTCATTATGCCAGTGTACGGTATGATTTCGCGTGGCCTCTTGTATAATGCACAGGTTGGAAGGAGATCGCGTGGCCCAAAACTGGCGGTATCGGACCCTCGCAGTAGCTGGTGTCTTGGCGTGGTTTGCGGCGTGTGGGGGCAAGAGTCCCGACACGGCGCCCAAACAACTCACCCCAACGAATCCGCCGGCCGCCGCGCCTTCGAATTCCGCTCCTTCCACGGCACCGCCCTCCACACCGGCGCCGACGCAACCTGCGCCACAGCCCGCGCCACCTCCCGCCGCCGCGCCCGCGCACGGGCCTGACGACACGCCCATTGTCATCGGCGACGGATCGCTATGGATCGGTCTGAATCCCTTGGGCGGTCGCGGGTCGGGCGGCAAGCAGTTGACGTTCAGCAATTTCGACCGGCAACCGGGTGACCCGAACGAGATCCGAGAGATCGCGATGTTGAACCTCTACGACGGTACCCGCCTCACCTGGGACGGCATCGACGTCAACGGCGCGACTCCCTCCACGTGCCAGAGTCCAGCGGAGGAGTGTTTGATTCAGATTCAGTACGAGGGTCCGGGCATGGATTTGGAAGTCTCCTGGAGTCCGACGCAAAACTACAATCCCGGTCGCAAATTGGTCATACGCTTTCCCGGCCGGCCGGTGAACCAGTGGATCGACTGGGTGCGCGACAGCCGCATCATCTTCCACCCGGTGGACTGGGACCACTCCGCGCAGAAGAAGATCACGCAGCTCTTCCTGAATCGGACTTCGCAGTCGGTAGGCGCGAACGGCAATCGCATCACGATTCATCTGAAGCCGGAACCACGATAGAGTCCTGGACGATTCCTCATTCGGATAGCGGCAACGCTTGCTTACGCGCGCGGCTCGTAAGCACTGGCAAGCAATACAGTTGCATTGTCTCCCACCTGGTGGACTGGGACCACTCGGCGCAGAAGAAGATCACGCAGCTCTTCCTGAATCGGACTTCGCAGTCGGTAGGGGCGAGCGGGAATCGCATCACGATTCATCTGAAGCCCGAAGATAGCGGCGGCGCTTGCTTACGCGCGCGGCTCGTAAGCACTGGCGAGCAGTACAGTTGCATCGTCTTGCCGGTGGCCTGGGACCACTCCACGCAGAAGAAGATCACGCAGCTCCTCCTGAATCGGACTTCGCAGTCGGTAGGCGCGAACGGGCAATCGCATCACGATTCACCTGAAGCCAGAAAATGGTGGCAACGCTTGCTTACGCGCGCGGCTCGTAAATACTAGCAAGCAGTACAGTTGCATCGTCTTGCCGGTGGACTGGGACCACTCCACGCAGAAGAAGATCACGCAGCTCTTCCTGAATCGGACTTCGCAGTCGGTGGGGGCGAACGGCGATCGCATCACGATTCATCTGAAGCCGGAAAATAGCGGCAACGCTTGCTTACGCGCGCGGCTCGTAAATACTGGCATCAGCTACTTCTTGGGCGGAGGCACCGCAGTCAGCGCACCTGCATTCTCCGTTGCCAGCAATGCGGAAAGCGTTCGCGCATGCGGACCCGATGGCAACAGGACCAGCCGTCCGCCGCCCGAGAGTAGCCGTTGGGTCTCCAGGATAGTGAACAGCGCCTCAGAAACCTCGGGCTCCTGCGAGATCTCGAGGAAGGCCTGGCCCATGGTGGCCGGCCGGATGGCGGCTGCTTTCGCGAACTCGAATGCGGCCTCCCGTTCCGCGGAACTGGTAATCACGCTCACCTGGTTGGCGCCCGCCTGCTTGATCGCCGAGGTCACCTGGCGCAGACGATTCACCACCTTCTCCTCGATCTGCCGGATCATCCCGGCATCGCGGAAATGCACCTTGCGGATGTAGACCGAGCCGAGTTGGTATCCCCACGCCTGCGATTTGCCGCTCACCTCGGCGCGCACGGTCTGGCTCATGGAGTGGCGCGTCTCCAGCATCTCCGCCAACTTCATGTTGCTCAGGCAGCGCACCGTGGCATTGCTCAGGTTGGCGCGCAGCGAGCCGCGGGGATCGGTGTTCTTGAATAAATAGGACACTGGATCGCTGATCCACATCTCGTACCAGATCCCGATGCCCATGGGCGCGCCTTCTTCGGAGTTCACCGCCTGGCTGCGCAAATACTCCTGATCGAGCCGCAAATCGAGCACCCGGCAGGACCCGAGGAAGTTGATCACGAATGCGGCCAACCCGATCTTGAAGGGCAGAATATGCAATCCCGGCTCGTCCAGAGTCCCGATCACCTTCCCGAACAGTATGTAGACACGGCAGGTACGCTCTTCGACAATGGCGTAGATTCCGAAGATGCGGCATAGCACCAGCAACACCTTCTCGGCCACGAACGCCACCAGGAACGTGATCAATAGCGCATTGAGATTCATCGCGACACCTCCAGGTACACCTGCTGTGCCTTGTCGTAGAGGGCCAGCCGTACGTTGCGCAGATAGGCCCCGAGGCTCCCGGGACCGGCCTTATGCAGCGCCGAAAGCTCGGACGCCAGCGACTTGATGGGCTGCACCTCGGCTTGCGCTTTCAGCGTCTCAATCTCCACCGCGCGCCGTGACTGGACGACTCTCTGATCGGCGGCGGCCTGCGCCAGGCTGATGTCGCTTGAAACCTGGTTGTGCGCAGTGTTGATCGCAGCCAGGGCCGATTCTACTTCGGGCGGCGGATCGATGCCGGTGATCAGCGACGCGTCCAGCACCACACCGTAGCGTGCCGGAGCGGAGCGGCATTCCTGATCCATGAACTCGTTCAGGTCGCGCAGATTTTTGCGAAGGTCGTTGATGGAGATTCCGGTCATTTCGGCGCCGGCCATGGGAGCATTGGCCGGGGCGGCTCCTGCGTCCAGAGACTGCACGCCCGGATCCAGCGGGACTGGCTTCGCTTCGAAATTGGCAATGCGTTGCCGAAGTACCGAAACGAAGTATCCCATCACGTGGATCAAGGGCTTCTTGATCCCAAACACATAAGCGTAGAGATTGGCCTCGCTGACGCGGTAGCGGATCTGGCCGGTCAGGCCGGTATTGAGCTGGTCCTTCGTGACCGCTTCGAGGCGCGTACCATTGTCGTTGGCGGTACGATCTTCCAGATCGAGCGCCATATTCACGGTGTTGGTGGCGATAGTGACCTTGTGAATCTTCTCCCAGGGCATCTTGAAATAAGGACCGCCCGGTTGAATCACCTGCACTTGCGGGTAGACGTACCGTGTGCGCTCCTCGGGACGGAGGAACTCGGCCATCGGGTCGTCGAGAGTGGTTTTGTTACCCACTCGCACCGCTCGTCCGAAACGCGTCTTTACTGCGCGCTGATTCTGGTCGATGGTGTAGAAGCCGAATAACACGCACCGTACCGCGAACCAGAGAACCAGTCCGGCAAAAATTCCGATTAGGATATCCATATCTGCAATCCTCCCTAGTTGTAGCAGACCGGCAGGCCGAAGCCCACCCCTACAGGCCGTACAGAGACTTGGCGTTTTCCCGCAGCACCATGCGAGCGAGTTCCGAGGCACGAGTGCGCGTGATCTCGCCATCCCGCAGCATTCCAGTGAGTGCGATGGCCAGCGCCTGGCGCCCGGTGCGCGAGGCGGCCCAGCCAGACTCTTCCCAGCCCATCTCGTTGCTGTAAGGGTAGGCGTCCGTCCCGAACATGACCTTCTCCGGGACAACTTCGAGCCACTCCCGGATATTCGCGGCCAGAGCTGCCGGCGAGAGCAGCAGAGACTGGGCCGAAAAATCGAGATAGGCGTTGGGTTTGGTCAGCAGCGCGGCGATTTCGCGGGTGAAGGGCCATCCTCCATGTACCATCACGATTTTGGTTTTCCGCAGTTCGGGGTCGTTCAGGACGGATTCGAGATTGAGCGGATTGGCGCCGCCCACATCGAAATAACTACCGGCGCCCGCCATGGTATGGAGATGGACGGCCATGCCCAGACGTCCGCACTCCGCGGCGATGTAGCGGAAAATGTAATCTTGGAGCGGTCTGTAGTCCCCTTCCGACGGAGCCGGCTTGCCCACGAACTGAGAGTAGATCCGGTCGGCATCGGCCCGTTCCACTTTGTTGAACGCCAAGGTGCGCAGGTAGGCGGCTTCGAACTTTTCGGCGACGGCACCTCCCTGTTTCTGCCGCTCGAGGATGGGCGTCACCACCTTCGCAAGATAGCCGGCAAGGGTGGATGGGGGATCGGTCAGGCCCGCATCTTTGAGGTATTTCGCGCGCAGACTGTCTTCCAGGGCAAAGAAAGATTTGCGGTCGGAGTTTCGGGCGGCGAGCCCGGCATTGTCAAGCGGAAACATCAGGGCGTCGGCGTAGGGCACCCAGCGGAAGCGTGGAGGCTGAATGCTCGCGCCCATCTCCACGCGGTTTGCCAGCATGATGTCTACACCCATTTGATCCAGCACCCACGCCGGATACTGGTCGGCCTTTTCCTGGATCGTGGCAGCTTTGGGCTTGGCGGCATAAAGGGCATGGGCGGCATCTTGAATCACGGCGGCGCCTGGCCGGAGGTTCACCGGATCGGATTGGGGCTCCATGTTGTCGACGGGCAGAGCGTCGAAGCCCCGGTCGGGCGGTTCGCCATTTTTGACGAAACGAACCGGGTGGGCGTGGTTGTCGATGGCCTTGATGCCTTGGATCTCGGTCAGCAGATCCGGGTCGGCAGCGGGCAGCCGCCCGTTCCCGCATGCCGTGAGCCATATGGCAGACAGCAAAAAAGCAGCCAACCCAACCCGATTGTCCATATCGGATCAATTGTGGCACAGACGTCGTCCGAACCCTGGCTAAATCGGGTAGCGGCCCGCGAAGTTTGGATCTTCCTCTCTCGCACTGGGCCGATCGAGCGGATCCATGCTTGCTGGAGTCGGGTCATTCCACGGCGTGTCCCACATCAACACCACCTCGTACGACCGGCTGCCGGAAATGAAACGCAGTTGCTGGCCCGAAGCGAACGAGGTCGACGTACCACCCGACGCCGAGGCTTGGCCATCGATTTCTACGGCCCACCCCTGCGCAAGGCGGAGCCGGAACCGGCTCGACCCTTCCGCGAGACCGATCCATCCGAACACATCCTGTGTGTTGGCGCCGGGCGCCGCGAACTCACAATGCCAGCCTCCTATGGAATACTCGACGGAGCCGTTCATTTGGACCGGTATGCCTCCGTAGACTTTGGCAAAACGAACTTCGCGATTGCGGATCGCCGTTCGCCAAGATCGCTGAAGCCAAACAAATAGCACCCCCGCGCAGACCATCATCAGCACACCCTCAGCGACCGGGGCTATGGTTGTCCAATAGCTCAACTCCTGCACACGAATCGGCGTCCGCGTATACGGGACGACCCGCCCCATCGGCACTCCCGCGCCGGTAATCTCGATCTGCGCCAGACCATCGGACTGCCCCGTCTGATCGAGTTGCACGGGAAACTCGAGTTCGGTCGACTTGCTGCCGACGAGTTCATGAGCGTCCCTCTCCCAGAGGACGGATCCTCCCCGAATCAACTGCACCTGGAAGGAATGTTCCCGTGTTACGCAGTCCGATCCCAGATGGATGCGCAGCGTGCCATAACGAACATGGCTGAGAGGGTTCCATGCCGCACGCATCACCAGGCTTTCGTCTGCCTGATACCGGAGGGTCGGCTCTACCAGACAGGTACGAAGCGCGCCACTCAAAGGCTCCGGCCCCGTTCCCGGCTTCCGCGGGCGCATCAGCGGCGACTCGAACAATGACGAGAGCTGTTGCCCTTTCGTGTACACGGCAACGCGCCACGCCCCATTGTGGGCGCTATAGATACCTCCGCCCCCGAAGCTCTCAAATGGCACCTCCCGAAACCAAAGGCCGCGTTTGCCAAGCCCATCGCTCTGCCCGTCCGAAAGCACCAGAATGATTGGCTGCACGGCAACCTGAGGCAGATACTGATTCAGATAATCAGCCAGCAGGCCAAAATACGTTTTCGTATCCGCTGGCGGTACAGGGACGTCATCGAGCGCACGGTCGATTAGATCCGCGGTGCCGCTGTCGGCCATCGCCCACGTCCCCAGGTTCCTTACCGACCCGCGGGAATCCATCCCGAAGCCGATCAAGGTGAACATCTCCTGTGGCTGCACCTTGCATTTCGCGTACCGCGAGACCAGGTTCTTCATCTCCTGCTGGAATGGGAACGTGGACCGCGAAAGGTCGATGGACACGATGTGATGTCTGGTGGCTGGCCCATGTAGTGCCTCGCAAGTCATCTCCGAGCCTTGCGCGGCCATCGGGCCGGCTAGCAGGAGCATTGCCAGAGCCGCGGGCGGTCTCATACGCCTCGCCTCCCGCCGCCTGCGGCGGCTCGACGGCCTCGCCCGCGGGGCCGTGGCGGCACCGGTGAAGGCGGCATCGGCAGAACCCGGCGCGCGCGGCCCTTCGCTGCCGAATAGCGGTTGATCTCCTGCTGGAGAATCGTTCGGTGCTCCTCCGGGGCTTTGCGCAATCCATCTTCCAGGGCCTTGAGATATGCGGCCGGCGAGCGGTCGAGGGCCGCCTTCACGAGGGCTTGCAGCTTCTCCCGCACTTTGTGACTTTTGGCGATGTAGCGTTTGAGTTCGTCGAGAGTCCGGAAACCCACCGGGGGATCGTCCGGCAGCCGCAGCTGATATTCCCTCGACGGCGTGAGCACCCACAGCCCGGGCGCCACAAACTGGGAGACGGTCACCAACCGGTGCGCGTAGTCGCGGACCGCCATTTCGGGCAGCGAGATCAGCGGCAAGGAATTGTTCTGTGAACCCGTGTAAGTCTTGACGCCGCTCTCCGCATCGAGATATGACTCGAACCGTTCCCGATACCTGTCCAACTGGCGCAGCGCGGGATAAGGAACTCCCCGCCGCAATTGATAGAATCGGATCTCCTCGCAGCCTGACTCCACGACCTGGTTGAAATCTTCGATGATGCCTGCACTGGCCAGCAGGGCTGCGATGGGACCGCTCTTGCCACCGGGCAGCTCCAGCACCGTCAATTGATCGCGGCGGTTCCGGGTTTCATACATGTCCTCCACATCCTTCTTCACCGGCGTGAAAGGCCGCGCGTCGCGTAACAACTGCACGGCGCGGGACAGACTCGCTGGATTCATGCGGACCGCCGCATACAGGCTGAGGCAGGAGTTGTCATACGAGGGCAAGTACCGCTGCAACTCCGCCGCCATATCTTCACGACGCATGGCCGGGTCGAGACAGTACTGACCCACGATCTTCAACCCGGAATGGCGGCCGCGCGCTTCCAGCACTCGCATGCTCAGGCTCTCGACTGTCGCGTCCGGGTCCAGGAGCGCAGCCTGGAAAACCGGTGATGTCTTTCGCAGGAAGGCTTCCGCCCCGGAACGCGCATTTTCAATCTCCGGGCCGCGGCACGCCAGAGCAAAGAGCGTTTGGGATTTTCGCGCGACCTTGCTTTTCCGCAGTTCCTCGAGGATCGGACCACCGGGAGCGGTTTCGTGGAACAACGCATCCGCGGGATCCCCACCGAACAAGCAGCGCTTTAGGATCTCGCACTTCATTTGCGCCGACCTCGCCAAGGTCGCGTCGAACGCCCCCGTCAGCGCTTCGTCCCGCTTCTGGGCCCACGCCTTGGCGTTCCCCAGTCCCAGCCAGCCGCCGCTTTCCGGACCCTTGGCGGCCCGTTCGAAACGTGTTCCGGCTTCCGCCCTCTGCGTCTGTGCCTGGCTCTCCCGTCGAGCCAGCGCCGCATTCACGTCCGCCGCCACCGATTCCATTTTCTCCAGAGCCGCCAACTCCAGCTCCGGACGAGCCTCGGTACGCACCCGGATGCGCTCGGCGAGGGCTTGCGGCAGCCGTCGCCCAAGATCCGACGCCGTCTCCGGCCATGCCTTCCGTTCAGCCGTCGAGAACATTTCGTGAATTCGGGCGCCGAGGTTTTTCAGCAAACCCGCCCATTGCCTCTGCGGCGTCTGGTCCAGTTTCACCCGCGCCGTTTCCAGCAGCCCTCGGACGCCTTGCACAACCGATCCGGCACCGTCCAGCAATCCCGTTAGAGGTTCCGCGCTAAACCCGCATTCCGCAACCACCTGTTGGCATACCTGTTCCACTTCCAATTGTTCCTCGGGTGTCAGAGCCCCTGAGCGCACGTACTCGTCAAACCGCTTCTGGATGGCGGCGTGCGCCTGCGCAGTCCATTCCGCCAGTTCGAAAGCGACTAATCCCGGCGGCAAGACGCTCAATGTGAGCGCAGTTTCCGTAGCAAGATGGGTGGACTTACCCTCGTGATCGTACTCGGGTACGTCCAAGTCTACCCTCCGCGTAAAAATGGCGGATTGCGTAGAGGGTCTTAAATAAGCCTGTAGGGCCGCGACCTTGCTCTGAGCCACGTCGCGTTCGACGAGAGACTGAATCCCGTTGGTGTTGAAGGTGTAGGTCACCATGTCGAACGGGCCAGCCTTGTGGCTGCCTTCCCAATCCGGAATCACGCCACCAAGCCGGTGCGAGTCGAGGGTCTCCTGCAGAAAGGCATAGGCATTGGCGAATACATGTGGATCCGTGCCCCAGACACATGGCATCGAAATGCGAGCATGGACCTCACCGCCGTTCATTACGCTCTTCAGCGCCGCGCCGATACGCGGCGCGGCTCCGGTTCCGGTCGCGCCCCGCAGGGTGGTCAGAATGCAAGCCAGTACGCCGGCCTGCAGACTCATTGCACCCGCGCTCACCCGCGTTAACTCCTGGACATGCCGCGAGAGGAAGTCCTCGATATCAATCCTGGAGTACTCCGCCTTGATGGCGCCGATGATGGGTACGCCACCGGAGCCGTACTGATCCATGGAAGCCCGCCGCGCGGATGGATCCCCCAACCGGTTCACCCATCTAACGTTCCCGGTGTGATCCCAACCGAAGTCCTCATCGAAGGGGCTTTGGAGCTGGAAAAAGTTGTTACGCGGAATCGCCACTTCGACCGCATCTTCGATGCAGCCATTTTGAATGAGGCGCCGCTTTAAGTCCTCGTAACTTAGAACATCGAACACTACGCAACGCATCGGTACCGTTTCCCCACTCCGTCGCGCAAGCGTCAGATGCACTGGAATCTCAGCATCCGTGGTCCCGATCACTGCAAGAAGCAGCGGTCGGACCTTCGCAGAATCGCTCATATCTTTCGTTTATGACATGGGTACATTACAGTCCGATGAGGTTTGCAATCACAAGGTTGGCTTGGTCTGGCATCCGATGTCTGGCAATCTTCGATGATGGGGCTAATCAGTGCCTATCGATTGCCACTTCGTCAGAAGCTTGCAAAGAATTGGCAGAATACTGGCATTTCATTGGCATGACCAGCTATAATCTCAAATTACAGAACGATGACAGATTCAGAGCGGGCTACGCTGGAAGAGTATTGTGAGAGAGTGTTGCAGGGACGAGAGGACACCTTGGTGCCTCTTTTACGGTTTCTAGCTGAGCAGGGCCGCGCCACGCCTTTGACACTGATGCAGAAGGAGTTCGGCAAACTCGAAACATACGAACTCAATCGCCTCATAAAGGTTCTGAATCAGTATAACCGACCGCAAAACGAATTGAGAATACCCCTTCGTTTACGTGTAGATCGCGGCATTCATGCGATGTATGTGGCCGTCTTCGACGATTGGCCAATTCCGGACACAAATGCGGCTCGCCAGGAGCCAACCCAAGGTAAGCTCTCGGTTCACGACTTAGTGAGAGTCGAGCGGCCAGCCAGCGAAAAGGGAGGTCATCTAACAGAGTTATCAGAAGTTTTCATCGTTGATCACCAGCCACTGCTACACCCGGAAATGGCCAATCGTGTGGTCTCAAACATAGCCAAGGGCTGTACCTACTGGTACTTCTTTCCGCTTCATTCTGATAAGTCGATCGCGCAGTTGCTACAACGCTTGGTAGCACAAACAACAGACCAGACTCTTGCAGCGATGGAGCACCGCTTGTCGATCATCGTTACCGAAAACCCCTGGCGCTTCCGCTTCAGTATCCACAACGCTCAGGATTCCGCGGCCGCCGTTTGCTATCTACGCCCGCCAAGCTCCGATTATGTCGTGGAATGGTCCCGCGGAGAACTTGCCTACGAACTGTCCCAAACTGTCCGTGCCCAGTTCCGTCCCACCCAAGCGCGCAGGATTTGGATTCGCGGCGGGAACATCAAGATGACTGAAATTCAGCAACGCGATCTACGCGCTGCCGTGGAAGAGGAATGTCGGGCGCGGAGTGCAGACGAAGAGCTGATTCGGCGCGTGATGGAACTTAGTTTCGGACCAGAGGTGGACCACTCTCCGAAGCGCCAGCCACGTGGAAGGTGAAGTTCGGTAGCCATCAACCTTCCCGCCGACCTAACCTCTCCATGTCATAATCGGAACAATGTGATGAGAAATGCGCTACTTCTCGCACTGGGGACCATTGCCGTAGCGCTCAGCGCTTGCGGCCACAAGAAACACGCCCGCGTCACCCCGCCGCCTCCTCCAGCGTCGCGTAGTGGCCAGACGCCCGCCTCCGCACAGATCGGATCCACCGAAACAGGGATCGCGAGCTGGTACGGCCATCCCTATCACGGCCGGCAGGCTGCCGATGGTGAGATTTACGATATGGAGACCTTGGTCGCCGCCCACCGCACACTGCCGTTTAACACGTGGGTACGTGTAGTAAATCTTCGCAATAACAAGGCAGTCGAAGTTCGCATCATCGACCGTGGACCGTTCATTGATGGAAGAATCATCGATCTGTCCCACGCCGCGGCCGGAGCGATCGATCTGATTGGGCCCGGAATCGGTCCCGTCCGGATTGAAGTGATCCCGATACCCACGTCTGCCGCTGTCATCCCGGCGAGATCCGCACGTCCGGCGGCTCCGCCTATGCCTCCTCCGCCGAGCCCTCGTCCAGCTCTTCCGCCGCCCGCCCCGCTGGTGCAAGCTACAAGTTCTGGAGCGTTTGCGGTGCAAGTCGGCATCTATCTCGACCGGCCCACCGCCGAACGGGTCCGCACCGACATGGCGGCCCGTTTTGGGTCGGCGCGCATCGTCCCACGCGAGGGCGAACACGAGATGTGGCGGGTGCTGGTGGGCGCCGAGCCGACGGAAAATGCCGCCACCGCCATGTCCGACCGAATTCGCCAGGAATTCGGTGAGAGGAATGCCTTCGTCGTCAGACTAGATTCCTACTAAAATGATTCGCGACCCGGCGAATACCCACGGGCTGGTGGGCGAGTCGCCTGAAATCGAAGCTGTCCGGCGGATGATCGAGAAAGCTTCGCGCACCCGGCTCCCGGTTCTTCTACTTGGAGAGACCGGCACCGGCAAGGAGGTGGTTGCCCGCGCGCTACACAATGCCAATCCGCGCGGTCAATTCGTGCCCATCGATTGTGGCTCGCTGGTGGGCACCTTGATGGAGACCGAATTGTTTGGCCACACCAAGGGGTCGTTCAGCGGGGCTGCGGAGAACAAGAAAGGGCTGGTGGAGCTGGCCGACGGCGGTACCGCTTTCTTCGACGAGATCGGCGACTTGCCTCTCGAAATGCAGGTGAAGCTCCTGCGCCTGATCCAGGAGCGCGAGTTCCGGGCGGTCGGCGCGTTGCAATGGCGCAAGATCGACCTCCGCATTATCGCGGCCACGCATCGGGACCTCAGGGCCGAGGTTGGCGCGGGCCGCTTCCGCCAGGACCTGCTCTTCCGCCTGAACGTCTTCACGATCCACCTGCCGCCGCTTCGCCAGCGAAGGGGAGACGTGCGTCTGCTCATCGACCATTTTCTGAACGCTGCGGAGGTTCCCGGCGTCCAGCGGTTCTACCCGTCACGCGAGATTCTGGATACGCTCCTCTCCTATCCCTGGCCAGGCAACGTACGCGAGTTGAAGAACTGCGTCGACCGAATGGTGCTCCTAAACTCCGAGGGAGCGCTGCAGACCGCCGACCTGCCATCGGCGCTGCTGGAGCACCATCACCGGAATGACGCCAGCCTGCAACGATTGTCAAGCGCGGTGACAGCGCCCGAAGATCTTCCGTGCCACACCTTGGTACCGAAGTCCCCGGTGATCTCGATTCCCGACAGTGAGAGGCAGGCGATCTCCGCGGCGCTCGAAGCCACCAACGGAGAACGTTCGAAAGCAGCCAGGCTTCTGGAAATCAGTCGTACCACGCTTTACCGCAAGATGAAGGAGTTCGGACTCACGGCACAGTAGAATCAGAAGATTCATGCCTCTGTTCTCGGGCCCTCTGCGTGTCGCTTTAGATGCTACCTATAGTGTAGGAAACGAACTCTCCGGGGTGGGATTATATTCCCGGGAGATTCTCTGGGGGCTGGCGGCGGCACACCCCGAGGCTCGCCTGGATTTCTGTTACCGGCCGCACCGGTTCTTCCGGCGCATCCCATCGTTTCCACCGAATGTGCGACGGCGGCTACTGGCAGAACCGTTGTTGGGACCACACTTTGCCGACGTGTTCCACGGACTGAACCAGCGCCTGCCTCGGATTCGCTTGCGCCGTGCGGCGGTGACCTTCCACGACCTGTTCGTAATGACGGGAGAGTACTCCACACCGGAATTTCGCACTCGATTCACCGATCAGGCTCGCGAGGCGGCAGCGCGAGCGGATGTCATCATTGCCGTGTCCGCTTTCACGCGAAATCAGGTGGTGTCGCTGCTGGGCGTTGACTTCAACAAGATTCGGGTGATCCATCATGGCGTCCGCGAGTTGGACTTTCCTACCAACGTCCGGCGGGAGAAGGTGATTCTGAACGTGGGCGCCATCCAGAAGCGCAAGAACATCGAACGCCTGGTGGAGGCGTTCGAGACAGTGGACCACTCCTGGACGCTGGTGCTTGCCGGCGGGGCGTCGGGATTCGGGGCATCCGAGATTCTGGACAGGATCGAGCGGAGTCCGGCCCGCAGCCGCATCTCACTTCTTGGATATGTCTCACCTTCCGAATTGGCGATTTGGTATGCACGGGCGATGATCTTCGCATTTCCCTCGCTGGACGAGGGGTTTGGGATGCCGTTGCTGGAGGCGATGTCGGCGGGGGTGCCGATTTTGACTTCCGATCGATCGGCGCTGCCGGAAGTGGTGGGCGATGCGGGGCTCCTGGTTGACCCGGAGAACGCCGATGCACTTAGTCAGGATCTCCGCCAACTAACGGATGACCGGGATCTCAGACAGGATTTGGTCCGCCGCGGTATCACTCGCGTGCGCCAGTTTAGCTGGAGAAAAGCCATCCACGATACCTGGGACGTGTACAAGAACCTGCTGGGTCGCTGACGGGCGGTGTCAGCTAGCGGTCGTCATCCACAGCGATTTTGAGCGCTCGCAGAAACCGGTGATCTTGCGAGGTCAGCTTGATCTTTCCGGTAGTTTCGAACCCGCGTTTGGGCTCCTCCGTGGCCTCGATCTGCTCTTCGTCCTCGTCTTCGGAATTTTCGTCCCGTCGATTGAAGCCGATCGTGGCTTCCAGGACCAAAAAGACGTCGTAACCGGCTTTCTTAATTTCGCCGATCGCCTCCGCGATCCGGTCGGACTCGGACAGGGAATCGTTGATCGCGTTTCCCAATTCCTGCATCAGATGCTTCAATGGCTCGTCCACAGAGTACTCCCTTATGGTGGATGCACCGGCTCCACCCGGCGTTCCCACCCATGGGTCTCAGTCCACCCGTTCCGATTGTAGTGGACGAGACTCAGGTTCACAAGCGCAACCTGTAGTTTCTATCGGCAATTCGGTTGCCTTTCGGGAGAGAGAAATGCCTATCGCTGGTTCTGTTACGATAGAAAAGTGTTGAGCCGAATAGCCGCGCGGTATGCGGCGCGTCAAGGGCGCGAGTTTGTGCGCCACGTGGTACCTGCCGTAGCGAAACCCGCCAGGACCCTCTGGAACGACTTTATCGCCTTTCTTTTTGGTTGTTTAGCCATTACTTTCGGCTTCGAAACCTATCGCTTTTACCGCGCCTATTCCAAGGCTGCACCGGCAGATCAGTTTGGAGACCTGGTGCGTCTGGTTATCGCCGGTTTTTGCACTCTCGTCATGACTTGGTACGGATTGTCTTCCTACTTCAAGGCCCGAAAAATTTCCAGGTCTTAGCCGGCAGGCGGGGCGGTCGGCTTCAGGCGCCCGAGAGGCCCGGCGGTGTGCCGAATTCGTCACTTGCCACGAAATTCCGATACAAATCTGCGAATATTCGCGAGTCGGACCCACTATCTCTATCTAAAGTGATATGTGGCTGACGATTCTCGGACTTCTCCTGTCGGGGGCCGCGATTGCGGCCGCCGAGCCGGGCGCACCGGCGGCAGGGTTCCGCGTTCTGGGCGATGCCCCAGGTCCGTGGAACGCCATTTTGGCTTCAATCGGATTGGAGCCGCAGTCGTCCGGGAACCCCCGGATTCTCGTCAGCGGTCCTGGGACTTCGCCAGCGCCTGAATGGCCGGTTCGCGTCGAGCATGGAGCGGTTGTGATCCTGGAGTCCAATTCGCCGCTCGCCGCGCAGTTCGGCTTTCGTCCTGGCAAAGCTAAGGTCCGTGTTAACAGCGTCTCCGACGTCCATCATCCCGACCTGCAGATTGTGTGGCAGTCGCCTTTGGAGGTGCCCGTTTACGAGCTTCCGCAGGGCGCTGAGGTCTTCACCACGGATCGCTGGAGCCGGGTGCCCCTGGTGGCAGGATTCCGACGCGGTTCGGGTGCGGTGCTCTGGCTGGCGGTATCTCCCGGATCTCGCGGGTACGATCGCTTTCCTTATTTGCTGCAGGCCCTACACGATCTTGGCGTCGACGCCCCGTTTCGTTCCTCCCGCCTTTGGGCCTTCCTCGATTCCTCGTACCGTTTGAGGGTGGATGTAGACTACTTCGCCGCACGCTGGCGGAAGTCCGGCATCTCGACACTGCATGTGGCGGCGTGGCACTTCTACGAGCCCGACCCGGAGCGCGACCGGTACCTCGCCAAGCTGATCGAAGCATGTCATCGCGAAGGGATTCTCGTGTACGCCTGGCTGGAACTGCCGCACGTCAGTGAACAGTTCTGGCAAGATCATCCGCAGTGGCGCGAGAAGACGGCGCTCCTGCAAGACGCCCAACTCGACTGGCGCAAGCTGATGAACCTGACGAACCGCGACTGCTTCCGAGCGGTCTCCCTGGGAGTGCACCAACTCGCCTCGCGATTCGACTGGGACGGCATCAACCTGGCCGAGCTGTATTTTGAATCGCTGCAGGGAATCTCCAATCCCTCGCGATTCACACCCATGAACGACGACGTCAGAGCGGAGTTTCGTCAATCCAACGGCTTCGATCCTCTCGAGCTGTTCCGCCCCCCGGGCCCCACCGCAGCCAACGCCGCCGCTCAGTTCCTGGTCTTCCGCAGCGATCTCACCCGACGGACGCAAGAGGAGTGGATGAGCGAACTGGAATCCATCCGGCACGAAAAGCCCCACCTGGACCTGGTTCTCACGCATGTGGACGATCGCTTCGACACCGGCATGCGAGACGCGATTGGAGCCGACGCGGCGCGACTTTTGCCGCTGCTCGATCGCCACTCCGTCACCTTCCTGATCGAGGACCCGGCGACGGTCTGGCATTTGGGCCCGCAGCGCTACCACGAGATCGCCGAGCGCTACCGTCCGCTGACGCCGCACCGCGAGCGGCTCGCCATCGACTTGAACATCGTCAACCGGTATCAGAATGTCTATCCGACGCGGCAACAGACCGGAACGGAGCTTTTCCAACTGGTCCACAGCGCCGCCTTGAATTTCCAGAGGGTAGCCCTCTATTTCGAGAACTCGCTCTTGACTCCCGACCTGGATCTTCTGCCGGCAGCATCGGCACCCGCTGCCACGCTCCAGCAGTCCGGTTCGACGACGGTTGTGGACTCCGCGTTCGGGGTTGGCCTCGCCTGGAAAGGCCCGGCACTAGTGGATGGGCAGCCCTGGCCGGTGGCGGATGACGAAACGATCTGGCTACCGCCGGGTCCACACAACGTGGAGGCCGGCCCGCCCAGGCAGGGCGCTCGACTTGTGCGGTTGAACGGCGAACTGAAATCGGCGCGGGCGCTTTCCACGAAGGTCATCGAATTCTCGTATGAAAGTGTGGCTCGGACAATCGCGGTGTTGGATCGCATGCCGCGGGAAGTTCAGATTGACCGCGTCCCAATCAGGGTGGAACGAGCCGGGCCGTCTTCGATCTTTCTTCCCCGGGGACACCACACCGTGACTTTGGCGTCGGACTGAGCTAGGATTACGGATAGCAGAAATGATGGATGTTGCGTTGCAACCCGGAACTCCGGAGATTCCCGATAAGCTGTACTTCAAGATCGGGGAGGTGAGCGAACTGCTCGGCGTGGAGCCCTATGTGCTCCGTTACTGGGAAACCGAGTTCACCGTCCTCTCCCCTAAGAAATCGGGCACGGGACATCGGCTGTACCGCCGCAAGGACGTAGAGCTGTTGCTGCGCATCAAACACCTGCTCTACGAAAAGAAGTTCACCATCGAGGGTGCCCGAATGGCGCTCCATGGCGAACCGAAAGCCGCCAAGCCACGCGGATCGAAGCGTATGCAACAGGATCTCTTCCAAGAGGATCCTTTGCCTGGTATCCGCCGCGAACTCAGCGAAATTCTGGAACTCCTGAAGTAAGCCCGCTGATGGTGACAGGCTACGCTGTCCCCGCAATTCTCGCCTTCGCGCTCCTTCCCGCTTTGCTTGCTTCCGCGCAACCGGTCACCGCGAAGGCAGGCTTGGCCACTAACGTCGAGGGCGAAGCTTACGTGGATCACGGAGCAGGTGCCCGCCCGCCTGACCGGCGCGCGGAGGTGAAGGGAAACTTCCCACTCTACCGCATCTTCGCCGCTTCGGCCTTCATAACCAAGGCATTGTGACGGGCCTGGTCGGTGTAGGGACTCGCGATCATCGCTGATTGCTCGCTGAATTTGGCGGCATCCAGTACCAGTGCTTTGTTCACGGTCATCAGCCCGAGTTGGTAGTCGGCCATTCCGAGATAGAAGAGCGCAGGGGCCAGCATCGAGGGCTGTCCCTGAATCAAGGGTAGAGCGGCGCGAAGGTCCTTGTCGGCGGCGGTGTACTGATTCCGTTCGCCGTTGATGACGCCCGCGATCCAGTAGCCGCGGCCCAGTGCCGCGCTCCGTTTGCGCTCCCAATCCGCGGCCGACATGCTCTCCGGCTTGGGATGTTTTGCCAGGGAAGCCACCAGTCGGTCGGCATAGTTGAGTGCGCGGTCGGTCTGCTTGTGGTTGGCGGCGTTATCGGCCAGAAATAGCAACAGGTCTACGTTTTCGGGAAAGTTCGCCAGACCCTTCTCCGCGAGGGGCAGGATCTTGGCCGATTGCCCGGTGCGGCTCAATGCCGCCAGATACGGTCCATAAGCCTCAGCCAGGTATTTGCTTTTGGGATTCTGCTGTTCGAGAGTCGCGATCAGGTCCACCGTCACGGCCGGCGTGGACTGGATGGCGGTGGCAAAGAGCGCGTATTCGCCATACAATTCGATGCTCTTGGCGTAAGAAACCTTGTTCGACCAGGCTTCCTTCTCGTCCGGATCCTGGGGAGCGGTGGACATGGTAATTTCGCAGGTCAACGGATAGAGATCCGCCACCAGCTTCTTGACCTGAGCAGCGTCCTTACTGGCTACGGCGGTTTGGAGGAGTTGGTAAGTGTCTTCCAACTTGTCGGCAGCGGCCCCGGCGGGACCGGCCAGGAGAAGAACGGTAACACAAAGACCCGAAAGCTTCATCGAAGCCTCCCCACTCCCGGCGGAACGGGAGTCAAATTGCTTTTCGGATACGATTCTCCTCTTTTTAGTCGCCAGATGCAAGCCCGTTTCCGCCGTGTTCCGGTTCGGTTGAAAATGGAAAAGGCGTTCCCCCATCAGGATGATGCGCAAACGCATGAAGAAGCAGCGGAAGCAAGACGCGCCGGAAGCGAAGGTCGCCATTCTGGGGCGGCACATGCTGGAAGGCTACCGCCGTCTGACGTTCATGATGCTCGACGCAGACATCGTGGTGACGGATTCGTCAATCACTCTTGGAAAGGCCAATAGACCTCAGTCTTCCAGTCCTGGGGATTTGGATGATCCGCTGGATCATTCAAGTACGCCTCCCATGGCGCACCGTTCTGGCGGAACCCGTTCGCAGCAACCCACTCCTCGACTGTGGCGTAGGCGTCCTGGAGTTGATCGTACGGTCCGAAGTGAATCGTCGCCGCAGCAGGCCCGCCAGGTAGCGTTTCGGCCAAAACTTCACCTTGGCCGTCGGCTGCGGTCCAGTCGCCGCTATGCGCTGTAACGCGCATTCCGGTCTCGAAGGTTACTAATCCAACGCTTGTTTCCAGGTACCGGGTAATCGGGTAGCCAACGATGGCCAGGCCACGCTGTTGTGCGTGAAGGAAGACCTTGGGCAATGCTGCCCCAATTGTCGCCGCAATCTGAACGCGTCGTACCCGCCGCCGGACCACCAGGACCGGCTGAGGCGCCAGTTCCTTTCTCGTGATTTTGTATTCCATGGATTCTTCCGATCCCCTTTCTCCTAAGCCGACATGGTAAAGCCCTACACACGGCCCGATTTCGTCCACCAGGTCTGCGTGCGACGTGGTGTTGGGGCCTATTAGTCCACGTTTTCGGTAGGCGCTCGGGCTCAGGCCAAAGCGCCGGCGAAATGCGCGGCAGAAAACCTCGTGACTCTCGAATCCGCACTCCAGGGCGATGTCCAGGATGGAGGCCCGCGAAGTGACCAAAGCGGCGGCGGCGTGATCGATACGCAGCCGCAGCGTGAAGTGCTTGGGCGTTTCTCCCAGGGCCACGCGAAGGGTTCGATGAGCTTGAAACAGGGACTGCTCCGTGTTGGCAGCCAATTCTGCCAGCGCGACGTTCTTGCAAAGATTCTGCCGGGCGAAGTTAAGTGCCGGCTGGAGCTTTTTCCAATCTGTCATGGAGCTTCTTTCCCTTGTAAAGAAATCCACCCGCCAACGCAGCAGGTATGCTGAGAACGGCGATCGCGATCCATTGCATTCGTGAAGCATGATTCCCTTCCGGGGACAGCATCGCCGCGATAGTCAAACCAGCTTGAAGAATCCCCATCGCAGCGGCGTGCTTGACCGGTAAATGCCGTGCAAAGCGAGCTGCGACGTATCCTCCGGCGGCCACGCATGTAAGCCCATACGAAAGCGTTAACAGCCTGACCCATTGATTGGATGAAAGCGCCGCCGGGCCCGGCAGAACTTGTGGGAATGCGCGAAGTAACAGAGGGTTCACAACCGCCTCGATGGCGAAGGATGTTGCCGTTAGGACAGCAATTCCGGCGAGTACCGACAAAACGCTGCGAAGCATAGGGATAGTCTAATCCACGGACCGTTAGAGTCTCTTGATCTTTCTTGCGCACAAGCTGATTTTCTTGGCTAAGCCTAAGATCTTATCGTTGAAGCTTGAGAGGTTCGCTCATTGCGAGCGCCGCAATGCCGGCAGCATACGCTCGACGGTGCTCCTCGGTCCAGGGCGGGCCCGATGGACGTCCGGTGACGCTGACAAACGATGCCATTTCGCGAACCGCCACCTGAAGGCCCGCTGCCGCGCGGGTGACTTCCTTGCCCCGCGGGCACTGATACACCTCAATACCAAGTTGCCTGGCTGCTTCGCACAGCGCGATCTGGTAGATCATGCCGTCGGCGGCGCATTGGAGTTGGTACGACCGCCGCACCACCGCCACGGTGTCAGGCAGTTCAGGAAATGTCGGTTCGCGAATCGCCAGAGCGATGACGCGATAAGCGGGCGCAAGATCCGCGACCGCCTCGCGCAAGACTCGTGAAGTACACTCCGCCACGGACCGGCGGACGCGCGCGATCAGCAAGTTCGCGTCGTCCACAACCAGCGCGAGCGATTCGCGGTGATATGGCATGGTCGGCAGCCCCGCCACGATCGTCGTCACCCGACGCCGCTCGATAACGGCCGGCACATGGCCCGGCGCCGCCACGCAGACGAAGTGGGCCCAACCTGCGTGATCGGCCGCGCTGATGACGCATGGCATGGTGGTCATGTTCGGCGGTTGGCGTCGCCCGTCAAATATGGCCCAAGCACCACGTCGAGATCTTCACGCAACCAGTCGACCGCCGAGCCTTCTCGATACAACGCCCAGTTCAGAAAAGATCCGCGAAGCGTGGCCTCGATCAGCCGGGCGAGGGGACGAACGTCAGTCGCATCGCGTAGCTCGCCCGCTGCGATCGCGTCGGTGAGCATCTGCTCGTACCACACGCGCGCGGTGCGCGACATCCGCAAGAGGTGACGGCGCAGCGCCGGATCGCCGAGGTCGTTGAGCAGATAGGCAAGATTCCGGACTGCGGCGCGAGGCGAGTCGGCCAGAGACGCATACATGGCTGCGGCAGCACGGAGCCTTCCCAGGGGGGATAACGTCTGCGGCTGAGAGACGGGCAGGCCAGCGTCTCCTGTGGTGGCCACGTAATTGGCATGCGCCAGGAGCATCGCGCGCTTGGAGCCGAACCGCTGCACCAGCGCACCTGCCGTGATGCCTGCCTCCTTCGCAATCTCGCGCAGAGTCAATTCCGCCGGGCCGCGGCGCAACATCACGCGCACCAGCGCTGCAAAGACATCCGAATCTTCCGCCTTCCGTCGTCGCGGGCTCATAAACGTGGAATCCGGTTTGAGCCGGATCTGCGCTCTTGACAATATCTAAACACATGTTTAGTTTGAATACAAGGAGGCGGTATGGACAGCGAACAGTCGCGGGTCACGATTCATATGGCAGCGAGTCTCGACGGTTTCATCGCGGGGCGGGACGGACGCGTGGACTGGCTTCAAACCTCGGATCACTTTGAGGGCGGAGAAACGCTGACGCTGGAAGCAGTCCAGACGTTCCTCAAATCGATCGACTGCTACGTGATGGGCTCGCGAACATATGAGACGGCGCTCAACTTCGAAGCCAGAGGGCTGGGATGGTCCTACGGCGACAAGCCGGTGTTCGTTCTCACCCGTCGCACGCTGCCGAGAAACAGAACCACCGTCGAGTTCTATGCGGGCGATCTCCGGCGGCTGGTGGAGGGGAGCCTGAAACCACGTTTCCGCAGCATCTGGTTTGTCGGCGGCAGTGCGGTGGCCGCCGAATGCCTGCGCCTCGGGCTCGCCGACGAAGTGCGTTATTCGATCGTGCCGATGGTGATTGGGGATGGCATCTCGTTTTTTCAGGGGCTCGAGCAGGACGTCGCTCTGCACCTTGTCGAGACGAAGGCGTACACAAGCGGCATCGTCGCGCTGTGCTACGAGGTGCGGAAGAAGTGCGCGGCCGAAAAATCAACTGTTTAAAGTCGGGCTTTAACAAAGCCCGCCTCGGAGCCGTATGTAGCCGGCGTCATGTCTGCTTAAGCTTTGTCTCTGCGTGGCCCACACGGGGCCGCATGAGCTTATCCGACAACGATCGACGACTTTGACTCGTTGCCATACCGCAATATGCCGGCGCTCGCCGGAACCGAAGATCCCGTTCAACATGCCGCTTACGGGTATAGCGCCTTTCCGCGTTTTTGATGGGACACGCGCCTGGCATTGAAAACACAGGCAGATCCTTTGTGGCGAGCTTGCATAGGCACATCATTTTCGTTTCCGCGGTGCGCGTGCAGAAGTTTCACAGGCAGTCCGGTCGAGTCGGCACGGGCCGGCCGCCCAGTAGACGAGTAAACGCTGCGCGCTAATCGTGGCCTATCGTCCGCGAGTTTCCGAAAGAATTTGCCGTATCGCCTCGAGTGCGGCGCTCGGCATGTCGCCCGCGATGGCGTGACTGCTCTCTTCTACGATGACCTGTTTGCCGCGCGTTGAGAGCGCGGCAAGTCGAGGCTGCAGTTGATGCACCCAGGTCTCGTGGAACGCCTGGATCTCCTGATCGACTTGCGGATCGCCTACCGTTAAAGGCTTGCCGGCAGTCAAGACGGTCAGCAGAACATTGCCAAGATTTCCTGCGTCACGCGGCTCGGCGGCGCTCTTTTCCCAAGCGTCACATCCAGAGGAGGCCACGATGGCCTTGAGCTGAGATTCAAGTCCATGGAGGACGGCTGCCTCGGATGGCGTGAAGCCCGGACGGAACCCGCCCGTCTGGCCCAGACCCACTCATGGTCACACGGATCAGACCCACCTTTGCCGCAAAAGGTGTTGCCCTGCAAAGCGCACCCCGGACAACCGCCGGCAGCCGGTTGATGGGAGACAAAGTGGACCGGGGCTCGTATTGCTGCTGATCTTCCTGAACCGAGTCAAGTAACACCACTCCGGCAACTTCGCTTGGATACGCCTTAGTAAAAACCCGAACATTGAATCCACTGAACGACTGCCCCACCAAAATATAGGGCGGATCAATCTTCGCAGCACGAAGCAACTTGTGGAGGTCTGCCGCGATCGGCGCACTCGTCTGGGTCACGGGGCTGGGGTCACTCCAACCCAGGCCCGCCCTGTCGAACCAACAGGTGCGCGTCAGCTCGGAGACAAGCTTCTGAAAGGGCATGTTGCTGTAGCCTGGGGCGCTTCCGCCGGTGTCCAGAATCACCGGTGGACTTCCACTTCCCGAGCAATATATGTTGAGTGACCGCCCGCCGATGTCAACAGCTTGGCCGAGGCGGGGCAGCCGTTCTTGGTCCCGTTGTTTCCCCAGGCGTTCGTAGATCGTGCCCACAAGCAACCCGAGTATGAGAACGACGGCGATACCTCGTATGAAGACGCGCACAAATCAGCATTTTACTGGATTGTGCTGGCTTTGACGTTGAAACCGGCGAACCGTCAACGGTTCGTCGCGCGCAAGCCTCGGCAGGATCGATCAACACTTTTCTCTCGCTGGAGACGGGTTTAGGACGGACAGCCGGGAGAACCCGCACGGCCGTCAGGGGGGATTATCGTCGCGGCGGCGTTTCAACGCACGATCTTCAAGTCCCTCGAAACCTTGCCGGCCGGGGCGAGTTCAACGCCCTCCATCAGGTCGTCAAATGCTGACAGTCCATCTGGCCTTAGAACCAAATCCGCGTCCTCATGTGGAAAGGCGGCGATCCTGTATTTTCCAGGCGGAAGGTTCGCGAATGAATAGGAACCGCCGGGTTGGGCATCTGTCGACCGCGACGCGGGGATCGTCTGCTCGCCGAGATCGCGTGAAAGCACGACCAGCGCCTCGGCGGGGTTTCCGTTTTCATCCCGAACCGTGCCGGTTATCGATCCCACAGCAGTGCTCATAACCAGCGTCAGGCCGGCGCCCCGGGAACCGTTGATCAGATCAAGAATGTCGCCGTCGGACGCCGATGTGCCTAGCCTCATCGACTTCACATAGACGCCGTCCTGGGAAACGCTGACGACATACTTGCCTGCCCTCACGCCTTTTAGCTTGAACGAATTGTCGGGCTCGACCGGCGCCGGATCTCCCGCGTTCGACCCGGAGTTCAGTTCCCGCAACGCGACCCTCGTCTGCGCGTTCGGCTGTGGCAGATCAGACGTGTCAGCCAGGAGGCGGCCCGCGATGCTTGACTCCGGCACTACTCGTAGTTCGATGTTGTCGACATTCGAGCCCGCGACTTCTATCTGAATCACTCCCGTGGAAATGCCCGGTCCGTCGCGTGGCCCCCAGGCAGCGCTCAGGGTGTACTTGCCCGGGTCCGGACCCCAGAACTCAAACGAGCCGTCGGGCTCGATCGGAAGACCCTCGCCACCGCCCATGCTACGCGATGCGATCGTTGCATACGCCTCTCCCGCGTCACGCGGAAAATCGACAACCTTGCCGCTGACACGCACGAAAGGCACGCCCACGAGCTGAATATCGACGCCGGACACCTCGGTGGCGGGCTTCACCTCGACTCGTTGCGCCTGGCGCGCATCGAGAACTCCCGGATAGAAGGTCGAGGCATCATGAAGCTGAACCGATCCATCAGCCATGATTTCGGGTTTGGTCATGAAGTCCATTCGCCCGCCGCCCTCCGCTTTCACGCGGTATTTTCCGGGAGTAAGACCGCCGATGCGGAACTGCCCGTTTTCATCGGTGATAGCCCGCTTGTTGTCACTTCCGTCCGCGGTGACGGTTACGTGTTCCAGCGGCTTGCCCGAGGAGTCCGTGACGCAGCCCCGGATCGAGCCTACGGGCGTAAGTTTCAAATCCACGTTCTTCCGATTTTCGTCACGCTCAAGAGTGACGCTCATGCGGAAGGTCGCGTAACCAACCCGTGCGGCGTTCAGTATGTAGGCCCGTGTGGCCGGTACTCCGCTTATGGAGAAGTGTCCGTCATCCGTCGTCTGCGCTCCGTATTCCGGGCCTGAGTTGTCGGTGGGATTTTTCAAAACCACGTGCACTCGCACGAGTGCCGAGCCGGTGACCGAACTCGTAACGATCCCCTCAATGGAGGCCGTCTGCGCGCAAGCACAGTAGGCGAGTGCGACGATCGAGAAGAGCCGTTTCATTTCGCCCCGCGCGGTTTGAATGTCACATCTCGCGTGACATGATCGCCTTCGTGTAGTTCGATCTCAGGCGCTTTCGCAAAAAGCTCCTCCGCGGTCTGCGTACCAAAGTCTTGCGACGGACCGGAAACGATCAGCCGGTATTTTCCTGGGGGAAGGCCAGTGAAGCGGTACTTCTTCCCGCCCTCCACCGACGCCATATGGTCGTTGACGTGTTCGACACGGTCGGCAAGCACCACCATCGCGCAGCAGGCAGGCATCCCGTTTTCACTCGAAGCGATTCCTTCCAAGGAGGCGCCATTCAGCCCGATGGTGAGCTTGATTTTGGCGCCGTTCACGCCGCCTGAAAAATCGACTACCGTGTCAGGCATTACTGCTCCATCGACGCTGACGGACTTGATGAAGGCGTTTTCCGGCAATGCCTCGGCGCGCACGCGATATTTCGCGGGAAAGACGTTCGCGACACTGAACGTTCCCTTGCGATCGACGTTGCCACCCTGCGTCTCGGTCCAGAAGGACGGCGTAACCGGCTCGATATGGACCATCACTTTCTGATTCCGCCCGGGCGCGGAATTCGTTGCACTCCCTTCGAACTCCAGCGTGCCGGAGAGTTGCTCAGCAGACGCCAGCCGCAGATTCAGGCCGGTTTCATTGGCGCTTTCAAGCGGTACGACCACAGGGGCGCTGTTGAGTTGCACGGCGCCCGCCTCATAGTGCGCCCAAAGTGTGTACCGGTCCGCCGCGAGACCGGACACGGTGAATCGTCCGTCACCGTCGGGTGTGGTGAATGGCAGGCCAAACGATCTCGTATGCACGAAAACTATAGGGCGAACCGAGCCCTCGGGGGCGCCCGTGACAACGCCGCTGAGCGTGAGGCTGCGTTTACGGATGAGGCGGATGTCGTTTCCTGCTGTTTCCCGGCCGCCGATGGCCTCGACAACAGTGCCACGCTCGCGGCGGTCGGTGGACGGATACCAGGTCTCGGCATAAACCGGAATCTCGCTGCCATCGGTGCGAATTTCGTTTACACCCAGTCGCAGGGACCCACCCTTTGCGCTGATGCGGAACCTGCCCGGCGCCCCCGCAATGCGAAACCGTCCGAGCTCATCCGTGTAACCGTTCATCCGGCTCGATACCACGGAACTCGAAGGGTCACCGGTAACGGGTGTCGCGTTGACGAATGCGCCTTCGACAGGATCGCCGAACTCATCGGTGACGCGCCCGGTGAGGATGGCCGCCGGCGTCATGGCGACGATACGATCTGAGATAGCGTCACCCGGCTTGAGAACGATTCTGATTTCTGAAAAGTCCTTGTTTTCGTCGTGCAGGTAGAGGAAGCCGTTGTGCCGCGGCAAAAGCTGGTAAATGCCCGATGGAAGGTTGGGAATCGAAAATCGGCCATCAGGCCCGCTGACCGCACCGTAAGGCTGGTTCGGTTCCGGAAAGTTTCGAATCGCCAGAAGCGTGATGTGGACCCCACCGAGAGGCTCCCGCGTGGTCGAGTTAATTGCAACACCGCTAAAACTTGGCTGCTGGGCGTTCAACTGCAAGCCAGCGAGACAGCAGAGGGCGATGGCCGCCGACCTCATTGTTCGATTATGGCGTGGTAATAGCCCGTGGGGCTAGCCCGTTTCCATATACCCCCTTCAAACCGTACGTGCGGTTTTCCCGCGTACGACTTCACGATGATCTTCTAGGTGCGGCCTGCCGGGTATCGCACGGTCCCTCGCAGACGATACAAGCCCATAACAGGGAGTCGTTGGCTGGTCCATGCACGGCGTCGCGTGGGTCGCTGACCGCCTCGTCGATAATGCCATCAGATGATCCGCTGCCACACAAAACTGTCCATCTTCAGGAACTCCCGATCGGCTGTCCCCGTCCGGAAACAGTTCCCCCAGGCCGCGAAGCACGGGGTTGAGCTTGGCGAGGATCTGCTTCACGTCAGCCCCGCTTTGGCGCGAATCGGTGATCTCTCGTACGCGATCCCGGAGTCGCTTCCTGGCTTTCGGTGACGGCCAGCGATGCATGTAATATGCCCGCGGGTCCTCACCGGTGAGTTGCTTCATCACCGATGGCAGGCTTCCCCTTTACGCGGCAGGTTGGCCGGCAACGTTTTGCTCACGAGGCCGCTACTCTACGAGTTCGCTTTCGCTACGGCTCACGCATTTGCTTCCTGAGGCTTCAGCCCACGGTCTTT
>DATGIL010000091.1:0-79901 GCA_035295745.1 Bryobacteraceae bacterium | reverse complement strand
CTTCGAACTCCGCCACCAGTTGTTGGATTTCCGCTCGGTTCCGGCGGCGCTTGATGTTCGTGGCTTGCGTCTGTTTGTCCACCCCTCCAGTTCATCACTGGTGGCGGCGCATGAAAAGGGTGCGGTTGCTCAGACGCTTACGTCTTACGGGTCCGACCATCCACGAAAAGATCCGGCAGTTGGTCGATCGGCGCTTTCCGCCATTTGGCGATCTGCATGGGATGCACCTTGAATTGCGACCCCAGTTGGCTGAGCGTCTTCTCGCCCCGGATCGCCTCCACAGCCACCCGTGCTTTGAATTGCGGACTGTACTGTTTTCTCGTCGTCGTCATCGACTCCTCCGTATCAATGACTCCGCCCGAATTTTAGTTTATTGCCTGGTCTGAAATCCCAGCACCACTATGCTTATGCACCCAAAGCTTCTCAAAACGAAAACAAAAACAGGGACCACCTTTAACGAATACTCTCCAAAGCGAATAGCCGCCTGTGCACGGAAGCAGCTTAAAATAATACCTCGGGAAGAGCGGGTGCACGTTAATGACGAGATGCTTCATCAGCCGTTTGAATCCAGTCCTGATCTTAATAAGTATGGAATTTACTGGTCCTGCGCCACTCTGGCCTCAGTCTCCAACCTTCGAGGTAGCCAGTGTCAAGGTTCACAGTAATGAATCAACGATTCGGCATCCTCCCAAATTCCGAAACGGTACATTTACTGCTGATAGTGTGTTGCTCAGAACTTTGCTGGCCATTGCATTTGACATTGCGGATGACCGGATCAATGGCCCGCAATGGATTGACTCCGACAAATACGACATAATAGCCAAAACAGCTGATGGTGGGCGATTAGAAAAGGACGACATCCAGCCGCTACTTCAGAATTTGCTTCAAGAGCGCTTTCACCTGGTCGTTCATACCGAAATTAGGGAAGAGGCTGCGTACAATCTACTTATCGCGAAAGGTGGTTGCAAGCTCGCTGCCTTCGACCCGGGGCGCCCCTTCAAACCCAGAGTGACGGCCCAAGCTGCCGGAGCGGCGGTCTTATCGGGGAGTAACATAACCATATCCCGGATCGCGAAGCAGCTAGAGTTAGTGGTCGGTCGCCCCGTAGTGGATCGAACGGGGATTGAAGGGCGCTTTGACTACGCGCTAACGTATACACCCCTTGGCACGCAAAGAAATGACATCGTCTCAGATTCTAGCTCAGACGATCTGTTAACTGCCTTGCAACGGCAATTAGGACTCCAACTGGCATCACAAAAGCAACCGATCAAGATACTTATGATCGACGAGGCTATGCGGGTTCCAACCCAAAACTAACGGCCTTGAATCAACCAAGACCGACTTTCCATTGACGCAGCCATTGTCAACTGCTTTGCGGCGTATGGTGGGTGGCTTCGGCCTTCCTGGTCAAATCAGTTCCGGAATCGAAAAGAAAAAGGTCGCACCTTTTCCCAGTTCGGACTCGACCCAGATGGTGCCGCCGTAGCGACCGACCAACTTCTTGCAAATGGCCAAGCCGATACCTGTGCCTGGAAATTCCGAGGCCGAATGAAGGCGTTGGCATAATTCAAAAACCTTCTCCCGGTATTCCGGAGCAATGCCTATCCCGTTATCGCGCACCGAGATGATCCACGCGGCAGCTTCCTTATGGGCGCCCACGTGGATTGCTGGTGGCACGGCGCTGCGGTATTTCAAGGCATTACCGATCAGATTCTGAAAGAGCTGCTGCGCATGTACAGGAGCGACCCGCAGGGCCGGCATGGCGTCATGACTAATGACGGCGCCGGTTTCCCTGATCGTGGCTTCCAGGTTCAGCAAAGCCTCGTCCAGCCCGGATTGCAAGGAGACAGCTTCCGAGGGCGGGGCTACATCGGAGGAGGCTTGCACGTAGGCAAGCAGGTCATCGATCAGCACATTCATGCGTTGGGCGCCGTCGACGCAATATCCGATCATCACATCCGCCTTCGCATCCAACTTGCCGGCGTAAGTCCGCTTCAATAGCTCGCAGTAGGTACGAACTGTTCTTAGTGGTTCGCGAAGATCATGGCTCGCCGAATACGCGAATTGTTCAAGATCCGCGTTGGCAGCCCGCAGCGCCGCATTCGCGCGGTCCATGGCTTCTTCGGTCTCCTTGCGCTTTGTGATGTCCTGATAAAACACCGAGACTCCCTGATCTTTGGAAGGGTAGACGCGTACTTCGAACCATCGCTGCCAAGGCTGATAGTAATTCTCCAGGCGAACGACAACGCGATCGGCCATGGCACGCCGGCATTGGGTCTCCAGATTGGTGCCGCGAGTTTCTGGGAAGACGTCCCAAAAGACCCGCCCCATCAGCTCGCCCCTGGCCATTCCATTCGTTCGTTCCGCCTCTGCGTTTACATAGGTAAATCGCCACTGCTCATCGAGAGCGATAAACGCATCGCTGATGCTCTCGAGAATCGCAGCGACATGCTCATGTGCGGCCTCGGCTTCGGCACGGAGAGCCCGCTCACGGTCCGCCGCCTCAGTCCGCACGCGATTCAGAGACAGGTGCGCACTCACCCGCGCCAACAGTTCGCGGGCGGTAAACGGCTTGACGATGTAGTCATCGGCGCCCACCGTCAGTCCTTCAATCCGGGCGTCTTCCCCCGCCCGGGCAGACAAGAGGATCACGGGTACGGTTCGAGTCGTCTCGCTGGCGCGGAGTTCGCGCAACAAGCCGAACCCGTCGAGTTCAGGCATCATCACGTCGGTAAGGACGAGATCGGGGGGACGCTCGCGGGCAGCGGCCAGTGCCTCCAGGCCGTTGCCGACGGCTTCAATCTCGTAGTATTCGCCGAGCAGGCGGCGCACGTACTCGCGCATGTCTGCGTTATCGTCCGCCAGCAGAATGCGCCCGGAGGTGTTCAAGACGTGAGGAGCCTGAACCGTGTCCGCGGCGAACAAGGGCCCTGACGCGGAATGGCGCTCGGCCTCGGGTAGCCACCGCAGCGCTTCGTCGACATACGCCGAGGCCGCCACCGCGGTGGAACTCATGGTCCGCGCCGATCCAAGCCGCTCGGCCGGAAGGTGCGACCAGCCTTTCGGTATGCCGACGATAAAGACACTGCCTTTCCCAACGGCGCTCTCGACGCGGATGGAGCCGCCATGCAACTTCGAAAGCTCCTGGACCAGCGCGAGCCCGATCCCGGTGCCCTCGTGAGTTCGGCCGCGCGCGCCTTCGACGCGATGAAATCGCTCGAATATGCGGCACATTTCGTCTTCGGGAATCCCGATCCCGGTATCCTCCACCGACAGATCGAACCGGCTGCCCGCATCTCTGAGCCGGATCGCGATGCGGCCCGCAAGCGTGAACTTGAACGCGTTTGAGACCAAATTCAGGATGATCTTCTCCCACATCTCCCGATCGATGTAGGCTGGCTCGGCGAGAGTTGGGCAGTCGATGACGAATTCGAGGCCGGCCCGTTCCATCGCCGACTGGAATGCGCTGGCAATCTCCGCGGTGAAGGACGCCAGGTCGGTAGGTTCGTACACGGCCTGGATTCGTCCGGCTTCGATACGCGAGAAATCCAGCAGCGTGTTCACCATTTTCAGGAGTCTCATGCCGTTCCGATGCACCAGCCGAAGCTCTTCCCAACCAGTGGCTCCAGGCGGTTGAGTTCGTTCGAGCATGGCTTCGATCGGGCCCAACATCAAGGTAAGGGGCGTCCGAAATTCGTGACTGACATTACTGAAGAAGGCGGTTTTGGCGCGGTCGATTTCGGCCAGCGCCTGGGCTCGCTCTCGCTCCACTTCGTAGGCGCGGGCGTTGGCAACCGCGCTGGAGATGTGCCCCCCGACGAGTTCGAAGAAAGTCCGAAATGCTGCGTCAAGCCGCTTGCGGGGATTCGCGCCGGCCAGCACGAATCCTAGCGGCGAGTTCTGGCCGGGCATCAGAATCGGAAGAATTACTCCGGAGCGCGTGGGAGTATCCCAAGGGCCTTGCGGCAGCGGGCCCAGCACTTCCGCGAGGTCGTCGATCACCGTCATGTGCGCGCTCCTCGCGGCATCGGCGACGATTTTGGGCATCTGCGCGACCACCACCGCTTCGGGAGCAACCAAAGAACCGGGTTCAATGCCCGCGCTTCCCACCCGCATCGCGCTGGTTCGAGCATCATCGAAGAGATACAAGGCGGCGAAAGGGATACTCTGTGGGTTCTCCGCCAGAGTCTTGGCGCAGGCCTCGCAGGCCGCCTTTACGTCACGTGCGCCACTGGCGCGGCTCGCCAGATCGCGCAAGGTGCGCATTCGGCGGCTATCAATGACGTGCTCGGTGGTTTCGGCGACCGGGGTAAAAATGCCACCCACGCCGCCGGATTCGTCGCGAATGGGACTGTAGGAGAAGGTGAAATAACATTCCTCGGAATACCCGTGTCGTTCGAGAGGCAGCAGGAAATCGTTCGACCAGGTGGCCTCACCGACCTGTAACACGCCTTCAAGCATCGGCCTGATGGTGGGCCAGATCTCAGGCCAGCATTCGCGGCCAGGACGACCTAACGCGGCGGGGTGCTTGGACGCGATGATGTCGCGGTACGCATCGTTGTAGAGCATCACCAGGTCCGGCCCCCACCAGATGACGATGGCGAACCGGGAATTCAAGCAGGTACTCACGGAGGTGCGCAGGCTCTGCGGCCATGAGCTGACCGGGCCCAACGGGGTATTGGACCAATCGAGAGAACGCATTAAAGCGCCCATCTCGCCTCCGCCCGCCAGGCATTCGTAACCCGTAATACCAGGAAGTGGTGTGGCGTGCCCCGCCATAAAGAATCCGGCAGAGAGTTACTATTCTCTGGAAATCAAAAGTGATTATGCTTACGTAATCGTATCCTATTGCAATGTCAAATTCATAAGGGAGTGCGCCTGGAGCCGCGATATCTCCGCTCGCCGACTCGCCCGGCGGGATTGTGTCAGAATTGAGGAGAGGCGGCGCTGCTGCCGGCCCTCCCATCGCCTTATGCCGATTTACGAATACAGTTGTGAAGATTGCGGAACGAAGTTCGAGAAATTGGTGCGCCGCGCCGCGGACGTTCCGGAGGTCGAGTGCCCTTCTTGCGGGCAGAAGCATCTGAAGCAGGAACTCTCCACCTTTGCCGCCCACGCTAACGGAGCGTCGAAGTCCTCCGAGATGCCGTCCTGCCCAAGCGGAAGGTGCAGCAATCCCGGAATGTGCGGGATGAATTTCAACTAGACGCCGGAGAGGATTGTCTCCACGAAGGCCCGGTCTACGGGCCAATAGCCGTAGACGATGCGTCCTTCGCTGCGGAAGGTTCCCGATGCGAGGACGCCCGCCAGGTCCGCCGGGCCGGGCTTCTGATGCTCACGCTCCAACGCCTGGCGCAGGGTGAGGGTGGCGCTGGCAAGTTGCGACGAGACCATCACGGCGTGCTGTTCGTCATTGCAGCGCACTTCGAGTTTGGCGGCCAGGTGGCTGCCCTCCGGAACGAAAGCCAGAGTAAGATGATCCGCTTCCTCCAGGCCGTGCGCAAACATCTTCGTGCCGGTGGGCAAAAAGTCGTCTGATTTGAGAAGCGCGCCGGGAATCGACAGCCAGATGGGCGCATCGGGGACCTCCACCGGAGGGCCGCTGGGGCGGCCAGTCATGCGAACCACCGCGGAATCATCCTTGCTCACGGCCAGCGCCAGCAGGCCCGACTGCACCGGGTAAAACGAGATCCGCCGATCGGGAGTGCTGCCGACCATTTTGCAGGTGGCCGCCGCGCAACTGCCGCCCGATTCGACGGCATACGTGCGCAGGCTTTTCCAGTCGAAGCGTCCCTTGACCATCATGTACTTGCCTGAGGGGGCAAAGGACACGAGGGCGGAATCCAGATCCTCGCGGTAATCGAAATTGATCTTGCTGGCGAAAATCCGATAGTCGGGATCTTCGTTGGCTTTGGAGCCTTCGAGCAATTGAAGAATGCCGCCCCGCCGCAACTCCGCAAAGTCGACGTACAGAACCACGGCGTCCCGCGACGGGATCTGCTTGACCAACATGCCGGTGCTCAAGGGGCGCCCGCGATACCATGCAACGCCCCAGACAGCTCCGCCGCACACGACCGCCAGGATCGCAATCAGCAGCCATGCGCGATATCGAGGACTCACAAGACGAGTATCACACAGCTACGGGTTCGCCTACGACTTGGCTGGCAGACGGTTGGCGCGATTCCTTCCACAGCTTGATGTAGGGCTGGAGGTCGGCCATCAATTGCTTGAAGCCGGCGACTGTCAGGGACTGGGCGCCGTCGCTGACCGCCTTTTCGGGGCAGGGATGGACTTCGAGGATGAGGCCGTCCGCGCCGATAGCCACTCCCGCGCGCGAAACCGCCGGCACCAGGCTGCGCTTTCCAGTGGCGTGGCTGGGATCGAGCAGGACCGGCAAATGTGTGAGTTCGTCCAAAACGGGGATCGCAGCGATGTCGCAGGTGTTGCGGGTGGCGGTCTCAAAGGTGCGGATGCCGCGCTCGCAGAGGATCACGTTCGGGTTGCCATGCGCCACGATATACTCCGCGGACATGAGCAGTTCCTTGATGGTGGAACTCATGCCGCGTTTGAGCAGCACCGGCCTGCCGCAGCCTCCCAGCGACTTCAATAACGCAAAGTTCTGCATGTTGCGCGCGCCCACCTGCATCAGGTCGGCGTATTCCGCCACCAGATCGACATCGCGATCGCTCATGATCTCGGTCACGATGGCGAGCCCCGTGGCCTCGCGGGCTTTGCGCAGCAGTTTGAGGCCCTCGCGTTCCAAGCCCTGGAAGTCGTAGGGAGAGGTGCGCGGTTTGAAGGCGCCGCCCCGCAACGCCCGCGCGCCTGCCTCCGCCACCCCCTCTGCGGTCTCCATGATCTGCTTTTCGCTCTCCACCGAACAGGGGCCGGCCATTACGATGAACTCTGTGCCGCCAACGTCGATGCCATCGACCTTGATCGTGGAGTGCTCTTTCTTGAATTCACGACTGACGAACTTATACGGCGCCGAGATGCGCATGGCGCGCTCCACGCCGGGCGTAGCTTCGAGTGATTCGAGGCACGCCGTGACGTCGCCCATCCCGACGACGCCGATGACTACGCGCTCTTCCCCTTCAATCGAATGGACCTTATAGCCAAATTCGCGGATCCGATCGCAGACGTGGTCGATCTCTTCCCGGGTTGCGTGCGGCCGCATCGAAATAACCATTACAAACCCCCTCCAAAAATAAAAAAGCCCACTCTTGCGAGTGGGTTGGTCGGAACTGAACTTCGGAATGCCCGATTCAGCCAACGCCACTCACCGGAACCGGCAAACCTGCCGGGACCGGACCGTAAACGAGCTGGCGGAAAACCAAGACATTCTGAACGCCAGTGTACACCATAAGTGCGAGAGAATTCAAGTAAATCCCATATTTGTAATTGCTTGAAGGCACCACTCGGAGTGGGTGTATTCGATTGCTGTAGGCGATCCTGACGCCTGGCGCAGTACGTTAGTTGGATCGAGTAATGTAGCGCGGCGGCCGGGACCGAGCAGGCCGCGGCAAGCGTGAAGGACAGCGCAGTGATTGCGGTGAGCGTCGACGGCGCAAGATCACCTTCGGCAACCGCAGCCCGGCGGACGAAATCGCGACTGCCTGTTTGTTGACGTCTCGCAACTGCCAAGCGGAAGCGATGTCACGTATTGGGCTATCTAACTGGTGCAGTCCGCTGCCACCGCCGTCATGCCCTCGCGCCTTCTCGGCTCCTGTACAGTTTCCTGACCATCTGAACAGTTATGCTCGAGCCGCTAAGTCACTCTCTTACAAGAGGCGGAAAGTTACCTGGATGGTTGCGGTGGTGACTACAGGTTTTCCGTTCACCGTGCCCGGGCGGAAGGTCCACTTACTCACGGCCTCTTTCGCGCGCTCGTCCAATCCGAGTCCGAGTCCCTGGACCACTCTGATGTTCTGTGGGCGGCCTTTGGTATCCACCTCCATGTGAATCAGTATGTAACCCTGAACCTTGGCTTGCCGGGCCTCATCGGTGTACTCAGGATCGACCTTGGTCAAGAGGTACGGCGGCACGGTACTTCCCACAAAATGCGCGCTCAGACCATCGACGCCAACTTTATCTCCGTCCCCGTAACCCGGGCCGTCGTTGTCGCCAATGCCGCCGTGCTTGCCACCGCCGATTCCGCCATCCGAGCCCGGACCGTTCGAAGGCGGCCCATTGACGCCCTTCGGATCGCCATAAGCGAGCGAAGGCATGGAAGTTAGGATCTGTGGCGGCGTCCCTATCAGTGTCGGCTCCACGGCCAATTCCGGATGGTAATTGCGAATCACCGCCGTGGGAGGAGTGAACTGCCGAAGGGCGACTCTCGGCAACGGCCCTTTACTCGCAGGCGTGGGATCACCGCCGCCTCCGCCACCGCCGAGATTGTGGGACACATGGGGCGTGTTCACGAGATCATGCGGCACATACACTCTGACAGGATCCGTATCGGGTATCTTGGGCAAGGGCTCGGGTTTCACCCTGCTTACCAGCAGAGCCAGTGCAATAACACCAAGGTGCAGTAACCCTGAGACAAGTGTCGAGCGATTCCGCGATGAGAACATGAGTGTCACCTTGCCGCCCTCACATTGCATCTCACCCGCCAATCGCAAAGTCTATGGTTTCTCATACGCGCCGCTATGTGGTGCCGTAGAAGTGTGACGACACTGTGAAAACACAGCTTCACTGCGATACGATAACTGGAAGCCATGGCGACAGAGACTCACGAAATCCGCTACGAAGCAACCCACTGCAATCTGGTGATCCAGCGATTCCCGCCAGGTGTCATCATTCTCCGGATCGCCGGGTGTGATGTGGGCGAGTTTGGGAAAGAGCCGATGAACGAGATCGGCGCCTGGATCGATGCCGCCCATCCAGTAGATTTTTTCATAGACGCGCGCGACGTGACCGGAGCGTCAATCGCGGTGAGCGGCGATTGGGCGTTGTGGTTAAGCGCCCACAAGAGCGGGTTGCGAAGCGTCACGATGTTGAGCGGCTCCCGCTTTATCCACGTCACGGCGGAATTTGTGCGCCGGTTTGCCAGCCTGGAGGGCATCATGCGGGTGTGCAGTGAACCCGCCGTATTCGATGCCGAAGTGGCGCAGGCGCTCAAATCGAACGCGGCACCTACTTCTTGAAACGATCTGTCCGCGTAACTCCAGAGCCCTCTTTGATCACCACTAACTGATCCGCATCCACGTGGGGAATCTTTTCTGTGCCGCCGTTCGGCCAGCGAATCTCCAGGTCGGCGTTGACTGCGTCGCCCAACCCGAAGTGGAGCCGGCGATCGCTCGCGGAGAGATAAGAACTCTGCGCCAGTACCGCCTGCGCCTGTTTGCGTCCGCCGTAAGCCGCCACCACCTGCGCGCCAATCGCCGAACGATTCGACGCCGTTCCAACCAGCAGCACTTTCAGCCAATGATTGGCGCCGCGGATGTCGTTGCGTAGCAGGGAAGGCGGCTCGTTCATATTCATGATGAGGATGTCGATATCGCCGTCGTTGTCGAAATCGCCAAATGCCACCCCGCGGCTCGAATGCGCTTCCGCAATGCCAGGGCCAGCCTCTTCGAGAAGTTCTTCGAACTTGCCGCTTCCCAAATTGCGATAGACCACGCAGGGTGTCTTGTACGGCACTTCCGAGACGGTCCGCTCCACTTCGGGATAAACCATTCCCGTCGCTACAAACAGATCGGGCAGGCCATCGTTGTCCAGGTCGACAATGCCCGCTCCCCATCCCACGAAGCGCGTCTCCACACTGAGCCCGGCGGCCAGCGTGACGTCGCGAAAACTGCCCTTACCGTTGTTGCGATAAAGCCCCGGCGTATCGTCGCGAAAGTGCGTTTTGAAGATATCGAGCGAGCCGTTGGTATCGAAGTCGCCAACACCCAGACCCATTCCAGCCTGCACCTGGCCATCTTCACTAAGCGAGACGCCGCTGTCGAGTCCCATCTCCGTGAACGTGCCGTCGTGATTGTTGCGCAGCAGAAGGCTCGGCGAGATGTCGCAGGCGACGTAGAGGTCGGGCCAGCCGTCGCCATCGAAATCGGTCGCCGCGGCGGTGAGCGGATAGCCGGGATCGATCGCCAGGATCCCCGACTTCTCACTCACGTCGGTGAACGTTCCGTCGCCATTGTTGTGATAAAGGCGGCAGCGCTCCTGCGGCATCTGGGGCGGCCGGCAATATACGGGCACGCCGCGATAGTTGCAGGTGGGATCGGCGCCACGTGCGGGAAGCGCACCGCGGTCGAACACCATGTAGTGAGACACGAAGAGATCGAGTTTGCCATCGCGGTCGTAATCGATCCAGGTGCATCCCGACCCGAATCGCGTATTCGCATGCAGCAGACCGGCCCGCTCGGTGACATCGGCGAAGGTGCCGTCGCCGTTGTTGTGGAACAGCAGATTCTGGCCCCAGCAGGTGATGAAAAGATCGTCGAAACCGTCGTTATCGTAATCGCCCACCGTGATCCCGCTGGCCCAGACGCTGCGCCCCAGTCCGGACTTCTGCGTCATATCGGAGAAGGTGCCGTCGCGATTGTTGTGATAGAGGCGGATGGTGGCGCCCTCCGGCGTGTTCTTCCATCGACGGCCGGTGAGCAGCACGATATCCTGCCAGCCGTCATTATCGTAGTCGACGAACGCCACGCCGCAGCCCATGGATTCGAGGATGTAGTCGTTAGTCGCGACGTCGCCATAGATGATCGGCGCGCGCAGGCCGGCGGAATGAGCCACGTTGACGAAATGCGCATGAAACGGCAGGCCGGATGGTTTGCCCCGCGGTGTGGGCCGCACGCCGCGCGAGCCCATACCGGCGTTCTGCGCGAGTCCAAGCCGCGCAGCCAGAGCGCCCATCGCCAACAACTCCCTCCGCGTCATAGACATTAGGTTAGCCGGGCACATGCTACCATAGCAATGTTTTCCGGCCGCCATGTCTCGCGTGTTCAGTTGGCTGTTCGTGGTTGCGTTGCTGGCATTGGGACAGGACCCTCCCCAGCCTGCCGTTCCGTTGCGCCTGCTGGTGGTAAACTCCGCCGCGGAAGCCGAGACGATCCTGAAACAGCTGCAGAAGGGTGCCGATTTCGCGGTGCTGGCGCGCGAGAAATCGGTGGACCCCACTTCGGTGGATGGCGGTCTACTCGGAAAAGTGGACCCCGCCACGCTGCGCGCAGAGTTGCGGAACGCCATTGAAGCGTTGCGCCCCGGTCAGATGTCGGCCGTGATTCGCCTGCCCACCGGCTTCGCCATCGTGAAGATGCTCCCGGAGACCGAACTCACCGGCATGGAGGACGCGAAGCGCGCCCGCCAATTCGCGGTCAGCGCGGAGGGCAGCATCCGCTTCGATTTCGACATTTCCGGACTCAACGAGGCCGAGTCTGCGCTTGCGGGATTTCCCAAACCCGCCGGTTGGAACCAGGATCCTCGAATGGTCTGCACTCTTCGGCAGCAGTCCTACGACGCAATGAAGGAGCGCGCCGAAGGCCTGATCGCGTCGGCGAAGGGGCGTCCGCCGGCCGACGTCATGTCCCTGCGAGTGGCGCTGGGCCAGATCTACGCCTATCGCGGCGAAATGGCCCCGGCGGTCGCTCAGTGGGAGACGGCCTACCGCATCGGATCCGCCGAACTTCCGCGCGCGATGCCATATCTTGAAGAACTGCTCGGAATCGGATACCTGCACAAGTCGGAGATTGCCAACGATGTGTATCGGCATCCCGGCGAGCACTGCCTTTTTCCGATTCGTCCCGAGTTCCGCTACGGCAAGACAGAGGATTCCGAGAAGGCCGTCCAGCACTTCCTCGCGTTCCTGAAACAGCGGCCCGACGATATCGAAGTGAAGTGGCTGCTCAATCTCGCCTACATGACGCTGGGGCAGCATCCCGCGGGAGTCCCGAAGCAGTTTCTGCTGGACCCCACTCTGTTCACTTCGAGCGAAGACATCGGCCGATTCAAAGACGCCGCACCCGCGGCGGGATTGAGTCTCTTCTCGATGGCAGCGGGGATCATTGTTGACGACTTCGATAACGACGGCCTCTTCGACGTGGTCACTTCCAGTTTCGACATGTGCGGGCCCATGCACTTCTTCCACAATAACGGCGATGGCACATTCGCCGACCGCAGTGCGCAATCGGGACTGGCCGAACAGCTGGGCGGCCTCAACATCGTGCAGACCGACTACAACAACGATGGCTGCCTCGATATCCTGGTGCTCCGCGGAGGATGGGAACTGCCGCAGCGAAAATCTCTCTTGCGCAACAACTGCAACGGCACCTTCACCGACGTCACCAAAGAGGCGGGACTGGCCGAGCCCACTGCCACGCAAACGGCGGTCTGGGTCGACATTGATAACGACGGGTGGCTCGACCTCTACGTAGGAAACGAGAACGCGCCGAATCAGCTCTTTCTGAATAAACGCGACGGCACTTTTCAGGACATCTCCCACGCATCGGGCACCGATATCACGGCATTCTCCAAGGCCGTGACAGCCGCCGACTACGACGGCGACGGATTTGTGGATCTGTATGTGTCCAACTATCGGGGTGAGAATGCGCTCTTCCACAACAACCACGATGGAACCTTCACGGACGTGGCGCGCCTGGCCGGCGTCCCCGGAAGCGGCCACGGCTTCCCCGCGTGGTTCTTCGATTACGATAACGACGGCTGGCCCGATCTCCTGGTGAGCAGTTATTTCATGTCGGTGGAAGAGACTGCGCGCACGTACATGGGGCTGCCGCATAACGCCGGCACGATGAAGTTGTACCGCAATCTCGGCAATGGGGCGTTCCAGGATGTGACGGTGCAGGCCGGCCTGGATAAGGTCTTCATGCCGATGGGATCGAATTTCGGCGACGTGGATAACGACGGCTATCTCGATATCTATCTAGGCACGGGCGATCCCTCGTACTCCTCGATCCTGCCGAATGTGATGCTGCACAATCACCAGGGCAAGAAGTTCGTCGACATCACGGCGTCCTCGGGCACCGGCGAACTCCACAAGGGGCATGGCGTGGCGTTCGCGGATATCGACGGCGATGGCGACGAGGATATTCTCACGGTGATCGGAGGCGCGACACCCGGCGACAGCCACGCATTCCGCCTTTTCGAAAATCCCGGACAAGGCAACGATTGGATCAGCTTGCGGCTTGTGGGTGTCAAGGCGAACCACGCTGCGATCGGCGCGCGAATCAAGTTGACCGTGAAGAACGAAAGCGGAGAGCCGCGATCGATTTACCGCACGGTGAACAGCGGCGGATCGTTTGGCGCCTCCCCGTTGGAACAGCACGTGGGACTGGGGAAGGCTGCGACGATCGTCAGTCTGGAAATCGAGTGGCCCGGCGGTTCGAGTCCATCGCAGAAGTTCTCTAATCTGGCGAAGAATCAGGCGATCGAGATCAAAGAAGGCTCGGCGGATTATCGCAAGCTGGAGCGCCATCCCGCGCATCTGGGGGGTGGGCATGGCAAGTAGAGCGGCGATTCTGATCTTCCTTGCCGCATGCGGCGCCAACGCCGCGGGCCGTTACCAGGTGACGGGCATCGTCTTGAGTATCGACCAGGCGCATCGCCGCTTTGAAGCGTCCTGCGGTGCAATCCCCGGTTACATGGAAGCGATGGCGATGCCGTACTCGGTTCGCGACGGCAGGGAACTGGCTGGCTTGCGGCCGGGAGCGTACATCGAGTTCACGCTGGTGGTAGAGAAGGACGATTCGTACGCGGAGCACATCCGCCCCCACCGCTTCGAGAGCACCGAACAGGAACCCATGACGGCGCGGCGCCTCCAGTTGCTGGAGCCTCCCGGCGCCACGGTCCAACCGGGCCAGCAGGTGGAGGACTTTACGCTGACCGATCAGGCCAACCGCCGCGTCTCGCTGTCGCAATTCGCGGGAAAGGTGGTGGCGGTCACTTTCATCTATACGAGTTGCCCCTTGCCCAATTTCTGCTTCCGAATGTCAAATAACTTCGGCAGGCTGAGCAAGCGCTTTGCGGACCGCATGGGCCGCGACCTGATCCTGTTGAGCATCACCATCGACCCGGCGCACGACCAGCCCAAGGTGCTCGCCAGCTATGCCGCCACCTGGAAGGCCAATGCCGACACGTGGCACTTCCTGACCGGGACTGTCGACGAGGTAAAGGCCGTGGCGCGGAAGCTCGGCCTGAACTTCTGGCAGGAAGAAGGCCAGTTGACGCACGCACTGCACACACTGGTGATCGGCCGTTCGGGCACGCTGGAGGCCGACTTCGAAGGTAACGAATTCAGCGCAGAACAGCTAGGCGATTTCGTACAGGCGACGATGCGGGCGGGCTTGACACGATCGATAAAATGAAAACGTATGAGCGGCATTTTCGCTCCCAAACCGAAGCTGACCCTCGAAGAACGCGTGGTCCGCTCGGCTGAGGCGGCGCTTCGCGATCAGCACCATGTGAGTGCGATCGATGTATTGATGCGAATGGGGCTTCTCGCCGAGTCCCACGTGGCTTCCTGGCGTCAGGGGCGCATCGACTATCTCGAGGACATGATGCAGGTCCGTCCGGACAAAGTCGGGCGGGTGCTCGAGGTTTTCGGCCAGTGGGCCAAGTCACAGGGCCTGGAACCCGTGGAAGCGCGCTATGTGCGCACCACGCGTGAAGGCGAGATTGAGCTCCGATTTACCAACACCAAATACCCCGGCATGGAACAGGCGCTGCGGGCGCATTACGTCTCGCCGAAAATCACGGAGCGACGCAAGAAGGGCGTCGAAAAGAAGGTCACCGCGGCTCCCGAGCGGGTGGTCTTCCTGCCGCGGCGCGATACGGCGTGCTCCGAGTGCGGCGTCGAAATCGAATCCGGAGAGTTGTTGGCGATGGAAGAGGGGCAGCCACTCTGTATGGCCTGCGCCGGTTTGGGAGACCTGGAGTTTCTGGGGCGCGGCGATGCTGCATTAACGCGGCGTGCCACGAAATACAGCAAAACTCGCGCGGTGGTAGTGGAGTGGAGCCGGTCACGCAAGCGATACGAACGTCAGGGCATCCTGGCGGAACCAACTGCCATCCAACAAGCCGAAGCGGAGTGCGCAGAGGACGCCGACGAGCGCGCCCGCGATCGCGAACGTGACGCTGTAGCGCGGAAAAAGGAAGACGCAGTCTTTGTTGAAAAGCTGAAGGTTAAGCTGCAGGCCCTTTTTCCTGGCTGTTCCGCCGACGAAATTCGCGAGATTGCCCATCACACGGCCCTGCGCGGAAGCGGGCGTGTGGGGAGGTCCGCCGCCGCGAAGCAACTGGACGAAAAGGCCGTGACGCTGGCGGTAGCTGCCGCCATCCGCCACCGGCATACGAAATACGACGAGCTGCTGGCGAATGGGACCGAACGCGCAGATGCCCGGCAACGGGTCCAGGGCAGAATTGAAGAAGTTCTCGACTCCTGGAGCCGGTCGAAATGAGCGGAAGACTCTAACGCCCGAAGCCGTGTGGCATCCGAATAGCCCTGACTTCAGCCGCCTCGCGCTTCAAGAACCGGCGGACCAGCAGACTGAGCGAGATCGCTCCGATTCCGATCGCGAAGAGAACCGATGGAGGCGCCTCCGGTGTTGCCACCGGTCCGCCCGGGTCGCTGAGATCGAACGACGTCGCGCTGGCGCTCAATTGCAGGAATTCCTGATTGGAGGCAAAGGCTGCCGTCGGCGTGAAGATCCGCAGTTCCGAATATAGCGCTTGGGTGGAAATGGCATTGGCTCTCACCGCGGCAGCAGCGTCGTTCAGCAGCGTTTGGGCGGTTGCATTCGGCGCATTCACCGTCGGCGTAAACAACATCCACAACGCATACTGGTAGTCGCCGGTCAGATCCAAAAGCAGACCCGGACCGGTATGATTTAGCCCGTCGAGCAAGACCGCCGCCTCTTCGTACTTGTTGATCGTGGTTGTTTGCTGATTGGGATCGACAAACCTCGCGTTCTGCAGTGGGTTTGAGCCGGTCAGGGTGGAGAGGGAAAAATCCATCGGTCCCGATGGCACAAACGTCTCATGATTGAAGTCGTCGCAGATCAGGGCCTCCAGAGGGGTGCCGTTGATTGTGGCGGAGGCGTACCCGTTATAAGTGCCGTACTGCGTATTTACCGGAAGTGCAGTGAACTGAATGGTGTCCGCGAATCCACCGGATGCCGTCAGGAAAAATAGAAGCGCAAGATGCTGGTTCACAGCGCCAGTGTGCGGGAAATGAGGAGGCGAGTCGATAGACAGACGGTAATAGGGTCTCTGTTACTTAGGTAGTAAGCGTCTAGGGCGATCGCACGGTGGGCTAGGGCTTCCACCGTACCCGCTGCGTATTCGAAGAGGCGAACGGCGGTTCGGTTAGAACTCGTCCTCCGTCTTTTTCTTGCGCTTTCGCCGCAGGAAAATGATCACGATCACGATGATGAGCAAAACGAGGGCGACCAACCTCACCGTATCTTGCATGAAAAGTTCTCCACGTATTCCGAACGGGCAGTATAGAACAATGCAGGAAAAACTTCTAGTTGGACCGGGGCCGCATGTGCGATCGAGGCCGCATGCTGGCAGCTTGTTTTCCGCCGTCCTGTGGTTGACACCGGCACGCGTCTTCTGATATTAGTCGCGTGCATAAAGAGTGCCTCGTGAACAAGAAAGATCTGGTCGGTAAGATTGCTACGGACGCGCGGCTGACCCGCTCCCAGGCGGCCCTTGCGTTGGATGCCTTTCTGGAGGGGATCCAGAACAGCCTCGTAAGGGGAGATCGTGTGACGATCGCCGGATTCGGAACCTTTGGTGTGACGCATCGTAAAGCGCGCAAGGTGCGCAATCCCAGGAGCGGACGCTCGATCGAGATCGCGGCCAAACGGGTCCCGAGATTCGCGGCGGGCGTGGAGCTCAAATCGGCGATGAAGTCATCGGAAGATACACCCGGCGACGCCTCGGCCAACGGCTACCACAAGTAGTCTTTCGCAATCTCCCTCTTGTCATACCCGTCGAGGACGTGCACCACACGGATCTTCTTCAATGAAACCGGCGAGAGTTGGCCGATCGGAATGTAGATGATGGTCCGTCCCGCCCGGGAAGCGATCGCTTTGAAGATGGAACGGGGCGGCTTGCTCGCTACGTAGACAACAAAACGCTGGATTGAGTAATCGAGCGCCGCCAACAGCAGGCGTTCAGACTTCGACTCGGCGAACGCATAGTCCTGATCCTGCCAGACATCGTACATTCTTCGCGGCGGCAGACTCATCAGAAATCCGCCATACTCGGCGCGTCCGATTCCTGGCCCCACCAGGTTGTCGAAAGGAAACGTGGAGTAGAAGGCCATGTCGGATTCGTTCTGATTCTCGCCCAGCCACGTGGTCATGTACGGATATCGGTTGTCCCGGTCTTCATCGAAGATCACCACGACCGAGCCGACTTCGCCATGGATCTTCTGGAATTGGCGCACATAGATGCGGTGTTCGTACCACTTGCGGATGGTCTCCCGCAAATCGATTCCGTCGAGAATCGATGTGGTAAAGGGTTCCACACGCACCCGCTCCTCCGAAAGAATGCTCTTGCCTTTTCGCTTCAGGTAGCGGCCGTAGTCCTCGACTACCAAGTCCTCAGGCGGGTAGGAGCAGATGCCCCCGCCATTCAATTGGCTGGCCCACTCCCCGGGGACTTTCTCCTTCTTGCGAGGCTTGATGCCGACGGGGCGCAACCGCTGCTTGGTGCTCGGCAGACGGCGCCGCAGGCGGATGCGGCGCGTGTCCAACCAGACTTCATCGCCCGAGATCCGCACAGTCATCACGTCCGAATTCAGTTTCTGCGGAGGATAAAGGCCGGCGACCTGCCAGACGTCCCACGCGAAGTTATCGTCGGCGATACCCCGCGCCGCCACGGTCAGGTCGAAGATTCCCGCCGAAAGCTCGCTGGCCGCGAGAGCCAGGTTGCGGGTGTAGCGCGCCAGCAGGCGGCGCTGCCAGTGCGCGATCCTCTCTCCGGTGGCGGCCTCGTATTGCTTCTCGGCATCGCGAAATACCGCGAGTTGTGCGTGCCGGCGATCGATCGCATTGCCATCGGTCATCAGGAGCCGGAAATTTTCAAAGCGCCACTGCAACGCCGGATACTCGATGGTGATCTCCCCCAGCGATTCGGGGTGCGGGTTAAAAAGCTCGACGCCTTCCCGGCGGGTCCGCGCCAACGGCTGCGCCTGCGGCTCCTCCATGGCGTCCAATACCGGATCGAGCAGGTTGAGAGATACCACCACCAACACATTGGCCAGCGGGTCGGTGCCTTGCAGTTTCCAGGCGATTCCGGCGGCATGCCGCGACAGCTCCTCCGACCGGGGCTGCGGATATACGCGATACGCCTCTACATACTTGGAGAGGCCGATGTGCCGCACGGCGTAGGTATCCGGGTAATTGTCCTTGAGGTGCGGGCGTTGCCCGGCATCGGGGTCGGCAAATACGATTTCGGCGCCGACCTCCAGTCCCGTGCGGATCGCTTCCGTAAAAGGATCGGCCGGCTCCACGGGAACATAGACAGCCTGATCGCCTCCGCTGGCATCATCCGGATAGAAGATCAGGGACATCTCCGGGAGCCGCGCTACTGCTTTCATCCAGGCGTCTTGCAGGGTCACCGGCAGCTCCAGAGCCACCACGCCGGGACGGTCCCGCAGGATGGCCTGCCGGATCTCGATTGCGAACTCCAGACGTCCCGGAACCACCGGGAAATAGGTAAACCGGCCGCGCTTCAGACTGCCCGGATCAGGAAGTAGATCGATTTCTTCGGACATATCGCAGGGCTTCTTCCCCCAATACCTGGATGGTCGCGATCTCCAAGGCCTCGGCTTCGTGGTTGCGCTGCGTCGCAAGACTCTTGAGTTTGATCGCGAAACGGGCAATGTTGATGCCATCACGAACGGTGTATCGCTCGTCCGCGGCGTGCGCCATCTGGAGGAAATCCGTCACGTACGTCAAGATTCGTTCCTCGGCGAACGGCAGATTCTCTTTGAGAATGTGATACTCTTCTTCGCGCTCCGGAAAATCGATGAAGATCTGGGGCTGCAAGCGGGAGTGAATGTATTCGGGCAGTTCGAACGTGGACGCGTCGTCGTTCATAGTCGCGACCAGGCGGAAATGAGGATGCGCTTTGATCTTGATTCCCGCGACGATGGATTCGACGTAGCGGCGATTGTCGAGAAGGGGTGCCAGGCTGGCCCAGCTCTTCTCGCTCATGCGGTTGCCTTCATCGAGGATTGCGATTCCGCCGCGGATCATTGCCGTTACCAAGGGCGACGCCACGTATCGCAGGCTTCCCTCCCCTTCAATCACGGGAGTGATCAGCAGATCCTCTGGACGAGTGTCCATGGTTGCCTGAAGAATATAGACATCGCGGCCCATACGCCGGCCGGCAGCGTACGCAAGCGTGGTTTTGCCGACACCCGGTTTGCCCAGCAGCCGCGGATTCATCGGCATGTCCTGGTCATTGACCACCATCCATGCCGCCAACAGCTGCCTCATGAGTTCATCTTGCCCGACCCAGCGGATCGAGAGTTCATCCGGGTGGCCCAGGTGCAGCGTGACTCCTTCGATCTCAACGGTCATCATTCATCCTTCATTATCCGGCATCGGGTGTCGCGCCGTATCGGATTTAGCATAACCCGGACTCGCGGAAAGGGATAAGGCTGGCTCTTCAGATGTTCGTAATCACAATTCGGTGGACTTTCAAGAGCAGATCGACTTCTTGAAAAGGGACGTTGAGCGCAGCGGCGATGCGGTCCGGGGACTCCCCGTGGCGGTGCATACGGAGAGCCTGCGATCGTGTGGTAAGGTTCAAGCCCGGCTTCAGGATCCCAGGAGGCATGAGGGGAGGAGGTTGATCGCGCAGCTCCCGCAACTCCTCCGCCAGGGTATCGTGGCTTTGCCGCAGGGATTCGAGGAGGGCTTCACAACGCTCCTGTCCGGTCTTCGCCTTCTGCTCCGTGCGCCGGACGAGGGCTTTGGCGCGCAGAAGGGCGTACCAGCTTAAGCTGCTCAAACAGAACGCCGCCATCACCAGCCCCGCGAGAGCCGCGAACACTGCGACGTTCGGTTCAATCGAGAGATGCACACGAACCACGGCTGGAGCGAAGGGCATCATCGGAAGGTCCTGATGCGGTCCTGGCGGCTGGCGATTTCCTGAATTCGCACGCCATAGTTGCCGTCGATGACCACAACTTCTCCCCGGGCGATGAGACACTGGTTCACTAGGACTTCGACCTGCTCGCTCACGCCCCGATTGAGTTCGACAATCGAACCTGTGGTCAGTTTCAAAACGTCCTTCATGGGAAGTTGCGCTTTGCCGAAGGAGATGCTGACGGGAAGGTCTACATCCAGCAACAATTCCATGGTGCGCGAATTGGTCCGGTGATGCTCGGGAGGCGACTCCTCGTGCGCGGGCCGGGCCGGCACTTCCTCAGGCTCGGCCTCAGGCTCGTTCTGCGGCGAGGCGATCCATTCAACTAATCGCGAACTCAGCGCCACGACCAAGGGGGGCAAATCCTGCTCGGAGAACTTCAAGGATATAGCGGCCCATTCTCGTAGCGGTGAATTCGGAACGCGCTCCACCCCCGCTTCACAGGTCACCTCACGTCCCAGCATGGAGCCGATTGCGCGCGCGATCGTCGAAAGGGCTTGGCCGAGGATCTCAAACCATGTGTTCTTGGCTTCGCCGGCCTCCACCGTTTCGAGCCCGGCCACCTTGAGGGTAAGAGTTCCGGTATATTCCCACGTCGCGCGCGGCGCCCCCACCCAGACGATTGCGTCCGGAGACAATTGGAATGGCTGCTCCCACCAGAGAATATCCGGTTCCGGACCCGCGCCTGCGGCCGAACAAACCTCGGACATGGTCCCGGTGATTGCCTTCCAGTCAACTCCGGGACGCTGGTCTGTCATGGATTCCAAGACCTGAGCCAGACTGTCTCCGAGTTGTCCGAGCAGCAGCCTGGCATTCTCCAGTGTGTCTAGTCGTAATTCGTTGCTCTCGCTCATATAGTCATGCCGTCAACATGCCGCGCGGTGCGGGCCATTGTTCAGACAGGTGGCTGCGCAGCCTGAGAATCGCTTGCGTTTTCAGTTGCGAGACGCGGGATTCATGCAGGTTCACAATCTGCGCGATCTCGCGCAAGGTCAGTTCCTCGTGATAATAGAGGGCAAGTACGGTGCGTTCGATAGGAGGGATGCGGTCAATCCCCTCTGCCAGCAATCGTTCCAGCTCAGACCTCTCCAGCAGAGTGGAGGGGAGGTTTTCGCGCTCGTCCGGAATGTAGTGGAGCAGGTCCTTGCCTTGCTCGTTGCCCGCATACTCAAGGCTGGCGACGTTCAACCCACGTATTTCTACCAGCCATTGATGGTACTCATCGATCAAAATCCCCAGTTGAGCGGCGGTCTCTTCCTCGGTGGGTGAGCGCTGAAGTTTCTGCTCGGCGGCTGCAATCGCGGCTTCGATCTGCTTGGCTTTTCGGCGCTTCTGCCGCGGCGCCCAATCCAGCCCCCGTAAACTGTCCAGAATGGCGCCACGGATCTTGTATTCCGCATACGTTTTCAGCTTTACGTTGTGGCTCGGGTCGAAGTTATCGATAGCCGAGATCAATCCGAGAACCCCGGTAGAGACCAAGTCTTCCAGGCTGATGTTTTCCGGCAGACGTTCCTGGATGCGCCTGGCAATCAGGCGCACCTGCGGCAGGTGCTCCAGGATGAGCCTTTCGCGCTCGTCTTCAGTAATCACTTCCGACACTGCATAGGAATACATATGATTCCGCCATCCAGCAATCCGCTTACGCAGCCGATCGGGCTTTCCCGCTGAAACCCGCCAGGATCATTTCGATGAGCCGGTCGCTCCTGGCAATCTCGAGGTCTTCGGGAATGCGCTGTCCGTTGGAAAAAAACGACAGAGCCTTTCCCGTACGGGCCGCTTCATTGAAAATGGGACCGAACGAATTGGTCTCATCGAGCTTGGTAAAGAGCAGGCGTTGTGGTCCGAAGATTTCGAAGGCGTCCACCATGCGAGACAGATCGGCTGCCTTCATCGAGGCCGGAAGAACCAGGTGCGAATCGATATCTGGCCGCGTCGAGACGAACCGGCCGAGATCGCTCGCCCCATCCATATCTCCCAATCCAAAGCCCGGCGTATCGATCAGGATCAGGTCCTTGCCTCGGTTCTCTTCGATGGCCTGCGCCAACGCCGTAACGGTCTGCAGTACCTGAAAACCGACGCCGAGAATGGTTGCATAGCACCGTAGTTGTTCCGCGGCCGCTACGCGGTAGGTGTCCATCGAGAGCACCAGCACGGGGCATCGGCTCGCCAATCCGTAGGTGACCGCGAGCTTTACCAGAGTTGTGGTTTTTCCAGCACCGGTGGGCCCAACCATTGCGACGATTCTGGGGCGTTGCTCTCCTCTTCCCAGAGAGGATTGCACCTTGAAGCGCGACTGGATTTCTTCTACCAAAGCACGTTGAAAAGCATTCTTATCGAGACGCTGTGCTCGTTTTTGCGTTCCGCGCGCCCCCGTGACGCGCGTTTCGGCCGCCTGAACGATTTCGCGGGCTAGCTCCGGCCCAATCTCGCTGTTCGTCAGGACAGCATAAGCGTCGGAAAGATCTGGCGGCGCCCCTGCCCATTGGGCAGGTGCAAGCACCGAGCGGGAAAGTGTCCGCCGCATTCCTTCGAGATCCCGCTTGAGGTCTGCCACATCCTTGGAGAGCTGATCGCCGCCCGGCGATCGCGAGGAAGCAATCGGACTGGCTTCACCTGCGATGGCCTCGGTCGCACCCTCGCCATTTGCAAGGCCATTTGCAAAGACCACCTCGTATTCGCCGAGATGCCTGGTTTCGGCAGGGGCTTTACGGCTATTCAGCAAGACCGCGTCGGGTCCTAGTTCCTGGCTCGCCATTGCCATGGCGTCTTCCACGGTTCGCGAAAAATAGGACTTGATCTTCACTGGATTCGCCTCCCGGCGCCCAATCGCGGGCTGACCACTTTGCTCACGAATGAACTATCGTCAGAGAAACCGGATTTCTGTAGAGGGGTTTCATTGAATGTTGCCCAGGGAGTGCACCCGCAACCCGGGCGGTATCTCGTTGTGCGCCAGGAAGAATAGGTTTGGTACGGCGGCTTCGGCAATCTGCCGCAGGAAATAGCGCGCCCCTGCCGATGTAATTGCCACCACGGGAGTTTCGGGCGAGGCGACGCGGCCCGAGATGCGATTCAGGATATCGCGGATCGTCTGCGGCGGGAGGTTCAAATGGCTGTTCTGCTCTCCATGTTCCACCGCTCCCTCGACGGCCTGTTCGATTCCCGGCGAGAGGAACCATGCCGCCAGATCACCCGCCCGGTTCAAGTACGGGCGTACTACGGTCCGCCGGACGGCTTGCCGTACATACTCCGTCAGCAGAACTGGATTGCGAGTCGCCGTGGCGGCTTCTCCCAGCGCCTCCAGGATCGACACTGCGTCGCGGATCGAAACCCGTTCGCGGAGCAGGTTTTGCAGGACCCTCTGCACCGAAGCCAGCGATAGCAGCTTAGGTACGAGATCTTCGACCACTTTGGGGTGTTCTACACTCACTCGATCCAGCAGGCGTTTGGCGTCCTGCCGGGAGAACAGTTCGTGCGCATAGCGCCGGATCAGCTCCGACAAGTGCGTGCCGAGGACGCTGACCCCATCCACCACCGTATATCCGGAATTCCGGGCCCGCTCGGCACGTTCCGCCGGAATCCAGAACGCGCTCATGCCGAACGCCGGCTCGCGGGTTGCCTGACCCTCCAGCGCGACTTCATTCCGGCCCATGGGAATCGCGAGCTCGCACCCTTGCGGAAGCTCGTAACGCGCGATTTCCACACCTTTCAACGAAATGACGTATTCCCGCGTGTGCAACCCGAGATTGTCGGTCACGCGCACCGGCGGCAGGAGATACCCGAGATCGGTCGCGAGTTGTTTGCGGATCGTAGAAATGCGCCGCAGGAGCGGTGAGTCCTGTGCTCCTTCCACCAGGCCGACCAGACCCAGCCCGACTTCGATGGCCAGAGGTTCCACCCGCATCAGAGACTCAACGTTGTCCTTTGCGGGAGCCGGCTTGCTCTGTTCGGAGGGAGCGGCGGCCTTCAGGTTCTCACGCCGCCGCATCTTCCACCCGGCGAAACCGGTGCCGCCTCCCAGCAGCAGGAAAGGCAGTTTGGGCATCGAGGGAATCGCCGCCAACACCATCAGGACACCGGCCGCCAGCAACAGCGGCTGCGAATTGCTCAAAATCTGGCGATGAAATTCCGCTCCCAGACGCGCTTCGGAGCTGGCGCGGGTAACAATCAGGCCGCCCGATATGGAGATCATCAACGCCGGAATTACGGTTACCAGCCCGTCGCCGATGGTGAGAACGGTGTAAGTCTGGATCGCCTTCTGGAAATCCATGCCATGCTGCAACACGCCAATCAGGAACCCGGCCACGATGTTGATGGCCGTGATCAGAATGCTGGCGATTGCATCGCGCTGTGTAAAACGGGAAGCGCCGTCCATGGCGCCGTAGAATTCGGCTTCGGTAGCCAGTTGCTTGCGCCGCCGCTTCGCCTCGGCTTCATCGATCAGGCCCGCATTCAGGTCCGAATCGATCGACATCTGCTTGCCTGGCAAGGCATCCAGAGTGAAGCGCGCGGTGACTTCGGAAATACGCACCGCACCGTGGTTGATGACCACGTACTGAATGGCGATGAGCACGAGGAAAATCACCGTGCCAATGACGTAGTTGCCACCCACCACGAAGCTGCCGAAGGCGCCGATCACGTCTCCGGCGGCGGAGGTGCCGGTGTTTCCGTCGAGCAGGATCAGACGCGAAGAGGAGATGTTCAGCGCCAGCCGGAACAGCGTCAGCAACAGGAGAGTAGTGGGGAACGAGGTAAATTCGACGGGTCTCACGAGATACAGGGAGACCATCAGCACGGTAACGGACACCAGGATATCGGTGACGATCAGCAGATCCAGCACGAAGCTCGGCAGCGGCGTGATCAGCGCGATTACGATGCCGAGGACGGCCAGCGGCACGGCCATCTCGCGCAGAATGCCGAGCGGCAGGGCTTGTATCCAGCGGGAAAAGGAACCCGGCGCGGCTCCGGCGGCAGAACCGGCCGGCGCACTCCCCGGGGCCCGCCGGCCCGGAGCCGCGATGGCGTGTGAAGGGGTCATGATCTCAGCTTGGGAGTCTCCCGTTCATGAGTTTGAAGATGTATGCCAGGATCTCGGCGACGGCACGATACAGGTGCGGCGGGATCTCCTGCCCAACATCCACGGCTTTGTAGAGTGCCTGGGCCAGCGGCGGGTTCTCGATGATGGGAACCTGGTGTTCGATGGCCTTCTGGCGAATCCGCAGCGCCAGATAGTTCTTGCCCTTGGCCACCACCAGAGGCGCAGCCATACTCTCCATCTGATAACGGATGGCCACCGCAAAATGCGTGGGATTGACGATCACAGCGGTAGCAGTGGGGACTTCCTTCATCATCTGCTTGCGTGCGCGATCGCGTTGCAGACGCCGGATCTTCGCCTTCATCTGCGGATTGCCTTCCATTTCCTTCATCTCTTCCTTGATCTCCTGCTTGCTCATGCGGAGATCCTGCTTGTGGCGGCGCATCTGGCGGAAGAGGTCCACTGCACCCATGACCAGGAAGACGCTCCCAGCCTTCCAAAACAGCTCCATCATCGACCCGGCAATCAAACGGCAGCCGCTCTCCACGCTTTGCAACGGTAGCGCCAGAAAAGACTCCAGCTTCTCGCGGGCGATGACATACGCCGCCCACAAGAAGATTGGCAGCATGATCATTGCCTGGAACATCGCAGGCAGATTCTGCCGGGGCAGTTCGCGGAGCTTGGAGGCGGGGTTCAGGCGCTTCAGATCCGGTGCCAGCTTCTTGAGGCTCAGGCCGAATCGCGTTGTGAGCAGGCGGATCCCCAAGGTCGCGAACGCTACTGCGAGGCCGCCGAGGGCGAGAGGTAGCGCCAATTGCCAACAGACTTTCCAGGCGACCTGGGACAAGTCCTCCGGGTGCAGTTCTCCGGTAAAGGCCTGCGATAAGAGCCAGCGTATGGTCGAGCGCAGTTGCGCAAACCACCGGGAGCCGCCCACTGCCACGATTCCGAGAAACACCAGGAACTGCAGTCCGGCTACGAAGTCCTTGGCGGAGGCGTATTGTCCCTCTTTCCGCGACTTTTGGAGGCGGTGTTGTGTCGGTTCCTCTGTTTTGCCGGACTTGTCCGCCATCGCGCCTCATCGCCTCATCGTCATTTCGCCATGAGCTGTCGCGCGCTGGCCCAGGCGTGTCCGCTAAATTCCATCAGGACGCGCGGAAAAAGAGAGGCCACCCAGCTCAGGATCAGGAGAGCCGTCAGCATCTTCGCGGGAAACGCCATCTGGATCAGTTGCAGTTGCGAATTGAGGCGCCCCAGGAGCGCCAGGGCGACGTCCACCATCACGAGCAACGCGACGACCGGGAGAGCTAAGCGAACTCCCACAGAGAAGAGCCCGGACCCCAGCTTGATGAGGTTCTGGGCGGAAAGAGGGCCCGGCAGATATGCGCCAGCGGGAACCTTCTCCAGGCTTAGGGCAAACAACCGCAGGATCTCGCGGTCCAGTCCAACGGCGAAAAACAACATCCCACCCATCAGTTGCGCCATCACCAGCAGAATGCCGGAATCGGCTTCCGTGTTGGGGTCGATCATGGAGGCATAACCGTAGCCGGCCTGCTGGCCCAATATTTGCGCAGCCAAGGCGAAGGTTTCGAGGACAATGGCCACCGAAACTCCAATAGCGATGCCCAATGCCGCTTCTGACAGGATCCAGGTGACGATTTGCAGCGCGGTAACGCTCGAAGCGTCGACTGCAGGCCAACGGCCATAGAGGGCGAAGGTAAACGCCAGGACGAACGCGACGCGCATCGGTTCCGGCACAGCCTTCACGCCCGGCAGTGGAACGAAAACGATCGCTCCTCCCACCCGTGCGAGGACCAGCAGAAAGGCGTACAGCGTGCCCACGGAGAGCGTCAAACTACCGGGCATAACGGCCGAGATCTCCCAGTAAACTCGCGGTATATGACATGGTCTTTTGCAGCATCCAGGGCAGCAGAAGCAACAGTCCAATCAGGAAGGCGAGCAGCCGCGGGATGGTGCTGAACGCGTTGTCCTGCATCGACGTCGCAATCTGCACCAGGCTGACGACAATACCCGCGATAAACCCGATGGCCAGCAAAGGCGCCGAGAGCCAGAAGGCCGTCATCAGCGTTTGCCGAATGACCTGTACCACTGTTTCGGGGGTCATGAATAGAAGCTCCTCATTAACGAGCCGACCACCAGGTTCCAGCCATCCACCAGCACAAAGAGCAGAATTTTGAAGGGTGCCGATATCATCGCCGGCGGCAATTGCACCATTCCGACGGACAACGTGACCGAAGCCACCACCAGGTCAATCACCAGAAACGGAAGAAACAGGATCGCGCCGATCTGGAATCCGGTCTTTAGTTCCGACAAGATGTAGGCCGGGATCAGCACCTGCAGGTCCAGGTCTTCCGCATTGTGAGGCGCGGGGGCGTGAGAAATCTCGAGAAACAGCCGAATGTCCTTGTCGCGAGCGAAGCGCACCAGGAAATGGCGTAGCGGCTGTGCCGCCTGATCCATCGCCTGCTGGGTCGTGATTTTGCCGGCCTCCAGCGGTTCCCAGCCCTGGTGGTACATCTCCGCAGCCACTGGTTGCATGATCACGATCGATAGAAAGAGGGCCAGACCGACCAGCACCTGATTCGACGGGGTGGATTGCGTACCCAGAGCCTGGCGCAGAAAGTGCAGCACCACCGTTATGCGCAAGAATGGCGTAATCGACATGACGGCAGCCGGCAACAGCGCCATGAGCGTCATGAGGATGGCGATTTGCATCGGAACGCTCAGCGTAGAACCGCCCTTTCCAGCCGATATGCCGAGTAGGGAGAGAGGTTCCCCGCCGCCCGCGAACAGACAAAAAGGTGCGAAGAGCCCCATGAGCATGCGCACGATTCTCACTGGGTGGCCTCGGATCGCCCTACCATCTCACGGATGGGACGGCTCTCCACCAGTGCGCATCCGCCAGGCGTGGAGGCTAGCAGCAGCGCGGTGTCGCCCATCCGGACCAGATGAAGTGTGTGTTGGGGCCCGAGAGGCAGGCGCTCGAGGCATTCCAGCCTGCGCCCGGAGCTCTTCTTGACAGGAAGGATGGCGGCGTAGCCGCGGCGGCGTAGCCACCACAGGGTTGCGAGCAGCAGCATCAGCACGCCGCCGACCGCTGCCAGTTCTTGGAAAATTTCCATTCCGAAACTCCTCAATCGTCACGGAAGTCGGTGATCCGCACGCCGAGCGTGCTCTCGACCACCACGATTTCGCCCGATCCGCACAACACGCCGCCGATGTAGATGTCGATATTTTCGCCAGCGGACCGCATCGTGCTGATGATGCTGCCTTCTTCTAACTGCAGCACCTCGCGAGTTGTCATCTCGCGCCGGTCGAGTTCGACCTCGATCTCGACCGGAATATCACCGAGCGGTGCAATCTCTTCCTGAGGAGTCATCGGCAGCTTACCGGATTAAGTTGATAGTGTCCTGGCTTAAAGTGTCGGCTGTCGTGACGACTTTGGAGTTCGCCTCGTAGCCCCGCTGATAGACGATCAAATTGGTAAACTCGGTCGCAATATCAACCGTGGATGCCTCGATGGAACTGCCGGCGATGGTTCCGCGGCCACCCGTCCCCGGCAGGCCGACCGACGGTATAGCGGTGCGGGCGCTCACCTGGAAGTTGTTATTGCCCGCAGCCACCAGAGTGTCGGGATTGGGGATGGAGGCCAGCGCGACCTGGCCCACAACGACTTCGGTGCCGTCCGTGTACTGCGCCAGAATCTGACCGCCATCTGCCAATCCGATATGGCTCAACTGTGCGGCCGGCGATCCGTTCTGCGAACTGGCCGACGGTGCCGAGTCTTGCCCAAATTGGGTGATCCGGCCGACTCCGGCGCTGGTATAGGGATTCCAGCTCAGATTCATATCTTTGGCGCCGTCGGTAAGCCCGGGAATCGAAAACTGGATGGGACTGCCATTGGCGGGGTCGGTTAAGAGTCCATCGCCGTTGCCGAAAGTGAGGGTGCCGCTTGCCCCGGAAATCGCCGAAGGCGTGCCAGCCGTTCCGCCGCCGATCTCATCGCCGGGAACATAGGCCTGATAGCTCCAGGTATTGGTCCCGGTTTTTTGAAAATCGAGTGTGATTACGTGCGATTTCCCTAAACTGTCGTACACCGTCACCGGAGTGGTGAAGTCCGAGGTGGAGTCGGCCGCCGCTGCGGAATTCAAGTTCAAGTCGACGGTGAAGCTGGACGTCGCTATCGGCGCTTTCACAGACCCCACCGGCACGGTGATGTTGCTCACCGGCCCGTTGGTGTTGACGTTGCCGGTCGTCGAATCGATAGTGGTCCATCCCTGCACAAACTCGCTGTTGCTGGTGAGCAGATTACCAGACTTATCGACCTGAAAATCCCCAGCGCGAGTATAATTCGTGTTTCCCGAAGAATCCTGGACGACGAAGAAACCGTCACCCTGAATGGCGGCATTCAGGAGGCCCGTACTGGGCTGGATCGAGCCCTGGGTGAATTGGCGAACCGTCAACGGCGTGCCGGTTCCGAATCCTACCTGGGTGTCGCCGAGCCCCGCGCCGAGTGATTGTGTGACCAGATCGCGAAACTCCACGTCGCTGGTTTTGAATCCGGGCGTGTTCAAATTTGCCAGGTTGTTGCCCACCACATCGATTGCCGTGGAGGTTGCATTTAGGGCCGAAAGAGCGGTGGAAAAGGACGTAGTAAACATGTGTGCCTCCGTATTAGGACTGCTTGACGCTACTAGATGACGAGACCAGTTGGTCCAGGTCGGTGCGAATCGCCGTTATGTCCTGCCCTGAGTTCACGGACTGCTCCAGTTGCTGGAATTGCGCGAGCTGGGTTACGAACTGAGTTCCGTCGGAAGGATTGAGTGGGTCCTGATTCTGTAATTGCGCAACCAGAAGTTGCATGAACATATTCTTGTCAACCGACGGCGTGGCGGTGGTGGTACTGCTGCCGGAGGACGTTTGGCCGCTTCCGGTCGCGGCTTGATTGGAGGTAATCATCGATGTCATGGTTTTTTTACTCCTTACACGTTGGCGGCTTCGCTCGCCACCATTTGGTCGACATAGGATTGCGGATACCCGTGGGTGTAGAACGAGGCGACTAGACCAGGATTGATGAGGTGCCCATTCGGCAGTTGCACCATCAGATTAGGCTGGTTTTGTGAAAAAGCGCCGCCATTCCCGGTGAGTTGGTTGCTCTGGACCACGGTCCCGCCAACCATCTGAGCCACTTTTGCCGCCGTGTCCGCGCTGGCGAAGTAGTAGGGATTGTACGAATAGGTCGCACCATTCGGCCCGACGCCGGTCGGATTCGAGACCCATGGGCTGGGCCCGAAGACAGACTCCGCGGTAGGTGCCGGGACAGGCGCGACCGTTGCCGGCAGTGTACCGGTCGAAGGTGTCGAGCTTACCTTGGGAGTGAAGATCGCCTTGAAATCGGCCGCTCCCGTATCGGACGTCGTGGTGGCGGTGGTTGTCGCGGCCGGCGTCGCGGGCTTCCTGGTGGTGGCGGCCGTGTGGATCTGTGACCTTATGGGAGAGAGGACATGTACCATGCGAATTCCTTTCCTTTCTGTTTTCGATGGGCTTGTTCGTCGACTTCTTTGGCTGGGCGGTGCTGCGGATCGTCCTGCCGCTCACGGGTGTCCTGGCGGGGCTGACTGTTAGGATCGCTGGTATTGGTGCCAGCCGAGTGGTCGAGCTGCCGGTGCCATTCGCCAGTCACGGGCGTGCTGGTGTGCCATTCTTCCGGTCTCAACCCGCTTTGCTCGAGCCGCGAGGAAAGGGTGGGCAGGTTCTCTCGAAGCTCTCCCGCCAGATGGGTGTCCGGAGTCCGCACGTCGACGTGTACGTCGCCTCCGCGATCCACCAAATGCAGCTCGACTCGCTGTTCGCCGCTGCTCACCTCCAGCTTGATATCGTGGGTGGCGGCCGCCGGTTTCGGCGTCTCGGTTTCCAGCCAGGTCGATTCCCTTTCGACGGCAGCGGGATTGGTTCTGGGGCGGAGGTCGGAAACAGGATGGCTTCTCTCGAAGGCCTGGGGCATTCCGGCGGGCGCGGGTGGTGCGTCGTGCACGCTGTCCGATGGCTGGCCCCCAGACTGCTTTGACGGCCGGTTTTCCGAAGTTGAATCGGCCTTTTCCGCAGCCTGCCCGGGCGTCGCGCTTCGCTCATTGGTGGTAGCGGCAGGCTTTTCGATGGCGCGCACGGGCAGTTCGGCGTCTTCAGTGGGTTTCGAGGCCGGAGCGGCCCCGGGTGGCGCACTCATTCGGTCAGTCATGATGGGCGCCAAGCCACGCGCTGGTGCGCTGGGTTCGGCTTGCTCCATCAGAGGAATCAGGCGTCCACTAAAGGCCGATTGGGCAGGCGCGCGGGAATCTTCATTTCCGGGATTTCCGCCGGAAATGTTGAGGCTGTCTTCCGCTAACGACTCTACGGCTTCGGGCACAATGGACGCAGATCTGGCACGGTCAACCGGGCCCGAACCATGTCCCTCCTTAGCGAAGCTTCGGAGTGGACGCTGGCGGGGCCCCTCCGGGGGCTGTTCCTGCCTTGGGTCGTCCGCCTGCACCGGCGGTGTCGACACAGGCGATGCAGGCAGGGGCGATGTGGGCGCGGATGTCAATGGAATCGTGGCCGTCGACGTTGACGGTGCCAGCACTCCAGCAGAGTCAGCTCCGGGCCGGACAGGCTGATTCGTCTGGCCCTGGTCCCGCTGTTGAGTTTTTCTTTTCACGTGCGCTTGAACCTGTTTGGCAGAAGGCGCCTCAGGAACGAAGGACAGTAAACTGAGCGGGCTCGGATCGGTCGACTTCCAGTCGAACGATTCTGGATCGAGGCGGTCCGAAGACAACGGCGCTTGGACTGTCGGCGAAGGCGCCAGACGAGGGCTGACTGGCTGTGCAGCGGTGGATGGCTCGCTTGTGGCAGCAGATAAATTCCCTTGCAGGAGTGCCGATTGGGGTGAGCAGTCCGTAATCTGCGGCTGAGTGGGTGCCGTGGTTGCAGCAGAGGACCGGGTCGCCAGCATCGGATTTTCGGGCCGTGAATACATCGGCGCCGTGACGGAAGGAAGAGCAATTCGTGAAGAAGCTTGAGCGGCTCGCGGAGAATCAGCCTTGCCGGAGAAATGTCGCAAGGGAGCCTCGACCGGCGCGTCCAATTTGCTCGCAACGCTGGAGACGAACTGCGGGACCCGTGCGTCTGCTGTGGAATCCGATTCGGAGACTGAAAGCCCTATAGGATCAGAAGGCACCGGGGATGCGAGATTCGCGGAAGCATCGTCTCCAAGGATCCCGAGCGGGGTGGTCTCTGCGGTGGGACTAGTGGTTGCAAGTTTCCTGTCCGCCGGAACGTGGTTCGTCACTACGAAGTATTCTTGCTGGCGGTGGGTCTGCTTTGGCGGAATCTTGGTTCCATGAGTGCTGGCCTTCGGGGTCTTCGCGGTCCGCAAGGAAACCGGATCAGCACCAGGCAAAGGAAACGCGCTGCGTGGCTGTATATCGGAGGTGTCCGCCTGTGTCAGCGGAGTCCGCGGGTCAGGTGCGAGACTGCTCGAGATGCTATAGGACTGGACCGGCGATTTACCGTTGAGTTTCGGAGCGGGCAAGGGAAGTTGCTGATTGCTCGCGAAGGGACTCACAGTAGTTTGCTGCGGCGCCTTCGCGGAACTCGCGCTGGCAGAGGGTTCAAGCGATCTACGGAAAGTACCTCCCAATGTTTCGGTATGGGGGGTGGTGGAACCGGCTCCTGGCGCCACTGCCTGAGAATCGGATTCCCCGAACAGGCTTATCAACAGCACCGGAAATGGCTTGCCCTCGGATGGATTTTGGCGATCGCTATCCGCCCGGAACGATTCTCTCTGGAGCGCCTCTTTCGCGGACGCGGTCCGGGGATATGCCTCAACGGCCTGCGGGAGCGGGCCGTCGAGAAGAGGGGCTCGGATGGAAGGAGCGGTCACGGCAGGATGAATTGCAGATTGGAGACCAATGGAGGAGCGCTGATTTTCAATGGGTTAGACAGGATGGCCGCGGCAGGAAATTGTCACGGGAGAGGGTTGCGGCAAGATTCTGGCGCGGCGCACTCCTCCCATATCCATTTCATCGTGTCGCCGATTCCATCTTTTGAGAGAGTTAGACCTGCTTTACTGCTTGGAGCACAGCGTGCTAATTGACTCCATGTTATGGATGTTCTGACCGCAACCGCGGCGAGTGGACTTCGCTCCCGCATGGAATCGCTGGAACTACTCGCCAACAACGTGGCCAATGCCGCGACCGGAGGATACAAGGCCGATCGCGAATTCTACAGTCTCTACGTGGGTCCCGGGCAGGACTCGGATCCTTCTTCGACGATGCCGCTGGTGGAACGACACTGGACCGATCTTTCGCAGGGAGTGCTTCAGTCCACCGGCAATCAGCTGGACGTGGCTCTCTCGGGGAGCGGCTTCTTCACGGTCGCGGGTCCGAACGGACCTCTCTATACGCGCAATGGCAACTTCCGCCTGGCGCCCGACGGACGGTTGGTCACCGGGGACGGATATGCGGTAATGGGGGTGGGCACCACCAGCCTGACCCTGCAGCCTTCCCGTCCTTTGGACATCTCCAACGACGGTAATGTCCAGCAGGATGGAAACGCGATCGGACAACTCGCCATCGCCGACTTTCCGAGTAACCGTGTGCTGGTCAAACAGGGTAGCAACTACTTTCGTCTGACCGACCCCGCTCTGCAGCCCACAACGCCCGCTTCCACCTCAATCCTGCAGGGGAAATTGGAAGCCTCCAATACGGGGGTGGCCGAGGCTGCGGTGCGGTTAGTCAATGTCATGCGCCAATTCGAGATGCTGCAAAAGGCGGTTTCGCTTGGCGTGGAGATGAATCGCCGGGCAGTAGAGGAAGTCGCGAAGGTGGGAGCGTAGAAAGGGATTTATGATTCGAGCACTCTACAGCGCTGCCAGCGGAATGGCAGCCCAGCAGATGAACGTCGACAATATCGCTCACAATCTGGCCAACGCCAATACCGTGGGTTTCAAGAGCCGGCGCGCGGAATTCCAGGACCTGATGTACCAAAGCGTGGTGCAACCGGGATCCGCCTCCGGACAGCAGACCGTCGTGCCTGCGGGTTTGCAACTGGGTCTCGGTACGCGCGCCACCTCCAACGAGATCATCTTTTCGCAAGGGGCCTTTTCGGAAACCGATAATCCGCTCGATATGGTGATTCAGGGCAAGGGATTCTTCCAGGTGAGGCTGCCCTCTGGCTCATTGGCCTACACCCGTGCCGGGACATTTCAACTCGATAAAGACGGAAACATTGTGACGTCGGACGGAAATCCCATCGAGCCAGCGATCACCATTCCGGCGGCCGCACAGACGATTTCGATTGCCCCGGACGGGACGGTCAGCTACAATCTGCCGAATCAGACTGCGGCGCAGCAAGCCGGGCAGATTCAGCTCGCGAACTTTCCCAATCCAGCCGGGCTGAACAGCCTGGGTGGCAGCCTATACAGCCAGACTGACGCTTCCGGCGATCCCACCGTCGGGACACCCGGAGGTCAGGAAGGTCTCGGCACCGTGATGCAAGGCTACGTCGAGCAGTCGAACGTCTCGGTGGTGCAGGAGTTTATCAATCTGATCGTGGCGCAACGGGGCTACGAAGCGAGTTCCAAGGTCGTGCAGGCCGCCGACCAGATGTACCAGCAGATCAATAACCTCTCCAAATGAGCCCACTGACTTCATTAGCCGTCGCCGCGTGTCTCGCGGTGAGCGCGCGTTCCGATCACATCACCGTCAAGGACGTTGCCCCGGCGTTTCCCGGTATCGACACCGGCCTCTTCGATCAGGCGGTCGGGTTGGCTCCGGCTCCCGGCATACAGCGCATCTTCCGTCTGCCCGAATTGCGCAGATTGGCCACTCGCCTGAATGTTTCAACCGAGCCCATAACTGAGCTGTGTTTCGAGCGCCCAATCGCGCCGCTCGCCGTGGAGCGTGTGCGGGAAACGCTACATCGCCAGTTGCCGGACGCCACCATCGAAGTCCTCGAATATAGCCGGCTGGCCGTGCCGGAAGGCGAATTGGAGTTTCCGCTGAGCGGGTTGCATCCGCTGCCCTCGGGCGGGTTGTGGTCCGGATCGGTCCGGTATGGCGTAATCCACCGCTTCTCCGTATGGGCCCGCGTGAAGATCTCGACGATAGAGAGTCGAGTTGTCGCGACGGAAGACCTGAAGCCAGGCCAGGTGATTGACGAAACCAAGGTGCGCCTGGAAAAGCGCGAGGAGTTTCCGGCAGCCAACATCTTCGTCACGGCAATCGAGCAGGCGGTGGGGAAAGTTCTCGAGCGGCCGGCGGCGGCTGGAACTCCACTGCGCTCGCAATGGCTCGCAGCTCCGAAAGACATCGCGCGCGGCGACACGGTGCAAGTCGAGGTGTGGAGCGGACGGGCCCACCTGAAGTTGCCTGCGGTCGCCGAAGCGTCGGGCTTCGTGGGGCAGAATATTCCGGTGCGAAATCAAGATTCGAAGAAGCGCTTCTGGGCCGTGGTCGTGGGTAAAGGACAAGTGTCGGTAGGTAAGGAGGGTCAATGAAATTAATGTTGCTTTGCATGCTGATGGGAACAGAATTGGCCTCGGGAGGCAACAAGAAGCCCCCCGCGCAGGCCTCCGCGACACCTTTGGATCGATATGTGTCCGATGCGGAGGCACGGTCCGCGGTGGCGGCTACTTTGACGCCGGGGTCGATCTGGCTACCCGGCTCGAGGCTGGCGGACGGCGCGCGGGACGTGCGCGCGAGCCAGGTGGATGACCTGCTGACGATTGTGGTCTCGGAGCAGGCCTCGGCGGTCACGACCGGCACGACGAAGACGCAACGCACCTCGAGCACCAAGAATTCGATAGCCGCCTTGGCCGGTGTGACGAGCGCTACCGGCGCGTTGGCCAACCTCGCCAACGTCTCGGGAGACCAGCAACTGGCTGGACAGGGCACTACCAGCCGCACCACCACCCTGAGCACGACGCTCACCGCGAGGATCACGCATGTGCTGCCCGGAGGCTCGCTGGTGGTCGAAGCTTCAAAGGATATTCAGGTTAATTCCGAGCACCAGATGATCACCGTACGCGGCGTAGTCCGGCCCGCGGATATCGATGCGACGAACAGCGTGGCGTCGAATCGCCTGGGACAACTCGAGGTTCACATCGACGGCAAAGGTGTGGTGAACGACGCGATCCGGCGCCCGTTCTTTCTGTATCGCCTGCTCCTCGGTCTGTTGCCGTTTTGAAACATGAGAACACTGTTCGCATTTACGATGATGGTCTCGCTGATTCCCCTGCCGGCGCAGGCGGAGCGCCTGAAGGATTTGGTGTCGATTGAGGGCGTTCGCGAGAACCAGTTGATTGGTTATGGGCTGGTGGTCGGGCTGGCGGGCAAAGGCGATAGCCGGCAGACCATGTTTTCGGCGCAGAGTCTGACGAACCTGCTCTCGCGGATGGGCATCTCGGTTCCGTCCACGGCCATCCGGGTGACGAATACGGCGGCGGTCATGGTAACCGCCACTCTGCCGGCATTCGCCCAACCGGGGATGCGCATCGACGCGACCTCAGCCGCAATTGGAGACGCAGGCACGCTGCAGGGGGGCATTCTCCTGCTGACCTCGCTCCGTGGCGCCGATGGACAGGTCTACGCAGTAGCACAGGGACCGGTGGTCACAGGAGGCTTTGCCACGGGGCGGGCAGGTGCCAGCCAGACGGTGAATCATCCCACCGTAGGCCGATCGCCGAACGGCGCGATTATTGAACGGGCGGCGCCGTCGTTGACGCCGCGCGACGTCGTGAGGCTGCAGTTGCGTCAGGCGGATTACACTACTTCAGCCCGGATCGTAGAGGCGGTGAATCAGAGATTTGCGATGCGCACTGCCAGATCGGAAAATGCAGGCCTGATCAGTGTCTCGATTCCGCCCGATTACGGAAACCGCGCCACCGAGTTCATTGCGGTGCTGGAGAGCCTGGTGGTGGAAGCGGACCGTCCAGCGAAAGTCGTAATTAATGAGCGAACAGGGACCATCGTTTTAGGGAAAGACGTCCACATCGCTCCGGTAGGCATCCTGCACGGGAACTTGAGTGTGGAGGTCCAGACCACGTTTGCCGTCTCACAACCCGCACCCCTCTCTCCGCAGGGGACTACCGAGGTCGTACCGCAAACCGCGGTCACTACAAAAGAGGAAAAGGCGCGAAGCGTAGTGCTGAAGCAGGGAGCCACCGTCGAAGAACTGGTGCGGGCACTGGCGGCGATCGGTTCCACGCCGCGGGATGTGATCGCGATCCTGCAGAGCCTGCGAAGCGCGGGTGCTCTCGAGGCGGATGTAGAGGTGATTTGAAGATGAGTCCTACGGGAATTGCTCAAATGATGCCGTTGCTTAGCGGTGGAGAGGCCAACTCCAAAAAAGGCGATGACCCCGCCAAAGTGCGGGATGCTGCCCAGCAGTTCGAAGCCTTGTTGATCGGCCAGATGCTGCGATCAGTGCGCGAAAGCGGAGGAGGTTGGCTGGGGTCGGGTGGCGGCGACTCTACGAGCGATTGCGCCACGGAGTACGCGGAACAGCAGTTCGCCGCAGCTTTATCGCAACACGGAGGATTGGGAATGGCGGACCTGATCTCGAAAGGGTTGGCGAAAGGGCACTGACAAACGGGCTGGATGAGGAGTTTACTGGCTTGCAACTTCCAGGCCGTATTCCCGGAGAAGATCGCCGGTGGGGGCATAAGCCCGCAGGAAATAGAGCCCCCGAGACAATCCTGGGATCGAAACCGCGCCATGGGTGTCTTGAGGATTTACTCCACCCTGCCAGACGCGCTTGCCGCGGCTGTCGACCAATTCCAGTCGATATGATTCCGAGGCCGGCATTGCAGTGAAATCGAGCTGCAGGGTCAGCGCTCTTCCAGCCGGTGCTTTGGACCCGAATCCATTACCGCGGGTGGCCGCCAGGGAAATCGCGACGGGAGGCTGATTATTGGAAGCTTGCCGTCTAGCGAACCATTGCAGACCCAATGCACTCGAAAACAGCAGCGCCGCGGCAGCGAAAGCCGGGGTCCAGCGGGGAAAAAGCCATCGACTCCGATCCGCCCACTTCGCGTTTTTCCGGCGGATTTCGGCACTGGCGGATTGCACTAACGGAACGTAACGATCGCTTTGTGCGACCCGATCCTGGCAAGACTCGCAGATGAGCAGGTGTTCCTCGAAAAGGGAGATCGCGGGTTCGCCGAGATCACCCATGGAATACTTCTCGATGTCCTCCTCGTCCAGGTGGTGGTTCGTTTTGAGCACGCTCGAATCTCCATTGTGAACGATTTCGCGTTCGATATTACAGTGCCGAGTTTCTCAAAATATTCTCAAAATAATTACTAGTAGATCTAGTACTTCTAAGACTCTTGACAGACGCCCGGTTTCAGGGAAAGCCTCCGTTTGCCAAGCTCCCCAAAACGGGCCTTCGCCCTGGATTTGATCAGACGGAATTGTGTCGTAGTGAGGTCCATTTCGGTGCAGATTTGTTCCGCAGTCTGTTCTTTCAGATAGAAACGCATCAGGACCTCTCTCTCCCGTTTGTGCAAACTGTTTAACATTCGCATGGCGAGAGCGTTGTTCTGTTCGGCGATGACTTGGCGCTCGGGATTCGATTGGTATCCATCCGAGAGCGGAAGACCGTAGTCGAGGCCAATCTGATTGCGACGAGCCTGCATAACGTTATCGATATGCGCGGCGACCTGGCGGCGCACGACGGTTCGCACATAGCCCATCAAGCGCTCAGGCTCGCGAAGGTCGCCTCTCTGGATGGACTGGATAATGATCAGGAAGAGATCGTGGACCCGATCATCCAGATCCTGGGGCCCGAGATGACGGCAAAGGTAGAAGCGAATTCCCTTCGAGAACAACTGGTAAAGCTCTTCCATCCCGGAGGGATCACCGCGGTGCACGCGGTCCACCAGTGCTACAAGGGAAGCGTCTCCCTGACTGGCAAGTTCGAGAACAGGCTCGGTTTCGGAATTCATCAATCACCCACCACGAAGTAGGTTCCCCAATAACGGGATTCTGCGCGCCAACTGCCGCCGCGAATCATCTCCAACTGGGCTGTGCGCAACGCCTGCCTGGGGTCAGGATGTGGCTGAGCCCTCAAGCTTGCGTAGAAGGCGCGAAAGATATCTCCTTCCTGATCCGGTGTGTCCCAATGACTGGCGACAACCGATTGGGCACCGGCAATCAGCCAGGCGCGAGTCAATCCCATCAACCCCGAACCGGGGAGAGTTGCGCCGGCGGCGGAGTGGCAGCCGCTCAGCACCACCAGGCCTACTTCGATCTTCCAGCGCGAGATCTCCATGGGTTGCAGTAACTCCGTCTCGTTCCGGTCGTTCATGCTCAGGGCAATCAATCCGTATGAGGGGCGCTGGCTGGATGCGAGGACGTGGGTGGCAATGTGGACGATGGCGGGTTTACGGCGCAGTTGCTCCAACAGGTTCTGGCGCGACGCATCTGCGCCCTTCAACAGCAAGTGCTCGCCCTGCCAAATGCGCGAACACTGGTCCAGTTCCGGACCACTCCCCACCAGCCTGGGGAGCGCCAAAGAATCGCCGTCCGCTTTCGATGCCGCGAAGAGCGTCAAGGAGTTGGGAAAAATCCGGCGCACCGTAGCGTTTCTTGAGGGTGCACGCGGATCTGCCCGGTTGTAGATCGGGTCACCCACACCCAGGAACATTGGTGTGGTCTCGAGTGTGCGATGCCGGGCGACGGCCTCCAACCAGTAACCAACGCCAGGAATCACTTCGGTGGCGTGATGTTCCACGATATATGTCGGGTGGGCTTGCAGCCGCTCGGGCAACGCGGGAAAGGGGACGTTGAGCAGCGACTCATCGAGGGCCAGAAGCCATTGTCCCTTCCTTTGATAGCGAGGCGCGAGTGCTCCAAATAGGGTTCGATACAACTCCGCGCCCTGCCGCGTGGCGTCGGATGCGTTGTTGCGAATCGCCTCGGTCACGCGTCGCACCTGGGACTCGATCTGCCCGCGGGGCGGCAGGGCATAGAGTCTAAGACTGTCTCGATCCATAGCCCAAAGCCAGGAGATTGAGTTGCCCAGGTGAAATGAAAAAAGAGCGGTATCGGGAAGGAGCGCCCGCTGAGCGCGATCGAGCAAGCCGCCGGGCAGGGGCAGCGAGTCTGGAAGAACCGACGCCTCGATGCGGACGATTTCCGCTCGTGCGGTGCTCACTGCCTGTTGCGCAGCAGGGTCGGAGCTTCGAATGGCAGTGACCTCGGCACGTTGCAGTCGGGTGAGGAGTTCCCAGTATTCCGGGGGCAGGTCCGCAGTCGCGGAGTGCCGTCCTTGTACGATTTGCCGGAGGCTGTTGGCGCGATTCTCTTCGGCAGCATCGAAAGTCTCACGGATCAGCGCCGGATCCCGAGTTTCGATGTAAAGCCGGTTGCCGGCTTCGATCAGATCGGAATGGACTTGATCGAGCATGCCTTCGGCACCGATTCTGGTGGCTTCTGCGGCTGGGGCCGACCAACGCTCGGTGCGCGCAAGGCGCACCGCGATGCGGAAATCGTCCAGAGCTTCGGATAAGCGCCCCTGCTCCATACGGACGCGGCCTCGCGCATCGAAGACGTGCCATTGGGGCATGGTCCCCTGGGCGTTTTCGGAGAGTTCGACGGCGCGATCCAACAGTGCCGAGGCAGAGGGCAAATCCCCTTGCGCGAGTCGCAATTCCCCCAAATTCCAGTACGAGCTATCCAGCGGCAAATGGTTGAGTTTACGAACGCGGTAGGCCTCCAGCAAAGCTCGCTCGGCACCGGGGAGTTCCTTGCGCCGCAGAAGTTCCTCGCCCAGCCGATTCCAACCGAGGGCGTAGGTAGCGAGATCGCGGTCCTTGGCGGCGCCATCGATCCCTCGTTGGAACATCAATTCAGCCTGCTGCATTTGATCCAGCGGGAGACGCTCTGGCTTGTCACTCAGGAGCTCTTGCCGCGCGAGCAGCGCGCCCATTTCAATTTCCATTTTGGAGCGGAAATACCCGGTCTTCGATCCGATCTGGGTGAGTGTGCCCTGGAGCCACTGAACAGCCGCGTCTACTTCTCCCATCTGGGCGTAAAGAGAGGCGATGTTGGCGTCCAGAACAGCCACGGTATTGGCATCGGCCTCCGCGTCCGCGAGGCGGCGAGCATCCAGAAAGGAGTGGAGTGCGGGTTGATAGGAGTGGAGGGCATATTGGCACCCTCCTATATTGCTCATGGCGCGGCCGGCCAGATCGTTACGAGACGAGGCGATGGCCAATTGATGGGCGGCCGCGAAGCGTTCGCGGGCCACGCTGTAGCGCCCCTGAACGAAGAACCCGCCGCCTTCCTTCATCAGAGCTTTGAAGCGTGGTTCTACGGAGTCAGCCGTTTTTGAAGCGGAATGAAGAGGCCTCTCCGGGGAATTCGGAAGGTACCGTAACAAGGTACCGCAAAACACTAGTCCACACAGGCACCAAGACCAAATCCTGGCTGCTCTCACTAATCCAGCCCCTGGCCATATGTTTGGATTTCAGACTTTTGTCTGGCCACTTTGGGAATACTTCCTCGAAAGAAGTACCCCCAAAGAATGATACCAGCATTTATCTTTTAATAGATACCCCCCGATGGGGGTTATCAGCAGACCGCGCCTGTGGGGAACGCGATGATTTAGCGAATCTTAGCGGAAGCTCAGATTACCACAGTCCGGGGATGATTATAATAATCGGGTCGCCCGACATTTTTTGTTTGTGAGATTGCTTTTCCTTGCTGCAATCCTTTACAATTTCAATTTAATCTTGGACGTGTCGCCACTCGCCAATTCTTTCTGCCAAGTAATTCATTCTTATAGCAGGAATAATTTCTCTAAACCGTGATCCGATTTTCCCGCACCCCATAGAAGACGTAAGCGCAAGGCTAAAAAGATTCAGCTCGACACCATGCAAGCACTCAGACCAAGTGACAGGAATCGTTCGCCAGGCATACCCACCAACGGCAATATGACGAAACATACGAGAGCGATTCTGTTGGGAATCGATTGCCCTTTTGAAGACCGTCAGGAGTAGCTCTGGAGCATAACGAGGCTGGAAACCGACCGTCCAGCCGCATAGACCACCTGCTTACCGTCCTGCGACACGCTGGATCCGGTAATGTCCTCATCGTTTACCAGGAGCAGCGGGAACTCCGGATCGCCATTCGCCGGCAGCCGGTAGATGCCGGGGGTACCTCCGTGCAACTGGGAGAGGATGAACGAGTCTTCTCCCATCCAGTTGAGGGTTATCCCCAACTTCAACGAATGGAGATGCACTTTCCTCACGACCGCGCCCCCATCGGCCGGACGGATTTCGATCGAAGGATGGGGAGAGTCATATCGCAGGGCGGCCATAAACTTGCCATCAGCAGAAAATACTACCCGATCAGGCAAGTCACATCGGACGGCTTCCCCGCCCTCCGGCGGGATCCTCCACATCCCCTTTTCATCACCAGCCGCAACTTCGTGGTATAGCCATCGCCCGTCCGGGGAGAAGGTCGGGCTCATAAAAAATGTGCTGGTGCGAAGCCGTTTCAGGCCGCGGCCCTCGAGCTCCAGCAGCCATAATGCATCTTTTCCACAGAAAGCGAGGTATCGACCGTCGGGCGAAAGAGTGGGTTGTGATCGGACATTTCCGGTTAAAGTGAGCTGTTGGCCCGGTCCGCCTTGTTTCGGCAGCAGCCAGAGATCGGTCTTGCCGCCCGTCGCCAGGCTATACACGATCCTGCCGTCTGGCAGGAGCAGAACCGATCGATAGGCACCCACCCCCGTAGTGATCGGGCCAGTCCTGGCGCTTTTCGGCGCAAGTTCCGCGGAAAAGAGACTATAGGTGGAAGTGGTTTGGACCGCGAGGATAGTCTTGCCGTCCGCGGTGGGGCTCAACGTGCGGTAGTCGTTGGAGTCACGCGTCAGGCGCCGGGACTTTCCTCCGGTCAACGGGACATACCAGATTTGGTGACCGGCATCGGGATCCGGATAGATCGCGAAGACCTCGTTCCGCCCGATCCAACGTACCTCCACCATAGGCGGCGAGGAAGGCGGCGATACGATTTTTCCGTGGGAACCGTCAAGCTCGAGCTCACCCAGATAGGATTTGTTGCCTTCCGGGAATTTCCTGCCGGAGTGATACAAGATGCTTTTGCCGTCTGGGGCCCATTGGTAAGAGAGGAATGCGTACTCATCGCGCGAAGACGCCAAATCCCGCGCGGCACTGCCGTCGGAACGGGCCAGCACCAGGAAGCAGACGTGCTGGTCGTTGTAGCGCCGCACCACCATCTGTTGGCCATCGGGCGATACCGCGGCAGGCCCGTCCGCTCCCTTCATCAGTAGCTGCGGATTTCCGCCGAGAGCCAATTGACGATACAGACCCAACTGCCCCCCGGCTTGGGTCACATAGTAGAGATAGGTTCCGTCGGGAGAGTAGCTCGGGTGAAGAACGGAGTGCGATCCTTCGATCACGATTTCGTTACTGCCGCTTACCAGTTGTTTGACTCTCAGTCCATGAGACCCCCTCGAACTGAGAGTATAGGCGACGTACCTTCCATCCGGTGAAACAGCGGCGTTGTCGATATCGCTGCTAGTCACGAAGGTGGTGATTCGCAGATGATCCGGAGCGATTGGGGACTTGGGCTTCAGCAGCTCATATCCGATCGCCCCGAGGCCGCCGGCGCCCGCCACCGCCACACCCCAACCGAGGATTGCGCGACGCCGCGTCAATAGCAGGGACCGAACGGGATCCATCCTTACCGGCAGTGTCTCCGCGGAATCGAGCTCGCGTTTGAAGTTCTGCAGATCCGCCTGCAAGCTCACAGCCGACTGGTATCGTTGGCTGGCATCTTTTCGCAGGCATTTGCGGACAATTGCCTCCAGCGGTGCGGGCACGGCGACGATCCGATTTATAGGCTCGGGCTCCTGGCGCAGGATGGCGGCCAGCACGTCAGAAGCGGTTTCGCCGGTGAAGGGTGCCTGCCGGCTCAGCATCTCATACAGCACCACGCCGAGGCTAAAGATGTCACTTCGTCCGTCCGTCTCCAGGCCGCGGGCCTGTTCCGGCGACATGTACCGCAAGGTTCCCATCACGATGCCCGGACGCGTCAGGGTGAGCGACTCGGCACCGGTGGGGGTACGCGCCTCGCGGAGTTTGGCCAATCCGAAATCGAGCACCTTCACGTATCCGTCGTGCCGGACCATCACGTTCTCCGGCTTGATATCCCTGTGGACAATCCCGGCCGCGTGCGCCGCCGCCAGCGCGGCTGTAATTTGCATTCCAATGGCAACCGTCTCCGCAACGGGCAATCGTTCTCCGGAGGAGATGATTTGCCGGATGGTCCGGCCCTGGACGAGTTCAGTGGCGATGTAATCGATGCCGTCTGCCTCACCCAAATCGTAGATGGTCACGATATTCGGATGATTGAGGGCGGACGCAGCGCGTGCTTCCCGTTGAAAGCGGCGTAGCCGTTCGGCATCTCGCGTTTCGGAGGAGGGCAGCAACTTGAGTGCGACCTGTCTTCCGAGCCGCGGATCTTCGGCGGCGTAAATCTCGCCCATTCCTCCCTGCCCGATCAGATTGATGATGCGATATGGGCCCAGCGTTCTTCCAGCCAGGTCGCGGCGCCGCGCGAAGTCCTGCGCCGGGGGCAGGATCGCGGCGACTCCGTCCACAATGGTGTCGAGCGGCCGCGCGTCCGCGCCGGCGTACCGCAGCAAAGACTCGACATCCCGGCGTACGCTTTCATCCGGGCAGCAGCGATCGAGGAATTCCTTGCGGCGTTCGGGTGGAAGTTCGCTGGCCTCTGCAAACAGCGACTCCACTTTACGCCAAAGTTCGGGAGTCATGGCGTCAGGCGGAGGAGGTGCGGGAATCCAGGGCACGCCGGAGCCAGGCTTCCCCCAGGGTCAGATCGCGTTTCACAGTGGGGAGCGTCAGACCGAGCGCCTCGGCAATCTCATCCCGAGTGAGGCCGCCGAAGTAGCGCAGTTCGATGACCTGGCATTTTCGCTCGTCCACCGCGCGGAGTTTTTCCAATGCTTCATCAACCGCGAGCAACTCCTCGGAGCGATCCAGTGACGCGTGTGCGCCGGGTTCGAGAGTCACCTGGATACCGCCGTCGCGTTTGGCCGCGCGGTACTGTCGGGCGAAATCGACCAAGATCTGGCGCATGATCCGGGCCGCCACTCCGAAGAAATGGGCCCGGTCTTTCCACGCCGGTGTGGGACGGTCCATCAGACGCAAATACGCTTCGTGAATCAGCGCGGTAGGTTGCAAAGTATGATTGGGCCGCTCGCGGCGGAGATACGAAGCCGCCAGTTTGCGGAGTTCCGGGTACAGCAACGGGGTCAGTTGGCTGATCGCATTTTGAGGGTCGCGATCCCACAACTGGAGGATGGCCGTGATATTCGGCGAGGACATGTGCGATCAATCAGCCCAGGGTTGCAGTGTAGCGAAAACTGACATTAGATTCAATGATGTACTTCAAGGTGAGATTGACCACAGTTCAGACCTGAGGCTTGGGGGTACCCGGCTTCCGGCTCGCCGGTGCGACTACCGTGCCTCCAGTTCTACGCTGTGCCGCAAAGACTCTTTCTTAGCGTCGAGACTCCTCTCGACGCTTTTCAGGTGTCCAAGGGGTCTGCCTTTCGAGCTGGCTTCCGTGAGAACTGTCGCGCGCCCGAAAAGTCTCGGCCAGAGTATTTGCGCCACGCCTTAATCACAGCGCAGGGCCGCAACGGGGTCGATGCGAGAGGCACGGCGCGCGGGCACGAGCCCGGCGATCACCACAAAGGCGAGCAGGACGGTGCCGGCCAGTAAGAGTGTCGCCAGGTCTGTAGGTTTGGTGCCGAACAAGAGCGACTCCAGATATTTCGAGAGGTATCTGCCCGCGAAGGTGCCGGCGGCGATTCCCATGAAGGCGAGGGCGAGACTCCGCTTCATGACCATGCGTAGCACCGAAGATGCCTGCGCTCCCAATGCCATGCGCAGTCCAATCTCGCGAGTCCGCTGATTCACTACTTCGGACACCACGCCGTAAATGCCGATGGCCGCGAGCAAGAGCGCAAGCCCGGCGAAGGAGGTCAGCAGTGAAGTCTGCAGGGTTCGACCGGACCCAGATTTCGAGAGCCGCTGATTCATGCTCGCGATATCGTTGACCGGCAGGTCCTTGTCGAGCGACCAGACGGCGGAACGCAGTTCGTCAGCCAGCGAGAGCGGATCGCGGGTGGTGCGAATGGCGATGTGGAGGTTGCGCGCGGGCTGCTGCGTCTCGGGAACGTACAATTCGTGACTGACCCCGCGCTCCAGCCCGTCATGACGGGTATTGGCGACCACTCCAATGATCTCGATCCACGGGGCATCATCGGCTACATGGAACGCCTGCACGCGTTTCCCGATCACGTCCGTCGTGCGAAAGAATCGCTGGGCGAATCGCAGATTTACGAGCGCCACACGGGGCGAGGTAGAGGTGTCGCGGGCGTCGAAGGGGCGGCCGGACTGTAAGGCAATGCCCATCGCATGGAAATATTCGGGAGTCGCCGAAACGATCGGAGTGTGGACCTCGGTTCCGCGTTTGGGAATCGCCTGGCCTTCGGTGCGCAGACTACCGATCATGGAGTATCCAGCCAGGGGCATCCCATCACTGACAGCCGCGGTCTCGACGCCGGGCATGGCACGCAGGCGCTCCACTAACGCTTGCACGAAGGCGTGACGCTCGACGTCCGAGGGATATCGCGAATCGGGTAAGCGCACACCGGCCGTGAGAACGCCATCCGGCCGAAAGCCCGGATTGACGGCGAGCACCGCCTGCAGACTGCGCAACAGCAGGCCCGAACCGATGAGCAAAACCAATGCCAGGGCGACCTGACTCAGCACCAGCGCGGAGCGTACCCACGCTCCGCGATCTCCCAAAGCTGCGGGAGCCTGTTGCTTGAGCACCTGGTTCAGATTCATTCGCGGTGCCAGCACCGCCAGTGCTGAACCGATCAGGACCCCCACCAGCAAAGACAATATGAACGCAGTTGCGGCCGAGACCCAATTCAGTTGCAAGTCGCGTGGATCGCGCAAAGGAACACCGGAGGAGAGTGAGAGCAGCTCACAGAGTAGCGAGGCCACGATCAGACCGGCGAGCCCAGCGCCGAAGGCGAGCACCAGATTCTCCATCAGCAACAGTCGCACCAGGCGGGTCCTGCTCGCGCCCAAGGCTGAACGCAGCGCGATCTCGCGGCCCCGTATCGCCACGCGGCCTAATTGCAGGCTGGCTACGTTGACGCAGGCAATCAGGAATAGCAAGCCCACAGCCGCGAGAAGGATTCGCAATACCTGGCGGGTGTTCCCAGCCAACTGCTCCTGCAGCGCACTCACCTGCACGTGTGTGTTTTTGCCACCCCAGCCCTCAAGAAAACCTAGGGCGGCGCGGCTGGAGCTAATGGAGGTGAGGTCGGCAGCGGCGGTGCCGGGAGTCGATCCGGCGCGCAAACGGCCAATGGCATTGAAGCCTTCAATCCTTTGCGCACCCCAGTCGGCGACGGCAGGTAACTGCGAGGCCGACAGAAGATCGGGACGGAGCTCTCCCGGAAAACGGAAGCTCGCGGGAAGCACGCCGATCACGGTTGCGGGCAGATCGTTGAGAAGGATGGCGCGGCCGACTACAGAGGGGTCGGCGCCGAATCGCCTTTGCCAAAGTTCGTTCCCGAGAGCGACTACACGAGGGGCTCCGGGGTGCCCGTCCTCTGCCACAAAGCTGCGCCCCAAGGCGGGCTGCACACCGAGAACCTCCAGGAAATTGGATGTCACGGTGGCGGCCACGAGTCGTTCGGGAGTACCCACTCCGGTAAGGTTGTAGCGGTCGTCGTCCCACGCGGCGAGGCCTTCGAAGACGCGATTGCCGTTGCGCCATGCAACTAACTCGGGAGACATCACGCCGCCGTCGGATTCGTCCGGAGCTACGCGCGCCACGGAGAACAGCCTCGCGGGATCGCGATACGGCAGCGGCCGCAGCAGCACGCTGTAGAATGCCGAGAATATCGTGGCGTTAGCGCCGATGCCAAGCGCGAGCGAAAGTACCGCCACGGCGGTGAATCCGCCGCTCTTTCGCAAACTGCGAATGGCGTACAAGACGTCCAGACATACGCCGTGCAGCCACTCGAAGGCGCGTGTGTCACGCACCTGCTCCTTGACCAATTCCACACCGCCGGTTTCGATGAGTGCCTCGCGCCGCGCCTCCGCGGGAGAGAGTCCGCCGCGAATCTTCTCGTCCGTCAGTTGATCGATGAACGCCTGCATCTCCTGATCGAGATCGTGGTCGAGCTTGTCCTTGTGAAAGAGATTGCTTTTGAGCAGAGAAAGCTTGCGGTTCAGGCGCATCGCCGACCTCATATCGAAATTCTATAGGAAGCGTACGAGCTTCCGTATAGAATGTCAATAGGAAGCTCTCCCCCGGGGTGGCGGCTGGCACACGAGGCATGGTTCACAATGGAATTCGGGTAGGGGAAGCCATGCCGAGCTTAGGAAATGTATCGCTGTGCATCGCCGTGACGGGCCTGGTTGCGGTCGAAACAGCGCTCCGGCTGCATTTGGTCCGCGGAGCGGCGTGGCAGGTGATCGCTCAGGCATTCGAAGCTTCCACCATTGGCGGCGTTGCAGACTGGTTTGCGGTGACCGCTCTCTTTCGCACCGTACCGTTACCGATCATCCGCCGGCACACCAACATCATTGCCAAAAACCGGACGCGCATTGTGTCGGCGATTGCCGACATGGTGGAGAATCGTTGGCTCTCGCCGGCCGTTATCCGCGAGCACCTGGAGCGCTTCTCCGCATCCGAGCAACTGCTGGAACGATTCTCGGACGAGGCGGATGCCGATCGGGTGATCTCCTTCCTGCGTGGTCTGTTTCGGAAGCTGGCGAGCGGGCTGGATCGACCGGAGGTCTCCGAACTCCTGGAACGCGCGCTGCGAGAGCGATTGCAGAGCTCGGATCTGGCGAATCCGATTGGCGCCTGGCTCGGTGACGCGATTCGCGAAGGCGACCATGACGGCATTTGGGAGACCGTGCTGGAGTGGCTGGAGGAAGCCACGCAATCGAAAGAATTCCGGCAGATGGCGGGCAAACTCGTCGACTACATCATTCAGGAATACCGCGAAGGCGGCTTCTTCCAGGGATGGACCCTGCAGGCCGTCGAGAGTCTTCGCCTGTTTCGCAAGGCGAATATGGTTGACGGATTGATCAGCAAGCTGGAACAACTGGCCCAGGAGGCCCGCGCCGATCCCGAGCATCCACTGCGCGCCCGACTGGATGGCATGCTGTTGGATTATGCGGACGGACTGGCGGAGGGGCGTCCCGAATCCGTGGAAGGCATGGACAAGGTGCGGCGTGCGCTCGCCGAAGGTGTAGACACCCGAGAGTACGTCGAAAAGGCCCTTCATCGTCTGCACGATTCCATCGACTCTGAGCTGGCGGAGGAGGGCTCCGATCTGGACCAATTGCTACACCACATCTTTCAGGAGCAGTTAAGCCGTTTCCGCAAAGATCCGGAGACACGGGAAACGCTCGATGGATGGGTCCGGGAAGTGATTACAGAACTGGTGGAGACGCGGCATAAGCAGATTGGCATCATGGTTCGAAGCAGCTTGAGTAAGCTTTCCGACGAGCACCTGGTGGCGCAGATCGAAGATAAGGTAGGCGCCGATTTGCAATACATCCGGCTCAACGGCGCGGTGGTCGGAGGGCTGGTGGGGGCGCTGTTGGGAATCGCGAAGCTATTTCTCTGAGCCGGTCACGATTTTCGAATCCACCGAAAACTTGCGGTAGTTGTGCCACTCGATCTCCTCGTCTTGCGAGAGACGCTTGATCAATCCGATGCGGCCGCTGCCGCTGAGAAGCAGGCGCTTGGGGAACCACAACTCGGATGTCACTTCGGTTTGTTCAAATGTCATCTTCGCGCCGGGATTGAGGCGGGCGAGGAACAACCCCCACGCGATAGTGCCCGTGGTCTCCGCTTCTACCCTCACCCACTGACAGGTAGCTTTGTCGATCCACATCTTCCCGCGCACTTTCAGCAGCATTTTCGCGTCGCTGGTCTTGGCTTTCGCGCCGGGCCGAGGTCCCCCGGACACAATCCACACTGGCCGCCCATCGATAGTGCTTTCGCCCTCGAAGTGCAGATCGAACAACTCCGGAATTTCCGAGAGGAACGCGAATTCCCGCCGGCGCCGCTGCTCCGCCTCCTGCATGCGCCGCTCTTTCTGCTGCGGGGTTTCCGACTCCAGGCGCCGCGTCTCGCGGTCGAAATTCTTCTGCTCGTCGCGCTGCTCTTCCGGGCTCAGCGGTTTGCCATCGCGCTCGGTAGTGCGACGGAACGGCTGCCCGTCGAGCATCACCGTCTCCCAGGCTTCGCGTTTGGTGGATTTTACGGTCCCGTGCGGATCGAGATGCTTTTCCACGGAGCTGGCCTGCCACGTATAGTCCTTCATACGAACCCAATCGAGTTGGTCCTGCGCGACTGAGCGCCGCACCAGTTCGTAAGGATCCGGAGCTTGCGCCCAGGCCGATGCCATCGGAAGAAAAAGCAGCAGCGCGGTGGTGCAAACACTCCGGTTTGCCGTCTCGGCGCTCCTGCCGGGACTTTTCGCCCGTCCACCGAACCTCCCCGCCAAGTGCATACTTTCATTCTGTCACCGTCACGCCGGCGGTTGGTTTACTATCGTAGAGACCATGACGCGTCGCGACTTTCTGGGCACAGCAGCAGCGGCTGCCGGATCGCAATTGCCGGGCGCCACGCCGCGTGCTCCGAACATCCTCTTCATCCTTTGCGACGATCTGGGATTCGGCGACCTGGGCAGTTACGGATCGAAAATTCACACGCCGAATCTGGATCGATTCGCGGCAGAGGGTGTCCGTTTCACGAATTTCTGCTCGGCCGACCCGGTTTGCTCCCCATCGCGCGCGGCCCTGCTGACCGGCCGATATCCGACTCGCGTAGGCATCCCAAGAGTGCTATCTCCGCAAGATCAAGAGGGGTTGAATCTCGACGAAACCACGTTGGCATCGGCTCTGAAGGCGCGCTCCTATAAAACGATGTGCGTCGGTAAGTGGCATTTGGGCCGGCCTGTTGCGTATCTGCCCACGAGTCGCGGATTCGACGAGTATTTTGGAATTCCGTACAGCAACGACATGAATCCCAGGGTCCTGTTGCACAATACGCAAGTCGTCGAAGAGACCGCCAATCTGGAGACGCTGACGCGACGGTATACGGACGAAGCGATGAAATTCATCGCGGCCTCCAAGGGGTCGCGTTTCTTCCTGTACATGCCGCATACCTTTCCGCACATTCCACTGGCCGCCTCCGAACGATTCCGCGGCAAGTCGAAGGAAGGGCTGTATGGTGACGTCGTGGAGGAAATCGACTGGAGCGTCGGCGAGGTGCTGAAGGCGCTCAAGCAAAACGGTCTGGAACGGAACACGCTGGTGATGTTCTCGAGCGACAACGGCCCGTGGTATCAGGGGAGCCCGGGCAAACTTCGCGGCCGCAAGAACACGACGTACGAAGGCGGCGTCCGCGAGCCGTTCCTTGCGCGCTGGAAGGGGAGGATTCCCGCGGGCCGCGTGGTGGACGGATTAGCTTCGATGATGGACGTGTTCCCTACCGTGGCAAAGCTTTGCGGATGTGAATTGCCGGCCAAGCCGCTCGACGGCATCGATATCTGGCCGCTGCTGCACGGCGACCGGCCATCCATCGATCGTGCACCGCTACTCTACTTCGACAATTGGGATCTGCAGTGCGCCCGCTCGATGAACTGGAAACTGCACATCGCGCGACACAATACGGCGGCGTATACTCCCCCGCCGCCGGACGGGCGACACAGCTACCTGCTGCCGAAGCCGGAGCTATACGATCTGGCGAACGATCCCGACGAGAGCTATGACGTCGCGGCCGAGCATCCCGAAATCGTGCAGCAGATTCAGGCAAAGATCGCTACCATGTTGCAGGACTTTCCGGAGCCTGTGAGGAAGGCCTACGCGGAAGCAAAGGCGCGCGAGGTGAATCCTTCCACGTCCACAGGTGCGTATCCGCAACCGAAAAAGTGAGGTAGAACGTTCGGCTCCGGCAACGCTTGATGAGTAACTGAGTGTGAGAAGCTGTGAAGAATCCGGGAGCGCCTGCCCCACATACGATGAGGCAACGCTTGCTCACGCGCGCGGCTCGCAAGCACATATCGCAGGGAACAGTAATTGGGTAGGTTTACGAGCCGCGACCGTGAGGGAGCGTCACCCAGGCCTTCGTCGTCGCACTGCTACGCGGTCGCATCAAGCGTCGCGAGACGTTTCGCGCCTTTTGCGGCGCGCACGTAGCTACAGGCTCCCAGGGTGCGGATTCAGGCGAAGATCGCATCGATGTTGCAGGACTTTCCGGAGCCTGTGAAGAAGGCCTACGATGAAGCAAAGGCGCGCGAGGTGAATCCTTCTACGTCCACAGGTGCGTATCCGCAACCGAAAAAGTGACGTCGAAACGTTCGGCAGCGGCAACGCTTGCTGAGTATCTGAGTCTGGAACTGAGTGTGAGAAGCTGTGAAGAATCCGGGAGCGCCTGCCCCACATACGATGAGGCATCGCTTGCTTACGCGCGCGGCTCGCAATCACATATCGCAGGGAACAGTAATTGGGTAGGTTACGAGCCGCGACCGTGAGGGAGCGTCACCCAAACCTTCGTCGTCGCACTGCTACGCGGTCGCTTCGAGGGCTGCGAGACGTTTCGCGCCCATGAGCGCAGGTAGCTACAGGCTCCCAAGGTGCCGATTCAGGCGAAGATCGCATCGATGTTGCAGGACTTTCCGGAGCTTGTGAAGAAGGCCTATGCCGAAACAATGGCGCGCGAGGTGAATCCTTACACGTCCACAGGTGCGTATCGGCAACCGAAGAAGTTACGTTGAACGTTCGGCAGCGGCAACGCTTGCTGACGCGCGTGGTTCGCAAGAGCACGCATCGCGCGAACGTATTTGGGTAGGTTACGAGCCGCGACCGCAAAGAGCGCGTATCGCGCGGACCTTCGTCGTCGCACTGCTACGCGGTGGCCTCAAGCGCTGCGAGACGTTTCGCGCCTATTGCGGCGCGCACGTAACTACCGGCCCCCAACGTCAGACCCAGCCCGAACACTGCCCAGTTGAATGGATTCGGCATCCCACCCGACAAGATATTGCGATAATCCATGGCAAACCCGATGACGATTACGATGGCACCGGCAAGGATCCCGGCCCACTCCAGTGCGGCGATGTGTACCGGGTTGCCCTCGGCTTCCCGCCGCAGATGCCACAGGCCAGCCGCGATCATCGCCAGCGAGACCAGCACGGGTGCGATCACCGGTCCGACCCAGGGTACGGGGACCAGAAACAGAATGTCCCAGCTGAAGATCGAAGCGGGCCAATCGAGCAGGACCTTCAGAAAAAGGTAAAACGTGATGTCCCAGGTTCCGAACGCGATCACAAACGCCGCGGCCCATTGGCCGGAATTGCGCGCAACCGCGAGCGCAATGGCTGCCAGCATGGCGATGGTCGCGGCCTCCCTGCCCAGTTCGATCGCCAGCGTCTGAATCTGCTGGGGAGCCTCCCTGCGAAGCTGATCGAGGGTCAACAGCGGAAAGAGATCGCCGGAGGCACGCCCGGGATACAAACGCTGCACCACGGGCTCGTGAAGGGCGCGCAAGTAGCTGACGACGGCAGCTTCGAGATAACCGAAGGCGGTGCCGAACAACAGCAGCGCAATTACCGTGCGTTTCCAAAGGATTGGTGTTGCCGAGTTCATAGGCCTGGAACGAGATTACGCGTCCAAGAGTCCTCCGTGCAACTGCAGTCACAGCCATTCGCAAAACATTTTCAACTCTAAATGCCTCGTTATCAGCCCCAGCCTTGGGGCTGTCGGAAACAGGATCGATACCTTCTGGGGAGGGGGTATGATCTCGCGGGACCGGCCGCTGCAACGTCTTACTTTTACCTCGATCTTCCAGCCGAAGTGTCTCCAGTTCACCGATCATCTCCAGCCCGAACAACTTTTTCCGCGCTCGGACGTCCAAGCTATTTACCGCCTGAGGAGAAGTGAATGCTGCGAGATTTGCGTGTAGGTCTGCGGATGCTGCTCAAGCAGCCCGGGTTCACTGCGATCGCCATGCTTACGCTGGCGCTCGGCATCGGCGCGACTTCCGCCGTCTTCAGTTTGATCGAAGGCGTGCTGCTGACCCCGCCCCCATACCGCGATCCGGCTCGCCTCGTATTGATACCGCCGGCACGAACCGATGGGCAGCCCGTGACTAACTCCGGCGGTTGGCCCGCGACCCAATGGATGGATTGGCAAAGTCGCGCCCAAAACATGGAAGCAATCGCGGCTTACGGCTGGAGTTTCAATTTCCTCGTTCGCCCGGATGGCAGCGAATCGATGGAAGGAATGTGGGTCACCAAAGATTATTTTCGCGTGCTGGGACTCCAACCGGTGCTGGGCCGTACGTTCCTCGACTCCGAAGTGGGCGCGGCCGCAAAGCCCGTGATCATTCTGGGGTACGAGCTTTGGCAGCGGAAATTCAATGGAGATCCGAACATCGTCGGACAGACTCTCCGCATGAGCCGGTTTGACACACCGCCGACGGTGATTGGAGTGATGCCGCCCCACGTGCGTTTTCTTCCTTCGCCGGGCGCATCCCAGGAGCCCAATTACGATTTGAACGCGCCCGTCGGATTTTGGCTTCCAGCTACCGTCGACCCCAAGCGAATGAAAGATCGCCAGTGGGACGTCGTGGGCCGAATGCAGGATCGTGTGACGTTGCCGCAGGCGCAGGCGGAGTTGACCGCCCTGGCGTCCCGCGAAGCGGAGAGCGATCGCGATTTTGAAGGGTACACGCCGCGGCTGATGTCTCTGACGGACGAACTGAATCGCGAGGGCCGTGGAATTCTGTTTCCGCTGCTCGGCGCGGCGGGACTGGTCCTATTGATTGCGTGCGGGAATGTGGCGGCGCTGCTTCTGGTACGAGGCCTGCAGCGTCAGCAGGAGTACGCGGTTCGCAGCGCACTGGGAATCGGGCGGGCCGGACTTTTGCGGCAGGTCTCCGCGGAGGGCTTTCTGCTGGCTCTCGCCGGCGGAATGTTGGGAATTGGTATTGCGCTTGGCGTCGTGAAATTGTTCAAGCTGATTGGCGGGCACGCCATCCCACGTCTGGACGCGGTCACCACGGGTTGGCCGGTGTTCGCATGGGGACTCGGCACCGCGATCCTGGCGGCGGTACTGGCCGGCCTCTTTCCGGCATTGCGCGCCTCGCGTATGGATCCCGTCAACGTGCTCAAGAGCGCCGGTCCCAAGAGCAGCGCGGGTCGCGGAGAGCGCCAACTGTTGCGAGGGGTCACCATGGTCCAGACCGCGCTGACTTTAGCCCTTCTGGTGGGCAGCGGACTGCTAATTCGCACCATGATGAATCTGTCCAAGGTGCAGTCGGGATTTCGAACGGGACACATCTTGACGGCAACGGTGACCGCCGTGCAGGGAGACCGGTATGCATTTCATCATCAGGCTCTGAACCGCGTCTCGGCGATTCCCGGAGTTCAGAACGCCGCGTTCGCGTGGGGCGTGCCCCTGACGGGTAACGATTGGCCTGGCGAGATCGAAATCGAAGGTCAGCCTCCCGCGAGCAAAGCCAGCGACAAGGTCCAGGTGCCGCTCCGCTCCGTCACTCCAGGATATTTCGATTTGCTGGGGCAGCCGGTTTCGTTGGGACGCGACTTTCAGCCTTCCGATAAGAATGGAGCGCCGTACGTGGCCATTGTCAATCAAGCGCTGGTTGACCGCTATTTTCCGCACAGCAACCCGATCGGCAAGAAGATCTGGGGCAATGGGAGGCAGAGGCCGTCCAACGAGATCGTCGGCGTAGTGGCGAACAGCCGGACCGGCGATTTGACCAAGATGGCGGAGCCAGAAGTTTACCTCTGTTTCTGGCAGGCGATGGCGTTTTCGAAACACCTCGTGGTGCGGACATCGGCGGATCCGCGGTCGATGATTGCGGCTGTGCAGCGCGAGTTGCGGGAGGTGGATCCGACGGTCGCGGTGGAAAACGTGAAGACGATGGACCAGATTCGCGACGATTCGCTGGCGTCTCGAAGCTTCGCCGCGCAGTTGCTGGTGGGCTTCGCGACCGTTGGGAGCATTCTGACGCTGGTCGGCATTTACGGAGTACTGGCGCTCTCGGTGGCCTCGCGGCGGCGCGAGATTGCGATTCGCGCGGCGATCGGCGCGGAACGGAGACACATTCGTAATCTGGTATTCGCGGAGGGATTGCGTCTGATCGCAGGCGGTGTCGTGTTCGGCGCTGTGGCCGCCGTACTGTTGGCGCGAGTGCTCAGGACGTTCCTATTCGGCGTCGAGTCGACGGATCCTGTGACGTTCGCCGGCGTGGCGCTGCTGTTCGGCATTGTGGCGCTGGCCGCCTGTTGGGCGCCCATTCGCCGCGCCGCCACGATCGATCCGATCGAAGCCCTGCGATACGAGTGATTCAGCTGCCACGACGGCGGCCCTGTTATCACTCCTTCCGACACCTCAGATACTCACGTCGAGACTTTCGTGTGTCCAGTGAGTCTGGTGGACCCGCGAAAAGCGTCGAGAAGAGTCTCGACGCGGCAAACAGGAGTGTTTGCGCCACGTACTTCCAACCTGTGGTGTCCTTCGTCCCAATGCAGTAGCACGACCTTCCCGCTCTTCTCCATCGCCGCTGCTTCCGGATCCCCCGCATAGCTCACTTTCAGATCGTACTGATTGAACACATATTTCAGTGCTCCCTCGACGCCCCAGCGGGCGAAGCCATCGGGAGCCCCATCGGCCACCACGCCATCGATCGCCGGATTCGACTTCGCGAACGCCTCCACCGTCGTCACCCATTCCCGCACGTCCCGATCGCGGGCCAGTGTGGCGCGCTCCTGCACGCGCAGCGAGTGCACTTCCAAGGGAATCCACGCCAGCACGAGGAGGCCGATCCACACCGGGCGAACTCCTTCCGCCAAACCCGTCAGCGCTATCGCGATACCAGTGAACGGCAAGTAGCAATACGCCGCAAAAACTCTCCCCGGCAGAAACAGCAGCGGGAAAAAGAATAGTCCCGCCATCGCCAGCCCGAACCAAACGCGCCGGCCCCGATGGAGCGCAGCCAGAGGCAGCACGAAGCCCAGGTACGGCACCAGAAACACCCGCCCCGCATAATACACGCTCGTTTTCGCCAAAGCCGTGAGCGTGAATCGAAAGGTGTACTCGTTGTCGCGATTCGGATTGAACAGTAGTCCCTGCAGCCCGAACGAGAACGCAGCCGCAAAAAACACCAGCAAGGGCCTCCATCTGCGCTTTCCGAACCAGATCTCGTAACAAGCCAGCACTATCGGCAGCATCACCGCCAGTTCCTTCGACTTGTACGCCATCCAAAAAGCCACGAAGCTCCACACCCATCGCTGCCGCGCATAAAGCAGCAGACTGGCCAGGCAGAACGTAGCGCACAGGACGTCGAAGACATACATGGGCTTCCACACCGCGTCGAACAGCGCCATGTGAAACGCGAAAAACGCCGCCCCCAGACCCGCCGCCAAAGGAGACGCCGCCAAAGACCTTGCCAGCATCCACACCAGCCACACGTTCAACAGGTGCAGCAGATGAATTCCAGCCACGTACTTGGGGAAATCCAAGCCGAAGAGTTGCGCCGACTCGTGAAAGTAAAAATGGCCTGCCGGACGGAAGTTATTCTCCTGAAATCGCGGCGACACGGCAGCCTTCAGGTAGTCCGCTGCGGACCCGTAGCGCGCCCAGCTCAAGGTATCGAGTTCGTCGTCCTGGAAATAGCCGCGATAGGCGTTCCGGTTCACGGCCAGAAACAGCACCGCTAACAACGCGAACAGTACCGCCCCGGTCCGTCTCGACATGAAAACTATTTTAGGCGTGAAAGGAACTCAGCCCTGGCAGCATTCCCAGGCTGGAGGTTCTGCATGTCGTCCCGATCGTTTGCTGTTACGGCTTGTGCGCTGCTGTTCGTGTGCCTGCCGCTCTCCATCCTCGCCAAAGAGGGGGATGGAAATCCCGGTTCGTTGATCACCCCCAAGGGCATTTGCCCGTTGAAACACACCGACGTCCACGCCAAGATCAGTGGGCCGCTGGCACGGGTCACCGTTACCCAGGAGTTCGAAAATCCCTTCGCCGAGAAGATCGAAGCAGTCTATACATTCCCCTTGCCGCCCGATTCCGCGGTTGACGACATGACGATGCTTGTAGGCGACCACACTATCCGGGGCCTGATCAAGCCGCGCGAAGAAGCCCGCAAGATATACGATGACGCGCGCCGCGCCGGGCAAGTGGCCGGACTGCTCGATCAGGAGCGTCCTAACATCTTCACCCAGGCGGTGGCCAATATAATGCCGGGCGCGAAGGTCAAGATCGTCATCAGTTACGTGGAGACGATGCCCTACGAGGCCGGAACCTACGCGTTCAACTTCCCCATGGTGGTGGCGCCGCGCTACATGCCGGGACATCCCACGGGCAAACAGGGCGGCGGATGGGCCCCGGATACTACCAGGGTGCCGGATGCATCGCGCATCTCTCCCAACGTTACACCCGAAGGAACGCGCGCCGGCCACGACATCTCCGTGGAGGTGAGCATTGAGGCGGGGGTTCCCATCGATTCGCTGGAGTCGAAGACCCACGACGTGGCTGTCGATCGGCCCAGTGGGGATCGCGCTGTCGTTCATCTGCGCGACAAGGCCACCATCCCGAATAAAGATTTCATATTGAAGTACGCCGTAGCTGGTAAGCGCGTGGAAGATGCCGTACTGACGCACAAGGGCGCCAATGGCGGATTCTTTACGCTGATGCTGCAGCCGCCGGAGCGTGTCACATCCGAGGAGGCCACTCCCAAGGAACTGGTGTTCGTCCTGGATACTTCGGGCTCGATGTCCGGCTTCCCCATCGAGAAGGCCAAGGAGACGATGCGCATGGCGCTCGACGGCCTGAACCCGCGCGACACCTTCAACCTGATCACTTTTTCGGGCGATACCCGGATCCTGTTCCCGAGTCCGGTGCCGGCAACGCCCGACAACATCCGCGCCGCGCGCCAACTCCTGGATGGAGCTTACGGCAGCGGCGGCACCGAAATGATGCGCGCCATCCGCGCAGCCTTCGCGCCGTCCGGCGATCCAGGACATGTGCGAGTGATCTGCTTCATGACCGATGGCGAAGTCGGGAACGATCTCGACATCATCGCCGAAGTGCAGAAGCACGCTGACGCCCGGGTCTTCGCCTTCGGCATCGGCAGTTCCGTGAATCACTTTCTGCTCGACAACATGGCGCGATACGGCCGTGGCGAGGTGGAATATGTGGGACTGCGCGACGACGGATCGGCTGCCGCACGGCGCTTCTACGAACGCATCCGCAATCCGCTGTTGACCGATATTTCCGTCGACTGGGGCGGGCTTGCAGTGAGCGAAGTTATCCCGGCCCGAATTCCGGACCTGTTCGCCGCCAAGCCGATGGTGATTTCGGGGCGTTACTCCGCCGCGGGGAACGGCGTGATTCGATTGAAAGGCAAGATGGCTGGACGCGATTTCACCCGCGAGATCCGCGTGAGCCTGCCGGCCTCGCAGCCGGAGAACGACGTACTCGCCACCCTTTGGGCCCGTCGCCGGGTGGCCGACCTGATGAGCCAGGATTTCCACGGACTGCAGCGCGGCACAACTGGCGACGACTTGAAAGCGCAGATCACCAAGCTTGGTATGGAGTTCCGGTTGATGACGCAATTCACCTCGTTTGTGGCCGTGGAGGAGAAGACGGTGACCGAAGGCGGCGTTCCCCGTCGCGTCGATGTGCCCGTGGAGATGCCCGAAGGCATGAGCTACGAGGGCGTATTCGGGCGCGAAATGGACCGGGACATGGCTGTGAAGGTGGCGGCGTCCCCCATGCCGGTGATGGGTGGGTTCATAGGCGGATCTGGGGGCAACAGGCCGTCGGGAATGCCGATGAGCCGCCAGGCAGCGGGCCCTCAGCAGGTAGCTCCGCCTCGGCCGCGCCCCATGAAGGATGAACTCAAAGCTAACCTCGCGGCCAGGCTGGATCCGATCATCCAGGCCCTCATCCAGCGGGTGAAAAGCGGCGGACGGCCGTCGGTGGACGAGGCCCGGTTCGTTTTCGGAGATCGGGCGTACGTGCGGATCACGCTGAATGGCGCTTCGCCAGCGGCCCTCGAGGTATTACGGAACGCCGGGCTGGTGATCACCAAGTCGGAAGGTAACGTCGTAGTCGGGCACGTGGCTGTAGCGCAACTGGAGCCCCTTTCGACACTCCCGATTGTGAGCTTCATCGCGCCCCGGTAGCGTCTGGCGGCCAATCGGATGGGGCGGGTCGCCGGTCGAGACCGGTAATCTGCCCCACGCCTGTACCAGCCGTCCAGTAGGGCAGCCGGAGCAGCAGCCACAACTCGGAAATCTGTGACACGACCGCCGCCATCTCCCATTGCGTCACTTCACTTCGTTGACGGTATTAAAGGGATCCAACCCTGCGGCCATCGTGATCTGCTTGTGTACCGTGTCGATGCGCAGGTATACGGGCATCTCGGAGGCATGGGGCTTGCGAAGCTCCCGGTGGGCTTGACGGTGGGCTTGTCGGCTGGTAGCTGATGTGCGTTTCCGGTAGACACTGGTGTTGCGTAGGCCGAGATCGCGGCCAGGCGTAGGTAGGCTGCGTGGACCAATGGGCTGGCACTGGTGACGTACCAAGGTTTGCTCAACCGAGCGGTACGCCTCGTCCGGGGGTTCCAGGCAAAGCGCACCTCGCCGCCCGCCGGAAAGGCCCGGATTTGCTCCAGGCTGGTTGTGAATCGTCCGGGCTGACGATCAGATCCCAGCATCCCGTGGTTTCCCTTCAGGCTCACCTTGCATGAGAATCCGGCATCCGTTCAGGCTCATCTTGCATGAGATAAGATCCCGCTGCGCGATTTCTCCTGAGTGCAGTACAATCGCACAGAATGCCCCGACCGATTCTCCTGCTGCTTGCGTTCCTGGCTCTCGACTCGTCCGCGTTGGCCACGTGGTCAGTGATTGCGGTGGATCGTGCGACGGGCCGCGTGGTCATTTCGTCGTCCACCTGCACCGGTAACACGGACGATTTTCTGAAAGATGTTCAGGCGGTGGTGGTGCCCGGAAAAGGTGTGGCGGCGTGCCAGGCGGGCGTCGACCAGGCTACGCATCAGAACCAGACACTGGTCTTCGAGGAGTTACAGCGCGGAACCGATCCCGCGCGAATCATCGAGATGCTGAGCCAGGACCCCGGATTCCAGTCGCGGCAATTCGGGATTGTCGATCTGCAAGGGCGCATGGCGGGCCACTCCGGGCTCACCAACGGCTTCGTCACGCAGGACCAGCATGGACAGGTTCCCGGAACCGAAATCTTCTATTCCATCCAAGGGAATATTCTGCGATCGGGCGCTGTGGTGCCAAGTGCGGTGAAGGCCTTTCTCGCTGCCAAGGGCGGTGTCACCGATCGCGTAATGGCCGCTATGGAAGCAGCCGATGCGGCGGGGGGTGACAGCCGCTGCACTTGCCAGATTCCCGCAGTGCCACCGGAGAGCGCCTCAATTCCGTGTACCATCCGCACTACGCTGGTGGCGTACATCCTGGCGGCCGATCCGAACGACACCAATGGCCCCGGCGATGCCATGAACTCCCACAACAACGGCAAATACGCCATGTACATCACGGTCTCTCAACCCAATCACGGGCCGGCCTTCGGCATCAAAGCGGGTGAAGACCTGGACCCCGTCAAGACGCTGCGCATGCGTTATGATGCCTGGCTCAAGGCGCATCCCGAATTCAAGCGATAGAGAAATGACCATGCGAACCACTGGATGGCTGATGGCATTACTGAGTCTGATGGCCGCGATGGCGGGCGATCTGTTAGCGCAGACTCCCCCCGCAACTCCCCCGCAGGGCGCGGTTCCCGCGGGACGACGGGGCGGCGGCCGGGGTGGGCGCGGAGGAGGCGGTGGACCGCAAGTCATGACGCTCGTTACTACGGCGTGGGCGGATGGCGGCATAATTCCCACGCGCTACACGCAGGCCGGCCCGGAGATTTCGCCCGCGATTCAGTGGAGTGGCGCGCCTCAAGGGACTGCCAGTTTCGTGCTGGTGTTTACGGACGCCGATGCGTCAGTGAATAACTCCACCGACGGCATGCTGCACTGGCTTCTCTGGAATATTCCCGGCACGTCGACGGGAATCGCGCAGGGACGTCCCGACGGCTTCGAATGGCCGGATGGCACGCGCCAGATCAGCGTGAGCGGCTCGCGATATCGCGGGCCGGGGGCGCCCGCCGCAGGGCCGCTGCATCATTACATCCTGGAACTCTACGCGCTGGATACGATGCTGGATGTGAAGGTCGACCCCCAAGGTCCGCAGGATCCCAATCCGAACGTGCAAACGATTCGGACGTCCATCTTCCAGGCGATGGCGGGACACATTCGCGGCAAGGCCGCCTACGTAGGCCTGTTTCATCGCTGAAGTCGTAGAAATCTTCGCGGGCGGCCGTGGCGGAAACATTCCTGTTTGCCGTCTCGACACTCAGGTCAAGACTGTGCGGGCGCAAATGCTGGCGCCACGAAAGGGTGCTCCCGTCTTGATAGTCAGGTCGATAGCCTTTGTGCCAGCAACTGCTTGGAGGGCCGAAAAAGCGTCGGGAGTAGTCTCGACTCGACCAACAGCGGTGTTTGCGACACGCTCTAAGACCGCTGTTTCTGGAACGCGCACAGATCCGTCACCGGACATTCATCACACAGCGGGCCGTTATTGCGGCACAGCGTTTTGCCATGCTCCCTCAACAGCAGATGGGCGCGTGCCAGACCAGCCGCATCGCGCGGCAGTTCCCCCGCGATCGCCTCTTGCAGCGACTTGTACTGTGCTCCGTAATTCTTCTGCGCTCTGCCGTAGCCCACGCGAAGCAGTACGCGACTGCCGTTCCAATCCAGCGGCAGGCCCGATCGAACCCCGCAGTAGAGGAGAATCTTCTCGGCTCCTGGATCGCCGATACTCGGGAACTGCTTCAACGCCTTTTTCGCCTTGGCGTACGGCTCTTTCGTGATCTGGTCGAGATTGCCGCCAAACTGGCTCATGGTAATGCGGGCGATCTCGCGCCAGCGGAAGACGCGCGTCTCCGGGCGCATGCCGCCCATCCTGGCGAGCGGCAACAGCGTTGCCTGATCGGCCTTCCAGATCGCTTCAGCGTTGAGCCCGACCTGTTGACGCAGTCCTTCGAACACGGCTGCGCGCCGTTCGTCCGAGAGCAAATAGCAGGCGTTCTCCCAGAGAACCAGCTCGAAGGGGCCTTGCGCCGGAGGCAGTGCTGGATCGCCATAGTGGCGCTTCAATCTGGCGATGAGTTGTTTGAACTCCGGCATTTCTGCGTTTCTACTTCGCGCTCAACTGCGCTTGCATCTTCTTCGGGAGCTTGGCGAAGACCAGATCGTATGACTGGCGTATCAGGCGCTTGAGCTCCGCCGCGGGAAGAGCATCTTCACTCTCCAATGCGACCCAATGATAGCGCGCCGAGTAAGGCGCCGGGATGATGCCAGGGCGTTCCACCAATTCCGCGAATTCCTCTGGTGTGCATTTGAATGACATCACAACGGGCGCTACATCCAGCACCGTGACCGCGTACATCTTGCCGCCGACTTTGAAGACCAGGTCGCCGCCCCACTGCACCTTTTCGGTGGTGTGAGGCAGCGACATGCAGTATTTGCGGATCCACTCGATATTCATTTTGCGATCTTGATCATTGCCACGCCATGAGACGGCACATCCGCGGAATAAACGTCCGCGGCGCCGCCGAGATCCTGATGTTTCCAGAGATCGCGCAGTTTGTGTTTGCCGGTCACGCCGATATCGCTCCACTTCGCCGTGATCTTAGCGACGGAAGCACCGCGATTGAACAGCGCCACGGCATAGCCGCCGTCGGCCAGGGGTTTCGCCCACACTTCGGTGTCGCCGTCCTTGGCGACGCGGACGCCCTGCTTGCCGAGTTTGTCCTGATCCACCGCGATCACTTCCTTATTCATGAGAATGGCCGCGATATCAGGCTTCATGTCGCGAAGATCGTTCCCGGCCAGCAGTGGAGCGGCGAGCAAAGACCAAAGGCTCATGTGCGTCTCGTACTCGGTATCGGTCATGCCGCCGTTGCCGATTTCGAGCATGTCGGGATCGTTCCAGTGTCCCACCCCCGCGTAGTGCTCACGGCCGGACTGCCGATTGAATCCGATATCGCTCATGGATTCCCACGTGTCGCGGATATCGCCGGTCGTCCGCCACAAATTGCCGCCCACCTTCTCGCCCCACTCGCCGACGTCGAGATTGCCGTATTGGCAGAGGCTGAAGACGATGGCGTGTCCGGAGTGGAGCAACGCTTCGCCCATCTTGGCGTAAGCCGCGGCCATGGTCGCCTGTGTGCCGTCGTAAACTTGCGAAGCGCTGCACCAATCGTATTTCAGATAATCGATGCCCCACGAAGCGTACATCTTGGCGTCCTGCTCTTCGTGCTGGAAGCTGCCTTCGTAGCCCGCACAGGTTTTTGGACCCGGCGACGAATAGATTCCGAGCTTCAGGCCCTTGCCGTGGACATACTCGGCGAGGGCCTTCATATCCGGGAATTTGTTGTTGGTGGTGATGTTGCCGTTGGCGTCGCGATGCGCGCCCTCCCAGGTATCGTCGATGTTGACGTAGATGTAACCGGCATCGCGCATTCCAGAGGTGACGAACGCGTCGGCCATTTCCCGCACCATCTGGTCGGTCACACGACCTGCGAACTTGTTCCAGCTATTCCAGCCCATCGGCGGCGTCTTGGCGAGGCCATTCGCTTTCACGGCGGCAGGAAAGGGAAGGGAAATCGGTGGCGCCTTGGGCGGAAGGGGCTTGGGTACCTCGGAAGAGACACGGGCGAGTTCGACAACCTGGGGAGCACGGGCAGGAGGCGGAGCTTTCGGCGGGGCGCCATTCGGTGCCGCGCGCCCGGGACCGCGACCGCCGCCGAACATCGGCATGGTCAGCTTCAGCTTGCCGTCCTCCAGCACCGCGGTGTAGGTGACCTTCTGGATGTCGCCGTTGCGGCCGGTTCGTTCGGCTTCGAGTGTGATCTTGCCGTCTTCGATTTTTCCGCTGGTGATCGGGTCCTGATTGCGCGGGGCCATCACGTATCCGGTGATCTTTCCATCGGCCTGCTGATTCAACGCAACGACGATCTCGGTTCCGTTATCATTCGCCGTCCCGGGCCCTACCCACCGCCCGGTGAGCGTTTGCGCATTCGCCGCAGCCAGGCAGGCCCATGCGGCAGTCGAAAGTCGAATCCACTTCATCGATTACACCTCCAGCTTCCAAGGCGAACGATATTTCGCCTTCAGGTACGGCTTCACCTCATTCTGTTTCACGGTGAATGCCTTATCGTCCCAATCCAGGGTCATGCCGTGGCGCAGCGCAAGGTTGGCGAGGACGCAGGTAGTGGTGCTGCGTACGCAGGTCTCGATATCGGAGATCGGCTTCTGGCGAGTGCGCAGGCATTCCATGAAGTTTTTCCAATGCGGCACGTTCATGTCCGACATTTCCTGGGTTTTGACCACCATCGGCTCAGCGCCCTTGGTATTCGGGTACAGCGTGTAGCCGCCGCGATTTACCATCAGCGTGGCCTTGGTGCCGTGGAACGAGGTTCCGTAGGTATCGTCGTACATCGGGAAGGGATTTGCGGTGCGGCTCTCGTAGGATCCGACAAAGCCGGGATATCGGTACGTCACCAGCATGGTGTCGGGCGTCTCGGTGTTGTCGTCGACGTAGAATTTGCCGCCTTGCGCGGATACCGAGACCGGCATGGTCTCGTCAAAAGCGAACTGCACGATGTCGAGCAGGTGCACGCCCCAATCGGTCATCGCACCGCCTGCGTAGTCCCAGAAATAGCGGAAGGTGGACCAGCGATCGGGTCCGACGCCCCATCGATTCGCGTTAAACGGCCGTTTGGGCGCCGGGCCGAGCCACAGGTCCCAATCGAGTCCGGCGGGCGGTTCGGAATCGGGGGGATGGCCGTAGCCTTCCTTTTTGCTGGTTGCGGCCTGAAAAGTACGGCAGAAGCTGATATCGCCCAGTTCGCCACTCTTCACGATTTCGCGGGCTTTCTGAAAAAAGCCGCCGGAGCGCTGCATGGTTCCGGCCTGCACCACGCGCTTGTATTTGCGCGCGGCTTCCACCATTTTGGGACCTTCGTCCACATAGACGCACGCGGGCTTCTCGACCCAGACGTCTTTCCTGGCTTTGCACGCCTCTACCGTGAGGTACGGGTGCCAGTGGTCGGGAGTGGCGATGGAAACGGCATCGATTGACGAATCGGCGAGAATTTCGCGGAAATCCCGCGTCGTCTTGACGCCGTCAAAGCCCAGCCGCTTCACCTGGCTCTCGGCCTTTTCGAGCGCGGGTTGATACACATCGCAGACCGAGACAATCTGAAAACCGGGCACCTTTGCGGCGAACCCGATGTTGCCGGAGCCCATGCGGCCCACGCCGATGAAAGCGACGTTGACCCGGTCGTTCGCGCCCCGGATGTTGCCCGTGAAAAGAGACGTGGTGAGCGCAGCGGCTCCCGCGGTCTTGAGGAAATGGCGGCGGCTGCTTTCGCCTGTGCATTCCTGTGTCATGAGACAGTTGTATCAGGTTTAGCGGTAATGTGGTGTGCAGGTACAAAGTTGGCGGCTTGCGGAAAGCCTCGATAAGAGTGTCGAGACGGACAAACGGGAGTTTTTGCAGCCACGATCAAATGGGGTACCCTCAAAATTGGCCCACCTCCTGATCGTTGATGATGATGCAAACACTTTAGCCTCCCTGGCACGGGCATTTCGCCTTGCCGGACACGAGGCGAGCGTCTGCGATAACGCTGCGCGCGCACTGGAACTGGTGAAATCGCAGCCCTTCGACATGATGCTGTCGGATGTCGTGATGCCGGGCAAAGACGGCCTCACGCTGCTCGGTGAGTTGCGCGACCTGGGCATCACGCTTCCCGTCGTGATGATCTCCGGCCAGGCCAATATCGAGATGGCGGTGCGCGCGACCCGGCTCGGCGCGGTCGACTTCCTGGAGAAGCCGCTTTCGACCGACAAACTGCTGCTCACCATCGACAATGTCCTCAAGTTGAAGCGGCTCGAGGACGAGAATCGCGAATTGCGCCAGCGCGTGGGCAAACACGAAATCGTGCACTCGGGCGAAGCCATGAAGCGCGTAATGGCGCAGGTGGATCGCGTGGCGGCGAGCGAAGCGCGGGTCTGCATCCTGGGCGACACCGGCACGGGCAAAGAACTGATCGCGCGCGCCCTGCACCAGCGCAGCGCGCGGCGCAATGGTCCATTCGTGACCTTGAACTGTACCGCGGTGCCCGGTGAACTGATCGAATCGGAACTGTTCGGGCACGAGAAAGGTTCGTTCACGGGCGCCGCCTCGCGCCATATCGGTAAATTCGAGCAGGCACATCACGGCACGCTTTTTCTGGACGAGATTGGCGACATGCCGATCGTTATGCAGGCCAAGCTGCTGCGGGTTTTGGAGGAGCGGCAAGTGGAGCGCGTGGGCGGCGATCGGTCGATCCCCGTGGATGTGCGGGTGATCGTAGCGACGCACCGCAATCTTGACGACCTGGTCAAGAAGGGAACCTTCCGTCAGGATCTTTACCATCGCATTTACGTCTTCCCGCTGCTATTGCCGGCGCTGCGCGAACGGTTGGAGGACATTCCGGCCCTGGTGGCGCACTTTGCGGCGCAGGTAGCCGAGCAGAACGGATGGAAGGTCAAGCGATTCGAACCCGAGGCGCTTGCCGAACTGCAACGCTACCCATGGCCCGGCAATATCCGGGAGCTGCGCAATGTAGTGGAGCGTTTGCTGTTGCTGGCTGACGGACCAGTCGACCGTGCGGCTGTGCAGTTGGCGCTTCCTCAGGGTAACAGCCAAAACCAAGCGGGAGAATCCTCACCGTCCATAGGCACGCTGGCACAGCGCACCGACGCCTTCGAGCGCGATCAGATTCTGGGAGAGTTGAAGCGTCACAATCAGCGGATGACCGATACCGCCAAGGCTCTCGGGCTGGAACGCAGCCACCTCTACAAGAAGTGCCAGGCCTTGGGAATTGACCTGCGCGCGTTGCGGAAAGGCGCCGATGTTTGAAGCCGCGGATGTTGTGCACGCACTTTACCGAGGCTTCTTTGAGCGTGGCATACGGTACTTCTTTCCGGATTCGATCTTGATCACGGGCGGCGCCGCGGCCGAAACCAAACCCAGTCTTCTGATCTGCGGCCGAACCGACGGCGGCGTCAACCTGGAGTGGATGGGGACCCGCTACCATTTGGAAACTGCGGGAAGCCGGCCGTTCACCGAGGATCAGTTGCGCCTTCTGGGCGCCATTGGGTCGGTGCATTCGGTACGGTATCGCAGCATTTTCTCGGCGGCTTCGTCGACTTCCGCCTTCGCGTTCTTTGAGGGACTACCGGAAGATCGCTATGTCTCGGCGTTCCTGGACCACACGCCCTACTTGAACGAGAACGAAGTGCCGGTGCTTCACGACACCGTAGCCAGTGCGATCGAAGTGCTGCGCGAGAGTTCCCTGCTCACTTACGAAAACCGGCGCATCTCGACGGGCGTAATTCTAATGGGCCGCGAGTCGGATCCGTTTCATGAGAATCCGTCTCTGCCGGACGGCGCCCTGCAATACAACAACTCGCTGGTCGGAATCAAAAGTTTTCACCGGCTCTGCGACGGGTTGAAGACGGTCTTCCTGGTGGATGGCGACGGCATGCTGGTGGATCTGGTAGACATGCAGGAGTTCTCGGGAGCTCACGCGAAGGCGGCATTGCCCGCGCCAAGCTCGGCGCGATACATGGCGCACTGTATGGCTACGCTGGAGGGCGGCCACATCTGCCTGGTGCTGACGCCCAATGGCGAGATCAAAGTCTTCGCGGGCGGTGTGCAGGTTTTCAATTTTCTCGAAGGGCGCTGGCACCTCACCGACATCGTCGAGAAGTATCGCGAGTTCCAGCGCGCGGTGGGAGACGTCACGCTGGCCGAGCGGCTGTTCACCGCGGCGTTGAATCTCGCAGAACATCGCCGCGGAGGACTCTTCGTTATTCTGGATGACTCCATTTCGGCGCGTGATCTGGTATCGCATCCCGATTTGCTGGAGAACGATGGCCCTTTGGGCACCAACAAAGGACAGATTCACTACCTGCTGCGAGGCAAAAATGTGCTCACTCTCGACCTGAGTGTGCTGCAGAGCATCGCGCGCGTGGACGGCGGCATCGTGCTCAGTCGTGACGGAAACCTGCTGGCGTTCGGAGCGATTCTGCGCAACGCCGGCGAACATGTTACCGCGCTCGATGGGGGCCGCACCACGGCCGCGGTCCACGCTTCGCGGTTCGGTCCTGTCTTGAAGATCAGCGAGGATGGGTCCGTTGCGTTTTACCGAGCCGGCGTGCGGCATTGGGAAATATAATCCGGCGGCATAATTCCACGCCTCACCAAAGTGAACTTTACCTGCGGCTATGCCCGCCGTAGGCTGACAACAGCGGTTCCGGTCGACCGCGTCGCATGCCTGACTACTTTTATTTGCACTCTCCGGATTCGCGGCGCCTGACCGCGACGGAGACGTCCGAGGAATGTCAAGAAACTGGTTTTGAAGTATCACACCGCAAACGCGACCAACTGATGATCTGGAGCTGTCGCGGGTTCCTGATTCACTCCAGCTTGCTGGACGAGTTCGAGAGGCGCGGTTTTACTGGTCTGCGCTGCCGTCCCGCATTGGTCCGGTTTCGCGACGGATACCTCTCGAAGGATTATTGCCAGGCGATTGTCGCGGGGTGGGGCGGTCTGGCTCGTGCCGAATCGGGCATCCAACTTGTCGAAGGAAAATGCCATCCGGGCTATTGGAGCTACACGGATCTGGAAGACGCCTCCCAATTAATCGATTGGCACGAGTGGTCCGGTGACGACTTCTTTATCGTCTGGCCGTTACCCAATTACCGAATGATTACCGCCCGCGTCGCCGACGCGCTCGCGTCCCTCGGAGTGAAGAGTTACCAACTCGGCAGCCCATCTGACCTGGAGCGGCGGGCACGCCCGAAATACTTTGCTTCTGGATACTCCGTGGGCCCTGTGTCGGAGCACATGCCTATGGACGTCGCCATCAAGTACGGCAAGCCGCTCGGACTGGAGTGATCCTATGCAAGAAGACGTAAGAGCGCTGGTGAAGGCCATCCAAGGGGTTCGTGGGCCTCGACGAGATCGCGCGATTGCCAGCTTGTTCAAAATCGGAGAGCGAGTCGGATCGCAGTATGATGTCGCCGCAGCCTGTTTGTCGCTGCGCCAGCGCGGTGATCTGTCGTTGGCCGAAATCTCGGAGTACACTGCGGCTGCGCTGAAGTACTGGAGCGCAATCGAAGCTCGCGTGGAGCCGCTGCAACAGGCCGGACCGGATACCGAGTGGATGCTGGAAGACGAGTATCTCGAGCCTCGCGCCGAGGCGGAAGTAGTACTCGATCTTCTCGGCTATCTGGATATGGATGGGGTGAGGAGCGTGTTGGAACGGGCTATCCACCTCGCCGACCCGCGGCTCAAGTGCTTTACAGTTGTGTCGCTGCTGCGGCTCCAGCAAGTGGTTGATCCTGACGAGATCGAGCGCGTGGCGGAGAGCCACGAGATGCGCATGACCTTCATGAACCTTCTCCGGGAGCTGGACATGCATTGGCTCATGCCCGAGCCCTGGTCACGTCCGGATCTTCTCGCGGCGTCGGACCTGGTGCACTGGGCTTCCCACCCCAACGAACTGGGGGTGCCCCCGGAAGAAATCGAGCTGATGCAAATCTTCCTGGTGGGAGACGAAGGCGAGGAGCCGGAAGAAGTTTACCTGTTCCGCTTTCGGGAGTATCCCCGCCCCTGGGCTCCAGGCGAGGGCTGGATGGCAGGCATTGCCGGCCCAGTTAGGGATGGCCGCCGGCAGGGATCTCCCTGGAGCAGTTTCAAACAATGGGACTCCATGACTCCTGAGGAGCACTTCGAAAAGCTCTATTACCGCGGCAGTTGCTGCGGCTAGACGGATCGCTCGCTAACGCGAGCGCGGCTCGTAGTAACGAACCTCAGGGTTCCATCTTGGAGACTTTACGGACTCCCGAAAGCGTCGACAGGAATGTCGACGCGGCAAACAGAGTGTTTGCGCCACAATGCACACGAAACAGCCTCGGTATTAATGCGCCGCCAGGAGTTCGTGCTTTTTGGACGGCTGATACCAGCCGGCCGGAGTCCTCAACGCAATGTTAAGACGATTCCAGCCATTGATCGCCACGATCGCTAACGTCAGATCGGCAAGTTCCTTTTCGGTGAAGTGCGGCCGTACTTTTTCATACACCGAATCGGGTACATGGCCGTCGCGAATGTTGGTTACCGCTTCGGTCCAAGCGAAGGCCGCGCGTTCGCGATCGGTGTAATACGGGGACTCCTCCCACGCATCCAGTCCATATAGCCTTTGCTCCGTTTCACCAGCGGCTCGCAGGTCTTTCCAATGCATGTCGAGGCAGAAGGCGCATCCATTGATCTGCGAAGCGCGCAACTGGATCAAAAGCAGGAGACGTTCCTCGAGACCAGATTTATGAAGATATTTCTCGATGCCCAGCATGGCGTCGACCGCGCCACGAGCGGTTTTCATAAGATCGATTCGCTGCTCCATACCAATTCTCCTTTGGTGGCGTGGCGGTAGTCCCGCCTCGCCGGTTGGGTTGTCGTAATTCTTGATTGTTAGGATGATCGGAGAGGGAAATGAGTCGCAGGGGGTTACCTCGACACCCGCAGAACGATCGCAAACGTACGGTTGGCATTGCTCCGCTATGTTACCGTCGGATTAGCTATGGCGAAGTTCTTCATCGGCCTGGTAACGGGCGTCGCGCTGGTCCTCCTCTCGTTCTTCCTCCTCTTTGTCGCGCTGCTTCGCTTTCGCGAGAAGCCGCCGCAAATCGCTGACAACTCTGTGCTCATACTGCGCTTGCAGGGTGACATCCCGGAGCGCGCACCGGTGGAGTTGCCTGACTTCCTGGGCGGCGGGAGCTCTCAAGTCACCGTTGCCAATGTCTGGATGATGCTCCGCATGGCGGCTGCCGACTCTCACATCAAGGCGATCGTACTCGAACCCGACGGGCTCTCTGCCGGTTGGGCCAAGATGGAGGAGATCCGCGCCGATGTGGAGCAATTCAGGAAATCCGGCAAGCCGGTGTTCGCTTACCTGCGCACGCCATCTGCGCGGGACTATTATGTGGCGCTGGCCGCCGACCGCATTTTCAGCGGGCCGGAAGAGCCTCTCATGCTCAAAGGCCTGCGTGCCGAGTCCATGTATTTCAAAAAGACGCTCGACAAGCTCGGCGTCACGGTCGAAGTGGAACACGCCGGGAAGTATAAAGACTTCGGCGACATGTTTACGCGCAGCGACATGAGTCCGGAAACCAAGGAAGTGATGAATAGCGTGGTGGACGACCTGTACGGAAACCTGGTGGCGAAGATTGCCGCGGCGCGCAAGAAGTCGCCGGAGGAAGTGCAGGCCATTATCGATGACGGACCGTTTACGGCGAAGCAGGCACTGAAGGCCGGGCTTGTCGATCAACTCTGCTTTGAGGACGAGATGTGGAGCGCCCTCAAAGACAAGCTGCACTCGGGAGAACCGGTCAAACTGTCCGGCGAGAAGTACGTGAAGGTGCCGCCGGAGAGCGCCGGTGTCTCGGGTAAGAGTCGCATCGCGCTGGTGATTGGAGAGGGCGACATCGTTCGCGGGGGGCCTGATGATAATGGGGCCGACGAGAGCAGCCTGACGTCATACGGTTTCGACAAGCTGCTTACGCAGGTGGCCGGCGACTCCACGATCAAAGGCGTGCTGATCCGGATCAATTCGCCCGGCGGAGAAGTGACGGCTTCGGACGACATCTGGCGCCAGATGAATCTGCTGAGCAAGAAGAAGCCGATGGTGATCTCGATGTCCGACCTGGCGGCGTCGGGCGGATATTATATGGCGATGACGGGGGACTCGATCGTCGCCGAACCAGGCACGTTTACCGGCTCCATCGGCGTTGTCTTCGGCAAGCCGGATCTTCACGGGCTGTACGAAAAGGTGGGCGTCTCAAAGGACGCGATCCAGCGTGGGAAACACGCCGATATCGATTCGGATTACACCCCGCTTTCCCCCGACGAACGAGACAAGCTGCGCCAGGGGATCGACGAAAGCTATCAGGACTTTTTGGCGAAAGTTTCCGATGCGCGCCATCATCCGGTGAGCGAGATCGATGCGGTGGCACAAGGACGGGTGTGGCTCGGAAGCCAGGCGAAGCCTCGCGGGCTGGTGGACGAGTTGGGCGGCCTCGACACCGCTATCGCGGTGCTGAAGAAGAAGGCCAACATTCCAGACAGCGAGCAGGTGACGCTGGTTACTTATCCGCCTCATCGGAACTTCCTCGACGTCCTCATGAAGAGGTCTCAGGAGGACGTGCTGGAATCCAAGCTCGGGCAAGTTTTTGGCAAGATGCCATTTCACGCGTGGATGAAGGGTGGCTATTTACGGTTGATGCCTTACTGGTTCGAGGTGCGGTAGCCACTCAAACTCTGCGACGAGTTGCGACCACGAGCCGCGCGCGTCAGCAAGCGATCGGCAATCAGAGGGGGAAGACGCTCCCTCACGGTCGCGGCTCGCAAGACAGTGACGAGCCGCGCGCGTGAGCAAGCGATGTCCAATCGTATGTGGGCAGGCGCTCCCTCACGGTCGCGGCTCGCAAGACAGTGACGAGCCGCGCGCGTGAGCAAGCGACCGGCAATCAGAGGGGGAAGACGCTCCCTCACGGTCGCGGCTCGCAAGACAGTGACGAGCCGCGCGCGTGAGCAAGCGACCGGTAATCAGAGGGGGAAGACGCTCCCTCACGGTCGCGGCTCGCAAGACAGTGACGAGCCGCGCGCGTGAGCAAGCGATCGGTAATCAGAGGGGGAAGACGCTCCCTCACGGTCGCGGCTCGCAAGACAGTGACGAGCCGCGCGCGTGAGCAAGCGATGTCCAATCGTCTGTGGGGCAGGCGCTCCCCGATTTTTCACAGCTTCTCACACTCACCTACGGTCGCGGCTCGTCAGCGCACCTGACGCCCCGGCGTAAGTTACAAGCCACAACCCTACCCTTTCAGGATCGGCGCCCGCCCTAGAAAACGACTCGGAACGCCACCTGCGCGCTGCGTGCGTTCGTTCCGTAAGGGAAGCCATACGATGCGTTCGGAGCACCGCCGCCGGGTACCGGGCGGATCGTGCCGCTAGTCGCCGCATACGCGATGTTTTCGATGCCCGTGTTGTACTGCTTATTCAATGCGTTGAATGCCTCGATCAGCACAATCGCCTTCACCCGATCGCTGAACTGCAGCGTACGCGAAAGCCGAGCATCCACGTTGTACTGTGCCCCAGTCGACAGGCTGTTTACGGCCACGAAAGGCGCGCGCGACCAGCCGCCCGACCCGTTGAACGAAGTGGTGTACAGCATCGTGACACCGGTGAACTGTTGTCCCACCGTAAGCACCAGCGGCGTCTGCGGCATTCCCGAGGCGAGCGTGGCGATGCCCGAAAGTTGCCAGCCATTCACCACGTATCGGAGCGTCGAAGGACTGCCGGAGCCGACGGTGGGCTGCCAAGTCCAGTTGATGACTCCGCGGTTGCGTTGGTCGAAATTGGAGGGGCCTTCATCGAAGCCGTAATTTGCGGGAATGGTATTGGTCGGGATGAAACCGTAGATCGGGCTCCCGATAATATTGTCCGTGGCAGTGGAACGCGTGTAGGAGGCTTGCACCGAAAGGCCGTTCGTCACGCGCCGCCGCCCTTCGAGGATGAAGCCGGAGTAGCGCGACTTGCCTTCGTTAGCGATCTGATAAACGTGACCGAAGCTGGTGGAATCCCGGGCGGTCCAGATCGAGGTGCTATAAGTGCCGGTCTGAGTTCCCGCGGCGTTCAACAGGTTGTAACTATCGGTGATGGTGGGCGCGGAGGGGTTGAGATCCTGCTCGGACCATAATTTCACACCGCGGCTGTTGATGTAACTGAGGGTCACCGTGGTGTTCCTGTCGAAGCGGTGTTCGATGGCGGCGGTACCTTGCTCGGTAAGCGGGTTATAAAACTTGGCTGAGGCAAAAACCACGTTTGTGGTGGCCGTGGGAATCGCGCTCGGAGACACGAGCTTGGGAAATACGGGCGACCCGCTCTGCACCGGATTGACGGTGATGCTGCTGCGGTATACCCCGTTGTCGGCGAAGAGCGTGTCCAACAACTGGCCGGTGTAGGGCGCATAGTAATAGCCGAAGCCGACCCGCAGCACTGTCTTCTCATCCATCATGACGGCAGCGCCGATGCGCGGAGCGAAATCCGTGTTGGCCGACGGAATGGTGCCGGTCTGATACCAGTTCGTGTTGGGTTCGGAGGGCTGCGGGAGATGCGATTTCTCCCAGCGCACGCCGAAAGTGACGGTGATTCGCGATCCAGCCTTCCAGGTGTCCTGCGCGTACAACTGATAGCGCCGGCTGTGCAGGTCGGTAACGGGATTCCCGAAACCTTGAGTGAAGTTGGTGTAGTTGCGGAAGCCCAGCGGGTTGGCGCTGAAGTCCTCTGCAAAGGTGGTCAATGAGGCGTAGTTATACGTTCCGTAGCGGTCATACAGTTGATTGAAGTAATCCTCGTTCTTCGAAAGATCGGCGCCGACCTTCAAAGTGTGGGAGTAGCTGGTCAACGTGAAGTTGTCCACCAGTTGATACCGGTTCTCACTCACGATCTCAGGAAACGCCGGATTGGCGCCTCCGACGGGCACGCCGGCTACGTTAATTCCGATCAGGCCGGTAGACGGCAGCAGGTGAGTATCGGTATAAACGGCGTCACGGTCGTGATACCAGCCGGCGCGCAGCTCGTTGACGATCCCGGCTCCCAGGATGCCGGTCCACCCGGCTTTTGCGTAGCGCGTCTCCTCGCCGAAATTGCCGTTCTGCCCCAGCAGTCCACCGTTCGGCGCGACGGTCTCAGGCTGCGCACCGTTGGGCGCATTGCGATGCATGGCGTTCGCTTCCACCGTGAAGTTGTGGAATTCACTAAAGCGATAGTCGATGCGCGCGACGCCTTCCTGCGAGTGCAGGGAGCGTGCCACCGGCACATTGAACTGGGAGTTGATGAAGTTGATGGCTGCGGTACACTGCGCCGCGTTGGCTTTGCAGTTCGAGGCCAGCACGGAAGTGCCGAACGGATTCGCCAGGAGCTGGTTGGTGATGTGATTGATGGCGTTGGAATCGCCATTGATCGCTTCGCCGAAGACATACCCGAAGAGCTTGTCGGTGAGGATCGGGCCGCCCACACTGGCGCCGGCCTGATGCTGCCTTTCGGCCGGATTGAATCCCGGCGCGTAACGGTCGGCGGAGTTCCAACTGCCCGGGTGGAAGTAGTCGTAGGCAGTTCCGTGGAGCGTGTTCGTGCCCGAAGGAGTCACCGCATTGACGACCCCTCCCATGCTGTGGCCGATCTCGGCGGGCCAGCCGGACGACAGAACCTGCACTTCCTGAATCGCGTCACCCGAAACCTGCGGCCCAATACCGGGCTTGGTGAAGTAGAAGCTATTGGTGCTGTCGAGACCGTCGGTCAAAAGCGAGTTTGGGAACAACTCGCCGCGAAACGCGATCGCGCCCGACGACCGGTCGGAGTTGACCGCGGGGGCCAGCAGCACCAAGGTGTCCAATGCCCGCCCGTTCCTCGGCAGTGACTCAACCTGGTGCGGGGAGACTTGAATCGAGACACCAGTCTTATTGTCTTCCACCGGAGAAATATAGGAACGCGGATCGATCTTGGCGGAAGGTGCTTCCACGTCGAGCGGGATGCGAAAGGTCAGAGTCTGTCCGGCCGAGACAGAGAAGCCGGGAATCTGCCAATCGGCGAATCCTTTGCGGGAAACCTTCAGGCTGTACCCGGAGGCCGGAGCCAAAGCCGGGGCATCGAAGACGCCCTCGTCGGTAGTCGTCATCGTGCGCCGGATGCCCAAGGCATCGTTCGCCAGCAAGACTGTACAATCCGGGATCCCTTCGCCAGAACTGTCGCGGACGATACCGGTCACTGCTCCAACACCTGCTACTTCCTGGGCATTCGCGGCCGCGAGGCAGGCAGACGCAAGAATGCACAAGGCGAGCGCTCTTCGCATAACGTACACTAATCCTCCAAATGAACTGGTAATTTGCATGGACGTGGCCAGTAATCCAGGAGGTTTCGAGTGTCTTTTGGAGTATTGGAAATAAAGGGTGAAATGCACTGCACATGCACTCCGATGGCTCTATTGGGCTGTCGCACTCCGGTCACGCTGTGACCGCCGGCAACGCTCCACAATCGAAACAAAATTTGGAACTTTTGCCTTACTCTGGATAGATGGCCATCGGCTTGTTATCGCCCGTGGGGCAGAGAGTGCCGCGTAAGATCACGCTGCTCTCGTTGATTGCCGCGACTTACTTCATCGTCGCCGGTGGACCCTTCGGTCTGGAAGATATCGTCTCGAAGGCCGGTTATGCGGGCGCGTTGCTGATCCTCCTGGTCACGCCGCTGCTCTGGGCATTGCCCACCGTGTTGATGGTCAGCGAACTGGCCAGCACACTGCCACAGGACGGCGGCTATTACATCTGGGCCTCGCGCTCCATGGGCAGATTCTGGGGCTTCCAGGAAGCGTGGCTGTCGATTGTCGGCGGTATTTTCGATATCGGCATCTATCCGACTCTGTTTGTCGAGTATGTCGGCCATTTTGCGCCCTCGGTGACGGCAGGAGGGCGAGGGATCTGGATCAAGGTTGGGCTGATCGCCGCCTGTGCGCTGTGGAACTTGCTTGGCGCGGCCCGCGTGGGCGGGAGTTCGGTATGGATGGGAGTTTTTCTTCTGGCGCCGTTCGTCCTTCTCACCGGCTATGCGTTCACGCATCGAGTAGCGCAGGCCGGCGCACCGATTCCTCTGCACAATGTCGACTTCCTGGGCGGCATTCTGGTGGCGATGTGGAACTACATGAGTTGGGACCAGGCGTCGACGGTCGCGGGAGAAGTGGAGCGGCCGCAGCGCACCTATCCACTGGCGATGGCCGCTGCCATTCTGCTGGTGACGTTGTCCTATCTGCTGCCCGTCGGCGCGGTCGCGCTCACGGGGCTCGATCCCAATCGCTGGTCCACTGGTGGATGGGCAGACGTCGCCCGCGCTGTGGTCCAGCACCCGCTGCTCGCGGAAGTGCTGGCGGTTGGGATCACGATTGGCGGAATGATCGGAGCGGTGGGCACGCTGAACGCGCAGGTGATGACGTTCTCGCGCCTACCCGCGGTGTTGGCCGAGGACCGCTTCCTGCCCATCGTTCTGGCACGCCGGCTCTCTCGAACGGGTGCGCCGTGGGTGGCCATCGCCGCGTGTTCCGTGGTGTGGGCGCTTTCGCTGGGAATGAGCTTTACCAAGCTGGTGCTTCTCGACGTGCTGTTGACGGGACTCAGCGTGCTGCTCGAGTTCGCGTCGCTAGTCGCGCTGCGAATCCGGGAGCCCGAACTTCCCCGGCCTTATCGTGTGCCCGGCGGGTTCCTGGTGGCGAGTCTTCTGGGGGTTCCCTCGCTGGTGCTGCTGGTGCTGGCGGCGGTCCGCAACTATGCCGAACCTGTGGGGCCGATGAACGCGCTGGAATTCGGCGGTATCCTGATCGTTCTCGGCGTTGTAGCCTATTTTCTGGGAGACCAAACGCGAAAACATGATCATCGCTGACCTTGCCGAAACACCGGGCCGCACCTATCCCGCGCGCCGGCGCACACAAAACCTGGTTGGGGGCGCGAGTCCCATCCAGGCAACCAATTTTTCGATGGGGCATGTGACGCTCGAGCCCAACGGCGGACAAGTCCCCTGGCATAATCAGGACCAGGAAGAGATCTACTTCATCGTCGAAGGCTCGGGCGAGATGTGTCTCGGCGAGGAACGCCGGGCGGTGACCGCCGGCCAGGCAGTCTACATTCCGCATCGCGTCTTTCATCAGTTGACGAATACGGGCGACACGCCGATGCGCATGATTTACTGCTACGGTCCGGCAGGTGACGTGGCGCACTGGCGTCAGGAATTAGATGGCACATTGCCGCGCGCGGGAGTCGAGGCGCCTCCATTGCCAGAAGGCGCCGCCCCCCAATGCACCTAGTCGGCAGACGTGGCGCAAACACTCCTGTTTGCCGCGTCGAGACTCCTCTCGACGCTTTTCGGGATTCCACGACGTCTGCCCTTCCGATTTGGTCTGGATCATCTCTGTCGTCCAGACAGCAGCGTCAAAGCAGTTTCGTACTGCAGACTTGGTGGATATGCGAAGAGCGCCGAGATGACGCGGCAAACAGTGTTGCGCCATATCGGCGCGTCAAGATCCTCGGGACAGCGCAATCCAGAACAAGCAGCCGCACCAAAGACAATTAAGGAGACCTTTTGAGCGCGAAAACGATTCATTCCGTCGGGATCATCATGAACGGCGTCACCGGGCGCATGGGCCTGAATCAGCACCTTGACCGCTCGCTCTACGCCATCATGCAGCAAGGAGGTGTACGCCTTAGCGATTCCGAAGCCATCATGCCCCGACCGCTGCTGGTGGGGCGCAATCCGTCTA
>DATGIL010000090.1:0-269437 GCA_035295745.1 Bryobacteraceae bacterium | reverse complement strand
TTCCACAGGCCTTACCCGCGGGGGCACATGCCTAAACACAACCAAGGGCTGCGCCCTTGGAAACCTAGAGCGGGCACATACCGAACCTGGGCGCACATGCCCAACCTAGGGGGAATTTTCAAGGGTGTTTGCGCCACTTACTCATCAGCATAGGTCGCGAGGGAAGCGGTCCCGCGCCAATCTCGTCTAAGATTGCGTTCCCCAGCCGAGCGCGCCTACAGAAAGAACGCCCGAACGATGAACGTCGCGATCTCTTTTCGCGTGAGATTATTTCCGGGACTGAAGGTCGCTCCGCCCGTGCCGTTCGTAATCCGCAGCTCCCGCATCTTTTGAATGTAGATGTAATACGGTCCGTACACAGGATCTGTTGGCGTCACATCCGAGAAGTAAGGCGTCGGCGGCAGGTAGGTGCCGAAGTTGTCGCCATACGGCGAAGTCAACGGGATACCCGAAAGCGTAGTCGGGAAGACGTTGTTCATCTTGGCGCGGACCAGAAATACCGCCATCTGCGCCCGCGTCACCGGCGCATTCGGGCAGTACGCCGCCAAGACGTCTCCGGTCTGATTGCAGCCCTTGGTGTAACCCCGGCGCGCCATCACTTCGATGTAGCGCATCAGCTGCGCGTTGGTCACTCCCGCGATGCCCAATGAGGGAACCGCGCCCAGGAAGGGATTGACGATCGAGCCTCCTCCGGCGCCAAGGTCAGCGAATGTGCTCGCCGGGATGACGCCGGCGCACTGTGGACTCAGCCCGCTCGGATCTCCTCCGGTCGCGCAAAGATAATTCGTAATCTGCGCTTCATCCATCTGCGATTTGACCACCCAGTAGGCCATTTCCGACCGGGTGACAATGGTCTCCGGTCCGAAATACGGGCAGCCCAACGTGCTGGGAGCGGGGTTCGGCGTCGAGCCCGAGCCCGGCGGCTGCAGAATCGGCGGGACGCCGTTGTTGATCGTGCAGGGCCCCGTCGCAGAAGGTACCGCCAGCCCCAGATTCTTGGCAAGTTGGATCCACGTGAAGAAGGCGCTGTCAGGCGAACCCGTCGGCTGCACGTCCTGGAAATAGGTATTGTCGTTGCCGTACGGGTCGGTGGCCGGAAAGCTCAGTGCATAATTCGCCACCGAAGTGCCCCATTGACCTGGGCCCGGAATCGTCGACAGACGATTCTTGGCAAACTCTCCATAGAGCCACAAGCTGCCGTCGTTCGGATCGGTGGAAGCGCCTCCGCGCGAACTGAACGGAATGAGCGGACAAGTCGCAGTCACCGGAGAACCGGCCGTCACGAAATTGAATGGCAGGCTGGAGCTGGTCACACCCCCCGGCAGACCGGGGAGCGGGGAGACCGCCGGATTCGACAGGGTCACGACACTGCCCGAGATGTTGACGATCGATGTGTTCGGCGGGAAGAACCCAGTCGTGGTGAAGGTCAACGGCAAAAGGTTGCCGCTAAAATCCTGGCAGAGCTGGGGCTGGCTGATGGTTACGCCTGGTGCAGCGGTAACTCCATTGAGCACGAAGCCTGAGTTGCTTTGAGTCGCCGTTACAAAACTGTTCGGAGAAAAACAGGATGTGGAGTCGAATTTGACTGCCGAAGTGCCGCTAATCAGGGCGTTTTGACTGAGAGTCACCACCAGGAATGTTCCGAAGTCATTGATATTCTGGACTGTCGCATTCGGCGGAATTCCAGTCCCAACTACCGTGACGCCGCGATCCACCATAGCGTCCTCCGGAACTTGAATGTCAGCACTCCCCGCAGTGAGCGTCGCAGCTACACTGTCGGTTTGCGCGCCGGTCACCGTCTCCCCCAACCCGACATTAGTAGCGCTGAGGATTGGAAAAGTAGTGATTGGCGTGAAGAACGGAAAGTAGAGGGTGGTTACGGAGCCCGGCTGTAAAGACTGTCCGATCCTGAGGTTCGTCGGATCCGCCACGGTGATTTTGTTCGAGCCGGGCGTGACCAATGACGCCACTGCAGCCACGGTGGGCTGGTTCCGGTTGAAGGTGACCGAGACCGGAAATATCGTGCCGGTATACGCCGCGCTCAAGGTCACGACGTTTCCTTGAATCGAAACGATCGTCGTCTGCGTGCCGGAAAGGAACATGCCCGCTACCAACCCCGCGGCGTTGTCAACCGTGATCGTAGCCCCCGAGGAACCGAGTGCCGTCACCGTAACATCCGCCCCGCAATCATAAGTGCTGATCACATTGCCGCTATACGGATCCAGGTACGGCTGAGCAGTGTCGTATGCATCGTCGCCAGGGCGGAAGTCCCATAGCGAAGGAAAGTCGTTGGAGAACGTGGCCAGCGTATTGTTGGTACCGCCGGTGGTCATGCCGACAAACAATTTGTCGAACCACGGCTGGAGATTGATCGGAGAAACCGGACCCGAACTCACCACGTCCGCGGGGCTCTCGAACATCGGCTGATAGAAGCCGAATCCATTGGCGTTGCCGTTCGGATCGGGCACGCTTTGTCCGTTAAACCATTCGGTCTCGACCCCCACCGCGGGCGTTCCGATGTTAGCTCCGGTGATGCTGTAAGCGCCGCATGCCGGACTCGGAGCGGGAGAGGTGCACGTCTTCAGAATGTCGTACAGCACGGTGCTGGTGCCGAGCCAGTTGATCAGCAGGTCGGCCAGGCGAACCGAGCGCGCCACGTACAGCAGCCCTTCGCGGAAGATCACCTGTTGCGGGCGCGAGTCACCGACGAAGAGCCGGCTGTTGACCGTCGAGGTCCCCGAAGGAGTGTTAGCAGGATTCGTCGTCATCTGAGTGGCGCTGAAGCCCTGGCCCACGGGCGAAGGATCGGCCACTTGCGCCAGGGTTGAGGCGTTGCGGCGCAGGGGACCAAGGAACGGAAGGTCGGCTACCAGGGACTGCCCGCCCGGCACGCCGCTCCCGCAGAACGTGACGCCCGAAGGCCCGGAATAGATTGCCGAACCCGCGCACGAGAAAGCGATCGGCTGCAGGTAGAAGACTGTGGCGATGCCTGCCGTAACAGGCATGATGGCGCCGGCCTGTCCAGTCACGCCCGGAATACCTTGTGGAACGAGGCTGGCGCCGAGATTGTCCGTAATCTCCGTGCCCACCAGGTAATCGATGGGGGTGATTACACCGGCAACCGATGTGTTGGAGAAAGGTGCCACCTGCGCGTCGAAGCTCGCCAGTGCGCGGCCGCGCAAATTGTCGGGCTCCCAAAAGACTGCGGGCAGCGCATTCGGAAGCGCCGCGATCGGGGCGCACGAAAGCACGATGTTGGCCGGAACCTGAACCGACCGCACCGCCGTGGGAGCGATCACGCCGATGCCTGGTGAGCAACTGTTGGCCAGCCCCCCGACTCCATACTGCAGATCGGAAGGCTTCGGCGGCCCACCTGCATTGGCGCCCTGTGCGAACGCAATCTTCTGCGCGACCAGCGACAACGTCCCAGTCGCGACGTTGTCCGAAAGGTTCACCGCCTGGCAATCGATCGGCGTGTCGCTGGTGCAGCCTCCCGGCCCCGGCTGGCTGAGGTTCAGCTTGCTCCCGTTATAGACGGCGATTTTGGCAACTGTGGTGACGCGGGTTCCGGCGTAGGGACCTTGATTCTGCCCGCCTGCGCTGGGGAATCTGCCTTCATTCGCCGAGTAGGCCATGTCGAGCACAGGGGCGGTCAGAATGATGTTGTCGTTGTCGATGCCAAAGCGTGCGCTGGTCGGATAGTAGTTGGTGCAGGTGCGGCCTGTCCCGCCGGCAGTGCCGTTGGCCGCCCCATTGCCGTAGGTCAAAGGCAACGCAGGTCCGCCGTTTGGACAGAACGGAGTAGTGAGAAAAAGTGAGGAGCTGCCGCCGCTCGAGACAGTGTTGGGAGTTCCTACGGCGGAGTTCAGCAGGCCGCCCGGCGCGACCAGTCCCAACGCGTTCGGCTGCTGCAAGGGATTGTAGAGCAGGTTGATCGGAATCGTGTACAGCGTCCAGTTCGCGGCATTTTGACCGCCGGTCTGCGTTCCTCCCACGATCGGCGCGATCACCGGAGGCGTGAACAACGGGCTGCTGGTTGGACACACCGAACCTGCCGGAGCAGGCACGGGACACTTCTGAAATTGCGAAAACGCGGAGACTACCAACACCCAGTTCGCTCGATGCGAGGGCAGATCGGTTACCGTGAACAACACCAGGAAGCGGCCTTGCAACTGATCGTAGCGAACGGATGCGTTGTCGATCACGCAGCTCGAGTTGCTGCCAGTGCCCGATGGGCATAGAGCTGCGCCGCCAGCCTGGGTTCCGAGCACCGTCAGGCCCATCCACACATCCAGAGGTACAAACTCGGTGGGCGGATAGTTGTAGGGGTTCAACGTTCCGGTGTTGCCGGCCGCGTTGGGATTCGGATACCGCGAAATTGTTCGATTGACGATCGTGAGAATATCGTCTGGCCCCGCCGCAATCTGCGGATTGGGGGTCTGCGCAATGTACGGCACCTGGCTGAAGTAGTTGGTGCTGGTTCCGCCAATCCCGAGCCCATCCCAATACTTCGCGCTGCCATCCGCCGCAGGGGTCGGAGCTTTTGCCGCGGGGCCGCCGCTGGTGCTCGTCAGGGTCGTGGTAGTAATAGTGCCGTTCGAACCGACCGTGCTGACCTTGACGCCTGGTTGCGCGGATGACAGTCCTGCGGTCAGAATTATCGCGGGAATCAATAGTAAGCCAATATTTGCAGGTTTACCGCTCATTCAGGACTCCTCCGTATCTTCGTCCTCAACTCAGATACGTTAACACGTAAGCTCACGTCTAGCCCATAAACTACAGTCTTGTTGCAGAGATTTGCATGCGATGCGCCCTTGCCCGCGGCATATTTCGGCGGTAGCATCAGAAGAATTTCCAGACGCCCTATGCACACCCGCCGCAGTTTTTTGGGATGGATGGCGGCCGCTCCCCTTGCCGCGCAAGTATCGCTACGGCCCGTGGAGCCGCTCGAACGCAAAGGATCCGCACAGCGCGTGATCGTTTTGGGAGCCGGACTGGCCGGCCTTTGCGCTGCATACGAGTTGCAGACCCAAGGCCACCAGATCACAGTCCTCGAATCGCAAAGCCGTCCTGGCGGGCGCGTGCGTACGCTACGCGAATGCTTCGCACCGGGTTTATACGCGGAGGCGGGTCCCGAAACCATTCCCGGAAGTCACGAACTCACGCAGCACTACGCCCGCACATTCGGCCTGAACCTGATTCCCACGGCGGTGCCTGGAACGCACAGCATCTACCACGTGCAAGGCCGCCGGATTGTTCCCGACGAGCACGCGGATTGGCCTTTTGAGCTCACAGCGGAGGAACGCCGGCTGGGTTACGCGGGCCTGTTTGCCAAGTATGTCGATGCCGCGGTACAACAGGCGCTCGCCGCCGGATTTGCCGACCAGCCTGTGCGCGCGATGGCTGCCTGGGACGCGCAGACACCCGGCGCCTGGCTACGCTCGCAAGGCGCCTCGACCGGCGCGGCGCAATTGATCGCACTCGGATTTGGGACAGACTTCGGATCCGCGGCGTCGTACTTGCTACATGGGCTGAATTCCATGGGATCGAGAAACAGGTATCGGGTCGAGGGCGGAAACGATCGGCTGCCCGAGGCCTTCTCCCGGCGGGTCGAGGTCCGCTTCGGAGTGCCGGTCGTCGCCGTGCGCCAGGATGAGCAAGGTGTGCGCGTCACCGCCGGGCGTCGCGGAGAATTGGAGACGCTCCAAGCCGATCGGGTGATCTGCACGCTTCCCTGCCCTGTCATCGGAAAGATCTTCCAGGATGCGAGACTCTCCGAGGCGAAACAGCGCGCCATTCGCCAACAGAACTACTCGCGGACGGTCAAGGTCTTTCTGCAATCGCGCACGCGATTCTGGATTCCACAGGGACTGAATGGATTCGTCACCACCGATCTGCCGATTGAGAGACTCTCACCGGACCCAGGCTCGGCAGCCAGTGAGCGGGGAGCACTCACCGCGTACCCAATCGCCAATTACTGCTCCATGCTGGAAAAAATGGACGAAGAAGGGCGGCTAGCGGCCGCGTTTGAACAGGCGCGCCAAATCTTTCCGGAGCTGTCGAAATCGTTTGAGGGCGGCGTGTCGAAGTGCTGGGGTCTCGATCCCTGGCAGGGCGGTTCCTTCGCACTTCACACGCCGGGACAGATCGGATTCATTACCATACTCGGCCAGCCGGAGGGGCGCATTCATTTCGCCGGGGAACACACATCCGCGTGGACCGGCTGGATGCAGGGCGCGCTGGAATCGGCCCGCCGGGTTGTCCGGGAGATCAATTCGTAGCCTGCATTTTACCCGAATTGCTTACAGCGAGGGCACTTCCAACCCGATTGCATGGGCCTCTCGGGGTGCGTGATCTTGGCGGGAGGATTGAAATCGTGGTACAGCCCGCACTCTTTCTCGAATGCGTCTTTGGGCGTCTCGTAGTACTCGAACTTGAACCGCTTGTACTTTCCCAAGTGCTCCCTCAGCCGAGCGTTGACATCTTTGTCCGATCGTCCCACATACGTGATGTGGAACCCGCCGGACTCGTGGGACTGATCTAAAGCATAAGCCCCGGGAGATGTTTTGGTGACTTCCTGATTGATGATAGCTTCTGTCAGCGCAAATGGACCGTTAAGGCCGGTTTCCGGCATCGATTCTTGTCCTCTTTCCTGAAGGATGGAAATTTGATTTGCTTGGGTACAAGCCAAGCATACAGCAGGTAATTATGACGTAGCAACCGCACGATGGTCGCGATAGAATCAGCACAATTCGTTATGCGGATCTCAAAAGTTATTTTGTTCACATTCACCGGCTGGGCTTGGGCACAGACTCCGCCCCCTCCAACCACTACTCCAGCGCCACGGGCCGGAGCGCCGGGAGTCGCATACATTCGCGAAAATTACTCCAAATTCGACTACCGTATCGCGATGCGCGACGGCGTCAAGCTCTTCACTTCCGTCTACATTCCCAAAGACGTTTTCACTGACGGCAAGATGTATCCGATCCTGATGCAGCGCACGCCATACAATATCCGCCCGTACGGCATCGATCAATACCCGGATAATCTGGGCCCCTCCGATCTGTTTGCACGCGACCGCTACATTTTCGTCTACCAGGACATTCGCGGACGGTTCATGAGCGAGGGCGATTACACTATCATTCGCCCGATCAAGCCCCAAAAAAGCGGTAAGGACACCGACGAAAGCACCGACACCTACGACACCATCGACTGGCTGATCCAACACGTCCCGGGCAACACCGGCAAAGTGGGAATGTGGGGCATCTCGCAGCCCGGATTCTACGCCACCTCCGGCATGATTGACGCCCATCCCGCGCTGGTAGCGGTGTCGCCGCAGGCGCCTGTGACCGATTACTACATGGGCGACGACGTCTATCATAACGGCGCTTTCATGCTGGCTCATCGTTTCGCCTTTTACATGGGCTTCCAGCCACGCGAAGGAGATCCCGAGCCTCCCAAGCCGGCGCTGCCTTTTCAGTACGGTACGCCCGATGGATATGAGTTCTATCTCGATATGGGATCGCTCGCGAATGCGGACGAAAAATACTTCAAGCACAAGCAGCCATACTGGACTTTGAACATCGAGCACACCACCTACGATGAAGTCTGGCAATCGCGCGCGGTATGGAGGCACCTGGCGCACATCAAGCCGGCAGTGATGCTGGTGGGCGGCTGGTACGACACCGAAGACCCGCAAGGTCTCCTGCGGCAATTCGAGTTTATGGAGACGCATACGCCACCCGCCGTGGACATGCTGGTGATCGGGCCCTGGAATCATGGGGGCTTTGCGCGCGGCGATGGCGATCGTCTGGGCAACGTCAACTTTGGTTCGAAGACCGCCCTCTATTACCGCGAACGGATCGAATTCCCCTTCTTTGGCTATTACTTGAAGGGCAAAGGAGACGGCAAATTCCCCAAGGCATGGGTCTTCCAGACCGGAGTGAATCAGTGGCGGCGCTTCGATACCTGGCCTCCACCGGTCGCAAAGCCCACCAGCATTTATCTGGATTCGAAGAGCAAGCTATCGTGGCAGCAACCGGCGCAAGCCGGCTTCGACGAGTATCTCTCCGATCCCAACAAGCCCGTTCCGTACGTGGGCCGCGTCCTGATGGGAGTCCTGAACACCTACATGACCGAAGACCAGCGTTTCGCCGCGACGCGTCCCGATGTTCTGGTCTATAAGACTGAACCTCTGGACCACGATGTGACGGTCTTTGGGCCGATCTCCGTCGATCTGAAAGTCTCAACCACGGGAACCGACTCCGATTTCGACGTGAAGCTGATTGACGTGTATCCTGGCGACGTCCCCGACTACAACGCTGTGCCCGCGGTGCCCGCGATTCCTGGCGTGACACCAGGCACCCCGCCAGCCACGCCCAGTACCGTTCCGATCGGCGGATATCAGCAGCTTATCCGCGGCGAGCCCTTCCGCGGCAAATTCCGGAAGAGCTTCGAGAAGCCAGTGCCGTTCGAGCCCGGCAAACCCGATCGGATCACTTTCAATCTGCCCGACATCGCGCATACTTTTCGGGCGGGCCATCGGATCATGGTACAGATTCAGAGCAGTTGGTTCCCGCTGACCGACCGCAATCCTCAGAAGTTCATGGACATTCCAAAGGCACTGTCGACCGATTTTCAGAAGGCCATGGAGCGGGTTTATTTCGGCGGCTCGGATGGGTCGAGAATTACTCTGCGGGTGGAGTAAGTAAAGATCGGCAACAGCCTTTCGCTTACCAAAGGCAACGTACCAAAAGGAATCTTGCTCGCGTCGATGCCGCCGGTGACACTGGTTGTTGTTTTACTCAACGTAAGGTGGTCCGTCAGGGAAAGGCCACCGAGAGGGCCCGCACATGATGATTTCGGAGTTTGGATCCAATGGTTACAGGAACGGAAGGGCGGATTCCCCGGTAACTGTCTGGACGCCTCCGGCTGCGATTCTCGAAGTCGCCGCCGAAGAGCACGATCTGATCTCCGAACTCATCGAGTCGTACATCACCGATATGCAGTCCCGGCTGCAGAGGATTCGGACGGCGATGCGAGCATCGAACACCGCGATCCTAAGATCTGAAATTCACACCATCAAGGGGAGCTCGAAGCAGATGGGGGCGAACAGCGTGTCATCGGTCTGCGAGCACATCGAGCTTTCGGGGGATCGGCCGCTGGCCTACCTCGCCAGCCTGGTAGATGAACTGGACGTGCGGATCGCCGAAACGTCCGAGGCGATGCTCTGGTATCAACGCGCGAGCCGGTGATTGGCTCCGTTTTAGAACTGCACCATCTTCACCACCACACCCGCCAACGCTCCTCCAATCAGGGGGCCTAGCACCGGAATCGCCGCGTAGCCCCAATCCGAGGAACCTTTTTTCGCAATCGGGAGGAGAGTGTGGGCGATCCGAGGGCCGAGATCGCGGGCCGGGTTGATCGCATAGCCCGTGGTTCCACCCAAGCTCAGGCCGATACCCCACACCAGACTTCCTACCAGATACGGCGCCAGCCCCGGAGCGGGGCCAGTCGCGGAAACACCCTTCGAACCAATTGCGCTCGCCACCAGCACCAAAACAAACGTGCCGATGATTTCGCTGACCAGGTTCGATGCCGGATTGCGAATTGCGGGACTGGTGGAGAAGCAGGCGAGCTTGCGATCGGCGTCAGGAGTCTCGCGCCAGTGCGGATGATAGTGCAGCCAAACCAAAGCCGCACCTCCGATCGCACCAAGAATCTGAGCGGCGGCGTACGTACCAAGTTTGCTGAAATCTCCGGAGATCACCGCGACTCCGAGAGTCACGGCGGGGTTGAGATGACCTGGTGCGCCGCAGGCCAGTGCGGTGAACACTCCGCACATTACGGCCAAAGCCCACCCGGCCGTAATCACCATCCAGCCGGAATCTTCGGCTTTCGATTTGCGAAGCAGTACGCCGGCAACCACGCCGTTGCCTAACAAGATCAGTACGAGGGTCCCGAGAAATTCACCGAACAATTCGTGGTTCATGTCTCCGACTATTCTAGTCGAAGCGCGTCGAAAACTGCCGGCAATAGGCCAAATCCCACGGCCATGCGATTTGCTCTCCCAGCGATTCAGTCGAACAACACTCCTAACGGTCGCGGCTCGTATGCTACCCAAATACGTTCGCGCGAAACGTGCGCTTGCGAGCCGCGCGCGTAACCGTGGCTCATAGCGAGCCGCGCGCGTTAGCAAGCGCTGGCGATACGTCGGCGGATTCCTGAAATCACGTACCGAGCTTGCTCCGTCGACGAGAGGAACGCAATACCTGAACGTCGGACGGCCGTCACTTCTGAGATTCAGGCGTGTTTCTTGTGCCCCGGATGATTGATCATCAAGCCACCGGCACCCCAGAACAGCAGCGCTACGAAAACAAAGCCGAACAGGAGGTCGTACCATCCTCCTTGTAGCTCGGTGGGGACGGGCGCCAGCCCCAAGACCATACTGGCCACAACCGCCAGGACGTGCCAATGCCAAGCCTGGTTGTGATAACGATGTAAGAGATAGATTGGAATGGCCATCGAGGCCGAGTAGACCAGGACAGCCCACATGGTGAACATGTACAGCCTCCTGTCGATATTGTAATCCCAAAACGGAAGTTTCAGGTCTGATTATTCGATCCAGCCGCCACCCAAAACGAGATCGCCATCGTAAAACACCGCGCCCTGGCCCGGAGTAACTGCGCGCTGCGGCTCGTCGAAGACCACTTCCACGCGGCCACCGGACTGCCCTTCCAATGGGCCAGCAGGGTGAAGCATGGCAGACGCGCCTTCGTGCTTATTGCGGATTTTCACAGCAGCGCGAACTGCCTCACTGACCCCCGATATGGAGATCCAATTCACATCGTGAGCGAAAAACCGGGAGCGAAGCAGTTGGTGGTTGCCGCCGACGGTAACCCGCTGTGAGAGCGGATCGGTGGCAATCACGTAAAGCGGTTCGCCGGTCGCGATTCCCAGTCCGCGGCGTTGGCCCACGGTGAAATGGTGGACTCCCTGGTGCTCGCCCAATGTACGGCCATCAGATGTCACGATGGATCCGCGAGTTTGCTCTGGCTCGATGCCGGTTTCCTTCAAATACGCAGTCATGAAGGCTGCGTAGTCGCCATTGGGCACGAAACAGATCTCCTGGCTATCGCCCTTCGAGGCGACCGCGAGTCCCATGGAGCGGGCCAGCTCGCGCACCTCCGGCTTCGTCATCCCACCGAGCGGAAACAGGGTCCGCGCCAATTGCTCCTGAGTCAACCCGAACAGGAAATAGGTCTGATCTTTCGAGGGATCAACGGCGCGCAACAGTTGGTAGCGGCCCGAAACATCGTCATAGCGAATTCGCGCGTAGTGGCCGGTAGCCATCTGGCGCGCGCCCACACTGTCGGACATCTCCAGAAAGCGATCGAACTTGATGTAGTTATTGCACAAAGTGCACGGAATCGGCGTCCGCCCAGCAAGATACTCATCCACGAACGGCTTCACGACGTGCTCTTCGAACTGGCGCTCGAAATTCACCACATAGTACGGAATGCCGATCTGTTCCGCCACGCGCCGTGCGTCATACACGTCATCCAGCGAGCAGCAGCGTCCGGAGCCCGCGGCCGCACCTTCTGGAATCAGCTCTGGCAGCCGCCTCTGATTCCAAAGCTGCATCGTCATCCCGACAATCTCGTGCCCCTGCCCGGCCAACAGCGCGGCAACCGTGGAACTGTCGACACCCCCGCTCATCGCCACGGCGATCCGCTCGCCTGCCGGATTCTCAGGCATGGGTGGAAATCCTTCGCAGATGCGCCATCGAAACCTCTAAAGCGTCCACAAGTGCGTCGACCTGCTCGGCGGTATTCGATCGCCCCAGGGAGAATCGCATGCTGGCTCGGGCCCGGTCGCTGGAGAGGCCGATCGCCGTGAGGACGTGCGAGGGAGTCAACGCCCCGCTCGAGCACGCCGCACCCGTTGACACTGCGAAGCCGCGCAAATCGAGCGAGATCACCAGGGCCTCACCATCCACTCCGTCGAAATACAGGTTGCTGGTGTTGGGAGTCCGCCCCCACTTCGAACCGTTGATTCCCGTCCCGGGAATCCGGTTGAGAACCGCGGATTCGAGTCGATCCCGCAAGTTCTCCAGGCGCTCGCCATCGGCCGCGAGAGTGCGCATCGCCAGCTCGGCGGCAGCTCCGAAAGCGGCGATCCCAGGGACGTTCTCCGTGCCAGGCCGGCGATCGCGCTCGTGGTGGCCGCCAAACAATATGGGCGCCATCCGCGCGCCCCGCTTTACATACAATGCTCCCACGCCTTTAGGCGCATAGAGCTTGTGCCCGCTCATGCTGTACAGGTCAACACCGAGTGCGGCGACATCCACCGGAATCTTGCCAAGCGCCTGCACTCCATCCACATGCAGGAGCACCCCGGCCTCGCGGGTGATCGCGGCGATCTCCGCGATCGGCTGCACGGTGCCTAGTTCGTTATTGGCGTGCATCACCGAGACGAGCACGGTTTCCGGCCGCAAGGCACGGCGTACGTCATCTGGATTCAAAACTCCGCTCGCCCCGACGCGTAAGCGGGTCACCGCTACGCCTTCCTTTTCGAGCTGCGCGCAGGGTGACAGAACTGCTGGATGTTCGATAGCGCTGGTAATGACATGGCGCTCTCGGGCATCTGCGCTCCGAACGGCGCCGAGCACCGCCATGTTGTTTGCTTCCGTTCCGCCGCTGGTGAAAATGAGTTCCGTAGGTGTGGAGTGGATCAAAGTTGCCAACTGCCGCCGTGCCGCCTCCAGGCGCTGCTTGGCGCATTGCCCGAAATAATGGATGCTGGAAGCGTTACCATACACTTGACCGAGACACGACACCATCACCTCCAGGATTTCCGGAGCGACAGGGGTAGTGGCGTTGTGGTCAAAATAGAAGCGCTGCACTCATTCCAGTTTAGCAATGCGGAAACCGATCCTTACCCTGACGACCGATTTCGGCTCCTCGGACCACTACGTGGGCGCAATGAAGGGCGTGATTCTGGATATCTGCCCGCAGGCGGAGATCGTCGACATCACGCACGAAATCCCGGCCTACGAGATTGCCGAGGGCGCCTTCACGGTCTCTCAGGCCTATCGCTATTTCCCGAAGAAGACGATTCATGTGGTGGTGGTGGATCCCGGCGTCGGCTCCGCGCGGCGCCCCATTTTGATGGAGGCTGCCGGTCATTATTTTGTGGCGCCGGACAATGGCGTTCTGGGGTTGATTTACAGCGAAAATAAACATCGCGTGCGCATAATTTCGAATGAATTCTATTTCCGCAAACCGGTGAGCCGCACATTTCATGGGCGCGATATCTTTGCGCCTGTAGCGGCCCACCTGGCTTGCGGGACGCCCGGAGCGCGTTTCGGAAAAATCATTCAAGACTACGTCCGGCCTGCGTTTGAAAAGCCCCAGCCGAACGGGAAAAATAGCTGGCGGGGGCGGATCTTGAAGATTGATCGCTTTGGTAACTGCATCACGAATTTCCGCGAGTGCGAGTTCCCACGCTTGAGTGAGAAAAGCTTCAGCCTGGCGATCGGCATGGCTGAAATCTGCGGGATGGCGAACAACTATTCCGACTGTAAATCGGGAGCCTTGTGCTTGATCGCCGGAAGTTCGGGCTACCTGGAAGTCTCGGTGAATCAGGGGTCCGCGGCAAAAGTAATCGGCTGTCAGACCGGTTCGGTCGCAGAACTGACGATCTGGTGATCGCCTTGAGCAGCCAGCAACCCCTGAACCCGGTCAACCAGGCTGCGCTCCGTAAATGGTTTTAAAAGAAGGTGTTGCGGTGCGCGACGGCGAATACAATCGCTGGCAATGCTAGCTGAGTTTGGGGAAAGGTATAGGATTTTCACCTCGGGATGCTGGCGCGAAAGCTCAGCTGCCACGTCCAATCCGCTCATTCTGGGCATGATCATGTCGATAATGGCGAGATCGATGGAGCAATGTTCATCCTCGAACTGTGCCAGTGCCTGAGCACCATTTCCGGCTTCAATTGTGTGGAACCCGCTCCTTGTGAGCATCCGGCTGATTAATTGCCGGACCGGGGTCTGATCGTCCACCACCAGAATCGTTTGCGGGCTGCAATTTGCCATGCGCGCAATCCCACCTTATTTGAAATTCTGACAAATAATTGCTTAGAAAAATCTCTCTCCCATTTCATCGAATTGTAACTCATTACGCTCCAGAATTGGGCATTTCCGTACATTTTTTCGCCTGGTATCGGAGGTAAGGCGATCACCGGGGGCTCTCCAAACCCACCGATAGCCAGTTACCGACTTTCTGTACTAACCAAAGCCATCAACATCCGAACCGCAAAGCCAGCGGATCTTCAGATATCATCCTGGTGAGGATCAGGGATGCAGATCAGAAGGAATGTCACGGAGAGCCTTGTCGAAATGCGGGTGGTGGGGCGGTTGGACGGTTATTGGGCGCCCCAACTGGCAACCGAATTGGACGATGTGATCCGGGAGGGCCACAGCCGTATCCGGCTCAACCTCTCCGGGCTGGAATACTTAAGCTCGGCGGGCATTCAGATACTGGTGCGCTACTACCAGGAACTCAACAAGCGGCAGGGATCGCTCGACGTCGCGCGTCCGTCCGATCCGGTGCGCAAAGTACTCGGCCTCTCGGGGCTCGATCTGCTCCTGGCGCGCGTGGACACGGCGGCGCCAGTCGTCTCCGGCAGTCGCGCGTTCGAGGTGACGGGCACGCAGATCGAAGCCTGCGTATCGCGTAGCGGCGCCTCACAGCAGTGCCGCGTCCGCCAACCTGACACCAATCGCCCATATGGATCGCTTACTTGCTGGAAAGACACCTTGGCGATCGGGTTCGGGGCCTTCACGGTGAGCGGCGCGGCAGAACAGTTCGGTCCGTTCCTTGCGGTGGCAGGTGCGGCCGTATGCCTGCCTACCGACGGCCGGGGCACCCCGGACTTCATGCTGTCATCCGGGTCCTTCGTTCCTGACCTGACCGTCAAGACTAGCCTGGTTTCCGAAGGGCTGTTCGCGGGACGAGCCGATTTTTCAGGCGCACCGGCCAACTTCGCCACCTTAGCCAGCGCTGCGATGGAGATGTTGGAAACCGACTTGGCGGCGTTGGCCGTGGTTGCCGTCAACGATTCGGACCGCCCGGTACTCGCCGTAGGCGTGGCTGCCAAAAAATCGAGCAGCCTCCTCGGCTCGATGATGCTGCCGTTGACGGTCGAACAGTGGCCGGCGGGAGTATTTTCGGGCTGCGTTTTCGCGCAGCCGCGCGAGTTGAAACGCGAGCAGAATCTGGAAACGGCCGTCGGCGCTCTATTTCACGAAGGAACGCCGGAACGCCTTCTTACGATCAATGCGATTTGCCGGATGCGCTTTCCCAGCGGATCGTTCTTCGCGAGCCCGATCACGAATGTGATGGCGGAAACCGGCATCTAGGAAAACCGCGTCCCCGCCGGCGAAGACTGGTCGAGTAAAGCTCCAGATTGTTTCAAAGGGGCAGCCCGTGGCGCAAACACTTTTGTTTGCCGCGTCGACACTTTTGTCGACGCTTTTCGCGCGTCCACCAAGTCTGACTGCAGAGCGTATTCGACGCTGCCCCTGAACTTCCGGAATCTGCTTAGGCACTCGCCGGCCGGAACGCGGAGCCACTTTGGTTAGATGATATGCCAGCGCCATCCGGTTGCCTCCATCCGAACTTTTCGAATCCGGGGATGCTGAACCGTTTCTTCACTCCCTTGGTCCATCGGCTGGAGATGCCGCGATTTCGCTCCCTTCTTGCCGTACCCGCCCGCACCGCTGACCGCTGTAACACCGCGCCCCCCTCCAATCGCTCCACCCACCGGCTCCGATGAGAGTTGCGTGGGATCCCACAAACGTCACCGAGTGGACTTCGGGCATCCGGGCGACCTCACCTGGAGGCCTAACACACGCAAGGTGCTTCAGGATTTAGCACTCGGCCCCAAGCGTCTTTCCCCTGTAAACTGCCGGGGAGCGGCCGGACCAGTTCACCGCGGTATATTCGGCAGTAGTTGAGAATGTCCAAAATGATCACTCGATATGTTGCATTCCTGATTGCGTCCTGCTGCTCTTTCGCCCTAGCCGCAGACCCCGTCGTGGTGGCCAAGGACGGCTCCGGTGACTTCCGGACCGTCCAAGCGGCCGTTGACGCGAGTCCCTCTAATGGCGCGGTCATCCGCATCCGCCCGGGAACGTACGAAGAGAAAGTCGTTGTCGATAAGGCTAAAATCCAACTGCTCGGCTTGGGCGCCGATCCCAGGGAGGTGGTGCTCAGTTTCAACCTGAGTTCCGGGACGGCCGGCGGGACATACAAGTCGGCGAGCACAACGGTAACGGGAGACGATTTCGTCGCTGAGAACCTGACGTTCGAAAACACGTTCAGCCGTTCGCATGGGCTGACCGAGCAGGGGTCACAGGCCGTGGCTTTGCGAGTGACCGGAGATCGTGCAATCTTTCGACGCGTCCGTTTTCTTGGCTACCAGGACACACTCTACGCCACTACCTCCGGCTGCATGAGCGGCGTCGACGGCTGCAAGACCGCCCGCCAGTATTTCAAAGATTGCTACATCGAAGGCAACATCGACTTTATTTTCGGTGATGCGTTGGCGTATTTCGAAAACTGCGAGATCCACAGCCTGGCGCACGACACGGTCGCGATCACCGCACAAAGCAAAGTCAGACCAGACGAGAAGAGCGGTTATGTCTTCAACCACTGCCGGCTCACGGCCGAACCCGGGGCGAAAAAGGTCTACCTGGGACGGCCATGGCGGAGTTATGCAAGCGTGGTCTTTCTGAACACCTACATGGGGCCCGAAATCATGCCGTCCGGCTGGCTGGAATGGGTACAGGGCGGGCGGCCTTCGCTGCCCACAGTGTTCTACGCGGAGTACCATTCGCAAGGCCCCGGCGCCAATCCGGCGGAGCGGGATCCTCACTCCGTGCAACTGACGGCGGAACAGGCGCGAAAGTACGAGATGCGAACATTTCTGGCTGGCGATGATGGGTGGGATCCGGAGCGCGTGAAATAGGGAACAGCGGGGAACATGGGAGTTGCTACGACCGTTTTTCACAATAGCGCCTGGTCGTTCGATGGCGTTCGCGAAACATCTGATGCAGGCCGATTTGCACTGTCCATCCGAACAGACGGTTCATCCACACGCCTCCAGGCAGTTGATACTCGACGCGGTCCGTTAAGCGTGTATCCGTGCCCACAGTCTCAAATTCGTGACGGTGAACCCATTTGGCAAACGGCCCTTCAATCTGAATGTCGACGAACAGGCGGTTCTTCTCATATGCCGTGTGGAGGGCCGTCCACAGGAACGGCCCTATCTTAATCTCCACACTCGATCCGACCTCGATGCCGCCGGTCTTGCGGAGCACATGCAGCGCAGGAAACGTGGGGCTCAGCAATCGCAGCGCGTCCTCCCGTTCATGAAATCCAAATACGGCCTCCACCGGAGCATGGATTATGACGCTTTTGACGAATGCCGGCATTGGTCACGAGCTGTTTCAGCTTCCGGCGGCAATGCCCCACGAGCCTTCCGCCGAAGATGAACTGTTTGTAAGGAAGACCGAGTACCAGTATGAACGCTTTAGCAGTACTTTCGGGAGGATATGGCCGTTGGACGCGTGATGCAGGTCGAAATCACAAGTCTCATCGAACTCCAGCCTGTCACAGCCGGGAGTTCGGCGCAAAGCGGATCGGGATCGCAGCGGCTGCGTGGGAGTCTGGTGGCGGGTTGCAGATCGACTTAGCCCTGACGCTCATCGGATGTATACTTCGCGTAAGGCAGGCGTAGACACCGGCCTTCTACGTTTTGACAAAATGGCAAAAATCACACTGAACGTCAACGGGCGAAAACATACCCTCGACCTCGATCCAACGACGCCTCTTCTGTACGCGTTGAGCGATGATCTCGAACTGCGAGGGCCGAAATTCGGCTGCGGCCTGGGCCAGTGTGGCGCATGTGTCGCGATAGTCAACGGCACTGCAGTCCGCAGTTGCATCACTCCGGTGAGTGCCGCTGAGGGCAAGGAGATCGTGACGCTGGAAGGTCTGGGGACGCCGGAGAATCCCCATCCAATCCAGAAGGCATTCATCGATCAACAAGCTGCGCAGTGCGGTTTCTGCCTCAACGGCGTCATTCTTACCGCGAAGGCATTTCTCGACAAGAACCCCAAGGCCACCGAGGGTCAGATTCAGCAAGCCCTGTCGTCTGTGCTGTGCCGCTGCTTCACGCATACGCGTATGCAGGCCGCCATTCTGCATTATCAAAAGGTGGTGTCGAAATGAGGCGCGAAGCCAGGAACGCGCTGGACCGGCGTGGATTTCTCAAATCGGCCGGGGCTCTGGTGGTGGGCTTCTCGATGTTCCACCGCGACGGACTCGCCCAGTTCGGCGGTACCGCGATTCCGGGTTCCCCCGACAATCGTCAGCTCGATTCCTGGCTGGCAATCGGTGCCGACGGAGCCGTCACCGCCTACAGCGGAAAGGAAGAACTCGGACAGGGCATTTCCACCGCGCAGCAACAGCTCGTAGCCGAGGAGTTGTGCGTGTCCTTCGACCGCGTGCACCTGATCTATTGCGACACGGCGCTGACGCCGGACCAGGCTTACACGTCGGGAAGCCAGTCGCATCCGGCGAATTTCAATCACGGCAATCTTGCACTCGCCTGCGCGACCGCGCGGGAGGCACTGGTGAGCATGGCATCCCAGCGGCTTGGGGTTCCCGCCGCTCGCCTGAGCGTCACGGATGGAGTGATCAGCGGAGGCGGAGGGAAGGTCGGGTATGGGGAGTTGATCGGCGGCAAAAAGCTGAACCTTACTTTGAACCCTGCCGCCAAACGCCGAAACCCTCACGAATGGACCGTGCTGGGAAAACCAATCGGGCGTCCCGACATGGCGGCGATGGCGACCGGACAGTTCGAGTATGTGCACAACGTTCGCCTGCCCGGCATGTTGCACGGGTGCGTGGTCCGTCCGCCAACTGTGGGCACAAGCGTGGCCAGTGTAGATGAAGACTCTGTGAAGGATGTCGCGGGCATCGTCAAAGTCGTGGTACGCAAGAACTTTGTCGGGGTGGTGACGCAGAAGCCCTGGCAGGCGACGCAGGCTGCGAACCGGCTGAAGGTCACCTGGACGCCCGGCGTGGGGCTTCCTCCGCAGTCCGATTACTACTCCAGCCTGCGCAATCAACCCTCGCAGGACGTACTGCTGGTGGATTCAAAGGACACCATGCAGACGCTCGCCGGCGCAGCCACGCTGCTCAAGGCAACCTACAACCATCCATATCAGATGCATGGATCTGTGGGCTCTTCGTGCGCCGTCGCCGATGTGCAGGGCGACAAAGCGACTCTCTATTCGCCGTCCCAAGGCGTTTGGTATCAGAAAACCACCGGCGCCATGATTCTCGGTCTCAAGCCGGAGAACGTACATGTTATTTTCCGGCGCGGCTCGGGATGTTATGGGTTGAATGGCGCGGACACGGTCAGTTACGACGCCCTGGTGCTTTCGCAGGCAGTGGGCAAGCCGGTACGCGTCCAACTCAGTCGCAAGGACGAGATGGCCTGGGAAAATTTTGGCAATGCCTGGACCATCGATGAGCGTGTAGGGTTGGACGCGAAGGGCGACATCATCACCTGGGAGCACGAGGCGTGGACGCCATCGCGCGGTAACCGGCCTGGGTCCTCCACCCCAGGCAACGTCGTAACCGGCAACCTTCTGGGTTTCGAGCCAGCGCCCTTCTCACCGGGACCAGCGCAGGAACCGCGCGCCTATAACAACGGCAGCAACGGGGTGCCGTCGTATGTGGCGGGCAGAGTCGGGGGGAAGGACGGCGGAACCGGTACCGTGAAAAGCGAGAAGGCCCTGGTTCACAACCTCAAGTCGCCTTTCTGGACCGGCCCGCTGCGTTCTCCGGCACGCCTGCAGAATACCTTTGCCCATGAGAGTTTCATGGATGAAGTTGCGGCGCGTGTGAAAGCGGATCCGGTCGAATACCGTTTGCGCCACCTCCGGAGTGAGCGCGTCATCGGCGTGCTGAAGGCTTCGGCGCAAGCGGCCCGCTGGGATACCCGCCCCTCGCCCAAGCCTGGCAACTCGAGAGCCGGCACGGTGACCGGCCGCGGTGTGGCGTGCGTGGCATACGAAGGCGACAACGGTTACACCGGGATCGTTGTGGAAGTCGCCGTCAACCAGGACAATGGTAACGTGTGGGTCAAGCGCATGTGGGTGGCAATAGACGCCGGACCGATTTCCAATCCCGACGGTTTGCGCAATCAGGCGGAAGGCGGGGCGCTGCAAGGGATGAGCCGCGCACTCGGTGAAGAGGTCACATGGGACAACGAGAAGGTCACGTCGGTCGACTGGCGAACCTATCACTCGCTCCCGCTGGGTATTGAGCTTCCGCCGATCGAATGTGTACTGGTGAATCGCCCGGACGACGAAGCCACAGGCGCTGGCGAGACCTCGATCACCGTGGTGGCGGCGGCTATCGGGAACGCCGTCTTCGATGCAACCGGAGTGCGGCTGCGTCAGATTCCTTTCACACCGGAACGCGTCATGGCCGAACTGAAGGCTCGCGGGTAAGCGGATAGCCGTCAGGTCGAGGAAGGAATCAAATGCATCAACATCCTTCTCACCGCCTGGCATGAATCCAGGCTGAGGGCTTCGCGAGCAACGGCTTCCGCTTGCGGGATGCTCCAGCGCGCGATGGCCTGCTTAAGCGCTGGAATCAAAGGGGCGCTGACGCTGAATTCTTCAAGGCCGAGGCCGAGGAGGAGCGGCGCCGCCAAAGGATCGGCTGCCAGTTCGCCGCATAGGGCGACGCCGATTCCAGCCTGGCGCGCGGCGTCGATGGTCTGCCGGATGGTTCGTAAGACGGCGGGTTGAAAGGGATCCGTCAGCGAGGCAACACGCGGGTTGGTGCGGTCGGCAGCCATCAAATACTGAATCAAGTCGTTGGTGCCGATGCTGAAGAAGTTCGCCTCACGCGCGAGCCGGTCCGCCGCGACCGCCGCGGCCGGCACCTCGATCATGACGCCAACCTTCATCTTCCGTTGAAAATCCAACTTCTCAAGCTCCAGTTCCCCCTCCACGTCGGCGAGGATCTGTTTGGCTCCGCGCAGCTCTTCAATAGAAGTGACCATCGGCAGCAGCAGTTCGACCGGTTGGCCGGCTCCGGCGCGCAAGATGGCACGAAGCTGCGTCCGGAACAGGTCGCGCCTGCTCAAAGTGACACGGATACCGCGCCACCCGAGAAACGGGTTTCGCTCCTCGCCGATTTCGACATAAGGGAGACCCTTGTCGCCCCCGATGTCGAGCGTACGGATGATCAACGGGCGTCCCGCGAGTGACGCGGCAATGGCGCGGTAAGCTGCGAGCTGCTCGATCTCGCCTGGCGGCTCGGTGCGCTCCAGGAACAGGAATTCCGTACGCAGCACGCCGACTCCATCCGCACCCCGCGCCACCGCTTCGGCTGCTTCGGGCACGCTGCTAATGTTGGCGAAGACTCGAATCCGGCGTCCGTCTCGAGTCGCCGCAGGTCTGTGACGCCCGGCGTCGGCAACGTGGCGTAAGGTGAGCCATTGCGCGCGGCGGTCTTCCAATTCCTGCAACCGGTCAGATCCGGGCGCGATCCAAACCGTCCCCCGTTCACCATCCAGAGCCACGGACGTTCCTTCGGCGAGCACTGCAATCCCGGGCCCTAATCCCACCACCGCCGGAATCCCCATTGCCCGGGCGAGGATTACGCTGTGCGCGAGGGCGCTGCCGCTCTCGAGGCAAAGGCCCAGACACAGCGAAGGGTCGAGCTGCTGTACTTCGGAAGGTGTCAGATCGTGCGCCGTCAGGATCGACGGTTCCCGAAAGATTGGGACCACGCCGTCCACACCGGTGAGCCGTCGCAGGACTCGTGCAGCCACATCGGTCACATCGGCCGCGCGGGCCCGCAAATACGGATCGTCGAGTGCACCGAGCCGTTCGGAAAGCCGCCGGGTCTCTACGTCCCAGGCGGCTTCTGCGTTCGTCGGACCATTGAGAATTGCTTGCGATACTGCCTCAATCAGCGCAGGATCGTCAAGGAAGAGCACCTGTGCGTCGAAGACGCCGGCCTCGCCAAGTCCGGCGTGAGCTCGGGACCAATCGTAGAGGGCTCGCGTTTCCTCTTGTGCGCGATGCACGGCGTCGAGAAAGCGTTGTCGCTCCGCTTCCGCATCCCGGACCGGCAGGAGTGGACCTTCGACGGCGGAAGCGTCGATTCGAATGAGCGGACCGATAGCGATCCCGGAGGATGCCGGAATGCCATTCAGCACGCCTGGAAGTGCTGATGCGGGCGTCACAGAAGTCGCAGCTTCGGGCAATGCCTCGCTCTCACCACAGCCTGATGCGAAGAAAGCCGTCAGTCCGGCCAGAGCATCATGCGCCGTTGCTCCTCGCGCACGCAGGCGCACCTGCTGGCCTTGCCGGACGCCCAATCCGAGGACAGCGTTGATGCTGCCGGCATCGATCGGGGGGGTTTGGAGAGAGAGATTCTCCAACGTGATTTGTGCCCCGGAGCCGCGTGTCATACGGACCAGTTGTGCCGCGGGCCGCATATGCAGCCCGAATCGGTTGGGGACGGTGATTACTATCTCCTCGGAGGGCGCGGCATCCGGAACTCCCACTCCGCACTGTGCCGTTTTCGATGTGATCGCGCCAGCGGCCTCGCGAAGGATCTCGACGAGACTGGCACCGGCGGCGGCCTGGCTGACCGCCACAACAGTCCCCTCCACCAGCGGGGCCGAACATATTTGCACCCGGGGCCGCCGCTCTTCCGGCAACAGTTCGATAGCGGTTTCAGCACTCAACAGGGCGCTGCCGAGGTCGACGAGTATCAGGACCCCGTCCTCCGCATATACCAATTCAATGGCCCGCAGCACTTTGAATGCATCGGTGCCTAAGGGATTCGCTGGATCGTCCGTTCCCCCCGCGGCAGCAATGGGGACAATGCCTCGGGCAGCTTGGCCAGCCAGTTCGCATACACCTTCGGCCAGCCGTGCACTATGGGAGACGATGACGAAGCCGATCATGAGCGCCAGCTGTCGAGGGCAGTCTTCAACAACAGGTACGACGAGGTAGCGCCCGGATCCTGGTGCCCAATGCTGCGCGCACCCAAGTAGCTGGCCCTGCCCTTGCGTGCCTGCATGGGAACGGTTGCCAGCATCCCGGCCTCGGCTGCCGCCGCGCCCCGTTCCAGGATTTCCGCCAGGCTGTTTCCACGCTCGAAGGCGTTGCGCATTGCATCGACGGCAGGCAGCAAGGCGTCGACCATTGTCTTGTCGCCGGGCAGGGCTTTGCCACGCTGTTGAACACCCTCGTTTCCGGCCTGGAACAGCGCCACGAGGTCGGCGGCGGCGAGCTCAGACTTTCCCGCGCAGGCAGTGGCAACTCGCAGGAAGAATGTACCGTAGAGGGGCCCGGCGGCGCCACCCACGGTGCGGATGAGGACTGTCGCGACGGTTTGGAAGATGGAGCGGAGATCGGCCGGAGGATGAGCGGAAAGTTCCGCCTGCACCGCGGTGAAGCCACGATCCATGTTGGTTCCGTGATCGGCGTCGCCGATGGCCCGATCGAGATCCGTCAGGAGTTCCCGATTCTCGGCGTAGACGCGCTGCAGGGCTGTCAACCACCGGAGCACATCAGCCGTGCTCACCGTCATGTCTCAGATCCCCCATCGTAGGCCGGGCGTCAGGACCGGGTCGCCCCACAGTGACAGAAATTCGTCATCGGCTTTCAGCAATGTAATCGAGCAGCCGGCCATTTCGAGGCTGGTGATATAGTTTCCCACCAGGCGGTGAGCGATCGTGATTCGTCGGGCCTGCAGGATCTGTTCGAGTTCGTGGTGGACGAGATAGAGTTCCATCAACGGCGTCGCGCCCATGCCATTTACCATCGTGACGACACGGTCGCCGCCTTGAAATGGCAGGTCGGCAAGGACCGCCTCGGCCATTTGCGCGGTCAGGTCCCTTGCGGTCTTAAGACTCATGCGCTCACGACCTGGCTCACCGTGAATGCCGACCCCCATCTCGATCTCGTCGGCGGCCAGCACGAACCCAGGCTTGCCCGCGGCGGGCACGGTGCAGGGGCTTAAGGCTAATCCCATGGAACGGCCATTCCGATTCACCTTGCGGCCCAGCTCCGCTACACGACCGAGATCATATCCGCGGCCGGCGGCGGCGCCACAGATCTTTTCAGCCAGCACGGTGGTCCCTACGCCGCGGCGGCCCGCGGTGTAGAGGCTGTCCTCGACGGCGACATCGTCATTCACGATCACCGCCTGCACCGCTACACCCCGAGCCTGGCAGAGTTCCGCTGCCATTTCGAAATTCATGATGTCGCCGGTGTAATTCTTAATGATGTGGAGCACCCCGGCCCCACCATCGACGGCGCAAGTGGCCGCTTCGATCTGATCGGGAGTCGGGGAAGTGAAGACCTCCCCGGGGCACGCTGCGTCGAGCATCCCCTTTCCTACAAATCCACCGTGCATCGGTTCGTGACCACTGCCGCCACCAGAAACGATGCCCACCTTGCCCGCAATGGGAGCGTCGGCCCGGATCACGTAAACAGGATCGAAACAGACCCTCAAAATCTCCGGGTGAGCCGCGGCGAGCCCAGCCAGTGATTCCCGCACCACGTCCCGTGGATCGTTGATCAGTTTCTTCATCTTTCTGGAACCTCTCTTAGTGTAGAACCACGAACAGCCGCATTTTGCGGAGCAGTGCGGATCGAGCACGAGGTATGGAGTCCGATCCACCAACCCGCTTAGTGGGCGGTTTGAAATGGATTCAGGCAGCGCCGGCCGACTCGCGCCTCGATATAATGACAGGACCGTATGATTGAGCTATCTGTAAATGGCCAGCCCCGCAAGTTCGACGGGGATGAGGATCTGCCGCTGCTGTGGTACCTCCGCGATGAATTGGATCTGACGGGCACGAAATTCGGCTGCGGCATGGGGCTCTGCGGCGCGTGCACCGTTCACCTGAACGGCGAGGCCGTCCGTAGTTGCGTCACGCCAATCAAGGCAGCCGCCGCCAAGCGCATCACCACGATCGAAGGTCTCAGCGCCACTGGCACGCACCCCTGCCAGGCCGCCTGGGAGAAGCACAACGTAGCACAGTGCGGGTATTGTCAGAGCGGACAGATCATGCAAGCTGCCGCGCTCCTCGCCAAAACCCCCAAGCCCACCGATGCTCAAATCGACAACGCCATGGACGGCAACATCTGCCGTTGTGGTACTTACACGCGCATTCGCGCCGCCATCAAGACTGCCGCGGGGGTGAAATAGCCATGAAAATCGCATACGGCACGAGTTTCCCTGCGCCCGAGAATAAGTCTGAAATCGCGGGTCTCACCGCCGATTCCTACCAGCAGCACCCTGGTGCGTACGCCGAGGTCGAGACCCCTGCGGTATTCAAAGTCGACCGCCGCGATTTCCTCGGCGCAATCCTTAGCGCGTCCGCCTTCGTACTGGGCGCCAACCTTGCCGCTGGTTCCGCCACCGCCGCAACAACCACCACGTGGCAGCCTAGCGTGTATCTTGGCTTCCAGCCGGATGGTACGGTGGTCATCACCGCCCACCGCTCCGAAATGGGCACCGGCAGCCGCACGTCGCTACCCCTGGTGGTCGCCGACGAGTTAGATGTCGATTGGAAGACGGTCCGCGTCGAACAGGCCATCGGCGATACCAAATATGGTTCTCAGAATACCGACGGCTCCTGCTCGGTGCGCGATTTCGTTGCGGCCATGCACCAGACCGGCGCCACCGCGCGTCTCATGCTGGAAAGAGCCGCCGCACAGAAGTGGGGAGTGCCCGCGAATGAGGTGGCCCTCCGCATGGGCAAGCTCACCCACGATGCAAGCAAGCGTTCCGCCCCCATTGGCGAATTCGTAGCGGCTGCCGCCGCGCTGCCCGTACCCGCGAAGACCGAACTGCACTTCAAGAGTCCCAGCGAGTACCGCTACATCGGCAAGGACATCGCCATCGTCGACCAGCACAACATCGTCACCGGCAAGGCCATCTATGGCATGGACGCCAAGCGCCCGGGCATGCTCTACGCCGCCATCGAACGCCCACCGGTCTACGATTCCAAAATCAAGAACGTCAACGATACGGAAGCTCTCCAGGTGAAGGGCGTGATGAAGACCGTCCAACTCCCGCCTTTCAAACAGCCTCACCTTTTCCAACAACTCGGCGGGGTCGCCGTGCTGGCCGACTCCACATACGCCGCAATGCAAGGCCGTAAGAAACTCAAGGTGGATTGGGACGTCAACCCCGCGCACTCCTCCTTCAATTCCGCCGGTTATAAGCAGGAACTGTTCGCCAGCGTCCACAAAGCCGGCAAAACGGTGCGCAACCGCGGCAATTTTGAAACAGCCTTTGACAAGGCCGCGAAGAAGTTGGAAGTTGACTACTACGTGCCCATGCTGGCCCACGCTGCCATGGAACCACCGGTCGCTGTCGCCGAATTCAAAGACGGCAAAGTCGAAGCATGGTGCCCCACTCAGGATCCGCAAGCTGTGCAGCAATCCGTCGCCGCCGCCCTGGGTATCACGCCTAAAGACGTCACTGCCAACGTCACTCTGCTCGGCGGAGGCTTCGGACGCAAGTCTAAGCCGGACTATGTAGTCGAAGCCGCCCTCCTGTCAAAAGCCTCCGGCAAGCCCGTCAAGGTGGTCTGGACCCGCGAAGACGATATCCGTTTCGACTACTTCCACTCCGTCGCTGCCATGCACATGAAGGGCGGCCTGGATTCTTCCGGCAAACTCGAGTCGTGGCTTTTCCGGAGCGCGTTCCCGCCCATCGCCTCCACTTTCGCCGCCGGAACCGAATATGGCGCCGATTTCGAAACCGGCATGGGTCTCAACGAAATCCTTTTCGACGTGCCCCATATGCGCGCCGAAAACTGCCCGGCCAAGAACCACGTCCGCCAAGGCTGGCTGCGCGCTGTGTGCCACCTGTTCCACGCCTTCGCCATCCACAGCTTCGTCGATGAAGTCGCCCACCTCAACAACTCCAACTACGTCGACTACTTCCTCAAAACCATCGGGCCCGATCGTCAGGTAGACCTCACCAAGGATGGCGTGAAGCCTTGGAACAATGGTCAATCCACCGAGACCTTTCCGCTCGATACCGGACGCCTGCGCCGCGTGCTCGAACAGTGCGCTCAGAAGTCCGGCTACGCCAAATTCGCCAACAGCAAGAACCGCGCCATCGGCATCGCGGGCCACCGCAGCTTCCTGAGCTACGTGGCCAGCGCCGTCGAAATCGCCATAGATGCGCAGGGCAACCTTACGATCCCCAACGTATGGACCGTCGCCGATGTTGGCCAGACCGTGATGCCAGACCGCGTGCGCGCGCAATTTGAAGGCGCCGCAGTTTTCGGCACTTCGCTCGCCTTGATGGGTGAAATCACCGCCGATAGCGGACGTATTACTCAGTCCAACTTCCACAACTATCCGGTCGCGCGCCTCAAGCAGGCGCCGCAGAAGATCGACGTCACCATCGTCGCTTCCAGTGCGCCCCACGCCGGAGTCGGCGAGCCCGGTGCGCCAGTCATCGCTCCCGCACTCACCGCCGCCATCTTTAACGCCACCGGCAAGCGGATCCGCGAACTACCCATCCGGCAGACCAAACTCGTGTAGCGCGGCGGCGCCTCGATTCGTAGACTCCCGGCAGCATCTTTACGAAAAGCGAACGTGCGGCGATGTGCTGCGCCCAGATCGGCCTAGACTCCAAGAGCCGACGAATCACGTCTGGCCTACAAATCAGACGTGCTGATCGACAAGAATCGGGTTTCCGCCGGGGTCTACCGCGATGAAACTGGCGGGGCCTGTTGTGCTCTCGTCTGCCTCGTCCATAAACTGCACGCCTTGCGCTGCAGTTCGCGCACATCTGTGAATGCAGCAAGTTTTTGGGCGTTACTGTCCCAGCCAGGGTTGAAGGTAAGGACGTTCTTTTCGAACATGCCTTGAAGATTCCGATGATGTGATCGCCGTTCTTCAGAATCAGCCAGTTCTTGGAGGGATCCCCGAGGAAGGCCTTGAAACCGAACTTCTCGTAGAACTTCTCGAAGTTTCAAGGTCCTTGACCGTCAGGCTGATGGAAAACGCGCCGAGTTCCATGCCTTGCTCCTTTGGTGATGTACTCGGTCGCGTGACGGGAGCCTTGACATTCTGCGCTGCAAACGGAATGGCGCTCGCGCCGATTGCCTGCATCGCGCCGCGTCGAGTGAATCGAGTGCTCTTATTTGTCCGCATATCGTATAACTCAGCTCCCCGAACACGCCCGCAATCAGCCGCCCGAATGGCCAATCTCGAAAGTTCTCCGGCTGATCCTGGTGCCTCGCCTTCGCTGCTTACCGTCGCGGCAGTCTCAACCAACGCTGGTCCGTGTCCAGCCTCCTGGCGATCTCTGTCAAGTATTCGCGCACCTGCGCCTCGGCGTGGTCGAGGGCTAAGGGAAGGAGCTTCGAGAGCTCGATATCGCTTGTCAATGCCATCCTGATTGCCTCGAGATATTCCTCAGGTGACGCCCCGAGCGCACCGCGAGCGACAACGTGTCGTAACGTGCGATTTACGCCGTCGAGGAGGTTCTTTTCGAACTGAACACCGTACAGCAATGCACGGATCAGCCCCAGGTTATCGGATACCTTCACAGTTCCTCCCCCTACTTGCATCCTTATCGAACCGCGCCATTTAGCACGACCGATTGTATACCCTTTAGGTCCAAATCTCCGGATTCCCACGCCACTCGGCAACACTGGTTCGGTAAAATTCGGCGTTTCAAGTGCAATCTTTGCATTTTGCGACTCCGTAAACCTTCGCGGTCTCCTTGTCCGACTGCCGGGATTCTGTTCGGGCCATGGCGTGCTACTGAAAACAGGCGGCTTGACCAAATGGATGCCTATGTCTGAAGAGAAACACGAACTTTTGGAGAAACTGAGATTTGAATTGGCCTTCGTCGAGGACGGCGGATACGGCCGCTCGGTTCGTACCCCGCATCAACCCACATCTCCTTTCCAAGACTCCCTGACCTGCCTGAATTTCGGCGATCCGCTTCGTACTCATCCGTGCGCTGAATGCGTTCTCATGCAGTACGTCCCTGAGTCCCACAAGAACGAGGATGTCCCTTGTCACCATATTCCGCTCGATCAGGAGCGTCGAACCATCGCCAATCTGGATGTCGCCGGGGCAGAAGGCGTCCTCAAGCAGTGGCTTCGCCACGAGATCACCAGGCTGGAAGGGGAACTCGCGGTTTAAACTGAAGCGGATTCCGTCATGAAAGTAGCAATCCAGGAATCGAAGCGAATCGTGGAGTGCAAATGGGAAAAAAGATAGGTATTGGTTGTCTCGGTGTGCTACTCGTCTTCGGGCTGATCGTCGGAGTTTCCTTCATCGGAACCTATAATTCCCTGGTTCAACTGGATCAGGCGACGCAAGCGCAGTGGGCGCAGGTGCAAAACGCATATCAACGGCGCGCCGATCTGGTACCCAACCTGGTGGCGACCGTCAAAGGCGCTGCGGATTTTGAGAAGAGCACCATGACAGCGGTTACCGAGGCGCGCGCCCAGGTCGGCCAGGTCACGCCCGCCGCGATGGCCGACATCACCAAAGATCCAGCGGCCTTCCAACGGTATCAGCAGGCGCAACAAGGATTGTCTTCGGCGCTGTCGCGCCTGCTGGCCGTGTCTGAAAACTATCCGGATCTCAAAGCGAGTGCCAACTTCCGCGACCTGCAAGCGCAACTCGAGGGCACCGAGAATCGCATTACGGTTGAGCGGCAGAGATTCAATGAGGCAGCGCAAGCATTCAACACCCGCCGAAGTAGTTTCCCAACCGTGCTGATCGCCGGCTTTTTCGGCGATAAATTCGCAGCCAAGCCTTACTTCCAGGCACAATCCGGAAGTGAAAAGGCGCCCGTGGTGAAGTTCTAATTGCTTCTGTTCCGCAGTCAGCTTGTCCTTATCGCCCTCGTTTCGACCGCGTTTCTGGACGCGGCTGAAACACCTATCCCTCCGACTCCCACGGAGTGGGTCACAGACAGCGCGAGCCTCCTGTCGCCGGACACGGTGCGCTTACTGAACACACGCCTCGCCGCCTACGAGCAGACCACAGGCCACCAGTTGATTGTGTACATCGCCCCCACTACAGGTGACGCGACGATCGAGGACTGGGCCGTCCGGGCCTTTGCCAAATGGAAGGTGGGGCGGAAGGGGCTTGACGACGGGCTGGCCCTGTTCATCATGACCCAAGATCATAAGATGAGGATCGAGGTGGGCTACGGACTCGAAGCCGTAGTGCCCGACGCGATCGCATCCCGCGTGATCAACGAAGTGATGGCGCCCCGAATTCAGGCGGGCCATTCCGATGATGCGGTAACAGCCGCAATCGATTCGCTGACTGGGACCATCAGTGTACAGGCCGATGCGCCTGCGCCAACACCTACGGCAGCGCAATCCAAGCCGTTGACGTTGTTCCAATGGATTCTCTATGGCATTGTCGGGATCCTGATACTGGCCTTGGTGATTACGCATCCGACGCTGGCGTTCTACTTTCTGACCAGTATCCTGTCTGGCGGCAGAGGGGATGGAGGAGGAGGGGGCGGTGGAGGATTCAGCGGAGGCGGGGGCCGGTCCGGCGGTGGAGGAGCGAGCGGATCATGGTAATCGACAAGGAGCGGATCAAACGATCGATTCAGAGAGCCGAGAGACGGACTTCCGGTGAGATCCGCGTTTCCGTGTCACCGCTGTTCTGGGGCGATGTTCGGAAAGTCGCCGAGAAGGCCTTCCAGCGACTGGGTATGACCGCGACGAAGGATCGCAATGCCGTATTATTCTTCGTTGTCCCGGCGCGACGCGCGTTCGTCGTGTTAGGCGATAGCGGCATCCACGAGAAGGTTGGTCAGGACTTTTGGCATCACATCGCCGATACCGTTTCCGGGAAGTTTAAGCAAGGTGATTTTACGGGCGGCCTTGTCGCAGGAATCGAAGCGGTCGGCGAGGACCTGGCAAAACATTTCCCCGGCGACACAGGCAGCGACACGAACGAGTTGCCGGATGATGTCGATTACGGTTCCGGGACCTGAGGCACTTTAGAAGCTTGCCGATACTTCATCTTTACGTGCGAATCGATACTGCGACGTAGTCGAATGATTGCTTTCGGGTATTAAACCGGTTCACTCCGCCGGGATAGGCGTATACTCGCGGTAGGCGTTGCTGTTGAGTGGGTTGCTTTCCTCCGAGGTAAGCAGGTTCTTCCCGCCACCCCTCCAGAGGCCGCCCTCATTCAACACGGCGGCGTGCCCAATACTGAGCGGGCACCGTTTCTGCCGGCAACCATGACGCATTTTCGGACAATAAGGAGTCATAAGCGTGGCCACAAATACGAATTCTGTAAGTGATGTCCTGCACAACGAGAATCACAGCAAGCTCTCCGCGGAGGAGATTGCGAAGGCCGTAGCCCGCCACAAACGGGATCACTCCGCGACGCCAGCCGATAAGCCCGCCGCGAAGCCAAAAAAGGGCGCCAAGGGATAAGGGACCAGGCCTGCGCGGGCTTGGCTGAATCAGTTTTGCAGAGCCTTACAAAGTCCGCGGTTTCAGAAGTCCGCAGGCGTATCGCCGGATCGCTTGCTCACGCGCGCGGCTCGCAACGACCCCCGACGATTTTCGAAGCGATCTGGACATCGCTTGCTTACGCGCGCGGCTCGCAAACGACCCACGACGATTTTCGGAGCCATCGGGACATCGCTTGCACGCGCGCGTGTCGCAACGACCCCACGACGATTTTCGGAGCCATCGGGACATCGCTTGCTCACGCGCGCGGCTCGCAACGAGCACCGACGATTTTCGGAGCGATCTGGACATCGCTTGCTTACGCGCGCGGCTCGCAACGAGCACCGACGATTTTCGGAGCGATCTGGACATCGCTTGCTTACGCGCGCGGCTCGCAACGACCCACGACGACTTTCGGAGCGATCCGGACATCGCTTGCTTACGCGCGGCTCGCAACGATCCCACGACGATTTTCGAAGCGATTGAGACATCGCTTGCTTACGCGCGACTCGCAACGACCCCACGACGACTTTCGGAGCGATCCGGACATCGCTTGCTTACGCGCGCGGCTCGCAACGACCCGACGATTTTCGGAGCGATCGGGACATCACTTGCTCACGCGCGCGGCTCGCAACGACCCCCGCGACGATTTTCGGAGCGGCTCGCAACGAGCCACGACCGTAAGGGAGTGTTCTTGCCTGAATCATGGGCCGTATCATCAAACGATGTACTAAGTCACGCGATATCGCATGTACAAGTGATTGCCTCGCTCCTTCAAACTCACGATCTCCAGCCATGGCGCCGTCTCGGGACGAAACTCCACGCCTGCGATAAATCCTGGCCGTTGTGGATGGCCGTCTCGGCCGGCGACTTGTGGCGCTACCGTGAGGAAGAGTTCGTCGACGCAGCCCTCTGCCATGAATCTTCCGAATAGGCTCGGGCCGCCTTCATGGAGAAGGAGAGATACCCCGAATTCCGCCCGGAGCAGTCGAAGAACGGAAGCCGCCGCAATGACGGGACCTCCGAGCGACCTAACCTCTGTCGAAGCCAGCAATCCTACCCCGCTTGCCTTCAGAAGATCCATGCCTGCTTGAGAAGTGACGATCAGACTTCGTATACCCGGCGTCCGGAAAATGGCTCTTGTCAGGTCGACTCTGCCACTTCTGCTCACGACCACCTGCAGCGGGGACGCCGTCTTATTCAAAATCTCCGACCGGTACTGCATATACAGGTCGCGGGCTGCCGGATATACCGAGTCGGCGACGAATAGATGATCCGGGGAGGTCTGGTGAAGTGTTCCGGATCCGACCATGACGGCATCTGCCGAAGCCCGTAGGAGCCCCATGATGAACCGGTCCGACTCGTCAAATCCGCTGATATCACCGCCCCCGGATTTGCCAGGGATCTCGTAGCTGACCACGCCGTCGATTGTGCTCACAAAGTTGCCGATCACGTAGGGCCGCTGGGGGCCGGATGGCGGGAAGTGAAGATCGCCGCCGTAAGCAATCTTCAATGCCTCGGGCAGAACGGAAGGCTCTGCTGTTTCCTGGCGATCGATCAATGTTCGAATGATTTCTGGCAAGGTCAATCCTCGGGTTGCGTGCGCGGGCCAGTCAACGAACGGCCCGTCGCCCCTTGTCGGTAATCACATAGAAATCGCCGCCTCGTGATTCCAATTCGCCGCTGTCGACCAGGCGCGTTACGATGTCGAGAACTCGCTCTCGGGAGGTGGGGTCATTTCCACCGGCTTCGAATAACGTGTGTAGATCGAGAGAGTCGGTGCCCATTTCGATAAAGAGCTGGAGCACTCGCCGCGTCGGTTCGTCCATTCCTCTTAGTGTACTGGCATGTCGTGCATCCATTTCGTCCTGCGAGCCCCAAGGATTGTTTGAGTCCAATCCAGGTGCTACGTTATGCGTGATGGCCGACCTCGATTGTTGGCGCGGAAAATGGGCGCTGGTGACAGGCGCAAGTTCCGGCATTGGCAGGGCGCTCGCAGGGGAGCTTGCGGCGGGCGGCACCCATCTCGTACTCACGGCGCGGCGCAAGCAGCGGCTTGCTAAACTACGCCGGGAGTTCCACTCCAAGTATGGTGTCCAGATCGAGGCGGTGGCCGCTGATCTTACCGACCCTGATGCGCCTCAGGAGATTTTTGCGTTCACCGAGCAACGGGGCGTGACCGTCGACGTGCTGGTGAATAATGCGGGCGTCGGCTCCTACGGCGAGTTTCGCAATTCCGATGTGGAGCGCGAACTGAACATCGTCCAGTTAAACTGCTCCGCCGTCATTCACCTCACGCGCCTTTACGTTCCCGGCATGGTGAAACGCCGGTCGGGCGGCATCCTCATCGTCTCTTCCACGGCGGCATTCCAAGGGGTGCCGTACATGGCTACTTACGGCGCCAGCAAGGCGTTCGACTTGCTGTTCGCAGAGGCGCTGGCTCGGGAGGTGGAAGGTTATGGTGTACGGGTTTGCGCCCTTTGTCCCGGCCCGACGACCTCGGAATTCGGGAAGGTAGCGGGTGTGCCGGAAGAGATCGTCGTGGGCGTGGAATCGGCGGAACACGTAGCACGAGTCGGTTTGCGGGGGTTGGCGGCGGGAGAACACTCGGTAGTCTCGGGGTTTACGAATTGGGTCGGAGTGGAACTCCAACGCATCGCTCCACGGCGATTGGTCACGTCGGCCGCCGAGATGCTGTTGCGCCCTCCGCACCGGGGTTGAGGTTCCAATCTCGCCCGCGTCCACGATTATCCGGCGAGTGCCATATTCTTGGGAATGGAGTCGCGGGCGATCTCTCGCAAGACCGCTTCATCAGCTCTGGAGCGAGACCATTCTTTCCAGAGCGTAAGAACTTATGGTTTGGCGGGCACGGACCACAGATAGAGGTGGCGGCCTTCGACGTGATCCTCTTTGTCTGGCTTCCAATCTCCCATGTCGAAGGAGTTGGAGACGATGCGAGTGCCGGGCTTCAGATCCTTGAGGAGCTTGGGACGGAGTTTGCGATTTACGGCGGGCAGCAGGTAGAGGGTGACGACGGTGGCTTCGTGGATGTCGGCATCGAAGAGATCTTTCTCTTCGAATTTCACCAGCCGCTCGACGCCTTCCTTGGCCGCATTGCCGCGGGCTTCAGCAACGCGTTCGGGGTCGATATCGATGCCCACTCCGTGCGCGCCGTAAATCCTGGCCGCAGCGATGACGATGCGGCCATCGCCGCACCCCAGGTCATACACCACATCCTCTTTCGAGACGCCGGCGAGTTTGAGCATGCCTTCGACGACCGGGTTCGGTGTGTGCACGTACGGAACGTCGAGAGACTTCTTCGGTGGGCTGTCCTGCGCCACGAGGAGGCATGCCGTTATGAGAGACGCGATAGCAGGCCGCATGGAGGCAAGAATATCAAACGAGAGAATCGAGGAGGTGATGAGAGGAGCGATAGGACGGTTGGCGGCTGGCGTGGGGTTGCCTTCTTGGCAACGCAGAGATACTGTTAGGCGTGGTTACCGATCTGGCTGAAGTATTTCGGCTCGGAACCGCGAAGGCTGAAGAGAATCTCGCCTTTCGCCGCTACCTCTCCGCCAAACACCGTGGCGACCAGCCTTTTCGAATCCTCGCGACCCGAGTGCAGCAGCAAATGGACTGCACCAACTGCGCCAATTGCTGTCGACGCTCGATCGTACCGGTTTCCAAGCAGGAGATCGAAGACATTGCGCGCCAGTTACGCGCTACACCAGAGGAGGTCACTCGCCTCTACACGGTTCCCGATCCTGAGGCGACCGGCTCGCGAATCCTCATGAGTTCGCGGCAGGGTGTGTCTTCCTGGACGGCAATCTCTGTAGGATCTACGAAGCCCGGCCGAAGACCTGCCGCGACTTCCCCCACATCGCGGTCGGCGCCCACTCGCTCGGCAGCCGCCCGTCGTCACTGGCCCGCTGGGCCGCGCTTTGCCCGATCATCTTCAATGCGCTCGAAACTTACAAACACGTCACCGGCTACCACCCGCGGGGGGTCCCACGGCTGCCCTGAGTACGCTGGACCTCAACATGGACACGGTCCTTCCGCTCAATGGATCGCATCCGCGCCAGGTGAAGAGTTCGGCAAGTCGGACCGAGGGACCGGGCGGGGCGCATTCTTCGAAAAACGCTGACATCCGCGGGGTCGAACGATAAGGGCTCACTGACTTTTCAGGCTTTCGAATTCACTAATGCAACGGGCTCAGCGTGGATCTACGGTTCCTCATCGCGCCGGAAGATCGCCCTCCTGCTCAAGGCGGGTACTAGCCGACGTTAGCACGAAAGAGCATCCACGCATGGACACTTCGTTGCTTTGGCGTTATTATAATCAGATTATAGGGTCTTATAATTCGAATGAAAACCAGGTCGTCGTAAACGGCTGGTCCGATTAGAGGTCAACATATGCGTTTGACGTTCCTTGCTTTGTTGCTCGTGCTGTCCCTGACTGCGCCTGTATTCGCGCAATCGTCTGGTGGCGTGGCGGGCATTTCCGGTGTTGTCCGGGACCCTTCGGGCGCAGTGGTGCCCAATGCCAAAGTGATCATTTCGAGCGAAGCTCAAGGCACACTCCGTACGCTGGATACCAACGACGCGGGGCTGTTCATCGCCCCATCGCTGACGCCCGGGCCAGGGTACAGGGTCATCGTGACGGCTGCCGGTTTTGCGGGCTATGAGTTGAGGAGCTTGACTCTGCAGGTCGGCCAGAACCTGGATCTGAAAATCAACCTCGCGATGGCCACCGCCTCCACCGAGGTGGAGGTCTCCGCGGCTGCGCCGTTAGTGGAAAACACCAAAAGCGACGTCTCCGGGGTGGTCGATTCGCGATCCATTCAAGACCTTCCGATCAATGGCCGGCGGGTGGACTCCTTTGTATTGCTGACGCCGGGCGTCAGCAACGACGGCAACTATGGCCTGCTCACTTTCCGCGGCGTGGCCGGGCAGAACTCGTTCCTGGTGGACGGCACCGATACCACTGAGCAGTTCTACAACGAGAATGCCGGGCGCACGCGCATTGCGGCCCAGATCTCGCAGGACGCCGTGCAGGAGTTTCAGGTGGTCTCTTCCAACTACTCCGCCGAATACGGCCGTGCCATGGGCGGCATTGTCAACACCGTGACCAAGAGCGGCGGCAACGCGCTGCACGGCACCGCCTACTGGTTCTACCGCAGCACCGGGTTCAACGCGCGCGATCCGTTCAGCACGTATGTTCCGTCGGAAAAGCGCCAGCAGGCGGGCGGGTCCCTCGGCGGAGCGATCAGGCGGGATAAGCTGTTCTACTTCCTGAATACGGAAATCACGCGGCGCAATTTCCCCATGACCTCCAGCCTCAACACGGTGGCCGTCAATCCGCTGACACAGACCTGGAACAGTTGTGGAGTGGGCACGGCCACGCAACCCGCCGCCACCCCGGCGCAGTGTGCGGCCATCAACGCGTTGTTGCCCCGCTTCTATGGCCAGATACCGCGCACCCTGGACCAGGAGCTTTACTTCGGCAAGCTGGACTATCACCCGTCCGACCGCAACTCCTTCAGTGCCAGCTTCAATTTCCTCCATCACCGGTCGCCTAACGGGATCCAGACCGCCACCTCTTCCACCAGCGGCTCCGCCATCACGGGTAATGGCGATGACGCTGTCACGGTACGCAATGGACGGGCAGTTTGGACCATGGTTCCCACCTCCACCTTCGTGAACGAACTGCGCTTTGGCTTCGCTGGCGACCGCCAAGCCGATACCTTCAACGACGCCGAACTGGGCGGTGGCCTGGGCTTTCTCCAGGTCTCGGCGAACGGCACCCAGCTTGGGCCGGCCAACTACCTGCCGCGCATCGAGCCGAGCGAGAGCCGCTTCCAGTTCCAGGACAACGCCACCTGGACCAAGGGCACCCACACCATCAAGCTCGGCGCCGATATCGCGACCACCGAAGACTACGTCTACTACCTCAGCAACTACTTCGGCAGCTACAGCTATCAGACCGTCAACGCTTTCGCCCTCGACTACAGCGGCAACACCAGCGGCACCAAGTACTGGAACAGCTACTCGCAGACGTTCGGCAATCCGGTGATGGACTATCGCATGAACGACTATGGCTTTTACCTGCAAGACCAGTGGCGCGTCACGCCGAAGCTGACCGTGAGCTACGGCGCACGTTACGAATATGCCCAGTTACCGCAGCCGAAGGTCTGCAATCCGGACTATCCGCTGACTTGCCATGTCCCCTCCTCCCCCACCAACCTGGCTCCCCGCCTCGGCTTGTCGTATCAACTGAATGACAAGACCGTCCTGCAGGCCGGTTACGGGATGTTCTACGGCCGTTTCCAGGGTGGAACCATCGATAACCTTTTCACCAGCGGCAACGGCGTGGTCCAGACCAGCACTTCCCTGGCCGCCACACAAGCGGCGCAACTGGCCGCCGGCCCGGTGTTCCCGAACACGCTCACATCGATTCCCTCAGGCGCCAGCATTTCGGCCGCCAGCATTCAGATGCTGGCGCCCGGCCTGAAAACGCCTTATTCGGAACAGGGCAACATCGGCATCCAGCGCCAGCTCACTTCCGACACCGCGATGACAGTTTCGTATATCTGGAGCCGGGGCGTACAGCTCTATGGCGTGCGCGATCTCAACCTTCCCACCACTTCCACAAACTTTACCTACACGATCAACGATGCCAGCGGAAGCACGGTCGGGTCGTACACGACTCCGGTACTGATCGGCAAGCGGCCGGATACGCGCTACGGAACCATCGCTTATGCCGAGAACGGCGTCAACAGCTACTACAACGGGTTGGCGGTTCAGGTGAACAAGCGTTTCAAGCATGGGTTCCAGGCGATGGGCTCATACACCTGGTCGCACGAGATCGACGACGGCCAGAGCTACGGCGAAAGCACCAACAACCTCTGGTTGAGTGGCGCCAGCTATTGGCTGAACAACGGCAACTACAAGGCTGACAAGGGGAGCGGCACGCTCGACCAGCGTCACCGCTTTGCCCTCTCCTGGGTATGGGCGCCGACCTTCACGCATCGCACCGGCGCCTTCTTCAAGTACGCGGTCAACAACTGGCAGCTTTCTTCCGTTACCTCCCTGGTGAGCGGCTTCCCGTATGGCAGTGTGATTGTATACCTGGCTGATACGCCGGTCACGGGAATGTTCTCCAACTACAGCCTCAACGGCTCGGGCCTCAGTTCCCGGGTACCCTGGCTGCCGGTCAACACCTACCGGGTCCCTGCCATGTACCGTTCCGACGCGCGCCTTAGCAAGGTCCTTCCGATTACCGAGCACACCAAGTTGTATCTCAACCTGGAGGTCTTCAATCTCGCGAATACCTGGGCCGCTACGGGCTACAACAGCACCCGCGCCTACTCCGAGGCCAAAGGCGTGATCACGGCCACACCGCAACTCCTCTATATCCCGTCGGGAGACGCCGTTCCCCCGGATGGCACGGAAGCGCGGCGCATGCAGATCTCGGCACGTTTCGTTTTCTGAGTGCATGGGTTTCGTGATAGTGCCGACGTATTCCGGCAAGAACACTCCCTCACGGTCGTGGCTCGCTGCGAGCCACGGGGGTTAGTAACCGACTTGGCGAAAGGTCGCGGCTCGCTAATCATCGCAACACGAGATGAAGATTGCGAGCCGCGCGCGTAAGCAAGCGATTCCTCATTGTTATGTGGGGCAGGCGCTCCCGGATTTTTCACAGCTTCTCACTGTCGTGGCTCCTTGCAAGCCGCACTCGCGTCAGCAAGCGACGTCCCGATCGCTCCGAAAATTACTCCCTCAGCAAGCGTCTCCGGGTTTTCCGCAGCCCGGCGGCTCAGCTTTTTCGCGGAACTATGAGGCCGTTTATGGCGTTATTCCCTGGTATGAGTTCCCTTTGGCGCAACCTCCGCGCTGCGGTCCGGAGCCTTAGCCGCGATCGCAGCGTCGCCGTGCTCGCTATAGCCGCGCTCGCTCTCGGAATCGGCGCCACTACCGCCATCTTCAGCGTCATTGATAACGTCCTGCTGGAGCCGTTCCCTTACACCGATTCGCATCGGCTGGTTACGATCGAGATCCATGATTCCAGTCGTAGCGATCCCGGCGGCAGAACTGGCTTCCGCGTGCCCGAGTTCCTGGACTATCAGGCGCAGAACCACGTCTTCGACCGCGTGATTGGCAACTGCAATCTCAACGTCCTCTATGACAATGGCGAAGGAACCGAACAGTTTAACGGCGTGCTGGTGGTGCCCAACACCTTCGAGTTCCTGGGAATGCCCGCGCTCTTGGGGCGGGTCATGGAACCCGCGGATTACATGCCAGGCGCACCTCCCGTTTTTGTTCTTCGCTACAAGGTCTGGGTGTCGCGCTTTAATGCGGACCCGGGAATTCTGGGCCGGACCTTCATCCTGAACGGCGTTTCGCGCACGCTGGTGGGCATCATGCCGCAGCGATTCGGCTGGGGCGACGCCGATTTGTGGATTCCCACTTCCCTCAACCGGGCTGATGAGGTGGCGGCGGGCCAGTTCCCGAACTACTTCTGGATGCTTGGCCATCTGCGGCCGGGCGTTACGCTGCGCCAGGCGCAAGCCGACATCGACCTGATCGCGCACCGCCTGGCCCCGGTCTACCCAAAAGAGTATCCCAAGCAGTTCACGATTCACATCCAGACTCTGGCGGACACGGTAGTCGGTCAGTTCCGCGTGATGCTGTTCATCGTGATGGGCGCAGTTAGTATGTTACTGCTCATTGCCTGCGCCAACGTGGCAAACTTGTTGCTCGCCCGGGCGACAGCCCGCGAAAAGGAAATTGCCATACGAGCGGCCATTGGCGCCGGGCGCTGGCGCATCGTGCGGCAGCTTCTCACCGAGAGTCTCCTGCTAGGCGTCTGCGGCGCGGCATTCGGCTGTCTGCTGGCCTGGGGCGGCATCAAAGGTCTCATCGCGATCGTTCCAGCCCAAATCATTCCCGCCGAGGCATATATCCATATCAATATTTCGGTATTGCTGTTTGCGCTGGTCACGGGTCTTGTCACCGCACTCGTATTCGGAACCGTGCCGGCAGTGCAACTCACCCGGCAAGACCTCAACGAGGTGCTGCGGGACACGGGTAAGGGTGTTTCCGGCGGTTTCCGTCATCGAGGGCTGCGCAATGGCCTGATTGTCGGTGAGGTGGCGCTGTCACTCGCTCTACTCACCGGCGCCGGACTCCTCATGCGAAGCTTCTTCGCGTTGCAGGAGGTTCCGCTGGGAGCCGATCCGTCGCATGTTTTAGTCGCTGTGTTGCCCATGCCGCCGGCACGCTATCAGAGCGCGGCGCAGATTCAAGGGTTCTTCCGCCCGTTACTCGAACGCGTAAAGGCCACTCCGGGCGTCGAGGCGGCTACCGAAGCGACATCCCTGCCGCCGTTTGGTGGCTTCGTCAGTAAGCTCGAAATCCCAGGGAAAGCCGCCGCTGAGGACTGGCGCTCGCAGGTGGAGTTATGCAGCGAAGGGTACTTCGCAACACTTCACATCAAGCTGTTGCGGGGTCGGACCTTCAACGAATCGGAAGTAAACGCGGCCCGCAAGCTGGCCGTCGTGAACCAGACCTTCGCCAAGAAATTCCTCGGCGACAATTGGCTGGGCCAGTCGGCGACCTTACCCGACCTTGCAACCCCCACTTTCCCGGATCCGATGAAGGAGCCCACTTTTGAGATTATCGGCGTCGTGGCAGACGTCAAGAATCAGGGCTTGGACCGGCCCGTGCTTCCGGAAGTATGGGTCCCCTACGATGTTATGGGCGGCGCGTTTCGCGGCATTCTCGTGCGTACTACAGGCGATCCGAAGATGATGCTCAACACCCTTCGACGCGAAATCTGGGCTGTCGATCGAGGTGTGGCGCTGGGCTTCAACGGCACCAACGAAGACTTCATCAGTCAGTTCGCAATGGCGCAACCGAGATTTGGCCTGTACTTGATCGCAGTATTCGCTATCGCCGGTCTCGTGCTGGTTCTAATCGGAGTCTATGGTGTCGTCGCGTATGCCGTGACGCGTCAGAGGCATGAGATCGGCATCCGTATGGCGCTGGGCGCCAGCACGGCGATGGTATTGCGCATGGTGTTGAGCCTGGGGTTGAGATTAATGGCCATGGGCGCGGGAGTAGGGTTGCTGGCAAGTTTCGGGCTTAGCCGCATCCTCGCGAGCCAGCTCTTCGGCATTTCCACTTTCGACCCGGTCACGGTCGCGGGAGTGATTGTCCTGGTTTTCATCGCGGGCATAGCAGCTTGTCTGCTCCCGGCTCGCTCAGCGACGCGAGTAGATCCCATGATCGCCCTGAGATATGAATAGCCTGAAGGTCCCGTTCAGCACGCGCCGCAAGTGGTGCCTGATGCTGATCTCTGCTTAAAGAGGGCGTCCTCAATCTCGTCCTTGCTTTCGCGCGCAAACAAGCGGACCATCTTCATATGACACCCAGAGCACACAAAGAAAATCCCACGGCAGGGGCTTACCGAGCGGCCAAGGCGATCCAGCATGATCCGGCCCTTCTCAAATCGCTCGCGGAGATCATCGACCGTGAAACCGGCGTGCGAGAGATTTTCGAAATCCTGCAGAGCATCATTGCACAAGCCGGCGATCTCATCGAAAGCCGCAGCCCCGAGCTCGTCGCAGCGGCGCGTGCTGCGCTGACGCGTTACAACGATGAAGCACTCGGTCGAGCCGAGTGAAACTGGTTCCGATGGAGGTCAGATGGCTGCCGATCTCGACCGGATAACGCTGGCAGTCCATGAAACCTGCGTCGGCGGGTTGTGCCGTTGGAATTCGGCAAGTTCCGCCTGCAACTAAACCAAATGGGCGGTCAATTGCGATTCTTCAGCCGTATTGCTTTGAAAAGAGCAAGCCGTTGGTGGCCCAGCAGAGCCAAAAGAGCAATGGCAACCAGCACGATCGAACCTGGCTCGGGAGCAGCGCCCGAAGGCGTGGTGTTTTGGAAAAGGAATACGTAGTCGTTGAAGTCGTAGTCCGAAGTGCCGTTCTCGAACCCGGCGATGTACCACGTATCGCCGATCGGGATTGCAGAACCGGTCAGTTGCCAGGTGACCATGTGATCCGGACGGGCCGAGTCTACCGGAGTATTGTCGCTTGGAAGCGACGACCAGAGTTCCTGGTTTTCGGGGCCTACCGCGCAGTTACCACCCGGTGTTGCGCATTGGATAGCAAAACGGAAAGTGCCTGGAGCGATCGATGTAAAGACCGGAAGCCCGGTGGTGAAGTCATAGGTGCCGGGCACGCTGTTTGGTTCAGATGTCGCTGTGTCTCCGGTTAGATCGTCTGTCCCGCTCGTGGGCTTCTGCGCCGCGTTGTTCGCCGTGACATAACTAGTGGGCAAGAGCACGATGGGCGCAGAGGAGCTTCCGATCACGCCCAGCAATTGCTGGTAAGTACCGCCCGATAGACCGGGTAACTCCCCCAGAGTGAAATTTCTGCTCGCGGACCGCGCTATGCCAAAAATGCCGGCTCCGGCTCCAGCGGTCCAGAACACATCTCCGGAATCGTCGACACGCGAGAGGCTTAGATTCAGCGAGTTTGCCACCAGCTGGACCATGGAGTCGAGTCCGCCGTAGGGTCCCGACGGAGAGGCGTTACATGTTCCCCCTGTGCCCGCAGATCCGCTCAGGCATCGTTCGGAGTTGTTACCCGCTCCTGCACCAACAATAATCGTTGCTGCACGTGCACTCCCGGAAATTGCCAAGAGCAGCGCGCACGCGCCAAGCGCCAAACTCCACTTTTGAAATAGTTTCATCGGCATCCTGAGACAGTAATTTTTTGCAAACGCACTTGACCCCCACACGCTGTTTTTCGGGTTCGCGTTGCAGTCATCAATTTAGGACGAACTGTGAAATTTGTCACGGTTATCTTTGGTCATCGGCCACCTCGTTTCAGATCCGCATAAGGACTTAGCGCGCGACTCGCGCGGCAGGTTGTGAGGAGCCGCTCCCGTGGCAAGGCGCTTCGTGGAGCAGGCTGCTTCGCCTGCCGAGCGTCGATGTGCCCGACACTGAACCGGTACCTGTGTACCGTTTCCCATGTATGGAATCAATGCCTTAGAGGTGAAACGGGTACCTCAATACCCGTTTCTTGCCAAGTGAAGCGCGTGCCCACCAGGTCAGTCTCTTTAGACCACACCTATCGTGTGCTGAGGAGTTTGGGTTCGTCAGACGCCACTCGAATGGGGTCGTCGGCAGACGGGACAGCAACGCCCTTTCTACCGAGTCGCCGAGAATTCACTGATCCGAGACGATCTGTCATCAGGCGGTGGCAAGAGGTAGCATGGCTGCCTCGTCGGCCTAAGACAGCACGGCAAGTTGTCCTAGAGGCGGGGTAAACTTCGAAAGGGCCGTCCCTGGCCGGTAGTATCCAAGTTCGGTCTGATCGAGAATATCAAGCCGCAGAGGGGACCAATGAAGCGCACCTGGACCATCGTAGGGGTAGGCGACGTGCCGAGGAGCTTCAAATGGTATCAGGCGCTATTCGGTCAGCCCGCTACCCGTCCTGCGCATAACTACTTTGGCCAAATCGTCGACTCGGATGGAACGGTCTTGCTCTGTCTCCACGAGTGGGGCGCACACGAGCATCCCTCATTGACGAGCCCCGATCACGGGACACCAGGCAACGGCCTCCTGTTGTTCTTTCGTGTCGACGATTTCGACCTGGCGCTTCAAAGAGCGCGCTCTCTGGTCACCCGGCTCGAAGAGGAGCCCCATGTGAATCCGAACACTCAAACCAAGGAGTTCTCACTCCGCGACCCGGACGGATACTACGTTACGATCAGCGCCCTCTCCGCGGCCTAAAAGCTCGCCGTCCGCCGAGCGCTCGCGGGAACTCTGCTCGAGTCACGATAGATAATCTCTCAACTAGTCAACCCGCACCCATCCGACTCTTCCGTGCAAGCGCACCGCGAGGAGATATTCAGCGCTCAATCGCCGCTGCTGACATCGCCATGAAGCTGTTGATTTCATCCGCTACATCGCCACCACCATTGGTCCGCTGCATGAAAATGATTCCGACGAGGTCCTTGGCTGGGTCCACCCACCCGTAGGTGCGATAGGCTCCGCCCTTCACGAAACTACCGATCGAGTTGTAGCGGAATGTGCCGAGCGTCTCGCGCACGACCTCGAACCCAAATCCGTGCCCCACTCCGGGAACAAAACCCGCTTTGATGGAGCCGGTCTGCGATGTGGTCATCGCTTCTACAGCAGCCGCTGAGAGAATGCGCTGGCCATCCAGTGTTCCCTTGTTGAGCAACATCTGGTGGAAACGCGCCATGTCGCCAGCAGTGCTGAACAGGCCGCCCTCGGGAGCGGGAAATTTGGCCGCAGCCATCGGCACAAGCTGCAAACCATCGGCTTCGTAGCGGTAAACGGACGCCACGCGGCTGGCTTTGTCCGGCGGCACAAAGAAGAAAGTATCCTTCATCGAGAGTGGCTGGAAGATCCGCTCCGCCAGGAAGCGGTCATAGGGCTGTGACGTGACAACCTCGATGATTCGACCGAGAGCGGCGATCCCGATATTGCTGTAGTTCCAGGCCGTCCCCGGTTCGAACAGCAGGGTCGTCCCGCGGACGGCAGCCACGCGCTCGGCCAGCGTGCTGGGCGGTGCCCCTCCTCCCGGGGCTGATCCCGGCAATCCCGAGGTGTGCGTCATCAGGTCAAGGATGTTGACTGGCCGGGATGGTGTGACCAGTTCGCAGTTGTAGCCTCCGCGCGTACCGCAGGGGTTGAGCTTCAAGCCTTTGAACTCCGGCAGGAACTTCTCGGCGGGATCGATCAGCGAGATCCTGCCCTCGTCCACCAGGATCATGATGCCGGCACACGTGACGGGCTTGGTAACCGATGCGAGCCGGAAGATGGTATCCGTCCGCATGGGAGCTTTGGTTTCGAGGTTCTGATACCCGACCGCTTCGAGGCTGGCGACGTGACCATGCCGCGCGACCAGGGTCACGACCCCGGCAGTCTTGCCGGCCGCAACGAATTCCTTCATGCGGACTGCAATCCGGGCCAATCGCGCGGAATCCATGCCGGCAGCGTCCGGATCGATCTTGCCGGTCGAGAAGGAATCTGCCGCCAGCGCCGCCAGTGTACAGCTAAGGACGAGGGAGATGGTTGTCTTCATGGTCGTTGCCGTCTGAACTTCATCCTAGCCCGAGACGCCCAGATGCTGCAGAAGGAATTTCGGGCATCGGATGGCACCCTCTACCGGATTCCAGACAGTAGCACACGAGCCAAATTTGTGAGTTGCCGTCCCACATTCCTGCAGGCCGGCGAGGACGGTAAACGCGACGCCGTTTTCGTCGCCTTGTCGAATCCACCTCTTCCAGTACACTCGTTTCTTGAAACAAAATTCTGTTGGAGTGAGCTATGCCCGATCCGGTTGATTTCGATACGGTGTCGACGGTTGGCTTGGAGTCGTCGACGGTGGCGGCTTCGCTGGCTGGTCTACGGGCGCACGAGGCGCGCTACTTCAAGACCAAGTACAACCACGTCTTCACAGTGGAACCAGCCGCCAAGGCCAGAAACGCAATCGCTTGGGTGGAACGCATCCTCAAGGAGGAGCGCGACATCGTCATCTCGTCTCGCCCGCTCGAAGCGACAGCCTTTCAGATCGAGAACATTCGGATGGCATATGTGTTCTACGCGAGTGGTCTCGCGATCAATGTGATGTACACCATTGATGATCCGAAGAAGCGGGCGGTTGGGTTCAAGCTCTCTGAAGGCATGGAAGTCCCGGCCGAGCTTGCTCCGCGCTTCAAGTTTGCCACGCAGAAGTCGAAGTTGGCCGGCTTCATTCGCGGTTCGTACTTTGCGTTCAAGCGAGATTACTGATTGGGGGCGACCCCGCAGTCGCGCCGGGTCGGCGCGCGCGGATGCATCGGGTGGTGGTTAGAGGATAAATGTTGTCGTCATCCCGCGGGCTGTTTCAGGGGCGCGGGGTGGCGGATGCTCGAGGAGGAGCTTGCCTGGTTAGCACAGGTCAGGTCAGATTCGAGAGATCCCCGATTCCGTCCGCTCCTTTTCCTACTTGCGCAGGTAGTGACTCTCCCCTTCCCGTGCGCCACAATTCTCAGAAGCCGCGACTTGTCGTGGAGAGCACATTATGAAAGTGAACCTATTGAGGGGCGCCTGCCTGTATTTCGTCACGGCGCTGACTTTATACGCGGGGCCTGCCGGTCTCTTCACCATCGGACCAGACGCCAACGGAGTCCCTGACGTCTTCACCTCCATCGGTCCCACCTCCTCGCTCTTCACCCTCGGCGACGGTTCCTTAGGATTCAACGGCGGCCTGACCTTCGACCCCGTCAGCCACAACTTTTATTCCATCGCCAATGACAGCCAAGGGAATTCCTTCCTCTACTCGTTCACGCTCGCCGGACCGGGCACCCTTACCCTAATCGCCAATATCGGCACCGGATTTACCAGCGGCTTGACCCTCGACTCCCTGAACGGAAGCCTCTACGGCATCTCCAACGACTTCGGCAACACCGGCCATTCTTTCTTCGACCAAATCTCTTCCACATCCGGAGCCGTCAACCAAGTCCTCGATCTGGGGGCTGGATTCGATGGCCTCTTCACCGGCGGCCTCACCTTCGACCCCGGCAGCGGCCTCTTCTACACCGTCTCCGCGGACGGCAACGGCGTGTCGCGTCAGTTCGATTCCATCTCACTCGCAGGCGGCGGTTCGGTCGTGCCAATTTCCCTGCTCGGCGATGGCGCTCAGCAATTCAATGGCGGAATCTATTTCAATCCAGCGACCGGCGGAATCGCCTCCATCGACACCGGCTCGGATGGCAACTCTCAACTGGGCGGCATCACCACGCAAGGCAATGTAATCCTGGCGAATGAACTGCCGCTGGGGCAGGGGTTTCAAAACGGGGCTCTCACCCTGGCAACGCCCGAGCCTTCACCCACCATCCCGGCAGGTCTGATGCTTGCCGCGATTTTGGGACTGTGCCGGCTCTCTAAAACTACATTTTCACAAGGAGAACTGAAATGAGGAAGTATCTCGGAATCCCCGCTGCCTTGACTTTGCTCTACCTGGCAGGGTCTCTTTTCCAATCGCCGCAATCGCAGTTGAAAGGGGTCTTCTCGTCGCCCGTCACTGTTGTCAATGCCAATAACGCTCCGGCCTTCGTTACCGGCGACCATGCCGGCCGCATTCCGTATCAGGCAACCGCCTTCTGTTTCACGAACGGGACCGCTGCGGTTGGTTGCACGGCGATGTTTGCCCCGGTCCCGGCGGGCTTCCGGTTGGTGGTTGAGGACGTTGCCGTCGAAGGAGACTACGGTGGCCAGCCGCCTTCCCTACCGCCCGTAATCAGTGTCAACGGCATACATCTTCTCGGAGCCACTGTGCAGGGATCGAACGGCATGCAGGTCATGGCACACTCGCTGATTACTTCGTATGTCGATGGCGGTCAAACCCCCGAGGCTTCATTGGGTGGTCCATCCGGACAGCAGGCTTTCGCTGTAACGGCAAAGTTTACTGGCTATGAACTGAATTGCTCGATCGTCTCATGTCCCCCGATTATCAGCCAATAAGAGTGTCACCCAGCCAAGGAGATCGCGACATGTTCAAAAAGGGATGCTAGGGATATAATGCAACGTGGCCATGCTGCGGACCTCCGCCCGTGGCCGGCGGATGCCGCACGGCCCACGATCCCTGTTAGTGAATCTGACGAAGGTGGGCCTGCTCCTTATCGCCCCGGCTTTGCTTCTGGGAGAGCGCGTCCCTGTCCGCGTATTTACAGTGGCGGACGGACTGGCCAGCGATGGAGCAATCCTCCACATCCTGCAATCGGCCGATGGCTTTCTCTGGATCTCGACCAGCGAAGGCATCAGCCGCTTCGATGGCGCCCAGTTTCGCAATTATGGCGTCGCGGACGGACTCTCCAGCCGTTTCGTCAATGTGGCGGCGCAAACGCGAGAAGGCACGATCTGGTTCGGCATGACCACCGGAGTGGCCCGCTACAACCCATCCGCGCCGGCCCAGAGCCGTTTCACCAGCTTTGGCGTCGGCAGCTCCACTTCGGAAAACGATGTGAACGCGATTTGCGAAGACCCTCGCGGCGGCTTGTGGATAGGCACTACCGGGGGTCTGTTCCACGCCACTCCAACCACCGGGGCGCTGAATGCCCGTCTTTTCCTTCGTCCGGTCAGCCAGGGAACCGTGGAACCACGCGGTGAAGCGGTAATCCTGCACATGCTTGTGGACAGTCACGGCGTACTATGGGCGAGCGGGTACGACGCGGTGTATCGCGTGCGTCCCGATGGAACCGCCACCCGATATGGAGCCGAAGCAGGCCTTCCGCCGCTTGCGGGCGGAGCCGTAATCGAGGACCATCTGGGACGCATTTGGCTCGGCACAGTGTACGGCCTCCTGCAACTCGAATCCCAACCCGTGCCCGGGCAGTCGATTGTCAGGCAGATCGTGGATCCCAGGATGGGGAAGCCGCAAGACCGGCTGAAAGGACTGGTGGAAACCGAGGACGGCCATCTCTGGTTCGCTAGCAGAGAGGGATTGACCGAGTTCGACGGCCGGAAAATCCGGCGCTATGGGCCCCAGAACGGAGTGGATGGCGGAATGATCTGGACATTGTGTCTCGATGCCCGCGGCGCTTTATGGATTGGCACGGGCCATGGCGGCATCTACAGCCTGCGGCGGGATGGATTCACCAGCTACGACGAGTCAGACGGCGTGGATACGGGCCGCATGAGTGCGGTGCTGGGGCTCGGTTCGGGAGAACTGCTTGCCATATCCGGTCTCGATCGCCAGCAATTTCGCATCGACCGCTGGGATGGCTCGCGATTTCAGGTCACTCGCCCGATTTTTCCGCCTGAGGTGAAGGACTTTGGATGGGGCGTCGGATCCAACCTGATTCGCGATCATCTGGGCGATTGGTGGGCTGCCACGCACGAAGGCCTTTGCCGCTTTCCCAAAGTCTCTTCGATTGAAGATCTGGCTCGCAGCGCTCCCAAACGAGTGTATTTGCCTTCGCAGAACATCTATTCGCTGTTCGAAGATTCCCGCGGGGATATCTGGATCGGACTGATGTATCCGATGCGGTTCGGCCTGGCGCGCTGGAATCGCGCCTCCGACCAGGTGGAGGAGCTCTCCCCACTGCCTGGGACTTCGGAACGCGACACCGCCATGGGCTTTGTCGAGGAGCGTTCCGGGGTCCTGTGGATCGGGTTTTCGGGAGCGCTCTGCCGATACTCCGCTGGAAGGTTCCGCATATTCCGCGAAGCCGACGGTGTTCCCCACGGATTCATCCATCTGTATCTCGACCCGGCGGGCGAACTCTGGGGCAGCGCCAGCAGCGGCGGAGTCTTCCGCGTGGATCGCCGCTCCTCCGATAGCCCGCAGTTCGTCAGGTACACCGTGGAAAACGGCCTGACAACGAATGTCGTCCACACGGTAACCGCCGACCTGCAGGGAAATATTTATGCCGGCACCTCGCGCGGGGTCGACCGGATCGATCCCAGGAGCGGGCGAATCGTTCATTTCACCATGGCCGATGGGCTGGCCAACAATATCGTGGCGGTGTCGACCCGCGATGCGGCTGGCGATCTGTGGTTCGGAACCCAACACGGTTTGTCGCGTTTCCGAGTTCCCCGCACCACGGGCCCGACGTCGCACCCCACCATACGGATCACCAATCTGCTCATCGACGACCGGCCCATCGCCATCTCCGATGCCGGCGAAACCGCATTCACCGCGCAGCAGTTAAAGGCTCGCCAAAACCGGGTGCAGATTTCCTATGCGGGCATCAGCCTGGGCGGCCCTTTGCGCTATCAGTACATGCTGGAAGGCGCCGATAAAGCCTGGAGCCAAGCGGGCCCGCAGCAGACGGTGCTCTATCCCGGCTTGCCCGCCGGCACCTACCGGTTTCTGGTCCGCGCCTTAGACGCCACGGATACCGCCAGCGAAGAGCCCGCGCAGTTATCCCTGGTCGTATTGCCGCCCATCTGGCAGCGATGGTGGTTCCTTACGATGGCTGTCGCACTAGGCGCCGGTGCGGGCTACACTCTGCATCGCTTTCGCCTCGATCGCCTGCTCGAAGTCGAGCGGCTCCGCACGCGCATCGCTTCCGATCTTCACGACGATGTTGGCTCCAACCTGACGCGCATTGCGATCCTCAGCGAAGTGGCGCGGCAGGGAATGGACAAGCCGGGCGCGGATGTCTCCCAACAGCTTTCGCAGATCGCAGGGGTCTCGCGCGAGGCTGCGGCATCCATGGGCGATATCGTCTGGGCCATCAATCCGCACCGCGATTCGTTTCAGGATCTCACCTTGCGCATGCGTCGATTCGCCACCGATGTCTTGAGCGCGCGCGACATCAATCTGGATTTCGAAGCCGCCGACGAAGCGGCCAAACTCAAACTGGGCGTCGACACGCGCCGGCAGCTCTTTCTCCTATTCAAGGAAGCTGTCAACAATGCGGCGCGCCATGGGCAAGCCAGTTCCGTCACGGTCCATCTGGCGGTAAAGGGCCCTTCGGTGGTGTTGGTGGTTCACGACGATGGCGTCGGATTCGACCCTGCTCAGCCGCGCGTGGGCAATGGACTGGTCAGCATGCGGATGCGGGCGGAGCGATTGGGCGCGACGTTGGCGATTGAATCGGCCATAGGCAAAGGGACCCGATTGGAAGTGAGAGCGCCCCTATGACCGCCGCCACCGATGCGGCGATTCGCGTCCTGCTGGTGGAAGATCAGCGGGAAATCCGCGAAGGCCTCGCCGCGCTGATCGATGGCACGACTGGCTTCCGCTGCTGTGGCGCATATGGCACGATGGAGCAGGCGCTGGCCCGCCTGGAGTCCGACAACCCGTCGCTGGCGCTCATCGATATCGACCTGCCGGGCATGTCAGGCATCGATGGCATCCGGCTCCTGGCGGAACGGCGGCCCACCGTGCATCCATTGATCCTCACAATCCACGACGATGACGACCGCATCTTGAAGGCGCTCTGTGCCGGCGCCAATGGCTATCTGTTAAAGGGCATCGCTCCCGCGCGGCTGCTGGACTGTCTGAAAGAGGCGGCCAATGGCGGCGCACCGATGTCACCTGAGGTGGCGCGCCGGGTGATCAATGTGTTCCGGCAGATTCGTCCGCCGGAACGCGCCGCCTATGGATTGACACCGCACGAGATGAAGATTCTGCAGATGCTGGTTTCGGGCGAGAACTATAAGACGGCAGCGGCGAAGCTCGGAGTAACGGCGCACGCGGTCTCTTTCCATGTGCGACGCATTTACGAGAAGCTCCACGTCCACTCACGCACGGAGGCCGTAGCGAAAGCGCTCCGCAGCGGCCTGTTCCACTGATCTGAATGCGGCCCGCGTTACAAAACCAGCGGTGACACCGCCAACCCCATCACTGAGGAATTGCCTCTTCCGTGGCCGATACAAGAGCACTTCGGACCACCGGAATCGCTGGCGACCTCGAGTATCGGAACAGCGTCGTCATTACTGCCAACTCTGTGTGGGTTGATCACCAGCGCTTCCGCCCAGCCAGATGCGGGCGACGGTCGGGATTGGTTGGGGAGTGACGCGTCGCAAGAGCGTACCCCTACAACCCTACAATTTCATCGACAGCGTTGTCGGCACAAGAAGAAAAATTTCCTAGCGAAACTCACTGCGCCTTTCTCTTTCTGGTGAGTGGAGGCGTTTTCTCCGGGGCGATCCCAGCCGCACGCAGCTTCGCAATCCGGCTGATGAGCTGCACCGGAACCGCTTTGGTGAGCGAGAAATGGACCGTTCCCTTTCGCAACTCATACCCCCTGAGCTCATCCTCGAGCGCTGCGAAGAATGTCCCCGATGCCGCAAAGAGTGAATAGTGTTCTTTGAAGCCGGCGAAATATAGCATCGGCTTTCCGTGCAGCTTATATCCGGGCATGCGATACCCGATGGTCTCCACCGCTTCCGGAACGGCCCGCCGGATCGCGGTGCGCACCTGTTCGAGCTTCGGCCGTACCGTCTCGGGCTGCGCGGCGATATACTCGTCAACCGACTTGGGAACGCTTTGTTTCATATCCCTCATTCTACGGTGCGATGTGTCGTAGAATTGATGTGTCGGCTCCGAATGTCCAGCAGTATCGGTAGGCGGAATCCACCTTCACAGCTCCTCGAAGGGAATCTTAACTCCCCAGAATTTTTCGATAAGCGGAAGGGCCTCGGTGGTGAACCCTGTCGAGAGGAACTTGTGGCGTCCAGCGTGTGAGCCGTCATATTCAGGATGCCGGTCAAGATAAGCCTTCAGCGCACGAGCAGTGGCGTCCGGCTGGTGGATCATCCGCACCCCGGATGGCAGGGCGACGGCGAAAAGATCGGCGACCAGCGGGTAATGGGTGCAGCCGAGAATGACGCAGTCCGGTGCGCTGCCTACTTTTCCCAACAGCTCGTTTACGTATCGGCCGACAAGGGCTTGCAAATCGTGGCGGGGCAATCCGCGCTCGATTGAGCCGGCAAGCTCGGGACAGGCTTGCTGCACTACCGTAATGTCGGGCCTCCGTTTGCGGATCTCGATCGGGTAGCAGTCCGTCTCGACCGTGCGGCGAGTCGCAAAAACGGCTATGGTACTGGACCGTTTGGTGGGATGCACGGCAGTGCCGTCCTCGTCCCACCCGATCCCGGTGGCAGCCTCGATTGTCGGTACAACTACGCCGATCACATTCCGTGCGATCCCATCGTCGCGCCGCCGGACGGGCAGCCACTGCTGCTGAATCCAACGCAGTGCCACCGTAGAGGCCGTGTTGCAGGCGACGACCGCAAGCGTGCAGCCCTCTCCGAACAAGCGTTCGAGAGCCGCGCAGGTCAGGTTCAGAACGTCAATAGGCGGCCGTACTCCATAGGGCGCGTTCCGGTTATCGCCAAGGTAGACAAAATCGCGCCCGGGCAGCGCCTCGATCAGTGCACGCAGCACCGTCAGCCCACCGAAGCCACTGTCGAAAACGCCGATCATCTGAAGAGCCTTCTCATTACGCGTTGATGCGGGCAATCTTTCGCCCTGCTTCCAGCTTAAATGGTGGGCGGCGCGTACCGCACGGGGAAAGAGTTTCCGCCGCAGCAAGCAACTGCTCTCCCGTCTGAATAAAAAAGGTCCGTCAGAAGAAATCGTGGGTGGACTCCGGTTCGGGCAGCTTGCCAAGTGAGTGATAATGGCGAGTTCGAGAACGCGGTAGGTGCGAAAACCGTACGATTTTCTCATAGTGACTTTGGCCTTGTTGTTCAGGCCTCCACGACGCCGCTGGACAGCATCTTTTGAGCGCGGAAATGGTTCAGGATGAGTTCGCGATGATTGCGTAGCGAACGGGCGATCTTCTTCATGGGTTCGATGCGGGATCGCATGGTCAGGCGACATGTAGGCTTTGGTCAGTGTGCGTTTGCCGTCGCCCCAGGGAACTTCTTCGACAGCCGCAACGGCGACACTCGACGCGCCGCATGGTGTACAGGGAAGCCGAGAAACCCCCGCAGAGGAATGAACTCAAAGCGGCGTTCGGCGAGTTGGCGTGATCAGTTCCATGGCGCGGAGGCGAACGGCGGCAAACCTCCAACATAAACCTCTCCGAGGCCCAGTTCGCGTTTCCGCCCCGATAAGCTGTGCCCCTTCGCGGAGATCGTCAAGGATTTCAATGGAGGGTTCTGAGAGCGCCATATTGAACCACAGCGGGGTCGCGGGTTGGGGTACTGGGCGACCACACAGGACCTATCGGATTGCAACCGACGGCGGCCGACGTGATCATGGGAAGCCAGGAGGCTTGAGAAGACGATGACCTCGGAGGTGCCAACGTCCTGTGTGTTCTGCCGGATCTTGGAAGGAGAGCTGACGCCGGGTGTCGTGGCGTTTCGCGACGGCCACACGGCTGTGTTCCCGAGCCGTGGTCAGCAGCCGCGTAACCGTGGCCATATGCTCGTCGTGCCCATCCGCCATGTGGCGCACATCTACGAGGTTGACGGCGATCTGGCAGGCCCTCTGATGACGACACTCGCGCGCGTCTCGGCCGCAGTGAAAACGGTGTGCTCGGCCGATGGGGTATCGATTCGTCAGAACAACGGCAAGCATGGCGGTCAAGACGTGTTCCACGTTCACTTCCACGTGGTTCCCCGCTTCGCGGGTGACGGATTCATAGGGCTCGATCGCGCCCTCGGTATGGTTGAGGTGTCCGTGGAGGAACGGATCGAACAGTCGCGAAAGTTATCTGATGAACTCAGACGGCTTAGTTCGACATGAGTCGGCAAACATCGCGTAGGAGCCGACGATGGGGGTGAAGATCGCCGCGCGCCGGGTACGCTGCTGCACCGCCACTCCCGCAAGCCTTTGGGTCGCGAGGAACGGCGTAGGGTTTGCCGGCGGTTTCAAACTGGTTCGAAAGGCAACTTGCTACGAAAAAAGGCCGACGCCCCACCGGCACCGGGTTCGCCGGCTACGCCAGTCCCCCTCGCCGGCACCATTCGACCGTATCAGTGACCCACAGATTCCTCTGGCGAGGCATAAAAAAGGGCCAGCCCTTTTCAGGGCTAGCCCACGCAGAACTAACTTAACGGGATTTTAGAAGAACAACCGAATGCCCAACTGCATCATGCGAGAGAAGTTGACTTGCGAGGTGATGCGTCCGAAGCTGCTGCTTCCCAACGATGTGTTGGGGGCCGCGAACATTGGAGTGTTGAACGCATTCAGCGCTTCCGCTCGGAACTGGCCCTTGAATCGCTCCACGATCGTGAATGATTTGAAGATCGAGAGATCCCAGTTGGCCTGTCCGGGCCCGCGCATATCCAGCGTACGGGCGACGTTTCCGAAAGTGCCGCGAGGGGCCGTGGTGAATGCGGCGGGATTGATGTAGTTGCTCAGCCGGTCCTCCAGGCTGCCGCTGGTTACGGGCGAAACGCCGGTGGCGTTGGGCCTTTGGCTGGCATAGCCGAATACCGAGTTGTTGTTGGTGCTCTGCGAGATCTGCAGCGGAAAGCCCGATTGGTAGACGCTGATCGCGTTTACGGACCATCCACCCACCACATAATCCAGAGCATGGCTGGAGGTGAGCATTTTCTTGCCCTTTCCGAAAGGCAGCTCGTAGGTGACAGCCGAGGTCCAGCGCAAAGGGGCATCCACATACGACAGGCCGTAATCGGCGGCCAGATTGTAAGGATTCTGCGGCCCGAGGTTGCCGCCGTTCAGGAAGTTGCCGGCGCCCCCGGAGCTGATGTCGTAGTTCCGCGACCAGGTGAACGTGGAGAGCAGTGTCAGGCCCATACTCATGCGCTTCTGCGCCTTGGCGACCAGCGAATCGTAACGCGCGTGGCTGCCGTCGTTGTACTGGTAGTTTATCGAGCTGAAGGTCGGATAGGGAAGGAGTAACTGCACCTGGCTGACGGTCGCAGTCCCCACTACGCCGAGACCGCCGTGGTTGAAATAAGGATTCGAAACCGTAGCGGTGAGGGCTGAGCCCTGAGACAGCAGCGACGGATCGAGCGCGTTGATGTTGATGTTGGCCGTGGCCTGCGTCAGATGGTATGAGCGCGAGCCGACGTAGCCGATCTCGGTTGCGATGCCGAAAGGCAGTTGCCGCTGGATGTCGATCGAGAACTGGTGAACCCGAGGCGAACGCGCGTTGGGATCGATGATCGAGAGCGCCTGTCCGATACCGGTGAGAGCGCCCAGCGAATTGCCGGTAGGAACGGCCAGTCCAGCCGGGAACGGATTCGTCAGGTTATTGGCCGGGGTTGAGTTACCGTCGTTCGAAGCGATGTACGTGGTGGTTGCGGTGTAGCCCGGAGGATTGTAAGGTGTGCCGATCGCAAACTGTGGAGCCCAGAAGAGACCGTAGCCGGCGCGGACGGTGGTCTTCGAATTCACCTGCCATGCGATGCCGCCGCGTGGGCCAAACTTGTTCAGATTGGGATTGCTGACATGGATGCCGTTGCCGCCGACCCCGGCGAATTCGATGATGCCCTTGGCGCCGAGCGGGTTGTTGTCCTTGGTGTCAAAGCCGATCACCATGTCGTTGTTCTTTTCCTGCAAACCGTACTCACGCTCCCAGCGAATGCCGGCGTTGACCGTGAGTTTCTTGGTCAGGCGGATGTCATCCTGGAAGTAGGCGCCGTAATAATTGGCGTACTCGTAGAGCTTTGTAGGGATGTATCCGGTCCCTGCCGAAGCAGCGCCCAGCAGCATGTCGGCCATATCCGCTCCCGTGCCAGCCACCGCGGTCAACGGGGTGGAGCGCGAAAAGACGCCGTTAAAGGTGAACGCTCCAGCGCTATTGGCGAAATCGTTGCCGTCGTCATGAATGCGGCGGTAATCGAAGCCTGCCTTGAAATTGTGAATGCCCTTATACTTCGCGATGCTGGCCGAGAAATTCTTCGAGTAATGGGTGTAGTAGAAGTTGTTGTTGGTTCCCAGGCTGTACTGCGACGTCATGGTGACGTTCGGGAATGTGGGCGAGGGAATCTGCGCTACGTAGTTCGGAGCAAATCCGAGGGTCGCCAGATTGAATCCCTGGCTTACCTGGTAACCATAGTTCGGGAAGCGATTGAAGCCGTAGCGTACCGAGAGCACGGTGGTGGGGGAGAGAGTGATGACATTGTTGAACGCGGTCGCATCGACGCGCCGCTCCAGTCGCCACTGGTCGGGCGAGGAGACCGTGCTGAACCACGTATTCCCAGGCTCGAGCGAGAAGTAACGTGCGTAGCTCAAGCTGGCCCGCCACCACGAGGTCACCTGGTGATCGAGCTTGGCGGTGTCCTGTGAAGCGCGGCAAGGCAGAATCGCGGCAACCGTCAGATTCGGCGCGCCGTAGTAGGCCGCGGTGGTCTGCGGCAGCACATACGTGGAGGCGATGTTCAGTCCGACATTGTTCAGCCGATTCGCCGGAATCACGTTACCCGGAAATGCCTGGCGTGTGCAGACACCACCATTGCAGACCGTCGTGGACGGGTCGTAAATGATGTTCAATCCGCCGCCTTGTGCCTTGCTCTGCGAAAAATCGCCGATCCGCTCCAGCGCGGTTGGTGTCGCGAACTGCGAAGAGTTCGACTGCGTGTCGTCATAGCCTTCCCAAGCCAGCCAGAAGAAGGTGCGATTCTTGCCATCGTACAGCTTGGGGATCACCACCTTGCCGCCAAAGCTCGCGCCGAAAGTGCGATTGGGCTGCGGGGGCAGAGGGATTCCGGCCGCATTGTTGAAGAAATTGTTGGCCGCCCAGTCGGTGTTGCGCAACGTGCCAAACAGGCTGCCGTGATAGTCGTTAGTACCGGACTTGAGGTACGTGTTGAACATCCCGCCGCCGGTGCGCGCCATCTCCGCATCGTAAGTGTTGGCCTGGATCTTCACTTCCTGCACCGCTTCCAAGGTTGGGATAATGATGGCGCGGTTGGCGGCATCGGTAATCGGAATGCCATCCAGCAGGTAATTGTTGCCGCGAACCGGTCCGCCCGCAATCGAAATTTGCGACGACCCGCTCTGGTCTTCCATGCGGTTATAGTGCGGATCGCCGACGGGCGTCACATTCTGCGCCAGCTTCGACATCATGAAAGGATTGCGTCCCAGGTTTGGCAGATCGGTCAGCTTCTGAACGTCGAGTACCTGGCCCTGTGACGCATTCGAAGACTCTATGAGAGGGACTTCTTCGGTGACCTGAATGCTTTCGTTGACGGCGCCGACTTCCATCTTGGCGTCCAGCGTGAGGAACTCCTGCGTGCCAACCACGATCTCCCGGTGTTCAAATCGCTTGAAACCGGGCGCCTCCACTACCAGCTTGTAAGTGGCGGGATCAATCGCAGTGAAGGCATATTCGCCGGCCCCGTTGCTCAGTGTGGAACGCGAAACGTTGGTCGCCTGATTGATGAGCGCGACTTTGGCGTCTGCGATGATCGAGCCTCCCGGGTCTTGCACCACGCCGCGCAGACCGCCCTGGTAGGACTGCGCAAAGAGCGCGGTACTCGATAACCCGATCAGCATCGAGATACACGTCAAGTGAACAAACGTACGAAGCTTCATTTACTATCTCCCCGTAGTAAGGTTGGAATCAGTTGATGTGAAGCAGGCCCCCTGAATGCCTGCCGTGTCGAGTCGTCTCGACGGCCTCGGAGTGTCCAGAATCTTGATGCGGAAACTACGGAGTTTCCAGAAGCCGATCAGGGCACTTGCAGATCGGGGATGCGAGACGCGGGGCGGACCCACCGGACGTAAGCGCCCTGAATTCCATACAGCGCACAGCCGACCGCTACGGCCAGCACGGCGTTAACACACAACACGGATACCGCGGTTACCAGGAAGGCCGCCGCATCTACCCGGCTCATCTTCGGCAGGCGTCGCCAGGCGCTCCAATCCAGGAGGCACAAGCCCATCCATGCCGTGACGCCCGCTAAAGCAGGCACTGGGATGCGGGCTACAAAGCCCGTTCCCAGGTACAGAATCGCCACCAGAAACACCGCGTGTAGCAGGTTCGCGACACGGGACACGCCCCCGCACCGCACTACCGCCAAGCTACGCGCTGGGATCCCGACACTCAAAGGCGCGCCGAACATGCCAGCCACCAGATTGGCAATGCCGTATGCGCCCAATTCCGTATCCGCGTCCGAAGCCTTCATGCGCTTGTGGCGGCCGCGGAAGTGCTCCACCACGCGCGACGTGATCAAAATATTCACTGACGAGACGAACGCCAGCGCGAAGGCGGACGGCAGCACTGTGAACACATCCTGCGCGCTCCACAAGAATCCCGCGAACGGCGGGATCGAGATCTGCAGCGCCCCGACCTCTTGTTCGCGCATTCCCAGCAATCGCGCGATCACGATTGCCAAAGCCACGCCGATCAGCGGCGCCGGAGCCCGCGGCGAAAATCGAGCGGCCAGGGTGGCGGCTAGAATCACCGTCAATCCGAGCACGAGAGGCCCAACGCGAACGCCCGCTATGGCATCCCATACCGCCACCGCCTGCCCCAGGGTCGAATTCGCCGCCCGGGTGAGCGGCGAACGTACCCCAAGAATAATGTCCAATTGAGAAACCAGCATCATCCCGCCGATGCCACACGAAAACCCCGATACGACAGCGTGCGGCACTCGTGTGATGTGGCGCCCCAGTTTCATGACGCAAAACGCCATCATAATGACTGAAGCCACCATCGAAACTTTGGCGGCGCCGCCGACCCCTTGACTCCGGACCGCGGCTGCGATGAATGGGACGGTAGCGCTGGCAGTGCCGCCAATGAGGACGGGATTGCGGCCCAGCAGCGCGATTATCGGCGCCGTAAGAACGGACGTGAAGATTCCTAAGACTGGTGGCAGACCCATCATCGAGGCCATAGCCAGACCATAGGGCAGCGCGATCAACGCCGCAATCACACCGCCCGAAAAGTCGCCTACGAATTGCGGCCAGCCGTACCCGGCACGCGTAACGCCTCGCCACATGGGCCCCAGGATCAAGCCATCACCTTGAGGAACGCCGTCTTGAACTTGTTCATCTCCTCCTGAGTACCAACCGAAACTCTTACGTAGGTGGGCCAACTGGGCCAAACACGGCCGATGTAAACCTTCTCCTTCGCCATGGCGTCGATGACCTGCTCACCCGGCCGGCCGACATCCACCATGAACTTGTTGGAGACCGAAGGCACATACTTGAAGTTGTGCTTGTCGAGGAACGAGAGCACGTCGGTGCGTACACCCGCGATGATCTTCCGGCGTTCCGGCACCAGGGTCTTCGACTTCAAACTCGCCGTCGCTCCCGCCATTCCGGTGACAGGGAGTGCTCCACTGCTGTAGGGCGTGATTTTCTTCAACAAATCGGGGCGGCCGATTGCCGCACCTGCGCGCAGCCCGGCCATGCCGTATATTTTCGAGAAGGTACGTAGAATGATGACATCCTTATCCTTGGCTACCAGATCGGAACACATCGGCGCGCCGGCGATGTGGATGTAAGCCTCATCTACCAGCAGGATGCTGTCCTTGGGTTTATTCGCGAGCAACCACTCGATGTCTTCTCGCGAGGTCAAGGTGCCAGTGGGATTGTTGGGGTTACAGACGTAAATCAATCCGGCATTTGGGTCGGCCGTGGCCATCGCTTTTACATCATGCGAGTAAGATTTGGTCAACGGCACCGCAATTACTTTGGCGCCGATGAATTTTGCGGCGCGCTCCGGCGCTTCATACCCGGGATTCGCCGTAACCAGAGGTTTGGTGGGCGACGTAAAGGCCAGCACCGCCTGATGCAAAGGAGCGCTCGACCCTGCAAAGGGCTGCACGTAATCGGGCTTGACACCTTCGAGTTCCGCCATTGTCTCCTGGAAGCCAAAGGTCTCTTCGTAAAGGTACCGACCGCCTTTCTGCACGATGTTGTGAATGGCTTCCGCAGCTTCCGGGGCAGGCCCCAGCGGATTCTCGTTTGCGTTGATCTTCACGGCGTCGGGTGGCATTTTGCCGCGGATGGCGGAAAGTTGCGCCATCGCCGATTCGTTGTAAAACGGCAGTGACGCTCCCGCGGTGAGGACTGCTGCGAGACGGCCGAACGAGCGCCGCGAGAAGCCGCGCTTGATGAAATCGCGTTTCTGTTCTGCGCTAAAGAAATTGTCCATAGATTCCCCCTCAAGATGGAAATGAAGCCTGAAATGTGCGGAAAAACCCTGGCTGCCGGTCTGCCAAAAGGGCTGGACCTGCGCGAGCCGCTCTGTATCCCCGGAGCTAACTCTACGCCGGCATGGGCGTGATTGAAAAAGGTTACGGAAAGATTATCAGGTTATAAAAAGAGAGTCGAATCAAAATTATTTATGGGGACGATTTGAGGGTATAGATGGGAAACTAATTGCCGGAGTTAGTCGTCTTATTATGCTTCTTTGACAGCTTACGCCGCAGGTCGGGATAAAACTCCTTCATCACGTTAGACGCCATGTCAACACCCACCTGAATCGAGAGCTTGCTGGCGAAGTTGCCTGCGCCCCGGCTATCTGGATAATACGCCTGCGCAATGGCCGCTGAGGCCGCATTTCCACCGATTTCCGAGAAGTTGAACATGTGGCCGCCGGAATCGGTATGCGTCCAGAAGATCTGGCCCATGGCGTAGAGCAGTCGATTGAAGCCAGTGCCCGTACCTTTGCGAAAGTAGCGCGGGTCCTGATGGAGCACGACCGGAACCACCGCTTCCGTCATATAGTCCCCGATCGCCCAGTCCGCGTAGGAGGTGACGAAGTAGTGCGCGTACCCCTTTACACCCTGGCCAAACGACGGATTGGAGTTGGTGAGTTGTCCCTCACCGGCAAAGGCTGCGGCGAGTATGAACGTTCCGCGGTCAAACGCGTCCTCGCCTGCAAGCTTAAACTTCTCTTTAGGGGTGAGCGGCTCATAATTTGTCAGGCTCGGAGAAGTGCGGAAGTTCGGCACGATTCCGAAGAGACGCTTCTCTACCGGCTCTTGTGCTGGGGCCGGTTGGGCTACGGTGCGGTCCGCGGACTGCTGCGCGAACAGCGGATAGCAGCAGAAACTCAATAGACTCACGCACAGCGTGTGTTTCGCAGACATGGCTCTGGCAGGAGCAACTGCGTGTCCAAAACGTATCGCCACTGTAGAATGAAATGTGCCAACCAGCACGCTGTGGAGCCGGATCCGCGACCGGCGAACGGATGTCTATATCTGTCTCGCCCTGGCACTGAGCGTGTTCGCGGTGTACGGTCAAGTCGGGAGTTTCGACTTCGTCAACTGGGACGATCCGAGCTACCTCCTTAACAATCCCTATGTGACCAAAGGAGTTTCTGCCGAAGGCTTGCGATGGGCGTGGACTTCCATAGAACTGGCCCATTGGATTCCCGTTACACGCATGTCGGAGCTGGTGGATGTCCAGCTCTTCGGATTGCGCCCGGGTCCGCATCACCTGGTGAACGTGGTGTGGCATGTTCTCACGAGCCTTCTAATGTTCACGTTGCTGCACCACATCACCGGGTCTCGATGGCGAAGCGCATTGGCCGCGTTTCTATTTGCGCTGCATCCGCTGCACGTGGAGTCGGTCGCCTGGATCACGGAGCGGAAAGATGTGCTCAGCGGGTTCTTGTTCTTTCTCACGTTGTGGTTGTACGTTCGATACGCCGAACATCCGTCAACTGCCCGGTATCTGCTGGCGCTGTTCTCCTTCGTGTGCGGCCTGATGGCGAAGTCGATGCTCGTGTCGCTTCCCCTTGTACTCGTGCTTCTCGACTTCTGGCCGCTCGCGAGATGGACCTCGAAGACGCCGCGTTGGAAAGAGAAGATTCCGTTCCTGGCGCTATCGGCAGTAGCGTCCATCATTGAATATTCTGCCGCACAGTCCGCCGGATGGGTTCTTACTGGCGAAGCGGCCCCGTTCTCGCTGCGCGCGCGAAATGCGTTAGTGTCCTACATCATCTACATAGGCAAGGCGGTATGGCCCACTAGTCTGGCGATCTTCCACCCGTTCCGTCGAGATCTGTTGTCCTGGCAGCCAGTCGTGGCCGCTTTGGTGATTGCCGGCGTGTCGATCGCGGTTGTGCGCTGGTTTTACCGGCGTCGCGGCCCGGTGTCTGGACCGCAAAATTCGAAGCGATCGGGACATCGCGTGCTGACGCGCGCGGCTCGCTTTCGAGACACGAAGGTGAGGGAGAGGTTCCTGGAGAGTGCAAATCATCATGCGGCCGGCGCATTAGTTTTGGGATGGTTCTGGTATCTGATGGTGCTGTTCCCCGTCAGCGGCGTCGTGCAGACGGGCGAGCAATCGTACGCCGAGCATTTCATGTATCTGCCGCTTGCAGGCCTGTTGATCATGCTCGCCTGGGCGCTGCCGGAACGCCCGCTTGGCCTTGCGATCGGCGCCCTGGCGTGTATGGCTGTGGCGGCCCTCAGCTACGTGCAAGTGGGCTACTGGCGAAACACCGAGACGCTGTTTCGACACGCGCTCGCGGTGACGGACGGTAACTACATCGCGCATTACCAGCTTGGCGTCTATTACGGGGACGCCGGCCGCCGTATCGAAGCGATCGAGCAATACCAGGCGGCATTGGCCATCAAGCCTCGAAATGCCGACGCGTGGAACAATCTCGGCGTCGCACTCTCGCACTACCCGAATCGAATCACAGAAGCCATCGCCGATTACCAGGCCGCTCTGCGCATCCGCCCCGACTTTGTGATGGCGCACAATAATCTCGGCGCCGCGTACGTCCAGATGCCGGGACACATGCCGGATGCGATTTCCGAGTATCAGGCGGCGCTGAGAGTCCAGCCGGACGATCCCGCGCTTCATCTGAATCTCGGACAGGCATTCGCCGCAGTGGGGAAGTTGCCGGAAGCAATTGCGGAGTGTCGGGAAAGCGAGCGCCTGCGCCCCCGATATGGAGACGACCCGGAATTTCACAAGAACCTGGGCAACCTTCTGGCGAGCAGCAATCGAATGCCGGAGGCCATTGGCGAGTATCAGGCCGCCCTGCGCCTGCGTCCCGAGATGGCGGAAGTTCACAACAATCTGGGTGTCGCACTGGCCAACGTCGAGGGCCGCCTGCCGGAGGCGATCGAGCAGTTCCAGGCCGCCCTGCGCATCCAACCCGATTATCGCGACGCGCGGAATAATCTGGCGTTCGCACGGCAAAAGCTGCAAAAGACCACGCGGTGACTTGCGTGCGCCGCGCGCGTCGGTAAGCGGTCACGATGAGAGCGGAGACGCCCCCGCACGGTCGACAGCAAAGCGATCACGAATCATGAGGGCGGTGACGCTCCCTCACGGTCGACAGCAAAGTGATCACGAATCACGAGGGCGGTGACGCTCCCTCACGGTCGCGGCTCGTTGCGAGCCGCGCGCGTCAGCAAGCGATCACGAATCACGAGGCGGTGACGCTCGTTGCGAGCCGCGCGCGTCAGCAAGCGATCATGAATCGCGAGGCGGTGACGCTCGTTGCGAGCCGCGCGCGTCAGCAAGCGATCATGAATCGCGAGGCGGTGACGCTCGTTGCGAGCCGCGCGCGTCAGCACGCGATCATGAATCATGAGGCGGTGGCGCTCGTTGCGAGCCGCGCGCGTCAGCAAGCGATCATGAATCGTGAGGCGGTGACGCTCCCTCACGGTCACGCGGCGGGCGGTACCGTCCCCGGTGTCCACGCTGCGGCCTGCTTGTCGAGCTTCTTCCGCACGTGCGTCGTGATCTCGGACACAACCATATCGATCAAGCCCTGGGCCTCGTCAGGCGAGGTCCGATGCAGCACCTTCGACCAGAAATAGCAAAGCGGGAAGCTCTGCTTCACCTCATATCCGTTGAAGTGCCACACGGCGAGGGAATATTGTGACGCTGCGTCACCGGCGACTGCCGCCGCAACCAGTGAAGAGGCGGTCGGAACATCGGGCTCCGGCTCCGGACCCAGATTGTCCAGCAGCGCTTGCGCCTCGGTGTGGCCCTGCTTCGCAGCCCCTTCCAGGAATCCGCGTGCTCGCTCGCGCTCATGCCGGTTGTTCAACATACGGAGCGCCGCCGTGTACTGTGCGTCGGCATTGCCCGCTTCGGCCGCCCGCTGATACCAATACAACGCCACGTACGCGGCCGACTCGGGCTCCATCCCCTCTTCTTCCCCGCTATCAATATGGGCTGCCAGCTTCATCATCGAGTTCACGTCGCCCAGGTTCGCTGCCCGTGTAATCTGGCTCCATGCTCTGGACGTTTGTCTCTCGTTTGTTTCGCCGGAACGAAGCGTCAAATTTGCCAGCGCGGCGAGAGCCTTCGCGTTGTCCTGGTCGGCGGCACGTTCGTACCATTCCGCGGCACGCGCCTCATCCTTGGGATATCCCGGCGCGCCGTTCTCGAAATAAGTTCCCAGTTCGAATTGAGCTTCAGCATTGCCTTTCTCCGCGGCCTCGGCGACCATCGAGGGCTTATTCGAGTCGTCCTGTGATCCAGCCAGCGCGAACAACGCGTCCGCGTTTCCCAACGCCGCGGCCCTCTCGAAGCAGCCTGTCGCGGCGGGCATATCCCCGGCCTCGCGATAGTAAGTCCCCAACTCATACAGCGCGGCGGGGTCGTTCTGTGCCGCTGCTTTCTCCATCCACTCTCGGGCGCGTTTTGCATCGCACGGCACCCCGTATCCCTTCTGGTAGCAATGCGCCAGTTGGCACATGGAAGGCGCGTGACCGTCCTCGGCCGCGAGCCGATACAGGCCCGCTGCGCGATCGGGAACGCACGCCACGCCGCGACCCTCGCGAATCCGGCCCGCCAGTTGATACCGCGCCGAGTTCACACCTCGCGCGGCCGCCTCGGTAAGCAATTCGGCTGCTTCGTCATCGTCGTCAAAGGGATGAAACCCCTCGATCTTCCACTCGTCCAACAGTTTCTCGGCCGGCTTGTAGCGCTGTTCCGCTGCCGCGCGCAGATGGTATCCCGCCTCCGGCCTCTGCCCCTCCTGCCGCGACCGCAATGCGAGCTGATAGTGAGCCTCGGGATGGTCCTGGCGTGCGGCTTCGGTCCACAATCGCTGTACTTCCTCGTCATACTTCTGCGCGTCGAGCGCACGCAGCGCCTCGGCGAGCTGATAGCAGGCGTCGGAATCGCCGTCCTTTGCTGCCTCGCGGAGCGCGTAGATCTCTTCCGATTCGCCTCCGCACAACTCCGTCGCCGCCTCTTCGTGACCTCTCCGGGCGGCGAGGCGCAGATGATGTTCGGCCATCCGGGTGTTGCCGAGTTCCTTCCAATAGAGGCCCAGGTGGTAGTTTCCGGCGGTCTCGCCCAGGAGAGCTGCCTGGATGAACCATTGGAGCGCCTCCGATTTTGCCCATGGCGCGTCAATGCGGAGAAGCGCTTCCCCTAGCGCCAGACACGAGTCGCCTTCGGTCAGGTCGACCGACTCTCGCAGGCCGGCGACTTCGGGCGAATCGTCGGGATGTTCGTTCTCGTCAAAAACGCCAGCGTCGCGATCCAGGTCTCCGAGATGCCATCGGCGCAATTCTCTTTCGGCATCATCGCCCATTGTTCCCTGTTTACAGGTGTTGAGATGAACACGGCCCAGCTCGTTGATCTTCAAAATGTGGCAATCGAGGCCCAGATAGTAGCAGGCATCCGGTTCCTCCAGAAGCGCCGCTTGCGCGGCCCAGAGCATCGCCTCTCGGCGCATGGAGAATTCCCGCGTGTCGAGCAGGGCTTCGGTCATTTCCATACAGGCATCGGAGTCTTCCGGGCCGGCATTTTCGCGGTGCTCGTCGATCTCTTCCGGGGTAGGCGGAGTCCACTCTTTGGAATCCAACGGCGTCAACATGCGGTTCTTCTCCTCGCAATGAGGACGGTAAAGCGCGTCCGATGTTGGCACCATCGAGGGCCGATTTTCGGGTGGCCGGCCTACCGCTGCGGGTCGGGCTTCTCGGGAGTCGGGCGTTGCAGATTCCAGATCGCGCGTGCCACTTTCCAGGTGCCGTCAGGCTGTCGCCGCAGCACCCGCATCAGATTTCCCGTTGTGTGCATGCCCGCCGGCGCACCTTTCGGACGCATGGCGGCTCGGGTTCGCCCCCATTCGATAGCCTCGTCTCCAATGACGCGGAGTTCCTGGAAGTCCATTACGTATTCGGTGATTTCGAACTTCGTAGTGTCCATGCGGGAGCGGTTCAGCCAGGCACGGATGGCATCAATTCCGATCACCGGTTCCTCGCCAGGCGGGAGAGCGACCGCGTCTGCAGTCCAGAGTGTCGCGAGCGTATCCACGTCTCCCGCCTTGGACGCGGCGGCGTCCTTTTTGTGAAGTTCCTCGATCGCGGCCATGTCACGCGACCGGGGAACGCTGTTCTGTGCGGCGGCCAATGCAGCCAGGCACACGAATACCGCGATCGTTCTGTTTGGCATATAAGATCTCCGATTGGTTAGCGGCTCCTGCCTCAAGGTAAAGGCATGGAACAGCCCGATTCGAATCTGTTGCTCCAGCGGCTCTCGATCGCCAATCCGTGCCCTTGCAGGCAGATCGATTCCACCTCGCGCGGCTCAATCAATACATCGAGAGCCTTGCCGCGCGCCTCCGGCATGCCGGGCAGTCGCAGGCACACCGGGCAGCGCCTCTCCATGTCGCGCGACCAGGTTTGCCATGCCCACCACGCCGCCCAGGCATAAGCGACCAGGAAAAGCAGGAGCGTAAATCCCTGCACCCCATCCGATCCCCACCGCCACGCCAGTAATAGCTGCAGGCTCGTAGCCCAAGCCACCATTCCCACGGAGGCGATCTCCAGTAGCATTCCGATTGCGTAGACGCTCTGGCGCCACGGCACACCGTGTCGGTGCCGCATCGCGATCCGGGCCAATCCGGCCAACCCAAATATCTGTAGCGTCACCGACGCAAATCCGATCGGAACGCTTCCAGCCGGCGTCAGGGGAATCAATCTCTCGGTTGCCACGGGACTGGAAAGCGGCAGGGCGCCACAGATCGACGCCAGCACCTGCGATCGGTAAGGATTGCAAGCCAGCGCCAGAAGCGCCGCGATTGCCAGCAGGCAGGGCACCAGTGCCGGACTGCGCCGCAGGCTTCGCAGGGGCAGAAGCTCGATCAATCCCCGCGCATCGCCGCCAATTGCGCGCATCGCCGCGCGACGGTGCGTCGACCTCCTACCCACGCGCCGCGCCGCGTACCGGCGGGCCTCCATAGGAGTGAGCCCCAGCGATTCGAACTCCGATCGGGTCATCTGTTGGTGAAAGCGCCACTCTTCGGAGAAGCGCCGGCGACGCTGCCACCAGATCGCCAACCCTTGCAACCACTCACGCACGGCCACTATCCTTTCTTCAACACCGTGGCGACCACGCTGCTGAATTGCCGCCAGTTCTCGGTCTGCTGCTGCAACTCCTCTTCACCTCGCAGGGTCAGGCGGTAATATCGCGCGCGGCGCTTATTCTCGGAAAGCAGCATCTCCGACTGAACCCACCCACGCACTTCCATGCGGTAGAGGCAGGGGTAGAGCGAGCCTTCGTCCACCTGCAGCCACTCGTCAGAGAGCTCGCCCAGACGTTTGCTGATGGAGTATCCGTGCTTGGGCCCACTCGCCAGGATCCGCAACACCAGGAGGTCGAGAGTGCCTTTGAGCAGCGAACCCTTGTCGCCCCCAGCTCCCTTAGACATTCTAAGGTAATCGTAAGACGCCCCGGCAGGAGCTGTCAACTGGAAAATGTCATTACTCGGAGCGAAGAGCGACTACCGGATCCACCCGGGTAGCGCGGCGCGCCGGAATGACGCATGCGAAGATCGCGGCCGCAGACAACAGAATGGAGATGCCTCCGAACGTCAAAGGATCGAACGGGGTGGTGCCGAACAACAGCGTGCGGAGGAGCAACGAGAGCGGAATTGCGCCCGCCAAGCCCGCGACGACTCCCCAGAAGGTAAGGGACAATCCCTGCCGGACCACCATTCCGATTACGTTCATGTCATTCGCGCCGAGAGCGATGCGAATCCCAATCTCCGCAGTTCGTTGATTGACCCAAAATGCCGTGACGCCATAGATGCCGATTCCGGCCAACAGCAACGCTACCGCCGCGAACGCGCCGATGGTTTGCAGTTGGAATCGGCGCTGCGCCAGAGATCGCGCCACGACCTCTTCCATGGTGCGGATTCCGAACAGCGGCAGGTCGGGATCGACTTTGCGGACCTGGCGGCGCAGCGCTTCGCCGAGGGTGGCCGGGTCCTGGCCGGTGCGGAGATAAATCGCCATGGCCGGACCGGAGCGCTGATAGATGGGGAAGTAGATGTGAGGCGCATCGGTCGCTTCAAAGCTGTCGGTCTTGATATTGGCAACGACGCCGACGATTGTCGACAGCGGCCCTCCCGGACCCACCAGCACCTTCCTGCCGATCGGGTCCTGATTGGGCCATGCCCGCTTCACGGCAGTCTCGTCGACGATCGCGACCAGATTCCGGCCATCGTCAGCGTCATTGAAGACTCGCCCGCGCGCCAGGCGAGTCTGGAGCACTTGAAAGAAGTCGGTGCTCACGCTCGTGACCTCGGCAACCAACTGCTCGCCTTGCGTCCCGGTGTAGCCCTCGGGCGTGAACGGACGCGAGTTCGAGCCCACCAGTGGAATGCTCGTACCGTTGCCGATGGCTGCCGACTCGACACCCGGAATTTCGCGTACGAGGCGGAGCACCTCGCGTACCAAGGCGGCTCGTTCCGCCGGCTTGCCGTATCGTGCCTGGCTGGGGTCGTTCGGAACCGGCAGCCACAGTCCAGCTACCAGGACCTTTTTCGGATTGAATCCCGGGTCCACTTGCATGAGATTCCAGAAGCTGTGGAGCAGCAGGCCCGCCCCCACCATGAGCATCAGAGAGAATGCGATCTCGCAGCCCACGAGGACGCTGCGCAGACGATTGTGTCCACCGCCCACAGTGGTTCCACGGGTTCCTTCTTTGAGACTGGTGATGATATTGGTGCGTACCATCGGCACGACCGGCGCGAGGCCGAACGCCACGCCTGCGAGCATCGAAATCCCCAGCGCGAACCACAGCACCGGGCCGTTGACTTCGATCTCACTGACCGGCAGTGCCGCCGGCACCAATTGTGGAAGAATCGGCGCAGCGAGTCCGACTACCAACCAACCCACGATTCCTCCGAGTAGGGAAACCAGCAGACTCTCCGTCAGAAGTTGGCGGACCAGCGTACCGAGCGGCGCTCCGAGTGCGCGGCGGACGGAGATCTCGCGCTGTCTGCCGATGGCTTTCGCCACTGTCAGGTTCGCGATGCTGACGCAGCAGATCAGCAGCACGAAAAGAACCGCGCCGAAGACCAGAAGCAAGGTGGTGCGCAGGTTACCCGTCAGATCCTGCTGGAGCGGCGTCAGCACCGGAACCCATTTCGCGGACGCCGGATATTCCTTGGGGAAGTCGCGCGCCATCCCGGCAGCGAAAGCGTCAAGTTTGAGTTGCGCCTGCTGCACGGACAGGTCAGGCCGCAAGCGCGCCACCGCGCCCGGAATCAAGCGAATTCCGCGTTGCGGCGGAACGGGGAATGGCGCGGCGGCAAAGCCTGCCGTAATCCAGACCTCCACATTTCCCTGGATGGTGCGGCCCGGATGACGAAAATTTCTGGGCATGACGCCCACCACCGAATACAAATCGGTATCCACGCGAATCTGTTTCCCGAGGATGTGCGGGTCGCCGCCGAACAACCTCTTCCAGAGGCCATCGCTCAAAATCGCGGCTTCAGCAAAACCCGTGGCGCGATCCTGCGGGCCGAAGACGCGTCCCAATTGCGCCGTCGCCCCGAGCATATTGAAGTATCCCGGACTAACCGCGAGTGCTTCGACGCGCTCGGGCTGCTCCGACCCGGTGAGGTTGGCGCTGATCGGCCAGACGGCCGAGATGTCTGCGAAGACTCCCGAGCGGTCTGCGAAATCCTGCAGTTCGGGAAGCGACATGCCGACGTCGCTTAAATGCAGGCCGCGCAGGTCGTCCTTGACGGCCACGAGCTGCTGCGGATCGGGGTAGGAAAGTGGCCGCAACAGGACCGCATTTACCAGGCTGAAGATGGCCGTATTGGCACCGATTCCGAGCGCCAGAGTCAATCCGGCGATCAGCGTAAAACCGGGATTCCGGCGCAGCATCCGGAGGGCGAAGAGCAAGTCTTGCTTGAATCGCATGGCAGATCGTCGATGCAGTTCAAGTGCCGCGTGGGGAGCACGTTAATGGCAAGTTCCGTTTGGGAACGCCTGCCTGGAACGTGCCGCGCGTGGGACTGATTGTTCGAATCCGGGACGCGCGATCTTATTTCGGTACGGAAATCGTGATGTTCCGGTAGCGCAGTCCGCCGGTGTGGTCGCCCTGGATGTAGAAAGGCCCCGGCTCGCCTTCATGGCTGTCGAGTGCACCACCGGTGATGCCCGGAATCTCCTGGTTATCGACGGTTTTGACGCCGTCGCGGACGATGGTCACCCAGCGGCCCACCAGTGTGATGTCGTAACTCTCCCAGGTGCCGGGCTTGCGGGGCAGCTTGACGGCAGGTTTCAGGAAGCTGTAGATCGCCCCCATCGAGTGGTAGTCGTCGTTCTCATCCACCGGCTCGTACTCCACTTGAACTTCGTACCGACCGCGCAGATAAATGCCGCTGTTGCCTTTATCTGGACAGTTATATTCAATATGTAACTTGAAGTCGTCGAATTTGCGTGTGGTGCGCAGGTTGGAACCGTGCTCCTGGTTGACCAGCTCTCCGTCTTTGACGACCCAGTGATTGTTGGCAGGTGTGATCGGCTCCCAACCGGTCAGATCCTTGCCGTTAAAAATGGGTTCAGGCGCGGTCCACTGCGCGGGCATGGGGCGCTTCAATGCGGGAGCGCGGACTCCTGCCAGTTGCCCCTGGACCGTGTCGCCACGCTTGCTGGTGCCCGTGAGGTGGTCGCTTTCGATCGCCAGATCCCAGGTCACGGCGGGTCCTTTTTCGGTCGCGGCGCTCTGCGTCAATGTCAAGTGAGAGCCTTGCCGTTTGACGTCGGTTGCCGGATGCGCGCTGCCGGACCGCGGTTGAATCAGCGCCGAGAGATGGCCGCCGGCCTCTTTGATCTCGATCCAATCGGGATAGGTGTCGCGGGATGTGGTGACGGTCAGATCCCACCGGCCCTCAAAGGGGTTGCTCTGCGCGAGAGCAGCGGGTGCCAGTGCCGCCGCGAGTCCCAATACCAGATACAGATGTTTCATGTTCGAGCACTATTTTATCGGAAATGCCCGCGGCGTCACTGCCGGTGATAATAGAAGGCAATGCACCGGATGCTGATTGTGGCACTGCTGGCGGCAACGCCATTGGCGGCGCAGAGTCTCATCGACCCAGCCAGGCTCACTCCGTCGATGATGAACTTCGAGGGACCGTTAGCCGGTCCGCCGCTGGCGTGCCAAGTCATTCCCATCAAGCCCGCGCTGAACTTCAGCTTTCGATTCCAGGCGGGCTACGTAGTTCGCGTGCCTTTGGTCCAATACCGCGGGAAGGGGCACTTTTGGGTCTCGCTCGCTCGCATTACGCCCGAGCAGGGCAATGGCAAACCAGTGTACCTTGCCGCGCGAATGCGGCTTCCCGAAATTCCTCCCACCAAAACTCAGATGGAGTTCGGCGGCGGATACCTGCTGGGGGAAGGCCGCTATCGCGCCGCCATCCAGTTGTCGGACGACACTGGTCGCGTCTGCCGCAAAAGCTGGAGCATCGACGTGAAACTCACCCACGGCGAGCGGATGGTCAAGGTGGCAATCCCGCCCGCGACGGTCGCGGACATGGCCTTGCGGGGAGCGCCGCGTACTCCGAATGCCAAGGATGATGCGCCGCCCGTGCGGCTCACAATCCTGATGCATGCCGCGCCCGTGTCGCCGCGACGGACCCGGGTCGGCGGACGCGATCGCGTCATGCTGCTGGGCACGCTCTCTTCGCTGCTCGACCGGTTGCCCGCTCGTTCCGTCCGTCTGATCGTCTTCAATCTCGATCAGCAGAGAGAGCTGTATCGCGACGAGAATTTCGTGCGGCAGTCCATGGATCGCGTGGCGCAATCGATTGACGGGATCGAACTGGGAAAAGTGCAATATGACGTTCTGCGGAACCGCAGTGGCCACATCGACCTCCTCAGCGAGCTGATCCGTACCGAACTCACTGCCGAGGCCCCGTCGGACGTCGTGCTGTTTATGGGCCCGATGTCGCGCTTCACCGACAAAGTGCCGTCCGACGAGTTGGAAAGACCGGCGAACGGCGGCCCGCGTTTTTTTTATCTGCAGTACCGTTCGATCTTTCCGCAGCCCTCTACGTTTCCTGACGTGATCACGCGCGCGGTCGGAAGGCTCAAGGGAAAGACGCTGGTGATCCGCTCTCCTGGCGATTTCGCGAAGGCCATTGAACAGGTTGAGCGTAACTGAAGCGGCTGCGGGCTGCTAAAAAAAGGGACGTCCCATGCTTTCGCGTGGTAGCCCAGGATGAGCCTGGCCGAGCGCAAGCGAACTCGTTTGGCAGGGGCACGCAAAACGAGACGTTGCCGTCCAACCACGCGTTGGGGGGAAGCCTGCGTCGGTGGTGGCGCAACGGGCAAGAGTAATCGGCTTGACCTTGGCAACGGACCGAGCCCGTTTCGGGCGGTCGCTCAGCCCGCCGGCAGCGAGGTGGGGGGATTTCGAAGAGGTACCCGATGAATCGTTGGACCACGGAAGTAAAAGCCCCACGCGTGTCAGCGAACTGTGATCTGTTTCGCGATCCGGTCGCGCTGCGCATAAACCGCCGTCGGATCTTGCGTGAACTCGGTGAGACTTCGCGTCACCGGCTGACATGACTGCCGTGCGTTTTCGACTCCGTCTTTCTGCGCGAGCAGCCACAAGTACTCGTAATCTTCCAGTCCATCACGAATGTTCGCCAGTCGGATGCTGCCGATGGGGCCGTTTTTACCGGGATACACCAACTGCCCATCCCCGTGCAGTTCCTGCAACACCTGCTCGTCTTGCGGCTTGCCGGTGGTGATGCTCCACTCCAGCAGTGGCCCTTGACCCGGATCAATCGGATTGGTGTTGCCGCGGCGTTCCCAGATATTGACTCCCAAGAAAAGAAAGCCATCCATCTTCTGGTGGTAGATTTGCCACCAAAGTACGCGCGCCTCGAGGAGCGGGTCGTCAGCCATGAAGTTCGCGTATGGTTCTCTGGGACCGACGGCGACATACCCCCAAACTTCGAGACCTGCGCGGCGGCACGCCTCGGCTTTCTCGAAGTCGTACCAGGAAGTGAGTGGGACAATCCAGTCGACGTTCAGATCTCGCAGCACCTTGGGATCGAGCGCGATGTGCGACGTCGTCATCGTATGCACCTCCGGATAGCGCCGTTTGACCATACCGAAGTATTCGCGCATCACGGGAAAGAATTCGGCGTCGCGCTCGTCGAAAGTGTAAATGTATGACTTGCGAATCAAGCCGGCGTCGCGAAGCTTCGATATATAAGGGTCCAGCCGGTCGACCAGATGCTGCATGAAGCTTGGCGTGTAGTCGCTCAATTCGGCATTGGGTACCCACGTCCGATTCCCCCGCTCGGGCACCAGGCTGGCAATGTTGAACGCGTTCAACCCAAGCGAGTTGAAGTGCAGCAGATCGTCAATTTCGGGCAGGTCCGTGCGCGCAATGTCGTCGGGATTGAGGCGATGCTTCAGGAGAAAATCGCCGAACTGCCGCCGACGCTGGGCGGTCAGCGGCTTACCGTAGATTTTTTCGAGGTAGCCGTTCATGAGCGCGAACGCCGTCTTCAAGTGGCCTTCGCGCGGAAGCTCGAAGCCGTAAACCTGCACGCGCACCGACACCGAAACCGGCGGCCGCGGCCGGTCGTCTGCCAGCACTCGAATAGTTCCGGAATATTCACCCGCGTGTGTGCCAGCCGGGGCCTGGACGGTCACCCAGACCGGCTGCGTGAATCCGGATGTCAGGTCGAATTTCTCAACAGGCAGGAGCGGATCCGGCCACCATCCCGGCCAGGCCCCTTCGTTCGCCGTCGACTTGCGCAAGCGTTCAATCTTCACGAATCCGACCTGCTGCCACTCGATTTCCGAGGCCGGAATACGCGCGCCCGTTGAAGCAGAGCGCAAATCGCTCACCTCGATCCGAACGTTCCTGATCTCTCTCCCTGGCGCTCCCAGCAAACAAATCTGGAAGCTCTCGTACTCATTTCCGGCGAGCGAGATGCGCACCTGCAACGGGGGCGCGGCCGAATCCGGCAATGCCTGCGGAAGCACGCGCTTCATGCTGTTCTCGATCCAGGCGGCGTAGGCTCGCGGCTGGTCCGCGCCTCTCAGGCTCACCTTCTGTGCCTGCTCGATGCGCTCGCCATCGGCATCCGCAATCGCGGAAAGGCGCAGCGTGTAATCGCCCGCACTCGCGCCGGCCCAGTTGAAAATCACTGGCGCCCGGTCTCCCGATGTACTACTTACCACGACGCCCGCCGCGCCGGTGAGTTCAACCTTCCACTTGCCCGCAATAGTTAGATCGCCGGCGACACTGACGCTCGCTCCGCCAAAGATACCTGTGGCCGTATGAACTCCGCGAAACGCAAAGGGAACCAGCGCGACTTCGATATCGTCGAACCAAACCGTGCCCTTACCCTGCGCGAGGACTGCGATCACTTCGATCGACTTTAAGGGTTTGGCGGCTTCCACAACCATCTCGGCGTATTGCCAGTCGTGCGTGCCGGCGGGAAACGAGGTGTCCTGCTGCGGCAAAACGGTCCCGTCGTCGTAGCGTCCCTGGACGACAATCACGCAAGCTCCGGAAATCTCGGCTGCCAACGCTTTGCTCCACCCCGAGACATGCAGCGGGCGTTTGAGCGGTGGGTCAAAAACGATCGACTGGTGTACCCCTGTAGTGGACTTCGGACTCGATCCGGTCAGCCGCACAGACGATTTTCCGGAATGGGCGACGGCCGAGTCGAGAGCGCTGCCCTGCGGATCGCCGGCCGGCATCCAGGCTTCTGATCGCGCTTCGAAACCCGGATCGCGGACCAGGTTTTTCGGGTTGTCCGCCAGCGACGGAGAGCAGCAGATCAGGATCAACGGCAGGTAGCGCACGGGATCAGCGTACCACCGGTCCGCACCGCCGCCACGCTAGAACTCCCCAAGGCCAACACGAGCGCAGGCTGGTCTTAAACTGCGGCGGGTCTGGCGCGTGCGCAGTTTGACACAACTTTGCCGATCGACTCCGCGATGCCGGCTTCGGCCTTTCTTCAGCCTGCCATTTCCTGATTAGTGCGCAGGGAAGTTAACAAAACTGACGTAAAAGGCCATCATTCATTGCTACTGACGAGAGAGAATATCGCACCCTGGGGGTCCTGCCCCTGAATAATCCAGCTGCCCCCGGGTACCTGCATCGGACCATTGATGATCTTCCCGCCGCCGGCTTTGACGCGTTCAATGGCTGCGTTGATGGAATCGACATTGAAGTAAAAATTCCAACAAGACACCGGAATTTGTGGAGCTTTGGTCATCATGCCGCCGTCGCCCATTTGTTTATGGTCCCCCTCGTCGAAGATGCGATAAATGCCCATCGGCCCCATGTCCATATCGCTGACCTTAGTCCAGCCAAAGAGCTTGCTGTAGAACTCAAACCCACCTTCGAGGTCCGTTGTGTAGAGTTCGTGCCAACCGATGGTACCGGGGGTGGGTGGTGCGGGACGTTCCGGCCACGGCATTTCCGGGTGGGGAGTGAAGACCACGATGGCGGCGCCCTGAGGATCAGACATGACGGCGAAGCGGAGAACGCCAGGGACGTCGGCGGCTGGTCTCCATAGCTTGCCGCCGGCTTCGACGATCTTTTCGATATGGGCATCGACGTCGCCGACGCCTATATAGCCGATCCAGGCGGTGTGACCAGGAATCGTTAACATTCCCGCCATGCCGACGTTGCCAAGATTGAACGTAGTATATGGGGGGCCGCCATCAGCCGGCATCTCCCTGGTACTCCAGCCAACAACGTCAGAGTAGAACTTGCCGGCGGCTTTCGGGTCGCTTGTCATCAACTCGTACCAGCCGAACTTTCCTTTTGGCGTGAACATTGCGATGATTCTCCGAGATCATTATCCGTTATGGGGAGCTCCATCACAACTTCAGAAACGGATGTGTCGGATTCGGGCGACTTGTGCCAGCCATCGCAGCTATCCGCCGCGCTTCCAGGCTGAACAGACTCACCTGAAAAGGCAGTTTGACCAATGGGCTTGGGCACGGCTTGACCGCGAATCTACCCGGCTAGCGCTGCGGGAAGCCTCATTCGGACCACTGCGGTGGATATTCGCACTTGAAGTTGCGGAGGGCAGCTTCGTATTCCTCGCGGGCACTCTCTACGCGATCTGGTCCTGCTTCATGGTAAGCCGTGGTAGCCCTTCCCAGTTCGCCCAGCAGGTCCAGCGATCGCACCGAGGTTTGCGAAGCGGTTCCCGGAGTATTTTCCATAGCGATATCTTAATCTTAGTCGAGTCCGGCGGCGGTATCTGTCACAACCGTTACGAATGCTAAGTGCATCGTAAGATCCCAAACGATTCGATTATGGCCCGCCAAGTGCATTCAGCAGACACTTGGAACCTAAGGCCAAGCCACCCTACCCCCGCCCGCAAATGGAAAGGTCCAGTTGGTGGTCGTTAGACGGATTATGGGAGTTTTCGCTCGATGCAAACGCCTCGTGGCGAGCGCCGAACGATCCCGATTTCCGCACCTCGATTTTGGTCCCGTTTTCGCCGGAGACGCAGGCCAGCGGCATTGGCGATACGGGCTTCTACAAAGCCTGCTGGTACCGCCGACAATTCGTCACCCCTGCAATGCGTCCTGGCGACCGGCTGATGTTGCACTTCGGCGCGATCGACCATTCGTCCCGCATCTGGCTGAACGGGCAGTTGTCGGCAACCCATGAAGGCGGCTTCACTCCAATCACCGTTGACATCACCGAATTTCTCGTCCCTGGCGATAGCCAAACCGTGGTGGTGCAGGCAGAAGACGATCCCGCGGATCTTTCGAAGCCGCGAGGCAAACAGGATTGGCAGCTTCATCCTCATTCCATCTGGTATCCGCGGACGACCGGTATCTGGCAGACGGTGTGGCTCGAAGTCGTGCCGCAAACTTACCTCGGTGCGCTGCGCTGGACGCCGAATCTGGAACGCTGGGAAATCGGCTTTGAAACCTGGCTCAAAGGACGGCCGTGCGACAACCTGCGCTGCCGCATCACGCTCCAGAGCAGCGGCCGTTTGCTCGCGGACGACAGTTATGCCGTGATCGCCGGCGAAGTGCACCGTCGCATTGCGCTCTCCGATCCAGGGATCGACGACTATAGGAACGAACTTTTGTGGAGTCCGGCGACTCCCACCCTCATCCAGGCCACCATCCGATTGGAAACGCCGGACGGCGAAACCGTGGACGCGCTGGAGAGCTACACCGCCCTGCGCCAGATCGGCGTGGAGGGCGAGAAGTTGGTCCTCAACAACCGGCCGTATCAACTGCGCATGGTGCTCGACCAAGGCTACTGGCCGCAATCCGGACTGACCGCACCGGACGACGAAGCTTACCTCCGCGACATCCAACTTGCCAAAGCGATGGGTTTCAATGGTGTGCGAAAGCACCAGAAGATTGAGAGTCCGCGATACCTCTATTGGGCCGACCGGGTCGGACTGTTGGTATGGGAGGAGATGCCCAGCGCCTACCGATTCACTGGCGCTTCGATCCATAGATTGACGCGCGAATGGTTGGAAATTGTGTCGCGCGACGTGAATCACCCCTGTATCGTGGCCTGGGTGCCGTTCAACGAATCGTGGGGTGTGCCCGATTTGCCCAGCAGCCCGACCCAGCGCCACTACGTGCAGGCCTTGTATCACCTGACGAAAACTCTCGACCCCACGCGACCCGTCGTGGGCAACGACGGATGGGAGAGCGTGGCCACCGACATCATCGGCATCCACGACTATGATGACCGGCCCGATCGGATTGCGGCGCGTTATGGCGTGAGCGATATCCCGCAGCTTTTCAAGCGCGAACGGCCGGCCGGAAGAGTGCTCGCGCTGGAGGGCCAGCACTCTGAGCAGCCGATCATGATCACCGAGTTCGGCGGCATCGCCTACTCCCACGAGAGTGCCGGTACGTGGGGTTATTCGCGCGCGCAAAATGCGGAAGACTTTGGGAACCGATATCTGAACCTGTTGCGCGCAGTCCGCTCGTTGCCGGCCCTGGCGGGCTTTTGCTACACCCAATTCACGGACACGTACCAGGAGACGAACGGGCTCCTGTTCGCCGATCGGACACCCAAAATTCCGCTGGATTCGATCGCCTTGGCCACGCGCGGACCGCAGACCCCGAGGGACTATCAGTTGGAATGGGAATGGCGCGAGCGGCTGATGCGGCAACAGCGCACGCAGTACGTGGTCACCCCGGAAGATCACGACACGACCCATGACCCCTAGTAAGCTGTTCCACTCGTTCTGGATGGCTGGTTTTGAGTGCTCGACGCATCTCAATTCCAAGGGCACTCGTCTCGATATGACGGCCTCGCTGGAGCACGACGCGTGCTGCGACGAAGATTATGCGCGTCTGCGGGAGGTGGGATTACTGACGGCGCGGGATGGCCTGCGGTGGCACCTCATCGACCACGGCGGCAGGTATGACTGGTCGTCGTGGATCCCCATGCTGGAAGCCGCGCGCCATAGAAATATCCAGGTGATCTGGGATTTGTTTCACTACGGGTGGCCCGACGGACTGGACATTTTTTCCGCGGAGTTCGTCGACCGGTTCGCCCGATTTTCAGGGGAGGCGGCGCGGATTCATCGCGAACATAGCGACGAAGTGCCGTTCTACTCGCCGATGAATGAGATCTCGTTTTTCACCTGGGCAGCCACCCGCGATCTGATGTTTCCATACGCCTGGGGACGCGGCGATGAACTGAAGAGACAACTGGTGCGCGCGGACCTGGCTGCAATCGATGCGATTCGCAGGCAGGATTCCCGAGCCCGTATTGTTTCACCCGAACCGCTGATCCACAACGTTCCGCCGGCCGACGACCCGTTCCATGTCGAGCCCGCGCTGGCACAGCGCAACAGCCAGTTTGAAGCGTGGGACATGCTGGCGGGACGGTTGGCGCCGGAAGTGGGCGGAGCGGATTGCTACCTGGACATTGTGGGGGTCAACTTTTACGCGGCCAATCAGTGGGAAGTCCCGGGCGGACGGAAGCTGCATTGGGATGAAGGCTCCGACGATCCGCGATGGATGCCGCTCCATCGCCTGTTGGCAGGAGTCTACGATCGATACAAACGGCCCATCTTCATCGCCGAAACCAGCCATTACGGAATCGGGCGCGCACCATGGCTCGACGAAATTTCCGTTGAGGCCTACCTGGCGTTGCGTAACGGCGTTCCGCTGGAAGGCGTCTGCCTCTACCCCATCCTCGACCGCTTCGATTGGGAAGACTCGACGCACTGGCACAACTGCGGATTGTGGGACATGGAAGCAAGGGAAAGCGGCAGTTATCATCGCCTCCTGAATAAGAAGTATGCTCGCGCGCTTCGGCGGGCACAGAGCATCGTTCCCTAGCAGTTTGCGGAAAAGGGTTAGCCGCCGATGAGCACCGATGGACGCAGATAGAAAACAAGGAGTTATCAGCTTTGATCTGTGTTTATCCGTGGCCTGGAATGGGTTTTCCCAAGACTGCTAGCTTCCACTCAGGCTGCCAGTAACTTGGCGTAATTGTCTCGACACGCGCAGTGGCTCACCGACTGCAATGGAGGGAGACATCCGCACGCCCGCCCTCAGGCATTTGTCGATTCAGTTGAGGCAGGAGAAACAAAATGCAAGATTTCATCGCCATCATTACGTTCTCGCATCTTCGTTGGGATTTCGTTCTTCAAAGACCGCAGCACTTACTCTCGCGGCTCGCAAAATCCCACCGCATCTATTTTATTGAGGAGCCTGTCATCAGCGGCTCTGCGCGCCTGGAATGGCAATTCCATGAGCCTCATCCTAACCTTGTGGTTTGCCGCCCTCATACCCCTTGTTCGGCGGCTGGCTTTCACGACGATCAGCTACCTTATCTCCGGCAACTGATGCGCGAACTGGTGGAGCAACAGCAACTCCAAGAGTACCTCCTGTGGTTCTACACACCGATGGCGCTGCCTGTCGCCGCGGATCTGAAGCCGCGTGCCATCGTATACGACTGCATGGACGAACTCTCCGGATTTCTCGGCGCCCCTCCGGAACTGCTGGCCCGGGAGCGAGAACTACTCGCAAGGGCCAATCTTGTATTTACCGGCGGTCCGAGCCTATACCGCGCGAAGAACGATCTCCATCCGTCGGTCTATTGCTTTCCCAGCAGCGTCGATGTGAGCCACTTTGCGCCGGTCGCCGATGGCCGGCAGGACGCCGAGGATCAGGCGGCTTTGCCACATCCGCGGTTCGGCTACTACGGCGTTGTCGACGAACGCATGAATCTCGAACTCCTGAAGGCAATCGCCGACGCTCACCCGGAATGGCAGATCGTGATAGTCGGTCCGGTGGTCAAGATCGATCCCGCGACGCTTCCCCGCAATCCCAATATCCGTTATCTCGGCCATCGGTCGTACGCGGAGCTTCCTGCCTACCTGGCGGGTTGGGATGTCTGCATCATGCCTTTCGCGCGCAATCGGGCTACTGAGTTCATCAGCCCCACCAAGACTCTGGAATTCATGGCCGCGCGCAAAATGATCGTCAGCACACCGATCACGGATGTTGCTGAGCCTTACGGTGACATCGTCTATCTGGGGGAAACTACCGAAGAATTTATTAAAGCCTGCGAATGTGCTTTGAACGCCAGCAACGAAGAACGCGCTGCCCGCGAAGCGCGTATGCGGGAAGTGCTCAACCGGACCTCGTGGGATTCGACGGTCGCCCGTATGGATGACCTCATCACCGGCGTTGCCCGATCGAAACATTCCGGCGCGCGTACAGACGTAAGCGCCTTGGTGGTGGGCGCGGGTCCGACCGGTCTCAGCGCGGCCTTCCACCTCGGCGAAGACTCACTGCTGCTCGAACAGAATAGCCGGGTGGGCGGATGGTGTAGATCGATCGAAGTGGCCGGATTCACATTCGACTATGCCGGCCACATCATGTTCTCAGGCAACCCGTATGTGCACCAGCTTTACCAAATGCTGTTAGGCGACAACGTGCATTGGCAGGATCGCGAGGCCTGGATCTACAGTAAGAACGTTTACACGCGTTATCCGTTCCAGGGGTCGCTCTATGGATTACCGTCAAACGTAATCAAGGAGTGCATTGTGGGAGCAATCGAGGCGCGCTACGGTTCGCTGAATCGACCCAAGGCTGCCGGCAAGACCAATGGCCACGCGAACGGTTCCAACGGCACGAGCGCCTCTTGCAAAACCGAACTGACTGACTGCTGTGCCGACGGCATAATGGAGGCGGCCGTGCCTCTAGGCCAAAAGCAGCCCACCATCGCTCCGTTGGCGGAGCCCGCCAATTTTGAGGAGTTCATCTACAGAGTCTGGGGCTCAGGGATTGCGAGGCACTTTGCCATCCCTTACAACCAGAAGTTGTGGGCGGTGCCGCTGCGCGAAATGGAAACCTCGTGGCTGGGCGGACGCGTCCCCATGCCTGATCTCGAGGAGATGATCGAGGGCGCACTGTCTCCCGCCCCTAAGCCCATGGGTCCGAATGCGCGATTCGGCTACCCGCTGCGCGGCGGCTTTCAGAGCCTGATGGATGCCTGGCTGCCATATCTGAAAGGAGGCTTGCGAACGCAAATTCGTGTCGTACGGGTGCACCCGTCGCGGCACACGGTTATGCTGCACGATGGCAGCACCGTGCGCTACGAGCATCTGATCAGCACGATGCCGCTGCCTGTGTTGATCCGCCAGATGGGCGACGAGGCCCCCGCGGCGATTCGTGCGGCCGCCGCTCAACTCCGGCATGTCTCAGTGCGGTGTGTACATATCGGCGTCGGGCGTGAGAAGTTGACCGAGAAGCACTGGATCTACTATCCCGAAGAGACGGTATTTCATCGCATCTTCGTCCAGGGGAACGCCAGTCCCTACTGCAATCCGCCCGGAGGCTTCGGACTGACATGCGAAATCACGCACTCACCCCACAAGCCGTTACCTTGCGACGGCGACGACTTGGTGCAGCGCTGCATCGAAGACTGCCGGCGCGTCGGTCTCCTCGCCGAAGATGACCCGATTTGGGCTACGGCTCAGTGCGAACTGCCGTACGCCTATGTGGTTTACGACCATGGGCGGGCGACCGCGGTGCGCAAGATTCGGGATTGGCTCGCAGAGCAGGGCATCATCCTGGCCGGCCGTTACAGCGAGTGGGAATACTACAATTCCGATCACGCTTTTCTGGCTGGTAAGCGTGCCGCGGAGGAAGTTAGAAAGCTGAGAGAGTCGCACAAGAACGGTGCGGCCGGTTTCTATCCCGAGGCTACACTGACTTCCCCGGAACGGGCTTAGAGGCGACCGGCAATTGGGCGCCGAGACGACGGTGATGTTCTGAACTTAAATTGATTCAGAACGGTGGAAATGAGGCGGGCAGAGCGGGCACCCCTCTGATCTACCAGTGAATTCTGCTTTCTGCGTGACCAGGTCGGACTGGCGAAGCCTCCAGGTGCAGGGGCCGGCTTGCGGAGCCCGATAAGAAGAATCGCCCGCATTGATCCGATGTTGCCGCACTCTTGTCCAAAACAGGTTCTTGCAGTTCTGAAATAGAATGAGTGCCCTCCTATAATTGACGTTGGCGAGCAATTCCTGGCTGGGAGCCTCGCCAAACGCTGCCCACAGGAGGCAATCCAATCGTACAAGTCGCAAGCCTCTTCAATCAACTGCTCCAGCATTTTCCCCGCACCGAGTTCGCCGCACTCGTAAAAAAGCACGCCGCAGACCGCAGAGCGTGACGCCAAGGGCTTTACTTGCTGGACACAGTTCGTCTCCATGTTGTTCTGTCAACTCGGACGTGCCGATTCACTGCGCGAAATCTGCAACGGTCAGGACGGGCCTTGACCGCCGCAAACCTTAGAGGTTCGGGTTTGGTTCATCTCCCGAACTTTATATATACTGGTTGGGTAACCATGGAGCAGAACCGGATCCTCGCGGCGTCCATCTTCCTCGCAACTGGTTTTTTCGCCGCGATTGGTGAGGGGGCTACGCCACCCTTTGCCGGCGCCTTCATTCAGAAAAACTGCGCCGGCTGCCACAACTCCTCCGCCCCAGCCGCACGACTCGACCTCAGCAAGCTCAGTTACGAACCTGCGGACCCCGATAACTTCGCCACTTGGGTGAAAGTTCATGACCGGGTTTCCGCGGGTGAGATGCCGCCGGCGCCGATTCCACGGCCGCCCGCCGAATCGGTCGCCCAATTCGTCAATGGCCTGAGCGACGCGCTAACCGCATACGAACGCAGCGTCGCTACCGAGCGCGGCCGCGCCGGACTGCGGCGCCTCAACGCCTACGAATACGAGAACGCCCTACGCGACCTCCTCGACGTGCCTTGGGTCCAGATCAAATCCAAATTGCCACAGGACGGGGAAGCCTGGCGCTATAACAAAATCGGTGGGGCGCTCGACGTATCGCATGTTCAACTCGCCCGCTACATGAGTACCGCCGACTACACCCTGCGGGAAGCCATGGCCGCAAAACTCGTTCAGCCGCCGACGACCACCACGCGCATCTACGCGCGCCAGGAGCGTACGCTGCAGAACTACCGGCCGCGCGAGGGCAACACCCGCACCGACCGATTGAATTTTCCGGTTCTCGATTCGCATGCTCAGCCCGAGATTCGTGCCGGCCGCGCCCCGATTTCGAACCCGGAGACGAAGGAGCGCGAAGCCGTGGGACGCGTCTCCAGCATCTTCTCCGATGCCGGAGGCTTTAGCTGGAGCAGTTTCCGCATCCCTGCGGCGGGCCGTTACCGCCTCAGAGTGAAAGGCTACACCATCTGGGTAAGCGGCGGCGGCGTAGACCACTGGAACTTCACCGGGTTCGGACCTGAAAAGGTGGCTTACTTGTATCAACCCACTTACCACCGGCCCAATCCCGACGAAGTCTGGACCGGCCGGCGCGACGAACCGATCGGCGTCTACGCGCAGAGCTCCGGCCAATCCCGCCCGCTGGCCGCTTTCGATTTCACGCCCGAACCATCGGTTCGCGAGGTGGAAGTCGTGCTCAGTCCGAACGAAGTGATCCAGACCGACGCCATGCGGCTTTTCCGGACCCGCGTCAATGGGAGCGAGGAGGAGTATGTCAACCCGCTCGCGCGCCAAGACGGCATGCCGGGCGTCGCCTTCCAGTGGCTCGAAGTCGAAGGGCCGCTCTACGACGAGAACCCGGCGGCGGGCTACCGCCTGATGTTCGGCGATCTACCGATGCGCCGCCTCGAAAAAGGGGAAACGGGCGGCATCACGGTTCAGACGCTCGCTCCGCCGCCTTCACCTTCAGACGGAGGCGGAGGACGCGGCCGCTTCGGCCCGCGAATGCAAGATGTCGCGGTGGAGGTCGCCAGTGACCATCCGCGTGATGAAGCCGAGCGCCTGATCCGTGCATTCCTCGCGCGAGCGAACCGCCGGCCGGTCGAAGAGGCAGACGCCAGGCGATTCGTCGAGCTCTTCAACCAGCAGTTCCAACTCGGCCACGGCTTCACGCAATCCCTGATCTCCGCCTACACCGCGATCCTCTGCTCGCCGGGCTATTTGTACGTCCAGGAAGCGCCCGGCCGGCTCGACGATTACGCCCTCGCCACGCGCCTCTCTCTATTTCTCTGGAACTCCCCGCCGGACGCCGAGCTCCGTGCTTTAGCAGTGCAAGGGCGGCTCCGCAATGCCGAAATCCTGCGAGCGCAAACCGATCGTCTGCTCAATGACCCAAGGTCCCGCCGGTTCATCGATGCGTTCACCGACTACTGGCTCGACCTCCGCAAGATCGACGATAGCTCCCCCTCCACTACGCTTTACAACGATTACGAACTCGACGATCCACTCAAGCTCGCCGCCGTCGAAGAAACGCGACTGTTCGTACACGAGATGTTCAACCGGAACCTTCCGGCGCGCACCATCGTCGATTCCGACTTCACCTTCCTCAATGAGCGACTCGCGAAACATTACGGCATCCCCGGCGTCAACGGAGTCGCTATGCGCAAGGTCACGCTGCCGAAAGATTCGGTCCGCGGCGGAATCATGACGCAGGCGAGTGTCCTGAAGGTCACGGCGAACGGCACCACGACGTCGCCGGTCCTGCGCGGCGTCTGGATCATGGAACGCATTCTCGGATTCCACACTGCGCCGCCCGCGGGCGTGCCGGCTCTGGAGCCGGATATCCGAGGCGCGGTCACGATCCGTCAGCAGCTCGATCGGCACCGCGCCGATCCAACTTGCGCTTCGTGCCATCGTAAGATCGATCCCCCGGGATTCGCGCTGGAGAGCTTCGACGTCATGGGCGGTTGGCGCGACCGCTATCGCGCATTCGCCGAGAGTGTCAAGCCGGAATCGGGTATCGGCCTTTCGGGTCAGCCGTTCGCCTTCCACTACGGACTGCCGGTGGATTCCGCCGGCGCGCTTACCGATGGCCGCACATTCCAAGGTATTCGCGAATTCAAACAGCTCCTGCTCGATCACGAGGAGCGAAGCGTGGCACGAAACTTCGTCAGCCAGCTTGTCACCTACGGTACGGGCGCGCCGGTCGGCTTTTCGGATCGCAAAGAGGCAGACGGAATCCTCGAACAAAGCCGCGGCTCCGGCTACGGAGCCCGCGACATCGTGCATGCGATCGTAGAGAGCGATCTTTTCCGCAACAAATGACGGGCAAAAGATGTTGAAGACAACCAGATATACTCGACGTCCCGATCGCACTATCTCTCGCCGGACGATGCTGCGAGGCGTGGGGGTCGGCATGGCGCTCCCGCTTCTGCGCGCGATGTTTCCGGCGACAGCACGCGCACAGTCCACCGCCGGGCCACGCCGCATGCTCGCCGTCTGCAATAACCTTGGGCTCCTGCCGGGCGAGTTCTTCCCCGCCGATAGCGGCGCCGGCTATACGCCCTCGAACTACCTCAAAATTCTTCAGGACTACCGCCAGGACTTCACGGTCTTTTCGGGCGTTTCGCACCCCAATGTGGATGGTGGACACCCGGCTGACATCAGTTTCCTCACGGCAGCCCCGCACCCGGCAAGCAGTTCCTTCCGCAACACCATCTCGCTCGACCAATACATCGCCGAGCGCATCGGCAACCAGACGCGCTTTCCGTCCCTGACGCTGGCCGTCAACACGGGGAGCCGCTCGCTCTCCTGGACGGGTAACGGCGTCGCCATCCCGCCGGAACAAAGCGCTGCCGGTGTATTCCGCCAGATGTTCATCCAGGGCAGCCCCAAAGAAGTCGAAGCCAAAATCGCCGAGCTCGATACCGGCCGCTCCATTCTCGACGCCGTAGCCGGCCAGGCTCGCGACCTCGAACGCAGCGTGGGTGCCGCCGACCGCGCGCGTCTCGATCAATATTTCACTAGCGTCCGCGAACTGGAAAACCGCCTGCAGCAATCGAAGGGCTGGGAGCGAAAACCAAAACCGGTGGTGAAGGAGCCTGAACCGCAGGACCCCGCCAGCCCCGCGCAGTACATGGCGAAGGTTGCAAACATGTACCGCCTCGTGCGCCTGGCCTTTGAAACCGATTCCACGCGGGCAGTCACTCTGATGCTGGACAGCGTCAGCACCCCGGTGGTGGAGATCAAAGGCGCCACCATCAGCGACGGTTACCACAACCTTTCGCATCACGGAAAATCAGAGGCGAAGCTGGCTCAGCTTCGCGTCATCGATTCCTGGCACATGCGCCTGCTAGCGGATCTGTTCCAAGGGCTGAAAGGCGTTCAGGAGAACGGCGAAACGCTGCTGGACCGCGGCATGGTCCTCTACGGCTCGAACCTTGGCGATGCCAATGCCCACTCCACGTCGAACATGCCGGTGCTCCTGGCGGGCGGCGGCTTCCGTCACGCCGGTCACCTCGCCTTCGACCGCAACCAGAACTATCCGCTTCCCAACCTGTTCGTTTCCATGCTCCAGCGCATGGGAATCGAGGCCGGCAAGTTCGCCTCCTCGACGGGCACCATGTCAGGCCTCGAGATGACGAAAGCATGATCGCCGCCCCACGAGTGCTGGTGCTGTTGGGCGCGGCCGCTTACGCCTGGTCCGCCAGTGAAGTCGTGGTGGACTTCGAAAATGCCGTTCCCCTGCTGGACGACGGCAAGGCCAACCGCATCTCGCGATGGGAAGAGAAGGGCGTAGTCTTCACGCTTGCTCGCGAACCCCAGCAGACGAAAGCGAAGGGCATGCTGATGTTCTTCACCCATCTTTCCACCGGCCACAAGGGAATCGTCTGCGCGATGGCGACCGAGCCGATTCCGGTCCGCGCCACTTTTCCGAAACCGGTCTCTTCCGTTACCGTCTCCTTTTGGGGATCCACCGGAACACCCGCCGTGCTCGAAGCATTCGACACCGAAGGTAAGGTGCTCGACCGCGCCAGTCTCGAATCTGTTCCGAACCGGAAGGCCCCGGGCGAGCCGGTCCCTATCTTCACCATGAGCGTGAAAGCCAGCCGCATCGCCTATATCCAGTTCTCCGGCCCGCGGGAAGGCGAATACCTCGCTGCGGACGAGGTGCGGTTTACGCCAATCGACGGCGATCGGCATTGAGATCGGCATTTACCACTCCGCAACTGATCCATCGTGGTGAAAAACGCGTGCCATCGGGCGCGTACCAGCGAAGGGATATTTCTTGAGTGCGTCCTCGGTGAGCTCGAAGCCCAGACCCGGTTTCTCTGGCAGCGGGTACTTGCCATTCACCATGCGCATTGCCGGGAATCCGAACCACTCCTCCCAAACCTTATCGCGTGTCTGAGGGACTGCCTGCCCGCAGCATTCCTGGATCAGGAAATTGGGAATCGATGCGTCCACATGGAGCGAGGCCAGCATCCCGATAGGCCCTTCGCACGCATGAGGCGCCATCGAAATCGACGAAAGATCTGCCATGGCGGCCACCTTCCATAACGCCGTAATGCCGCCTACGTGGTTGGCGTCGGTCTGAACGATGTCCACCACGGCCTGCTCGATGATTTCGCGCACTCCGTGAGCAGCCACCAGGCGCTCGCCGGTGGCAATCGGCGTCCGCACGCGCTTCGCGATGCGCCCCATCGCCCAGGCGTTTTCCGGCGGGCAGGGCTCTTCGACCCAGAGCAACTCCAGCGGATCTAATTCCTTGATGATGACCGATGCTACGGTGGGGCTGGTCTTGGCGTGAAAATCGACTGCGATATCGATGTCCGGGCCCAACCCCTCGCGCAGCATCTGCACGTGGCGAATGGCATCGGTTATTTTGTCGTTGGTCTCAATCCATTCGTAATAATCCGGCAGGCCCCCTTTGAATGCGGTGATCCCTTGCGCGCGGGCGGTCTCGCGCAGCCGCTTCAAATCGTCGAGTGTCCGCGCGCTGGCGACATAATAACCCCGCACCCCTTCCGGATCGTTGGGGCCGCCAAGGAGCTTGTAGACGGGCACTCCCAGGATCTTGCCGCGCAGGTCCCAGAGCGCCTGATCGATGGCGGAAATCGCCGAACCAATCACCGGGCCCGCACGATAGAAGCTATGGACATACATCGACTGCCAGTGGTGCTCCACGGGCATCGGATCGGCGCCGATCAGGAACTCGCGGAAATCGTTAATGCAGGCCATTACCGAGCCGGCCTTGCCTTCCAAAGTTCCCTCGCCCCAGCCAACCAGCCCGTCGTTGGTTTCCAGCTTCACGAATACGTACGGCCGATCGGGCGGCGCTCCGGGAACGGTCACGCCGAATGTCTTGAGGTTTGTGATCCTCACTTTAGAGCCGACAGCGGCAAGGGAGTTCGCCCCGGGCGGCATCGCGGTCTGGGATTGCATGGCGCAGTCGCAGAACGATAGCGACGGACGGCGTTCTGGCGCTCCCATCAATTTGCTGCCCGCCACCGTACCGGCACCGGTCAGAAAACGACGCCGGTTCATTCTTCCGTACTCCGATATTCGCTGAATACTGCTTCGTTCACTTGGATTCCTAACCCCGGCCCGCGCGGCAGTTGGAGATATCCGTCTTTGACCGCTTCAACGGACTCGCCCGCCAGCCGAGCGCGCATCTGGCGGTCCTGTTCGGCAATCGCCAGGGGCAACTGTTGGATGAAAAAATTCGGCAGGCTGGCCGCCAGGTTCAGGGCGGCGGCAGTCGCGATCGGCCCGCCGTTGTGAAAGGGAGCAACCGCCACGTAGTATGTCTCCGCCAGCGCGGCGATTCGCCGAATCCGCGTGATGCCGAAGCAGGCAATATCGGCGCGGATCACGTCGATGGCATCGCTGCGCAGCAGGTCTTGAAAAACTCCGGCTTCCTCTGCAAACCGTCCAAAACCCACCGGAGTCACATTCTCAGCCGCGATCCGGTATGCCGCGGCCAGATTCGAAAGCTGGCAGGGCTCGTCAAACCACAGCAGATGCGCCGGCTCGAACGCCGCTGCAAGACTGGAGGCGTCGCCGGGAGTGAGCCTCCCGCCTGCGTCCAGTACAAAGTCGCTGCCTTGCCCCGCCGCCGAGCGAACCGTGTCGAGCCGTTGCCGCGTCGCGGATAACAAAGTAGCGCTGTGGTTGCGGGCTGCAGTTTGCGGAACCGGAATCAGGAAAGCCTTTTGACCACCCGTCCGGGCCTGACTGACCGCGACCGCCAGCGCTTCGTCCGTATCGCCTTCGATTTGCACCAGCGCTCGCGCCTGGTTTCTCGTCGGGCCGCCCAGCACCTGGTAGACCGGAGCATTGGTAAATTTTCCGAGCGCGTCGAGCATGGCCATATCCAGCGCGGCAAGCGCGGGGCGCGAGGCCGTCAAACCTCGCCGGATCGTCTCGAAACTGCTCGCCTCTTTCCCGTGGATCGCGCCGCGCAAAGCCGCAAGGTCCGCCTGGGAAATGCGCGCACACTCGCCATAACCCACGGCTCCCGAGCGGGTCCGCAACCGAAGGATCGTATAGGCGCGCTTCGAAACAGGCTCCCGGACCGGAAACGCGTCCAGCGCGACCATTTCGAGCTGAGGATTCAGAGGGCCCGGCATGCCGCGCGCAAGCGCACTCCTTGCTGGAACCGGATCACAATCCGGCATCCCTCGGGGTCACGGTCTCGCACTCCAGGCCGGTCTTTTGGTATCGAATCGCGTACACCAGACAGTTCCCACCTCGCCATTTGGGGTATCGTGCCACGGAAGGCAGCACCGAGGTAGGTTTGGTACCGTGTGGCGGGCGCAACTCGAACCGGTCCATCAGCTTGCCTGCGCTTGGGGCACCCCGCGAAGCGCCCGATTAACCGTTAGAACTGCTGTTAGGTGCAGGGGCATTTGCAGGATCCGGAGTATAGGCAAGTTATGTTTGCATCTCGAACTTTTTCAATGGTTTGGCCGTGCCAGCTTCTTTGCTACACCACGAATGCTATCGGGCGTCTTCGGTGACTTCGATGCCGTTCACGCATGCCATCCCCACCACCGGCACGAACGAGAGGTTGATCTTGCCTTGAGCGTTGGGCCGGATCCCGGAGAAGGATCGGTCGATTGGCCGGCCTTCGCCGCCGGCCTCCTTGAAAATATCGAAGTTGCGGACCAGGGCGACGCCGTTGCAGTACACGTCGAAAAGGCGGCTGCCAACGCCTCCCATGCCCCTGTTCCGTTTGCCGTAGTGGCCCTCGCAAAATTTCAGCGTGACCCGGTATTTCCCTTCCGCGACGGGCAGCGCGTAGGAAAAATTGCCCCATCGTTCGCTGGTGTAGAGCTCGATCTCCGGCGCCGCCGAATTGCTGTCCTGAGCCGGATTGGTACGACGAACCAGGGCATTGCCGCCCAGGAAATACGAGTCGGCCTGCCATTCCTGCCCCGCGGAGTTCTTCCAGGAAGCGGTCCAACCCGCACGAATTCGGAGCGGCCTGACTTTGCCTGAAGTAACCGGCAGTACCTCGATGGCGCTGAGGATCGCGGTACCTCTAACCGGAGAAAAGGTCAAGTGGAGGAGCCCGTCCTCGTCCGGTGAGATATTGCGAAAGACCCGCTCATCGGAGGTGTTGACGCCGTTGGCATCAGCGACCACATCGAAGAAATCCAGGAGGCGTTTTCCATTCGCGGAGACGTGAAACACGCGCTGCCCCTCGCCGCTCGATTCGGCGCTGATGAAGTCCGCCAAGCCCGTCTCTGCGAAGTGAAGGTGCAGTTCATAAGAGCCCGGTTTCAAGGGAATGGCATATCGAAAATCGCCCTGACGCAGGTGGCGATAAATATCGGGGTCCAAAGTGCGAACGATTCGTTCCGACGGATGAACCAGAACCGAGCCTCCCGAAAAGAAGCGGTCCGGGCCCCAGGTCCGTCCGCTACGGTCCACAGAGGGATTCGCGGCGCCCACGATCATCCGCAGATCATCACCCGCGAACAACGTACCCGTTGCGCCCGGAACTGCTCCGGCACCGGTCTCGGCGGAGGTAGGCTTGACCCCTGCCCACTTCGACCAGGACAGGGTGCCGGCGACTGCCAGGACGGCCAACGCCCAAGGGACCATGGTACGTATGAAGCGGCTCCGTGGCTGAGGAAGTTGCGGCACGGCCACGACTGGTTCCGCAACCGGCAACTCAGGGACTCGTGAGTCTGCCGCAGCCGCATCGGCGACCGGCGTTTCCCACCGGAAACCGGCCCTGTAGGAACCCGCCGGCAAATCGATCCTCACCGGGTGAGGATTGCCGTTCTCGGCGACGTAGTGCTGCGCCAGCCGTTTGCGAACTTCGTTTGCGGTCACGCGAACAATCGTGTGCTGGCCAGGATCGAAGTCCTGCGGGAGTTGAAATAGATCCACTCCGATCGAACGTTCCTTTAGAGATCCGCTCGGACCGTGAATGGTGTGTTCAACGATGTACTGGAGGAACTCGCGGCTTCGCTTGCTGGTCCGAAAGGAAGCACCCTCCAGCAAATGGGTGAGTTCCGCCCGCACAGCCTGCTCACGGACTTCGTCGAGTTCTGTCGCTTCGCCCCCGCACATCTCGCTTGGGGCCAATCATATCACACCTGATTGAGCGGTCCGGGAGGGAGCTCAGGACACTTGGCTAACCGTTAAACCGCGGAATCAACCGGGCTGCAGCATGACCCCTAAGTTCAAGATTTGGCAGGTCTTTTAACACGTAAACCGTATGATACCTATCGCCCGGCGGGGTTGCGCGATAGCATACCGACGATCAGAGGGATGTCTACGTCTCAAAGCCATGCCGCCGGCGGAATAAGCTGGTGAACCGGCCGGTTTTTTGACCTGAGGGGAACGATTGCCGTCCGCAATCCGACATCACTCTCAAGAGGAGGACCGCATGCGTCGCCACCACGTCCGAGGCCTCGCGTCTCGTGTATTTTGGACTAGCGCGATTTTTGTGCTGACCGCTATTCCCGGCACGGCTCAAACCCTGGGTCAGGTAACCGGGCGAATTACCGATTCCTCGAACGCCGCTGTCGGCGCAGCCACGGTCACCCTGGTAAATACGGCGACCAATGCGGTGCGAAACACCCTTTCCACGGAAGACGGCGACTACACTTTCCCGTCCGTTTCCCCCGGCATCTACAACTTAAGGGCGGAGCGGCCCGGCTTCCGTATCGCGGCGGCGAACCATCTCGAAGTTCAGGTGCAGCAGACCGTCCGCCAGGACCTCACGCTTGAAATCGGACAGGTAAGCGAGTCAGTGGAGGTTTCCGCTTCCGCGGACCTTCTGCAGACCGAAAACCTGGCGATGGGGACCGTGGTCGAAAACAAGATGCTCACGGAATTGCCGCTCTCCGGACGCAACTACCTGAGCCTGGTCGCGCTCTCTTCCAACGTCGACACGCTTTCACCTTCCGCCGGCCAGGCCGGCTCTCGACAGGGCGGCGACCGCGCGTCCCAATCGATCTCAGCGGCTGGCCAGCGGATCATGTTTGACTACTACACGCTGGATGGCGTGAATAACACCGACCCCGATTTCAATACCTACGTCACCCTGCCCTCCATTGACGCGATCCAGGAATTTAAGGTGCAGACCGGCATCTATCCCGCCGAGTTCGGCCATCAGGCGACCCAGATCAACGTCGTGACCAAATCGGGAGGCAACAGGTATCACGGCGCGTTGTTCGATTTTCTGCGAAATGATAAGTTCGACGCCGTCCCCTATCAGTTCGGCACCGTCCACCCCGTGAAGTCGCCTTTCAAGTGGAACGATTATGGGTTCGAGCTGGATGGCCCCGTGCGCATCCCGAAGATCGTGAACGGACGGAATCGCCTGTTCTTCATGGCGAACGACGAGTGGAAGACACAGCGGTCGCACAGCCAGACGAATTACACGCTGCCCACGGCCGCTGAGGAAAAGGGTGACTTCAGCGCCTTTTCCGCCACGATTTACGACCCGGCGACTGGCGGTGCTACCGGAGCGGCGAAGACGCCGTTCCCGGGCAACATGATCCCCGCCAACCGGCTGGATCCGATCTCCCAGAAGTTTCTCAACTATTATGCGGCCGCCGTGTTGCCCACCTCTACCAACAATTACCCGTTCGTCACAAGCGCCCCTAATAACCGCGATGGTTTTACCCTGCGCATGGACTTCGTGGAGTCATCCAAATCGCAATGGACGGGCCGCTATAGCTGGGGCGACGAAAACCAATCCTCGAACGGCCTGGGCGGAATCGGAGCCAAGATTCTGACGAATTACGAACAGTACCTCGGGACCAATACCCGCACACTGACCCCGCGGCTCGTCAACGAAGCGCGGTTCGGCTACACGAGGATCTACAATTCCACAGGTACGTTGTCCGCGGGTGCGAACAATGCCGTGGGAGCGCTGGCGATCCCGGGCCTGAATCCCGGCGATCCGGCCACGTGGGGCATTCCCGCCATTTCACTCAATGGCGATGGGTTCAGCGGCATCGGCGACAACACCGACGGTCCGTATGTGATCCAGGACAACTCGCTGCAGTTCGTGGACAACGTCTCCTGGACCCGCGGTAAGCACCAGTTCCGCGCCGGCTTCGAGTTCAACCGTCAGAACTTCAACCAGGTCGGGAACCAGTTCTCGCGCGGCAATTTCGTCTTCCAGCCGAACGCCACCCAGAGCCCGACTCACACTGGCGGGGATGCGTTTGCCGAGTTCCTGCTGGGCGATCTCTATCAGTCTACGGTCGCGGTGGCCATCGCCAGCGCCCAATATCGGCGCAATACCGTGGGAGCCTTCGTCGACGACACCTATCGCATCACACCCAAGCTCACGCTGTCTCTCGGTTTGCGCTACGAATTGACTCCACCGTGGGTCGACCAGCTTGGGAATGACTTCACGGTAGCCCTGCCGACGCTTTACTTTGGGCCACAGGCGCCACGATCGCAGTGGCCGTATTTTGTGCGCCAGGGCACGTGCAGCAATCCGTACCAGGGGCTCGCAATCAACTGGACTGACACCACCGGCGCGGCCGGCACGCAGGCTTCGCCAGCGCCCGTGTGCAGCAACGGCTCATTTCCCAACGCGCTGATGCAGACGGATTATCGCAACTGGGCGCCGCGCGTCGGTATTTCGTGGTCGCCGGATACCAAACTGGTGGTCCGCGCCGGCGTTGGCGTTTTCTACAACCAGGACATCGGCAACGCCTACTTCGATATGGCCCGCAACATCGCGGGCCGCGTGACGCAAACCTCCGGACAAAACGGTGGGACGGTGGGCGTGCCCAATCTTTTCTACAGCAATGCCGTTCCGGGCGGCAGCGGCGCCGTTGCGCAGATTCCGCCGCCATACGCCTACGCGATGGCCTATGACCACCGCACCTCGTACACCATGCAGTACCTCCTCAATGTGCAGCGCCAGTTCGGTCAGCGGACTGTGATCGAGGCCGGCTATCTGGGCAACCAAAGCCATCATCTCTATGGTTTCCAGGACGCGAACCAAGCCATCCCCTACGGTTACCTGGGCAACGGGGCCTCCACGCCGGTTGCGTCGCGCCTCCCTTACCTCAATTACGGCGTCATCCAACTGGTTGACGATGGCGGCAACGGCGTATACCACGCGTTCACGTTGAAAGTCACCCGACGTTTCGGCGAGGGACTCAGTGTCGTCAACTCGTATACGTTCTCCAAGTCGATTGACGATACAAGCGGCATCCGCACTCAAGGGTTCGATACGCTCTTCCCGCAAAACAGCGATTGCATCGCCTGCGAGCGCGGCCTCTCTTCCTTCGACGTGCGCCATCGCTCCGTTACTTCTATCCTCTACGATCTTCCGTTAGGCAAAGGAAAGGCGCTGAACCTTCAGAACGCGGTGCTGAACGGGATCGCGGGCGGCTGGCAGACCGGCGGCATCATCACGCTGCAGACCGGCGTTCCCGGCACGCTGAGTATCGGAGGAGTCGATAACGCGGCCACCTCCGATGGCGGTTACGACCGGCCCAATTCGACCGGCGCGAGCGTCTTCGCGGCCGACCGCACACCATCGCGGTGGCTCAATCCCGCGGCGTTCACCGAGGCTCCTCCCGGTTTATTTGGATCGGTTGGCCGCGACACCATCGAAGGTCCGGGGATCTTTAATCTCGACATGGAGGTGCACAAGCAATTCCACATGCCGTACCGCGAAGGTCACGTGCTTCAGTTCCGCCTGGAGGCCTTCAACGTCCTCAACCACCCGAACTGGGGCATGCCGACCCTCAACATTCTTTCGGGCGCGGCCTTTCCCGGACAGCCGGGGACGAACGCGCACCAGAATTTCGGCGTCGTCAACGGCACCCAGACCAATATGAGACAGCTTCAAATCGGGTTAAAGTACTCGTTCTGATTGCGAACCGCGCGGCAGCGCTTTGTCGACGGGGCCGCGCACAGATTCCAGGGAACGTTGACGAATGACGCCTGGAGAAGGAAAACCATGAGACTCGTTGTGGTGATGTTGCTCGCTTGCGGCTCCTGTTGGTCGCAGGCGTCCGAGGACTGCAAGCCTTCGTCGCTTAATATTCCCGGGGCCCCGTACCCCTGTATCCATGCCGACCGGAGCGTGACGTTCCGCGTGCAGGCACCCGACGCACAGAAGGTCCAAGTGCGGCTGGGCGGCGCGCACGACATGACGAAAGGTGCGGACGGGCTGTGGATGGTCACGATTCCGTCCCAAGTTGTAGGCTTTCACTACTACAGCATCGTGATTGACGGCGCCGTCGTCGCTGACCCGGCTACCCGTACCTTCTTCGGTTCCGGCTGGGACAACAGCGGGATCGAAATCCCGGAGCCGGAGGCTGATGCCACCTATTACTCGGCCAAAGACGTACCGCACGGCCAGGTAAGCCAGCGATGGTATTACTCCAAGGTCACGGGCGCGTGGCGCCGTTGCTACGTGTACACACCCCCCGATTACGAAACTAATGTGCGAGGCCGCTACCCGGTACTCTACCTGCTTCATGGCTGGGGCGAAAACGAGCAGGGCTGGCACACCCAGGGTCACGTGGACTTTATCCTGGACAACCTCATCGCGGCGAGCAAGGCCAAGCCAATGATCGTTGTCATGGACAACCTGAACGCGGTGAAGCCGGGTGAGGACGCGAGCCTCTATGCGGCTCGGGGAGTCATCACGAAGCGTTCAATGGCGGATGTCACGCAGGCCGGCGGCGGACGCGGGGCACCGGGCGGCGGGCGCGGTGGATTCCCTTCGAACTGGGGTGGCGTATTTACGGAAATGATGTTTGCCGATCTGATTCCCACGATCGAGCACACGTACCGTGTGGCGCCCGGCCGCGAGAATCGAGCAATGGCGGGTCTCTCGATGGGCGGCATGCAATCGTTCCTCACGGTCCTCTCCAATGTCGACAAGTTCGCGTACCTCGGCGGCTTCAGCGGCAGCACCGGAGGACGCGGAGGGTTCGACCCCAAGACTTCCAACAATGGTGTATTCGCGGATGCCGAGGCATTCAATAGGAAGATGAAGGTTCTGTTCCTGGGCATCGGCTCGGTGGAAGGACCGGGAACGAAGGATTTCAGCGAGGCTTTGGCGAAGGCGGGAATCCACAATGTCTATTTCGAGTCGCCGGGCACCGCTCATGAGTGGCTGACATGGCGGCGCTGCCTCAACGATTTCGCGCCGCGGCTCTTCAAATAATTTATGAAGTACGCTCTCGCAGCCACACTCCTGGCGCTGGCTTCGCTCGCCCTGGCGCTGGACGGTCAAATCGGTATTCACGACCCGTCCACAATTGCGTTTTGTAACGGCAAGTTCTACACCTACGGCACGGGCGGCTCGTCGCTGGTCTCGGACGACGGGTGGACGTGGCGGCGCGGCGCGCCACTCCCTCGCCGTGGACTGGCGCCGGACGTGATTCATATTGGCGACCGATACTATGTGTATGTCGCGGCAAACACCGGGGCACAGCCCAAGGCTGCTATCAACCTGATCTCGAACAAGACGCTCGATCCCGACTCGCCGGACTACAAGTGGGAAGAGGGCGGCGTGGTGGCTTCGTCCGATGGCGTGGAAGATTCGAACGCGATCGATCCGGGCGTCTTTCTCGATCCGACCGACGGCCGGCTCTGGCTGGTGTACGGCTCCTACTTCGGTTATATCCGGTTGGTTGAACTCGATCCGAAAACGGGCAAGCGCCTGAACCCCACCGACATGCCTCGCAACCTCGCGGTCAACTGCGAGGCCTCGGACATGATCTATCACGACGGCTGGTATTACCTGCTAGCCACGCACGGGAGTTGCTGCCGTGGCGCCGACTCGGGCTACAACATCCGCATGGGGCGTGCCAGGAAAGTGACCGGACCCTTCCTCGACCACGAAGGCATCGATATGATCGAGGGCGGGGGCAAGTTATTCGTTGGCTCCGCCGCCCGTGTGATCGGGGCCGGCCACTTCGGGCTGCTCGATCTTGGCGATGGTGTGCAGAGGTTCTCGCTACACTATGAGGCCGATCTGGACCGAGGCGGCGCCAGCGTGCTGGATATCCGGCCGCTGTTGTGGAAGGACGGCTGGCCGGTGGCCGGTGAGAATTTGAAGCCGGGTACCTACCAGCTCGAATCGTCGCGCACGGGGACTGTGCTGGAACTTGCCGTAGAGGGCATGCCGGTCGGCGGACGGATCGCACGGGGCGGCCGCGGCGCCGGTCGCGGAGGTGGGGCGGCGCCCGGTGGCGATGGCCCAGGGCGTGGGATGTTCGCCGGGACAGGTTCGCCGATTCCGCCGCAGGACGTCGCCGAGGTATCGACCCATTGGCCGGCGGGCAATGTTGACGTCCGCATGGCCAACTATCTGAGCCAGGCACAGCAGAAGTGGGAGATCAGCGCGGTGCCGGATGCGGGCGGCTATCCCGGTTCGCCGTACTTCAAGATCACGGTCGCGGGGACGGGCCGTACCCTCGCCGCTACCGCGGATGCGGAACTGGTGGTGCTGCCCGCATTCACGGGAGCGCCCGAGCAGCTTTGGCGGATCGAACAGTTTCCGGACGGCGCCTGGCGCATCCTTCCCAAATCGACGCCCAACGCCAAGCAAGCGATGGCGCTCTCGGCACTGGGCAGCAGCTTCGCTACACTGTCGAAGTTGGATGCCACGAGCGAAAAGCAACGCTGGCTGATCAAGACGCCATGAAACCCAATCGAACACGAATCGCCGCGGCCTGGGCCTTCGCCGCCACCATCGCGATGGCGCAGGTCGCGCCGGTCACGCTGACGCCACCCGCTTCGCTGGAGAGGGCGCCGAATGCCGAGGGCTTCATCCAGCGCTGGCTGCTGCTGGAACCGATCGAGAGCAACGGCCTCACCGACAGCGCCGTTCAGGCGGCGGTGAAAAAGGAATATTTTCCCAACCAGTTCACTGTGGTTCCGCGCGACGGCGACCAGGTGACGGCAGGCACTTCGCAACTGACCTGGCACGCCGTCGATACCAGCAACTACAACGTGAACCTGTATCACTTTGCGCACGCGTTGGGTAAGCCGACGTCGAATGTGCTGTTTTGGGCGGTCACGGTGGTCAACGTACCGCAGGAGATCTCCGGGGTACGACTGGCCATCGGCTCGAACGCCGCTTCGGTGTGGTGGGTGAACGGGCAGGAGGTCATCGGCATTTACGGCGACCGGCAGACGGTGATCGACGACGGCGTGTCGAAGCGGCTGACGCTCAAAGCGGGAGCGAACATCGTACGGGCCGCGATCATCAATGGCGGCGGGGCCACCGATTTCTGCGCGCGCTTTCTCGATGCCGACGAGAAGCCGCTGAAGGGGTTCACGGTCGGACTCACCGCTCCCGGTGCGGCCCGGGCCGGAATGGCGCCACGGCCGGCGATCGAGCAGCAACTGACCTTTACGCCGTATCACGCCAGCGGCATCTACAACGTCGGCGAGACCGTGGGCTGGACCGTCACGCCGGGTCCTTCCAAGCCGGCGTACCACTTCAAATGGGCAATTCGCCGCAATAACGCGGTGGTGCTCAAAGAGGGCAAACTCGATCTCTCCTCCGGCAAGGACAAAATCGAGATTATCGGCGATCAGCCAGAGATGATTTACGCTGCCGTCGAGCCCGACGGTCCCACGAGCGACTCCAGCTACACCGGCGGCAATACCGGGCGCAACAACGGACTGTATGCTGCCGGCGCGGCGGTTGCACCCGAGAAGCTCGGACTCTCGACGCCGCGCCCGACCGATTTCGACGCATTCTGGGAAGGCAAGCTGTCGGCACAAGCCAAGATCCCCATCGATCCGGTGCTCGCGCCGGTCCAGACCGATGTGCCGGGCGTAGAACTGAACATGTTCGTTCTGGACGCCCTGGGATCCAAGGCGCATGGCTATCTCGCCAGGCCCGCAAAGGACGGGAAGTTTCCTGCGCTGATCCAACTGCAGTACGCGGGGGTGTACGCGTTGAATGCGCGGGCTGCGGCGCAGCACGCGGCGGAGGGCTGGCTGTTTCTGAACGTCGACTCGCACGACAAGCTGCCGTCCGACCCGTCCGGAAACATTCCGCGAAACTACCAGGCGGTCGGCAATACGGATCGCGAGAAGTCGTATTTTCTGAACATGTATCTGCGGGATTCGCGGGTTCTGGATTATCTGTTGACGCGGCCTGACTGGGACGGCAAGACGATCGTGCTGACGGGAGGCAGCATGGGCGGGCAGCAGAGCCTGATGCTCGCCGGTCTGCGTCCGGAAAAGATCAGCGCGGTGCTGGTCTGTGTGCCCGCCGGTGCAGATACGAACGGCGATCTTCACGGGCGAAAAGCAGGCTACCCGAACTGGCCTCCCGACAATCCGGACGCGATGAAGACCGCGCTCTACTTCGACACCGTCAACTTCGCCTCGCACATCAAGGCTCCGGTGATGGCGGGCATGGGATTCATCGACACCATCTCGCCGCCTGCCGGTGTGTGGACTGCACTGAATCAGATTCCCGGCCCGAAAGAGCCCTTGCCGATGATCGAGTCGGAGCACGATAACCTTACGCCCCAGAAAGGGCGGGCCTGCCCGGCGCGAACGAGAGAACTGCTCGACGCACTGGCGAAGGGCGGCGAGTTCCACCCCAACGGAAGGAAGCAATGAACCGAAGGAGACGCCACTTGAGACTACTCTTCGCCGCCGCGCTGGCTGCGGGACTTGTGTACGGCCAGCGGGGTCCGACGCCGTATTACGAGGATACGAACAACGTGCCGGTTTCGCCCGAAGTGCACGCCGATCGAACCGTGACCTTCCGCCTCTTCGCCCCCAAAGCGAACGACGTCGTGTTGATGGGATCTCCGGGAATCCTCGAGGTGATCAAGAAGCCCATGCCGCTGGTGCGTGACGACAAGGGCGTGTGGAGTTTGACGGTGGGTCCCCTGCCCCCGGGTTTCTACACCTACGGATACGCGATCGACGGTGGACTGCGGATGCCGGATCCGTCGAACCCGGATCTGGAGATGCGCCGCTGGGGGCCCACCAGTCTGTTCATCGTACCGGGCGAGGAGAAGGCTGTCTTCGAAGAACGCAAGGTGCCGCACGGCACCATGCACGTGAACTTCTACGATTCGCAGAATCTGGGGTCGGAGCGCATGGTGTATGTGTACACGCCGCCAGGGTACGAGTCGGGCAAGGCGAAGTATCCGGTGCTGTATCTGTTGCACGGCAACGGGCAGATCGAGGCCTCGTGGACGTGGACCGGTCGCGCCAACGTCATCATGGACAACCTCCTCGCGGACGGAAAGATCAAACCGATGATCGTCGTGATGCCGTACGGGCATGTGCCGCGCGAAATCAAACCAGCATCGGCTGCGCCCCCGCCTGCGAACGATCCGGCTGCAATTGAGAAGGAACTGCTCACCGCCGTAAAGCCGATGGTGGAGAGCAAGTACCGCGTGCTAACGGACCGCAATCACCGGGCGATCGGCGGACTGTCGATGGGCGCCGCACAATCGCTATCGATCGGGTTGCACAATCTGGATCAGTTTGCCTACGTCGCTGCCTTCAGCGGCGGCGGCAATCGAGCGGAATGGGAGAAGGCCGATCCGGCGATGCTGAATCAGAAACTCAAGGTGCTTTGGATCGGGTGCGGCACCGACGACCCCGGATACAATGGCGTCAAAGGCATGGACGACCTGCTCACGAAGAAAAACGTGAAACATGTCTGGAACCAGTCAGGCGGCGGACACAGTTGGCCGAACTGGCAGGTGTACCTTTCGAAATATGCACCGCTGCTGTTTCGCGACTGAGCCTGAATGCATGGAAAATTTGGCCGCGATGCGTCCTGCGCTCTTGCGGTTCACCGGCGGCAATTACCTCGAACTTCGATCGCGCCAAGACCTACCACGGCCGCTACGCTCAGTTTTATAGACAAGCAAAGCGAAGCACCTCAAGTTGCAACGTCGTGGATGACCACGACTATGCGGAGAGAAGCGGTGAGCGTGCGCGTCTCACCACTCCGAGAGTGGCTCGCACTTGCAGAGTCTCGAACCCTCCGGCTCCGATCGAGGCGGAGTTTTGGCCGGGCGGGAGACCCGTGAACGTGTAACTCCCGCGGTGTTCGTGTTGGCGTTATAGTCGATCCCGGTGGCAGCGGCGTGAATGCTTACTTTGGCGTTCGGGACGACGCTGCGGCTTGCCTCCGTGACCACTCCCGTTAGACTGGTACGAGCGATTCGCGTGGCGGCTCTCGAAGATCGGAGTTCGACAATGAATGACCAAACAACAGCCGGAGCGGGCGGTCCCGAGGCACCGCCGGAACCGGCGCGTGCTGACCCGATCGCGGGAGAGCTCGTCACGGAGACGTTCGAGTACGACGGTGGGCGGCAGGTCACGGTATACGTCCCGCCGGATCCCCCCGAGGCAGTCGTGTTCGCCGCTGACGGTCAGAGGATCTCGCAGTGGGGCGGGTACCTTGAAGCGGCGGACGTACCGTCCACGATGATCGTCGGTGTACACGGGCTGGCCGATGAGATGCCGCGGCTCCAGGAGTACTCACCGGTCTTTGACGCGGAACGGTTCGCGGCACACGAGAGGTTTTTCGTCGTGGACGTCGGCCGGTGGGCGCGGTCGCGGTTCGGAGTGGACCTGCCCGCCGAACGCACCGCGGTGTTCGGTGTCTCGGCGGGTGGTGAGCTCGCGCTCGCCCTTGGGCTTCGGCATCCGGACGTCTACGGTGCGGTCTTCTCCGGCTCGCCGGGCGGGGGTTACAAGCCGACTGGCGTAATGCCGAATTGGATTCCGCGCGTGTACCTCGTCGCCGGCACGCTGGAGCCTTTTTTCCGAGACAACGCGACCCGGTGGTCGGTGGCGTTGCGCGATTCAGGTGCCGATGTCGTGATGAGGGAGCGGGTCGCGTCGCACGGCGAGGCGCTGTGGCGAGGAGAGTTCCCGCTGATGGTGGCGTGGGCGTTTGGACGATGACGCATCGCGTTCGGTCGCCGGCCGCGCGCCCCGTTCCGGTTAGGCGAGGGGCACGTGTGTCGATGACGAACAACGCATTTGACGCCGCCTCCGAGGTCTACGTCGAAGCCCGCTCGTTCCTTGAGCAATCCGGCTTCCGCGGTGGACGAAACTGCCGGTCTCTAGCCGCGGATTGCATTTCGCCGCTCTCGGCCGCTTTCCTGAGAGGAAGGGTAACGATCGACTTTGACTTGCTTGAGTTTTCCCTCGATTCGCTCGTCGTTCTTGAGTTCGATCGTGCATGCTGACACAGCCTCGGGCGCGAAAACGGATTTTGGGCGGAATTTGGAGGACTCCTGGGGAATCCACGCGGACCAGAGGTCCGCCCCGCAATTATTGGTTGGACACGGTGAATTGAGCCATCTTCGCGGCAACACTGGCGAGGGAGTTGGCGGCGTCGACCAGGGTGGTGCGATTGGCCTCGGGAAGGGTGCCGGCGCTCTGGAGAGCGGCCAGAATGCGGCGTTCTTCGGCGTACGCTTCGGCTGCGGCATCGAGAGCTTTGATCCTGGCGGGTCCCTCGGCGGAGTTGGCAGTCAGCAAACGATACAATCCCAATCGCCCGACAGCCTCGGCGAGGTCAACCTGCGAGGACGGCTGGGAATCCGCGGCCTGGCGCCCCAGATCGACCGCTTTATCGGCGGCTTCCAAACACGCGGCGATGGGATAGAGGACGTTGGTCAGTTGGATGGTGTACTGGTGCCACCCGCGGGCGAGTTCCTGCCGGATGTGCGCTGGAGTGGCATCTCCCCGGGGCATGAGGGCCTGGTAGTCGCCCTGCTCGCCGGCGATCAGCCACTGGAGGCGGACACCCTCCGCCCGAAAGTTGCGGATCTGGGCCGCCCAATCGGCGCGGGCAGAGTCGGAATCGGCTAGAGCGGCTTGGTGGGCGATGGCCTCCTTCATCCGGCGTAGGGCCTCTTCGCGGTTGCCGAGCAACTCGTCGAGGAAAGCGATGCGGCGCTCGGCATCGGCCAGGTTTTGGAGCGCGGTACGGTCGTCGGCATGCTCCGAACGGAATTTCGCGGCTTCCGCGCGGCTCTTCTCGAAGGAATCGAGCGCGCTCAGCCAGGAAGCGTGGGCTGCCTCGGGCTTGCCGAGGCGCGCTTGGAGCGAGCCGATTTTCGCCTGGGTCAGGCCCTGGTTCAGCCAATAGGTGGCATCCTTGCGCGGGTTGGCGCCCTCGATCAGCAGAATCTTGCGAGCGGTTTCCAGGCCCTCTTCGATCAACCCGCTGTTGACGAAAGCGGATTCGGCGGCGCGATAAGTGACGACCAACTCGGTACGATAGGCCTCGTTATTGGGTTCCGACCGGTGCAGCGCTTCAAGGACCGGGAGCACGCGGCGGCACAACGGCAGGCTCTCCTGAGGTTCGTCCCAGAGAACCAGGCCGCGGATGGAGTAGAGATACAGGTCGGCCCACTCTCTTTTGACGGGCCCGGAGTCGATGTTCTCAATAGGCTTGGCATCCAAAACTGCTGAGGTACGGCGGTAGCCGGCCAGGCTTTCCTCGCGGCGTCCCGCGGCGCGGAGGGCGCTCCCCAGGTTGGTGTACGAGAGAGCCAGGAGGGCTGTGCGATTGAGATCGCCGGGCTGAAGGGCGGCCAACTTCGCGGCGATGTCCACGCCGCGCCGGGCGGTTTCGATGGCGTGGTCGGAATCGCCCAGACTGTTGTAGGCATTCCGCAAGGAGAAAAGCGCGTTCCACAGATACTGGGCCGCGGAATAGTCACGGGGCGCGGCGGCATATTCGGCTTCCGCATAGGGGAGAGACTTGAGGGAAGCCTCGATGGCGGCTCGATAATCGCGCCGCGCCAGATAGGCGCTAGAGAGGTGGGACCAGGTCAACGACAGCGTGTGCTGGGCATCTTTCGATCGGGCGTTTCCTGGCGAGACGCGCAGATAATCGGCGATGGCGAGCCGGTCTTCGGCAATAGACACATCCGCGCGATTCATAGCCGCGGCGGCGCGGGCGGCGGCGGCATGCGCATCCGCGCGCATGGTCCATTCTTCATCGGTGAGCTGCCCGGCGGCGCCGAGGCGTTCGGCGTCCTGAATGGCCTCGCGAAAAGTTTCCATGGCGCCGGCCCGGTCTCCTGCCGCCAACTGAGCATTCCCCACCTGCACCAATTCACCCGCCAGGCTGCGCGCATAAAGCGCCCTGCCGGGATGATCGCGCACCAGGGTTCGATACAACGACGCGGCAGTCCGGAAATGAGCGAGGGTGGTGGCGAGGTCTCCCTGCGCGCCGGCTAAAGATCCCATCTGAATGTGAAGGCGCGCGACGGATACCGCGAAATCCGGGTTTTCGGGATGCGCCGACACCTGTTCCTCCTGCGGCGCCAGGGCCTGGCGCAGTTGCTCCATGCCTTCGGCGTTGCGCCCGGTGTTCACCAGGACGGTCCCCAAAAGACTGCGCGCCTGGCTCAACTCTAGTTGGAGGCCGGCGTTGTGAGTATCGGCCGCCGACAATTGGGACTGTATGTCCACGGCCTCGCGCGCCCGCGAGATCCCGTCAGCGAAACGAGCATGCAGCATGAGCTGGATTCCCATGTAGCCCAGGGCGACGCCGCGATCCCTCTGATAGCGCACATTGGCGGGCTCCTGCTGGTGAAGCGCCTCGAGTCCGGAGAGCACGCTGGTGAGGAGCTCCATGGCCCGATCGCCATCCTTCTGCGTGAGCGAAATCGCCAGCTTGCTTTGGGCAGAGTAAAGCCTCCAGCGCGCGTCAGCGGTGGGGGCAGCTGCCAAGATCTGCTCGCGAAGCTCCACAGCCCGGGCGAACTCTTCGCGGGCAAGATATACCTCGGCCAGATCGTCCTTGGCCTCGAGGTTGGAGGGATGGGCGGCGGCCAGCATGCGGGCCGACTCAAAGGCCCGATCGTACCCGGCACGCTGTTCGCGGTCGGAATCGAGGAGTTGCGCGTAGCGCAGATAGGCCAAGGTAAGACGGTGGCGAAGGGCGCGATCGCCGGGGTTGTCGCGCACCTGGGCTTCGAGCAGGCTGGCGCTGTGTGCGTAGCTTACCCGGGCGCCGTTGAGGTCGCGGAGATTGGAGCCGTCGGGGTCCCACTGGAGTTCCCCCATCTTGAGATAGGCCGCTCCCAGTTGCTGTTGCAGGCGGACGCTGTCGGGGGTTTCGGCGGACATGCGGTTGAGGTATTCGAGACCGCGCTGCATGAGGACCTCTCGTGCAGGCATGGCGCCGGGGAGTTGGCGCACGCGGTCGTCCACCTCGAACAGCATGGAGTTGGCGAGGGCGCTCACGTCTTCGAGGCGCGATTTGGCGATGGCGCTCTGACGCAGGGCAGCCTCCTCCTGGAGACGTGCGTTAGCGGCCTGGTCTTCGGCGCGTTGCTTTTCGATAGCCGCCTCACGCCCGCGCGCCTCGGCCACGGAACGCTGCTGAATGGCGACGGCGCGTTCACGGCGGGCGATGCCGGCCTGCCAGACGGCGGCCGCGAAACCCAGCAGCAGGGCGGCAGCGGCCACGGTCGCGGCCAGGACCGCCAGCCGGTTGCGGCGCACGAACTTGCGGGCTCGATACCAGTGGCTTGGGGGGCTCGCGAGCACGGGGCGATTTTCGAGGTGCCGCCGAATATCCGCGGCCAGCTCGGCCACCGTGGGATAGCGGCGCTGGCGGTTCTTTTCCACGGCCTTCATGACGATCCAGTTGAGATCGCCGGCCAGTTCCTTGCGCAGGGTCACCAGCATGGTTCCGCGCAGTTGCGCGATCTCGGTGGCTGTCTGGCCCATTCCGGTAAGTTTGGCCTGCAGTGCGGGGGCTTCGTCTTCGCGGATGATGCGCAAAAGTTCCCCGAGACCGCCCTTGCGCATGGAGGAAGTGTCGAAGGGCACGGCGCCCACCAGCAGTTCGTAAAGCATGACCCCCAACGAGTAGACGTCGGCGGTGACATCCACCACGTGGTTCATGGGGTCGGCCTGTTCCGGGCTCATGTATTCGGGAGTTCCCACGAACTGGCCGAGCTGGGTGAGCATGTTGTCATCCCCAGCGCCCTGGTCCATTGCCTTGGCAATGCCGAAGTCGATCACCTTGGCCATGGGGACACCGTCGACCTCGACCACGAGCACGTTGGAGGGCTTGAGGTCGCGATGGAGGATGCCCTTCTGATGGGCGTGCTGGACGGCTTCGCAGATGGGCAGGAACAGCTTGAGGCGATCGCCGGTATGCATGCGATGCTGGTCGCAATATTGAGTGATGGGAATGCCGCCCACGTACTCCATGACGAAGAAGGGGCGGCCTTTCCGGGTGGCGCTGGCATCGTAAACGCGGGCGATGTTGGGGTGATCCATCAGCGCCAGGGCCTGCCGCTCATAGGCGAAGCGGGACAGCACGTGGCTGGTGTCCATTCCCAGCTTGACCACCTTCAGCGCGACCTGACGATGGATGGGGGCGGTCTGCTCGGCGAGATACACGGTGCCCATGCCGCCTTCGCCGAGGACGCGCTGAACGCGATAATTCCCGAAGCTGTCGTCTTCGGGCGCGCTTGGGGATGAGGTGGAGGACTCGAAGGCCATGGTTGCCATGGTCATGCCGCGGGTGGCCATGCCGTCTTCCAGTTGGCACTTCGCGCAGAGACGGTCGCGAGCGTCTTCCAAATCGGAGCCGCATCGTAGGCAGGACTGCATACGCTTCCTCGAAGTGGTCTGTCCAGTAAGTGTAGCAAGGGACTATGGGGCTCAAATTGGGGAGGTGGAACGAGGTATGCGGCTTGTACGAGCAGGGCTGATAGTGGCTGCCGATCATTACCGGTGGTCGATCCGGACGCCACTACAATGTTGTACACATACGACTTCCGGAACCAAGGTAATCAGTACAGCGGATCGGGCTAACCAACGGCCTTACTCCCACCAAAAAACGTCAGGTGTCCGTGCCTGGGAGGTGATCCTTCTGCAGTGGTCAATGCAAAACACGCGACTCAGATATCAAGACGGATTCGAGGTGCTTGCGGCGATCGGCGCTATTCCAGCCGGAGGGCGTCCGTGGGGCTCACATTCGAGACCCGCCAGGCCGGGATGAATGCGGCCGCGAGCGCGCCGGCGGCGAGGACGACTGCGGCGCCGGCGAGAGTAGCGGGATCGGTTGCGGTGACGCCGAACAACTGCGATTGAATGAGTTTGCCGAGAGCGGCTATGCACGGCAGCGCGAGCGCCACGCCGGCGGCGATCATGGTGACGGCATCGCGCAGCACGAGGCGAAGGGCCGAGACTCGAGTAGCGCCGAGCGCGAGGCGGATACCGATTTCGCGCGTGCGGCGGGTGACTACGAAAGACATTACTCCGTAGAGGCCGATCAATGAGAGCAGCAGCGCCAGGGCGCCGAAGCTGCCGGAGAGGGCGGCCAGCATGCGCTCGGTGTAGAGCGAGCGGTTGACCTGATCGTCGAGAGTGCGGAACCAGAGGATCGGCAGACGCGGGTCGTCCTGGCGGACGAGGCGCCGGATGGAAGGTATCGCCTGCTCAGGAGCGCCGCGAACCCTGATATAGAAGGTCGCGCCGGTGTCGTCGTGTTCGAAGAGCGGGAAGAAGACCTGTTCGGAGTTATCCCGGAGACCGCGATAACTCATGTCGGAGACGACGCCGACGATACGGCAATTGGGCTTGACGTCCGAGCTACCGCCCCGGGCGATGAGGACGCCGAGGGGATCTCGACCCGCCAGATAGCGCTTGACGAAGGCCTGGTTCACGATAGCAGAACGGGGACCAATCTCGCCGGGCGGATGGGAGTCGCTCTGGTCGAAATCGCGGCCGGCGAGGACGCGAACACCGAGGGTCGAGAAGAAACCGGGACTCACGGCGTTGAAGTTGATGATGCCATCGCTAACCGTGCGGTGATCGGTCTGCATAGTCACTTTGTTGCTCCAGGCGCCGCCGGTGAGGAAGGCGAATCGGGCAGCGGCGGAGGAACTGGCCAAGGGCAAGGCGCGGACCTGTTCGTCGAGGCGGCGGACCAGGCGCGAGGCGTCGACGTTGGAATAGCCGTTCTCCAGGGGAGCGATGGCAAAGAAGAGGAGGCCGGACGTATCGAAGCCAGGTCCTTTGGCCAGCAGGCTGGTGAGCGTGCGCAGGAAGAGGACGGCGCCGATGAGGAGGATCAGCGCGAAGGCCACCTGTAGAGTAACGATGCACTTGCGCAGGCGGACACCGCCGAAGCCAGTTCCTGCGCGCTCGCGGGTTGATCTGACGAGGCTGTCGCCGCCGGTGCGGAGCGCGGGAGCAAGACCGCTCAAGAGCCCGGCGGCTAGACTCGCGAAGAATGCGAAGGTGAGCAGGCGAAAGCTGAGGGCACCGCTGAGGGCATTGGCGGCAAGGTCCTGTGGCAGGAACGCAATGAGCCCGCGAATCGCAAGCGGTGCTACCGCCGCGCCAAGGACACCACCTGCCAACGCAAGGAGCAGGCTATCGGCGAGGAGTTGGCGCCCGATGCGGCCTCGGGAAGCGCCGAGAGCGAGGCGAGTGCCGATCTCACGGCCCCGTGCAGAACCGCGGGCGAGGAAGAGTCCGGCAACGTTCAGGCAAGCGAGGCCGAGCAGCACTCCAGTGGCGGCGAACAATAGCCAGAGCGGCTGGAAGAGGCTGCGCCGCAGCGGAGAATGGCCCTGGGGCGCGAGGGTGAGTTCGAGAGTCGTTGCCAGGTACTCGCGCCGGTGGTCGGCCGAAATCCTCGGGAAACCGGCGCGCCGGGTGCTGTCCTCGAGCCACGCCTTGAACCACGGCTGCAAACCGGCCTGCGCTTGCGCGGCGGAAACACCGGGTCGGAGGCGGGCGAGGATCTGCAGCCAGCGGGTGTGGCCGGTGAGGAGATCCTCATCACCGGTGTCGAGGTTCGCGTCGGCGTACATGGATGTGGGCATCCACAAGGCAGGCACGGCGCCGACGTCGACGCCTCGGAACCCGGCGGCAGCAACGCCGACCACGGTCATGGGGTGATTGCCGATCAGGACCTTGCGGCCGACGATATCGGCGGCGCCGCCGAATTGGGCCTGCCAGAAGTCATACGAGAGCACCACGACCGGACCTGCGGCGGGCGCGGCATCGTCTTCCGGTTCGATGACGCGGCCGAGCGCGGTGCCAACGCCGAGTACGGAGAAGTAGCTGCCGGAGACGATCTCGGCGGCGACGTGCCTGGGATCGCCGCCGGCTGTGAGGTTGACCTCGATTTCGGCACGGCAGAGAACGCCGTCAAGCAACTGAGTCTGCTGCTGGAGGCCGCGGCAGAGGGGGTAAGGCATCAGATTAATGGAGCCGGTGGCGTAGGTGATGAGGTCGTCGCCGTTCCAGTCCACGAGAACCAGGCGCTCGGGATCCCGCACGGGGAGAGCGTGCAGAATAACCTGATCGACCAGAGAGTAGATAGCGGTGGTAGCGCCGATGCCGAGGGCAAGCGATAGCAGCGTCGCCGCGGTGAAACCAGGACTGCGGAGGAACGATCGGGCGGAGAAGCGGAGATCATAGAGGAAATCACGGAACCAGCGCGTGAGCCAGACATCTCGGATTTCCTCACGCACTCGCGCCAGGCCAAGCTCGACGGCGACGCGGCGGCGGGCTTCCGCTTCGGGAATGCCAGACGCCGAGAGGTCAGCGACGCGGCGATCGAAGTGATATTGGAGCTCGCGGTCTATGCCGCGTTCCAGGGACCTGCGGCGGAACCAGTTGAAGAGCCGGATCATCCGTTGCCCTCCTCGAAGATCAGGTTGACGGCGCCGGAGAGGCGCGCCCAGCTCTCCTTCTCGACGGCCAGTTGTCGGCGGCCAGCGCGGGTAAGCGAGTAGAACTTGGCCTCCCGGCCAGTCTCCGACTGTTTCCACTCGGCGCGCAGCCAGCCTTTCTGCTCCAGGCGGTGGAGGGCGGGATAGAGTGAGCCCTGGTTGACCTGAACCACCGAGCGCGAGATCTGCTCCAGCCGCTGGGCGATGCCGTACCCGTGGGCGGGTTCGAGCGAGAGGATCTGGAGGATCAGCATGTCGAGCGTGCCTTGCGGGATAGGGAAACGCGGAGACGGCATCGATACCTCAACCTTCTACCGTTGAGTTGAGCATACATCCTGAACGGGTCGAAGGTCAAGGTATTGGAGCAGCCGACATGAAACAGTAGTTGCGGACGCGCCGCCCGCCATTGTTCGTTCGGTCGGCTTCACGCGCGACTCTTCCGTTGCCCTTCGCGAGCAGCAATTACAGGAGCTCGATTTCCCACGCCCTCAAACTTTTCGTGCACTAGCGGAGCCCTTTCCTCTGCAAATCTTTAAACCGTGTAAAATCTGAGCGCCGTGACACCAGAGTTGCGACGGTAGCTGATAGAATTCAGCGGATGTGGCCATTCGCAATCCTCCTCCTCGTAATTCAAGTTACCGCGCTGGCTCAGAGCGGTAGCCAGGTCGGCAAACAAAGCGCCCCTGCTGCTGTGGCGGACAAACAGGAAGCCGCCAAGCCCGAAATGAAAGGCAAAATCCTCGGCATCGGCGGCATTTTCTTCAAGTCCGCCGACCCGGCGCAAACCCGGGAGTGGTACCGCAAGCATCTTGGCTTGGCGGACAAGGGCCAGGGCGCGATTCTGCCCTGGCGCCAGAGGGATGATCCGGAAAAAGAGCGGACAACTGTTTGGAGGGCGTTCCCCGCTACGACGAAGTATTTCGATCCGGGCACCGCGAGCTTCATGGTGAACTACATCGTCGACGATCTGGACGCACTACTCGAACGGCTCGAGAAGGAAGGCGTCAAAATCGACCCCAAACGCCAGGACGAAACATATGGCCGATTTGCCTGGATCTACGATTCCGACGGCAACAAGGTTGAACTCTGGCAGCCACCAGCTGCGAAGAAGTAGGCGAGGCAGGCTCCCGGCTTGGCGGGGGCTTTGCGTGGCGAGGAAACCAGGAGGAGGCACACCATGAACATCCTATTGTGGGTCCTGCAGGCGCTCGCCGCGCTTGTGTATGCAGCGTCGGGCGTCATGAAGGTCTTCATGTTCGACCAGATCAGCAAGGATGTCCGGTCCTTTGATGTGTTGCCTCGGCAAGCCTGGATGGCCCTCGGCATCGTCGAATTGATCTGCACGGTCGGACTCATCGTCCCCGGCGTTTTCCGCTGGCACCCCGCGCTCACGGTGATGGCCGCCACGGTTCTGGCAATCGAGAGCCTCGTGTTCATCTGGGTGCATGCCCGGCACCGCGAGATCCCGCCCATAATCTTGAGCGGCGCGCTGGGGCTCCTCGTGGCGTTCATCGCGTACGGCCGGATGGTTCTGAAGCCGATCTTCTGACCCGCGCCCCTGGCGACCGGCGCCCAAGCAAGCAAACATTTCCAATGCTTGGGCGACCAGAACCACCACACCTGCCTGCGATTGCAGAAACCCGTGGAGCATCTCTATGGTCGTGCGGCTTCCCGCATGCATAATGCCTCTTCGGGTCTCATCGGTGCAAGGCTTGGATACCGTCCGCGCCCAGATCGTAACGGTCATTGTTTGCGAGTGACAGACCTTGATGGACTCCAGATAATCCCGGAACTGGGCAGCGAGGCGGCACTCCGCGCCAGTTGCGGGCTGCGATGGATCTTGGCATTTTCCATGTAGAGCCGCACCCTCACGCCACCGGCGGCGGCCTGGCGTAAGCAGTCCAGGCAGGCGTCCAGCGCCTGGATAGCGTAGAACTGAGCATGGGGAATCAGCCGGCTGGCGTCATCGAGAATGGCGTGCAGCAGCGCCTGCATTTTGCCGCCGCGGGGATGCTGCACATACGGACCATAGAGCATGTCCGATTGCCAGGTCTGGTTGCTGTGTTCGGCTTCGAACTTCTTGTGCGCCGAAGGAGCGAGCAGTTGGCGCTCGGAGAGGCCGCGCTGTTTGAGAAAGCGGTACAGCGTCGACCCAGAGACGCCGGGCCGTGTCTTGGCCTAACGACAGAGCCAGTTCCCGCAACAGCGTCGCGCCGGTGCGGTGTGGGTTTTCGCATTTGAGTCGTTCGATCAGGTCCGCCAGCCGCGGTGGAATCGTGCGGGACTTGCCGCGGTCCAGCCGGGGTTGCGTCGTTAGCGCTTCAAAGCCACCGTTCCGATAGCGAAGCGCCCAGTCCAGCAGCGTGTCCACCGAGATCGACGTCCGTTGGGAGCCGTGGATCTCATACTGCCGGGCGGCGATCTCTTCGGCACGTCGCGTCAGTTCGCCACGTGGCAACGCTTCCAGCACCATCGGCGCAATCAGGCCGTAGCGGAACAAGGCGATTTTCTCAGCCTTCGCATGCGGATGACCTCCACGGCCAAAGCATAAGGTCGAGGGGAGGACCACCTCCATGCAAAAGCTGTGTGTTCAGGCTCAGGTGGACGGCGCATCCGGCGGCAGCGCGACGATCAGCCCGCCCGGAGCGAGAAACGCGGGCCAGCCGAGCAGGTGGAAACGGCGGTCGGTAAGCAGAAACCGGTGAGCAGCGATCCAGGCGATCGACTCCAACATCAGAAGAGCTCTGGAGGGATAGTCGGGCGCCGTCGGCGGAGCCATGAGCGTAGCCAGTGCGGCGCACAACTTCTCCGCCTGTTGCCGGAAACGGCGCACCCAGAACTGCCCGAGCTGGTAGGGCATAGCCGCTAACTTCGCGGATTCGGCCGCCGTCTTCAGAGTGAATCCGAGGAGAAGCCGCGCGACTAAAAAGAACGCGATGACCACGATCCCGACGCGCAGATACGGTAAGGCAAAATCCGGCAGCAGCGATACCGTCCGTTTGCAACAGCGGCAAAGGTATCGCCGAACCCTGATAGTGTCATCGAACGCGATGTCTATCAACGTACGCGTGTAGAAGCCGTGCGCGGTCAGAGGGCGATGTGTTTCGCATTGGGGACAGTGGTGCGGCCGATATCGGAAATCTCTTCAGAATATCGCTGAATCGAGCCAACGAAGGGATGTAAGATTTGTACAGATCTCCTTTCGAGAGCCAAAATCTCCTCTATCGGATCTACAGAGAAACTGGAGCGGCCAGCGAAAGGCATGGCCACCGACGGCGCGTCCCGATTTTTGTCACGGTCCGCGGATACCTTGACCGTCTACAACATTATGTAGATAATCATGGTATGGCGAAACCGAGTGATCTCGTCCAGGGGACCCTGGATCTTCTCATCCTCAAAACAATCTCTCTCGAACCCAAGCACGGCTGGGCTATCGCCAAGCGCATCCAACAGGTCTCCCGAGAGGCTCTCCAGGTTCAGCAGGGTTCACTGTACCCGGCGCTTCATCGTTTGGAACAGCAGGGATGGATTCGGGCGAGGTGGACGGTAAGCGAGACTGGACGGCAGGCCAAGTTCTACTCCTTGACTCCCGCCGGCCGGAGACAGTTGGAACGTGAAACGGCAAACTGGAACCGCCTGTCGGGCGGGATCAACCTGGTGGTTCAAACCCCGTAGGACTGAAGGAGCCGAAATGCTCTGGCTGGAAAAAATCCGCGTCTGTGTACAGATGCTATTCAACCGAGGGCGTGAAATCGAGCGTCTCGATACGGAAATTCACTTCCATCTGGAACAGATGATCGCCGACAACATCGCCGCTGGGATGAGTCCTGCAGAGGCGCGCGCCGCGGCGCTGCGTGCATTTCGCAATCCGGCGCTGCTTGGTGAGCAGGCGCGGGAAACGTGGACTTGGACGAAGTTGGAATTGGCTGTGCGCGATCTGCAGCGCTCAATCCGCACACTGGCCAGAACCCCAGGTTTTGCCGCGCTGGCCATCGTCGTGCTCGCGCTCGGCGTCGGCGCCAACGTAGCCCTTTTCACCGTCGCCCGCTCGGTGTTGTGGAAGCCGTTGCCGTTTCGCGATCCGCAGCGGCTCATCCGCTTCTATGAGGTCAGCAGCGACGACAAATTTCCTTACAACAGCGTCGCTGGCGGCATCTTCGCGGAATGGCGAAAACACAGCCATGCATTCTCCGATCTGGCCATCCTTGCCGACTGGCCGTCGGGATACAATTTGTCTTCCGCCGGCGGACAGCTTCCGGAAAGAGTGCGAGCAACCAAGTGCTCGTGGACTCTTTTTCCAACGCTCGGCGTGCAACCGGCGCTCGGCCGCACCTTCACCGCGGCCGACGATCAGCTGTCGGCCAATGCCACCGTCGTCCTGAGCTGGGCCTTCTGGCAGAGGCGTTTCGGCGGTGATCCGGCCATCCTCAACCAGACCATCAAGCTCCACGGCAGTCCCTATACCGTGATTGGCGTCATGCCGCCGTGGTTCGCGTATCCCAATCAATCGATTCAGTTGTGGACTCCGCTCTACCACGAGGCCCCGCCGGAGTGGATCGAGGCTCCTGATAGCCACGACTTCATTGCCATTGGCCGCCTCAAGCCGGGCGTTGGCGAAAAGCAGGCCGCCACCGAACTCTCGCTCATTGTCCGCCGTGTCCACGATCAGCACCTCGACAATCCCTTCGTCAGCAAGGCAGCCAACACCCGGCCGCTCCTCGAGGACATCGCCGGCGACTTCAAGCGCCCGATCTACATTCTGCTGGCCGCCACGGTTTGCGTGCTCCTGATCGCCTGTTTAAATCTGGCCAATCTCCTGGTGGCCCGCGCCGCCGCGCGCAAAAGAGAACTGGCCATCCGCACCGCCATCGGTGGCAGCCGGCGTCGCCTGGTGAGTGGCCAATTCCTCGAGTGCCTGCTTCTCTCCGCGGCCGGCGGGGCTCTTGGCCTCCTCCTGGCTTCTGCTGCAGTTCGATGGTTAGTCAGCGTCAGGCCGGACGTGAGCCGCATGGAAGCGGTCCACATCGATAGCATCGTCGTGGCCTTCACCCTGGCGCTAGTCCTGCTCTGCACAATCTTCTCCGGCGCCATTTCCTCGCTCTCCGCAAGCGGTGGCAACATTCTGGCCGCCTTACAGGAATCCTCCCGCTCTTCGACCGGTGGCCCCGCGCGGACCAATCTGCGCAAAATCCTACTGTCCATGGAAGTGGGCATTACGGTCGTGTTGTTGATTGCCGCCGGCCTCCTGCTGAAGAGTTATGGAGCCCTGCGTCTGACCAAGATCGGCTGCCTCACCCAAAACGTGCTCACCATGCGCTTCAGCCTCCCCGAGACGCTATATGCTCGGCCTGCGCAGCGCGCCGCCTTCTTCGAGAACCTGCTCGTGGCGGTGCGTAGCCTTCCGGGACTGCAAGCTGCCGGACTTACTACCTCGGTGCCCGGCCGCGGCTATCCCGGCGATAATGGCTTCGTGATCCCCGGACGTCCTCTTTTGCCGGCGGGCCAGTTGCAGTACGCCATCCGCATCCACGTTGACCCCGGCTACTTCGCCGCGCTCGGAATACCCATCCTTCGGGGGCAAGCTTTCGGTCCCGACGCCAGGCTCGAGCACGCCACTAAGACAATTGTCAGCGATGCCTTCGTACGCCGCTATTTTCCCAACGAAGATCCCTTGGGCAAGCACTTGATCACCCTGGGCGAAAAGACATTCGAGATTGTCGGTGTGGCCGCCGATACCCGCTACCAGGTCAACGAACCGGTCGAGCCAATCATGTATTTCCCGCTTTATTCAGGCAGCGAAAGCGCGGCCACGCTCGCGGTTCGCTCCACCGGGGACGTCAGCCTTTTTGCTTTGACCATTCAACGCACGATCGCCCGCTTCGACCCCGATCTCGCTGTATCGGACATCCTCACCATGAATCAGTTGATCGGCGAATCCACCATTGAGGCCCGCTTCGACGCGACTCTGCTTCTGGCCTTCGCATCCCTTTCACTCACCCTGGCCGCAGTCGGCCTGTTCGGCGTCCTCTCCTACATAGTCGCCCAACGCACCACCGAAATTGGTGTCCGCATCGCACTGGGCGCCCCGCGGGAAACTGTCTTCCGCCTCGTCCTCTTCGACGGCCTCCGCCCCGCTCTCGCGGGCTTTGCCGTCGGCATCATCGCCAGTACCGGCGCCGCCCACCTCATCCAATCCATGCTATTTGGAGTGCGCCCGTTCGATCCGTCCGTATTCCTGGCCATCACTGCTGTCCTGCTCGCTGCAAGCGCCGCCGCTTGCGCCATCCCCGCCTGGCGCGCTTCGCACCTCGACCCGATTTCCGCGCTCAGGTCGGAATAAATGGGTGCAAGACTGGATTCCAGACGCCGCACGCCGCAGTTTATGCCCGGCGCACTGGGCCGCAGCAGAACTGCACAGTCAAACTTGCATCGACGCACAGTGCCTCGGTTTACATCCTAACTCAATCTCAGAAAACTGGCGATCCGAGGGAGAGAACATCCCGGTGGGTTTCATGTGTGAGATTCGCCTTTCTGCGCCTCATCAGCGCGCACCGAGGTCCGACGGTTCACTTTTCAGGATTCTTCCTGTGAGGCTTGCGGCCCCAGGTTCATTTGCGGTTGGCCACAGCGAGGACAGAACGCGGCATCTGGTGCAACTCCGCGCCCGCAACCGGGACAGGGATGGAGGATCGGCTTTCGCAACACGAAGTAGAGCACGAAGCCAACGCAGTTCGGAATGACCACCGCGATCGCCGTCCAGGGAATCGCCGGCATACCGCGCCGCACTGCGTCTACGTAAACATAGCCGGCGAGTAGAAAGTAAGCGGCGGCAAGCATACCGCCCGCCAGACCGAGCACCGTCCCGAGGCCGCTCGCCCGATTCTCCTCGAGGACCCCGAAAAAGAAAAGCACGAAGGCCAAAGCAGCCACGATTTTGGCCGGACCTGGAATGAGACCGAATCCGCCGCGCCAGTTCATACAATTTCTCCCTTGCGATCCGAGTCCAGTCCCAGAAGTCTTCTTCGAAAAAGCGGCAGCAACGCGAGTAGAAGGGAAGGCAGCAACCAGAACGCCGCGAATACGATCTGTGATACACGGCCGGCGAAATTCCATTGACTGGCCAGCCATGCCCAAGAGCGCCACGCAACGGCAGATCCCGCGAACGTGAGGAAGATTGCAACCGCTGTGCCGATCCAAAGGCTAATTGCATGCGCCTCGGCCGATTTCATCTCCGCGGCACGGCGGCGGACTACGTTCACAACCCGAACCGCTGCTGCCGGGTCGACCTCAAACGCGAACCAATCCAGCGCTCCGACGGTGCGCGCCGAGAAATCGGCATACCGGCCACATTCGGCGCATTGTCCGATGTGAGCATCGAGCCAGTGCCGGTCCTCCTGCGAAATTCCTTCAACCAGGAACCGATGAATCAGAAAGCGGGCTTTTTCATGGTTCTCAAGCAGCATCAGTGCCTCCTCCGAGAGCGGCTTGCAGCATCGCCAGGCCGCGCTGAATCCTCGACGAAACGGTCGGGATGGGAGCGCCTGCGACTTGCGCAATTTCCGCGAGCGACAGTTCTTCCTGGAAACGCAGGAGAAGCGCTTCCCGGTAGATTGGCTCCAGCGCACCCATAGCAGCCGCGATTCGTTTGGCATCTTCGCTTCTTGCGGCCGCGAAGAACGGCGAATCGAAATCGGGCGCCGGAAGGCTCAGGCCCGCTTCATCCTCTGGGCACATCTGATGCCTTGCCATCGCCGCCTGTTGCTTTCGAAGGTGATCGATTGCCAGGTTTCGCGCGATGGAGAACAACCACGGCTCGAAACGTAGCCGGCCGCTATATTGCCCCGCGTGTTCCAGTATACGCAGCCAGGTTTCCTGAACGAGGTCCTCGGCCTGTTCACGCCTCGATGTCCAGTAGACGAGATATCGGAAGAGCCGATAGTGATACCGCGACACCAATCGGCCGATGAATTCCGAGTCTCTTCGCCGCAGCGCACGCGCGATGCACTGAGACTCGGATTCCGCTATACGCGAGAAGGCCGTCCCCACGGAAACCATACACTATATACGAGGTCGAGCCCCGAAATTACGCATGGCCACGCATCTTGCAGGTGCCCAAAGACTTTCACAACGCGCCTTACCCGCTCGGATGGATGATTCGTCCTCTCTGGCCGCTCAAACCTGGCAAGTTGCCCTTTCGCACCTATCGCGTCCTCGAACCTGCCCTCTACCCGTCACTTGGCAAGCTGCCTGAGCCGGAGTCTGCCCACGATTTTCTTCTGACGAATCACTTTTTCTGCGCTCTTGAATGCCAGAACGAAGGGTCACTTGCAACCCACTCCGCCGCCGGCATGCTGAACTCCGGACGAACGGCGAAGATTTTGGCATCTGGACCCGCGGCTGATCGCTTCGCGTCTGCTTCGGTCCGTGTCTTCGCGGCCGTCACTACGAACCGCACGCCGTCCTGACTTTCGAAGACCGTTCCATCGCTATGCGGGTTGCCTTTCGTCACTGCGATCACCAGGAACCGCTCCTGCCCCATTTTCCACTCGGCGCCACGACTTAGCTCCGGCCGGTATGTCGCAGGTCCCTCGATATCCGGCTGCGACTTGAATTCAGTTCTCTGCTGGGAGAATCGATTCATTGTCGCCAGCAGTTCCTGCTTCTTGCTGTATGCCTCGGTCACCTGCGCGAGTTCCTCGCTCGAGGCGAATCCATTGATGTACCAGACTTCTTTCGATCCGGTCACGGACTCTATGCCCAAGTACGGATGCGGAACCCCGATGCCAATGCATATACTCGCCGCTTCGGCTTCAATTCGGGTCAGCGTTGCCTCAAAACCCGGCTTCCAAAACTGGCGAGAGATATACAGGATATGTGGTGCCTGGGCGCGCGCCGACGTTTGGAGCGCGAGGCCGAACACCAATGGCAGAAGCTTCAGCATACTTTCGTTGCCTGGCCAAAAAGGTGTTCGGATTTTGCCTGGGTAGAAGCCCGTTTTATCGACATCGCGAAGTGTCATCCAACATGACCGTGGTCGATCGTTTTCGGCCAGTCAGTTACATCATACTCCGGCACATCCCAAGGAATGGAGCGGGGAAACTGCAGAGAGAGAGAGAGAGAGGCAACATTTGCCTATACTGCCTACGGGAACAGAGCTAGCCCGTAGGTTATTGATTTGATGGACGCGGAACTGGCGGAGAGAGAGGGATTCGAACCCTCGATAGAGTTTCCCCTATACACGCTTTCCAAGCGTGCGCCTTCAACCACTCGGCCATCTCTCCGATTCTGAAATGAAGAAGCGGCGTGCGAACTCTGACGAGCGCAGCGGTGCTCTCAACAGAATACCATGCAGCCCGCCCTTATTGCCCACTTCTGCCGGCAGGCGCATCAGCACCACCGAGGCCGCCGCGGCCCGACGATCCGGGCTTCGGCATCGGCTTCCGTGGCAACATCTCGGGACGCGTCGCCGTGTTGTACACGAACCATGCCATCACCGCGGACGCCTGCTCCAGATCGTTCGCCTGCAAGCGATCGAATAAATCCATGTTCGAGTGATGCGAGCGGCTGCCATACTCCAGCGGATCCTGAATGAACTGGAATGCCGGCAGACCGACACTGTCGAACGGGATGTGGTCCGTGCTCCCCGTGTTCCGAATCGTCAACGTGGTCGCGCCCAAATCCTTCAGCGGCTCCACCCAAGCCTCGAAGATTGGACGCGCCTCGTCGTTGTCCTGGACGTAGATGCCGCGGATCTTGCCGCTGCCGTTGTCGAGGTTATAGTAAGCGGAAAGCTTGGCGTGCTCCGGTTTCGGCTTCATGTCCGCCGGATCCGCAAAATGCTCCTTCACATAAGCCCGCGAACCCAGAGTTCCCTGTTCCTCACCCGTCCAGAGCCCCAGGCGTACGGTGCGCGCCATCTTCACGTTCAGCGTCCTCAGAATACGCATTACTTCGAGCGCCACTGCCGAGCCCGCCGCGTTGTCTGTCGCGCCCGTGCCGCCCGTCCACGAATCGAAGTGCCCGCCGACCATCACGAACCCGGCGTTGGGATCGCCGCCGGGAATCTCCGCCGTGATGTTGAACGAGTCCGTGGGCTCGCTGAACTTTGCCGCGATGTCGAACGCGAGCGTCACCGGAATGCCCTTATTGACCAGCCGCATGATGCGGTTGTAGTGCTCATTGGTGAGGACCACGGAGGGAGGCGGCGCCTCTTCGTTCGGATTCTGCGATCCGGCAGCCTGACCCATAACGGTGCCACCGTCCGGACCGTTCCCCGGTGTCAGCACCACCAGCGCTCCTTCGTCCTTGAGGAATTTATTGAGTTGCGCGCGAAACTGGCGCGGATTTCCCCCACGGGCCGGCGGCGCACCCGCACGTCCAACCGCCGGGCCCACTCCCGGACGCGTGAAGCCCAGCGGCAACGCAGCGGGATTGCCGCTCATCGGTTCGGGCGACGTTTCCGCATCGGCCAGGTCCGTGTCGCTGAGGCGCCGTGCGTAGGGCGTCGTGACCATCTCCGAAGGATGGCCCAAAGAGGCCAGCACGATTTTCCCTTTCAGCTTTCCCTTGAACTTATCGAGATCGTCGGGACCGTTCATCACCGCGAGAACCGCCTCACCGCTCACGGGCCCGTTGGTGCCCGAAGACCACGGCTGCGCGAAACCGATCAGCGGCATGAATTCCGGCTCTTTGAGCTCGGCCGAAAAATGCGTGCAGCTCCAACCCCGGCCGAACGGTCCCCACGCCTCCATCTTGGCGTTGGCCAAGCCCCATTCGTTCATCTTTTTGATGGTCCATTCGCCCGCCGACTTGATGTTCGGCGAGCCGGTGAGACGCGGCCCGTACACGTCCGTGAGGTAAAAGGCGGTGTCCATGACTTTGGAGTTGCGCCCGAATGCCTCCGACTTAATTCGATGCAGTATTCCTAAATCGATTTTCTCCGGTCCTGCTGCTTCCAACAGTAGACCGGCACAGACCAGACCCGCGATCCCAACCATCCATTTCCGCATGCGTGGAACTGTACCACGATGCGGCGACGAGGTTCAAATGAGTCGAATGCCCAATTAGTCGAACTCCCAGGTCCGGAAGCGATGCTGGTGTTCCGCCATGTCCACGCATTTTCCGCGGAACTTGACGCCCTCCATCTCGAGTCGCATACGCTGCTCCAATGCCGCTTCGTATTTCAGCTTGATGGCGCCGCCCGACCCGACGACGCGCTGCCATGGCACGGTGTTGCCGCACCGATGCAGGAACTGCGCGACGTGCCGATGATACAGCGGATATCCCGCCGCCGCCGCGACTTGTCCGTAGGTGGCAACCTTACCGCGCGGAATCTGCCGGATTGCTTTGCGGAAGGCAGCATCGCGACTCTCGCTCTTGGGCGCGCGCAATAAGCGTCGCTCTACCTCGCGCCGTGTGACGCCCTTCTTCATCGCAGGTGCTCATGACGGAAGCAATTCACCATGTGGTCGTTCACCATGCCTGTGGCCTGCATGAAGGCGTAACAGATGGTGGAACCGACGAACCGAAAGCCGCGCTTAGTCAGGTCCTTGCTCATGACGTCCGACTGCTCCGTGCGCGCGGGAAGCGACTCGTGACGCTTCCACTGATTCTGCCGTGAACGTCCGCCGACAAATCGCCACACATACGCATCGAAGCTGCCGAATTCCTTCTGCACCGCAAGGTAGGCCTGCGCATTCGTCACCGCTGAACGAATCTTCAGCCGGTTGCGTACGATACCAGCATCGAGGAGCAGTGCAGCGATCTTCTCCTCTCCGTAGTTCGCCACCTTGTGCACGTCGAAATCGTCGAAGACCTTGCGATAATGCGGCCGCTTGCGCAAAATGGTAGACCAGCTCAGCCCCGCCTGCGCGCCCTCCAGGATCAGAAACTCGAACAGACCGCGCTCATCGTGGAGGGGCACCCCCCACTCCTCATCGTGATAAAGAATGGACATCTCGTCGCGGGCCCAATCGCAGCGCTCAGGGGCACTTGTTGGCATGCAGCAACTCCTTCTCAACCGCCAGCACCACGCACCCGGGTGAGTCGACTTTTTCGAGGGCGAGGCCGTTCCAAAACAGCTTGGCATCTTTGGCCCAGTGCGGCGGAATCGTTACTCGCATCTCCTGAATGGTGCGGCTGACAATCTGAATCTCCTTGTCCTCGGGCAAATACTGCGCCTCCACGCGCGCCGTCACCACGGGATCGCGATGCGGTAGCACGATGCGGGTTTCCATGCGGATCTTTTCCTTCCCGCGTTGGATCATCGCCGCGGCATGCCCCTCAGTGGCCTTCGCCATGATCTCGGCATACTGATGCGCGTCGGCAATCGGGCGGCCGTCGATGGCGACGATCCGGTCTCCGATTTTCAGTTCGCCGTTGTACTTCTCGGGCAGGTACGACACCAGGATGCCCGGTCCGGGATCGCCGGGCTTGTAGCCGAATCCGCCCAGGTCCAATGCGGCACTGGCTACCGGCTTCAACCGCGTTGTGGGCAGGACGTCGTTGCGCTCGTTGACATCGAACTTGGTGAGCTGAATCCAATAGCAGTGCGCAAACGTTGGGGAATTGGTTTCGCAATCGATCTCATTGGGAAACTCGTCGCGCTGATGCTGTAACAGCCAATCGAGAATCGCGCCATTCGTGGTGCCGTTCGCGGGACGCCACTCCACGTTTAATCCGTCGGCCTTCAGTTTCTTCGCCAGCGCCTGATCGTCCGGCCCAGCGCTGACCCACAGCACCGGCACCAGGGTGAAATTGGCGGTGAAGAGCCGGTCCGAATCGACGGCCGGTTGGGGCGATCCTCCCACAGCGATGCCGGCAGCCCAAAGATCGGGAACCCGCGAGATGGTATAGAACACCGCCGCCGCGGCCTCGGAGCGGCCCGCCAGATAGATCCGCGCGGGATCGACGCTCCCCTTCTGAATGGCGTCCTGCACAGCCGACGCCAGTGCTTGCACTCGTGGGTCGATGGCCGTGCTGGCAGCAGGCGCCGTGATCACCTGCCATCCCCGCTCCTTCACCAAGCTCTGCCATTGTGCCGCATCGCTGGAGTCGATGAGCGCGATGGCGGGGGTCTTGCCGGTGGGAGCGCCGGGGACCGCTAAGGTAGGCGGCTCTTGTGCGAAGAGGCGCCCGCATCCCAGGCTAATTATGGCGCATGCGAGAGCGGATCTTCTTGACCAGTTTTTCGATATCATCCGTTTTTTTCAAAGTGGACATGGACAAGACGTAGCGATCGTTCTTCTCCAGGTCCTCCTTCAGTTGTTCGGAAAGCTCCACCAGTTGCGCCGCGTCCTTCAAGTTCTGTTCCTGCTCGGCCTTCAGGATTTCATCGCGCTGCAACTTACCGTTGGGCAGACGCACACCGTCTTCGTGTGAACGGCTGGTGGATTGGGGTATGTCAGGAACCTGCTCCGCGATCGAGTTTTCGGAGGGGGCACGTGCGGACCCCCGCTTTCCAGGAAACACCAGCGAGATCATCGCTGCCATCGATAGGACCAGCGCGCAGCGCCCAAACCTGTTCTTCATTGGGGGGACCTGCTTTTATGATAGCCAACTGCCCAAAGCAGCAAATCTGGAGAAGGAACGAATAGCGGGAATTCAGAGAAATACCGGGTAGGAAGACCGATCCTCCCCCTACCCGTGTCTAAACGAGCCTGATTACAGCTGAAACTACATCTTCTCGACGATGTCGCCTTTCATGCCGCCCAGAGCACCCAGCAACTTCTGCTGATCTTCATCCTTCACGTGGAACTTATCGAGCGCGCCCTTCAGATCTTCTACCAGAGCGGTGAAATCGGCGGAGCTGATCCCCATGCCCTTGTGGGCTTCCTTCATGCTCTTGCCCTTGTACTTGCAAGGACCACCGGTCGCTTCGCAGATCTGGTCCACCAGGTTCGCTTTGAACTTGGCCATTCGCTTCGGATCAGCAGCCGTTGCCTTGAAGAAACCATTGATGCGGGAGTCCCCGGCAACGCGGCCCACAAACTCACCCACGACGGCCGTAATGGCTTTTTTGCCGCCCAGGCTCTTATACAAACTGTCATCGGCAAACGCCGACGGCACCGCAGAGAGTGCCAGTACACCGGCGAATACCACTGTCGTCATTAATTTGCGCATGTGCATCCCCTTTTATCGAGTCTTCTCGCCCACACGACAACACCGTCGATTTGAGCGTTCATTTAAACGTACGAACAATCCTACGGGAACGGATTTAGTAAGTAAAGAGAAAATGGCGGGCCTGCATTGATCTCTAAAGATAAGCTGTCGGCAGTGTAGGCATTCACGACGTCGCGCTGATGTCTGGAACGCAAGATTGAGATCGATTAGGACATCGCTTGCTGACGCGCGCGGCTCGCAACGCGAAAACATGCCGTCAACGCATGTCTGACACTCGGCTCACAACGAGCCCACGACCCGCTACGAGCCACGACCGTGAGAAGCTGTGAAAGATACGGGAGCGCCTGCCCCACATACGATGAGGCATCGCTTGCTCACGCGCGCGGCTCGCAAGCACACCTACCGCCGGGAACGTATCTGGAGCAGGTTACGAGCCACGACCGTGAGGGAGTGATTTCCTGAGAGCGCAGTTCATCGGTGCCGGAGCACTACGTCTCGCTGCCGTGCACATGAGGGTGCGAGTGTATTTCGCCACCGTGCCGGTGCCGGTGGGCGTGCACCAAGTTCGTGCGTTGTAACAAAGCTGCGTCTCGCAAAATTTCGTTCGGTGGACCTTCGGCGACCAGTTGTCCGGCGTCGAGCACAAAACAGCGGTCGGCGATATCTTCCAGGTCGCGAAGATCGTGCGTGGCGGTGATCACCGACTTCGCTCCCCCGCCCCACTCTACCAGCAAGTCGATTAACTGGCTGTGACTGCGGGGATCAAGCGCGGCGGTCGGCTCATCCAACAAAAGCACGGCAGGATCGAGCACCAGAACGCTGGCCAGCGCGACCCGTTTCTTCTCGCCACCCGACAATCGATGGGGTATGCGGTCGCGCAGGTTACCGATGCGAAGCCTGTCGAGGATGTCGCCCACGCGGTCGCGCACCTCGCTCTTTGACCATCTGAGCTGCAGTGGGCCAAAGGCAACTTCGTCGAACACTGTAGGGTTGAAAAGCTGCACGTCCGGGTTCTGAAATACCAGGCCTACCTGGCGCCGGAAGTGGTAAGCGAAATCGTCGTGCGCGAACATGTGCTCGGTCAATTCGTCGCCGCGGAAGCGCACCTGTCCCGAGTCGGCGAAATATAGCCCATCGAGAACACGCAGCAACGTAGATTTTCCGGAACCATTGGCGCCGAGCAACGCGACCCGAGTTCCCTCGGCAATATTGAGGCTCAGATCGGAAAGAGCAGTCTGCTGCTGATAGCGATAGTGAACGCGGTCGACTTCGAACAGCATTAGCGGCCCGCCCATGCCGCCCCCGCGGCCAGCATCGCGAACAGCGACAGCGCCGCCCAATCGCGTTGCGTCATCGAGAACTCATCGAGGACGTAAACTTCTCCCCGGAAGCCGCGCGCCTGCATGGCCAGAAAGACTTCACCGCTGAGTTGGAAGGCCTTGGCGATGAGGACCCCGCCGCCGTGAATGGCCAGGCGCCGTTGGTCGCGGCTGGTGAGCGTGCCGACCATGCGGCTCTTGCGTGACTCGAACATTTCGCGCGCCGTTTCCAGCAACAGCAGGATATACCGCAACGTCATCCCCAGCACCACGACGATGATCACGGGAACGCGCAAAATTCGCATCGACTTCAAAATGTGCGTCCAGGGCGTCGTGAAGACCAGCACGAGCGCGATGGTGCCGGATGTTTCCACGCGTGTGATCAGGTATGCCGCGGATGCGAGGCCCTGGTGGGTGATCCTCCAGCCGACATTCGGCATGTCCAGAGCGGTGGTCCCCGGAGTTAGGAACAGCGCTGGAATGGCAATCGCACCGGTGAACAGCAGAGCGCTCGTCCAAACAGGCGCCAGAACGGAAAGGGGCACGCGTGAGAATAAGGCAAGTGAGACCGCAACCGCCAGAAGCGCTGCGATCACCCACAGCTTCGAAGAGAGTGCCGCGGCGAGAATCCAGGCCAGCAAGCCGGCGAGTTTCACCCGCGGATCGATGCCCTGCAAAAGCCCCTCTCCCCGAGCCAGTGTCTCGGCATACATCACCCGGCTGATTGCGGCGTAGAGAGTATCGATGGTGCTTTGGACGAAGCCGCGCCGCTGGACGTGGCTTCCGCTCATGAGCCGGCCGCCTGTTCGCGGGCGCGCTCCTGACTCCGCAGCAGCCATCCGGCTCCAAAAGAGCCGACCATCACCAGGCCCACTCCGAACATCGCGCAAAGCAGGTATCCGAAGGCACGGCTCTTGATGTAAGGAGGCGCGTATTGCGCAAAAGGAGCGGTCCAGACCGCCGACAATCGCTCCAGCCCTTTGGGTACTTGCGCGGGGGGCAGTTGATGGAAGGAACTCGCCGCGATCTGCTGCCGCGCCGCGGGATTGGCGTAGTCCGACGCCACCCATTCTCCCCAAGCGGCGCCGCCGGCAAGGATGCCAATCGGCGTCAGAATCATCAGCGTCCCCAAACCAAGCCACAAGGGTCGCAGAGCTTTGGCCGGACTGGACGCGGCTTGCAGGTTCTCCGCGACGCCGCTCGTGGAGCGCAACATCGCCGGATCGCTTTGCTGCAGAAACGCCACCACGCCCGCGGACACGAAGAGTTCCGCGATGCCGGCCACGGTGAGATGGCCGATCATCATGGCGGGAATGGCAATGTGCAGCGGATAGGGGCAATACAGCGGGGCGCCGGCGGCATCACGATACAGTGCCGGCTGGATACCAAACTCGATCGCGGCACACAGCGCCGCAATATTGATCCCCGCGTAGCCCGCGATGCCGGCCGCCACCACGCGCCGCGCGGAGTTCAAAGGCGCCCGCCTTGCGATGGCTCGGTAGACGCCATAGGCAATCAGGGATCCGACGATCGCCATATTGAAGCAGTTCGCGCCAATCGCCGTGATGCCGCCGTCGCCGAAGAAGAGTGCCTGGATCGTGAGTGCGATGGAAATGGCCAGCATGGCCGCCCACGGTCCGAGGACGACCGCGGCCACGCCGATTCCCACTGCATGTCCCGTGGTGCCTCCGGGCAGCGGGAGGTTGAACATCATGATGACGAAACAGAAGGCAGCGAGGAGGGAGAGGCGCGGGACGAGGCGCGTATGGAGTGCGGTTCGGACGCGGCGAAGGGCCACGTACCAAAAAGGCGCCGCGCCACCATAGAGGGCAGCGCACGTGGCAGGGCTGAGATATCCGTCCGGAATATGCATCTCAACAGCCCGCGCCGCGCACGGTCTAATCGTAACACGATCGTGAAATTGGTGATACGACGCTCATGACGCAAACACGCGTTCGGCTCGCAACGCACACTCGTCGTTGACACTCGAAAAGCCTCGAGAAGGAGAAGCTGTGAAAACTCCCACTAAGACATCGCTTACGCGCGGCTCACAACGAGCCACGACCGTAAGGGAGCGTTTTTCTGGCGATCGGGCATCGCTTGCTTACGCGCGCGGCTCGCAACGCGCCACGACCGTAAGGGAAGTGTTTTTCGGGCGATCGGGCATCGCTTGCTTACGCGCGCGGCTCGCAAGCGCACGTATCGCACGAACGTATTGGGGTAGCTTACGAGCCGCGACCGTGAGTCTTGACGCAGCAAACAGGAGTGGTCTTGGGCTGCTTCGCCGGCATGTATCCCGATGAAAGCGGCGCGTCCGCCAGGCAGATAGGCTCGGCCACAGCAACACGCCGCGAATGCCCAACCCCTAACCCTGCTTTGAAGGGTGTTTGCGCAACGGGCGCGGGGCCAGACCTTCTAGACGGCCAGGATGCGATTGAAGAAAGTCCGATACTTCTTTAACGCGACTCGCAGGTCTTCGGTTGAGACGTCGTCGCCGCGGTCCCACTGCTCTTCCAGCCGATTGCGAGCGGCCGCGAAGTTCTCCGCCAGTCCTTTGATCGCCTGGGCTACGAGCTCATCCGCTTGTTGCAACGCCGTCCGGGGCTCGTCGACGAAGCCGGTCTGCGTGCGATCCCAACGAGTCCGGAACTCCTGCACCATTTCCGGAGCTAGAAGCGGGCCCATCCCATCGTCTTCAGTCTTTTGAATTCGGCTGGGAGTCTGTGTCTGACGCTCGCTCATATTGGCGAGATCGGCAGTCGAAATGTGTTCTTCCATCACTCGTTCCATGTTTTATCTCCTGTGGGCGACGTGCCCTTCCAGCAATTCCTCAAACAACTGGCGGTAGCAGACCACGGCATTTCGCAAGTCCTCGGTAGAAGACTCGCCGTTTTCGTCGGCCACCGCGATATCGTGAGCCTTTCGATAGTTGCTGACCACGTGCGGGAAATCCACCGAAATGTCATCCGCGCGCCGGTCGAACTCTCCCATCGGATAGCCGCGCGCCACCATGACCTCGGTAACCAGGCGATCGGCCTCGCGGATCGTACCGCGCGGATCGTCCACAAAGCGTGACTGAACGCCGTGCCAGAGATCCGTGAACCGGTCTCGTTCTTCATCGGAGAGCGCGTGGATCTTGATCTTCTCCATACGCTTCTGGCGGGCCTCCAGGGCGTGCTCCGCCTTGGCGACACCACCATACTGCCGGAATGCTCGTTCGTATTCCGGTCCGAAATGGGAACGGAGCTTCCGGGAGCGCTCCTTTTGATAAAACACCCATGCCACAATCGCGAGCACCACGATTACGGCTACCACAACTACAATTGCGGCCGTTGACATCTCTGCCTCCTGCCGGTATCGTTGCAACCCTCAGACCACAGGGCTGAGAAGGACAGTCCGGGAGGCATCCGTCAGCGAGGAGCGGCAAAACCTTTGCGTGACTACTCGGGGAGTGTATCGCCGGGTACGAGCGCATCAAAGAGCAGGCCAAGAGTGGCAGTAGTCTGCTCTTTCGAGATGCGCAGCGGGTCGTAAGCATGCTCGAGCGAGAGGCCGCTCAAAACAGCCTCCAACGCCGCCTTGGTCGGCTCATCGCAGGATTCGGCGACAATTTCAAGCCGCAAGAGCGCCCGTAGTCGGCGGTGCGTCGCAGCCAATTTCGGCCGCAGGCGAGGATGGCGCAACGCGAAAAGCTTAAACTCCAGGACGAGCATTGCCCACTGGCGATCGTTGACGCGATCCACATAGAATGCGCGTAGCGCGGCGAGCCGCTCGGGGCGCGTAGCGCATCCATCCAGGACCTGGCGAATCTCCTCGATGCGGCGCCCGGCCTCCTGCTCGAAGATCGCGAAAAACAGGTCTTCCTTGGCCGGAAAATGCGCGTAGAAGGCTCCCCGCGTATGGCCGGTGGCGGCGGCGATGTCCTCAATCCGGCACGCCTGGAACCCGTCGCGAGCGAAGATGCGGCGCGCCGACTGAAGCAGGGCGTGTCGCGTGGCAGCGGTTCGCTGCTGATGTTTGTTGGCGGCCGGAGCCGCCGGGCGGCGGGCGGCGCGGGAACGGCGCTCCGCCGGAGGTGTGTCCCTCATCACTTCAAATTATATACATTCGTGTATGTATATGCTAGCTTGTGAATGTGCACACGTTTCGCGCAGCGGCCTGGCTGGTTGTGGCGGTGACGGCCCCGGCATCCTATTTGTTCGCGCAGCTCGCGACCGGTGCGCCGGGACCTCCCGGAGCGCGCCCGATACCCCTGCCGCAGTCAGGGCGCTCCGCGGCTGCCGGTTCGGTATCGGTGCAACAGACCGCTAGTCCGGGAGGTACCTCGACGATCGGCAGTTCGGTGCAGGTCAATGGGAATTTGCGTGGCAGCGTTCCCGGCCCTCCGCCCGAACCCGGGCCGATTACCCTCACGTTGGCGGAAGCCGTGAGGCGCGGCCTCGAAACTAATCTGGGCACGATCGCCGCATCCAATGCGAATTCGCAAGCAGCGGCACAACGCATCCAGGCATTGAGCGCCCTGCTTCCCAACGTCTCGGCGAACGCTTCTGAAACCGATTCCCAGGCCAACCTGGCGGCCTTCGGATTCAAGTTCAACCTGCCGCCCGGCCTCGGATTCTCGATTCCTTCAGTGGTTGGACCCTTCGCCTATTCGCAAGCCCAGGGCGCGGTGAGCATGGCGGTATATGACCCGGTCGGCCGTCGCAACTACCAGGCCTCCCGCGAAACCGAGCGCGCCGCGACACTCTCCGCGAAAGACGCGCGCGAGCTGGTCGTCCTTGGCGTGGCCGGCAGCTACCTGCAGATCATCGCTACAGCGGCGCGGATCGACTCGCAGCGGGCGCAAGTCGCGAATGCCCAAGCCGTCGCCGACCAGGCACAGGTGCGCAAGACGGCGGGCACCAACTCGCGGATCGACGTGATGCGCACACTCGTAGAGCTCGAGAGCCAGAAGCAGCGTCTCAACGCGCTCGAATCCGATTTTCGCAAGCAGAAGATTGCCCTGGCCCGCGCCATCGGCCTGCCGCTCGACCGCGAGCTGATCCTGAGCGAGCCGCTTTCTCCGGCCGTCGTGCCTGTTCCAGACGCCGCGGAAGCGGTGCAGCGCGCGATCCAGAATCGCTCCGATTTGCGTGCGGCGGAAGCGCAGGTGCGTGCCGCCGAACGGGCCGTCGCCGCCGCCCATGCCGAGCGGCTCCCGTCGATCTCCTTCAACGGCGATTACGGGGTGCTGGGGCCGAATCCAACCCAATCGCACGGAGTGTATTCCGTGACCGGATCGGTGAGCGTGCCCATTTTTACGGGCGGCCGCATTAAAGCCGATATTCAACAGGCCGAAGCCACGCTGCACCAACGGCAGGCCGAATTGGCCGATCAGAAAGGACAGGTAGAACAGGAAGTACGTACCTCGCTGATCGAGCTCGAAACCGCATTGGGACAGATTCAGCTTGCGCAGAACAACCGCAACTATGCATCGGAGACACTGCGTGAAGCCCGCGACCGTTTCAATTTGGGTGTCGGGACGACCGTAGAAGTGGTGCAAGCGCAGGAGCAGGTAGCTTCGGCCGAAAGCGATTTCGTTTCCAGCATGTTCGCCTTGGACCTCGCCCGGTTGACCCTGTCCCGCGCCACCGGCGAAGGCGAGGCCGCCCTGCCAGACCTGCTGAAAGTGAGCCATCCATGAACCCTGCACAGAATGCGGAGACTCCCGCTGCCCAACCTGCCGCCCGGCCGGTGCGCCCGCCGATCGCGCGCCCCAGCAGCGGCAGAGGCCGCGCGTTCCTGATTTTCTTCTTCATACTACTGATCGTCGCCGGAGCCGGCGTGTGGTATTGGCTGCGGACTCGCGATTTTGAGTCGACCGATGACGCGCAGATCGAAGCTCATCTCGACCCGATCAGCCCACGTGTCGAGGGCACGATCCTCAAGGTGTACGTCGAGAATAATCAGACGGTTCACGCCGGCGATCCGCTAGTCGACCTGGATCCCCGCGATTTCGAGGTAGCACTCAATCAAATCAAGGCCGCGCTCAGCCAGGCGCAAAGCCAAGTGACGGCGCAGCAGCCCAATGTGCCCATTACACAAGTGGAAAACACCGCCAACATCTCAACTTCGGAATCGAGCGTCGCCACGGCGCAGGCAGTCTTAGCAGCGGCGGAGCACGACAGGGACACCGCAGCCGCCAGACTGAGCGAAGCCGAGGCCAATAACGCCAAAGCCCAAGCCGACCTGGCGCGCTATAAGATCCTGATCGCCAACGAGGAGGTCTCTCGTCAGGAATATGACCAGGTCGACGCCGCGGCGAAATCGCAAGCCGCCAACGTCGCGGCCAGCAAGTCCGCAGTGGAGTCTGCCGCGCGAATTGTGGAGCAAAGGAGATCTCAAGTGGCCGAAGCGCAGAGCCGTCTCGTCCAGTACCGGCAGAATGCTCCTCAGCAAGTGGCCGTGAAGCAGGCAGCGGTTCGATCTCTGCAGGCGAGTGCGGAAAGCATCAAGGCTCAGGTGGAGCAGGCCGAACTCAAGCTCAGCTATACCCACATCACCGCGCCGGTGAGCGGCATTGTGCTGAAACGCTCGGCGGAAACGGGCGCGCATGTGGCCGCCGGACAGCAGTTGCTGATGATCGCGGAGGTCGGCGACCTCTGGATCACCGCCAATTTCAAGGAAACGCAATTGGCATCCGTGCAGCCCGGACAGCCAGCCACCATTCACGTCGACGCGTTGGGGCAGGATTTCTCGGCCAGCGTGGAGAACATCGGAGGCGGTACCGGGGCTGTCAGCAGCGTGCTTCCGCCGGAGAACGCCACCGGCAACTACGTAAAAGTGGTGCAGCGAATTCCGGTTCGTTTGCGATTCAAGCCCGGCCAGGCAGGGCTCGATCGTCTGCGGGCTGGCATGTCCGTCGAGGTTGAGGTCCGTATCCGGTAATCCATGCCCGATTCCCATCACAACTGGAAACCCGCGCACAATCCCTACCTGATCGCGCTGACCGTTACCCTGGCGACGTTCATGGAGGTGCTGGATTCGTCGATCGCCAACGTTTCCCTGCCCCACATCGCGGGCTCGCTGGGCGCGACGTACGAGGAGTCCACCTGGGTGCTCACCAGCTACCTGGTCTCGGCGGCCATCGTGCTGCCCGTGTCCGGATGGCTCTCCACAGTGATCGGACGCAAGCGATTCTACATGACGTGTGTGGGCCTCTTCACCGTCTGCTCTTTCCTCTGCGGCATTGCTCCGACTTTGCCGTTCCTGATCGTTGCACGCGTCCTTCAGGGAATCGGAGGCGGCGGGCTCCAACCCTCGGAACAGGCGATTCTTGCCGATACGTTTTCCGTCGAGAAGCGCGGAATGGCATTCTCACTGTACGGGATGGCCGTGGTGGTGGCTCCGGCCATCGGACCCACGCTCGGGGGATGGATCACCGACAACTTCAACTGGCACTGGATCTTTTTCATCAATCTTCCGGTGGGCGCGCTTTCGTTGTTCCTGACATCGCGAATGGTAGAGGATCCGCCATGGCTGAAGGGAGAGCGCCGCAGCAGCATTAAGATCGATTACATTGGCCTCGCGCTGATCGTCCTGGGCGTGGCGTGCTTCCAGATGGTGCTCGACAAAGGGCAGGAAGATGACTGGTTCGCCTCACCGCTGATCACCACGATGTTCAGCGTGGGAGTTCCCACATTGATCGCATTTTTCCTCTGGGAGTGGCACCACCCGGACCCGATCGTCGACGTGCGGCTTTTGAAGAATCGCAATTTCGGCACCGCGGTCTTCTTTTCCTTCACGCTGGGCATGGTGCTGTTCGGGTCCACGGTGCTGATCCCCGAGTTTATGCAGACCAGCTTGGGATATACGGCGGAACTGGCAGGCATGGCTCTGTCGCCAGCGGGCTTTGTCCTCATGTTAATGATGCCAGTCGCCGGCCGCCTTACGGCAACCAAGATCGATCCGCGCCTTCTGGTTTGCATCGGCTTTCTGGGAACCGCGTTCACGTTGCACCGGCTCACCATCGTCAACTTGCAGATCGACTTTCACACGATGATGTTTTTGCGCATTACGCAGGTGATTTTCCTGCCGTTGATCTTTGTGCCCATCAGTACGCTGAACTACGTCGGTGTGCCGCGCGAAAAGAACAACCAGGTCTCGGGACTCTCGAACTTCGCGCGCAATCTGGGGGGCAGCATCGGGACGTCGTTACTGGGCACATTCCTCGCAAGGCAGAATCAGGTGCACCAGGTGAATATGGCAGCGCACACCAGCCACGGCGATGCGAATTTCGAACGCTGGTTGAATGGTTTGAAGGCGTTGTTCGTTTCCCAAGGCTACGATGCGGTCACCGCCGCGCAAAAAGCGACGGCCCTCGCCTACCAGACCGTACTGGCGCAGGCCAATACGCTTAGTTTCGAGAACTGCTTCTGGATCATGTCGCTGGTGGTGGCCTGCCTGTCGCCCTTGCCTTTTATCATGCGGCGCCCAAAGCACGGCGAGCCGCAGCGGGGAATGCATTAAGTCCCTGAGCCTGGCGGTTCTGAATTTGCCGCTCATGCCGGGGGCATCTGATGCAGATTTTGCGAGCGTAGCCTGCTGTCTTCCGTTTGAAGCCTAGCCACGAAATCAGGCAAATCTTCGTAGGTCCGAACGGCTTGGGCGGACAATGCTCTTCGTATCGGGCTTCGAAGCGACCTGCAAAACATTGATCACACGAACGACCTTGTCAACACTTTTGGCAATGGTTTCCGCCTTCGCCTTGGTATCCGCGCTATCTACCTGGCCTGAAAGCGTGACGATACCGTTGGTGGAGTTGACCGCGATGTTGGGAATGCTCTCTACCCCCACCTCTGAGGCGAGCTTGGATTTCACTTGAGCAGCGATCTTGAGATCATCGACTTGCGCCTCAGGCGTCTCGTTCGTCCGGCAGCCTGGGAGCAGTACACAGAGCAGCAATAGGAGAGTGGTCCATTTCATACCGCTCTCGAACGTTGCAACTGCGTCACCAACGGACGGAGTCCGACAAGCTACCCGCACACGCCGGATCCAGCGTCCTCTTTGACACGTATGGATCTATCAATGAGCGGATTTTCGATCCGCAGTGCGCAAAAACTGACGCTTGGTTTGGATCGAGCGGTGAAGTGCACACTTGGTACTCGCCGCGGTGGCGATCTACGGCGACGCATTAATCGAGCCTGTCATCGTTGCCGCAATCGAACCGGCAAAAGAACCACCGCCAGACGAGATCAGGCCGCTACCGGCTCTTCGCTATGTTCCGCCAGCCGGAGCATTGGCATCGCGTGCGTCTCCTCGACGCGTCCGAGCCAGAGCGTCATATCGTCGGTCTGCGGCGCGCCGGCCACAAACTCGTCGGCCGCCAAAAACACTTCCCGCACGATGTCGCGCGCACGGCGCCGCGGACCAGTCAAGCTGCTTAAGAAGCGCGTCCAGCCGAACTCTTCTCCTTGCGGATTGACGGCCTCGCACAGGCCGTCGGTGTACGCCACTATTAGATCTCCAGGGATCAGCGACACCACACCCTCGCGATACGTGGGTTTGCGCAGCATCCCGAGCCAGGGGCCGCGCGCTTCCAACCGAAAGCTGCGATATTGCCGCCCGGTTGGGCGGAGTACAAAGGGCGGCTCATGGCCCGCGTTGACGTAGTGCAGGCGGCCGGAAATCGGGTCGAATTGGCCGAGGAATAGCGTGGCGTAGCAGTTGTCGGAACAGATGTCGCGGAACAAGCCGTCGATGTTGCCCACCAGCTCCGCCAGGCTGCGAGTACGCGAGAAACGCAGCGCGCGTACGATGCTGTGCAGCGAAGTGGTGAGCAGTGCCGCTTCAATACCTTGGGCCGATACGTTACCGATCGCGATGCCGAAGCTGCCTTCATCCATTTCGAAGTAATCCAGGTAATCGCCGCCGGCCGTCGCGGCCGGGCGCCAATCACTGTAGTAATCCAAACCGGGAACCGAGGGGCGCAGGGAAGGAAAGATGCGGCTTTGCACTTCACGCGCGAGTTGTGACTCGTCTAAACGGAAGACTGGATTCAAGCTGGCCATCAAATTTTTCCTTGTACTTGGCTAGACGCTCCAGCGCCCCGAAAGGACACATCGATTCACAAATCTTTACAGAGCGAAGTTATTGAAAGTACGGCACATTGTGCGGAAAAAGCACATCCACGCAATAGCCCTTTTGAGCGTCATCGGGAGGGATGAGAAAGCTGGCTTGGCCTCTAATCGTCCAACTCGACTTCGGCCAGTTGTGACGCCTCGCGCAGCAATTGCAGGCGTCTCCATGGGCTCACGGCGCGCGCCCGGCCAAGCAGCCGGCGATAGATCGCGTGCACGTTAATCACGATCCGCTCCTGGCCGTCCCACTTGGCAAAGGGCTGGCGCAGATATTCGTCGCTTCGGCTGATGTAGGCGGCAGCCATCAGCGGCGGCCGGGCCTTTTCGAAGTGACGCCGCACGGCAGACCTGAGAAACAACCAATATTTTCTGACCGCGTCCAGGGACTCCGGCCCCGTGATTGGGCCATGCCCGGGTAGAATCGTCTCCGGCTTCAACTCCAGGATGCGCTCGCAAGCCTTGATCCAGTTGCGGGATGAGCCATCCCAAAGCACTGGAACGGTGCCATGAAACAGGATGTCGCCCGCGAACACAATCTGCGCATCGGGCAGGTGAACGACGAGATCCCCGGAAGTGTGCGCGGGCCCTACCTCGATCAGACGCACCTCGCGTCCTCCAACATCTACATTCAGCCGCCCGGAAAAGGTGGAGTTCGCGAAGGCCGGGTTGATATTGGTGAAATCGGAGTGCCGGATCATCTCCTGCAGGTAATCCGCGGCAATCTGCCACCGCTTGCGCCTGGGAAGCGGGATTAAGCTGACGAGCCGGTATGCCTTGGTAACGAAGGGCAGGAACTTCATCTGTCCGGGACCATGACGGCGCATGCTGCGATCTGCCGCCTTGGTCGCGATGATCTCGTGCGCGCCCACCACCTCATTGCCGAACCAATGGTCGCCATCGGCATGCGTGTTTACCAATTGCCGGATCGGCGCCGATTCCAGGATTGGTGCGAATCCGTTCAGCATCGCGGTAGTGCGGGGCAAGTCCCAAAGCGTGTCGACGAGCAGCGAAGAGCCTTTCCCCGTGATCAACGCGGAATTGCTTTCACCCCAACCGCCGTTGGGAGTAAGCCACGCCGTCACGTCTTGCCCGATCGACTGCAAGCCTTTGGCGAAGCGGAGAGGCTGTCCCGATACACTATGATCCAGGGCGTCCAAGGTTCCAGTGTAGAGGATTTCGCGGAGACGGAGCGGGCCGGAGTTATCTCGGCTGCTGTTGCTGGAGGAACAACTCGAATTTCTTCTTTTGATCGTCGTTCAACAACTGCTCCACGCGCTGCTTGCTGTCGCTCAGCACCGTATGATAGAGCTGCCAGAAATCGTTGAGAAGAGACTCGATTTGCTCTGCCTGGGCGGGTGTAAGATCCAGTTCCTTACGCATGCGCTCGAAGTAGCGCGCTTTGCCCGCGGGCGTGTCGAAAGAGGGCTGGTGCAACTGTTTGTGCACGCCGAGGTTCATTGCCACAGCGCCGGCAGCGGCTCCCGCCAGGAAGACCAGCAGAAGCATGAGAGCGGTTCCGATCTTCGGATCCATCGATCGCCTGTCGGGCAACCGCTCCAACACAAGATTAGTGCTGCTCATAGGCCGTCAGCGTGACCAGCATGTTGTCTCGCGCTGGTGCAGCATCGAAGCTCGGCGAGTCCTGCTCCGCCATGATCGCGGCAGGAGAAGGTCCGGCTTGATACTCGATCTCGCTGGAGACCAGATAGCTGCCCAAGACTGCCAGCGTGATCAGCGACGCAAACACCAGCCGGCGCCCCAATGCAAAATCCATCGCGAAAATGCCGGCAAACGAGGGCGCAGGTTTGCTCTCAGCGATCTGTTGGCGCACGCCAGCGTAGAAGTTGGTTGACGGTTCGAACATCTCATCGGACCGCAACGCTCCAAACAACGACGAGACATCCTGCATGCTGTGGATCTCTTCGCGGCACATCTTGCAGGCGCTCAGGTGTGCCTCGATTTTTCGTTGAGTCGCCGGTTCCAGCATCCCGGCCAGATACTCTTCGAGGCTGTCCATCACTACCACGTGCATATGTTTCTTCCCTTACAAATGTTACCTGCTACGGCCAAGTCTTTCCCATTGCGGGTCTTGTTGTTCCGGGCTGATGGGCCACCGGAACCCGCCCGCTTCCGGGATCTGTTCCTATTTTCGAAACTCTCTAACTCATTCGCACCGGCTTCTCGGGATCGACTACTTTACCCGCGGCCGATCCGGCTCAACCAGCCACCAGGCCGGGAGCGCGTTCCAGGCGTTGCGCCGCCTTGACCAGCTTCTGCCGTGCGCGAAACAACTTAACTTTGATGGTGTTTTCGTTCATGCCGGTCTTCTCCGCCAGCTCTTCCACCGAAAACCCCTCCACTTCTTTCATCATGAGCAGCATGCGCTCCTCCTCGGAAACCCGCGTGAGGAGCTTCAACACGTAGTCGCGGCGCGCCAGGTCGGCGTCCGCCGGAGCTTGACGGTCGATATTCGGCTCGGTGTTTTCTACCCGGCGGACCTCGTCTTCGCTGAGGTCGCTCTCGTAAACCAGCTTGCGGACTTTCCGCTTGCGCAGATAGTCGAAGCACTCATTAACCGTAATTTTGTAGATCCAGGTGATCAGGGAACTGCGGAAATCGAAGCTCTTGACGGAAAGGTAGACCTTGGCAAATACCTGTTGCGCAATGTCTTCCACGTCGTTGCGCTGTCGCACGATCCCGTGAATGATGGAAAACACTTTAGACTGGTAGCGGTCGACGATTTCGCGGAACGCCGTGTCGTCGCCAGCCTGGGCGCGCCGGACCAAAGAGCCTTCCGGGGTATTCTGATAGTCCACTCTAGATTTCGCCGCAACCTTACTACCGAACCCAGGGAGCGTCAGAGCGTCAGTCAGTGTTCCCATACACCGATTCCGACGCGAAACACCCTTTTCGGGTTTCAAGTACCTGCCCTACACTACCAATTGCAAGATACCACAGCCGCCATCCTCGCCACGACGATCCCGCAGCGCCATCGCGAAGCGTTCCGCCGCTGAGGCTCGATTTTGCGCGACCCAACCGCATCGTTTTACATCTAAAAGGCGAAGGGATGGAGCGAATCGCTCAACTTCGTCTATAATGATGCGACGCCATTACACCCCTACCAGGAGTATAAAGACAACATGGTTCAATTAACGGAACGAGCGGTTGGTAAGGTAAGAGAGATCATGAATAGCCAGGAGCCCGCTCCTGCCGGGCTGCGGATTGCAGTCGTGGGTGGAGGCTGCTCCGGGTTCAGTTACTCGATGGCTTTCGAGAACCAGCCAAACATGCTGGATAAGACCTATAATTACAACGGGTTGAAGGTGTTCATCGACCAGGCGAGCCTGCTCTATCTGGATGGCGCGGAAGTGGATTATGTGGAGACCCTGGAAGGATCGGGTTTCAAGTTCAACAATCCGCAGGTGAAGTCCACCTGTGGATGCGGCAGCTCTTTCCAGGTTTAAGCAGGAATTCACTCCCTTACCGGTGCTGCGTCGTTTGAGCACAATCGTGCTTGAACCACTGAGAAGAGTGGCGGGGTGCGCTCGGACGGCTTGAACATTTGAGCCGAACCAAGGACTCCCCGCCCGAATCCCATCCAACCGGTTTTCCTTTCCTCACGTGCTAAAATCACTCGCATGCGCCGCCTGGTGCTGCTAAGTGCTCTCACCCTGTTGGCTTGTGGACAACGCAAGCCCGTCGAGTCGCGGGGTTTCCGGGTGGTTGGGGCAGCCGACCCCACATTTCGCGCACGCCCTCATTGGCGCGATGTGATCTCGTCCCGAATTCACGACGTTTCGCTCTTGTACGATCGGGAATTCCACATTCAATTGGAGTTGGTGGACGTAGAGGAGTGGGGCCCGGGGACGCAGATGAATTCGGAGCAGAAGCGCCGGCTGCTGGGCTCGCGCACACCCGATCCCAATCTGCTGCAGATCGGATTTACCACTCCCGATGGGGGTGCGGAGCCCGGCATCGCGTTGGCGTTCGACCCGCGCGTGTTGGTCTTCGACCTGCCCAATGGAAGCGAAGAGCAGAACGAACTCCGGCTGGCGCACGAACTGGCGCACGTCTTCGCTGCCTGGCACTCGAATAAAAGTGATTCCGTCCTGCACCTGCCGCCGGGGAATTCGTTCGACTCCGCCGCGCGCGATGTCGTGCATCTGACGCGTCTGGCTCCATTGGGACGTGGGCCTTCCGCGCTCGACCCCGAGTCCGAAGCGGAGCTGGCCAAGCTCTATACCAGTACTGGTCTCAATCCGGAGGCCAATCCGCTGTTTCAATCCTATTTGTTCATTGGCCACGAGCTCTGGACGGGCGGCAACCACGAAAAGGCTCTGGACCCGCTGGCACGCGCGGCCGTTCTCTCCCCCGGCGACCTGAATGTGCACTACATGATCGCAAAATCCTACCTGGTTATGAACCGCTACGCCGACGCGGAGTCCGAGTTTCGCAAAGTTCTCAAGATGAACCCAGCGCACGCCGTGGCGTGGAACGGTTTGGGGGGAGCCCTGCTGAACATGCGCCGCTATGAAGAATCCGAAGCCGCGTTTCGCAAGGCGCTGCAGCTTGACCCCGGGAATCCCTCGGTTGGCGTCAACCTGGGCCGCGCGATGGTCCACCTATCCGGCCAGGTCGACCAGGGCATTGCCCAAATCCAGGCTGTCTTGAAGACTAATCCCAACGATGCGTACGTGCAGCAGGCGCTGAAAGATGTGCTGGCATTCAAAGAACAAAACGCCGGAAGCCAGCCAGCTCCTGGCATAGCGCGCTAAAATCACGTCATGATTCGACGACTGCTACTCCTGGGACTCCTCTGTGCCGCTATTGCCGCCGCGCAGACCAAAGTGTATGAACTGCGGACCTACACCTGCTTTGAAGGCAAGCTGGACGCCCTGAAGGCGCGTTTCCGCGATCACACCATCGAGATCTTCAAGCGCCACGGGATGGAAAGCATCGGCTACTGGGTGCCGCAGGATCCGGAAAAGTCTAAGACCACGCTGATTTATATTCTGGCCCACCCGAGCCGCGAAGCTGCTGACAAGAATTGGCGTGAATTCAGCGCCGATCCGGAATGGAAGAAGGTAGCCGCCGATTCCGAAGCCAACGGCAAGATCGTTCAGAAGGTCGACCGCGTCTTTATGGACCCAGCCGATTTTTCGATGTTGAAGTAGCGCGGACATAACGTGGACATCGCGCGCCAGGCGCACATGCGCCTACTCATCGAACAGCTCCAGAAGCTGGAGGACCGCCTCCGCGAGGGCGGCGGTCCCGCACGAATCGAACGGCAGCATCGCGCGGGCAAAATGACCGCCCGCGAGCGTATCGCCGCGCTCCTCGACCCTGGGTACTTCTTTGAAGTTGGCCTGCTGATCGCATACGACCGCTACGAAGGCCAGGCTCCGGCCGCGGGAGTGGTCACCGGTCTGGGCAAAATCGAAGGCCGCCCCGCCGTGGTCGTCGCCAATGACGCCACGGTGAAGGCGGGGGCCTGGTGGCCCGAAACGATCACCAAAATTCTGCGGGCGCAGGAGATTGCCATGCGGAATCGACTGCCCATCGTCTATCTGGTGGATTCCGCGGGCGTGAACTTGCCGTACCAGGACGGCATCTTCCCAGGCCAGTATGGCGCGGGGCGCATCTTCTATTACAACTCGCTGATGCGGCGAAAAATGCGAATCCCGCAGATCGCCGCGGTGATGGGGCCCTGTATCGCGGGGGGCGCGTACCTGCCCGCCCTAAGCGACGTCATCATCATGGTGGAGGGCACCAGTTTCATGGGGCTCGGCGGTCCCAATCTGGTGAAAGGCGCAACCGGCCAGGTGATCGATTCCGAGCCGCTGGGAGGCGCCCATCTTCACACCGCAATCAGCGGCGTGGCCCACTATATGGCCAAAGACGATGCCGACTGCCTGGCGCGCATCCGTCAACGCTTTCGCCAACTACCGCCCGTCCCGGCAGATGCGGCGGGAGGCGTTCCGCCGCTACGCGACGGATCGGACATGTACGGTGTGCTGCCCGCAGACCATCGCCTGCCGTACGACATCGAGGAAGTGATCTTCCGCATCTTCGACGGTAGCGACTATGCGGAGTTTCAGCCTGAATACGCCCCCGAGATGCTGTGCGCCACCGCAAATCTGGCGGGACATCCGGTCTCGATCGTGGCCAATCGGCGGGGATTTCTCAAGGCGGAGGGCCGTCCGCGAATTGGTGGCATTATCTACGCCGAGTCCGCACGAAAGGTCGCGTACTTCGTGGAGAATAGCGAACGCCTGCGGCATCCAATCGTGTACCTGCAGGACGTTTCCGGTTTCATGGTCGGCCCGGAGGCCGAGCGTGAGGGCATCATCCGCGCGGGTGCGGAAATGGTAGAGACCATGTCATGCGCCACCGTCCCGAAAGTCGTCCTGACGTTGAATCACGCTAGCGGTGCAGGATATTACGCGATGGCCGGCCAAGGTTTCGATCCGAACTTCACCATCAACTGGCCCACCGCGCGGATCGGCGTGATGGAGGGCGATTCGGCGGTGATGGCGCTTTTTTCCGCCGAATTGGAGAAGTGCAAAGGCGCGCCCATGCCGCCCGATCTGAAGGAGGCGATCGAGAAAACGCGTTCCGATTACGAGCGGTGGCTCGACGCGCGTTACGCTGCCGCCCGCGGGCACGCAGACGCGATCATCGATCCGATGGATACGCGCAAGGTGCTGACTTTCGTGCTCGAGGCATGCCGGGCGGCTTCGTAGCGCCTCACCTATTCGCCACCAAGAGCCTGGACTGGATCGATTCGGACGGCTGCTGTCGTGGCGCAAACACTCCTGTTTGCCGTCTCGACACTCTTGTCGAGACTTTTCGGGCTGTCTACTGGGTCCGACGTAACGCCGCCGCCCGATGACAATCGCCGCCACCGATGCTTGACATTCACACTTGTAGAACCATATATTGTTCTACAATCTATGTCTCAACAGCCGGTTGGCCGTGACCTGAAAAAAGGCAGCGCTGAACTCCTCATTCTGTCCCTCATCGAAACGCAGCCCCGCCACGGTTACGAAATCGCGAAACTGATCGAAACCCGCTCCAAAGGCACGGTTTGTTTTCGCGTTGCCTCGCTGTACCCGCTTCTGTACCGGCTGGAGGATCGCGGTTGGATTCATGGCTATTGGGTCGAAAAGGCAGGCCAGCGCCGCCGCCGCTTCTACCGCATCCTGCCCGCGGGACGGAAGATTCTCGCCGATCGGCGCACCACCTGGAGCGCGTTTGTAGCGGCTGTCCGCGACATTACTGGAATCGAATATGCCTGATTGGGACGCTGCCATACGCGATCGGCTGCGCGCCTTGAACCTTACAGGCGCTAGGGAAGCGGAGGTAGTAGAAGAACTCGCCCGCCACATCGACGACCGCTATCGCGAACTGCTCGACGAAGGAATGCCTGAGGCACAAGCCCGTCAGGCCGCATTCGAAGAGTTGGAATCGGATGACGACCTCCTCCGAGGTCTGCGTAAGACGCGTCAACCCATCGCCGCAACGCCGCTCATCATCGGCACCGCTCGAGGAGGAAGCATCGTGGAAAGCATCTGGCAAGATCTCAAAGTCGCCCTTCGCATGATCCGCCTGAAGCCGGCGTTCAGTGCGAGTGTCATTCTAATGCTGGCGCTTGGGGTCGCTGGGAATGCGGCCATCTTCAGCATCTTCAATGGTCTCTTCTTACGGCCGCTGCCGTTTCCCGACGCCGGCCGGCTGCTCGATATTGACGATACCGCTCCCAAGTGGAACCTCAAGTACGTCAGCGTCTCCAATCCCGACGCGTTTGGATGGCAGAAAGGTAACACCACGTTCGAGGGAATCGGATTCTTCAGCCAGGGCGGCGCCAACCTTTCGGATGCTTCCGGAACGGCGCAGCGCATCAAGACCGCGTCCGTGACCTACAACTTGCTCGATGTACTGGGCCTCAGACCTGCTGCCGGACGAGGCTTCCTGCCGACCGAGGACCGGCCCGGCGGAGCTAAAGTGGCGATGCTCTCCTATGCTCTCTGGCAGCGTGTCTATGGAGGCGATCCGAATGCCGTCGGAAAGGTGCTCAAACTCAGCGAGCAGGCCGTCGATGTTGTCGGCGTACTGCCCCGCGAAGCCGTGCTGCCACCGGATGTCGACATCTGGCTGCCACTCGGGGCTGACCCGGCACGTGGTGGAAGTTTCTACCTCTCGGCAGTCGGACGACTGAAGCCTGGCGTCACCATCGAACAGGCGCGCGCCGACCTGCTGAGGGTTCACAAAGCAATCGATCCAGCCAACGACGTCACCTCTCCCATCATGCAGCCGCTGCGGGACCGGTATCTCGGAGATTTTCGTCCGGTGATGCGCACTCTTCTCAGCGCGGTCGGCCTGGTGATCGTGATCGCGTGTGTGAACATCGCGGGCCTGATGCTGGTTCGCGGAGAGGCGCGGGCCCGGGAGATCTCGATTCGCACCGCAGTAGGGGCATCGCGAACGCGCATCGTTCGGCAACTCCTGACGGAAAGCCTGGTCCTGGCCGCCGTTGGAGGGGCGGTCGGCGTGCTCGGCGGGAAGTTCCTGCTGCTGGAACTGGTCCGGCTAATGCCCGCGTCCGTTCCCAACTGGGTCCGCTTCGATCTGGACGCGCGTTTCGCCGCGTTCTGTATCGCGCTGACGGGGGCCGCGGCGATCCTCTTCAGCCTGGCACCTTCCTTGCAAGCCGCCGCTGCGGACACGCGCAACGCACTGCAGGAGGCCGCTCGTTCCACGTTGACGCGCGGCAAACGCGGCGTTCTCAGCTTTCTGGTGGTCTGCGAGGTCGCGCTGGCTCTCACGCTTCTGGCAGCATCGGGATTGCTGATTCAGTCCTTCCGGAAAGTGCTGCAAGTCAATCCGGGATTCCGCGAGCAGAATGTGCTTACCTTCACGCTGAGGTTGCCGCCAGCGAAGTATCTCAAGGCGGAAAACTGGCAGGCGTTTTATCAGGGCTTGCTGACCCGCCTGCGCGTGCTGCCGGGTGTGACATCCGCCTCGGCGGCGACCCTGGTTCCGCTCGGCGGCCATACGGGCTACTTCTTCGAAGCCGAGAATGCCGTGCCACGCGGATCTAAGGACGAGACGCCCGTCGTGCTGCAGATCAGCGCCATGTCTGACTACTTCGAAACAATGGGGATGAGTTTCGTCGCCGGCCAGGGCTTCACGGATCGCGACGAAGCTGCCGACGCCCCGCCGGTAGCAGTCGTGAACGAAGCGTTTGCGCGCTATTACTGGGGCGCGACCGATGTGTTGGGCCGTCGCATCAAGTATCCCGGAAACAACCCGCAAAATCATTGGATGCGCGTGGTGGGGGTCATCCATAACACGATGCACTACGGACTTGACGGCGAGGTTCGCCCATCCGTGCTGGTACCCTTCGCGTCAAGCCCGAGCAACGGCCTGACCATCGTCATGCGAACCGCGAACGATCCGCACGCCCAAGTCGCCACGGCGCGGAATACCCTCCGGCAGATGGATTCCAATCTGCCGATGTTCGAAATCCAAACGATGGAAGAGCGAATCGACCGCTCTTTATGGGTGCGTCGCGCCTACTCGTGGCTATTTGTCGCCTTCGGGGCAACGGCCATGGTTCTGGCGGCGGCGGGCATCTACGGCGTCGTCTCCTTTTCGGTGTCGCAGCGAACGCGCGAGATTGGGATCCGCATCGCGCTCGGTGCACGGCCGGCACAGGTGCTCCGAGGCGTGTTGGGCAGCGGCATGGTACTGGTCGCCATCGGGATTGTGACGGGGTTGTTGGCATCGCAACTCACCACACGCTACCTCAAGACCATGCTGTTCGGCGTGGGCTCGCGAGATCTGTTGACCTACACCAGCGTCATCGTGGGAGTGGCGGCAGTGGGGCTGCTTGCCAACTACATCCCGGCCCGGCGCGCGGCCTCCGTGGATCCCATGCGCGCGCTACGGACCGACTAAACGAAATCCCAAAGTCGCATGCAGTACCGCGCCGGGGAGTGATCGACCAATCCGGGCGGCGCCGGGCACGCCAGGAACGCTTGCGGATTGGTTTTGAAGTCCGCCGGCAAACCGCCAAAGGTCTTGGCCAGGATACTTAAATCGACGATGGTTTCGTCTACCTCGCTATAGTTCAGACAACCCGCCTCGTCGATCTGATAACAGCCAATCGGTGAGTGCATGTACAAGGCGCTCTCCAACGGAACGTGCGCTACCAGATCATGGAGATTGACGATGCGGTAATGCCCTCTCCCCGGATTCGCTGCCACCCGCTTCCGAAAGGCACCGTTGCCCACCCGCGGACAGCCAATCGTATAGGCCGACGTGTTCGGATCGGCAAAGCGGGAGTAGGTCAACAGCGCCAGCGCACCCCCCAGACTGTGGCCCGTTATGCAGATCTCCGCCTGTGGCTCGGCGGCCCGGTACTGCGTAAGAAGATCGTGCACCGATTCCCATACCCGGTTCAGCGCCGCCTGGAACCCGTGATGCACCAGGCAAGGAATGGAGAGGTGTTCGATTAGGGATAAGTGGCCCAGAGGGGGAGCACTGAAGCCCTTATACTCCGGTTCGTGAACCAGCAGAATATCCAGATCGGCCTTCGAATCCGCTGGATCGTCCGCCTCGGTTCCGCGAAACGCCAGTAGAGCGAAATCCTTACCCGTAGCGAAAAACGCCTGGGTGCCCGGCGCGTTCCAGTCCAGGGGATTCTCTCCGATCTTCGCTTTGAGTTTCAGTCCTCCGCGTGCGAGATTCTCCTCCAACTCGCCGTCTGACATCCGCCGCGAACCGTAGCGCGCATAGCTCAGCATAGCGGCATCGGCGGCCCAGGCAGCTTTCACAATATCCCCGTCGGCGAGAAACGGATTCTGCCCGGCGACGCGGAAATACTCGTACTCGTCCGGCTCGGGCGGAAAGAACAGGTTTTTGAGCGTACCTGGCAGCAGGCGAGTCGATCGTTTTGGCTGGATACTCTGCTCTCTCATGGCGGGGTCCCTTTCGCGGCGAGACTTCGACAAGTATCTGCTCGCACCGAATGGTTGTCAACCCATGACCGCTTATCGCTGGCGCACGCTTCGCACTGACACGCTGAGGCCCCAGCACACCGCCACAAGCACCAATATCACCAGCAATGAGTCAGCTACGCTAAGCTGCTCGAACGCCTGCTGCCTCTGGATGAGACGAAACCCTCTTTGCACCTGGTCGAGAACGCTGTCGATTACCGAAAAACTGTGGAGCATGTCTCGCAACTCTCCCGCACGAAGGCCCTCGTTCCCTTGCGAGGAATTAGGGCCCTCGATTGAGGATTGCGTGTTTTGCCATCTACCTCCAGTCCTCGGCGTACCCCGGCCGTCACAGAACTTTTCCTGAATTTCCGTGCAAATTCCGGCTTTTTGTACTACTTGATGTACTACCTGGAACAGTACGGAGAGGCGGACTCCTTAGCCCGACTCACTTGCGGCAAGCCATATCCCTATTTCAGGCCTCTTCATCGGAATCACGCGCAATGACGATCCGCAGCCCAAGCAGAAAGGCGATCCGGATTGAGGGTATGTCAGCAGCTCGGTTGATCTTCTAGCCGGCGCTGCAGAACGAAATTACTCTGCCTCAGAGACGCCGCCAACATTACCGTTCGACATAACCGCGACGCCAGGAGGCGCGCACTTGCTTCATACCCGCCGGTGCCTGCACTTCGACTCGCACCTTATGATACTTGCCGTCACTCGGCGCGTGCTTGGAGAAGTATCCCACCACGTACTCATTCCGGATCTGTTGACTCAGGGCCTCCATCGCCTCCGGTAACTCGCTCAGCTTGTGGACCCAGACCACGCTGCCGCCAGTCTCCTCCGCGAGCTTCTCCAAGTAACGCGGGCGCTGGAACAGGCCGATGGCATAAACCCGCACATCCGCCTCACGGACCAGCGATAGCAGTTCGCCCTCGGAATAGCGGCTGTTGTTGTCGCCGCCGTCGGATAGCACCAGCAGCACCTTGCGCGGATTCGAGGCCTTGCGCATCTCCTGGACGGAGCGCCAGATGGCGTCGATCATGGCGGTCCAACCGTGTGTCTCAATCGAATTCAACTGTTGCAGGATCGCATCGGTGTCGCGCGTGAATGGGCTGATCAACTCGGCATTGTCATTGAACTTCACGAGGAAGAACTCGTCGCCGGGCAGAGAGCCCTTGCAGAACTGTTGTACTGCCACGCGCGATTCCACAATCCGATCCTTCATGCTGCGGCTGGCATCGAAGACCAGACCCGTGGAGATCGGAGCGTCTGCTTTCGAGAACGAAGTGATCTCCTGTTCGACATCGTCTTCGAGCAGGCGGAAGGACGATTTCGAAAGACTCATCAGCGGGTGGTCATGAAGATCGGTGACCTGCACCGGAACCTGAATCAACTTGACGTCGAGGCGGAAGGTCGATGACCGCAGGCTCCCGGACGCCGGACGGGCGCGCGGAATGATTGCAAGATTCGGTTCGGAATCCGACGGTTGCGCGGTAGTTACACCGCAGAACGATATCAGGGAAGTAGCAAAAACCGCCGCTCGAATGGAGCGAGTACCCAGAAAAGCCATGCGCCCCCCAACTGGAATCGAAAAGAATCTAGCCAGTATATGCCCGAATCGATCGAGGGTGGGGACGCGCGGCGGGAGGGATCCGGGAGGATCTGTGCTTCTTACAACACGCCGGCCGCGGTGCGAACCGAGCGGTGCGTACGCCACGAGATTTGGGCGTCCAGAATGTCGCGCAGGCGTTGGAAGCGAGCTTCGATCCGGGATTGCTCGGAGCGGTCGAGACTGGAAACCAGAGGCAATAGCCTCGCAATCTCGGAATATGACTCTTCGGCGCGCCGGAGCGACTGGTCGTCAGCCTCCGCGGCGAGGCGAACTCCCAAATTTAACTCTCGTGTCAGGTAGCGGACCAGGTCCTCGTTGGTTTTGGCGCGAAGTCGCGCAAGTTTAGCGTCGTTGGAAATACTGCTCATAGAATCTCCTTGGCAAATTGCAAATCGATGCGGCAGTAATCGGGGGAAGTCGATGCTATCGGCTCACATGGGTCCGGACGCTCTTCTCATTAGACGAGCCGGGCCGCGGATTTGCTTCAAAATTCTGAGGCGAGCGTCATTTCAATTTGCCGTCATTGGTACCACGCGGGGCATCGGACTTTGGTAAATCGGTCTCGCCATTTTTGGGCTTCCACAACGCCGCCGCTCCAACCACCACTGCCAGCGGCACAGAAGCGAGAAACGCATACTTCCATTTCTGTTTCCCCGACGGCGCGGGCTCTGCAGGCACCACATTCGCTTCGTGCGATGTGTCGATAGCCTTCCCGACGCGCATCTCTTCCAGATCGTATGCGAACTGCTTGCCGCAGTCGAGGCAGACTACGTAGGTACCGCCGTGCGGGACGCCTCCTTTGCTCACAGGGGTCACCGGGCGGGTTAAACGCCGGTGGCTGCAACGGAACATCAGGTTCAGAAGCGTGTCGATCATCGCGACGTCCCCATTCCGGGCCACGTGGGCCTGCTTCTATTGTGACAGAGTACGCGTTCGCGAGCCACCTCCAATCCCGCACAACCATTAGTGCCGAATCTGTTCTCGACGTTTCACGGATTTCTACGGCTATGGTGCGGCCAGGCTGAGGCACAGAATGTGCAATGGCGGGATCGTGCCCATTGTCTTAAGCCGCCCACGAGTTGGTCCCTGGATGTTTCGCTGCGCCACGATAAGAAGGCAGGGGCCTGGGCTACGTCTGGGTGTTTGCCGATGACCAGGGAAGACACAAGGCGCGTCGCTTCGACTCGTCGGAATTCCGCAAAGCCAGCGGCAAATTTTCTCCGAAGTTGCGCTGGAGGGGAGCCAATCTGGAAGTCGAGCGCGTCGAGCTGTTCTTCCGCGGCATCCGCACCTGTCGCTATCACTACGACGTTTCTGCCCGACGGACGGCGGTTCCTCGTGGTCACCGAACCGGAACGGGGTTCAACGATTCCTTGACCGCGTTAGAGAATTGTACCGCGGCCATTCACTTGCCCCCACCGCTAGATTGCAGAGATTGCACTGTTCAAGACTACAAAACGTTCAGATTTGACGGGCCGCCGTGTCGGCATTTGTAAGCGTGTCTCCGGCGGCCGTATCTTTACTGGACGGTCGACTCTTCCGCCAGCGCCAGTCTTAAGCCAAGGCTTTTCCGTACAACGCGAGCAAGCGGCTCCATGCCTTCTCGGCCTGTGCTTCGTTGTAGACTCCCGAATCCGGAGGGCACCAGCCATGCGCCGCGCCTGCGTACACCTCGATCTCCGCAGGCAACTTGGCTTTTTCGAAGGTCTCTTTCAGAACGTCCTTGTCTTTGGGCGCCCGCTGATCGTCATTCGCTGCGATCGCAATCAGGAACTGCGCGTGGCTCTTCGCGGCCTGCAGGTGCGGACTGGTTGGGCTGTCGGCCACGAGTCCGGCTCCGTGAAAAGAAGCAACTGCTCCCACGCGATCTGGCGCGGCGGCCGCGGTACGAAAGGCGATCGGGCCTCCCATGCAATACCCCTGCGTGCCCATCTTCCGATTCTTGGCCACGGACGATTGCTGATCCAGCCACCCGATGAACGCTTTGGCGTCCGTCATCTGCATCGTCTCGTTCAAACCGCCCGCCAGCGGCCTGAGTTGCGCGATGGGAGTGGCGGCTCCGTTTTCCGCCGTGGGGGCTTTTTTGGTGCGGTAGAAGGGATTCACCACGAGCACCGCGTAGCCCGATTCGGCGAGCCGCTTACCCATCTGCCGGAACGCCGGCCGCAATCCGAAGATGTCCGGCCATACGAGTACGCCTGGGGCTGTACCGCTCGACGGATGCACGAAGTAGCAGTCGGCGGAGCCGTCCGGCGTCATCACGCTCACGTCCGATTCGGTCACCGAAACGGCGTTCGCCACGCCCGGCAGCATCATGGCGACTCCGGCTCCCAAGATCATGCCGAATTGCTTCCGCGTCACCAAACCGCGAGCTTCGAACTCCTGCCGATCGTTCTCAAAATGATCCTGATCACACATTATGTTCCCCTCCTTATCGCCGCCAGGTTACGCCACCGGTCGCGCGCATACCGGGATATTATATCGACTCGCGGCATGACCCGCTGTCCGCACCACGGCTGATCTTCACCGCGGAAGACAAGGCGCGGAGAAATAACGCTGAGAAAGATCCCCGCATCGCTTAAGCACCTGGCCGAAGCATCTGGAAGGGGTTCCCAATTCAGCCTCGTCCCTGTCTTCTCCGCGCTTATCTCCGCGCCTTCGCGCCTCCGCGGTGAAGTGCTCCGCGCTCCCGAATTCCAGTCGCACCGCAAGCAAGCACACCCTCGGAGTCGTGAACTGCGGCATGACCTGCTGTCCGCACCACAGCTGATCTTCACCGCGGAAGCCAACCCGCGGAAAAATAACGGGGAGAAAGATCCCCGCATCGCTTAAGCGCCTGGACGAAACACCTGGAAGGGGCTTCCCAATTCAGCCTCGTCTCTGTCTTCTCCGCGCTTATCTCCGCGTCTTCGCGCCTCCGCGGTGAAGTGTCTCCGCGCTCCCGAATTCCAGTTACGCACCGCATGCAGCAAGCACACCCTCGGAGTCGTGCTAACTTGGGCAAAGGGATTCTCCCCGCCATGTCGCAACGTCCCGGCCGAAGAGCCTATCTTCTCGTCACGCTGTTTGCTTTGCTATTAGTCCTTTTTCCGTTCCTCTTCTGGTACCGCACCTGGTTCGGCCGCAAGCTCAGCGACTCCCAGATCGACGAATATCTCGCAGACCGCTCCGCGCCTCGTCACGCGCAGCATGCCCTCGTACAGATCGGAGAGCGCCTCTCGCACAGCCGCGATGTTTCCCGCTGGTACCCCGCCGTCATTGAGGAGGCATCCAGTCCCAGCCTGGAACTCCGGCAGACAGCCGCATGGATCATGGGGCAGGACCGGAAATACGCACCCTTCCATGAGGCGCTCCTGCGATTGATTCACGATCCCGAGGCCATGGTGCGGCGGAATGCGGCACTCGCCCTGTCGGTCTTCGGCGACCCCGCCGCACGGCCGGAACTGGTCTCGATGCTGCGCCCATTCACCATCGAAGCGCCAGCCGCGGGCACTCTCAAATATCGTCTCAAACTCGGCGATTATGTGAATCCCGGAACGAAGGTCGCCTTGATCGGGGATATGGAAGTTCGCGCGCCAGTGCCGGGCGAAGTCCGGTCCCTCGATCGCCGGGACGGCTCCGTGGTGCAGAAAGGTGACGGCCTCGCCGATCTTTCCGCCGACCAGTATCATGTCTGGGAGGCTCTCCGCGCGCTATATCTGGTAGGCGACCCATCCGATCTCGAAGCCATCGAGCGATACCTGCGTCCGCTTCCAGGCATGCCTGACACCATCCAAAAACAAGCCGCAAGTACTGTGGAAGCAATCAAATCCCGCACCCAGTCGTCCACCCCTACCCTCAACCCTTAACTACACCTGCCTTTAGAGAGTGGAAAAAACGGATGTGAGCGTGCGATAGTAGAACATACGGCGCTACGCCCGCTGCGAGGTCTTTTGAAGAAGCTGCTCCTGGTCTGCACTGTTCTGATTCTAGTTTTGCAAGCCCGCACCGCCCAGTTGGCCCTGATTGTTCTCAACACGGCGCGGGGGCCTGTCTCCAACCTGCCCGCCGATTGGCAGGTGAAGGTGAACCATGGCAAACCGGAGGTTTCGGTCTGCACTGACCGCAATGATGCGTGTGTTCACCTGAAGAGCGCCAAGGCATCGTTCTCACTGGAGCGCAGCGTCGACGTAGATCCCGGCCAGATGCCGTATTTGACCTGGAATTGGAGGGTCGCGCAACTGCCGGCCGGCGGCGACTTTCGCAAGTCAGCCACCGACGATCAGGCCGCTCAAGTGCTGGTGGCCTTCGATGACCGCCGCATCGTGAGCTACATCTGGGACACCAGCGCCCCCAAAGGCGCGGAACAGCGCACCACGTTCATTCCGCTGATCCATGTCTTCTCGGTGGTCTGCCAATCGGGTTCCACGGACATCAACAAGTGGTTGGCGGAAAGCCGCAATGTCGCCGCCGACTATGAGCGCGCGTACGGGCGGCCCGCTCCGCATGTCAAGGGCCTGCGTCTGCAAATCAATTCCCAGCACACCGGCACGGTCGCCGAAAGCTACTTCGGCGAAGTCGCCTTCCGCAGCACACCGCAGTAATGATCCTGGTCACCGGCGGCACCGGGTTTATCGGCAGCCATTTGCTCGACAGGCTCTCGGCGTCTCACATACCCGCTCGCTCTTTGCTGCGGCGAAAGAAGACTCCGCGTTCCCTGCCCTTGGGTATCGAGCCGGTCTTTGGCGATCTGGTGAGCGGAGAAGGGCTCGAGGAAGCGCTGCGCGGTGCCACCACCGTCATCCACCTGGCGGGCGTTACCAAAGCCCTCAGGCCCGCCGAATACTATGCGGGAAACGTTCAGGGCACCGGGGTATTGCTGCGCGCGTTGGCGGGTAGTTCCGTGCGATTGGTACATGTGAGTTCGCTCGCTGCGGCCGGGCCGAGCCCCGACGGCACGCCAATCGACGAGGACGTGCCGCCCCATCCCCTGACGCATTACGGCAAATCGAAGCTGGAGGCGGAACGCCTGGTGCGCGAACTTTGCCCCCAGGCGGTGGTCGTTCGCCCTCCAGTGGTCTACGGACCACGCGACACCGACGTATTTGCACTCCTGAAATCCATTTCGCAAGGTGTAGTGATCGAGATCGCGGGCGGCGATCGATGGTTTAGCGCCATCTATGTGGACGACCTGGTGGACGGGCTTTTGGCCGCCGCCGAGTCTCCAAAGGCTGCGGGCAGGACGTACTTTCTCGCGCATCCGAAGCCGCTCACGTGGGCGGATCTCAGCCTGGTTGCGGCGCGCATCATGTCGCGGCGTCCTCGTGTCGTGCGTGTGCCGATGCCGGTAGCGCACTGCACTGGATTTATGGCGGAAATGTGGTCGCGCCTCACACGCAAGCCGGGAATTGTGTCGCGTGATAAAATCCTTGAGGCCCAATGCCGCTGGTGGACGTGCGACTCTCGCCGGGCAGCCGCCGAAATCGGCTTCCAGGCGAAGACACCTCTCGATGCCGGGCTGGAAGTGACTCTCGCCTGGTACAAACAGGCCGGATGGTTGAAATGGTAAGCCGGCACGACCACAGCTCCGCAAGCCCGCCTCCCGACACCGGCTTCTGGGCTATCGATAAACTGGTGCTCGGTTATCTGACGTTCACGACCATCTGCATTCTGGGCTGGTGGAGCAGAGTGGAGTACGCCGGCCTGCTGTTGCTGGCTCATGTACTGGGAATGGGGCTGGCGCTCTTCGAGATCAAGTGCCCGAACCGCACGAGCTGGATCTTCCGGAACTGGTATGCCTTGCCGTACGTAGCCTCTTGTTACAAGGAAATGGCTCTCCTGGTACCCGCAGTTCGCGGCACCGATGCCGACCAGTGGCTGGCGGATTTGGATTTTCGGATCTGGGGTGCTCATCCTACGGTGTGGCTGGAGCGAGTGCACACTCCCGCGCTGACTGAATTTCTGCAGATTGTGTATACGCTTTTCGTACCGGCGGTACTTCTGATTCCGTTCCTGATTTGGCGAAAACACCGGCCCGGAGAGTTCCAATATTATGCTTTTTTAATCGCCCTGGGATATTTAGCTTCTTATATCGGGTACCTGATTGTGCCCGCACGGGGACCCCGTTTCCTTCTCAACCATTTGCAGCACATACCGTTACAGGGACTCTGGCTTTTTCACGCCATGCAGAGTACGCTCGACCGTCTGGAATCTGCGCATTACGACTGTTTCCCGAGTGGTCACACCGAACTCACCATCCTCGCGTGGTGGTCGAGCCGGGCAATTTCGAAACCTCTGTTTTGGATCTATTTCACCTACACTCCGCTCATCATTTTTGCTACAGTTTATCTTCGATACCACTATACGGTTGACGTGATGGCGGGGATCATCCTGGCGGCGCTGCTCCTCGTGTCCACGCCCGCTTTGTATCGAGTTATGTCGAAAGGAGCGTTGCGCATTGGCGGATATTGAGGTGGCGGCGGTAGACGGCAAAAAAGCCATGAAAGAATTCGTGGAATTGCCGTATGCCCTTTACCGCGACGATCCGTATTGGGTACCGCCCCTGCGCATCGCCGTTAAGGAATTGCTCGACCGGGCGAAGCATCCGTATTATGCTAACGCAGAGGTAGAATTCTTTCTGGCGCGCCAGAGTGGTCGCGTGGTAGGCCGGATCGCTGCCATAATCGACAGGGCGCACAATCGTGTCCATGAGGAAAACGCCGGATTCTTCGGGTTTTTCGAAAGTGTAAACGATCTGGCCGTAGCTCGTGACCTGTTGTCACGGGCCCGCCAATGGGTTTTCGAACGGGGCGCCAAATTTATCCGCGGCCCTGTCAATCCCTCCACCAATTACGAATGCGGCATGCTGATTGACGGCTTCGACTCCAGCCCTATGGTCATGATGACCTATAACCCGCGCTATTATCCGACGTTAATGGACCAGGTGGGGCTTCGCAAAGCCAAGGATTTGTTAGCTTACCTCAGCAATTCCCACAGAATCGAGATGAAAAAAATCGATCGGATCGCCGACCGCGCGTTAAAGACCAACGGGGTTACGGTTCGTCCGATCAACATGAAGGACTTCACTACGGAAGTAGAACGTGTGTGGGAAGTCTATTCGAAGGCGTGGAGCCGTAACTGGGGCTTCATTCCCATGACCCGCGAGGAATTCGCCTTGATGGGCAAGGAGATGAAGCAGATTCTGAAGACCGATCTGGTGCTCATCGGGGAAGTGGGGAACCGGGTGGTCGGCTTCGCCTTGGCCTTGCCCGATGTCAACTTCGCACTTAAGCCTGCCGGTGGAAATCTGTTCCCGACGGGCCTGCTCAAAATCCTGTATTATCAACGATTGATCAAAAGTGTTCGGGTTCTTGCACTTGGGGTGGTGGAGGAGTACCGCACAACGGGGCTTCCGGCGGCGTTCTATGCAACGCTCGTACGCAATGCCAGGAAACTGGGGTTTGGGGACTGTGAAATGTCCTGGATCTTGGAAGACAATGTTTTGATGAATCGTTCCCTGGAAGTGATGGGGGCCAAGCGGTATAAGACCTACCGAATTTATGAATGGAACTGAGGACCATGCGCGTATCGACTAGCGGCACCACTGGCAAAAAGAAGGGCAGCGGATCGAACGACATTTTCGAAAAATGCCGGAATTTCACTCGTCCGAGTGACCTGCAAACCGCCGGGCTCTACATGTACTTCGAGGTCTTTGGCGATCGCGATGGATGCGGACCGGGCGAGGTCCGGATGGGCAAACGCAAGGTCCTGATGTTCGGCTCTAACGATTATCTTGACCTGATCACTCACCCCAAGGTCAAGGAAGCCGCCGTTCAAGCCCTCCGCAAATATGGCAGCGGGTGCAGCGGTTCCCGCTTGCTCAATGGAACTCTGGACCTGCATATCGAATTGGAGAGCGAACTGGCCTCCTTCGTCCACAAGGACGCTGCGATTATCTTCGGCACCGGCTTCCAGGCAAATTACGCCACCCTCTCCGCCCTCACCGAAAAGGGCGATGTGATGATCTGCGACCACAACCTGCATGCCAGCCTGGTGGAGGGCGCCCTGCGCTCCCCTGCGCGCACTATGCGGTTCCGGCACAATGATCTTGATCACTTCGAACGCTGCCTGGAAAACTGCCCTCCGGAAGACAAGATTCTGATCGTCTCCGAAGGCGTCTTCAGCATGGAGGGCGACATTGCCGACTTGCAGGGTATTCTCAAGCTCGCGAAGCCTTACGGAGCGCGCGTCTATGTGGACGAAGCGCACGGTATCGGCGTGCTGGGGCCCACCGGCGCAGGCGCGGCCGAGCATTTGGGCGTTCTCGACGACGTCGACATTGTGATGGGCACCTTCAGCAAGTCGCTGGCGTCGGTCGGTGGATTTATTGCAGGCGAGCGCACCGTAGTGGATTATCTCAAGCACACGGCGCGGCCATTTGTCTTTTCCGCGAGCTTACCGGCGGCATCGGTAGCGGCAGTAGGCGCGGCTCTCCAGATCATGAGGAAGGAGCCGCAACGACGCGAGCATCTGCTGCGCGTGGCCACGTTCCTGCGCGAAGAACTGCGTGGGCGCGGCTTCAACGTGCTGCCCGGCGAGACCGCCATCGTCCCCGTGGTGATTCAGGAAGAGATGGATCTCTGCCGCTTGTGCAAACGCCTGCTTGAGGAAGGCATCTACATCAATCCGGTACTACGTCCGGCGGCCGCACAGAATCTGCTGCGCATCTCGTGCACCGCGGCGCATACCGAGGCCCACGTTGAGCGCCTGATCGCAACCCTGGAGCGCGTCTCCAGCGAGCTGGGGATTCCGCGCTAAGAGGCGTGGCGCCTAAGACTCTTCTTTGCCGCGTCGACACTCATGTCGACGCTTTTCGGAGCTTGCGCCCAACCGCGCTCTATTCTAACTTGTGTGATCGTGAATGATCTTCCAGCCTGAAGGCGTCTTGCGCACAATCAGCGTGTAGCGGCCCGACGCATCTCCGCCTCCTGCCGCGGTGCGCTTTAGAGCGAACTTCCCAGTCACCAGCGCCACCCCTTCCGCCAGCGGACGCACTTCAATCTCCGAAAACGTCAGTGCACCCATCGCTTCCGGGGTGGGATAGGACCTCTTGTACCGATCGAGAATGGCCTTGGTGCCGCCGCGGACCACTTCCTTCCCCATGAACGTGGTTTCCGGAGAATCCTCGTAATAGGAAGCGAATGCCACCAGGTCGCCACGATTCCATGCAGCTTCCGAGTCTTTCATCATGGTGCGGATTTCCGCGCTTTGCGAGAAGAGGAGAGGAGCACAACTGAGCAGAAGCAGGCAGCGAAGCATGCCGCCAGCGTACCACGGGAGGCGGGAAACTCAACTACAGGTTGGAACGGTTGCCGCTCTTATATTCGGTGAGCGCCTTCTGATACGCCACAATGGCCTGCTGGATGTTCTTGATCGTCGTGGTGGCGTTCTTCGACTCCTCGAGATCGGGGTTGATCTCGACCATCTTTTGCAAGTGCTGCACCGCTGGGTCCAGGTCGGCGGTGTTGTTGTTGGCATTCGCCCGATAGGCATACGAGAGTCCCAGTGCATAGTGAGCGAACGGGTCGTCCGGAGAGTAGCTCAGTGCCTTCTGGCAAAAGGCGATGGCGGTATCGTAATGCTTCAGGCGCTTTTCCGAATCGCACAGACCGAAATACGCCAGGCTCCGCAGATCGCTCCACACGTCCTTTTCCGCGGCGCGCTTGCGCCGCCCGAAGCCAAACAGAGAACCCAACACATAGTAATTCAACTGGCCCGAGAGCTTCGGATCGAAATTCGTGAGCTTGAGATACTGCTCGTATTCGGTCTCCGACTCAGCTTCGCGATTACTCAGCCGCAAGCTGTCGCCGAGCCACAGGTGCGGCTCCCCGACCGTCGGGGCAAGCTGAATCGACTTCTGGGCCGCCTCGATCGACTGCGGATAGAGCCCTTTGAGACGATACGCCTGGGCCAGGGTCCGCCACGCGACGTCGCTTTTGGGCTCGCGCTGGATGACGGCGTTGAGTTGGCGGATGGCCTCGTCGGTATCCAACTTGTCGAGTAACATGCCGGCGTAGTTGGTGCGCGCCTCGCTGTAATCCGGATCGATCTGAATCGCCTTTTTATAGTAGGTTTCCGCCTTCTCCTGATCGAACAGCGAGGCGTAGCAGCGCGCAAGGTAGTAAGCCGCCTGGCTGTAAGTGGAGTCCATGTTGAAGGCCGCCAGGAATGACTCGGAGGCGGCCTTGTAATTGTGGTCCTTCAGATAGGCCTTCAGGCCCTTGTCCACCAAATCGACCGCGGCCTGCTTGCGATGGCGCGGGATCATGATCTTGAGGCTCACGGTGCTCGTCTGCCCGGGATACACGGTCTCTTCGCGCGGGCCGTCCGGCTCGTAGCCGTTGTGCGATCCTTGCACGGTGTGGGCTCCAGGCGTGAGTCCCGGCATGCTCAGCGTCTTGCCCTTCGCGAGGACTCCGACCGTCTTCCCGTCGAGCAACACCGTCACGTCATCCATGTTGGATTCGAAAATCAGCGTGCCTGTCTTCGGTGCAGGTGGCTCGCCCGGAGGCGCATTGGCCGGAACCAGAGCGATAAACATCTGGGGATCGAAGCTGCCCTTCTCGGACGTGGGATTCTGCTGGCCTTGAGTTGCTTCGCGAACTTGCGTGTGAACGTATTCCGCCAACTCGTCGGCAGTCACCACGCCATCGCGCGGCGTCGTATCGGCAGCACCGGCCATTCCGCGCGCGACGTAATAGGTGAACACACCGTGCCCGCCCCCAAAATCCGGACCTTCAAACGACCGCTCGCGATCCCGGCTCGCCGTCAGGGAAAAGAGCGAGGACTGCAGCTTGACCAGATTATGGTTCAAGGCTTCGGTATCTTCGGGTGTGAGCGCTCCGCTATGGCAGGAATCCGTGAGCAGGATCTTCGATTTGGCGTGAATCTTGCCGCCCATCGCCTGCCCCAGTTCTTCCATCGGAAGGCCAGTCTCGCGAATGTGCGCCATATCGAGGTCAGATGGCGCGAGGAAGCCCTTGCCGTTGCGCTCGTCGAGAAAACCGTGGCCGGCGAAGTAGATCAGCACGCGATCCTCTTCTTTCGCGACGCTTGGGAGCCAGCCGTTAATCTCCTGCCGCAGATTGGCCAACGTCGCCTTCTCGTTAGTCAGGACGTGCACGTTCTCCGCCTTGAAGTTGCCGCCTTCCGGACTGATGAGAATGGTGTACATTAATTGCGCGTCGGCTTCGGCATAGGGAAGCTGCAGCTTGGAGGGTAGCTTCGCATAGCGGGACACTCCCACCACCAGCGCGTAGCTGCGCGGTGGCATTGGGATGGTCACCTTGGGCGTGGGAGGCTCGGCGCCTTCGTTTTCGATCTTTTCCAGCCGCAGGTCGCGCTGCCCTTGCTTGGGAGGCGCCTGGGGAGGTTGCTTTTGCGGTTGCGCCAGAACAAGCGCGGCGCAGGCGCTCACGAGAAGTATCCTTTGGGCGAGCATAACCATCACTTGTGTGCCAGTCGAAATTCGTAGATCACCGGGCCGGTCAAAGGCGCCGGCGAAGAAATCACAGCCTTGTCATTTTGACGCAGGAAGACCAGGTCGCGGCGCCCCTGATCGGCAACCGCGGCGAGATTCTCCGGAAGCTCCACGCCGCGAGGGACCAGATTGGGACCCGCGGAATGGTCGATACAATCGCCGCGCGCACGCAGAACGGTGTCGTCACAGCGGGGAATCAGAAGCGGCGGATTGGTCTTGAAATCGTGCGGCACCGGCTCCATGTGAGGCGGCGCGGCCGAAGACAGCTTCGAGGGCGTCACCAGAAAGTAGACCACTTCGTAGCCTGCCGGTCCAGCGACTTTGAAATCGGCGGAGGTAGACGGCACCTGATATTCTTTGCCGCTGGTGATCTTATTATCCTGCCCGGTCTCTTCCAAAGGGAACAGTTGTTCGTACTTTCCCGACGAAGTCTGGTTGGTCACGTAGAGATAGCCGTCGAAATTGGTCCGGTAGCGGAAGCGCAGGCGGTCGCCTTCGGACAGCACCAGGCTCGGATCGATGGCGTGCCACGTTCCCAGATCGAAACGCTCGAGCGTGATCTCCATCTTGTGCGGGCCCTGCGACATCTTGTTGCTCTGAGGCAAAGCAGTCGCCAGACAAGCCAGGGTCAGGACCGGCAACATGAGTTTCTGCTTGCGAATCATTTGTGCACCAGTTTGAGGTCTGCCCACACATGCGAATCAGAGGCGCCGGTGGGGTTCACGATGTAAACGGCCTTTTCCTTATGGTCGCCCGGTTTGTCGTCATCGATCTTCTCAATCAGAAGATCGCGGGTGTAGGCATCGCGCAAGCGGTCCACAGTGGCTGCCGGCAGGTCGGCTTTGGCGACGTTGAGGGGTTTTGGCTGGGCTGGAGTGGACTTACCGGCGGCTGCCCCACCCTTATCGGCATAGAGCAGCTTTTCGAAATCGGGCACCGGCTCGCGTGAAAACAGAATGAATACCTCTTCCACGCCGGTCTTTTCATCGAACTTGATGCGGTAGCCGGGGGGCATCGTGTACTTGTGGAATGCCTCCACCCGATTGTCGCCGTTGTCGATCTCGCGCGCCGGAAAGAGTGGATTCCACGAACCATCGGGACCTTTGTTTCCGATATAGAGATAGCCGGGATAGTTGGCCTGCACGATGAAATCGATACGGTCGTCCTTGCGGAAAGTGGATTCCGGAGCGACATCCACCATCGCATCGCCGACCTTCTTCCGCAGGGTGTAAGTGATCCCGATCGGCGGCCCAGAGGACGCGTCGATGATCGTCGTGCCATCCGGCGCATGCGGCGCGCCATTGGAGGCGGCTCCGGAATCCTGCTTGGCGGTCGTGGTGTTCTTGGTATTCTTGGCGCCCGTAGCGCCCTTGGAACCGCTGCTCTTCGACTGGCTCTTGTGAGCCGCAGCCGCATCAGGCGACGCCGAATAGAAAAGTTCGCGCGGCGTGAGTTGCGGCTTGGATGCGGATTGCGGAGTCTGTGCCGCGGCCACTGTCGCCAAAACTCCGGCCGCGCATAAGGGAATCAGAATATTTGAGGAAAACATGTTTTAGTACCGGTCAGCCCCAAACCGGACCTCCATCTGGAATATACGATACCACTGCCCAAAACAGATGGGGTACGGCTGGAACGTGCCTGAAGTTGGGGTACTAGTCCCAAAATCCGGCGGCGTGCCTTTCGTCACGCGGTGAGCGGCATGGCCTGCTCATTTTACACATGCGCGAGTCCGCGACGAAATGGATCACGCCGCCCGAGATTTATTGATGGACCAGAGACAGATCGGCGACTACCCGAGGATCGTTGCTACCCGTGGGGTTGACCACGAAGATTGCCTTCTCTTTGGTCTGACCGGGAGTTGACGCAGTGTTATCGTCGACCTTTTCGATGATCAGGTCGCGCGTGTAGGTCTGTCGCATCTTGTTGATCGCGGAATCGGGCAGGGTCACACTGGCCATCACCAGCTTGGGGCTCTGCTGCGGCTTCGATGCGGGTTGCGAAGCAGGTTTGGTCGGCTCCGGAGTCACCGTCTGCGTCTGGCCTTTGGCGCCCGGCAGCGAGTAGATCATGTTCTCGAATTCCTGCTCCGGCTGCTTGGAGAAGACGATAAACACCTTCTCGGTTCCGGTCTGCTCGTCGAACACCATCCGCGACTTGGGGGGCATGGCGTAAGGATGCCAGCCGTCCACATGGTTGTCTCCGTCGGCGACGTCGGGAGAAGGAAAGAGAGGCTTCCAAGTGCCGCTGGAGCCTTGGCTCACGATGTAGAGGTAGCCGGGGCCGTTGGTTTGCACGCTGAAGCGGATGCGGTCGCCGGCGTGGAAAACGGTGTCGGGTGCGACCTCGACATCCTCGCTTCCGATCCGTTTGAGAACTGTGATCTTCAGGCCGAGCGCGGGTCCGTTGGCGGGTGCCGGGGCTCTGTCCGGCCCTCCGTCGTGCGCCCGGATAATGGGGCTGCCATCGGGAGCGGTCGCGCTGGCGGACTGCACCGGCGGTGTAGTACTGGTCCTGGGAGGCCTGCCGGTGGAATCGGACGGGGTCGCGAGCTTGTTGCCGTTGCTGGCCACCGGATTGTTAACGGGCTTCTTGGTTACGGCTGGCGGGGTCTGCGCGGGCTTTGCGGCAGGCTTGGCGGCCGTCGGCTTGGCGCTCGATTCGTCTCCGGCGGAGTAGAACAACTCCCGCGCGGTGAACCCCTTCGGGGCATCCTGCGCGGTTGCGGTGAAAACCGCCGCTAGCGTCGCCGCGACACATAGCGGCATGCGGATAGATAAATAATTGAACATTTGCTCCTCCGGTCTACAGACCGGCTCCCTTGGATAATACGATACCACCGGCGAAAATGGATGATTCGGCGGACGAGTGTTGCTTTCCAGGGAATTTCTCTGGCATTTCGCTTGTTTCCGTGTTGCTTTGGTTTACTCTGTTCAGGGGGACAACAAAATAATGACGTCGCAGATTACGGGACTCGATTGGGTAGTAATCGGATGCTATTTCGCCATCCTTCTATGCGTCGCTACCTGGGTGGTCCGCAAAGGGAAGGACTCGACGAGCGATTACTTCCTGGCCGGCCGCAATCTGGGCTGGTGGGTCATCGGCGCCTCCATCTTCGCCTCTAATATCGGCTCGGAACACGTGGTTGGTCTGGCCGGCGCTGGCGCCACGAGCGGTGTTGCGCTGGCGCACTACGAATTGCATGCCTGGTGCCTGCTCATCCTGGGTTGGGTGTTCGTGCCTTTCTACATGCGGTCCATGGTGTTTACCATGCCAGAGTTTCTGGAGCGCCGGTTTAGTACTAACTCCCGCTACGTGCTTTCGGTCGTTTCGATCATTACTTTTATCGTTTCCAAGATCGCCGTGGGCATCTTCGCGGGCGGGGTGGTCTTCAGTACGCTGTTCCCGGAGGTCCGGCTGAATCTCGGCGGCACCGAAATCGACAGCTTCTGGATCGGATCAGTCGCGGTGATCGCCCTCACCGGCCTATACACCGTGCTCGGCGGCATGCGTGCCGTGGCGTATAACGATGCGGTGCAGGTGGTAGTGCTGATCGTCGGGTCGGCCTGCCTCACCTTCTATGGACTCGGAAAACTGGGAGGGTGGAGCGAACTGCGGCACTGGTGCGGCTCGGATATGTTCAATCTCTGGAAGCCGCTGATCCCGGCGGGACAGACGGGCACATGGGCGCCCATCATCGAAAGGGGCTCTGGAGGTCAGATCGTGAAACAGGCCTGGTACTTCAACGGGAATTTCCCGTGGCTGGGCATGGCGGTCTGCGCCCCGGTGGTCGGGCTCTGGTATTGGTGCACCGACCAGTACATCGTGCAGCGCGCGCTGGGTGCTCCGAATCAGGCGGTTGCCCGCCGGGGTAGCATTTTCGCTGCGTTCCTCAAGCTCTTCCCGGTCTACCTGTTCATCATTCCCGGTCTGGTATGCTACGCACTCGCCAAAAGCGGCAAGGTCCCGGCATTGACTTCGATGATCGGTCCCGATGGACAATCGATTCCGTCCGTTGCCCAGGGCTCTTTCCCGATGATGGTGCAGTACCTGCTCCCTCCCGGACTTCGCGGTATCGTGGTGGCGGGCTTGCTTTCCGCCCTGATGGGGTCTCTGGCCGGCGTCTTCAACGCCTGCTCGACTTTGTTTACCGTCGACCTGTATCAGAAGTGGAAGCCGCAAGCCTCCGAGCACCAGTTGGTCCGGACCGGGCGCATGGCGACCGTCATTATGGTCCTGATCGCCTTTGCCTGGATTCCCGTCATCCGCGGCGCGCAGGGGCTCTACAATTACCTGCAGACCGTACAGGGATATTTGGCGCCGCCGATCTTTGTAGTGTTTTTCCTTGGTGTATTTTTCAAACGGATGAACGCTCAGGGTGCATTGTGGGCGATGATCGTCGGATTCGCGCTTGGGATATTCCGCATGGTGGTGGATACCCCGGTCACCATGGGGCTTGCAGGGTTTCAGAACGGATACCCCGAAGGGTCGTTCCTTTGGATCGTCAACAACATTTACTTTCAGTACTTCAGCGTCTTGCTGACGATCGTGTCGGCGATTGTCATGGTTGTGGTCAGCCACATGACCGCGGAACCGGATTATACCCGCATCCAGAGCCTGACCTTTGCCACCTCCACCAAGCAGGACTTGGCTGAAACCCGGGCCAGTTGGAATTGGGAAGAAGTCGCGGGATCCGCATTTGTGCTGTCGGCAATCATCGGCGCGTATCTCTATTTCCGGGGCTGACAAGATTTTGTCGCGCGCCAGAAAACGGTCACACCCGCTCGCTTCTCCGCGGTGATTTCATGACGTTTGCGCGCTGGCCCCCGATCTGCAGCGACAAGTTGCTATGTTGGATCGGCTGTCCGGGCAACTCGAACGATACATGGACCTCCTGAGCGCCAGGCAGAAACTGGTGGCGTCGAATATTGCGAATGTCGACACCCCCGGCTACCGCACGCAGGACATCAATTTCCAGTCGGAATTTCTGAATGCTGCCGGCGGAGCGCCGCACATAACGGGAGTTCCCGACTTGCCGGTCAAGAATGACGGCAATGATGTCAGTCTCGACCGCGAGTCCCGGCTCCTGGCCGAGAACGATCTGCGATTCCAACTGGCTTCGAACCTGCTGCGGTCGCAGATTCGCATCGTCAAATCAGCGATTCAAGGAGGCCAGGGCTCATGAGTCTGTTTTCGGTGCTTTCGATCGGCGCTTCGGGAATGGCGGCACAGCGCACGCGCGCCGAGATGTTGACCGAGAATCTCGCCAACGCCGAGACCACGCGGACACCCGAAGGCGGCCCGTACCGCCGCAAAGATGTCGTCTTCGAGACCACCGACGTGGCCTCTCCGTTCTCCTCGATCTTCGGCGCTCAGATGGATGCGCCCGGAGGGGTCGCGGTCTCGCAGATCATAACCGATATGCGCGATCCTGAAATGCGCTATCTTCCAGGTCACCCCGACGCCAATGCGGATGGTTACGTGGCATTTCCTCGGGTCAATCCGGCCGAGGACATGGTCGATCTGATGGGCGCGTCTCGCAGCTACGAGGCGAATGTGGCCGCCATCAGTTCGGTGAAAGATATGATCCAGCGGTCATTCGATCTCTTCCGTTGAGGAACATAGATGTCGGTACCCATTTCTCCGATTTCCGGAGGGGTCACTCCGGATTCGATCCGCCCGGCCGGGCAGCCATCGACAGGCGGCGCCTTCCAGGACGTGTTCGCCAGCGCCATTCAACAAGTGGAGGCATACGGACAGAGTGCCACCGAGTCCGCGCGACGTTTTCTCTCGGGCGACGGGGAAGAACTGCACACGACCATCCTGGCAGCCCAGCGAGCCGAGATGGCTTTCGACATGTTTCTCCAGGTGCGAAATAAAGTAGTGAGCGCATACCAGGAGATCATGCGAATGCAATTGTAGGGCTAAGGTTTTCGACGCGCGCTGCCGATCTAACCGTCAGGCGATTGAAAACGAAGCGCCATGAACAAAATCCTGGCCAATCTCTCCGCCAAACAGCGAATCAGCATCGTGGTGGTGGCTGTACTGGTCTGCGCCGGTCTGTACGCGTTGGTCCGAAATCAGCGGGAGGGCGATTTTAAGCCTCTGTTCACCGGTTTGGCACCGGAGGATGCGGCGGGAATCGTTCAGAAATTGAAAGAGACCGGAGTGGATTACCGTCTGCCGGAAGCTGGCGGCGCTGTCCTGGTCCCGTCTGCGCGGCTCGCCGAACTCCGCATCTCGATGGCTGCGGCCGGGTTGCCGAAAACCGGACAGATCGGCTTTGAGTTGTTCGACAAGCCCAATCTGGGCGCCACCGAGTTCACCGAACATGTCAATTACCGGCGCGCTCTGGAAGGGGAACTGGAGCGCTCGGTAATGTCGCTGGCGGAGGTCGAACAGGCGCGGGTCCATCTGACGTTTCCCAAGGACTCGGTTTTCCTCGACGCGCAGCAGCCGGCAAAAGCGAGCGTCTTGGTCAAGATACGCCAGGGCGCACGCATTGCTCCCCAGAATGTGGTGGCGATCAACCACTTGGTTGCAAGTGCCGTGGAAGGCCTCTCGCCGGATGCCGTTTCGGTACTCGATATGAACGGGAATCTGTTGGGGCGCCCTCGCCCTCCAGGCGCGCTGGACGGGCCGGAGCCCTCCGAGGCGGTCCTCGATTACCGCCACAAGGTCGAGGCCGACCTGCTCACGAAGATCAACTCCACTCTCGGCCCGCTCCTCGGTGAGAACAAATTCCGCGCCGGCGTCTCGGTGGAATGCGACTTTACCGGCGGCGAGCAAAGCGAGGAGATTTTCGACCCTGCGCGCTCGGTGATGTCGAGTTCGCAACGCAGTGAGGACAGTTCCGGTTCCGGGGCTGCGACTGGCGTCCCGGGTACCGCGTCGACGCTTCCCCGCCCCACTTCCCGTTCGGGAAGCAGTTCGCGGTCCGTCTCGCGGGTAACCGAGAACATTACTTACCAATCCACACGGACAGTCAAGAAGACTCGCATCCCGGCAGGCGGGATCAAGAAGATGTCGCTGGCAGTCCTGGTGGATCAAGACGTTACATGGGAGCCGGACAAGAACGGGATGAAGCGAGTCCTGGTTCCTCCGTCGACGGACAAGCTCAAGGTGATCAAGGATATGATCGCGGGAATCACGGGGTTCAACGCGGACCGGGGAGATCAACTGGTCATCGACACGCTGCCCTTCGAGACCACTCTGCTGCTCGAGCCTCCGCAACCGGCACCTCCTCCAGTCACTCCGGCCGCACCGGCAAGTCCGCTGGCTTCATTCCAAACAATGGATCGCAGAATGCAACTGATCGTGGGCGGCGCGGTTCTGGTGTTGTTGTTGATCGGCGGCTTCGTTTTTCTGCATAAGCGCAAAAAGAGGGCCGCTGCGGAAATGACGGGACCGGCTGCCCTGGCCGCCGGATCGGGCCAGCCGGACAAGGCCGCGATCGGCGAATCGGCCGAGCAAACCATCGAATCCAAACTGGCGGAGCGCGATGCACTGCAGGAAAAAGCGGATGCGCTGGCCTTGAACTCGCTCAAGATCGCTCCAGTCATCACCAAGACCTCAGAGGTACTCGCCAAACACCTGCGCGAAAAGGTCGCCAAGGACCCCGAGATCTCGGCGCAGATCCTGCGGACCTGGATTCGCGAGGAAGAAGAGAGCTAATGCCCGACAGCGCTCGCGACGACACGAGGATGGAATGATTGTCAACACCACCAAACCGGAAGGTGAGGGTCTAACAGCGATACGCAAAGCAGCCATGCTGCTGATTGTGCTCGGCGAGCAGGCCAGCGCGGACCTGCTCCAGCATTTGGCGGAAGACGACGTACAGAAGGTAAGCCGTGAAGTTGCCAAAATCACGGCTATCTCCGCGGAGCAAGCCGAGGTCGTTTTAAATGAGTTTCATCAGATTACTACTGCCGGCAGTTACGTGGCGCGGGGCGGCGTCGAGTTCGCCCGCAAATTGCTGATGCGCGCCTTCAGCCCGGAGACCGCCAAGCGGTTGCTCGACCGGCTCGCCAAAGCCCTGGGCACCGAAGCTGCCTCGTTCGACGCGATCCAGAAGGCCGACCCGCAACAATTGGCCAAGTTCATCCATAACGAGCATCCGCAGACAATCGCTCTGGTGTTATCCCACCTGAATCCGAGCCAGGCCGCGGCCCTGCTCACCTCGTTGCCGGCAAACCTGCGCTCGGACGTGTCGCTTCGTATGGCGAGCCTCGATCAGATCTCACCCGAGATCATCCTCAAGATAGCCGGTGTGATCGGGCAGAAGCTGATGGCTTTAGGTGAGTTCAGCCGCGAATCCTACGGCGGTGTTCGAGCCGTTGCCGAGATGCTCAACCGCCTGGACTCCGCATCCAGTCACGAGATTCTGGACGACATTCAGAATCACGACACCAACCTCGTCGAAACCATCCGGCACCTGATGTTCACCTTTGAGGATCTGCTGCTCATCGATCCAGTCGGCCTGAAGGAAGTTCTGGCAAAGATCGATCGTAAGGTGTTGACGGTGGCCCTGAAGGGGACCAGCGAGCAATTGCGGAACCAGGTACTCAGTTGCATGTCGCAGCGCGGCGCCGACATGCTGCGAGAAGACATGGATGCCCTGGGTCCCATCAAAATCAAAGAAGTCCAGGCATCCCAGCAGCAGATCATCGCGGTCGTGCGCAAGCTGGAATCGGAAGGCGTGCTAAGCCTCAAGGGCACGGTGGGCGAGCAGTATGTCGTCTAGAATCATGCATCCTGACGATCCCCGGCCAATCCAGCCGGCCTCTTTCCGCCAGATTCCACGAGCGGGAGAGTCAGCGACGCTCACTGCAGCCGAACCGCAACGGGATTTCGCGGCTCAGATCGCGCAACTCGAACAGCAGCATCAACAGCGCCTGCGGGAAGCGCATGACGCGGGAGTCCGCGAGGGAGAGGCAAGTGGAAGGAACCGCGCCGCTGCGGAGCTTCAGCCGGTCATCGATCGATTGGCCCGCACCATCGACGAGTTATCTCAACTGCGCGGGCGTTTTCGCAAAGAGGCCGAAGCCGACATGGTCAAGCTCTCCCTGGCGATCGCGCAGAGAGTGCTTCGCCGCGAACTGGCGATCGATCCGGAGGCTCTCCATGGCCTGGTTCTTGCGGCACTCGAAAAGCTCCAGGGCCAGGAACTCTGCCGCGTGAAGGTGCACCCGTCTCAGGCGGCGGCGATCAAAGCTGCACTGCAGAAATCCGTGACCGGCAACCCTGTCGAGGTAGTTTCCGATGGTTCGCGCGAGCCGGGCACGGCGATTTTCGAGACCAAGCGCGGCAACCTGGATGCCTCCGTCGATACCCAACTACGCGAGATCGAGCGGGGGCTGGCGGACTGCCTTCGGAGACGGTAAATATGGACAACATCTCGTTTGCGCCCTACTTCACTGAGCTTGGCCGGATTTCACCCTTCTGTTGGACCGGTCACGTGACCGAAGTAGTGGGTCTGTTGATCGAGTCAAACGGACCGCACGTGGCCATCGGCGATTTCTGCGAGGTGCGAACCTCCACGGGCCGTCTGATCCGTACCCAGGTGATCGGGTTTCGCGACGGCCGGGTATTGTCCATGCCCCTGGAAGAGATCGATGGGCTGCAACTGGGTGATCCGGTAGCCGCGCGCAGCGGGGAGGCGAGGGTAGAAGTTGGTCCGGGGCTCCTGGGCCGGGTCATCGACGGGTTTGGGAAGCCAATGGATGGGGGCCCACAGATCGAAGCCCGCGACGCTTACAGCCTGTACGGCGTGCCTACCAATCCGCTCGAGCGCGAGCACATTACGCAACCGTTGGCGACCGGAATTCGCGCCATCGACGGCCTGCTGCCCTGCGGCAAGGGACAGCGTATCGGCATCTTCGGCGGCAGCGGCGTCGGCAAGAGCACGTTGCTGGGTTCCATGTCGCGACATAGCGCGGCCGACGTTACGGTGATCGGTATGATCGGCGAGCGCAACCGCGAGGTCCGGGGCTTTCTCGAAAACGAGCTCGGTCCGGAGGGGCGGAAGCGTTCGGTAGTGGTCTGCGCTACATCGGAACGCCCGGCGCCTCTGCGCGTGCGCGCCTGTTTCGTTTCGCTCGCGGTGGCCGAGTACTTCCGTGACCAGGGCGCCAACGTTTTGCTCGTCATGGATTCGGTGACCAGGCTCGCCATGGCCCAACGCGAAATAGGTTTGGCAGCCGGGGAGCCGCCCAGTCAGAAGGGGTATACGCCTTCCGTCTTTAACCTGCTGCCCAAGATTCTGGAACGCGCAGGCAACTTCCGGCGAGGTTCGATTACCGGCTTCTTCACGGTCCTGGTGGAGGGGGACGACTTTAACGAGCCCATCTGCGACGCAGTCCGCGGCATCCTGGACGGCCACTTCATCCTGTCCCGTCAACTGGGGGCGCAAGGCCACTATCCGGCGATCGATATTCTACACTCGGTGAGCCGGTTGACCTCGGCTATCGCGACGCCCCGTCAGAAGCTGGCGGCGGGCAAACTGCGGCGCGCACTGGCGGCGTACCGCGATGCGGAAGATCTGATCCAACTGGGAGCTTATGTTTCGGGCTCGAATGCGGTCCTGGATACGAGCATTCGCTTCCGTCCCGAGCTGCTCGAGTTTCTGCAGCAGAGTCATACCGCCACTTCGCCTCTCGATGAGACCTTGAAGCGGATGGAGAGCCTGGCGGCGAAGCTCGACTCCGGCGAGACGGCGACGGCCGTGGTGGCGGCTCCCCAAAAGAAATGAACAGCTTTCGATTTCCGCTACAGAAGGCCCTCGACTGGAGACGGATCCAGGCCGAGTTACAAGAGGAGCGATTTCGCCAGCAAACTGCGGCGCTGGAAGGCATCGACCACGCCTGTGCTCAGGTGACCGCCGCCGGAAACGCGGCGGAGCAACAGGTTCGTGTCTGGAATCCGGTGGCCGGTGGAGAATTGGCGGCGTTGGGTGGATATCGCCTGCACGTCAAACTGCAGGAAACCGAAATGGCGGTAACCCGCTCCGAGTGTCGCAAGGAACTCACCAAGCGGGAAAGCGTCATGCTCGAAGCGCGGCGCCAGTTGCGACTGCTGGAGCATCTGAAAGAGCGCCGTCTGGCCGAGTGGACCAAGGCGCGCGATAAGGAACTCGAGGAATTGGCTTCCGACGTCTACCTCGCGAAATGGAAGCGGCGTCCCGAGTAAGCCACTTATAATGGAGTGCATGACTCCTGAGACCCTTGCGGATGTAGCTCTGCCTGCTGTGCCTCTCACCGTCGAAGGCGCCAGCGTGCTGCACCAGATGATGCGATTTCGATGGACGGCCTGGCGAGCGCTGGCTCCCGAGACGCGGACGGAAATTCTGGCGGAAGCCACGGCGGCGCTAACAGCAGTGGGCAGTCATTCCAATGGCCGGCAGAGCGCGATTTACTCGCTCCTTGGGCACAAGGGAGATCTGTTGTTTGTGCATTTCCGGCGCAGCTTTGAAGAGCTCAACGACGCACAACTCGGGCTCGCGCGATTGCGACTCAGCGATTACCTGGAACCAACCGCCTCTTACGTCTCGATCATCGAACTCGGGCTCTACGAATCTACATCCAAAGTCTACGGGGATCTGGCCGCCCGCGGTGTCGAATTGCACTCCGACGAATGGAAGAAGGAGATCGAGTCGGTGCTCGACCGGCAACGCCAGGCGATGGCGCCCCGTCTCTGGCCCGAGGTCCCGAATGCCAAATACATTTGCTTTTACCCCATGGATCGGCGCCGCGGCGAGTCGAAGAACTGGTACACCGAACCGATGGCCGATCGCAAGCGCATGATGCACGAGCACGGAATGGTGGGCCGGCGCTATGCCGGCGAGGTCCGGCAGATCATCACCGGCTCGATTGGGTTTGACGATTGGGAGTGGGGAGTTGACTTGTTCGCGGAAGATCCGCTGGTCTTCAAGAAACTGATCTACGAGATGCGGTTCGACCATGTGAGCGCGGTATATGCGCTGTTCGGAACGTTCTACGTCGGCGTCCGCGTGCCGATTGACGGACTGGCCGGAGTGCTGAGCTGTTAGGTGTCTTCCTTGTCTCCCAAACCGGCCGTTTGCCTGTTGAGCGGGGGGCTGGATTCCGCCACCTGCCTGGCCTTCGCCCGGCGCGAAGGGTACGCCTGCTACGCGCTCTCCTTCGACTACGGGCAGCGCCATAAAGTCGAGCTTGAGGCCGCCCGGCGCGTCGCCGATAACATCGGGGTAAGCCAACATCTGGTGGCGAAAATCGGCCTGGACGCGTTCGGCGGGTCTGCGCTGACGAGCGATATTGCCGTCCCCAAAGCGCGATCGGCCGGCGAGATGGGCCAAGGCATCCCTATCACCTATGTTCCGGCGCGCAATACGATTTTTCTCTCGTTTGCGCTGGCATGGGCCGAAGTGCTCTCCGCCGCCGACGTTTTCATCGGGGTCAACGCGCTCGACTATTCGGGGTATCCCGATTGCCGCCCGGAATACATCGAGGCCTACGAGCGTATGGCCAATCTGGCCACTCGCGCGGGAGTGGAGGGCAGTACCAGGCTGAAGATCCACGCTCCCCTGATGCATCTCAACAAGGCGCAGATCGTGAAGCTCGGCGCGGAACTCGGGCTCCCTTTCGGACTGACCCACAGCTGCTACGACCCCGCGCCGGATGGCCGCCCCTGCGGGCAATGCGACGCCTGTCTGCTGCGTCGTAAAGGCTTTGAGGAGGCAGGTATTGAAGATCGCTGAGATCTTCTACTCGTTGCAGGGGGAGGGCTCCCTGGTCGGGGTGCCGTCGGTTTTTATCCGTACCAGCGGCTGCAATCTGCGCTGCTCCTGGTGCGATACCCCCTACACCTCCTGGAATCCGGAGGGCGCGGACCAGTCTCTCGACCAGATCATGGACCAGATATCCCCACATCTGGCTGTGGCGGATCACGTCGTTGTGACCGGCGGGGAACCGATGATCGCGCCGGAGATCGTGCCGCTCACCGAGCGGCTGCGCGCGCTGGGCCTGCACATCACCGTCGAAACTGCGGGAACCGTGTTCCAATCCCTGGCATGCGACCTGATGAGCATAAGCCCGAAGCTGGCCAATTCCACCCCAGAAGGCCCTTGGGCCGCGCAGCACGAACGGACGCGGATCCGCCCTTCTGTCCTGACTGACCTGATGGGGCGCTATGATTATCAACTGAAGTTCGTCGTCGAGAAGCCGGAGGATCTCCACGAGGTGCGGTCCCTGGTAACGTCGCTCCGGGCGGAGCGAGGCCGCGTGGTCCTGATGCCCGAAGGTACGGAACGCGAGCGGTTGCTCGAACGGGCGCGGTGGCTGGCCGAGATCTGCCGCCAGGAGGGTTACCGCTTCAGCCCTCGCCTGCATGTGGACCTTTACGGTAACCGTCGAGGTGTGTAGGATGGGCACTTGGCAACCAATACTCTGCTGCTGATCGATCCGTATTATCGCGAGCACCTGGTCGGGCGCCAGCACCCGGAGCGGCCGGAGCGCATCGACGCCGTGATTCAGGGACTGAGCGAAGCAGGTCTGCTCGACCGTTTGGGCCGTGTGGAGCGGCGCGCCGCCACCGAAGACGAGCTGCTCCTCTGCCACACGCCGGACTATCTGCGCCAGGCCAGGCACGACGTGCAGCACGGCTATGGATACCTCAGCACCGGCGACACCGAGGTCACTCCGAACTCATGGGAGGTGGCGGAACAGGCCGTCGGCGGAGTGCTGAACGCGGTCGATGCGGTCATGGGCGGGAAGGCCCGCAATGCGTTCTGCGCGGTTCGTCCCCCGGGGCATCACGCCAACGCCAACCGCGGAATGGGCTTCTGCCTGTTCAACAACGTCGCCATCGCTGCCCGCTATGCGCAGCGGCGGCATGCGGTCGAGCGGGTGGTGATCGTCGACTGGGACGTCCACCATGGCAATGGCACGCAGGATCTGTTTTACGAGGACCCTGACGTATTCTTCTTCAGCACCCACCAGTGGCCGCTCTATCCCGGCACCGGACGCTCGGACGAAACCGGAGACGGCGACGCCGAAGGCACCACTCGAAACTTCCCGTTTCCTGCCGGTTCCGGACGAAAAGAGGTGCTGGGGGCGATTCAGAACTCTTTGGTGCCCCTGATGAAGCGATTCCGGCCCGACCTGGTCCTGATTTCGGCGGGCTTCGACTCGCGGGTAGGCGATCTGTTGGGCCGATTCACCCTGTCCGACTCCGATTTCGCGGACCTCACCCGAGAAGTCATGGGAATCGCGGACCAATACGCCCGCGGAAGGGTGGTTTCGATGCTGGAGGGCGGTTATCATCTTCCCGGCCTTGCCTTGGCGAGCGCGGCCCATGTGCAGGCACTGAGCGAAAGCACGGAGTGAACGTTTGTAGATAGGGTCAAGAGGGGTTGAGCGTGCGATGATGTTCAGTTTATGCCATCGCCATCGGCAACCCCGCACATTCCCCACGTCGAGAGTCACTTCGAAGCGTCGGCCACGGTTCGCGATGTGGTTATCGGGATGTCGGACGGGCTGACCGTGCCGTTTGCCCTGGCGGCGGGACTCACCGGTACCGCCACCGCCACTACCGGGATCGTGGTGATCGCGGGGCTCGCCGAGATTGCGGCTGGCTCGATCGCCATGGGACTCGGCGGGTATTTGGCCGCGCGCACCGACCGCGACCACTACCAGTCGGAACGCGACCGCGAAATGCGCGAGACGGTCGAACTACCCGAAAAGGAACGGGAGGAGGTGGCGGAGGTTTTCCGGGGATATGGCATGTCCGAGCCGGCCATCGCGCCGGTGGTCGCGGCCATCTGCGCCGATCAAAAGCGCTGGGTCGATTTCATGATGCGCTTCGAGCTGGGCTTCGAAGAGCCCGATCCCAAGCGCGCACGCAATAGTGCGGCAACGATTGCGATCTCTTATATCCTCGGCGGCCTGGTGCCGTTAGGGCCGTACATGATGATTTCGGATCTGCAGCAAGCACTCACCATTTCAGTGGCGGTGACGCTGGCCGCGCTGTTCGCGTTTGGGTACGTGAAAGGCCGGATGACGGGGATTTCCCCGTGGCGAGGCGGCATGCAAACGGTAATCATCGGAGGTCTGGCATCGGCGGCAGCCTTCGGCTTGGCCAAGTGGATAGGACGGTCGTGAGTGTAGGCAGTTCCAAGGCGCGACTTGTATTGGTGAGCGTGCTGGCGGCGCTTTGCGCGGCTGCGGCATGCTCCCGCCAGCCCGCTACCCTGCTGGTGGGGTATGCTGAATTCTCTCCATATGTCACCGTGGACGAGTCTGGCAATCCCGCCGGCCTGGCGGTCGGAATCGTCCAGGAGGCTGCGGCACGGTCGGGCGTGCAGCTCCAGTGGATCCGGGTGAACAACGCCGAAGAGGCATTGCGCTCCGGTGGCATCGACCTGTTTCCGCTTCAGACGGTCACGCCCGAGCGCGAACGCGATCTCTACTTCAGCGTTCCCTGGTGGGAATCCTCACAGACGCTGCTTTCGATTCGCGACCATCCGCTCAAGAACACCGGCGCCGCCGAAGGAAAGCGAATCGCCATCCGCGACCTGCCCTTCGATGCACCGGTGGCCGCGCAGAATCTCCCCGGCGCCTTGCTCGTCCCCACGCGGGAAACCACAAAGATGCTTCGTGATGTCTGCACGGGCGAGGTGGACGGGGCCCTGTTCGATGGCCGCCTCATCTACGAGGGTCTGCTCAATCAGCTTCCGGAATGCGCCGGACGAAAGCTGCTGCTGGTTCCCGTGCCCAAGACCACGCTGCCTATGGCGACGGTCTCCACACGCGCGGCTCGCGCTACCGCCGATCGCCTCTATTCCGCGATCACGGAACTGGCGATCGACGGGACTCTCAATGAGATGGCGAACCGTTGGTTCGTCATGCCGCAGCAGCACTACGTGCAGCAAAGCATGGTGCGGCGTCAGCGAGTATGGCTGATCGTCCTCCTGGGCGTGGGAAGCTTCATCTTTATCGCCCTGAACATCTGGCACGAGCGCCGTTCAGCACGCATTTTACGCGAGGCGCAGGACGCCCTGGAACGCGCCCAATTGGCAGAAGAGCGCTTCGAGGCCTTCATGGCGCACACTCCCGCCGTGGCGTTCATACGCGACGCCGAAGGCAAATATTGCTACACCAACCCCGCATTTAGCACCAATTTCGGACACAGTCCCGAAGAGGCCTACGGCAAAACCGACGCGGAGTTGTTCCCCGATGTGGGCGCGACGGTGCGCTCCGTGGACCGCGCGATCTTGAAAACGGGCAATTCTGAACAGCACGTGCAGAATATCGCCGACCCGGACGGGACCATCCGCCACTGGCTGATCCTGAAATTCCGGCTCGGCGGGAGACCTGAGACATACCGCATTGGCGGTAACGCGATCGATATTACGGCACAGCAGCGGGCCGCAGAGTTGGTCGCGGAGAACGAAGAGCGCTACCGGTTGCTCTTCGAACAGGCGCCTGTCGCCTTGCACGAAATCGATTCAGCCGGAATCATCCGCCGTGTGAACCGCGCTGGGTGCGACCTCCTGGGGTATTCCGCCGTGGAGATTCTCGGACGGCATGCTTCGGAGTTCGCCGCCCCCTCGGAACAAGAAGCTTCGCGTTCTGCCGTGCGGGATAAGCTGCTCGGATTAAGGCCTCTGGTCCCATTCGAGCGCATGTATCAGACGAAGGACGGCCGGATTCTCACGATGGAGGTGCATGAGACCGCAATCCTGGACTATGCGGGGGCGATCCAGGGATTGCGCACCTGCATGGTAGATCTCACCGACCGGAAGCGGGTGCAGAAGCTCTTGGATGCCTATGCCGAGGAACTGAAGGCTAAGAATGCGGCGCTCGAAGCCGCAGTGGAAGCTGCCGAGGCCGCCACCCGCCTGAAGAGCCAGTTTCTTGCCACCATGAGCCACGAGATTCGCACCCCCATGAATGGCGTGCTGGGCATGGCCCAACTCCTGCTCATGACCGATCTGACGGAGGACCAGCGCAGCCTGGCGCGCGCCGTCAGTCAGTCTGGAGAGCACCTGCTGGAGTTGATCAACGATATCCTGGACCTCTCCAAAATCGAGGCCGGGAAACTGGAATTCGAGAGTATTCCTTTCGACTTGGCGGACCTCGTGGAAGGCATCGTCGACCTCATGGCGCCGCCTTTGGACGCCAAAGGAGTGGAGCTGATCTCGCTCCTGGAACCGGGCGTTCCGCCCCGCTTGATCGGAGATCCGGCGCGTCTGCGGCAGGTACTGCTCAATCTGGTGGGCAATGCAGTCAAGTTCACCTCCAAGGGTGAAATCGCGGTGCGTGTGAGCTGCGATCAACTGGACGACACACAGGCGACGCTGCGCTTTGCGGTTGCCGACACCGGTATCGGAATTCCCCCTGCGGCTCGCGAACTTCTCTTTGATCCCTTCACCCAGGCGGACAGCAGCACTACGAGGCGATACGGCGGCACCGGGCTTGGGCTCGCGATCGTGCAACGGCTGGTGAAGCTGATGGATGGCGAGGTCGGTTTGGAGAGCACCGAAGGACAAGGCTCCACGTTCTGGTTCGCGGTGACATTGCGGCGGGACGCGTCCGCGCCCATGACTTCCGTAGATACCTCACTGGCGGCCGTTCGCGTGTTGATCGTAGACGATAACGCCACCAACCGTAGCGTTTTGGAGCGTTACTCGCGGGAATGGGGCATGCAACCCGATTGCGTGGGATCGGCTGAAGATGCGCTCTCTCTGATGCGTTCTCGCGCTGCGGATGGCCAGCCATTTCAGATCGCCTTGGTGGACATGTGTATGCCCGGCATGGACGGCGCGGAACTGGCTCGCGCCATCCATCGCGATTCCGGCCTGCGCGACACCCGAGTGGTGATGCTTTCGCCGGCAGGGATCCGGCCGCCTTGCGAGGGTCTCTCGGCGCGCGTTCCGAAACCGGCCAAGCGGCAGGCATTGTTCGAGTGCCTGTCGCGTCTGGCCGAAAAGCCGTCCAAAGACGTGGGATCGGCGGCCGCTGTAAAGGACGCGACCCAGGGAGCGGAGGGGAAGCGCGGCCGCGTCTTGATTGCCGAGGACAACGTGGTAAACCAGCGCGTCGCTACCTTGCAGGTGAGGCGTCTCGGATTCGAAGCAGACCTGGTCGCGAGCGGCCACGAAGCTCTCGAAGCCCTGTCACGTCTCGCCTATAACGTGGTGCTGATGGATTGCCACATGCCCGGCATGGACGGGTACGCGGCGACGCGCGAGTTGCGCCGCCGCGAGAACGGCACCCGCCACACTCCGGTGATTGCCATGACCGCTGACGCCTATGCTGCCGACCGCCAGGCGTGCCTGGACGCAGGCATGGATGACTACATCGCCAAACCCGTCAATCTCAGCGATCTGAGCGAGCTGCTCGACCGTTGGACGCGGGCATGAGATCCGGCGAAAGCCCCGCTGGACTGGCGTGATAGCCTGATGGAAAAGGGAAGCGGGGATCTGCGGTATCCTTGGGCGAATCAGTTATGGAACGTCGAACTGCGGTTGAGTGTAGCGTGGACATAGGCGCCTCCTGCGAAGAGGTCTTCGACGTCATTCACGACTACGATATCCGGCTGCGGTGGGACACGCTTCTGAGCAAGGCATACATTCTCGAGGAACCCTCCACGAAAGCTGGGGTTGGAGTCAGCACGCTCTGCGTAGGTCGATCGACTGTCGCGAGGTCTGGAATGGAGACGGTTTACATCAGTTTCGATCGGCCGCGCGTGGCGGCGGTTCGGATGACGCGCGGCCCATGGTTCATCGCGGATTTTGCAGCCAGCATCCGCCATCGTCCTCTGGAAACGGTAGCGGCCGGAATCCGAAGCCGCGTGGTTTACAAGTTTCGGATTACTGCCCGGCCGAAATGGCTAAGGATCATTCTCGATCCGCTCTTACGGCTCTTATTTCAGCGTGAAACTCGCAAACGCCTCGCCTCGCTCAAGCGTTATATCGAAACAAGGAATTGCGCGCTAATCGTGCCATAGTGCTTCTCGACGGGGGTTTGCAATTTAGGTAGGTGGACGAGTTTGGGGGCTACTTAGTGGCCGTCGATCGGGCCGGTCGCATGAGGTCCAAGAAGCGCGTTTCCAGGCGTGGGGCGAGGAGATGGGCGATGTTCTTTTTTGTGAAGGTGTTTCCTTTCCGCGTAAAGACGGAAGCCAGTTTTACCGCGGAGGATCCGTGGAACCAGAACCGTCGCACGCCTTTTACCGTGGACGCCTACCTGATGTTGCGCAAAGGCGCGGCTCCGCCGTCAGGAGCCAAACCGCTGGCAGGCTATCGCTATGGTCTGCGCACCGGCGGGCAAGATGCCGAGTACATGCTGCCTGACAGTTTGTCGAACCTCTGGCGCGCCAACCGCGTTCCCACCGAAGCGCTCCCGCGCCTTCTGAAGCAGATGAAACCAGACCTGATCAAGGCCGACTACCACCCAATGCTCGAACATCCGGCGGTCTATTCGGTCCTATGCTGGATCACCGGGTGCCTGCTTGGTTCGTTGACGTTGGCGCCGGTTGCGGTCTGGTTGGTCACCGGCGATTTTTCAGGATCCTCCGCAGCCGTTTTCGCGTTGGCGAGCGCAGTGTTCAGCGTGTTGTTCTTGTACTTTCTCTTCTTTCGGGCGAAACGAAGGAGGACACGGCAAATGCAATGGATTCTGACCCACTAACCGCGCCGATGTATCTCCAGATCGTCAGTGTCTTGCGTGCTGCGACCGTGGAGGGAGCGTCTCCGACCTCTGATTCCTGATCGCTTGCTGACGCGCGCGGCTCGTGAGCTTGCGTGCTGCGACCGTGGAGGGAGCGTCTCCGCCCTCTGATTCCTGATCGCTTGCTCACGCGCGCGGCTCGTCAGCGCCTTGCGTGCCGCGACTGTGGAGGGAGCGTCTCGACCTCTGATTCCTGATCGCTTGCTCACGCGCGCGGCTCGTTTGCGTCTTGCGTGCTGCAGCCACGAGCCGCGCCAGTGAGCCTGAGACTGAACGCGCGCGGCTCGTCACGGTCTTGCGAGCCGCGACCGTAAGGGAGCGTTCTTGCTTGAATACGAGGGCCTCAATCGAAACAATCTACTAATCCGTTCCAAATAAAAAGGCGGGCCGCGTTAGCGACCCGCCCATAACTGCTTGCTTCAAAATTAAGGCCCCCAGGGGCCAGGAACTTAGAACGTAATGCGCACCAGCATCTGCAGGATGCGCGCATAGCCGAGAGCGCCGGGTCCGGTCTGCGTTACGGTACCGAAGCCAGTCACGTTGAACGAGCCGTTGGCATTGCGGCCGAGCGCGGTGGAGGTAATGGTCGGCGCGCCGCTCACGATGCCGTTGACCGTCGGGTATGAGTTGAAATTCAGCGTGGCATTGTAGCCCGAGAATTCCGTGTGATTGAAGGCGTTGAAGGCATCCAGCCGGAGTTGGAAGTGCACCCTCTCCTTCACCACAAATTCCTTCTGCAGCGCCATATCGAAGTTCACGACTGACGGGCCATACAGGAAGTTGATGCCGGATTCGAGACCGATACTGCCGGGCATCGGGGCGAAGAAGCAAGCAGGGTTGAGGCGATTGAAGGGGTCGCTGGAATGCGTGTACGGATCGCATCCCGCTACCACGCCGATGCGCGCACCTTCCGTGTTCGAACCCGTGATGTTCTGGTTGCCCGCTCCCGAGATGCTGAACCCGGGCGTGAACGGACTACCTGTCACCACTTCCGTCACACCGGAAAACTGCCAGCCATTGGTGATCGCCTTCGTGAACGCATTCCCTTCATGAAAAATCGGGAGTTGGTAAACATAGTTGACCGCCAACACCTGGCGCCGGTCAAAGCTGGAAGGACCGTAGTTCGCCAACCGGTTGTACTGATCGGGACGCACGAACGAGTTGTCGTTGGTGCCGCCGCTCTGCGCGGTCGACAGCGCCTTGCTCCAGGTGTACGCTACTCCCACAAAGAGCCCCTTCGTGGTGCGGCGCTGCACCTGGACCTGCAACGCGTTGTAGTTCGACGTCGCTTCGCTCTGGTAGATGTTGATGCTGCCATAGCCCTGATACGGCTTCAGAAAATTCGCACTCAGGCAATTGTTGCCGAGCAGCGCGGTCGGACTTGCGGCCTGTAATTGCGGATCCTGGTTTTTCGCCTGGAAGCACTGGCCGAAGGCGTTGAAGTTGATATTGCGGTTGTCCTGCTCATGGCGTCCCAGTGAGCCTACGTAGGCTAAGTCGAGAGACATATTTTGCGGAAGCCGGTACTGCAAGCCGGCCTGGTATTGGTAGGCCGTGGGAACTTTCCCGGACGGGTCGACCGCATCGAGGCCGGGCGGACCGAGCAGTACATTCTTCGGATCGATGGTGGAGACCAGGTTCTGATTCAGAGTCGGGGAAACAGCCTCTGGGGGATTGGTGACCATGTCGAATGTGCGGTTACCTTGGATGCGGTCGTAGTAGATGCCGCCTCCTGCGCGAAGCACCAGATTCGACTTGCCAGTGATGTCCCAGGCGAAACCGAATCGCGGGCCCCATTGCAGACCGCGGTCCTGCATGAGGTACTTTCCATTCGGGCAGGTTGCCGCCTGGCAGATTGCCTGGAACGGTTGACCCGAACCTGGAATCTCGAGACCCACGTCAAAAGACGGCAGGTACGTGTTGGTCGCTGGATCGTAGGCGGCTCTTTGGCCATTTGCAGGGTTGATGGCAGGCTGATAGAGGCGCGGCGCATTGGCCGGGTTGAAGAGATTGGGGAGGAACGTGGATGCCTGCAACGACGAGTCGTATTGCGGCTGATACCAGGCGGCGCGCAGGCCGTAATCCAACGTCAACCGGGGCGTGACCTTCCAGGTATCTTCCAGGAACTGCTCGACATTCCAGTAGCGGTACAAGCCGTTGATATGGTTCGCCGCCTGATTGTAGGTGTTATATACGCCCAGCAGCGCATTCGAGAATCCAAACCCGGTGTCGTACGGATTCGACGGGTTGTCGCCAAAGTTATAGCTGCCGTTGAAATTCGCAAACGACGTCTGGTTCTTGCGGCTGCGCTGCAGATAGACGCCGCCCTTGATCGTGTGACTTCCCCACACCTTGGTTAGGTTGTCGCTGGTATCGATGGTGGTGTTGTAGTTGATGAAGGGCGCGTCACCCGTGCCGAGATTCGGGCTGGCCGTGATGCGAGTTCCGTTAAAACTAACATTGGGAACGTAGTTCTCCTGCACGGCGCTGGGGTAAAGTTCCGGCAAATTGATACCGGACGTGTTCGTGCGGAGGACCGTACCGGACTCGTCAATCAGAATCGAGTTGTGGGTGAATCCCCAGTTGAATTCATTGGTCATTGTGGGGGTGATCACCCAGGTCGCGCCCGCAGCCACGCTGCGTCCAGGAATGGGGTTGGCAATCTGCGTAATCGGCACCGTGAGCCCCAGAACGAAGGAGCCGTACGGAGCTACTGTGGGCTGCCGGTTATCGATGTAGTGGCCGAAGAGACGGATCTTATCGTTCAAATTGTAGTCGCCTCGAACCAAAGTCTCCTGGCGCGGCGCCGCACCCGGAAACTGCGAAGTATAGTTGAAGTTCGAAGCTTGCGGCGTATTCGGAAGAGGATACAGATTAAGAAGCGCCTGACCGGCTGCATAAATGCGGCTTGCCGGAACCACCATCCCGGGGAACGGCTGCCCAGTGAGCGGATCGTTGATGAACGTCAGCTTCTGGTTGTTATTGTTGACGCTCTGGCTGAAGTCGCCTTTCCGCTCCAGTGCCGTCGGCACCAGCACGTTTCGAGCGGTGTTGGGAGAAAGCTGCCGCTGAAATTCCTGGCTGAAGAAGAAGAACGCTTTGTGACGGGCGCGCTCGAAGAGCTTGGGAATGAAGACGGGGCCGCCAACCGTATAACCGGGATCGTTATACCGGAAGAGGGGCTTGGGGAGACCGCGGACGTTGTTGATAAAGGTGTTGGCGTTTAATCCGTCGTTGCGGTGGTAGAGGTAGCCGCTGCCATGGAACTGATCGGTGCCACTCTTGGTGACCACCGAGATCTGCCCGCCGACGCTGCGTCCATACTCCGCCTGGTAGCTGCCGGTGAGGATCTTGAACTCGGCCACCGAGTCGATGCTGACCGCGACGTTCATGCCGCCGTTGTTGCCCGTATCGACATTGCCGATACCGTTGATCGACAGCTGGTTCTGCGAGGGGCGCGCGCCATTCACGGTGAAGTCATTCGCACCGTTGGACGAGCTGCCGACGGCGTAACTCGTTCCCGTGGTGAACTGCACGCCGGGAACCAACTTCGCCATGTCCAGCGGATTGCGGCCGTTGACTTCGATGTTGGCAACCTGCTGCCCCGTAATCGTCGCGGAACGTTCCACGCTCTCGGTCTGCAGCAGGGCTGCCGAGGCGCTGACTTCGATCGAATCGGTCAATGCGCCCACTTCGAGGGTCATGTCGCCGACCGCGAGCTTGTCGTTGGCGTCCAGAGCAATATTGGTTCTTGTGAGTTTCTTGAAGCCTGTCGCCTCTACCGTGAGCGAGTAGTTACCAGGCGCCAGGCCAGGGGTTACAAAATCACCACCGGCTCCGGTTTTCAGGCTGATTCTGACGTTCTTCGTCGGCTCGGTAATCGTCACCACGGCGTTCGGAATGGTTGATCCCTGTTGATCTACCACGCGGCCCGCCAAAGAGCCGGTAATGTTTTGGGCGTATCCCACTACGCCGAGAAGCAGGCATCCCACCAGTGTCGTCAACTTCTTCCCCATGATCTTTACTCCCTTTCGGATGGTAGTGCACGGACCGTTTCGTCGCCCACGTGGGCAGACGGTACCCTGGAGTAGACCAACTTCGTACAAGTCTGCTACAGGGCAGAATTACAAGGACCCAGAAAGTTTGACAGCAAAACTAACGTTCATTTGTTGTACACTGAAACTATGTGTATCGTCAAGTAAATTATTGACAGCTAGAGGGGTGATAACCTTAGCAAACGATGCCCCTGCCGGACCGCCATCTGTTGATTCGCGCTTTGGAATCCGACGACCGGAATGCGATTGCCGGGCTACTTCCAGCGCACTCCGATTTCTTGAATGTGCCCGACCAGCGTCCACTAATCACCTGGGCACAAAACCGCACCACTGCACAGCTACTTTTGGAACACGGCGCCGACGTTCACACCGTCGGAAGGTGGTGGGCATCCGGATTCGGCACTGACAAGGTGAGAATCGAGGTCGCCGACTTCCTCGTGGAACGCGGTGCGCCTCTCACGGTCCACGCGGCGGCAGGGCTGGGTCTGACAGACCGCCTCCGCAAGATGCTCGATTCCGATCCCGAGCTGGTGGAGGCAAAAGGCGGCGATGGCTGCACGCCCCTGCACTTTGCTCGTGGCCTGGAGACGGCTGCGCTGCTGCTGGAGCGCGGCGCTCGCGTGGACGCGCGCGATGACGATCACGACTCGACACCAGCGCAATGGCTGATTGGCCGGGCGCCCGAGGTGACCCGATTCCTTATCGAGCATGGCGCGGCTCCGGACATTTTCATGGCGACAGGCTTGGGCGACGAAGCGCTCGTGAAGAAACTGATCGATGCCGACCGCCGATGCCTCGCCCAGCGCATCGGCCGGCTGCCCGATATCCCACCCATCGGGCACAAGGGGCGAGGCGGGAGCATCTATCAGTGGACCCTGGCATTCAACTCCTATGCACATCAAGTCGCGCTCTTGAAGGGGCACGAGGGCCTGTATCGATTTCTGTACGAACAGAGCGACAGCGAGACGCAGTTGCTGGTCTCGTGCGTCCTCGCGCACCGGGAAGACGCGCTGGCAATCGCTGCGAACAATCCAGGCATGGTCGCGTCGTTGTCAGATCTGGATCGGGAACTGGTGGCCCGTTATTGCTGGGAGACCAATACCAACTACGAAGCGGTGAAGCTGATGCTTGATGTCGGATTTCCGGTGGCGCATCCGGAACGGAGCCACGGCTACACGCCGTTGCATAATGCCGCTTGGGCCGGGTCGGCAGATTTGGTGGATCTGTTGATTGAGCGCGGACATCCGGTGGATCTGCGGGATCCCGGCTATTCCTCAACCGCAATCGGTTGGGCCGTTCACTGTTGCATCGTAGCGAAACGCCACCCGGAGGCAGAATACGGGCGGGTAGTGAAATCCCTCGTCGATGCCGGATGCCCATGGGACGATATTCAACTGCCGACCGGCGACTCGCGCATCGACGATGTTCTAATGCAGAGGCCATAAGCGTCCCCTTGCCGTGTGTGCGCAAGTTGTCCCCTTTCATCAGCAGAATGCGCTTATTCTACTGACCGCTTGCAGCGGATCGGAGACAAATGCGCAATCGCCTGAAATTCCTCTTCTTATTCGGCATTCTTGGGCTGGCAGTGAGCACGCGCTGCGCCCATGCTCAGCCACTGGTACGTCAGGGCAGCTTCGAGATTGGACCGTTTGTGGGCACCACCTACGGCATCGGCAACTTCCGCCTGATGGGCGGGGGCAACGTGACCTACGCCGTGAATAAGTACATCCTGCCGTACTTCGAATACAGCTATTTTCCCGGCATCGGGAAGACGTCATTTGGTTTGACCTTACCCGACGGAACCCCGTTGAACCTGGTATTGCACACGATCCCGCTTTCCGACTTCCATGGTGGAGTGCATATACGGCTGCCTATCCACGAAAAGCCCGTCGTCCCGTACCTGTCGGTCGCTTTTGGAGGTTTGTACAACCCGACAACGACGGTTACTGCAAACTACATGGTCTTCGGGCAAAACGTCAGCCAGTCTCTTATTGTTCCAGGCAACGTCAATCCCGCATTCAACGCTGGTGGCGGAATCCGCTACTACCTGAACCAGAGATTTGGACTTCGTGTGGAAGCGAAGGGCTACAAGCCATTCAATCGTTTTATCGGGCCGGGCACGGAAGTCAATGCCTTCGGCAAGGTGGAGGCCGGCTTCTTTTACCAGTTGCGCTGAACCTCAATACGTCACGAGATTTTCGAAGTCTACATTGCCGCCTGAAATCACCACGCCGACAGTGCGAATCTCAGGCGGCAGTTTGCGGAACATCACCGCCGCCACCGAGCACGCGCCGCTGGGCTCTACCAGCATCTTCATGCGCAGCAGCATGAATTTCACGGCGGCCTTCATTTCCTCGTCGCTGACCAGCAGCACACGCTCTACCAGGCGCTGCACGATGGGAAAGGTGAGTTCTCCCGGTTTCGGCGAGCGCAGTCCATCGGCGATTGTCTCGGTAGACGTGATTCCTACCCGCTCGCCGGCTTGCAGAGAAAGGAATGTGTCGTTGGCGCCTTCGGGCTCCGCGCCGAATACGCGAATCGAAGGATACATCGCTTTCGCGATCGTTGCGCAACCCGAAAGCAGACCGCCTCCGCCAACCGGCGTGATGAGCGCATCCAACGGACCGACCTCGTTTAACAGTTCCAGGGCAGCAGTTCCCTGCCCAGCCATGATCATGGGATGGTTAAAAGGGGGAACCAGCGTGCCACCGGTTTCTTTCAAAATGCCGGCCGCAATCGCTTCGCGGCTTTCCGTCAGCCGGTTGCAGGTCACGATTTTCGCGCCGCGCGAACGCGTCGCTTCCATTTTGGAGCGGGGAGCGTCATCGGGCATCACGATGGTGGCTTGTGCCCCCACGTGTTTCGCCGCAATCGCGGTGGCCTGCGCGTGATTCCCCGAAGAGTACGCTACTACGCCGCGCGACAGAGCTTCCGGTGACAACGACAGAATCATATTCGCCGCGCCGCGGATCTTGAATGCCCCGCCGCGCTGCAAGTTTTCGCACTTGAAATAGACGTGCGTTCCAGCTTCGCGGTCGAATCCCGCGGCCGTAAACACGGGTGTCTTCTGCGCCAGCGGACGGATCCGTTCCGCCGCCTGGCGCACGTCGTCTGCATTGATTGCCAAGTCCGTAGTTGCGAGCATCTTTTACGAGTCTAGCGGATCAGCCCTGCTCGAAGCGCACCGGCAAAGCGGCGGCCTCGTTGACCTCCAGCCGGAAGACGTCGGGACGCGCGTAGTGGCCCACCACGTCGAGGTCATATTTGCCCTCCGCGATCCGATCCGTGTCCAACTCGGCCGTCAGAAAGCACTCGCTGCCGTAGTGTGGCCCCGCCAGAACCTCGCCCAGCGGCCCCACAATGATGCTGCCCCCGCGGATGGCCACTTCGCTCTCCTGGGTGTATTGGCATGCCGAGAGCACAAAGCAGCGTCCCTCCACCGCAATGTGCCGCATGCTGACGGCCCACGTCTCGCGGTCGTCTACCGTGGGCGCGCAGTAGAACTGGATGCCCTTGGCGTACATGGCGGTCCGCAGCAACGGCATGTAGTTCTCCCAGCAGATCACCGCGCCAATTCTGCCGAAGCCGGTCTCGATTACCGGCAGCGTCGATCCGTCTCCAAAGCCCCAGATCAGGCGTTCCATCGCCGTGGGCATCAGTTTGCGATGCTTCCCCGCCAGCGATCCGTCCGGCGCGAAGAACAGAGCGGTGCAATAGAGCGTGCCGGCGTCGCGCTCGATCACTCCAATCACCAGCCACACTCCGTGTGCACGCGCGGCTTCGCCGAGACGCGCCGTGCCGGGGCCGGGCACCTCGATCGCATTCCGATGGTAACGCGCGAAAAGCTCGCGTCCCTCAGGTGTACGCAAGCCCACCCGCGCGCCGAAGTCCGCTCCCTTGGGATAGCCGCCGATGAAAGCTTCGGGGAAAACGACGAAACGAACTCCCCCTCCCGACGCGTCCGCGATCAGGGCCTCGGCTTTGGTGAGGGAGGCGGCACTATCGAAGGGGACCGCCCCCGCTTGAATCACGGCCGCTCGGACTCTCGACATTGGCTCTATCTCTCCTCAATCCGTACGACACGATCGGCCGCCGCATCCCGGATCGTCTGGCGAACTCCGGAGGGCCACTCGACCTCAATGCGATCGATCATTGTCGCCGTGCCTAGGCCGAAGTGCAGGCGGAGGTCGCTTTGCGAGAGATAACTCCCACCGCTGCGCACTTCGTCCGACTGCGAGCGCCCTCCCGCCGTCACCTTCACCCTGGCGCCCAGAGCGCTGCGGTTCGAGCGCTGCCCCGTGAGTTGCAGCATCACCCAGTGATTGCCGGGCGACGACTCCTGTTTCAGCAGCGCCGGAGGCTCGTTCTGACTATTGATCAATATTTCGACCAGGCCGTCGTTGTCGTAATCGGCGAAGGCCGCACCCCGCGCCGCGTGCCGTTCGGCGATTCCCGGACCCGCGCTTTCCGAGATGTCGGCGAATTTACCGTTGCCCAGATTGCGGTACAGGATGGCGCGATCTTTGTAGTGGATGTCGGTGCCCAGGCGGTCGACTTCCGGAAAAACATGGCCGTTCACCAGGAGCAGATCTTTCCAGCCGTCGTTATCGAAATCGAGGAAGCCGCATCCCCAACCCACGTACCGGGTGTTGCGCGAGATGCCGGCGGCGATGGTGGCGTCGTCGAACTCGCCCTTGCCGCGATTACGATATAGCGTTTCGCGTTCGTCGGAGAAGTTGCTGCGGAAGACGTCGGGCCACCCGTCGCCGTCGTAATCGGCCGACGCGACTCCCATTCCCGACATCGCCTTTCCGTTCTCGTCGAAGGCCACGCCGCGCAAGACCGCCTCTTCGGTGAACTTGCCGTGCCCCTGATTGATGTAGAGCAGCGAAGGGGTCTGGTCGCAGGCCACGTAGATGTCGGTAAGGCCGTCGTGATTGAAATCGGCGGTCAGCACGCCCAGTGAGTAATTCTGGTCCGGCTCGGAGATGCCGGAGGAATCGGAGACATCGGTGAACGTGCCGTCGCCGTTATTGTGATAGAGAATGTTGCGGTCGAACGGCAGGCCCCGCGGGCCGCACGCGACCGGCAGCGCGCGATAGAAGCAGTAAGGATTGGCGCCCGGCCCCGGAGTGCTCCGCGGATCGAACTTCAGGTAGTTGGCGACGAACAGGTCGGCACGGCCGTCGTTGTCGTAATCCAGAAAGGCGCACCCTGTGTTGTAGCGGACACGATCCTGCCGCAGACCGGCGCGCTCGGTGACGTCCTCAAACCGTCGTCCCTCCACGTTGCGGTAGAGGTGATTCTGTCCCCAGTAGGTGACGAACAAATCGGTGAAGCCATCGTTGTCGTAATCGGCCGCGCACACGCCCTGGCCCCATCCGTTCACGGTTCCGAGCCCCATCTTGGTGGTGACGTCGGTGAAGTGCCCCTTGCCGTCGTTGTGGTACAGGCGGCTAGGCGCGCCTTCGCCCGACACCAGAAAAATGTCGGGCAGCCCGTCGTTATCGTAATCGAAGAAAGCGGCGCCGCTGCCGGTGGTCTCGAGGATGAAGCGCTTCGATTTCTCTCCGCCATTGGGAACTGACGCCGTCAGACCCGCACTCGCGGCCACGTTGCGGAACTGTACGGTGTAGGCGGCTCCCCAAAAGAAGAGCAGCCCGGAGAGGGCCGCAGCGAGTCTCACTTGTCAGGCGCCTTCTCTCCGAGTTTCTTGAGGAAGTCCGTGAACTCTCCCTCGGGCGGGCGGGTCAGTTTATCGAAGACTGCCTTTTCGCGCTGTGCGTCGGCGGTTCTCCCGGCATTGCGATACGCAATCATCAGGCCGTAATGCGCCGATTCGCTGGATGGCTGGAGTTTCACGGCGCGTTCCAGCAATGGGATGGCTTGCGACTCTTTCACCTTGGCGAGAGCCACCAGTGCCTCGGCGAAATCGGCATTGAGCGCCACGGCCTTCTCGAAGTGCGCCGCGGCGCCGATGCGATCCTGCTCGGTCAGCAGGATTTGGCCGACCTGATACTCCGCCACCGCATCGCCGGGATTCAACGCCAGCTCCGACTCGAACTCTTTGCGTGCATCGCGCAGGTTGGCCGGGTCGTGGGACTCCAGAAGCAGCGAGCGTCCGAGCCGGAAGTGCAGGTTCAGCGCGGTGGGGTTCTTCTGAATGGCCTTCCGATACTCGGCGGCGGCATCCTGGTAGCGTCCCTGGATCTCAAAGATTTCGCCCGAGAGCTGATTCACGCGATACGAAGCGGGCGTCTTCTGGTACATCTGAAAGACTGTGTCGTTCCAGGCGCGCATGTGGACGCGCGCGGCCTCGTATAGAACGTCCGCATCGCCCGGGAATGCCTTCTGCAGCTTGTCGAGAAGCGGCCAGACTTCCTCCAGGCGATTCTGCGCGACATCGCATTCCACCAACGCGACTCCAGCCAAGCGCCTCAGAGTGGCGTCGGTATTGGACGCGAATTGCTGTTGCAGGTCGGTGCGGGCAGTTTCGCAGGCGCCGGTGGCGGCACGGCTCAGGGCCAGAAACGTCCTCGCTTTGGCGTCGTTGGGGGAGGCAGCGACGATCTTCTCCAGCATTTGGCGCGATTGCGCGTATTGACCGCGATGGAAGGCTTCGACGGCGGCACTGGTGGTTTGGGCGTGGACCGGGAGGGCAAACAGAAGGAAGGCCGCGATTCGCGATCCGTTCATGAGTCTTATGATGCCAGAGTCTGATGATCGCAAGGTCGCCGGCCGATGAGATTGCGGGGGCGGCCTTTACGACGGGGCCGCCCCCGTTGAACTACAGGGCAGGCCGCTTCACGGCAGGCGCGACTCTGCGGATCACGTCCTGAGGTTTCACGTTGGCATCCACCACCACCGCGAAAAAGCCCATCATCATCTCTTCCCACGTCTGATCGCCCCATCGGACCGTGACGTTGGGATTCGGATTGAACGGATTGTTGACCGAGTTGTCGTGATGCGCGGTGCATTCGATCCGCGTGTCCTTCGGCAGCAGCAGCGGCTTGGCCTCTTCGTATCCGAACTGCCAGTTGAAATCGTACTTGGGGACGTTGAGCAGCGTTTCTCGTTCCCCTGTCGGATAGGCAGCTTCGAACAGGAAGTCCTTGCCGCGGACATGCATATGAGGCATCAACCAAACCAATTGTGCGGGCTCGTTTAGCGCGATGGCGGAGTGCGTCTCGTAGTTGGGATCGTTGGGCGGAATCTCGAAGCCCTGCTGCGTGGCGTTCGACGTGTAGTGGCGATATTTCGGAGGCTTGGACGCGATCTGCAACCCGATTTTGGTCTTATCGGTTGCCGCCTTGCCGTTCGTCGTGTAGTGCAACTGGAACACCAGGTCGGAGCCGGCCGGAACGAACTTGGCGGCATCCGCGATCGGCGAATCGAAGTGCTGGGCCTGCAGTCCGGGCGCATAGGCGGTCAACAGCTCCACGCCTGCCATCGAGTTGATATTGACTTGCGGACGCGGCGCCTCGGCGCCCGCCGGCTGCGCGGGCCTTGGCGGCTGGGGACGCCGGATCGCGGCTCCATTGGCATCGCGTTCAAAGGTCACCGGGACGAAGGGAATTCCCGGCTGAGCATCCTTCAGGTAGTTGGATCCGGGAGGACGTACGTACACGATCACGTGATGCATGACCGCGCGGTTGCCGGGACGAACTTCGGCCGCCGTAATCCAGGTGTCCTTCTCGAAATGCGTGGGAATCACAATGTACTGATACTCGAGGATTCCCGACGCGGGCACCTCGAATGCGTTCGGCATTTCGACCGTGAGGTCGGGCTTGATGTTCCATCCCTCGGTGAACTGGAGCGGAGCAGGCTTGTCTTTCGCGTCACCCTCAGCAGCGCCGTTGTCGGCCCAGCTCACCAGCGTCTGGATCTCGGCATCGCTGAGCCGTTTCTCGTTCTGGAAATGGCCGTATTTTGCATCGGCAAACCATGGCGGCATCTTGTGCGAGAGCACCGCGGTTTTGATGGCTTTCGCCCACGGACGCGCGTCCTGATACGTGAGGAAGGACATGGGCGCCACTTCGCCAGGCCGGTGACAGGTTTGACAATTCTTCTGCAGTACCGGCAGGACATCCTTGTTGAATGTCACCGGCCGCTCCCCGGAGGCGGCGGTCGCCAGCACTCCACAACTCAAGATCAGCGAAAACACACGCATACATCCCCTCCTTAAACCACGCTTGGGTGCTGGCCAACATCTTAACGTAAAAAGGCCCCTCACTCAAGGATATAATCTACCGAATGGCCGGTATCGAAACGGTGCGCGGCGCGGTGGATGGCGCGACCCTCGGCGTCACCCTGATGCATGAACACATCTTCATCCTGGACACGGAGATCGCCGCCAATTATCCCGAGCACTGGGGCGGCGAGGACGCGCGCATCGCCGGCGCTGTTACGCGGCTAAATGAACTCAAGGCGAGCGGCGTCGACACCATCGTCGATCTGACCGTGATCGGCCTGGGCCGCTCGATTCCGCGCATCCAGAAGGTCGCTGCGGCCACCGGTCTGAATATCGTGGTCGCCACCGGAATCTACACGTACTGCGACCTGCCGCACTATTTTCAATACCGCGGCCCCGGTACCGTGGTGGGCGGTCCAGAGCTGATTACCGACATGTTCGTGCGCGACATCGAGGAAGGCATTGCCGGTACGGGAGTGAGGGCGGGCATCCTGAAATGCGCCACGGATGCACCCGGATTGACTCCCGGAGTAGAGCGCATCCTCCGAGCCACCGCGCAAGCCCACTTGCGGACCGCGGTGCCGATCTCCACCCACACGAACGCTCGCCGGCGCGTGGGACTCCTGCAACAGCGCGTCTTCCGGGAGGAGGGCGTCGACCTTGGACGCGTCGTGATTGGCCATTCGGGTGATTCCAGCGACTTCGCCTACCTGGAAGAGTTGATCGCGAACGGGTCTTACCTCGGCATGGACCGCTTCGGCATCGACTCGATTCTGTCCACAGAGGACCGCGTCAAGACAGTCGCGCGCTTGTGTGAGCGCGGGTATGCCGGGAGAATGGTACTCTCCCACGACGCGGCGTGTTTTAACCACTGGCTGCCTGAAGGTCACATTCCAACGCACCTGCCGCGCTGGCACTATCTGCACATCCAACATGATGTCCTCCCCGCACTTCGCAGAGAAGGCGTCACGGACGCCCAGATTCATACTATGCTGGTGGAGAATCCACGGCGGATTCTGGGCGGAAGGCGGTGAGGGTGTAGGTAGTTGGGCCGTATACTACGAATGGAGAGATCTTCGATGGCAGCCGAGAGCCTTGCCAATCTCATCGACTCGCTGACGCCCCACGAACAAGAAGCCGTCCGCGAGTTCATTCGCTTCTTGAAGCTCAAAGAGAAGCCGCCCGAATCGCCGTTTCTGGCCGCCGTCGACGAGTTTATCGGCCAACATCCTGAACTACTGCGGCGCCTGGCGCAGTGAAGAACTATCCGACCGTGGACGAGGTGGTCGTCGCACACGACCGGTTGATCGCTAAATTCGGTGGCTCGCTGGCGATCCGCGATCGCGGTGCATTGGAATCTGCCGTCGCCCGACCGCAAACAGGCTACTACGAAGACCTGCTCCAGGAAGCGGCGGCGCTCTGGGAGAGTTTGTCGCAGAACCACCCCTTCATTGACGGCAACAAACGTGTTGCAGTCGCCGCGGCGGCGGCGTTCCTGAGGGTGAACGGTTACCGCCTCGTATTCGACGACTCCAAGGCCTATGCGTTCCTAATCGATCTATACGAACGTGGCCAGATGCGATTTCATGAACTGGAGAAGTGGCTCCGTGTCCACACCGTCCGGATCGAACTTAGTTCGGACTAGCCCGGACTAGCCCGGGCGCCGGTTGACTTCTCTGTTACAGTCAGGTGACGATAGGCGGTACGACCTGGTTAACCATGCCGAATGCCCTTCCCCTCCAGTTGTTTGCTCTCCGCCTTGCCGTCGCCCTGGCATTGGGCGCGCTGATCGGGACGGAACGCGCGTACCACCACAGAATGGCTGGCCCGAGGACTAACGCGCTGGTGGCATGCGGGTCAGCGGCATTCCTAATGCTGGGATCCCTTCTGGGGGGTGACGGCGCGGCGAGGATCGCGGCCCAGATCGTCTCGGGAATCGGATTTCTGGGCGGCGGCGTGATCCTGAAGGAAGGCGCTAATGTGCGCGGCCTGAACACATCGGCAACCATTTGGTGTGCAGCGGCGATCGGCACCCTGGCAGGTTCCGGCATGTTGCTCTACGCGGGCGTGGTGGCGATCTGCATCGTGTTCGTCAACCTGGCATTCCGGCCGCTTGCCCTGAAGTTGAATCCGCCGTGCGCTTCCGAGTATTACTACGAGGTCGAAATGATAGCCCGGCCCGCGGATGTGGTCCACTGCCGGAGCCTTTTGATGAACACCATGAACCGCGACACCTTGACGCTGCAATCCATGCGATCGCGCACTCTTGACGAACGCATCGGCCTGATTGCCTGCGTGAAGGCCGAAACTGCCTGCGATCGCGTTCTCGAGCAACTGGTGGCGCGCCTGTTGTGCGATGAGTCGCTGGCCGGCGCCAGTTGGAAAACACTGCCCGCCATGACGCCGGTAGATCTCTCTCCCGAGGCGGAAATTCAGCGCGCGGTCACCGGCTCCCACTGAGTACACGGCTCCGTAGATACGCTCCGTATACCCAGAAGAACGCTCCCTTGCCCAGTGCGCCACCGCCTGAGTTGCTTCGCGGCTTGCACCCGGTTTGCTCCGTTTCTTCGGCTTCCTTGAGCAGCGGCTTCTTTCCGGCGACCAGCGCGAAGGTTGCCAGCGCCTTGGTCTCCTTATGGGCTACCATGGACCACCAGTTTGAAGCTGTCCTGCAGCATCGATTGCAGCATCAGCTTCTGGGATCCAGGTTGGTGTCGGCCGGGACCTTCCCGATGACGTCGAACCGGTCCATCTTCCTGTAGACGTAGGTCTAAGTAACCGGACCAACCTATGACAGTGAGGACGCCGTCATCATATCCGTCCGCTGCACCCGCGGCGCGGAGTACCTGTCCTTCCAGTACCCGTTCCAACTCCGCTGTAACCTGAAAAAAGTGTACAATCGGGCATCGCCGTCGCACGCGGCGCGCAGCGAGGCTGTTTGTGAAAACCACTCTTCTGATTCTGGTAGTCACGGTCGCGGCCCACGCGGCTTCCGATCCACCGACTTGGACGTATTCGGCGCAAGGGAGTGTCGGAGCCGGAGGCGAGGGCCTGCCCTTGCCGCTGCCGATCGGGTCCGGCTGCATTTCCCCGGCGCCCGGCGCCGGCAGCGGATGCAGCGCGGGGACCTCGATGAATGTGAGTCCGTCGCGTAGCTACACGTCCGGCCAATTGAGCTATAACGGCTCGGCAACCTTCGCCGGGACGACCACCAGTCTGTCGGTGTCGGCGACCGCGTCGGTTGGCGGCGCCCAGGCCTTTGGAGACACTGGCGCCAACGGCGGTTTCTCTCAGTTGATCGATAGCGGACTCCCTGGTGGATCTCAATTGCCCTCGCTCCATTTCACGGTGAACGGAACCCCGTTTTCAGAGAATACGGAAACCACCGCCTCGATTTTGGTTGAGACACTGGAAGGTAACAGTCAGTGGTTCGGCACGTTCAATGGAACCGGTTCGCTTCAGCACGTGATGTCCGACCCGATCCAACTGGGCCCTTCTGGGCAGTACACTGTGTCGATTGGAATTATCGTCACCGTGTCCGCGCCGTTTTCCGCCAGCATGACCGCCACGCGCTCCTGCGACCTGCCAGCCATTCAGTCGCCCGCGCCGGGCACCATCACCTCCAACGGCTGGAAATTCGACTACGATATCGGCGCCAGTACCGGCCTGGAGGTGAAGAACGTCTTTCTCGGCACTCGTCCGATGGCCGTGATGATGAGCGTGCCGGTCTACAATCTGACGACCACGGATTTCCTGGGCTCAAACTGCGCGCTCGTCCCCGGGGGCGACGGACAGTGCGGCAATGACAGCCGTCTGGTGGATTTTCAATCTGCCTCCAGTTCCGTCTCCGCCACCTACATTGTGAACAATATTCCAGTCGGTTCCGCGAGCTGCCTGACCATCACTGAACAGTTTCAATTCAGTCCTCCCGTGGCGGGTGACCACTGTGAACCCAGTGGCAACGTCGGGTGCGCGCGCTTCTATCCGACGGTCTCCTATCAGTACGATCCCGACAGTCCAAACAACCATGTCGCCGAGATCGAGCTGCCTCTCCGTTTACACTTCACCGATGGAAGTCCGGCATCCAGCCTCACGCCCATTACACAGGGCCAGGCTACCGCGATCGGTCAGGACAGCAACATCACGGGGCTGCCGAATTTCTTGGAGGGGAACCCGGTTTCCAGTGAGCTATTCGTCGCGAACGTGATTGACCACGGCGCGGCGGGCGGAGCGGACAATTTTCATCAGACCTATTTGCCTTCGATCGATGAACCGGGTCTCGGGGTTATGGGGCCCGTGCCCGGTTGTCCGACCTGCGTCCACGTGCACTGGCGGTGGCCGGGGGTTTTTGCGGCTGTTCCCGGATTTGGCGATAGCAACAACGGGAATCCGCGCATCCCCGCCGGCTCTACACAATCCGTGGATGTGGCCATCGTAGCGTATCCGGACATCACCAACGCCAATTGCAGGAACCTGGCGGGAGTACACACGATCGCCGGGCAGCCGACCGTCTTCTGGTACTGCGGCAGAGGGGACCAGGACAGCGACACATTCTTCACGCACGGAGGATTCTTCAACCCGTTTTCGGGCGGCCTCACCGCGCCCAACATCGTGGTGACCCGCGGCGGATTCCGCATCAATCGAGCCGCCGGAACTTGGGCTCAGACGATCATTCTGACCAACAATAGCGGCGGCCCGGTGACCGGACCGTTAGCATTGATACTCGACTCACTCAGCGCGAACGTGAAGCTCGCGCCTGCCGACGGGGTGACCGGAAGCGCCGCTCCGCTCGGATCGCCCTACGTGTTCGCACCGCTCGACAATAACTCTCAACTGGGGGCGGGTCAGTCCCTCACCCTGAATCTGCAGTTTGCCAATCCGGGAAACGGCTCCATCACCTATGCGACTCGAGTGCTCGCGGGCGGCCTTCCATAGACCACAGAGGACCCTTTATGCTGCGATATATCCTTCCTTTTCTGTTTGCGGCTGCTTCGATGAGCGGCTCCGTCGTGACCATCGACACCACCGGTTTGAACGGCGCCGCGGGCGATCTGGTGTTCGATTTCATCAGCGGAGGGGGCCCTGCCAACACGGTTACCATTTCGGGATTCGCGAGCGATGGCACGCTGGGAGCCGTATCGCCAACCGGACTTGTGAGCGGTACGCTTCCAGGGACGGTGACGATCTCGGACGATCCGGTCACCTTCGCGTTCAACGAGTATCTGACGGGCTTCACTTTCGGATCGGCCATCTCGTTCAATCTCGGCGTGACTCAAAATGCGCCGGGAGTGGGTTTCTCGCCGGACGAGCTTTCGGTCTTCTTTCTTGCCGGCGATGGAGTGACTTCCCTGATCGCGACATCCGATCCGACAGCTGCGGATAGTCTCATGGTCGTCGATCTGGATGGCAGTTCGGACGGAGCGGCGACGGCGTTTAGCGTGTCGGATCCATCCGGCGTGAACGCGACGATCGGGCCTGGAGCGGCGTCCGTTCCGGAGCCGGGTAACGGCGCAGTCTTGGGCTTGGTGGTGCTGGTTTGGTCGGGCACGCAAAGGTACCGTCGATCGCGATCGAGAGTGTAGGGTCATTCTCAGGACAGCCCGAGGGATGATTTCGATGCGATCCCAGATGCCTAATCGCGCGCTTTTGGCTCGCCGCGCTGATTTCCGGCGCCCGGGCGCAATTCGCCGAGCCGGATGCCGCTGAACAGAACGCCATCCTCTCGCGAATGCGCGCCGCCCCGCTCAATTACAGGGAACGTCTCTAAGGACTTCATCTGCGATCAGACGATGCACCGCACCGTGGAACACCTCGGGAACCCGCAAGCGTGTATTCCGGTATAACGTGCCGCGGGCCACCACAACTCTGGTGATGCAGGTCAACTTACAGCATGTGTGGCTGGGCCATCATGAGGCGCGCTTCCCTTACTGCGACGGCCATGACGAAGTGCACGACCAGGTTCAGGTCTGCCGACCAACTGGCGCCGGTCCCGAGAAAACCTTACACGGTTGTGAGGCTCCATTCAAGGATACGGAAGGCGCCACTACTCGGATTTCGCCTTGACCGCCGCTCAAATCGTCATGGACATGAAGCCGCCATCCACGTTCAGAATCGAACCAGTCACGAAAGAGCTCGCTTTTCGCGAAGCCAGATAGACCGTTGCCCCGATCAATTCCTCGGCGTCGCCGAAGCGATTCATCGGAGTATGTCCGAGGATGCTGGCCACGCGCTCGGGGGTCAGGACTCGCCGATTCTGTTCGGCGGGGAAAAACCCGGGCAGAATCGCGTTCACGCGAATATTGTGCGGCGCCAACTCGCGCGCCAGAAACCTGGTGATCTGATTGACGCCGCCCTTCGCCACACCGTAGGTGAAGACCTTGGAGAGCGGCGGTCCCGAGGATGCTGAGCTGATGTTGATGATCGATCCACCTCGGCCGGCATCCACCATCGCCTTGCCGATGACCTGGCAGGCCAGAAAGACGCTCTTCAGGTCGATGTCGAGAATGCGGTGCCACTCCTCTTCCGAGATCTCGAAAAAGGGAGTGGCGGAATTGACACCCGCGGCATTGATCAAAATGTCGATGCGGCCAAAGCGTTCAAGCACGGAGTCGCGGAGTTTTTGGAGTTCCATCTTACTCGTGGCATCGCACTGAACGCCAATGGCCTCGTGTCCCTGGGCGGCGATGGCGTGCGCTCGCTCCTCGGCATGCTCTCGCGTGCGTCCCGCAATGGCGACGCGGGCGCCGTGAGCGGCCAGTCCCTCCGCCATCGCACCGGCCAGCACACCGCCGCCGCCAATCACTACTGCAACATCGCCTCCCAAGGAGAAAAGTTCCGTTTCGGACATAAGTTAGATGGTAACAATGGTACGCTCGCTGGCGCGATACGAGGTGATGAATTCTTTGTTACACAATTCGGACAAAGGGAGTATTGACTCTCTATTACCAGCAATGTATTCTGAAGCTGGAAGTATCCTTATGAAACTGACCGGGAGACTGATACCCGCAGCCATCGGAGTTGCCGTTGGCATAGGAAGCGCGTGGCTTGCCCCGCGGCGCAGATCCACATACGGCTTGCTTTTGGGAGGCGTGATGGGAGGGTCGCTCGGTCTAGGCGGCTCGCTGGCGTGGGGTCAACGGCATAAGACTGCCGCGATGGCCGGGAACGCTATCCGGAAAGTCAACGACTACCGGGATTCGCGATGGCTGGCCAAGAACCCCATCGCCTACGCCTGACTCCCGCGCCAATTACCGCCGCAATCGAAGGAATCTACGTAGCGCGCCCTCGCACTCCTCTACCCCAAGCAGCCAGGTGATGGCGAAGTAGGAGAGGCCATAGGGCACCAGGATGGCCGCGCCCATGGTGATCGGGTGATGATGCCCGGCGGTCAGCTTGATTCCCCAGCCGACTGTGGCTCCCACGGCCGCTGCCGCCCATAGCTTCGCCACCAATGCCGCCGGCAAGCCGGTAGTCCCGATTCGCTGATTCATGCCCCTGCGCAGGAGCGTAAACTCTACCCATCCCGCGAAGCCTGCCGACGCCGTCAGACCCGCGGCTCCCCACCGGAGCGGAATTCCAATCCAGCCCGGCAGATACCTGCCGCAAACCACGCCCAACACCCCTGTCAACGCCACCCGCAAGACTGCAAACAGCAAAGGCGTCCGGGTATCGCGTAGTGCGTAGTAGGTGGACGCGTAGAGCCGGCCCAATGTGGAAGCCAGCAGGCCCACGGCGGACCCGGCCACGATCGCCCAAACGTAGCGTGCATCGTTGAGCGTAAACTTGCCATTCACGTACAGCGCCGCCGTGATGACGTCGCCGAACGCGAGGAACGCCATCGCCGATGGCACGATGAAAAAGGCGATCTGCCGCAGGCCCGAATTCAGACGTCGACGCAGACCCGCCGCCACCGCGTCGGCATCGCCCAGAGTGCTCGACATCGCCGGCAGTTCCGCCGCCGAAACCGCCATGCCAAACAGGCTCACGGGCAGCATGTAAATGGATTGCGCGCATGCCATGCCGGACATTGCGCCTTCCTTCAGGTAAGTGGCGATCGCCTGGTCGATATAGGCGCTGATTTGCACCACGCCCCGGCTCACGCTGACGGGCATGAAGTTCCGGATCACTTCGCGAATGTGCCCCGAGTGGGTGTCCCACACCGGCCGGAGCGTGGGCACCAGACGCAGCACTACGGGCACCTGCACGCCGAACTGCAGTGCGCTCCCCAAGACGGTGCCCCATGCCAGGCGCGCCGCCAGTTCATTCGCGCCCGAATGGCGAAAGACAATCAGCGTAGCGATCATGGCGCCGTTCCATAGCACCGGAGCCGAGTACGAGAGGAAAAACTTGCGGTGGCTGTTCAGGATGCCCAGGCACCATGCGGAACAGACCAACAGACCCGCGCCCGGAAAGAGAATCCGCACCAGCAGGATCACCAGGTCGCGCTTCTCGCCGGTAAAGCCCGGGTCGATGGCCCACATCAAATAGGGAGTCGAGAGCACTCCCAGCAGCACAATCACGGAGACCGCAGCAGCCAGAATGGCGCCCACCGCTCCCGCCACGCGGCCCGCTTCCTTCTCGTCACCTTGCGCCAGCAGGCGGGCATACACGGGAATGAACGAAGCCGACAGGACGCCTTCCCCGAACAGATTCTGTAGAAAATTCGGTACGCGCAGGGCCGCCTGGAACGCGTCCGCAGTGTCGTAGAGGCCGAAGAATCGATTGAAGTACCGCTGCCGCACCAGCCCGATGATCCGGCTGATCAGGATTCCGGCGGCTACCAGAAATGCATGCCGGCCGGTACTCTCGCGCTGCTGCGGCTGGGCCACTAACAAAGCTTCTCCAGCACCGCGTCCGTCATCTCTTGCGTGGTGTTGCGGCCGCCCAGGTCGGGGGTGCGCACTTTGCCGTCGGCCAGCGCCGCCGCTACCGCAGCTCCGATTTCCCGCGACGCCTCGTCCATCTGCAAATGCTCCAGCATCATCGCGGCGCTGAGAATGGTCGCCAACGGATTGACGACGCCCTTGCCCGCGATATCCGGCGCGGAGCCGTGCACCGGTTCGAACATCGAAGGGAAGCGCCGCAATGGGTCGAGATTGGCGCTGGCGGCCAGTCCCATGCTTCCGATGATGATCGCCGAGATGTCGCTCAAGATGTCGCCAAAGAGGTTCGATCCCACCACCACGTCGAAGCTCTCCGGCCGCCGGATAAAGTTCATCGCGGCGGCATCCACCAGCAGAGATTCCGTCTCCACCTCCGGATACTCCGAAGCTACGTCCTGGAAGGTGCGGTCCCAGAGGACCATGCTGAATCCCTGTGCATTCGATTTGGTGATGGAGGTGACGCGCCGCTTCTTGCCGCGCTTTACCGCCAGATCGAAGGCGAAGCGGATGATCCGTTCGACGCCGCGGCGGGTGAAGACGGAGGTCTGGATGGCCACCTCTTCGGGCTGCATCTGGTAGACGAAGCCGCCGATTTGTGCATATTCGCCTTCGGTGTTCTCGCGGACCACCACGAAATCGATATCGCCTCCTTTGGGCTTGGAGAGAGGCGACTCGACGCCCGGATAGAGGTAGGCGGGACGCACATTGGCGTATTGGTCGAAGGTGCGGCGGATGGGCAGCAGCAGACCGTTCAAAGTGGTGTGATCGGGGATGTTCGGATGGCCGACGGCGCCCAGCAGAATGGCGTCGCAGGGCTGGAGGAGATCGATCGCCCCCGCTGGCATCATGCGCCCCCACCGGAAGAAATGTTCGGCGCCCCAGTCGAAGTCCTGAAACGAAAACGTGATCTGGTGTTTTTGAGCGGCCCTCTCCAGGACGCGCTTGGCTTGCGGAATGACCTCCGTACCCACGCCGTCTCCCGCTATCACTGCAATGGTGAACGTTCTCATTGGTCGTACTTGATTTTAACGTGGCGGAGAAAGCTCGCGGCCTGCCATGCGCTTAAGCGGATTCAGGAAGTCCCGTCGCAACGTCGAGGAACTGCCATTTAGTCAAACCAAGTGGGCGCAAAACGCGCCGACAGGAGTGTCGACGCGGCAAAGAGGAGTGGTCTTGGGCTGCTTCGCCGCCATGGATTCGGATGAAAGCGGCGCGTTCGCTGGGCAGATCGGCTCGGCCATGGCGACACGCCGCGAACCCCCAACCCCTAACCCCCAACCCTGCTTTCAAGGGTGTTAGCGCCACACCCACGATGCGTGCTACACCACCACAACCGTGATCTGTCCCGGACCGTGCACGCCGCGGACGAGAATCTGCTCGATATCGGCCGTGCGGCTGGGCCCCGTGATCAGCACCATGGAACTGGTCTGTTCGGCGGGGCGCGGCAGGATCGAGAACAACTCGTCCAGTCCCGTGAGCAGGCGCTCGCGCGGCACCACCGCGATATGGGCCGGCGGCAAGAGCGAAATCATGCGCGCCTCTTGGGGGCTCGACAGCATCACCAGCGACCCTGTATCGGCAAGCGCATAGTCCGCGCAGGTGATGCCGACGTCCGACTTGGCACACAGTTCGCGCAGCTCCGCGCGGTCGGTGATGCCGGAGCGTACGCCCGGCAGGCTAGTGATGCCACACTCCACCAAGTATGGCGCATTCGACGCCACTGCCGTCTTTCCGGCGATCGCCGATTCCACAAACCCCCGTGGATCGTCGCTGCGGTACGCCTTGCCCGCCAGCGCTTCCACGCGCGCCAGCATGCTCGCAATACGCGATTCCAAATCGACGGAAGGAATGCGAATGCGCACCGGCGGCGGATCGGCCGCGGGCTGTCCCGCGCTCCGGCCGACCGCAGTCCGTACGCGATGCAAGATATGATCGCGCGACATTAGCGCTGCCTCCACATCTGGCGAAAACTCTTGGCAGGAGGCGGGGGCAGGTCGCGCTGACTCAACCACGCTTTGACCGGACCGAGATTCATCGGCGCAGGCACAGTGCGAATCCACCGGCCATCTGAGGGCGCGACTGCGGCGGCCATACTGCCTGCCATCTCGTAGAGGCGCGGATGCGTCATCAGCCAGGCGAAAGCGCGGAACGCCAGCCTCTCCAGACGATTCTGCTTTTCCCGCAGTTCGCTCTTCTTCACGTCAGACCGCAGTTCCAGCAGAATCTTCGGAATATCGATCTTCACCGGGCATACTTCGCCGCAGGCGCCGCACAGGCTTGAGGCGAACGGCAAACCCGGCTCGTGTCCGGCGCCCATGAACTGCGGTGTGATGATCGCGCCGATCGGCCCCGAGTAGACCCACGGAAAGCTGTGCCCACCGATCTTGCGATACACCGGGCAGGTGTTCAGACAGGCTCCGCAGCGAATGCAGTAGAGCGACTGCCGCTTGGAGCGGTCCGGGAGCAGTTTGGTGCGGCCGTTGTCCAGGAGCACCACGTAAAACTCGTCGGGCCCATCGATCTCGCCTTCGCGCCGCGGCCCGCTGAGAAATGACGTGTAGACCGAAAGCGACTGCCCCGTCGCACTGCGCGCCAGCAGCTTCAGGAACGTCGCCAAATCCTGCGCGCGAGGAATGATCTTCTCGATGCCGGCCACCGCGATGTGGATCTTCGGCGCCGAGGTGGTGAGGCGCGCGTTGCCCTCGTTCTCCACCAGTACGATCGCGCCGGAATCGGCCACCAGGAAGTTGGCGCCGCTGATGCCGATGTCCGCGGCCAGAAATTTCTCGCGAAGCACGCCGCGGGCGATCGCCGTCTGCTTCTCGATCACCACCTCTCGAGGCACCTTCAGCCGGTCGGTGAAGATATCCGCCACGTCATAGCGCGTCTTGTGCAACGCGGGGGCAACGATGTGATACGGCCGTTCGTGGGCCAGTTGCAGGATGTATTCGCCCAGGTCGGTCTCCACCGATTCGAGCCCGTGATGCTCTAGCCGCTCGTTGAGATCGATCTCCTCGGTGGTCATGGATTTCGATTTCACGATGAGGTGTGCGTTCCGTTCTTTGGCCAGCGCGAGGATAAAGTCCGAGACCTCGGTGCCATCCTTGCAGTACACGACCTTGCCGCCGTGCGCCACTACGTTCCGTTCGAACTCCTCCAGGTAGTGATCGAGGTTCTCGATTGCGTGCTTCTTGATGGTGTTCGCCTGCGTCCGCAGTTCCTGGTAATCAGGAAGAACGCCGGGGTCCACGTTCTGAATGCGGTGCTCTTTCAGACGCGCGGTGGCGGTGTAGATGGCCAACTGCAGATTCGCGTCGGCCAGGGTGTTGTGAATTTTCTGATCGAATTCCGCGGACATGGATTTATCGGCTTACCAGGACTTCGGCCAGATGCATCGTGCGAATGTCGGATCCGGCCCGCGACAACGCACCCTGAATCTGCATGAGGCAACTCGGATCGAGCGAAACCACGGTGCGCGCTCCGGTGCCGAGAATCGCCTGGATCTTGGTGTTTGCCATGGCGCCCGACAACTCGGCGAACTTCACCGAAAAGGTGCCTCCGAAGCCGCAGCACTCTTCGGCCGGCTTCATCTCTCGCAGTTCGAGCCCGCGGACATTGGCCAGCAAGCGTCGCGGCGCGTCCCTGACACCCAGTTCGCGCAGCGCATGACATCCGTCGTGGAACGTCACGACGTCGTCCATGCGCGCCCCCACGTCTTCCACCCGCGCCACTTCGGTGAGAAAAGTGGAAAACTCCCAGACCCGCTTTTCGAGATCATGAACGCGCGCCAAGGTTTCGGGCTCCTTATGAAACAGCTCCGCGAAATGGTGGACGATCATCGCGGTACAAGAGCCCGATGGAACTACGATGCATTCGGCCGATTCAAAGGTATCCAGAAAGTAGCGCGCCACAATGCGCGCTTCGCCGCGATATCCGCTGTTGAAGGCCGGTTGGCCGCAGCATGTCTGGTCCTCGGGGAAATCTACCTGGTAGCCGAGCTCTTCAATCACTCGCGCCATGGCCATGCCGACCTTCGGAAACAACTGGTCGACCATGCAGGTAACGAAGAGGGAAACCCGCTTACCCATCTCAGAAGTGTATCAGCAAGGTAGGGCGCGCTTCAGCTATGCTCTCACAGCTCTTTGGAACTAGTGCCTTGGCCACAAGATTCGGACCAATCGAGAAATCGCTTGCTTACGCGCGCGTTCGCAAGCGCACTTATCGCGCGAACGTATTTGGGTAGCTTACGAGCCACGACCGTAAGGGAGTGATTTTGGGAGCGATCGAGGCATCGCTTGCTTATGCGCGCGGCTCGCAAGCGCACTTATCGCGCGAACGTATTTGGGTAGCTGACGAGCCGCGACCGTAAGGGAGTGATTTTCAGCTATCGAGGCACCGCTTGCTTACGCGCCCGGCTCGCAAGCGCACTTATCGCGCGAACGTATTTGGGTAGCTGACGAGCCACGACCGTGAGGGAGTGATTTTCAGCTATCGAGGCATCGCTTGCTCACGCGCGCGGCTCGCAAGCGCACTTATCGCGCGAACGTATTTGGGTAGCTGACGAGCCACGACCGTAAGGGAGTGATTTTCAGCTGTCCAGACATCGCTTGCTCACGCCCGCGGCTCGCAACCAGCCACGAGTGATTTTCGAAGCAATCCAGACATCGCTTGCTGGCCCGGCGGTCAGAGCGCTAGTGCAACGTCGCTGGGAGTGTTCCCGGCATATTTATCAGCGGCGCGCCGGCCTTCTGCGGGTTCGCGAGCCACGATTCAATTTTCGGCAAGGAGGACAATGCGGCGGTCTCTCCGGCCTTCAGCAGTGCCGGTCCGCAGCCAAAACCATCCCAGTCGATGGCACGCACATCCGGCGTGATGACCAGATCGCTGTGCGCGCGCCAACTACTCTCCGTGCGACTCTGCATAATCTGAAAGCAGCGATTCACTACCTGGAAGACATTGCTCGGCGGCTGCTTGCCATCTTGCGCGGGCAAGTGGACCGAGATTACATGCGTAGCCCCGAGTTGGCGCGCCATCAGCGCCGGAATCTCCATGCTCATCGCGCCGTCCACCAGCAGACGCCCATCGTGGCGCACGGGCTGGAACAATCCCGGATACGAGCAACTGGCGCGGATCGGCAGGAAGACGTCCCCGGAGTCGCGGAAGCCCACCGTTTCTCCAGTACAAACGTCGGTGGCGAGGACGCCCAGCGGAATCTTCATCTGTTCGAAGCGGTAGCGCTTCAGCAGCTTCTCGAGGAAACGCTGCATACGCTCGCTGACTACGAACCCCATCCGCCCCAGGGTCCATCGCGCGACGTCGCCCAGCCGCATCGAGCAACCTGCGTGTGCAATTTCGGCAGGGGATGCACCGCTGGCGTAAGCCGCTGCCGCAATCGAGCCCGCGCTTACTCCCGCAATGCAGTGAATGGGAATCTGGTACCGCTCGAGGACTTCCAGGACGCCTGCATGGGCAATCCCGCGGGCGAATCCGCCCCCTAACGCCAATCCGATTCTGACTTCGGGCTCGACAACCTCTTTGAGGCCCGAACCGCCACGAAGTGCGGTGAAAAAGCTGCGAACGGCGCGAACCGCAGCCCTCATAACCCCTCCTTGGCCACTCCCGGGCAAATCCCGCTTCCGACGGCGTCCCGTCGTAGAATGGACTTCTGATGGTCCAGACGAGCAAGTTCATTGCCAGGTTCCTTCTGTTAGTACCGTTTTTCGCACCGTTCTCACCGTTACCCGCACAACGCAGCTTTTCGGGCGCCGCGGAGATCGAACAGTCGCTCCACAAGCTGAACGTTCTGGGCACGGTCCTGATGATCGCCGCCCATCCGGACGACGAGCGCACCGCAGTTCTTGCCTATTTTGCCCGCGGGCGCCACATGCGGACGGCCTATCTCTCACTCACGCGCGGTGAAGGCGGCCAGAATCTGATTGGCTCCGAGCAGGGCGCGCAACTGGGCATCATCCGCACCCACGAGCTGCTCGACGCCCGCGAAATCGATGGCGCCGAGCAGTTTTTCACGCGCGCAATCGACTTCGGATTCAGTAAGACCGCGGCCGAAACGCTGGAAAAGTGGGGACATGACCGGATTCTTGCGGATGTGGTCTGGAATATCCGCCGCTACCGTCCCGACGTCGTGATTCTGGTTTTCACCGGGACCCCGCGCGACGGCCATGGACATCACCAGGCGTCGGCCATCCTTGGTAAGGAAGCTTTCGAGGTGGCCGGCGACCCGAAGCGCTTTCCGGAACAACTGAAGTTCGTCGAACCCTGGCGTCCGCGCCGTCTGGTGCATGCGACGTTTAATTTCGGGCCGGCGGGACGAGGCGGTCAGCCGGGAGGCGGCAGGGACGGAGGCCGTCGTGGCGGTCAGGGCGGTCAAGGCCAAGGCACGCCGGATGCCGATCAGCCGCCGCCGCTGCCCAAGGCCGGGACTGTCGAAACCGGCGAATTCAATCCCGTGCTTGGATATTCGTACGAGGAATTAGCCACTCTGAGCCGCAGCATGCACCACAGCCAGGGCACCGGTGCGATCAATCGCCCGGGAGCCGCGGTAACCGAATTCGAGCTGGTGTCTGGCGAGCCTGCCTCGAAGGACCTTTTCGATGGCATCGATACCACCTGGGCGCGCGTACCCGGAGGAACCGTCATCACCCCGATTGTCGACGAGGCTATCCGCAACTTCGACCCTGCCCACCCGGAGCGCGTGATTCCGCAACTCACGAAAGCGCGCGCATTGATCTCAGCGATTCCCGATCCCATGGCCAAGGTCAAGCTCACGGAGGTGGACGAAGCCATCGCCAAGTGTGCCGGGCTCTGGATCGATGCCCAGGCGCGCCAGCCGGAGACCACTCCCGGATCGGAACTCACCGTGAACACCACAGCGCTGAACCGATCGAATGCCGAGGTCACGCTCGACAGCATACGGCTGGAGGGTTTTGCCGACAAGACGTCCCTCAATAGCCCGCCCGTGAAGCTGACTTACAACCACAGCGTCACGTCCGAATTCCGATTGCCCGTGCCGGCCTCACAGCCTTATTCGCAGCCGTACTGGCTCGCTAAGGCGCCCTCCGCCGGTGTCTACACAGTCGACGACCAGCGCTTAGTGGGGTTGCCCGATACACCACCCGTCCTACAGATGCGCGTGCGGCTTTCGGTGGCAGGAACGCCGGTGGAGTTGACTCGTCCCGTGCACTATCGTTACGCCGGGCGCGCGGAGGGCGAGCGGGTTCGTCCGCTGGTGGTGGTTCCCGCCGTGGCGGTGAACTTGCCGGACGCGGTCGCGCTCTTCCCCTCCACGTCCCCTCGCAAGATACATGTTTCGGTGATGGCGAATGTCGCCAATGCCACCGGAGACCTGCGGCTCGATCTGCCTGCAAGCTGGAAGGTAGAACCGCGGTCACAAAGCTTTCACGTGGCCATGGCAGGGGAGCAGCAGGAGATGATGTTCGAGATTACACCTCCCGCCGCCGAAGGCTCCGCCTCCTTGCGCGCAATCGCTACGGTGGGGGGCCGCGAAATCGAGTCTGGAATGGATGTAATCGCCTACCCGCACATTCCCACTCAAATCTTGTTTCCGGTTTCCGACCTGAAGTTGGTGCGGTCGAATTTGAAAGTGACTGCCCACAAGATCGGCTACATCATGGGCTCCGGGGATGGTATGCCCGATGCGCTCCGCCAGATCGGTCTCGATGTGGCGCTGCTGACGCCTTCCGACCTGGAGCAGGGAGATCTTTCACGCTTCGACGCCATCGTGGCCGGCGTGCGCGCGTACAACGTACGCTCGGACCTCCGCGCCAATCAGCCTCGCCTGATGGACTACGTCCGCAACGGCGGCACGTACATCGTGCAGTATCAAAGCGGCGAAGGTGGTGGACCGGGAGGCGGCCGGGGACCTGGGGGCCAAGCACCGGCAGCTCCGCAAGCGCCTCCGGCCGACATTGCGAGACAAAACGTTGGACCCTACCCCATAACCATCCCTGCTGGGAATGGCTTCCGCGTCACGGTGGAGGAAGCACCGGTCGAGTTTCCGCATGTCGACAGTCCCCTGCTCCAGGCGCCCAACCACATTACGCCCGCAGACTTCGAAGGCTGGGTGCAGGAGCGGGGCTTGAACTTCGCGACTCAATGGGACTCGCACTACCAGACCGTGATCTCAGCGCACGACCCCGGTGAGAAGCCCTTGGAGGGCGGCGAATTATGGACTCGCTATGGCAAAGGCGTTTACATCTTTACGGCCTATTCGTGGTTCCGCCAATTGCCGGCAGGAGTACCAGGGGCCTACCGCCTGTTCGCTAACCTACTTAGTACCAAGTAAACTCATTACCACCCGCCGTTGGCCATAGTTAGTATCTGAGTAGGACCGTAGTCGAGCCGCGGGTGCTAGACTCGTGACTTGCGGTGGTCCACACCGCATCCCGCGCGCGGGCGTCGCAAAGTCGCCAACCGGGAGAAACCTCCCTGCTAAGTGCGCAATCATTCGCATCCGGTATTTCCATCCAGACGCAGCTTTGCGTCTGACCCTGCGAGCCACCGGCTGGAGACAATATTCAATGCGGAAGAGCCTCCTGCTCTTAGCCCTTGTAATCGGGCTATCAGTCCACGCCAGCGCTGTCAACATCCTGGTATTCCCCTCCGTTGCACCCAACGCTTATGGATCGCCGAGCTACGCGGACTACGTGAATAACGCCGTGACCGCTCTAGAGAACGGGCAGACGTCGGCCGGCATCCCCGCAACACCCAGTTACTACCAGCAACAGTCCACCATCGGCATCGACCAGATGATCGTGACCAATTTCCCGAGTTGGCTGGCACAGGCGGACCCCGGCACCGTCTTCGGTTCCGCCTTCGCCAACGAACTCGGCAACCGCCCGCTGTTTGGCGTGATTATCAACGGCGACGGACAGAAGATCAGCATCGATCAACTTACCTTCACCGCATCCAGCAACGATCCTGGCAACCTGCTCGGTTTCACCTTCGGGGCAGGCAGTTACAACTACTCCAGCAATTACGTCGGCATCATCAATGGACCGGGCGGCCCGACCTACATCACCAGCGGTCCCAATACCCAGTTAGTGGATGAAATTGTGGGCCGCGGGTCCGGCAATGCGGAGGCGGCACTATGCACGTCCTGCACCATCCCGCAAGAGCAAGCGGCCATCCAGGCTGCCCAATTCGGGTTTGCAGGCATGACGCAGTTTACCGGCACGTACATGTACGGCGACGGCTTGGCGACGGGTTCCGGAAGCTTCGAAGTGGCGCCGGAACCGGGCACCGCACTGCTGCTGTTGGCAATCGCTCCCATCGCGCTGGGAGTCTCGCGCCTAAAAGCCAGTGCACGCTGATCGCCTGGGGCAAAACGGGTACTCAAGTACCCGTTTTGCCTCGTAAGCTATTGATTCCACGATGAAGAACCGGCACTCGAGTACCGGTTTGGGAGGCACAGGGCTGAAAAGCACGGTGGCGCAGGCGATTCCGTCTGCGCTCTCGGATTTTCAGTGACACTGACCCTCGGGTCGCCGCGCCCTTACGGCATGGCGATAAACGGTACCTTTGCCGCATTCATCGCATCGTTGAACTTCGACACCTGGTCACGCAGACGATCCATCTTCTGGCCAGCCTCCGACACCGCCGTCTTCAACAGCCCGATCTGCTTCATCTGAGCCTCAGACGGCGCGGCGGCAAAACTTTCCAGCCCCTGAACCTGCTGCGAGATCCTTTGCATCAGAGCTGGGAGGACGAAGTCCGGCTCCGGTTTGAGCAACTCCGCTTTACGCTCCTCGGGCGACGGCGTCTCGAAGAAATTCCGCACCGCGAATTGCGGCCGGATCTCGTCCAGCGTTCCCTTTAAGCCGTCGGCCATCGTCTTTACCGTATCGGGAATCTTCGGCGCGTCCGGACGCTTCCAGGCATTTTGCAGCGCGGTGAGCCCGGAATCGGCGGCCGTGAATCGCTTGCGCAGCGCATCCGCCTGCTTCGTCAGGCTCGCCAGGTCATCGATTGCGGCGCGGCGCTTGGCGCGGTCGGAAGCGCTGAACCAGGTGATTCGTGGATCCTCCTCCACCTTGAACTTCTTCGTCACATGCTCGGAACCGATCGAGATCTCGACCGAGTAGTCGCCCGGATCGACCAGCGGACCACCGGTGTTCGGCGCGTCGCCACCAGCCGCGGCGAATCGGGCGGCCATGGCCTCCTCTTGCGCGGTAAGAGGCACGGGGCGATCGGTCCGCAGGCCCCACACTACACGATTCACTCCTGCCTCCACAGCGGCGGGTTTGACCACGGCGATCGCTTTGCCGCCGGCATCCAGAATCGAGATCTTGACGTCCTTGGCGTCGGGCTTGTTCTTGACCCAGAAATCGATGATCGCGCCGGCCGGAGGATTGGCTCCCACGAAGACGTCGTGGGCATCGAAATCCCGCTTCCGCGCCAGGCGCCACATCACCGCGGGGCGCACATCGAACGCCTGCAGATTGCTGTCCGCGGACTTGCCGGTCATCTGTTCCAGCGCGGAGATGCTGTCAAGGATCCAGATCGAGCGGCCGTGGGTGGCCACGATCAGATCGTTCTCGCGCGGATGAATCGCGATATCGTCTACCGGCACGCGCGGCAGATTGTTCTTCAGTTCCTGCCAGTTCTCGCCGCGATCGAACGAGACATACAATCCAAACTCGCCTCCCGCAAACAGCAGGTCGCGATTGCGCGGGTGCTCGCGAACCACATGCAGCGTGCCGCCGTTCTTCGGAATGCCCGTGGTAATCGACTTCCACGTCTGTCCGTAATCCGTGGTCTTGTACAGGTAGACGTTGAAATCGTCAGCGCGATGTCCGTCGAAGGCCGCATACGCCGTGCCGGGATCGAACGCGGAGGCGGTAACCCGGCTCACATAGGTGCCCTTAGGCACGCCCGGCACATTCGCCACCACATTCTTCCACGTCTCGCCGTCCTGCGAGACGTGCAGATTCCCATCGTCCGTGCCGGCCCAGAGTACGCCGGCACGCACCGGCGATTCCGTCAGCGTCGTGATCGTGGGGAAGGCCGCCACGCCGTCGTTACGCGACAAGGTGGTGCGGTCCTCCACCTTGCGTCCCATGATGCTAAGAGTCTTCCGGTCCACGCCCGAGGTCAGATCGGGCGAGACGCGCTTCCAGTTGTCCCCTTGGTCGCTGGATTTGAAGACAAAATTGCCGCCGTAGTAGATGGTCTTGCGGTCGTGCCTGGAGATCAGCAGCGGCGTGTTCCACTGGAAGCGATAGCGCGGCATCTTGTCGTCGTCCTCGCGGGGCCGTATGTCGCGCGCCTCGTGGGTGCGCAGATCGCGGCGCGCCACGTTTCCATCCTGCGATTCGGCGTATACAATCCACGGCTCTTCGGGATCGATCTGCGCGTAGAAACCGTCCCCGCCCTGAACGGTATACCAGTCTTCGTTGGTGATGCCGCGGATGTTGGTGGTGGCGCTCGGGCCGCACCAACTGCTGTTATCCTGCAGACCGCCGCACAGCTTGTACGGCTTCGCCATGTCGTACGAAATCTCGTAGAACTGGCCGATGGCGATCTGCTCGCGGGCATCCCAGGAGCGGCCACCATCGCGGCTGAAGTGGATACCGCCGTCGCAGCCCACGATCATGTTGTCCGAGTTCGAGGGATCGATCCAAATCGCGTGAAAGTCCACGTGGATGCGGTTGACACGGTTGGTCACGAATGTCTTCCCACCATCCTCGGAATACGCCATGTTCACGCCGGCTTCCCAGACACGCTGGTCGTTATTGGGGTCCACGCGCACCTGGCTGAAGTACATCGGGCGCGCATTGGTATTGCTCATCTTCACCCAGTTCTCGCCCTTGTCGTCGCTGCGGTAGATGCCGGACTCCTCGCTTTCGACCACCGCGTAGACGACGTTCGGATTGCGGCGATAGACGTCCAGGCCAATACGCCCCATTTCGCCCTTCGGCAGTCCGTTTGTAAGCTTCTTCCAGGTGACCCCGCCATCGGTCGTGCGATAGATGCCGCTGCCCGGCCCACCGCCGTTGAAGCCGAACGCAGTGCGGCGCCGCTGATACGCCGCGGCATACAACGTATCGGGATTCGAGGGATCCATCGCCAGATCGTTGACGCCGGTATCGGGATTGATGTAAAGCACCTTCGACCAGGTCTTGCCGCCATCGGTGGTTTTGAAAACGCCTCGCTCTTCGTTCGGACCCCAGAGCTTTCCCTGCGCCGCGACGTAGACCACGTTGGCATTGGCGGGATGAATGACGATCCGCGGAATGTGCGCCGTCTCCCGAAGGCCCATGTGGCTCCACGTCTTGCCGCCGTCGGCCGACTTGTAGACCCCATTGCCCCACGAGGAACTCTGGCGGTTGTTGGCCTCGCCGGTGCCGACCCAGACGACATCGGGCTCGGACTGAGAGACCGTGACATCGCCGATCGACGAGACCGGCTGGTCATCGAAGATCGGCTTCCACGAGATCCCGCCATTGACCGTTTTCCAAACGCCGCCTGAGGCTGTTGCCGCGTAAACGATGTTGGTATTGCTCTCGACCACGGCGAAATCGTCAATGCGGCCACCCATATTCGCGGGTCCGATCTCGCGGAACTTGAGCGGCTTCAACAAGTCGACTTTGGGAACGGATTGCGCCAAAGCTGCATTCAGAATCAGAAAAAGCGACGCGTAGCGATACATAGGTTGGCTCCGGTTCCTATTAGTGTAGACCGGTCCGTACGCGGTAAAGCGCGCGGCCGGAGCAAGAGGTTATATTCAAGAGGAACCACAGTCTTGGTATGGATCCGCATTTAGACGATTCATGGCCCGCTGGACGCGGAGAGTTGTCCCACCTCATTCGCACCTTCAATTGGGAGCCGACGCCGCTCGGACCGATTGAGCGCTGGCCCCAGAACATCCGAAGTTATGTCGAGGTGATGCTCAATTGCGGTTTCCCCGCCACCCTGCAATGGGGCCGCGAGCTTACACTCCTGTACAACGATGCGTATGCGCCGATTATCGGCACGCGTCACCCCATCGCTTTGGGACAGCCCCTATTAGAGACCTTCCCGGAAATCCGCGAAGCCTACGAACCGATCCGGCAGAGAGTATGGAAGGGCGAAACAGTCGTCCTGGAAGACATGCTGTTCCGCTATGTGCGGCACCATCAGCCCGAGGATACGTGGTTCACTCTCTCGTATAGCCCGGTGCGAGAAAATGGCGGAGTCTCGGGCATCCTGGCAATCGGAGTGGAAACCACCGCACGCCGCGAAGCCGAACGGCAAAGGGAGGATTTGCGAATCGAGCTGGAGCGTTCGAATGAAGAGCTCTCTCGCTTTTCGCACGCTCTGTCGCACGACCTGCAAGCGCCCGCGAGAACCGTCCGCACCCTGGCGGAGTTGTTCGCCCGCAATGGCGAACAGAGCATGAATGAAAACCAGAAGAGCCTCCTGCGCCTCATGGTCCAGTCAGCCGACGGAATGCAGCGGCTGGTGACTTCCATGCTCGAGTTCGCACAGGTAGGCAACGGCGAAATACGGCGAGAGGCGGTACCCATCAGCGAACTCGTGAACGCCGTTCTGGTCAAGCTGGCAGCGTCCGTGCGCGAATCGCATGCCAAGGTCATTTGCGGTCCTCTGCCCCAGGTGGAATGCGACCCGGTCCAGATCGAACAGGTTCTGCAAAACCTGATCGCCAACGCCATCCACTATCGCAGGCTTGGACACGCACCGGTGATTCAGATTTCCGGCGAGAGTATCGATAGCGGCTGGAGCTTCGCGATTCAGGACAACGGCGAAGGGATCCCGCTCGAGTCCCAGCACAGCATCTTCGAACCGCTCAAACGGCTGCACGGATCCGAGTTGCCGGGAAGCGGGCTTGGCCTCGCACTCTGCCGCAAGATCGTGGAGCGGCACGGCGGCCACATCTGGGTCGAATCCGACGGAGAAGGAACCGGCTCCACTTTTCGCTTCACGCTAAAGCGGCCTTAAGTGTGGCTCAAACGCCCGGTTTGCCGCGTCGACACTCTTCTCGACGCTTATCGGGTACGCGCGAAGTCTCGTGCGGCAATCTGGAACTGATGTGCTCGCGCCACATACTTACTTCACGGCGCGTCCTAATTCCGAAGTCGCACCTTGAATCGTCTCGCCGGCATTCTCGAGCACCTTCCCGACCTTGACGATCTCCTCGTCCGCCAGCTTCCATTCCTTCTGCTCGATGCTCTCGCGCACCGCGGGCAGCGTCTTCACGCCGTATCCGGTATAGAAACCGGGCGCGTAGATCTGATGCTTGAACCAAGGCCGATTCGGCAGTCCCTCATTCAGCGTCAATGCACGCTCCACCGCGATCAGCTTGCCGTTCGCTTCCCGCAACGCCGCCCGCATCAGCGCCGATCCGCCGTTCTCGGTGGCATGGGCCAACGCCTCGTCGTATAACTGCGTGGTGCGCTGGAGCGCCGCCAGGCCGTTATCCAACGGAGCGAAATTGAGGAAGGGCGGGACCGGTTCCTTCGCCGGCGCTGCCATCTTGTGATGCGGATCCTCGATCGCCGCGAACATTCCCTCGTCGATCTGCCGATTGCGCTCCACGATCTGATCGCGCTTGTCCGTAGCCAACTTCTTGACTTCGTCGATGTAGCGGCGCACGGTGTCGGTCAGATCGTCGAAATCGAAGGGCAGCAACTCGGCGTCGGCCAGCCGCATCACAGTCGTACCAGCCGCCTGGGCCAACGCGCGCCCGTAGACGAAATCGGTGTCGGCAAAATGCGTGTACCAGTAGAAGTCATCGTAGATCGAGTGGTAGATGCCGCCGCCATCCTCCCCACCGAAGCCCATATTCACCGACGCGATCCCCAGATGATCCAGGAACGCCGTGTAGTCGGAGCCCGATCCGAGTGCGCCAATGCGCAGATCCGGGCGATTGCGCGCCTCCTGCCGGTCTTGTGGCGCCGCTCCCGGCGGCGGATTTGCGATCCGCTGGAACTGCAGCCGTTTCCACACCGAGAGCTTCGACTCAGGATCGTCGATATCGCGTTGCACGCCATTGATGAAGCGCTCGAGCGTGTGCGACCCCTCCACTTGCAGGAAACCCCGGCCATTGCCATCCGAGTTGATGTAGACCGCCGCGTTCCGCTGTAGCTCCTCGGCATGCGTTTCCGCCCATTCTGTGGAACCCAGCAGTCCCGGCTCTTCACCATCCCACGCACACAGAATGATGGTGCGCTTTGGCTTCCATCCCTGCTTCAAAAGCGCGCCCAATCCGCGTGCCTCTTCCATCAACGGTCCGAGACCCGAAATGGGATCTTCGGCGCCATTCACCCATCCGTCGTGATGGTTGCCGCGAATGATCCACTCATCGGGATAGGTGCTGCCGGGAATACGCGCGATCACGTCATAGATCGGCTTCAGGTCCCAGTTAAACGAGAGCTTCAGATGCACCTTGGATGGCCCGGGGCCGAGGTGATAGGTCATGGGCAACGCTCCGCGCCACGGCGCCGGTGCGACTGGTCCTTTGAGTGCGGCGAGCAAGGGTTGCGCGTCGCCGTAAGAGATCGGCATGACCGGGATCTTGGTCAACGTCGTGGCGTCGGCGCGTGCCAGACGCTTCGCGTCCCGGGTTGCGCCCACCCCGGGAGTGAGCGGATCGCCGGGATAGACCGGCATGTCCATCACGCTGCCCCGTTGCACGCCATCCTTATTGCGGTAGGCGCCCTCCGGAAACACGTCGCCCGCGAAGTAGCCGTCATCTCGCGGATCGGAATAGATCAGGCAGCCGACGGCGCCGTGCTCCGCCGCGACTTTCGGCTTGATGCCGCGCCACGATCCGCCGTACCGCGCGATCACAATCGCCCCCTTCACCGAGATACCCAGGCGCTCCAGCATCTCGTAGTCGTCGGGAATGCCATAGTTTACGTACACCAACGGAGCCGTCACATCGCCATCGATCGAGTACGCATTGTAGGTCGGCAACTGCTCCTGATGCTGCGAGGAGGTGGGATCGCTAGAGACGGTAGGCTCTTCAAGCTTCGCCGTGAAGCGCGTGGGCTCTACCAGCTCGAGCGCTCGCTCCTTGGGCGTCGGGAAAAGAACCTCGAACGTCTCAATCTGCGCGTCGAGCCCCCACTCTTTGAACTTCGAGAGGAGCCACTCGGCATTGTCCTTGTCGTAGGGCGAGCCCACATGGTGCGGCCTGGCGGACAGGCGCTGCATGTAGGACCGCAGGTTGGCCGGATCGGGCATGGCGCGGAACTTGGTCTCCCAATCCCGCTCGGTGCGCGTGGACTCGGTGGAGAAGCCGCGCAACGTACCGGTCTCCGCGGGATACGCGGACTGCACGCAGACGCACAGGCACAGAGAGTAGATGACGAGTCTTTTCATGGAGATTTGAACTATTCTATCGTGGTGGCCGGGCTCTATGAGGCGAGCATGGCCTTCCATGAATCCTCGTCATGGCCCATGCTCACGAGCTTTCCGCCGCGCACCAGTGGCAAGCGCAGCAGTTTCGGCTCCCGTTCGATCTTCGCCAGAAGCTCGGTTTCGGTGAGTTTCAGATGCTTCATTCCGGCATCGAGATAAGGCTTGCCTTCGGTGTCCAGAAGAGCGGTGAGGCCGAAGCGGTCGATGAAGCGGCGAATCTCGGCGGGAGCCATAGCTTTCTGCTTCAAATCGACCATCTGGATGGACGCCCTGCGTTCTTTGAAGAAGCGCTCGGCCGCGCGCGTAGCCGGCGAATTCTTGACGCCGAAAATCTGAACGGTGACCATATCGGAAAGCTCAAGGATACTTGAAAGCAGGGGTTGAGAGGTGGGAAGTAGGGGCTGCGCTGGCGGCGGCAGACTTGGCGCAGAGACTCTTCGTTGCCCGCGTCGAGAGCCCTCTCGACACTTTTCGTTGTGTTAAGCCAATATCGTCCTGGCGATGAATTGATTGTCTGCCGCTAGAACGCACTGCCTCGCTAGAATGAAATGGTGCCGGCTCCCTTCCGCTCTTTTGTGCTCGTTTCGCGCGAGCAAATCGCCACCAATTACCGCAATGTCTGCTCCGTCACAGGCCCAAATGTCGAGGTCGCAGGTGTGGTCAAGGCAGACGCATACGGGCATGGCGCAGTCGAGGTCTCGCGCGTTCTCGTGGCGGAAGGCGCCAAATGGTTGGCCGTCAGCTCTGTCGATGAGGGCGTCAAACTCCGCCTGGAAGGCATCCGCGAGCCGCGCATCCTGGTGATGGGGGGATTTCTGCCGTTCGAGGCCGATGCCCTGGTGCAGAACGATCTCACGCCCGCGATCCATTCGCTCGAACAGATGCGCCAGGTGGACGGACTCGCGCAACGCAGCGGAAAGGCGATCCGCTACCACCTCAAGATCGATTCCGGCATGGGACGCCTGGGTACTCGCGCCTCCGCTGCGGAGATTCTCGCGACACTCGCCGAGACACGCCATGCCCAACTGGAAGGCCTGATGACGCATTTCGCGTCCGCCGCCGATTACACCGTGTCGCAGACCGCCGACCAGCTCGACTACTTCCATGCGCTCTGCCAGGCGCTCCGCGACGGTGGAGTCACGGCCGCCCATCTGCACACGTCGAGCACCAACGCCATCGGTTATGGACGCATCGAAGGCTGGCACACCCTGGTACGGGCGGGCCACGCACTCTATGGATATGTTTCCCCCGCACGCGGGCCCGCGCCTCCGCAACTACTCGAAGTCAAACCGGCCCTCACATGGAAAGCCCGGATCCTCACCGTGAAAGAGATTCCCGAGGGCGCGCTGGTGGGATACGGCGGCACGTATCGGGCAGCGCGACCCATGCGGATTGCGATTCTCGGCGCGGGTTACGCGGACGGGATTTTTCATCGCCTGTCCAATCGCGGCAAAGTCATCGCCGATGGCAAATTGACCCCGATCATCGGCACGATTTCGATGGACCTCACCACCATTGACCTGAGTCACACCACCACGCTGGGGCCGGGAGATCCCGTAACGCTGCTCGGCTCCGAGGGCGACGCCCGCCTCGACGCCCAGCAGATTGCGCGAACCGCCGGCACCATCTCGTACAATATCCTCTGCAGCATCAGCGCCCGTGTGAAGCGAGTGTACGTGTGAGGTAACGGAGGTTTCAATCATGCAACGACACCTGTGGATAGCGGGCCCACTGTTTCTTGCCGTCTCGATCATGCCGGCACAGCCGCGCGCCGGAGCCAAGACCGACCCCGAGTCCAAACCCTTTAAGTCGCAGTCCACCTCTTCCATCTCATACACCGGCGGCAAAGAGGGAGAGCGTAGCGTCGAGATCACCAACATCACATACGATACGACCGGAGACTCGGTGCCCGGCCGTCCTCCCGGCACGCATCTGGTGTTGCGCACCACCGTGAAGCAGAAGATCGACGTGGGGGATAAAGGCTTCGAAGGGACCGTTGGAGTGGAGGCATGGCCGCTGGGCGTTGACCTTCAGCAGAAGCCCCTCTATAGCCTGTCCGTGCCGGCTGCGAGCGTGCAGATTACCGATAACATCCTCCTGATGGACCGCAGCCTCGATGGCAACGCTTCCTGGTGGTCGATCTACACCCTGGGAACGGGCCGCCATCTTTTCGATACCTACGCCGACCTGCTCCGCTTCCAGGTCTCGCGCGAAGACGGTACCTCGCGTTTCGCAGGACTGGACGTGCCACCGGACAATACCCCCGATGCGCGTCTCAAGGAGCCTCACACGGTGGCGGTGTTATCCTACGCCTCCGACGAAAAAGTCATTCGCGAGGTGCTGATCAGTTGTAGTGATCCCAAACGGGCGGCGCTGCTGCGCTCATATGACGACGTTACGCGCAAGCTGAGCGTGGTGGACCGTCCTGGCGCTCGCGAGCTTCGCATCGTCTTCGAACAGAACTATCCGTCGACGCCCGATAACACCGTGGTCTCGATTCCGATCGTGAAGGATGATCTCGATCCGGCGCACGCCCAGTTGCCCGCAGGGATTCGTGCGGTGATCTGGAAACGATAGCCCTGAAAACAGGGGTTAGGGTTGGGGGGTTCGCGGCGAGGTGGAACGCCGCTGTTCGTGTATCGACGTGGCGCAAACACTCATGTTTGCCGCGTCGAGACTCTTCTCGACGCTTTTCGCACGTCCTCCAAGTCGGACCGTACGAGGGCGCCACCTCGCCAGGTCCACGGATCTGCCCTGTTCGCTCTGCCGCTTCTCGCTATCACTCCGGCCGTATCGCTGTCGCAGGACTCTCCGCCGCCCTCAGGCCGAATCACGGTGGACCTCGGCAACTCGTCATTGAGCGCGGCATGAAATCACGATTCGGGACTCGTGCACTTCACCTCATCCCGTGGGGCAAAGTGTTTGCTATGGGTGCCGCGGATCGGACAATAGAGTTACATTGTGCGTCATGTACAACCCGTTCGTCGAATCCGCCGGCGACACTCCGGATGGAGAACTGGTGTCCCAGGCGCAGAGCGGCGACCGCGAAGCCCTCGACCGGCTCCTCACCCGCCACCATCCCTGGATCTTCAACATCGCCGTGCGCATGTTGGGACGCCACTCCGACGCCGAAGACGCCGCTCAGGACATCCTGCTGCGTGCGGTGAAATCGCTTCACAGCTTTCGCGGTGAGAGCCGGTTCAGCACCTGGCTCTACCGAATCGCGGCCAACCACCTGTCGAATGTCAAAAAGCAGAGGTGGGTCGCGTCCCAGGCGGTCTGCTCGTTCGCGGACGCTGCGGTGAGCCTCGCGCGAGTCCCCGACTTCGATCCTCCCGATCCGAGTACCGTTCCGGTTCCGGTCGAGCTGTTGGTGCGGGAAGCCGGGATCGGCTGCATGATGGGGACGCTGCTGTGCCTGGACGGCCGGCAGCGGCTGGTCTTCATCCTGGGGGAAGTCTTCGGGGTGAGCGACGAAGTGGGCGCGGCCATACTGGAGGTCACGCCCGCCAACTTCCGCCAGATTCTCTCGCGGGCTCGCGCGGATCTCTACGAGTACCTGCGGGGTAACTGCAGCCTTGTCGATCCCGGCAACACGTGCAAATGCGTCAGAAAGACGCGCGCCTTCATACAAGGCGGCTTTGTCGATCCGCAAAACCTGCAGTTCACCGCGGACCATCTCCGCAAAGTAAGAGAAGTTGCCGACGAACGCGCGGAGGAGTGGAGCGATGCGTATATGCGACTGGCCGCCAGCCTGTACCGCGGCCATCCGTTCTATCAACCGGCCGACCAGGTGGAGATCCTGCGGAAAGCGCTGCCCTTCATTCCGCTGGGCCCCATGGCGTGATCTTTTTACGCCCTTACTGTCACAGAGACCCTTCGCGTTGGTCCGATAGATTGGAGGCATTCAGTTGAAAAATGCATGGATCGTTCTCGCAGCCGGAGCCGTCCTGTGGCTGGCACCGGCAAGCGCGTACCCCGGCGACCCAGCCGCGGCCGAGATCCTCACCCTGGAGCGAAGCGCCTTGGATGGATGGCTCAAGGGGGATCCCGGCCCGCAGTTGGCCATTACAGATCCCGAAATCACCTACTTCCACGCCGTCACGGAGACCCGGCTCGACGGACTGCCGGCCGTGAAGGCGCTCTACGAACGGTTCCGCGGCACACCCTTATTCGACAGCTACGAGATCCTCACGCCGAAAGTGCAGATGGCGGGCGAAGTGGCAATCCTGACTTACGTCCTGTCGCGGCACATCGGGACGGTCACCACATTCTGGAACTCGACTCAGGTGTACGTAATGAAGAAAGAAGGCTGGCGCGTGATCCACTCCCACTGGTCCGCGGCCAAGGGACAGCAACCGTGAGCGACCTCGCCCCGAACGCCTTTATCGGCAGGAAGGATAGGCCGACCGATGACGACCTCGCAGGCACGCTTGGGGGCACCAAGCCGCTTTGGGACGGTCTGATCGCAGAGATGGCGGAGCAACACGGCGCGACCATTCAGGAGTGGAAGTGCTATTCCGTGAAGGCAGGGTGGGCACTGCGCCTGATCCGCGGGAAGCGCACGATCCTCTGGATGGCTCCCTGCGAAGGGAGCTTCCGCGTCTCGTTCATCCTTGGCGAAAGGGCCGTCCTGGCAGCGCGCCAGAGCGGACTATCCGCACGGCTGCTGAAGATCCTCGACGAAGCTCCTAAGTATCCCGAGGGTACGGGCGTGCGGCTCCACATCAAAGCGCCGAGGGACATTCCCGCCGTCAGGAAATTGGCGGTGATCAAGCTCGAGAATTGAGATCGCTTGCTTACGCGCGCGGCTCGTAAGCTACGCAAATACCCTCGCGCGCATACGTGCGCTTGCGAGCCGCGCGCGTGAGCAAGCGATGCCCGATCGCCCGAAAAATCACTCCCTTACGGTCGTGGCTCGTTGTGGGCCGCGCGCGTAAGCAAGCGATGTCCCATCCCTACGCGCGCGGCTCGTAACGGCTCGGCAGGAGAACTGAGATCGTTTGCTCACGGTCGCGGCCCGTAAGCTACGCCAATACCCTCGCGCGCATACGTGCGCTTGCGAGCCGCGCGCGTGAGCAAGCGATGCCTGATCGCCCGAAAAATCACTCCCTTACGGTCGTGGCTCGTTGTGGGCCACGCGTAACAGCTCGGCAACAACGCCCCGAATGTTCCGTTTCCAATCTGTTACCTTCGGCCGGAAGCCAAATCTTCCCGGAGCAGCAAGTTCTTGTGGTGTACCCCCTTGACAACATCTATCAAAGTGATATCATTTTGATGTCAGCCAATGGAGGCGACTTCCAAATGATGGTCGAGAAAGAGTTGAAGGGCTTTTCGGGCTGGTTGATGTTGGTGCTGTTACTGGCCGCATCGGGTGGATCGTTGGTCGTGATGATCTGGGCTTCAGAAGCCCAAAATGCCCCGGGGATTGTGCTCGGGGTTCTCGCGTTCGTACTCGCGGGGGCATGTTACTTCGGAATGACGGTTGTCAATCCGAACCAGGCCAGAGTGGTGCAGTTGTTCGGCAGGTATCAGGGATCGCTCAAGGAGCAGGGATTGCGGTGGGTCAATCCGTTGACCACCCGGCGGCGCGTATCGCTGCGCATCCGCAACTTCGAGAGCAGCAAGCTGAAAGTGAACGATCAGGATGGCAATCCGATCGAGATCGCGGCGGTAGTGGTCTGGAAGGTGGTAGACACCGCGGAGGCGGTCTTCCAGGTGGACGACTACGAACATTTCGTGCACGTGCAGAGCGAGGCCGCGCTGCGGAATCTGGCCACCCGGTATCCGTATGATTCGCATCGCGAAGGCGACATGTCGTTGCGCATGTCTGTGCTCGATATCGCCCATCAGTTGCGGCAAGAGATTCAGGACCGCCTGTCGAAAGCGGGCGTCGAAGTGGTGGAATCGCGGATCACTCACCTGGCATACGCTTCGGAGATCGCGAGCGCGATGCTGCGGCGCCAGCAGGCGAACGCCATCATCGCGGCAAGGCAGAGGATTGTGGAGGGAGCGGTAGGCATGGTGGAAATGGCGCTCGATCAGTTGAGTGCCAAGCACGTGGTGCAGCTCGACGAGGAGCGCAAAGCGAGCATGGTGAGCAATTTGCTGGTAGTGCTGTGCAGCGATCGCGATGCGCAGCCTATTGTCAACGCGGGAACGCTGTATCAGTGAAGTGACGGCATGGCGCAACGAAAGGCATTTCTGCTACGGTTGGACCCGGTGACGCACGAGGCGTTACAGCGCTGGGCGGACGCCGACCTGCGCAGCCTGAATGCCCAGATCGAATATTTGCTACGTCGCGCGTTACTGGAGTCCGGGCGGCTGAAGGCGGCCGTATCCACCAGCGATACTGGAGATTCGGCCGCCGGAGTCGAGGAGTGAGCGATGGATCGATACCAGGAGTTCTCGGAATTACTGCAGAAGTGGACCCCGCCCAAAGAGGTGGCGGGCGCCGGACAACGGGAGGTGAAGCTCACCCGTTCCGGCATCGTTATCGCGGTGATGGCGGGGGTGATGATGGTCGGAGGTGTCGGCGCGGCGATCGGGCTTCAACTGGTAGGGATGCGCGAGTCGGGCGAAGCCAAGGAATTGAGCGAGCACGGGCAGGATGCTCAGGCTACCATCACACGGCTGTGGCGGGCCAATGACAAGGAACGGCGTCCCATGGTCGGCTACCAGTTCGAGGTGGACGGGCGTATGTATCGCCGCAGTGTCCATGCGCCCCTGCACATCTGGAGGAACCTCAAAGAAGGCGAGACCCTCACCGTGCGATATCTGCCTATCGAGCCCATCCGAAATCATCCGCGCGACTGGGCCTCGGCAGAGTTGCCCTGGTATGTGGCGGTGCTTGCCGGAGGCTCTTTGATGATCACCGGTGGCATGCTGGTGTGGGTGCTGATGCGACAGATCTCCCTGCTTCGGGATGGCAGGCCGGCGCCGGGTATCGTTACGAAGCACTCCTTCGCGGGGCACGGCCAGAAGGCATACCACTATGAATTCGCGCTGTTAAGCGGGTCGCCAGGGAAAGGCCGCAGCAGGCCGAGCCGCAAGGTCCCCGACATCGGTTCGACGATTTGTGTGCTCTACGATCGCGAGAATCCGCGCCGCAACACGCCCTATCCGATGGAGACGGTCAAAATCGCGCAATAGCCGCAACGATGTGTCCTTACCTCGCGCGGCCTGCCGCCTTCGCCGCGCAGTGGTCGAAGAGCAACTGCCACTCCGCGCGTTGCACCTCCAGGGCGCGGCGTTCCTCGCCGGATCCGGGACTTCGGCGAGCCTTTTCGCAATAATCGATGAATGCGAACGGATCCCACCGGGGACCGAAATCCACGCCGATCTCCGCGGCCTTCTGCCGCAGCACGTCAAAAATGGGATGCGCGCCAACCTGCCGGAACCAGTAGCCGGCGTTGCTCGCGTCCGGCTCCTGCCGGTGCACGATTCCGTGCCAGTAGCTCCCATCGGGCGTATCGACGTTTTGGGCGATCTGGTGGGCCTCGTCAATGCAGGAGAAGTAGAGGTAGAGGCCGCTGAGTGCTGCTTCGGGCGCGCGCGAACCCGCAAACAGAAGCTGCGCCGTCGTGGAACTCAGCCGCTGTCGCGCCTCTTCGCAAGAGCAGGTCCCCATGGCGAGCGGCATCAGGCGCTCTCCATTCCTGTCCAACGCCAGAATTCCGGCCACCTGGCCGCCATAGGCTGTGGGATCGAACTGCATTCACTGATTATCTCTCGTCAGTTCCAGATCCGAATTTGACGCAACGCGAAGTGCAATTTGTTAACCTGAACTGGTCCATGTACTGGATTGGCCGAGACGTACAGTACGGGGCGCGCCTGCTATGGAAGGCCCCTGGATTCAGCGCCCTTGCACTCCTGGCGTTAGGTCTTGGGATGGGTGCCACCACTGCGATCTTCAGCGCCGTGGACGCCGTGATTTTGAAACCACTGCCGTATCGCGACCCACAGCGTCTGCTGATCGTCTGGGAAAAAAATCCGATTCAGAACAAGTTCAAGCTCTTCGTCGCGCCCGCCAATTTTCGCAACTGGCAACACCAAAGCCGCAGCTTCGAAAACATGGCGGCCATTCAGGACATCCACTACAACCTCACAGGAGGGCCGAACGGCCACATCGAGCCTGAGGAGATACGCGCCGAACGGGTCTCCGCCGAGTTGTTCCCGCTGCTTGGAGTGCAACCGGTGATCGGCCGCGCATTCCGCCCTGAGGAAGATCAACCTGGTCATGCCAACTTCGTCCTGATCAGCCATCATTTGTGGCAGCGGCGCTTCGCTTCCGACCCTTCCCTTCCCGGCAAATCGATCCGTCTTCGAGATCAGGACTACATGGTCCTTGGCGTTCTGCCGGACGGTTTTTCGGTACTGGATCCATTAGTCGATATCTACTTGCCAATCGCTCTCAATACCAGCGATCCCCGTTCGGCGGGGGCCCGCAATCTGATGGTAGTGGCGAGATTAAAACCAGGCTTGGATATCGGACAGGCTCGGGTGGAGATGGAGTCCATCGGGAAGGCCCTGGAGTTGGCCAATCCCGCCCTCAATCGAGGCTGGCGGCCCTCGCTTTTTCCGTTCCGCGAGGAACTGGTAGGCAAGGCCCAGCAGGCGCTTTTGGTTTTATTGGGCGCGGTAGTTTTTCTGCTGCTGATGGCGTGCGCCAACGTGGCGAACCTGATGCTGGCGCGCGGTGCGACGAGACGCAAGGAGATGGCGGTGCGCACAGCTCTGGGAGCTTCCCGATCCCGGATCATTACGCAGTTGCTCTCGGAAAGCATGCTGCTGGCGCTGGCGGGTGGCGTTCTCGGTTTGCTTCTCGCGCGAGGGGGATTGGCGCTATTGGCGCGTCTTGGCTCCGACAGTATTCCCCTGCTCTCGGGAGCACGCGTGGACGTGCGCCTTTTTCTCTTTGCCCTGGCAGCATCGGTCGTGACCGGGGTGCTGAGCGGAATCGCGCCCGCCATCCATCTCTCTTCCACGAATCTGAACGCGGTTTTGCGGGAGGGAGGGCGCGGCGGCACCACCGGCCGCCGGGGACGCGCGATGCGCAGCTTCCTGGTGGTGTTAGAGGTGACGCTTTCGGTAGTGGTGTTGATCGGTGCGGGCCTGCTGATCCGCAGTTTCGTGCGGCTCCGCGCCACCGACCCGGGCTTTCAGGCGAACAATCTGCTCACCTTCCGTCTGTTGCTGGGAGGCACCCGGAATGCGTCTCCCGAACGGCGCATTGCGTTTGTACACCAGGTGAGCGAGCGAATGTCAACGCTCCCCGGCGTGCGAACGGCTGGCGGCGTCAATTGGCTGCCGCTCGACGGCCTTTTCGGCGGTACCACTTTCACCGTGGAAGGCGCGCCTGAGGCGCCCGGAGACCAGCGCCCAGTCGGATTGATTCGCTCGGTGACGCCGTCCTACTTCCGCACCATGGGAATTCCCGTAATCGCGGGCCGAGTCTTTACAGACGAGGACACCGCGGTGTCGCCGCCTGTGATCGTCGTCAGTCAATCACTGGCACGCCAGTTCTTTACCGTGGGACAGCCCGTGGGAGGGCGTTTGTTCCTTCGAGACCTGGGCGCGGGACGAATCGCCGAAGTGGTCGGCGTAGTGGGCGATGTCAAGCCGGAGCGCATCGAAAACGAAGACCGCCCCACTATCTACGGCCCTTATCCTCAACTGCCCTTCGTAACGATGGTGATGGTGCTAAGGACTGCCGGGTCGCCTCTGAGCCTGTCATCCACCGTCGAAAAGGAAGTGCACCGGCTCGATCCCGATCAGCCCCTGGCCGACATCCGCTCCATGGAGATGCTGGTGGATCAGTCGATCGCCGGTAGCCGGTTCAACGCCGTCCTTCTCGCGGTCTTCGCATCCGTCGCCTTCGTGATGGCGGCCCTGGGCATCTATGGAGTAGTGTCGTACGACGTGACGGAACGAACTCACGAGATCGGACTGCGCCTGGCTCTGGGGGCGGATCGTAAGGATGTGCTGCGATTGGTTGTGGGCCAAGGCGCTCGTCTGGCCGCATTCGGGATTGCTGCCGGACTGTCGGGAGCGATCGCTCTGACTCGCCTGATGGTGACGATGCTTTACGGTGTCAAGGCTACTGACGCTTATACTTTCGCTGCGATCTCGCTGTTACTCGGGTTGGTGGCGCTATTGGCTTGCTATCTCCCGGCGCGGCGGGCGCTGGCATTCGATCCCGTAATCGCGCTGCGGCACGAGTGAGTGGCGCAAGTCACCAATCTGCTCCTGAAGTTTGCTCGCTTCCACCCCGCTAGCCTTCCGACTATTGGACTATGTTCCCGATCCATTCCAACACTTGCTGATGATTCCGCTCGAGCGTAAAACGGCGGCGCCATGTCTCGCGCGCGGCATGCGACATCACCGCGATGCGAGCGCGATCGCCAGTCAGCAAATCAATGGCGAGCCGCGCCATTTCTTCGGTAGAATCGGCGAGCAAGCCGTCGACCTGGTGGTCCACTACTTCCGGGATACCACCGGCGCGGAACGCAATCACCGGCACACCAGCCGCGAATGCTTCTAGAATCACCCGAGTGGTCGCCTCGTGCCCCGCCGATGGAACGAGTAGCAGATCGAGATTCGCGAGCGAGGCATACACGTCCTGCACCCACCCGGCGAACTCGACCGGCAGGCCATCTGCCGCAGCGCGAACCTCTGCGTCGTAGCGCAGCGCTGCGGGGTCCACGAACAAGGGCGCACCGAAGATCGAAAAGCGGCATTCGGGAATCGCCTGGTGGATGATTCGGGCTGCCGCCACAAACTCACGCTGGCCCTTCTCCGGCGCGATCCTGCCGATACAGCCGATCCTCGGGCTGGTCGCTGGCCTAACCAGCATCTCCACCACACGATCGGGCGGCGGACCCGCCACGCCGTTGTAGAGGATCTTTAAGCGATCCTCCGGCACATAACGACGCCACGGCTCGGCGACGAATCGGCACGTTCCCAACACCCATGCCCGGGTCGATCGCAGGCTTCGCCCGGCGAGCACTCGGACCGGGCCGGGACCCAGATAGCTGTGCGCGTGAAACAGCACGGGCACCGATAAACGCGCCCAGGCCGTTGCGGGCAGCAGACGCGGACCGTTCACATAAATCAGGTCGGCCCGCAGCCTTCCCGCCATCTCTCGGATATGCCGACCGAGAGCCGCCGTCCCCCCGAGAAAGCGCACCAAGTCCGCGCGGGATTTGCGTCCAGAGGTGTACGGTCCGCACTCGATTTTCTCGGTCTCGAATCCGGATTCGCGGACGCGTTCGAACAGGATGCCCTGGCCGGGTATGCCGACCAGCACCTTCCAACCGCGCCGCCGGAATGCGGGTAACAGCTCCAACAGGACCTGCTGCGCGCCGCCCAGATCGCTGAACTGGTCGAGCAGCAGCAGATTCACTCGCGGACCGCCATCGCCAGGACAAAGAAATAGACTGGCAGGACACGCCAGTAGGTGAGCAGGTCGCCCGAGAACATCTGGACGATCTGGCCGGCCCAGAAACACAGCATCCACGTTCCACAAAAGGCGGATCGCGGCCGCAGCGACCGCGCGGCTTGGGCAGCCGCACGCAGAATCGCGAAATTGAGCCACAGCAGGGCGGCCAGGCCGGCGATGCCGGTCTCCACCAACAGGCTCAGGTACATATTGTCGGCCACGACGGCGCTGCCCAAATAGTCGGTGTAAGGCAGAGTCTTGTAGCCGATGCCGATCAGCGTCTCCCAGGGGTGCATGGAGATCCATTCGAGCAAAATCCGCCAGCTCGCCACGCGGCCGGAGAGCACACCATTGGTCGCAGTGAAAAAGAACTCGGCGGTGTTGGAAAGCCGCATCCAATACATCTCCGCGAATGTCGGGAAGACCTTCCAGGTGAGGAAGGCTGCGATCGCCACAAAGACTCCGGCGACGGGCGCCACGCGCGCGAAGGGGATGCGGCGTCGGTTGACCCACACCAGCACCAACGCCGCCACCAGCAGGTTCACCAGCGATCCTCGCGAATAGGAGAGGACCAGCGCCGCAAAAAATACGACGCCGCCCACGATCAAAGCCTTCCGCGGTGCAGGCGATTCCGAGCGTGGACGCGAAAACGCGACCGCGATCATCACCAGGAAAAAGGAGCAGAAGTTCCCGAGCGTGCTGGCTTCATAGAAAAATCCCTGGGCTCTCCGGAAGACGCCGGTGTCGAGCCACACGAACTGCGGCCCGTATCCCGCGGGAGCCGGAAACTGAAAGTAAAAATCCACGCAGGCGAACAGCGCCGATCCGACGGCAAAGTAATACAACGCGGCAAGACCCACCGTTCCGGGTCCGTGCGCGGCATAGAAGAAGACGTACACCGAAATCGCAAAGAGCAGCACACGCGCCAGACTGCCGGCCGCAATCTCAGGACCCGAATTGAGCGCGGCCAGGGCGATGCTCGCCAGCAACATGATCCAAAGAGTCAGCAGTGCCCCGCCCACACCATGCAGATCGACGCGCCATTTGCCTACCCAGACCATCCCCGCGAAGATTCCGAGCGCCGCAAAGACGAGGCAGGGATGAGGCCCCGAATCTCCGATCGGAATCGGGAGCGGCGGCAGCAGCAGGGCGGTGGCGAAGAACAGAGTCAGCCAGCGGCCAGGTTGATGCACCGTCCACCACGTCAGCGGCACGAGGACGGCCGGCGCCATCAGAATCGCCTTCACTGTGAGACTGGGAGCGACCGCGATGGCTGCCGCCCACACTCCGAAGAAGAGCGGAATCAGAACGCCGGCAGGAATGACGATCCGCCGGGGCGCAGCAAAACTACTCATCGCGCGCTTTCGCCACTGTGCGCAGCACGCTGCGCCGTCCGCCCGCCCGCTGCTCTTCGTAACCAAGCTGGAGCGTGAGGTACAGGATCGGCAACACCAACCCCAGCAGCAGCGCCGCCCCGACGTTCAGCGGGAGGCTGGGCGAGGATGGTCTCTCGGGCACCGTTCCAGGATCGATCACGCGCAACCGCTCACCTCGATAACCGGCATCGCCGCGGGCTTCCCGAAGCCTTGTCTCAATGGCCGTTAATGAAGCCAGGCTCGTCTTGCGGTCATTATCCAGCTTGTCGCGATGAGCCAGTCTTCCGGCCAGTACTTTCTCCTGCTCGGCGCTTCGGCGGGTGAGCAGCTGCAATTGTTTTTGGATCTCGTCGAGTCGAGCATGCGCGTTGCTCGCTTCGCGACGGATTTCCAGCAACTCCGCTCCCGCGGCCGACTTCTCACGCTCCGCCGCATCCGCAATCTCCTGCTGCACGTTCACCACCTGCTGCTCGAGGGTGGCGCGCAGCTCGGCATTGCTCTTGAGGTCGGCCTGCAATTGATTGATGGGCTCGTTGGCGAGCGACTGCGCCCAATCTTTCTCGATGCCGGCCAGGCGTTCACGGGTCTCGCGTTCCTGTTCCTCCATGGCCCGAAGCAAGTCGTGGTCGCCCTCGGAAATCACGCTGCGTGTCAAACTCACCGTGGAGTCCGCCATGAACTGTGCCAGCGCCTGGGCTTTCGACGCGTCAGGCAGGGTCCCGGAGATCTCGAGGATGCGGGTGTTGCGCACCAGGTCGACCTTCAGGACCCGCTTCTTCATCGACTCCATCGGCGCCGCGCCCAGCATCGAGTGCAGGTCGAATCGCTGCATGGCTTGCTGAAAAAGGCTGTCTCCGGACGCGACCTCTTCGTAGGTTTTGAGCGACTCGAGATAGACAGGACTTACCGCCATGGCCGAACGAAGGTCGGCTCCGGCCGGCGGATCGATCACAATGCGCGCGGTCGCGGTATACTGACGAGGCATGTTGACGGTGACCACCAACGCCAAGACTACCGCGGTAGCACAACTGACCGCGATCCACCGCCAGCGCGAGCGCATGTAACCGATGTAACGAAATGCATCGAAGGCTTCCGGCATGCAATTTCCAGAGCTAGTGTAACCGATATGTCTTTGCTCCAGGCCGTGGTAATCGGCCTGATCGCGTTAATTATCACGCCCAGCTATTTCTTTTACTTCGATGTAGTGCCCAAGATCGTGGTGCTGTTGGCGGGCACGGGCGTCACCCTGCTGGGCTTGGGAATCGTCCCGCGTGCACGAGGCCGCGCCTTCCGCGCTTTCTCCTGGCTCCTCGTCCTGAATTTATTATCGCTGGCGATCTCGACGGCGCTATCGGCCACTCCCGGGGAAGCGGCATTCGGCACGAATTGGCGGCGCTTCGGATCGGTAACTCAAGCCGCGGTCATGCTCTTTGCCTGGCTGATTGCATCGCATACGGCGGGACGGCCCGAACGTCTTCGCGTGATCCTGCGGGCGATTGCGTTGGCGGGCGGCCTCTCCGCGATCTATGGCATCTGCCAGTATTTCGGATGGGATCCGATCCTTCCGGCAGCGGGTTATCACATCGGCGAAGGGATCTGGACGATCGTGAGGCCGCCCGGGACTCTGGGGTACGTCAGTTACTTCGCGACCTGGCTGTTGTTCGTCAGCTTCCTGAGCGTGGCTCTGGCAGGCATGGAAACGAGAGCGATCTGGCGGCGAATGGCGTTGGCTTCCGCCGCCCTCTCCACGGTCGCGATGTTCCTGACGGGAACCCGCGCAGCGGTTCTCGGATTGGCGATGGGGTTGGCGGTTGGATTCTATCTGTCGCGCCGAGGAGAATTCCAATCGCTCCGATTCTCGTGGCGTGTTCCGGCTGTGATCGGGCTGATTCTGGCGGCGGGCGCGGGCTTCTATCTCTCGCCTGCAGGATGGCAGATGCGCAGCCGGGCGCGCTGGTTTGTCGAAGACCCTTCGGGCGGCAATCGGCCCACGTTGTGGCGCGACAGCCTGAAGATGGGAATGTCGAAACCGGTCCAGGGCTTCGGGCCGGAAATCTTCACCGCCGCATTCCCCCACTTCGAATCCAAGGCTCTCGCTGAGTCATATCCCGACTTTTTACACGAGTCTCCTCACAATATTTTCCTGGACGCATTGGTGTCGCAAGGTCTGCCTGGCCTCCTGATCCTTTGCGGATTGTGCGCACTGGGACTGCGGAACGGCGGAGCGTGGGTGCGAGCCGCATTGGCGGCCGGAATCGTCAGCCAGTTCTTTACGGTCTTCACGATGCCAACGGCGTTGATGTTCTACGCCACCATCGCCATCGCCGTGGGCATGGTGTCGGAACCGGTCGAACCAGCGCATGGATGGTATTCGCGGCTTGCCGGAGCGCCGGTGGCGGTCTGCCTGGTATACCTGGCGGCGCGATTCGCCATCTCCGACCACGCGCTGGAACTGGCGAAGCGCGGCGTGGAATCTGGTGACCTTCCGACTGCCAGCACAAAATACGAGCAGTACCGTCGCTGGAATCTGCCTGGGACCACTTCCGATCTGTGGTATTCCCGGGCGCTGCTGGGTTTGGCGCAATCCGCTCCCAACTTTCCGGCACGATACCAGGCGATTGCGCAATCGGGGGCTGCGGCCGTGCGGGCCACCACGCTTGCGGAGGACCCATTTAACGCCTGGTACAACCTGGCAGGGTTGTATGCCAGTCAAAACGACTCGCGGGGAACCGAACGGTGTTTGCGATCGGCCATCGCCGCCAGCCCCAACTGGTTCAAACCGCATTGGGCCCTCGCCCAATTGCTGCGGCTGGAGCATCGATTAGACGAAGCGGAAACGGAAGCCGCCACGGCCGTCGAATTAGACGCGGGTAAGCATGCGGAAGTAACTCAGACACTGTCAGACATACGCGCCCCGCACGCGCAGGCTGGCCCCGCAGTACATGAGTAAATTCTGGGTGCAGTGCATTCCCTTTCCACTCCCCTCACCTTAGAATGAAAGCGTGCTGAAGAATACCTGCTCGATCCGGTTCGTACCAGTTTCTCTGTTGCTGTTCACGGCGATGGCCGCTTCCGCCCAGACGCCTCCACCAGTTGTCAGTGCGGGAGGTGTTACCAATACCGCCGGCGCATCTACCGGACAGGCGGTCGCTCCAGGGTCGCTGGTTTCGATCTTCGGTACGAATCTGGCCTCGAACATGGCTTCCTCGGGCACAGTGCCGCTTTCCACGACACTCAGCGGCGTGTCCGTATCGGTCAACGGCATCGCGGCTCCCGTACAGTTCGTCAGCGCCGGGCAGATCAACATTCAGATGCCCTGGGAGGCGCCGCTGTCCGATAGCAAGAGCGGTCCGGCGCAGGTGGTGGTGACGCGCGACGACGGAGTCGCAGCGGCGGCTGCCGGCGTGACGATCGCGGCCAGCGCACCGGCCATATTCAACATCGGCGGACAGGCGATCGCCATCAATCCGGACAGCAGTCTGGCTGCTCCCGCAGCGGCAATTCCAGGACTCTCCACGCGCCCCGCCAAGATCGGCGACCCGGGCGGGCTTGTCATTCTTGCGACCGGCATGGGAGCCGTGGACCAGCCCATCGTGGATGGCGCGAACTCGGCGGACATGACGCGAAACTCGCTCGTCGCACCGACCGTTTTGATCGGCGGAGTGGCCGCCCAGGTTACGTTCAGCGGGCTCTCGCCGCAATTCGTAGGCATCAATCAGATCAACGTCATGCTCCCGGCAGGAACTCCGACGGGCAGCGCCGTACCCCTACAGATACAGGTCAACGGGAACGTCACGTCCAACACGGTTTTCATCGCGGTTAGCCAGTAGATTTGGGCGCTGCCTAAGGTGTGCTCTATCACGCTTTTGCAGACGTTAAATTATAGGCCCACAGTTGGTTAAGCGAGCAGCCTGCGGCTAGAATCGAGGGATATGGGTATCCGCCATTCTTTCACCGTTGCTGTCCTTATCTGCGCCGGCGCGGTAGTTTCTTATTCGCAAACGCCGCAGGTTGCAACCGGTGGTGTGCTCAATGGAGCGAGCTTCGATAAAACAGGTCAACCTGTAGCGCCCGGCTCGCTCGTCTCGATTTTTGGAACTAACCTTGCTGCGGCAACCGCGTCCGCAGGTTCGGTCCCGATTTCCACCTCGCTGTCCAGCGTGACGGTCACGTTCAACAATATTCCGGCCCCGATATCGTACACGAGTCCGGGCCAAGTAAACGCTCAGGTTCCATGGGAGACGCTCGCACTTCTCCCGCCTGGCACGAGCGGATCGGTTCAAATGTCGGTTGTAGTGAGCAACAATGGCGTCTTGTCCACCCCTACTACGGTATCCCTTGCTCCCGTATCCCCAGGGATCTTCACCTTCCCCGGCGGCGTCGGGCAGGCGATCGCGGTCAACGCAGACGGCTCAATAGCCGCACCTGGAAATGCGGGGCTACCTTTTACGTCGCACCCAGCTAAGGCTGGCGATGCGTTGGTGATATATGCCACCGGATTAGGTGCCGTAGACACTAAAGTCGCGGACGGAGATGTCCCGACGGTGATTACCTCTAAAGCAACCCAACAGCCTACAATCCTGGTCGGTGGCCAACCCGCCCAAGTCTTATTTGCCGGCCTGGTGGGGCGAGATTCCAGTGGGCAAATTGACGGGTTCGTGGGTGCTTACCAAATCAATTTCACTGTACCCTCAGGCACAGGAACGGGAACCGTACCACTCCAAATTCAGATGAACGGTATTACGAGCAGGAACGACGTGACGATCGCTGTCAGCAACTGAGTACATCATCAGGCAGCAACACTCCCTTACGGTCGTGGCTCGTAGCAAACGGCGCGCGATGGGGCGTTGCAACGAGCCGCGCGCGTAAGCAAGCGACCTCCCAATCGCTCCGAAAACCACTCCCTTACGGTCGTGGCTCGTAGCGAACGGCGCGCGATCGGGCGTTACGGCAAAGCCGCGCTACTAGGTCCCGGCAAACGGCACCAGTGCAAAGGGACGCAAAGGTATCGGATCGAGCGTGACCAGTGGGATACGTGGGTGCACGATGTACCCCACGGGCATCGTTACGAGAATGTAGTCCGGACGCTGGCTCACCGTCGGGCAGCCGGCAGTGCTACAGGGTCCGGGCGCTCCGGTGGCGGGGTCCACGCACTCCGCCGATACCTCGAACATGTCGGTGGTGAGGTTTGAGATCAGAGGCGGTGCGGACCCGTCGGCGGTGCCGGTAACCGCGAACTGCAAGGCCGCAGTGACATTCGGATCGCCCGCGAGATCGCAGAAATCCACTCCCTGTTGCACGGAGAGGTACCTCGCCGCACTGTACACCGCCTTTTTGAGCGAGTAATAGAGGTAGGTGATCTTGCCTACCTGCACCATCGCCACCAGTAGCAGCACGATCACCGGGATCCACAACGCCGCCTCGAGCACCATGTTTCCGCTTCGCCGGCGTCTCATTGGTGCAAGACTACCTTGCCCGGACCGGAGCTTACCTGGCAGCTCAGCCCGAAGTGATCGTCGAAAAAGCCTTGTTTCACCGGCATGGGACTGCCGATGTACTGCGCCAGGAACCGGCCACTCACATCTGCCGGGTCGGGGAACGAGCCATCGGTATTCGGCTCCAGAAAGAACTGGCGGAAGCCCAATACCGTCATGGTTCCGGTGACAGTGCTGGGGATCGCATCGACGATCGCCACCGTGATGACGCGGCGCCCGTTGCCGAGGTACGACGCATACAGATCGAGGGGCCCCGTGGTGATGTCTGTATCGGGCGGGTAGGCCGCCGAGAGATCGGCGAAATCGGTGACAAACTGCGCACAATTGCCGGGTGCGTTGGCGTTGTCGAATCGGGAGTAGAGGCCGCAGAGCGCCTCGGTAACGCTGGTGCTCACCTGCGAAGTGCACAGCTGCTGCGAGGCACTCGCCCAGATCTGTTCGCTGGTGTCGTTGACTCCCGCGCAGGAGAGCGGAACCGGCGATCCGGTCGGATTGGGATTCGTCGAGCCAATGAGTCCACCGGCGCCGTCGCGATACAACTGCTGGGTCTCGTCCAATGTGGAGGCGGTATCGAATCGATTGATCAGTGCGTAGCTGAGCTCAGTGGCCGCGCCGGGTAGCGGGACCGGCGCGGGAAGTCCGGAGCAGCTGTATACAAAGGTGAAGAGCTGACCCGCGGTGGGGTCGCCGAATCCGAAATTGACGGTATCGCTGGAATCGAGCGCCACTACCGCGAACGGCTCGATGCCGCACGCCACGCACAATGGCGCGCTGAGACCTGCGAGCGCCGAAGCGGCCACGGGCGTCTTGCGAGATTGCCCTACCGACAGCAGGCCCCAGAAAAGCAGCGGCGCATCGGCCGTGATGTTGATCTGCACATGATGGGCGGTGGTCCCGTCGGCGCCCCCGGCTGTTCCCGATGATGCATCGGCGACGGCCGCAAAGAACATTGGCGAGGCGACAGTGCTGGTCAAATTGCCGGTCGTCTGGCCGATCGGCAGCGAGCCGAAATTGTACTTGTTCGCGGCCGATATGCTGGTGTCGATCGATTGATTGGCGGCGCTGGTCGCGTTATCGAGCGACGCCGCCGTCCCAATCAACTGCGAAGCGGCAGCCAGCGCCATGGCATTGGCTGCTTCATTCAACTCTCCGCGGATCAGGTAAAGTCGCCCCAAATCGAGAGCGAATCCCATGAGCCCAAACAACACCGGCACCATGATGACGAGGAGTTGGAGGGACAAGGAACCACGAAGCAGGGGTTGGGGGAAGAAAACCCGGGGCCAGGGGCCGGGGGCCGGGGGCCGGGGAGTGCGGTTTGTCGGACGGTTCGCACGCCGTGCGGCCCGGCGGGAGACAACTCTCGACGAAGGCGCGGGAGGTCTCACTCGCTCGCCGGGAAGAAACGATCGCGTGCCCTGGCCCCTGGCCCCTGGGCCCCGGCCCCTGTCTTGCCGGCCCTCTGGCCCCTGGCCCCCGGCCCCTGGCCCCTTACTTCGGTATTTGCTGTCCACGAGGCCCTACAATTTCTGGCTGATTGGTCCCGGACGGCGGTGGTGTCGCAGGCGGTGTCGGTGTGGCGCCTTTTTTCTTGCCCTTCTTGTTCTCCTGAACTACCGTCGGCAGGAACGCGGAAGGCATGTCGGGGAGCTTCGCCTTCTCTTCCGGGGTGAGAGGCTTCACGAAATGGGGTGTGATCACCACCAGTAGTTCGTCCGCCGATTTCTGCGTGCTGTGGCTGCGGAATAGTTTGCCGAGAATCGGAATGTCGCCGATTCCAGGGACCTTGTCCAATGTCTCGGTCACGCGATTATCGATCAATCCCGCGATCGCGAAGCTCTCGCCGTCCTTCAGTACGACTTCCGTCTCCATCCGCCGCTGCGAGAGTGCGGGAATGAGGAATCCTTGCAAGGTCACCGCGTTGGTGAAATCGAGCGTGCTCACCTCTGGGGTGACCTTCAAATCGATGGCGCCCTGCGCGGTGATGGTCGGGGTGAAATCAAGCTTCACGCCGAACGGCTTGAATTGCACCGTGACCACTGGGGCGGTCGCACCGCCGGTGGGAGTAGTCGTGATCGTCGGGAACGGAAACGATCCGCCTGCCAGGAAGCTGGCGTCCTTGCCCTCGAGCACGATCAGGTTCGGCTCGGCCAGAATCTGCAGCAGATTCCGTTCCTGCAGCGCCTTAATGGTGGCGCCCAAATTGATGTCGGGCCGGAAGGCAAAGAGGTTCAGCAGATCGGAAAAATTGACTGTATTGCTCGGAGTCTGCCCGCCCTGCACTTGCAATTGGCTGAAGCGCGGAGGCGTGAACTGCTCGGTGGTGAGGCTTCCGAGGGTTGTATTGTTGGTGCTGAACAGATTGAATCCGAACTGGCTGAGCGCTACGCGATCGACGTCCGCAAAACGCACCTGCAGCAGGATCTGCTTCGGCTCCGGAGCAGGCGGAGCCTGCAGTAGATTGATCACGGTCTTCGCCCGTGTCTGGGCCATGCCGGCGAGACGCTTGGAATCCTCCGAGCTTTTCACCGATCCCGATAAGACGATAGTCTCTCCCGAGCCGGTCACCGTAACTTTGGCGCCATTGGCGCTGTCTTCGATCTGCTTGCGAAAGGCATCAAACTCCGAGGTGTCCTTCTCGACGCCGACCTCGAACTGCACCGGCTCCGCGCCGTCCTCCCAGATGATGAGGGTGGTATGGCCCGGACCCTTGGCGTTCACCATCACTTCGCGCGGCGAGATGACGATCGCGTCGGCGATCTTGGGCTCGGCGATCACCACCTTCTGTATGTCCTTCTGGAAGCGCAACAGGCGGCCTCGCCCCTCGGTCAACTTGACCTCTTGCTGCGCAGGCACGGTTTGGGCGACCGCCACCACACACAGCCAGCAGCACAGCATCGCCGGTTTCATTTGAAGCTTTCCTGGACGTGCTTGTCACCGCGGTAGACGTCCACCACCACGCGAGGCTTTTCGGGCTCCTTCTTCTTCAGCTCCTCAGTATTGACCTTGGTGGTCAGGTCTCGGAGGATTTTTGCGTCGTTCGGATCGGGACCTCGATTCCGTTTGGCGCGGGAGATCCCCATGGGATCGAGCACTTCCGTGGTGAGGGGACCATGATCCTCGGACTCCGTCGCATCCAAAGGATTGCGCAGCGAAAGGCTGATGCGGCCTTCGTTCTTAGCGAGTTCCAGCTTCTGCGCATCCTCCGGGGTGAGCAGGAGCGTCACCACCGGCGATTTCGGAGTACGAGGATCGGCAGGCTGTCCGGTCTGCGCGAGACGGCCGGTGGACAGCACTTTCACATGCTGCAGGATGGTGGAAGTGGTGGCTTCCGCCATGGTTCCGGGACGCGTGAACAACACATCCACCAGCGAATTCGCCTGGATCAATCCCGCAACACCGCTCACGTCCGTGATTTGTACGGACACGGCGCGATAGCCCGGAGTAATGGTCGAAGGGACTCCCTCCACGCTGGTGGTGACCGAAAGTTTGGACATCAGCAACAGCTCATTGCTGCTCACCGGGAACAGCAAGACCCGATTGACCGCGTCTTTGGCTTCTAAGACAACGCCCCTGGGAATGTCGCGCTCGGGATACTTCACCATCTTCACGTCGGCGGTCTTCAGCAGAGTGCCCAGCTGCATATCGTGTGCGGCCACCGCGACCAGCACCTGCTTCTCCTGCTGCGGCGCGACCGTCCTGGCGTAGAGGAACCAGCTCAGCAAGCCGGCCGAGATCCAGGACGCGGCGATGATCAGAAGCTTCTTCTGTCGATCCATTGATACCTCATGGCTGCGACGATGTACTGTTGTAGCACACGCACCATCCTCATGTTGCCGGCGGTGTCAGCAGGATGGCGGTGCCATCCTGATAGAGCGGCCTCCAGCCGATCTGCTCGAGCGCCCAGACTAGTGGGAAATCATTCGGCATCAGCGCCTGGGTGAAGTGAAACGAATCCCAGATGTCTCGCCAGCCCGGACGCAATTGCACCATCCGCGAGTATCGTTTCAAAAAGTCGGGGCCGTAGAAATCGCTGCGCCCATCGAAGAAAACTTTACGTGTTCCGTTAGAGCGATAGATCAGGTACCCGCCGAACTTGTCCGGGGCGAACAAGCGCGCATCCTCCGCGACATGCGGATAAGCGGCCACCGGAAAGTCCTCGGGTGAGAACCCGGCGGGCACGATGCGCAACAGCGAGAAGGCGGCGCCCATCGCAATAGGTACGAGTCCGTAGCCTTTCCATAGGGAGTCCAGTTCGCGCAGACGCTTTGCGTAGTCACGCCATGGGAAGTGGAACGTGGCAGTGATGGCGCCATTGGCGACGGGAAGCAGCAGGAGCGCGGCAATCGGCAGCATGCGCGCCGAGCGTAGTGCGAGGACCGAGAATACCAGGGCCAGCAGGAAGTGCTCGTAACGCCGGCGCACCAGCGACAGGGTGCCGCCTGCGATCGCGAGAATCAGGGCGGCGATAATCTGTCCGGCTCCTGCCGAGTGGAAGTCGAAGCTCTGAAATTCGCTGATGCGGGAGAGTAATTCCGAATCGGCAAGATAGCGGAAGACGTGGGCATAGAGGTGCCAGCCATAAGGATTGGCCAGGGGTGCGATCGTCGCGATAGCCGTGGGCCACAGCAGCTCCGCTTTCCGCAATCCGGCCGCGTGGACCGCCAAGATCACCGGCCCCAGGAAAAAGCTGGCATGCATGTTCGCCCAGATGATCATAAACACCGCAATTTCGACCGAATTCTGGGGACAGGCTACGCAACTCCCGAATTGCCTACTTACTTTACAATTCGGGAGTTGCGTAGCCTGTCCCCGGAATAGCGCCAGCACGAAGAGCCAGCCGATGACGTGCGGCCGGGCCAGCCAGTGAATCTCGCAGGTAGACAACAGCAGCGGCGCCATCGCGCAGGCGAGCAGAAAATCGCCGCCCAAGTCCCAATGCAATCGAAACCAGAGCCACACTCCAGCCGCAATCACTCCGCCGTAAAACAGCGCTACCCCGCGCAATCCCGCCGCACGATCGATCGCCCCCACCAATACATCCGAACCCCACTCCCATGCGAACCAGGGCTCTCCCTCACGAGAGAACGAATAAGGATCGGTGCGCGGAAGGTGGCCACTCGCGAGAATCGCCTCGCCAGTCCGAATGTGCCAACCCGCATCCGAATCACGAAATAGCTTCTGGTATCCCTGGAAGAAGAACAGGCAGTAGAAAAGCGTGATCGTCGCGGTCGCCAGAGCCAAGTCGGGAACGAACCACGCAATGAGCGGCCGCAAGGTTGGACCTCGGCGCTATTGTGCAGGAGTGCCGATACTCGCCAGGTCGCCGGTGATGCTCTGATACAGGCTGACGATTCCGGCCGAAAGCTGGTTCACCGTGGTGATCAAAGCCAGCCCCACGGCAGCCACGATCAGAGCGTACTCCACCAAGTCCTGTCCCTGCTCGTCGCGAATCAGCCGAAGCAAAAACGTTTTCATCGTTGCTCTCCAGTGGCGGGCGACCCAGGTTTGGCCGGATCACTCCGCGGATCGTCCAGCGGTCCCACGAAAAGCCGCTTAAAACCGGCTTTCCATCGCTCCCATCCCGTCTGGTCTGACTTGACGGAAAATTGCGCCGGATTTCCGTCCAGACGAGACACCAATTCCAGGTTCTTGAGGGCGGCTGGGAGGTACTTATTATAGCTCAGCGATAACTCCAGTTCCCTGCGAGCCGCCGGATAGTTCCCTTTTTCGATCATCACCGCCGCCAGATTATTGTGGGCCACGGCGGCATCCGCCGCGGACTGCCAGTTGGCCACAGCCTCGGCATTGACATCCTGCTTTGCCAGGGCCAACGCCAGATTATTGTGCGCGACTTCCGAACGGGGATTGATGCGCAGCGCTTCCCGGAACTCGCCGACGGCGGCTTGGTTCTTTTGCTGCATCCACAGGTTGTATCCCAGATTGTTGTGCAGCGAATCTGCCGCGGGATTCAGTTCCAGCGCCCGGCGATGTTCGGGCTCACCTTGCGCCCACTGCCCCAAGGCGTCGCGGAGGATGCCCAGCCAGGAGAAATAGTCCGGAGCCGTCTGCGGATGCTGCCGGAGAAACGCTTCGAGCCCTTCCACGGCTTGCGCAGGACGATGCATCGCATAGAGTTCGCGCACCAGAGCCAGTTGCAAGTCGCCGGAGGCCGGAAACCGCTCGGCGGCGGAACGGCAGATTTCGAGTGCCACATCCGGGTATCCGCGCTCGTGATATGCCTTCGCCAATTCGAGCCGCGGGGGAATACTTTCGGCGTCCGCAGCTACCTTCTCGCGCAGCACGCGGAGCTGATAGTCACCCTCACCTGCGTCTGTGGCGTTGCGGATCTGGCGCTCCCATACGGTCTGGGGCTGGGCCGGCGCGGGCACAGCTTTGACGGCTACAGTTTGGCGCACGCAGGACGTAGAAAACACCGCCATCGTCACGAGAGTGAGCCATAACCGCATGTCAGCCGAGTTTTTCGACGGTCAGTTCGTCGCCTACCTGCGTTCCGGTCTGCTCCAGTGTTCCGGCAGGCAACTCCAGAACGGAGTGCGCGCTCAGACAAGCGGAAAGACGCCACGCCGGCACCTTGTGTCTCAGCTTGCGCACCTTTTTTTGCTTGTCCAGATAGACCAAGTCTATCGGAAACTTCATAAAGAACGTGTGAACAGATTCGCAGGGGACGATCCACAGGCCTTCGCCCGGGTTGAGCCTCTCGTGTTTGAGCAGGCCGGTTCGCCGCTTCTCGCTGGTATCCGCCATCTCCGCAGCGGCTGCCAAAACAGTGCTGCGGGTATTATTTCGTACAAATATTTTCAATTTGGAAAACTATAACACGATGCCCGGGTGCGAAACCAGTTCGCCAAGCTGATCGGGAGCCTTCCTGTTAAGATGAAGACAACCCTCCCGATGATCGTCGCGGTAAATACTGTTCAGTTCGATTCCATCACTCTCGATTGCGGCGCCAAAATTGCCCCCGTCGAAATTGCATACGAGACCTACGGCGAATTGAACGCCGCCAAGTCTAATGCCATCCTGGTGCTACACGCCTTCTCGGGCGATGCGCACGCCGCCGGCATCAGCCCGGAAAGCGGCAAGCCCGGCTGGTGGGACAACATGATCGGACCGGGGAAAGGCTTCGACACCAATCGCTACTTCGTCATCTGCACCAATGTATTAGGCGGCTGCCGGGGTACCACCGGGCCGGGCTCCGTCAATCCGGCGACCGGCTGCCCTTATGGCATGACGTTCCCTGTGATCACCATCGGCGATATGGTTCGGCTGCAGAAGATGCTGATCGACTGGTTCGGGATCCAGCGGCTGCTTTCCGTCTCTGGAGGGTCCATGGGCGGCATGCAAGCGCTGGAGTGGGCAGTCTCCTACCCCGATCAGGTAGTTTCCTCGATTCCCATTGCCACTACCACGCGGCACAGCGCGCAGCAGATCGCTTTCAATGAGGTGGGCCGGCAAGCCATTATGTCGGACCCCGACTGGAATGAGGGGAACTACTACGGCAAACAGCCGCCGGGTCGCGGGCTCGCGGTGGCACGCATGGTAGGCCATATCACGTACATGAGCGATGAGTCGATGCGTGAGAAGTTCGGCCGCCGCCTGCGAGGCAAAGATAATTTCGGGTTCGGGTTCGACGTGGATTTTGAAGTGGAGAGCTACCTGCGCTACCGCGGCAGCCAGTTTGTGAATCGCTTCGACGCCAATTCCTATCTTTTCATCACCAAGGCCATGGATTATTTCGATCTCACCAACGGCCGGTCGTCACTCACGGCCGCTCTGGAGCGCGCGCGGGCGCGCTTCCTGGTGATCAGTTTCAGCTCCGACTGGCTCTATCCGAGCTACCAATCGCAGGAGATCGTGCGGGCCCTGCGCTCGCGCAATTGCGACGTCGCCTATATCGAGCTCAATTCCAACTACGGACACGATTCGTTTCTGGTGGATGTGGCCGAGCAGGCGGACCTGGTACGCGGATTTCTGTCCAGCACCTTCGAGAAAGTGCAATGAGCACACAGACGACTCGCAAACCCGCTTTTGTGCGCGATCTGCTGGGGCGCAGCGACTACGCCATCATTGGCGAAATCGTGGAGCCTGGCACCAAGGTGCTCGACCTGGGATGCGGCGAGGGAGAGTTGCTCGAGTGGCTCGCGGAGAATAAGGGCGTGCAGGGCCGCGGGGTGGAGATCTCAGGCATCAAAGTGCAGAGGGCCATCAGCCGCGGCGTCTCGGTGTACCAGGGCGATATCGACGAAGGGCTGGCCGATTACCCCGACCAGGCTTTCGATTATGTGATCCTCAGCCAGACCTTGCAGGAGACACTCTATCCCCGGCACGTACTGCAGGACATGCTGCGCGTGGGTCGTAGGGTGATTGTGGCGTTTCCCAATTTCGCGCACTGGACGGTGCGGTATTCCATGTTGAAGAGCGGACGGGCACCCCGCACCAAGCTGTTCCCGTATGAGTGGTACGACTCGCCCAACATCCACTTCCTGACCGTACAGGATTTTGAAGAGCTGGCGGCGCTTGAGGGCTTGCAGGTGGAGCGGCGCTACTTCCTCTCCGGCAATCGCCGCGTGACGGCGCTTCCCAATCTACGGGCAGAAGTGGCTGTCTACCTCGTGCGGCGTTAAGCACGTCGTTTCAGAAGGTGCCAACTATCGCCAGACGCTTGTTGAGGGAGCGTCTCCGCCCTCTGATGAGTGGTTGCCCGAAAAATCACTCCCTTACGGTCGTGGCTCGTTGCGAGCCGCGCGCGTAAGCAAGCGACACAGCTTCTGACACTGACGCGCGCGGCTCATCAGTGTCTTGCGTCCGCGACCGTGAGGTGAGGTGACGTGAAGGCCCGCCCGCAAACGGGCCGGGTACCCCACCACTGAAGACGCAGGACTTGTCGAGGGTGGCGCAGGCGATTCCGCCCTGCGCTCCCGGATTTTGACGCTTGGCGTCAGAAGGTGGCCGTGGCGCAAAAATTCCTGTTTGCCGCGTCGAGACTCCCTCGACGCTGTTCGCGCGTCCACTAAGTCCGAATGCCGAAACGACTCGGTAGCATTGTGTTACTATTCAAGTTGACTCCACTCCGGCAGCGGAGGCGCATCCTTGTTCCCGAAGTGAACCACCTTCATCAATGAATTTACGTTCTCTTTTCAGCTTATTCTCCTCGGACCTGGCGATTGATCTGGGGACCGCCAATACCCTGGTTTATGCCAAGGGCAAGGGAATTGTTGTCAACGAACCGTCGATTGTCGCGATCAACAAAAACACGGGTGAGGTCGAGGCTGTCGGTAAAGAGGCCAAAGAAATGCTGGGCCGCACGCCCGGCAATATCGTTGCCATCAAACCGATGAAGGACGGCGTGATCGCCGATTTCAAAGTCACCGAGCGCATGCTGAATTACTTCATTCAGAAGGCGCATGGGCGCAAGATGTTGGTGCATCCGCGCATCGTCATCGGCGTGCCCAGTGAGATCACTCAAGTGGAAAAGCGCGCGGTGATGGATTCGGCCTACCGGGCCAAGGCGAGCGAAGTGCACCTGGTGGAACAGGCGATGGTGGCGGCCATCGGAGCCGGGCTGCCGATCACAGAGCCATCGGGAAATATGGTGGTCGATATCGGCGGCGGCACCACGGACGTTGCGGTAATCTCGCTCTCCGGCATCGTCTACTCGCGGTCCGTGCGTGTGGCGGGCAATGAGATGGACGACGCCGTCATGCAGTACCTGAAGCGCAAATACAATTTGCTGATCGGCGAACGTACGGCGGAGGCCATCAAGATGGAAGTGGGCTCGGCGTTCCCACTGGACAAGCCGATCACCATGGAGATCAAGGGCCGCAACCTCATCGAAGGCGTGCCACGCACCATCACCATCAACGACGCTGAGATTCGGGAGTCACTCTCGGAATGCGTTGCCACGATCGTCAATGCCATTCGCGTCGCGCTGGAGCGGACACCTCCCGAACTGAGCGCCGATATCAGCGACCGCGGAATTGTGCTGACCGGCGGGGGCGCTCTACTGAAGAACCTCGACAAGCGCATCCGCGAGGAGACCGGCCTCCCGGTGTCGATTGCGGACGACCCCCTGGCCTCCGTGGTGCTCGGAACCGGGCGCATGCTCAGCGACTTCCGGCTGCTGCGGAAGATTTCGATAGACTAATGACAGGTGTGGCAGGCATGCTGCACGGCGAGCGGACCGCAGATCTTCTGCACTGCTAAGGGCGCATGGAAGGATTTCTTAACCGGTACCGGAGCATCACCGTTCTGCTGCTGGTGATCTTCGCGCAATTGCTCCTGATCGCCGTTCGCGTGAAGAATAAGCAGGATGTGCGGGTGATCCGGGTTTGGGCGGTGACGGCGGTATCCCCAGCGGCGCGCCTGCTGGAAGGCCTGCGCGGTGGAAGCACCGGCTTTCTCCACAACTACATCATGCTGCACGACGCGGACGGGGAAAATCGCCGTCTGCGTGAGGAGAACGGCCGCCTCAAGCTCGACAACATCTTTTTGCGAAACGAACTGAATCGCGCGGACCGGGCCCAGGCGCTGGCGATGTTCCAGGCGCGTACGGCGTCCAAAGCAGTCGCCGCGACCATCATTATGATGGGTGCCGGATCGAACTCGCGCGACGTCTTCGTGGATCGCGGCTCGTCTGTGGGAATCATGCGCGGCATGGCGGTGGTGACGCCGGATGGAATCGTGGGCATCGTGCGCGCAGCCTATCCTACGGCTTCCGAGGTGTTGTTGATTACCGACTCCGATTTCGCCGCGGGCGTAGTCACGCAGAAGACTCAAGCGCGCGGCACACTCAAGGGCGACGGGACACCCACCTGCAAAATCGATTACGTACCCACCGAAGACAAGGTTGAAGTGGGAGATTGGGTCTACACCTCAGGCGACGATCGCGTCTTCCCGAGCGGGTTTCCCGTGGGAATCGTCAAATCCGTGCGGCCGGGACAGCCGTTCCAGGACATTCTGGTGGAGCCGGTCGGTCTAAAAGCCGCACAAGAAGATGTGCTGATTCTGACGGAGGCTGTGCACCAGGAGATTCCGGACACGCCCGTGAATAATCAGCCGATCTACATTGCGCCGCCTCCGCCGAATTCGAATTCGAGTTCGCCGGTCAGGGAACTTCCGCCCGGAACGGTCGGCACCGAAGCGGACCGTCTGCGCACACTCTACAAGACCGTTGGCGAGCAGCAGAATCACACTTACGGCGAGGGTGAGCCGGGATCCAGGCCCCCGGACTTCTCCAAACTTCCGGTGAAACCGGGGACAGCCACTGGGGCCCAGGGCGGTTCGCCCCAACCCGCGAACCCGGCCACTCCGCCCCCCGGTACGCAGCCTCCCACTGCCAGGCGGTCCAATCAGGCCGCGGGCGCTCCGGGAGGCCCACCCAAAGAATGAGTTCAAGCGGCCGTATCCTCCTCAGCAGCCAGCGCGAGGGACAGGTCTCCCGCTTCCGTGTGTGGGTGATCTTCGCTGTCCCCCTGGCGGCGATCCTGTTTCAAGCCTACGTGCCGATGTTTTTCCAGTTCTTGAGTTTCCTGGAGATGCCGCTGCTGGTAGTGATGTACTTTGCGCTGATGCGGCGGAGCCAGATCAGCGGGCTGCTCTTGGGATGCGTCGTCGGCCTGGCCCAGGACTCGCTATCGAAAAACCCCCTGGGCGTTTACGGCATCGTGAATACGCTGGTGGGCTACTTCGCGGCCTCCGTGGGAGCGCGCATCGATGTCGATCAAGGCGTGGTCCGGCTGCTTCTGTCGTTTTTCTTCTACCTCTTCCAGCAAGTGATGTATTGGGTACTGGCGCGCGCGCTGCTCGGCCAGCAACTCGCCTTCGAAGTGCAGAAGACCCTGCTGTTGGGCGTTTTGAATGCTGTGGTCGGCGTCTCCGTGTTTCATTTTCTCGACAAGCTGCGGGAGACGGCGTGAGCGCAGTACGAGCACTGGCCGTTTCCTGCCGTCCCCGGCAGTGGATCAAGAACGGCCTGGTGTTCGTACCGTTGATTTCGTCCGCCAGTTTCACTTCGTTGGAAGCCGTAAAGCGGAGCAGCGCAGCCGCGGCGGCATTTTCGCTGATCGCCAGCGCCGTGTACCTGCTCAACGACATTTACGATCGCGAAGGCGACCGCGCCCACCCGGTCAAGAAACTGCGCCCCATCGCTTCGGGAGCTCTATCGGCACGAGGCGCTGCAGCGGCGGCCGTGGGTCTGGCGATCGCAGCATTCGTATTGGCCGCATATCTGGGATATAAAGTCCTGCTGGTGCTGGCGCTTTACGGCTTGTGCAACGTGGGCTATTCTTTGGGACTGCGACGCGAGCCAATTCTTGATGTGCTGCTGGTTTCGGCGGGATTCGTGATGCGTCCGGTGGCGGGCGCGTTTGCCATCCCGGTGCGAGTGTCGGCATGGCTTTTCGTCGTATCGCTGCTGTTATCGCTCTCCCTGGCACTGCTGAAGCGCCGCGCCGAGTTGGTTGGACTCGAGAACCTCGCGCTGAGCTATCGGCCCGCGCTCGCGAATTACAGCGTGCGCTTCCTCGATCAACTGATCTCGATCGTCACCGGTGCGGGCATCATCAGCTATTCGCTCTACACCTTTCAATCGGAACACAGCGAAGAGTTGGTGATCACCCTGCCGCTCTTTCTCTACGGTGTGTTCCGCTATCTGTATCTGGTTTACGAGCGCAAGGCGGGCGCCAGTCCCGAGGAGATCTTTCTGAATGACCGGCCGCTCCAGATAGACGCCATCCTGTATCTGGGCGTGGTGGTAGCGATTCTCAGGTCAAAATATTAAGCCATGCCGGCGAGCGCGATGCTGTTGGCCGTAGCCAGGTTCGCTTGCTGGGAAGCCGCGTTGTTTTGGGCGGCGCTGAAGCTGGCGGGTAAGTGGAGCACACCCATCAGTGCGCCCCAGTATTGGCTGACGGCGCTGGCCATCCAGGTGACCCTCGAGTCGTCGATCGCCGCGGCGTTCTCCTACGCACACTGGAATTCGCAAGCGGCGTATTGGATCGCCGCCGCGGTGTGCGTCGTTGCGACCTGGGGTATGCCCCTCCGCCTGCCGATCTGGGCGAAAGGGCGGAACTTCCCAGCAGCTCTGATCGCCGCACTCACGGTCCCGCTGGCGCTGCTCTCCTTCAAGCCGGTGGAGGAGATCGATTCCATCAACTATCTTCACTTTTTGATCGAGTGGCTCTCGAACCGCGCGAGTCCGTACACATTCGCGACGAACTACGTGGCCTTCTGGGAGTTGTCGTTCGCGCCCGTGTGGATGGTCACCCGCGTCGATCTCTTTTTTCCGCTGCTTGCGTTGAAGGCCGTGGTTCTCATGGCACTGGCCTTATGGCTGGTAGGGCGGCATTTGCTCATCTCGCCCAACTTGCTCCGATGGGCCATCTTCGGCGCCGTGGTGATGCAGCATTACTGGTATGGGCCGTCCGGCGTCCCGACGCTCAAAAATGACGTGTTGCACGGAGTCGGATTCGTTCTGTTGGCCCTGGTGATTCTCCGTGCCGTTGAAGGACCGCTCGCGACTTTCGATCTGGCGATTCTGGCCTTCGGCATAGCCTTCAGCACGGTGAAGTATACGGGCATCTTCGAGGATGGTGCCGCCATCGCCATCGTCTGCGTCCTTCGCGGGCGGGAAGTGTTGCGGCATTGGAAGGCCGCCATCCTGATCCTTGCCTTCTTCCTGCTCACCAGCGGGCATTACTACCTCCACAATCTGCTGCTCTATGGCAGCCCGTTCTACCCCTTCCAGATCAATCTCGCATTCCTGCATCTGCCCGGCACTGCGGACCTGTCCAATACATCGATCCTGTACAGCCTGCACGATCCGCGTCTCTGGCGTGCTTTGTTTCTCCCGGCAGGTGGCATCTCGCCGGCCGGCTTTCTTTTCCCCCTGGTCCTCGCCGCCACATTGCTGATTGCCTCAGCCCGATGCGGATGGGCTGCACTGTCGTGGCTCCGGACCAGCGCCAGGCCTGCGGCACTCGACTGGCTCTCGCTGTTCCTTTTGGCTGGATGGTTCCTGTATTTCCGATCGGTGTTCAGCGCGAGCGCATACTCAGGCGACCTGGCGTTCATTCTGAACGGCCTCAACACCATCCGCTATGTCGATGGCGTGCTCGCAGTGAGCGAACTGCTCCTGGTCACGATGATCGGCCGGTGGGCGTGGCTCGCGTTCCCCTTAGTGCTCGTCAATCTTGCGAGCCGCCTCTACCTGCTCTACGGCCACCTTAACCTCTTCCCGCCTCTCGTAGTCGCAGGGTTTGCGATCCTGGCCCTCGCGGTGGTCTACGCTTTCGGCCGGCACGCCGTGGCCGCTGCGGTCGCCTGCCTCGTAGCGATCTCTCCTCTGCTCGTAGAACGCAACCGGACCCGATGGACTGTGGATTGGAACGATCTGAAACCGGAAATTCGCGCCGTTGCCGGGCGGAACCTCGCGGAGTTGGCGCTGCCCGATGGCGGCTACTTCGCAGGCCATCTGGTCGCCGTTGGAAGCCCGATGAATCCCGCCGTTCGTTCGCTCTTGCCGGAAGAGATGGACGCGTTGCCAGCGGAGTCCCGTCCCCTCCATCTGGTAGTGCTCGTCACGCCTGGCTCCGAAGTGGCTCACAGTTGGGAAGAGCGCTACGGACCGAAGATTGCCGGTTGGGGGTATCGTAAAACCGTGCCGGGACAAATGGGAGCGCTCTTCGATCGAGTCAATTCGCCAGATGATCGGCCAGCCAGGCCTTAGCCAGGCCCCAGTGTCGGATGACCGAGCGCGGCGACATGTTCAGATGCTCGGCCGTGTCCTCCACAGAGAGCCCCCCGAAGAAGCGCAGTTCCACGATACGGGCCTGTGTAGAATCGAGCCTATCGAGCGCGTTGAGCGCTTCATCCAGTGCTTCCACATCGATCCCCCGGTTCAACAGCGCGTGAATCGACTCATCGAAGACGATCGATTCGAATCCCCCGCCCCGCTTCTCCGCGCCACGCCGCCGCGCGTAGCCGATCATCAGGCGGCGCATCACGGTCGCCGTAAAGGCGAAGAATTGCACACGGTCGCGCCAGTCGCTTTTCGGCTCCGCCGCCAATTGCAGAAAGGCCTCGTTGATGAGCATGGTCGGACTGACTGTGGCTTCCGGCCGCCCGCGCAAATGGTACTGTGCCAGAGTGTGAAGTTCTTTGTAGATGCTGCGGAAAAGCTGGTCACCGACCGATCGGTCGCCTGATCCCCAGGCGCGTAGCAGTGCGGTGACTTCGCCCTGGTCCATGGCGACCTTATTGTAACAGGGCAACATGGTCCCCCTCTTCAACGGTGCGCCAGTTTACAAGATCACGGGGTAGCGCTTGACCGAAGCCGTGAAGGCTGTAGATACGGCTGGCTGGCCGCGTCGGTGCGGCGGCCCAGAATGTTCGCGGGGGGCAACGGGGCTCTCCCAATCCACCGGGTACTCACGAAGACATCGCGGGCAAACGTATTTGCCGCAAATGGGCCACATCGGCTGCCGATGTGTCGCTCTGCACCAAAACCGCCCAATTCGATTCGCCATTTTGAAAGACGTCCGGATTCCCGGACATTCCCTCCTACTTCTACACACGCAAACGGCATAACAAACGTGCCAGACAGGACATCGGTTTTTCAAAATGGAGTACCATATTGTCACTTTCTGCGCCGAATCCACCAGTACCTGGTTCAAGGGCAAGTGCGACGGTAGGAAAAATCGGAAACGTGCGCCTGAACGAATTCAATACCGGTCAATGGAAGCGCGTCTGTGACGTGGCATCGCTTCTTCTGGATATCCCCGCTCGTGACCGCGACGCGATTCTGGATCGCGAGTGTGGTGCAGACGCAGAGCTGCGCGAGGCGGTGCTACACGTGTGCCGCAACTATTCCGATTCGCCCGACTTGTTCGGCGCCCCTCCCCTGGCTCTTGCCGCAATGGATGACGCCCGGGTGGGACAGCAGATTGGCGCGTGGCGAATCCTCCGGCTTCTCGGCGAAGGCGGCATGGGCCGGGTCTATCTGGTGGAGCGCGCCGACGATGTCTTCGCCAAACACGCTGCCCTCAAACTGATTCGCGGCTATTGCGATTCGACCATGGCGATGCGGTTTCAGACCGAAAGGCGCATCCTGGCGCTCCTGGATCATCCGGCCGTAGCGCGTGCATTGGACGGAGGCGCCACTCGCGACGGCGAACCTTACCTGGTGATGGAATACGTGGATGGCAAGCCCATCGACGAGTTCTGCCAGCGTCTCAGTGTGCGCGCTAAGGTTCAGCTCTTTCTCCAGGTGGTGGATGCGATCGATGTGGCCCACCGCAATCTGGTAGTGCACCGCGACTTGAAGCCTTCGAACATCCTGGTGACCCCCGACGGACAGGCCAAAATCCTGGACTTCGGAATCGCTAAACTTCTCGACGAGGAAGGGTCGCTCGAGCACACGCGCACCGGCATGCAGGCACTGACGCCCTCGTATGCCAGCCCGGAACAGCTCTTGCAAGAGCCGGTAGCCACTTTCAGCGACATCTATTCTCTGGGCGCTGTGCTGTACATGATTCTGACGGGACACCCGCCCCACGAGCTTGCAGGCTTGAACGCACTCGAATCCATCCGGGCCGTCACCGAGTCCAGCCCCGCTCCCCCCAGCCGTCATGCGAATCACCTGGCGGGGGATCTCGACAGCATTCTGCTGAAGGCGCTGGAACGCAATCCCGCGCGGCGCTACGCGTCTGCCGCGGAACTGGCTGGCGATCTGCGGCGCTTCCTGGAGGGCCGCGCCGTACTCGCACGACGGGCTACCGTGCGGTACCGCGCCGGCAAGTTCGTTCGCAGAAATCGCCTCGGCATCGCGGTGGCTTGTGGGATTGTCGCGATCGTAGCGGTGACGACGCTGACCGCGCTGCGCCAGGGGCGGCTGGCGCAACGGCGTTTCGAGGACGTGCGCGGCCTCGCCCACTCGGTGATGTTCGAGTACGAAGGACGGCTCAGTAAGCTTCCCGGGTCGACCGAATTGCGCGAACAGATCGCGGCTGACACCGTCCGATACCTGGATAGCGTCTTCCAGGATGCTGGCGACGATCCCCAGTTGGAACGCGAAATCGCGTCCGGGTACCGCAAGATCGGCGAAATCGCCGGCTATACGCGCGTGCCGAATCTCGGGAAGCTGAGTGCGGCGGAGGCCAGCCTCCAAAAATCAGTGTCGCTCTGGAAGGTGCTCGTCAAGCGCCAGGACGGCAGTGTAGACGACCGCTTGGAGCTCATAGCCGCGCTCGCAAGATTGGCCACGGTAAAAACCGATGAAGGCCGGCTCGTCGAGGCCGGCGCTCTGTTGGAAGAGGGCATGCGTGGACTCGACGCGTTGCCCGCAGCCGCCGCGAACCGGCCGGCTCTTCACCAGGAGCGAGTGGAGACGTATTTCGCGGCCTCGCGCCTGGCGCAGCGTAACGGTGATGGCAAGCGGGCGATCGAGTATGCGCGGCGAACTGTGCGCGAAAGTGAACAGCTTCCGCCGCGGCCACTGGATCCCCAAGGGATCGCCATCTCGCTGATGCAACTGGCGCTATGCGATGACGACTATGGGTTAGCCGATCCCAAACTCACGCAGGAGGCGATCGACAAGGCGCGCACCGCCGTGAGGCTGGTGCGCGAGGCGCCCGGGTGCCGCGAGATTTCGTGCCGGGAAACGGCCGCGACGGTGCTGACACGAGCTTCTGTGGTGCTTTACGAGAAAGGGTTGGTGGATGACGCCCTGGCCCTCACGGAAGCCGTCGAAGTGCTGGAGGAATTGCTGCGCGAGGATCCCGGCAATCTGGGCGTTTTGTCGACTTTGCGACTGGCCGTTACCAACCGGTCCAATGTCTTGCAGAAAGTGGGAAGACTGCAGGAGTCATTGCGTGCGAGCTACCGCCAGTTGGAGGTTGCGGAACTGATGAGCGCCAGAGACCCGAGCCAGCCCGAGTTGCTGCTGAATGTGGGAAGTGCCGCCTCCGAGATCGGCGCGGGGCTGATGACCCTGCACCGTTTCCGGGAGGCGACGCCCTTCGTGGACCGCGCCACTGCGATTGTCGACCGGCCTGCGTCACAGAACGTGAACTGGCTGATTTTCCAAAATTACGCGCACGAGCTGAAGTCGGAGCTCGAGGAGCACGCTGGAGATCTTCCGGCGGCGCGGGAGGAGATCCGGAAATCGATGACGGCTGCGGAAATCTATCTGGAGCGGGCTCCCGGACATCCCTTCGCCATGGTCCTGGAAGCGAATGCGCATTTTCGGTTGGGCAAGGCATTGCGCTCTGTGAACACGGATCAGGCATGCACGCTGCTGCAGCAGAGTCTGGACCGCTATCGTGAATTACAAGGACTGGGAAATCCGATTCAGGATCAGTGGAAAGGTAATGTGCCGCTGGCGGAAGCCGCCTACCGCGGCTGTCGCTAGCGCTTGAAATGACCCGTGCCGCTCTAGCGAATTTGGTTTTTAATGAGCTGATCTGAATCCAAACTACCTGGTGACACGACCCGCAGGCACCGTGAATCCTCTGCTCCCCAGCGGTTGCCGACTGCCGTCTGCTCCACTACACTGATAAGAGAAGCCCGGTTTGTGATTCTTCCCCCCGTCGATCCCGACCTCGAGGAACAACAAGTAACTGAAAGACCGCCGATTCCGCTGCGCGACGATACCCACTTCGCAGCCGGGAAGATCGCGGTATTTCAATATGTTACGGTCGGCGTCTTCCTCTTTCTGATCGCTGGATTCTGGGCGTTGCAGGTGCAGAATCCGCAATTCTACGGTGAGCGCGCCGAGCAGAACCGTATTAAATCGATCCCGATTCTGGCGCCTCGGGGACGCATTCTCGACCGCGATGGACGCGTGATCGTCGACAACCACGCGTCGTTCAGCCTGATCCTCCGCCGCGAGTCGCTTAAGGAAGAGCATCTTCGCCCGATCGCTCAGGGGCTCGATCTGGAATTCAACGACTTGGCGGCTCAGGTTAAGAAGCTCAAGACCGCGCCGAAATACGTTCCCATCGTGGTCAAGCAGGAGCTTACGCCGGCCGACCTGGCCTTCGTCGACTCGCACCGCGATTTCTTTCCCGAGTTGGAACTGATTCCTTCGCAGCGCCGGATCTATCCGCAGAACGGGATGATGGCTCACCTCATCGGCTACACCGGGCAAATCAGTGAGGACGAGCTGGACTCACCGGAATTCGCGAAGTACAACCAGGGTGACATTGTCGGTAAGTTCGGCATCGAGCGGCAGTACAACGACTGGCTCACCGGCGTAAATGGACAATCTCAGGTCATTGTGGACAATCGCGGGCAGGTGCGCGGCAAAGCCATGGAACAAAAGACCGTGGTGGCCGGCAAGGACTTGCAGCTCACCATCGACCTCGACCTGCAAGCGGTAGCTGAACTGGCGATGGAAGGCAAGAAGGGCGCCGTAGTGGCGCTCGATCCCAGGACCGGCGAAGTGTTGGCGATGGTAAGCCGTCCAACCTTCGACCTAAACAAGTTTTCCACGCGCATGAAAGCCAAGGAATATCGCCTGATCGCAGACAATCCAGACGGCCCGCTGATCAACCGGGCGATTCAGGCGCAATTCGCACCCGGATCCACATTCAAGCCGTTCACTGCAATCGCAGGGCTGGAATCGGGCGCGATTGACAATCAGTTCACCGTTCACTGCTCTGGCGGAGTTTCCTTCTACGGGCACTACTACCACTGCCTGGAAACGCACGGTTCGTTGTCGCTGCATCGGGGCATCGTCGAGTCGTGTGACAGCTACTTTTACACCGTTGGCAATAAGACTGGAATCGACAACATCGCGTTCTACGGCAACATGGCTGGATTTGGCAAGCCGACCGGGATCGATTTGCCGCACGAGAAGAGCGGCATCATGCCCTCCACCGAATGGAAACTACGCACGATGCGTACCAAATGGTATGCCGGCGAGACCATTCCGGTGGCGATCGGGCAAGGCTATCTGACGGTGACGCCGATCCAACTGGCGCACGCGATTGGCGGTCTGGCGCTGGGCGGCTCGTGGCACCGGCCCCATCTCTTGAAGAACGAGAAGCCGGACGTCCCGGTGGAATGGGCACTCAATCCACAAAACGTGAAGGATATCGTCGACGGCATGTACGGCGTGGTCAATGAGGGTGGAGGGACCGGCGGCCGTGCGCGCTTGCCCTACGTGGAAGTATTCGGTAAGACTGGTTCGGCGCAACTGGCTTCCAACGAGTACGTGAAGGCAGCAGGCTCCTCCAAGAGTCAGGAACTCAAAGACAATGCCTGGTTCGAGGGCTTAGCTCCCCGCTCAGCGCCGGAGATCGTCGTGGTGGCACTGTTCGAGCATGGTTACCGCGGCCAGTTCGCCGCCCCGATCGTCCGCGACGTGTTGGCGGCCTATTTCGATAAAAAGAAGCGCCTCGCCGCGTACCAACAGATGGAATCGGCCAACGCCGCCCGGCTCGCAGCGATGAGCGGGCTGGGACTGCCGACGGCAACACAGGGGCCAGAGAAGCAGGGGTTGGGGGTTGGGGGTTCGGGGTTGGCGACTCCGGCCGCGGATGACAAGTCCGCGGCGCCGGCGGATGCGGGAACCATGGAAACACCCGCTCCGGCTGACCCTCCCGCACGAGTGCCGGTGGCAAAACCCCAACAGCAGGAGCCGGGAACCCCGGGCACAGCTAGCCAATCAGCCTCACCCGCTCCGGCGGCGATCCCCCAACCCCCAACCCCTAAACCCCAAGCCTCGCCTTCCCGGCCCCCCAAATAACATGCGACAATTCTCACTGCGCGACATCGACTGGCCGCTGCTCCTCATCACTATGGTGATCTGCGGGGTCGGTGTTCTGCAGATTTATAGTGCCACCTTCGAAACCGAGTTTCACGGCGCCTGGTGGAAGCAGATCCTCTACGTTTTGGGCGGTCTGTTCCTGATGTGGCTCATCATGGCCGTGGACTACCACGCCCTTTTGCACTACGTCCCTATGCTGTTTATCGGGTCGGTGGTGTCACTTCTGGGAACTTATATCATTGGGGAGTCGGCGTTCGGGTCGCGCCGCTGGATTCCTTTGGGCGGAGGACTCCACTTACAGGTATCGGAATTTGTCAAGCTGGTGATAATATTGTTGGTAGCTCGCTATCTTACCGAATTAAAGACAGAAGAACTGGATATTCGGGAGATGGCGATCCTTTCGTTGTTGGTAGCGGTGCCCGCGTTTCTGGTCTTCAAACAACCGGATTTGGGAACGGCGCTTACGTATGTGTCCGTCCTGGTGGTGGGTGCCTTCATTGCTGGACTGCGATGGAAATATGTCGCGGCGATCGCGTTGGTGGCAGTCCTGATATTGCCTCTAGGGGAGCACTTCCTGAAGGACTATCAGAAGGCGCGATTGGTGGGGTTTCTGGATCCCGATCGGGATCCGCAGGGTACCGGGTACCAACTGATCCAGTCCAAAATCGCGGTTGGGTCGGGCGGTATGTTCGGCAAGGGCGTGACTAAGGGGACTCAAACCCAGCTTCGCTTTCTGCCCGTGCCGCACAAAGATTTTATCTTCTCGGCTTTTGCCGAGGAGCACGGCTTCGTTGGTGTGGTGGTAGTATTGTCCCTGTATTTTGTGATGGTGATGCGCATCGTCCAGAATGCGCAGACAGCGCCTGATCGGGCGGGAATGTACATCTGCATGGGAGTAGCCGGCTTGATGCTGTTCCACATTTTGGTGAATGTGGGGATGGTAGCCGGGAGCATGCCGGTGACCGGCATTCCGCTTCCCTTCATGAGCGCTGGCGGTTCGAGTGTCTGGTCGAGTTTCTTAGCATTGGGGCTGGTAAATAGTGTCCGCCTCAGAAGGTTCGTGAATTAAACCGGGTGGCGGGTCCGGGAAGTCACTTTCTCGGGCGAAACTGCCCGAATCAAATTTCAGATTTTTCGGGAGCCTGTAGACGACCCCTCGGGATGGTGGCGCGAAAGCGCTCTCCCAGGTTTGAAGAGTGGTTCCCGGCCGGATGGTGTATGAGGAATGCAGCTCCACCTTCGGCCAGCGTGATCTTGTAAGTGTTTTGTTTTTGTTTCCCGGCAGTTCGTGGAAACCGAGAGCCACGCAGGGCGCCCACCTTTCCATAGATACGTCCTCTTCATGCTCCTTTGGAGGTGTCGATGTCAAAGGAGTTGGTGATTTCGGCGAATCGTCACGAAACCCGCGTGGCGGTTATCGAAGACGACCAGGTGGTCGAAGTTTATCATCAGCGCGAGAACGAATACTCTCTCGCGGGAAGCATTCACAAAGGCAGAGTCACTCGCGTGCTGCCAGGCATGCAGTCGGCCTTTGTCGATATTGGCCTGGATCGGGACGCGTTCCTCTATGTCTCGGACTTCTTCGAAGATAACGAAGAGTACGACAAGATTGTGACGAGCGTGGAGGACAAAGTCTTTAAGTTGGACCGTCCGTCCATATCTGTCCCGGTTGCAGCGCTGCCTCCGATTGCGGCTCCGCCGGCCGAGACCGTCGAGCCGGTCGAGGTAAGGAGTTCCGCTCCGGAAGCGAGCCCGCCGCCCGTGGAAGCAGCCGCGCCTCCGTCGTCGGCGGCAGCACCGCCAGCCCCCGCTCCTGGCCAGGACCAGCGTCGCGATGGCCGCGACGGTCGCGACGATCGGGATCGCCGCGGCCGCCGTTCGCGGAGGCGTAGAGGTCAGAAGGGAGGCGGCCGACTCCCCGATTCCAAATTCTATTCACCGGGACCACGAGGTGGAACCGAGGAAAGCGCACCGCCGCGACCCACTCCAGTTGAATCCGCAGCCACGCCAGCGCCAGCCACGGCGCCGCCTCGCGTCGAGTCAGGAGACGACTTCTTCGTGTTGCCGGGCGAGTCGCTGGCGAAGTACTCCAGACCCGGTTCGGAAGAGGATGAGGAGTCGCGCGAGGAGGCCGCTTTCGAAACGGATGGGGAAGAATCCGCGTTCGAGGAAGAACCCGCAGGGATGGTATCTGCGGAGGAGCCCTCGCCAGAGTGGTCACCGTCCGAGACTTTGGTGGAAGTCGTGGCAGTAGGTGAAACGGACGCCGGCGAGGAAGTGGTTGCGGTCGTCGAAATCGCGGAAGCGCCGGTGGCCTCCGAAATCGCGACGGCCGTTTCCGAAATCGCCGAGGAACCCGTCGCTGAACCCCCGGCCGAGTTGGCAGAAGCCATGGAAGAGGTCCAGGAATCGGTGGCGGAAGAGGCCGCCGAGACCGCTGCCGCACACGCTGAGACGCAGACGGCACACACCCAAGAGACAGCACCTCCGGTTGCCGAAGCCGAGTCGGCGGAAACTGCCGAAGACGTGGATGTGATTCCGTCGGATGCCGCGGAACCCGAGGCAGTGGAAACGGCTGCCGCTTCGACCGAAGAATCCGGCGAGGAAGAGTTCGCGACCGAGGCGTCCGCCGGTGAAGAGGCCGAAGCCGCGGAGGCAGGCGATTCCGCAGACGAGGCGGAAGCAATTGTCGAACCCGAGGGTCCCGAACCCGCTCGAATTCCCACCAGTTTGACTGCCACATTACGCGAACAGAATCCGCGCTATTTGCACCGCACCTCGCGCCGCATGCGCCGCAGAGGACGCGATGGCCGAGGCGGTCCCAACGATGCACCGCGCGGCCCACAGCAGGGCGGACAGGGTGCCCCCGTCGAGCAGCGTGCCCAAGATGCAGGTCCGCGGAATGCTCCCGAGCAGCGAAGTGGTCCGCCGGCAACTGCCGCACCTCCGGCGCCCGTCGCCCGGGTGGAAAAGAGCGGTGCGCCTTCGATCAGCGATCTGCTCCGGGAAGGCCAGGAAATCATCGTTCAGATTGCCAAGGAGCCTCTGGGGCAGAAGGGTGCGCGCATCACCTCGCACATCGCGCTACCCGGCCGGTTTCTGGTCTACATGCCGACGGTTGACCATATCGGCGTCTCGCGCAAGATCCCGAGTGAAGAAGAGCGCACCAGGCTGAAGCGCGTTCTGCAGTCGAATCGCACCGGCATTTCGGGCGGCTACATCGTCAGGACCGCGGGCGAAGGACGCACCGAAGAAGAGCTGCGAGCCGACATGATGTTCCTCTACAACATGTGGCTCGATATGCGGCAGAAGGCCGAACGAAAGCCTGCGCCGCTGTTGATCCACCACGACCTGAACGTCGTGGAGCGCGTTTTGCGCGACCAGTTGACTTCCGCATTCAAGAGCATCTGGGTGGATAGCGAAGAGGTCTACGAAAGCGTTCTGCGTTTTGTGCAGCGCTTCCAGCCGCCGTTCGTCAATCGCGTGAAGATGTACACGCGCCAGACGCCCATCTTCGAGGAGTTCGGGATCACCAGCGAACTCGAGAAGGCGTTGCGGCCCAAGGTGTGGCTGAAATCCGGCGGCTACATCGTCATCAATCAGACCGAGGCGCTGGTGGCGATTGACGTCAATACCGGCAAATTCGTCGGCAAGTCGAACCGGCTCGAAGATACTATCGTCAAGACCAATACCGACGCTATCAAGGAGATCGTACGGCAGATCCGCCTGCGGGATCTGGGCGGCATCATCGTGGTCGATTTCATCGACATGGATGAGCGTAAGAACCGGCAGAAAGTGATGCAGGCGCTGGAGGAGGCGATGCGGGCCGACCGCGCGCCCTACAAGATTCTCCAGTTCAACGATTTCGGACTGGTGGCGATCACCCGCAAGCGCGTGAAGCAAAGTCTGGAGCGGACCTTGTGTACGCCTTGCCCCTATTGCGAGGGCGCGGGGTACGTCAAGAGCGCTCAGACGGTTGTTGGTGAGATCCTGCAGGAGGCTCACAAGATCGCGCGCGTGGTAGAGGGCAAAGACGTGATGCTGCGCGTGGCGCCCGACGTGGCGAAGATGCTGAAGTCGAACCAGAATACCTTCCTGCAAGAACTGGAAGAGATTCTGGGGCGCACCGTAATCGTCAAGAGCGACGGCCAGCTTCACCTGGAGAAGTTCGACCTGGCATAGGGGCTCGATGCGAGCCAAGGACGCTCCCTTAACCGTCGCGGCTCGTTAGTCACCAAGGTTTCAACTGCCCGCCTTCCGTACACTGATAGCGGCCGGCGGCGACGTTCTTGAATTCCTGAACGCCGCCCGCCGGCCATTCCACTACCAGGCGATCCGCACGGTCCCGCTTCCCCAGTCCGAACGTCAACGCGATCTCGGACTGCGAGAGGTAACTCGATCCCGTCTTCACCATGCGTGACTGAGTCCCCTCGGGCGTCCAGACGCGCACCACGGCGCCAATGGCATCACGATTGGATTTCGTTCCGATGGCTTTCAACTGCAGCGAGCGATTCCCCGAAGCAACGTCATTGCGGTACAGGTATGCCGGCCCGTGATTGGTGGTAATCAGGACGTCGACATCGCCATCCCGGTCGAAGTCGCCGAGTGCCAGGCCGCGGGCCACCTTGGGAGCGGCGAAACCGCTGCCGGCCGACGCTGCGACTTCGCGAAACCTTCCGCGTCCATCGTTCAGAAACAGTTGCGGCGGCTGGGCGTACCCGGCGTTGCTGCGGATGTGGCGAACGGTTTCGTCAATGTGACCGTTGACCGCCAGCAGGTCGAGATGCCCGTCCAGGTCCGCATCGAAGAATGCGCAACCGAATCCCAGGCTCTCACGGGACGCCTGGCCGATGCCGGCGTTGATCGCTGTGTCGCTATAGGACGTAGCGTTCTTGAGGCGGTAGAGCGCCATCATCTCGTTATCGAAATTCGTTATGGCGATTACGGGCGACCCGTTGTTGTCCACGTCCGCCACGTCCACGCCCATTCCGGCGCGCGCTTTGCCGTCTTCGCTGAAGGCAACCCCGGCGCGCACGGCGATATCCTCAAATGTCCCGTCCCGTTGGTTTCGGTAGAGTTTGTTGGGCTGGGTGTCGTTGGCAATCAGGATGTCGGGCCAGCCGTCATGCTCGTGATCGAGCAAGGCCACGCCGAGCGATTTCGATGTGGCGTCGAAGATGCCGCTCTTCGCCGTGACATCTTCGAAGGTGCCGTTGCCGCGGTTTCGGAACAGCCAGCAGGTCGAGCCGTGGTACGCCTCGGGGGTACAGTACGACTTGTGCTTGCCATCGACGCTGCAGAAGACGTCGCGGTCGGGCGACCATTTGACGTAGTTGCAGACCAGCAGGTCCAGCAGCCCATCGCGATCGAAATCGAACCAGAGGGCTGACGTGCTGAAAGCGCTTCGGCCATCCAGGCCCGACTTGGCGGTGACATCGACAAAGTGGCCCTGGCCGGTGTTCTGAAAAAGGCGGTTTTGGCCGACGGCCGTGATCAGGATGTCGGGGAACCCGTCGTTATTGAAGTCCGCGATCGCCACCCCCATGCCGTACATCTCTACGGCTAGCCCTGCTCGCTCGGTTACGTCGGTGAAGGTGCCGTTGCGATTGTTGCGGTACAGGTGCGGAGTACTCCGTTGCCGTTTGTGACCCGGCCAGTCGGCGCCGTTCACGATGAGGATGTCGAGCCAGCCATCGTTGTCGTAGTCTAAGAAAGCGCAGCCGGGACCCATGGTCTCGGGAAGATACTTCTCGCCGAACGCACCGCTGTTGTGCTGAAACGCGATTCCCGCCGCTGAGGTGACGTCGGTGAGACGAAAGCCCAGGTCGGGCGCCGCAGACAGACAAGAGGCAGCCGCGGCGCCCAGGAACGACCGCCGGGTCATCATGGCTGGAAAGGAAAGCAACCCGCTGCCTTGGTCATGATAAGACCCCATCAGTTCGCCGAGGGCCTCTCAGCGTTAGCGATGATCAGGAATTCTACCGGGCCTTTGCCTGAAGACAGCTTCAAGCCCAGTTGCTGTTCCACGAAGGAGAAGACCAACGGATCGTCGTCCGAGGGCGGCGGCAGGCTCCCGACGTCGACACCATTCAGGCGGACCGGCCCCTTCGGCATGATGGTCGGGAGCATTGTCAGATGAACATCGAACTTTCCCGTCAGGCCGGTCCTGTCGATGATCGGCCGGTCCACGTACCGTACCAGAATCTGGTTGACGATATCGGACATCGAAACGTCGTAGCCCTCCACGACCTTCCCTTCATTGTTGGATGTTTCTCTGACTCTTCCGCAAAGAAATGGCTCACTACGCCCGAAGCGTGGCGGGCCGCCATAAGGATCCTCGGGCACGCAATTGGCGCCCTTGGCGGCTCGAAGCTTGGCTCCGCTCTTTGCCACGGTCAGGAGGTAGGCGGGCATTTCCCGGAATTCCCGCCGGACTTCGACTTTGAATCGCTCTTCGAGAAGAGCTTGCAACATGACACCATTTATCTGCTCGAAGGTGGCGGGATTTCCCGTTTTGGCTTCAATATCGTAAAGGTCGGAATCGACCCAGGCTGGGCCGCCCAATACTTCTGGACGAACCCACCGGATGACGCCGTCCGCGAACGCGCCATAGGCCGTGCTGATGAGACGACGCAGCGAGACACACGATAAGCTGAGTCTGCCGGGCGAGGGGCGGATATTCGGCCCTCGCTGGTTGCCGCAAGCGGAATTCAACTTGACCGAGGCCACCTCGAACGCCGGCCGTGCTGTTGAACTGGAAGACGCAACCTGTGCAGAAGCGGTCGCCGGGAGAAATAGGAGCCCCAACACGAAACTCGGCGTTCTGGTCACGCGATACTCACCAGCCCTTTCCGAATGGCATAGACCACCATCTCCGCCGTATTGTGAATCCCGAGCGCCTGCATGATATTGGCGCGATGCACCGCCACCGTATTCGCGCTGAGGCCCAGCACCGTCGCGATCTCTTTGTTGGATCGTCCATTGACGATCAACTGCAGCACCTCCAACTCGCGAGTCGTCAGCGTCGGTTCCTCCACCGGCGCAACCAGCGAGCCCAGGCGCGGGTCGAGTACCTGCGCGCCCGCGGCTACCTGCTTCACTGCCGCAACCAGTTCCAGATCCATAGCGTTCTTGAGCAGATACCCTTGCGCCCCCGCGTCCAGGCACGTCCGGACGTAGGTAGGCTCGGAATGCATGCTGAGGATCAGCACGGCAGTCTCGGGATTCGTCTTCAAAATCTGCCGCGTGGCCACCGCGCCATTCATGCTGGGCAGCGCGAAGTCCATGACGATTACGGCCGGCTTCAAGTGCGCGGCCAACTCGACTGCATCGTGGCCATCGCTGGCCTCGCCCACGACGCAGATCTCAGCGTCATCCTCGAGCATGCGCCGGAAGCCGCGGCGCACCAGGGCGTGATCGTCTACCAACAGGACGGTGATGGGACGTTCAGGCATGTGCCTCCTCAGATGCGAGCGGCACGGTTAACCTCACTAAAGCTCCGCCGCCATTGCGATCCAGGAATTCTACTCTTCCGTTCACCATCTCCGCCCTCTCCCGCATGGAAACCAGTCCCATCCCGGGCTTCTCGCGATTGCCGAATCCCACGCCTTCATCCTCCACCTCCAGGACCATCTCTTCCGCCAGGAAGCGCAGGCGCACCGAGGCGCGGCTCGACTGCGAATGGCGCGCGGTATTGTTCAGCGCCTCCTGCATGACGCGGTACAAGTGGATGGCCACGCTACGATCGACGTCCCGGCTCGGGCCTGACTTTTCGTATCGAATGGCAATCCCGGTTTGCCGCTCGAAATCCGGAAGATATTGATCGATCGCGCTCTCGAATCCAAGCTCCTCAATCGCGGCGGGATGGAGAGCGTGCGACAGAGAGCGCACCTTTTCGAGCGTCGACTGCACGATCTCCTGCACTTCACGCAGCTCCGCATCGCCCTCGCGGGCAGCGCGGCGTCCGGCGCGCTGCAGCATCACCCCGACCGCGGTCAACACCTGGCCAAAATCGTCATGCAATTCGCGCGCGATCGAACGAAGCGTGGTCTCCTGCATGGAGATCAGTTGCTGCGCGAGTTCGCTGCGCCGTTCGGAAATGTCGGCGACCTGCTGAAACATGCGCCGCGTAAACTGCACCAGGTACAGGCTGATCAGCGAAATCAGAATCAGCATCGCCGCGACGAAGAGATACACATTGCGCTCGGCGCGCGCATAAATGCCATGCGTGTGTTCAGCCGCGGCCTGCTCGCTCTCATTGTTCTGCACCAGGAGACGCGCCACCGCCGTGCTTAGCGACTCCTGGCGGGCCTCCAACGAGAGGCGGATCAGGTCGCGGGCCTGCTGGTCGTGGCCTCCTGCAGCCAGCGCAAACAGGCGATCCATCGCGTCCCAGAACTGCGCGACCGAATCGGACAGATAACGCCGCTGATCGGAACCGCGGTCGAGAGGCGATGTGCGCTCTTCCTGGGTTAGTGCGTCGTCCAGATCGGTGCGGATGCGCCGGAACTGGCCGCGCCATGCGGTGAGCGGATAGGGCTCGGTGCCGTCGAGCATATCGCGCATCGCCAGGGCGATGGCGTTCAGATTGTTCTGGATGCGCAGGAGCAGCAGGGAATCGGTGCGGTTGCGGTCGATCGTCCGCGCCTGCAATTCCTGGAGGCCATGGAGTTGCACGATGGTATAGCCCGAATAAATCGCCACGGCCGTTAGGGTGACTGCCAATCCTGCCAACAGCCGGGTTGTCGGAGAACGCCTGGAGTCCACTGAGCCTTCCACAGCGATTGTAGCGGAAGACAGGGCCGGAGATTGGCGCGGCCGTTATGCGAGCGCGCGGACCAGTAGAACCGTCTGATCGTCTTCCTGGGAGGCGTGGAAATCGACAGCGGAACGCACCACTTCGTAGATTTCAGACAGGGGACTCGAGGCGTGCGTGCGCAGGATCTGCGCCAGCCGGTCGAAACCGAATTCGGACTCGCGATCGATGCCCGCTTCCACGATTCCGTCCGAGACCAATGCGAAGATGTCGCCCGCCTCGTACCGAATCCGCCGGCTCGCGAAGCTGAAGCCTTGAAACAGCCCTAACGGAAACTGATCCATGGCGTGCCGGACCACTTCGCGGGTCCGTTTGCGATACTGTAGCAGCGGAACATGGCCGGCAGAGAGGTATTCGACCTCGTTCGTTCCGTCGAAGCGCAGCGCCGCGAGAGTGGCATACATATTCGACTCTTTGACGGCCGGCAAGACCACGTTGATGTGGTCGAGCAGCTTTGCCAGTGGCTGGCCGAGGTGAAGTCCGTATCGCATTGCCGTCTTCAACATGCCCATGAGCACACCCGCACGCAGTCCATGGCCGGAAACATCTGCAACGTAAGCCGTGACCTCGGGACCGGCGGAAACCAAGTCCGCCAGGTCGCCGCCCACCTCGTCCATAGGTGTCGTCTGAGCGTGTGCTTCCATCCGATAGTCACGGTAGTCGATTGGAGGAACGAGCGTCTTCTGGAGATAGTCCGTGCGGACAAGGCCTGGAAACGCGTTCAGGACCGAAATCGAGGTGACTGGCGCTAAGTTGTTCATGGCTTTCCGTGCTCTCACAAGATAGTCGAAGCGGAAAAGCCCAGATCGACAACCGGCTGGTGTTTTTCTAAAGTCCGAAAAGATTAGCCTTGAGCTTGGCGTAATCGTGCTCGGCCGCCCAAAGATCCAGGGGGACCGTGGCCAGTTCGTCCACCTCGGGCACGGCCAGACCGTTCTGCGTCATGTCGATCCGCTTCAGATAGGTACGGCAGGTCTCACAGGCTTCGATACGCACGTGAGGGAAGGGCTCTGCGCCGTAAACCGGAAGTTTCTGTTGGTCCTCCTCCCCACATTTGGGGCACAGGAGGCGGCGGAAACTCCATTCCGTAAAGCAGAACGAGCAGACCAGCGACCGTTTCCCGCCCTCGCCTTCGGGACGCAACACGGCTGCCACCGGCAGTTCGCCGCAGACTGGACACGCGGAACTGGATGTCTGATCGGTCACCGGGGAACTGCTGGCCATGCGCTCGGCGAAGGGCTGCGATAACACGCGCCCGATGAAGTTCACGGCCGGATCCGCGGGATTCCAGTGCTCCAGTTGCGCCAAGAGTGCGGCAGTCTGCGCCAGTTCGGTAGGCGCCGTTCGTTCCAGCAGTTCGAGAAATTCGAGGGCGTGGGGCATGTCGCGAGGAGAATCGAGATCGATGGTCTCGCCGCCCACCATCCTCTCCGAAATCCGCTGCTGGAAGCTCGCAATTTCGCGGTAAAAGCGCAATAATTCCGCGGCTGCCGGATACTCCCGTTCCAAAACCTGTGCGCGCTCAATCCGGCGCTGCCACCGATTCATCGGCCGGTGACCCGGTGGAACCACAGCCGATGATGCGTGCGAGCCCAGGACTCCGAGACCTCGCCACGAATAATCGAGGTGAATCCGCCGCGTACTACCGCCGTGCCCATGTAGACGTGGATGATGAACAGCCCAATCGTCAGCAGCGCTGATGATACGTGGAGCAGGATCGCAGCGTATCGCAAGCCGCGAAGACTCCACGGAATCAATTCCGGAAACCACAGCACGGCGCCCGAGATCAGCAGGATGATCCCGGCATACAACATCGCCCAGAAGAAATATTTCTGCCCAAGATTGAAGCGGTCAATCGGGGGCAGATCCTCATCTTCATTGCGAATATAGTGCTGCATCGCATCGCCCCATTTCCGGTCGGCAGCCGTGATCCGCATGTCCGAGAGCCACACCTTGAGCATCCAGAAGAGTACCCCGGCGAAGAGCACCCCCAGCCACGGATGCCAGAAGCGCGAAGTGGGGGCGCCGCCGAGCAGTGTGGCGATCCAATAGAGATGCGGGGAATAGAACGCGAGGCCCGTCGCCAGTACGTAGCAGAACGCGATGGCGGCGATCCAGTGCATCACCCGCTCAACCAGGTTGTATCGCAGGATCGGCTTATTCATCTTCCTTCACCTTCTTCGGCCCGAAGCGCAGATAGTGCATAGTCACGCCGATGAGGCCGCCGATCATCGCCAGGTTCCCGAGCCATTTCAGAGGATACTTCCACAGCCGGACCGTCCATGGCACGCGCGGATCCGAGGGCAGTCCGCCGTATGCTTCGGGATTGGTGATGTCGTGCAGGACGTACATCACGCTGGTGCCGCCTACGCCTTCGGGATCGTACACACCGGCGTTGGCGAATCCGGAATAGTCGCGCAGTTGTTGAGCGCGGGCGTTGGCCAATTCCTTCATGTCGTCCTTGGTTCCGAAATGCAGGCACCCGGTGGGACACGCTTTGATGCACGCGGGCTCGAGCCCCTGCGACACGCGGTCGGTGCAGAGCGTGCACTTGAACATCTTCTTGGTCTGCGGATTGAACTTGGGAATGTTGAAGGGGCAGCCCGTCACGCAGTATTGGCAGCCGATGCAGTAGTCCTGCTGAAAGTCGACGATGCCGTTCTGGTATTGAACGATGGCGTTGTCGGCGGGGCACGCGGCCAGGCATCCGGGATCGGAGCAGTGCATGCACTGGTCTTTGCGCATCAGCCACTGCATGCCGCCGTCTTCGAGGGGATGCTCGTTAAAGCGAATCAGGTTCCAGTAATTCCATGCCGTGTCGGGCATGGTCTGGTAGGTGTTGTGGAAGGAGGTCTCGCGGAAGGGCAGATCGTTCCACTCCATGCAGGCGACCTCGCAAGCCTTGCAGCCGATACAGGTGGTGGTGTCGATGAGCTT
>DATGIL010000089.1:0-84037 GCA_035295745.1 Bryobacteraceae bacterium | reverse complement strand
TTCTGGTCGACGCTCTTCGAGAAGTTGCCGGCGCGTTCCAGGTCGGTGGGCACAGTGACGTAGTGGGCGCCGTAGGGCGCTAACTGGCGCTGGAACTCCTCGCTCCAGAAGAAGAAGAGCTTGTCCCTGGTCCTGATCAGTTTGGGGATCAGAACGGGACCGCCCAACGTTCCACCCTGATCGTTGAACCGGAAAAGCCCGCGCGCGATGCCGTCACGGTTATTCTTCCAGTTGTTGGCGTTCAGGCTTTCATTGCGGTGAAACCAGTAACCGCTGCCGTGGAACTGAGACGTGCCGCTCTTGGTCACTACCGATATCTGGGCGCCCATGGCGCGGCCGTATTCGGCCTGGTAAACGCCGGTCAGGATCTTGAATTCCTCGACCGAATCCAGGCTGAGGGTGACGTTCTGGCTGCCGTTCGAGCCGGTATCGGTGTTGCTGATGCCATTGATCATCAGTTGGTTGGAGTTCACGCGGTTTCCGTTGGCGGCGATGTTGCTCAGACCTCCCATACCCGCGGTTTCCAGGTTGATGGTGCTGACCACGCCGGGAACCAGTTTCACCAGATCGAGATAGCTGCGGCTGTTGACCATGATATTCTCGATCTGTTTGGAAACCAGCGCGGCGGACCGCTCGGCGCTTTCGGTCTGCAGCAAGACCGCGTTCGCCGAGACTTCCACATAGTCCGTAGCTTGGCCGACTTCCATTCTGAGATCGCCAATCATCAGCCTGTCGTTGGCGTTGACGACCACTCCGGGCCGGTCCAACCTTTTGAACCCGGCCTGCTCGACTTTAACTGTGTAGGTGCCGGGCGGAACCTGCGTGAAGACAAACCGGCCTACCTCGTCGGTCTTGGTGTTGTACGTGAATTTCTGTTGATCCTCCTGAGCCGAAACGGAGGCTCCCGGAATGACGGCCCCCTGAGCGTCCTGCACGACGCCGGCAATGGAACCACTAGTCGTCTGAGACCATGCGATTCCATACGCCAATATGGGAAGCAGCAACAAACATCTTCTAACCATTTTTGACACCCCCTGTTCGTCCGCGGAACGAACATTCGCGTGCGAATACCCCATTGCGCCGTTACGACGAAATTCGAGTTACTCCGCCATGTATAGCGAAAAGACGCGGGGCGGGCACGCCCTGGCCGGGCAACGCTGGTTTTATTTGACAGTCATCACTGGCAGACCGGCGTTACTGCCTGAAGCAAGACCCCTGCGGGTATCCACACAACCCGTCACCACTCGATGTGCGGGCGCGCACCGAGGGGATGCGTTAGGATTATCACGCCCAGCGCGGAACAAGTCAAGGGTGTCTGCATGCTGGAAGAGGCTGCATCCAAAGATTTGTCAGTTACTTCCAAGTCAAATGCCCTACTGCAACCGGTTCCAGGGAGCGGGCCGGGCGCGTTGCCTGGCGAAGACTGGCGGAAGCCATGCGGGCGGAAAGATGGCGGCGCGCCAGAGGCGGAAGTCGTTCAGATGATAAAGCGCTGGCAGGCGTTACCGGCGCTCGTGGCGGGATGCGACAGAGCGGGCCGCGCCGCTGCGTGGGCTCTCGGCCGGAGTCCCAGGTTTCCTTTCCAGAGCCCACGCCCCTTCCGCCACAGTCAAAGAGGTTCAACGTTCCAGTTGTTGGAGCAGTGCCTGTGCTTCCGGGTAGTCGGGGCGCAATCTGATCGCTTCCCGCAGTGCTGCCACAGCGTCTTCCCGCCTGTGCTCGATGGAGAGGGCGGATCCCAGGCCGTAGTGGGCCTCGGCGTCTTCCGGTTTGTAGCGCAGTCCCTCGTTAAAATTGGAAATTGCTTCCTCGATTCTCTTCGAATACAAAAATGCAAATCCCATACAGAAATGCGTGGGTGCGTCGTGGGGCTTGAGCCGGAGTACTTCGCCAAGCTCCTTCAAGCCCTGACTGTCCTTGCCACGCTGCAGCAGGGCAACACCCAGGTTGAAACGGGCAACCGTATTCATTGGGCCTAGTTGGACGGCTTTTTGAAAATACGCGATTGCCCCGTCGAGATTCGCTGCTGTGTCCAAGACCACTCCGAGCTTGTCGTAGATTCCAGAGTTAGTTGGGTCATTCTTCAGCGCAGCCTGGAGCTGGGAGAATGCCTCGGCAGTGTCGCCCTGCGCGTTGGCAATCAGTCCCAGATAGAAATGGGCGTCGGGGCGGCCGGCATACGGGCGCACAAGATTGTGAAGCCGTTCCACGGCTGCGACCGTCTTGGGAGTGTCAAAAAAGTCATTCGTGAAACGCCACAAAGGCACCGGATCGTTCGGCCTCAGCCGGAGACACTCACTCATTTGTGTCAGGGCTTCGTCGACCGCTTCCGGCTTGTTGGGGTAGGAGGTAAGCAGGGTATTCGCAATAAAGGCCCGGATATCCGGGTCTTTGGCGTCGGCTTCCGCCGCGCGGCGAGCGACTTCAATCGCCTGGTCGGGATATCCGAAACGGCTCAGCAGGCCCGCCTGTTTGAGCAGGCGAGTAGAGTTATACGAGAGAGTAATCAACTGGTCATTCAACAGATCTTGCGGCGGGGGCACGACCTTAGACCGGCACAACGTAATACTCTGGCGGGCCTCCGCAGCTTTGCCAGTCTGCCCAAGTGCCTGATAGGCTTCCTGCAGCAATTCGTATGGCGGCTGCAGATAGGGATAGGTCCGTGCGAGGGGAGCGACGTGCTCGATCACCTGGTTCCACTCCCGGCGGCGCGCCGCTACGCGTCCTAGTCCGAAAGCCGCTTGCAGAGAGGAGTGGCCATCGGGGGCACTGGCCGCCCTTTCGTAATAGCGCGCAGCCTCTTCCAGCCTGTCCCGCTTGAACTCCGCGTCAGCCAACCGGAGCAGGGCCGGGACGTGATCGGGCTTGAGGCGCACTGTCTGTTGCAAGAACCTGGCCTGCTCCTGTTCGTTGCCGTTCTCCTCCTGGAGGAATGCCTGGCAATACGCCCATTGGTAGTCGTTGGGAGCCAACCGCGCGGCAATCCGATACGCACTTGCGGCTTGCTCCAGGAACAGGTTGGCATGGTACGCCATTCCGAGTTTGCCAACTGCTTCAGCAGAGGCGAGCCGCCGCCGGGCCTCCCGATCCGCGCCCTCGAGCAACGCGCGAGCGCCCGGGTTGACCGTTCGCAGATCCGGCAGCTTTGGGAAATCCTCCGGCAATCTCACCGGAAGCAAGACCGGCACAAGCAGCCAGGTGACCGCGGCCAGCGCCACGGCCAGCGCCCCGGTTTTTAGAAGCGACTTTGCATCGTACCAACGAGTGCCGTCGCGAGATTCGGGTGTCATGGTATTTTGCCTGCCGCTTGACCCCAGTGGTTGAGCCAAAGCACAACGCGCCCGTCAGGGGTAAATGGCTGATAAACGTCCATCCGCACGGAAACCAGATCAGGCTTTCCATCTCCATTCATGTCTGCCGCCTCCAGGCTGATGAGATGAGTCGGAGAGTGGCTGATGTCATGCTGCGTAAAGTTCATTTTGCCGTCATTCTCAAACCAGATCATGCTCTGCGAGTCCGGCTGCTCCCAGAAGTTGTAGCAACTGACAGCGGCGATATCGAGATCGCCATCACCGTCCAAGTCGACGGCGACAGCGGCGCTGGCTCCCGGGAAAAGGCCGATGGGATGATGTTCAAACTTGAAATTGCCCTTGTTTTCGAGCCATTGGACGCTATGCCAGGGCCGCGGGCGCGGCGGCAGGTAGTCAAAGGCGTCCCCGTTGGTGAGCAGGATGTCCACCAGTCCGTCCTGGTTCAGGTCGACTAGCCTGATACCGCTGCTGCCATAGTCTTCGTTGGTACTGCCCCAAACCAGATGCGATTTGAAATTCCCGTGTCCATCGTTTTCGAAGACGTAGACTTCCTCCCATTCCTGGCTGACGACCGTGACGATATCCATGTCGCCGTCGTTGTCGATATCCACGGGAATGGCGTGGATCACTCCCGAGAGGCTCTGCAGGATGTGCGAACGGAACTGCCAATTGCCGAGATTCTCCATCCAGCGGGTCTCGCCGTCGTCATAGCCGAATTGGCCCACGATCAGGTCGAGACGGCCATCGCCGTTAAAATCGGCGGCGCGAACGTCGGTGACACGGGCAATGTGATCGATGAGAGTATGGGGCGTGAAGTTCTGTTTGCCGTCGTTTTCCAAAATGACAACCGAGCCGATCTTGTCATTGCTGGGGAAGAGTTGACCCATGCAAGCGACCAGCACATCCAGGTCGCCATCTTTGTCGATATCGACGGCGCTGACATGGGCCGGGGCGGGGAGCACGGGACTGATCCACTTTTCGGTATACACACCGGCAGGAAATTGCCGGATCCAGCCGATGCGATTGGCCAGCATGTCCGCAACGAGAATGTCTGGAAGGCCATCCTTATCGAGATCCACGATCTGCAGGCTTCCGATGCGAGGAGGATCGATCGAAGGAAATCCGATCGGCATCGGTTTGAGAAAATCGATCTTGGTCCCGTGCACAACTTTCGCCGGGCCCTCTTCTTTATCCGCCGGGCGGGCGCCTTTGAAAATATGCTCGAATATCTGTGACATGGAGAGGCCGGAATGGTTGGCCTGGTAGAAGAGGACCAGCAAAGGGACTCCCAGCATGACGGCGGCAATGCGGAGCCCCGGCAGCACGGAGGAGCGTCTTTTGCCGGGTGATTTCGGCCTTTCCTTCTTCATCTTTCCCATCTACCTTACCCGGCGAAAAAGAAGATCATACCGGCGGCAGCCATCCAGAGGAACGACCCGAGCGGCAGCGATCCCAGGATTGCCCGGCGCCGTTCGGACGCGGCACCAAGCCAGCAACGATAGAGCGTGCGCATCGCATAAGCGGCGCCCGTGAGAACACAAGCTACCTGCAGCCATGGGATGGCTGGCGACCAGATGATGTGCCAGCGGCTACCCGCCATACCCAGAAGATTCCACCCCCAGTTGAACGGATCCGACAGGCTCTGCAGCAGGAAGGTCATCATGGAGAGCAAGGTCGCGAGGGCAAAGGTTATCCAGCAGGCCATTCCCAAAGGTATTAGCGCCGCGCTGGTTGTCCGAAACTGAGCGCCCGGCGGCACCGCGGATCCACTAAGGGCGATTCCGGCTCGCGCCAGCGCGTACCACAGGAGCGGCAGAACGCCCAGACACATCACCCACACCACCGTGGCGTAAAGCCAAAACGTTCCCCAATTCCGCTGGTCCACGATATCGATCCACGACCGAATCCGGTCCCAGGCGCCCAAATTCACGATGGAGTACAGACAGGCCAGGGCAAACATCACGATCACCTGCAATGCCTCGCCGTAGCTGGCGATGTCCTGATCCCAGCCGGTTTTGCGCCAGAAGAGCGCGACATTGTCGTAGGCGCAGGTCTTCACGCATTCCATGCAAACTCCACAATCGTTGTTCCGATTCATTTCGCCCACGCAAAGCCCGTAAGGACAGCCCCATCCGTGGACACTGCCGGTCAGACAAAAATGTTCCTCGCAGGTGGCGCATTTTTGGGAAGAGACGGACCGCACGGCGAGGCGCCCAGTCGTGGAGTAAATGCTGATGTACCCATTAATCGGGCAAAGGTACCGGCAAAAACTCCGATCTTCCGATAAGAACGAAACCACGATGGCCAGGAAGACAAGGCCGATCAGCATCCAACTGGTTGCGGGAGGCAGTGCGACCAGGGTGGTGCTGAAGGTCCCTAAGAGCAGAAAAAGCACCACGCGCGGCCAGGCGGTGCGCAACCAGGCGGGCCATCGAGGGGATTGGCTGTTCCAGCCGTCCGGATTCCGGGCAAGCCGGAGCCGCTGTAGCCATTCTCCCAGCAGAGGCAGAGGACAAACCGTGCACCAAATCCTTCCGCCGATGGGGACCAGCAGGACGATCAGGGCCGAGAGCCAGAGGACCCATACGATCATGGGACCCGCGTTTCGCCCCGAAACCTTGGTGCCCAACAGACCTGCCAGGACGACAAACCAGAACACGCCCAGCATCGGGAGAGCAAGATTGAATTGAAAGGTAGGCGCTTTTACTGTCTGCTTCAGCCAGGGGAAGAGTCTGAACAGGTTGATCGGGCGGCTCCGGGAGCCGTCTGTGGGTCGGAGGCCCGCCATGATCCACCCAGCCAACGGAATCGCGGCCAACAAGCCGAGGGCTCCGTACAGCAGGAAATTGGGACTTACGATCAGTTCCCCCCGCTCAGTTCCGTGTAACGGGCCATTGTATGTATGATTGCGAAACTGCGATTTAGAGATCAGGCGGCCCTGCCATCCTGGAAGTCCCGCCACAATTTCCACTGTTTCCATCAGTTCTGGGGGATCGTCGGGGCGCGAGAGCCGCTGAACCGACACCAGCTTATTGCCGGGTGTAATGGAGACGTGAAGATCGTAATCCTGTAGGAAAAAGCTCTGGCCGGTATCGCGGGTGGAAAAGGTGAGCCGCAAGCGATCTCCGCGATTGACCTGGATGCGCGAGGGACTGAAACCGTAGCGATAGGCCTCGATGTGGATGTCTCGTGTCCGCGGAGGATGTGCCGAAATGGCGGCGAACACGGCGGGGAGCGCCGCACCAAAAATCAGAATCAGCAGCGCCTGGAGGCGCCGAATCGCAGGATTGCCGGATTCCGGAGGAGCGGAACGCTGCGGCGGAACATCTCGTACCGGCGCCGGGGCAACAACACGAAGTACCATTCTCAGCATCAACCCTTCAAATCGATCACAGCCAGACTGAAGCCCGCAGATCGACGTCTCGGGTTTACCGCGAGGAGAGCGCCTCCTTACATTATCTCATTAGTCCGAGATCTTCCCGAGCAATCGGCCGAGATACTTTTCTGCGTACAGGACGCTGCGCTGGCGGACGAGCCGTTCAGGAGGATGACGGAAGAGGCCCAACTCGGGAGCCTTGGTGACCGCCTGGCCATCTTCGGGACTGAGGATGATCCAGGCAAGAGCTTGGCGCGCCTGGGCGGGCTCAAACGCGGTGCTGATCTGGAGAAACACCAACCGGGCAATCTCCGACTCCCGCGCATCGGCGCAAAGGTCAGCCACCGCGGCAACGCCCACAAGATTGCGGATGCTCTGTCCTGAGTCGTCGAGTCTTCCCTGCGGCCAGAGGCGCAGTTTGGCGACAAATTCCTGGTCCACTGCCGGGTCAAGAGTGGGAGAGGCAATAGGTGCGACCAGATCGTGGTCGCCCGGGAGACCGTCAAACCCGATTTCCGCGATTTGCGCCTCCGTGATGTTCGCCCATACCGGCGATTCGTGCAAAACGGGTTTGAGCCGGCCGGTTTGCCACGCGGCAGCACCTACCGATATCCATGCGGCCAAGGCGGCGGAGACCCACAGGCGCGCGGGACGGCCGATTCGCGCGCCTGCTTCCCAGCGGAAGAGCCGGATTGCGGCAAAGCCCGCCGCCAAGCCAATCACGCCCAAGGCCCCCAGCCGGAAGCCGACACCAGGAAGCCCATCGCGCGCATCGAAGCAGGGTTGCAGAACCTCAACGGCGTAACGCCCCGGCATAAAGCCGGCGACATGCTGGGTCCAATCCGGGAGGGCCGCCAACGGCACTCCAACCCCGCCGATGAGGATCATGGGGAGGAAGATGCCCTGGCCAAGCGCCTGGACCGCGGGTACGGTGTCGGCCAACGCCGCGATCAAGAGCCCCAGTGCAAGAAAGGCTGCGGTCACAAAGAAGAATGCCAGTACCGCGATTCCGGAGTGGGTCGGGAGAGGCGTGCCATAAACTGTGCGGGCCAGGGCGATTTGAATCAGAACGGCAGAAGCGACAATCAGCACCCGCGCGATCATGACGCTTACCACCAACCACGCTACCGGGATCGGCAATAACCGGTAACGCTGCCAGATACCCTGCTCGCGTTCGGAGACCAGAGCGGTCGGAAGTCCAAAGCATGCTCCACCAAGGATGGTGATGGTGAGGATTTGGCCCATATGCGCCTGCAACGGCGGAGAATCGGTCCGGAACAGGCTTCCAAAGGCCACCAGGAAGAATACGGGCACCAGATACCCGTACACGATTGCTTGTGGGTTTGCGAAATTCAAAGCAATGGTGAGGAGCAAATGCCGGATCCAGCCATTCAAGTTCGGGGGGGCGGTCACGAGGTCTCTTCCCGCGGTTCTAGGGCAGACCAGGGGCGGCCCGTGAGTTCGATAAAGACGTCCTCGAGCGAGGGTCCCCGCAACTCGACTTCGAGCAACCGGGCGCCCACTTCCTCTATGCACCGCGCCAGTTCGGCCAGTAAACGAGCCGGAGCGCGAGTTTCCAGAATCCACGCACGTTCGCCAAGAGCAGCGTGCATTACGCCGGGCAGGGCATCCACAACGGCGCTCGCCAGACAAGGGGCCGTTCGCACGATCACCCGCGACGGCGATTGCGACCGGCCGATCAGTTCAGCGGGCGACCCGCCGGCTACGATCCGCCCGCTATCCATGATCGCTATGCGGTCGCATAGCTCGTGGGCTTCCTGGAGATCATGAGTACTGAGGAGGACCGTCCTGCCATCCGACCGCATCTCGCCGATGAGGCGGCGCAGTTTGCGGCGGGTTTGCGGATCCAGACCGGCGCTGGGCTCGTCGAGCACCAGCAGAGTGGGCCGGTTGACGAGCGCCAATGCCAGAAACAGACGTTGCCGCAGACCTCCCGAGAGTGTTGCGAAAGGGACATCGGCTTTGGCCTCCAGGTCAAAACGCGTGAGGAGGTCGCCGCTGCCAAATGACTCAGAGTAGAACGAGCCGAAGAGATCCAGGGCTTGGCGCGGAGTAATCCTGTCCTGCAGGGTGGCCGCCTGGAGTTGAGCGCCTATGAGCCGCTTCGCCTGGGCCGCATGAATCCGAATATCCAGCCCGTTGATGTGAATCGAACCGCCATCAGGCTGGCGCAATCCGAGGATGCATTCGAGGGTGGTGGTTTTGCCGGCGCCGTTCGCTCCCAGGAGTCCGAAGATTTGGCCCGCGCCCACCTCGAAACTGACGTCGCAAACCGCCGAAGTCGTACCATACCGTTTCCATAAGCCCGCTACGGAAATCGCCGCGGCGGACGATGCAGTGGGCTGGTCATCGCTGAGGCTGTTCAGCCAAGTGGCACTGACGCCCTTAGTCATGGCAGTTCCATCCTCACCGTAGCACGACAGCCCAACAATGACGTACCGGCTGACGGGGCTAACGGTTCTCGGGACGGCCGCCTGCGCGGACTTGGGGCTACCGAAACGCGGGGCCGGCAAAAATGAAGGAACGAACCCAATTTTCGGTTGAGCGGATTGGGGTTGCGCGGAATTGGGTTTGGCTTCGGACGGAGAATCGGCGACGGCGCGGAGGTGGGTTGAGGGGCGATGCTGGGCGGAATCGATGCGGCGCTGGCGGAGAGGGAGGTATTCACGGCAGCGAATGAAATTCAGGCCTTTGCGGTTGCGGATGTCGCACACGCAGGCGTCGGCACCCTTGTAATCCCAGAGTTTGGCGTCGACGAGGGCATAGCGGCGCAGGAGCCACTCGGCATCGACGAGGGTGGCGAAGAGGAGGGAGTAATCCGGAGTGGCGGGTTCCCGGCGGAGGAAGTAGCTATCGGCAAGGGCACGGAGTTCGGCGGGATCTTCGCCGGCGATGACATGGGACCGGGCACATATGCCGGTTTTGAAGGGTTTGGCACTGGAGGCAGCCTGGGCTTGGGCGGAGCGGGCGCCGGTGGATTTTTGGGTCATGTGGCGGCGATTTGTCTGGCGGTGCTCATCTACCAGGGGTAGCAGGCGAGGGGGATGGAGTCTGAAATTGGAGCCTGTAAGTGATTGAGGAGATGCGGAGGAGATTTTCGGCGAGGCGTGTGATCGATTTGCAGAACTCCGAGCAAACTCCATCGACGCCGTGGAATGCGACGCCTAAAGCTCTGCTGAACGGGCTTACCTCAAACATCAAGCTCGATCGTCCCGCTGGCAAACTCGATTCCTTCCAGATACGCAACGGCTTCAATGAGGCGGGCTCCGGTCGTGGCCGCATCTGTCGGGCGGGCCGCAGTCCGGTTAAAACTCCATGACCGATTGCCTGCGGTAAGCTGCGCATCCTCAGGCGGCGACTCGAACGCTTGGAGCAAACACCGGCGTGGAAACAATCGCCCCCTCCGTGTCCTTCACCGGCAACGCAGCTTGCGCAATTGCTCGCCAGCCACGGATTCGTCCGAGAAGGTAACGAGAGCCTTGCGGAAGCGATGGGGCGGCGGGCGTTTGTGCGACTATGAGCGAACTCCGGGCGGCTTTGATGCGACGGGCTATGGGCCTGCCAGTCGAATAAACTACCGATATAAGCCGGTGACGCCGTGCAGGGCAGGTCTGGATCTCGGCTGCCGGTTGGCGGCCGACTCGGAAGCTGTAACTGCGCCGCCCACGGCCAACCGTCTCTGTTCGGCCAACTTGGGAGTGATGACGCTACCCTATACGCATGCGGCTACTTCTTGTCGTCCTTCTCGCGTTCCTACCCGCCCTGTCTCAGGACACGCGCAAAGTCACCGAGCCTGTCATCCCTCCGCCATGCACCTTGCTCCGGGCCATGCTGAACCGTGTCGGCGCCTCCATCTATGCTGGCGACGAGGGCAAGCCCGATACCGCTCGTATCCAGGACGCCATCGACCATTGCCCCGCCGGACAAGCCGTCGTGCTGCAGCGTGCTGCCTACCGCACCGACGCCTTTCTCTCTGGCCCGTTGCAGTTGCGCAAAGGCGTCGTGCTGGTGGTCGATCGCGGCGCCTACCTTTATGCCTCGCGCAACCCGCGCGATTACGACCGCATTCCAGGAGCCTGCGGCTCCATCACTACCGACGGCAAGCGCGCCTGCGCACCGTTCATCAGCGCCGAGAACGCACCCGGTTCCGGCATCATGGGCGATGGCATCATCGATGGGCGCGGCGGCGAAACTATGCTCGGCCAGAACATCACGTGGTGGGACCTGGCTCACCGCGCCCGCGCCGGCGGCAGCCAGCAGAACCCGCGTCTCATTCAGATTACGCAAAGCGACAACTTCACGCTCTATCGCATTTCCCTGCTGAACTCGCCGATGTTCTTCGTCGCCTACAGCCTCGGCGCCGGATTCACCGCCTGGGGTGTGAAGATCTGGGCGCCCGCAGCGTGCACGCAACACGGATGGCATCGACCCTATCAACGCCACCAACGTCACCATCGCGCACTGCTACATCTACACAGGTGACGATCACATCGCCATCAAGGCCGGCGTCGGACCACCAACGACGCATATGAGCATCCTGCACAATCACTTCTTCGCCGGCATGGGGATCGCAATAGGCAGCGAAACCGACGGCGGAGCGAGCGACATCTTCATAAACGACCTCTCCGTCGATGGCGCAGATGCCGGCATCCACATCAAGAGCAACAACACCCGCGGCGGTCTGGTCAAAGGCGTGACCTACGAGGACGTGTGCATCCGCCAGACGCAGAGGCCCATTTGGTTCGAGACCACCTATAGCGACACCAATGCCAAAGGCGCCAGCGGGGACAAGCTGCCGGTCTATCGCGACATTCTGCTGCGGAACGTGCGCGTCGAAGATGGGGGACGCGTGACGATGCAGGGTCTCGACGCCGATCATCACCTGGGAATCGAGTTCGATAATGTGGTCTTTCTGGACCCCCAGCCGCAAGTTTCGACGGTGAATACCGATCTGAAGGTGGGCAAGAACGGCAACGCTCCGGCGAACGCCTGCGCCGGAAAATTCGTCGAATTCCCCCTGCGCTAAGAGGACGCTGAAAGACACCGAGAGCACATGAACGAGACGCGGGTCCGATACCGAAAGTGCTCTTCCCCTGTCGAGGCGGTTCGCGCCGTAATGGAGTGCACCGATCCGGCGATATGTAGACTTAACGCTCCGATAACCCTGAATCTCTCTAGTGAGTCCCAATTACAGCTGCGTCTCAAAGCGATCAAGCGACTGCTCACGCCTAACTCCGTTCGGTACGTCTTTGACGGTGGCTACCAGCAAAGAGGCCCAAAATGGCTTACGCATAAAATGCCAACCCGTAGTTTAGGAACAAGGAGTCCGGTCTCACGAAAATCAGCGCGGAAGCTCGCAAACTCGCCACGCCATGATCCCACACCCAGAAGCACCCGTTATCTCGCCAAGCACCGGTTTGGGCAGCATCGTCGACTCCTTACTCTTTGCTCAGCACGCGATCGATATGTTCCGCCGATGTCTGACGGACGGGCAACCCCGACGTTGCCTCGACCGGCTTTCCAACCGCCTGACCAAGATCCACTCAGAAGCGCGCAAACTCAACACAAGAGGACGGCGGGCAGAGATTGGCCGGTTGAGTCAGCAACTCGTGCAAAGCTCTCGATCTCTCTCGCTCACCATGTCCCGGGACGAACTTGACGAGTGGCGTTATCCGACCGGAGCAGGCCGGCGGCAGAACGCCACCCGCTCTTAACTGCGAACTCGCAGACGCCGACCGATCAACACCAGAAGACCGCCGATTCCAAACAGCGCTAACGTGCCGGGCTCGGGAGTCGCCGTCGCCGCCACCGTGAACGACGTCACCAAGCCTTCGGTATCCGTAACTCCCGTGGGACTCGTGACGTCGCCCTGGTTGCCGATAAGTCGCGAGATGGGATCGCCATTGGTATTCTCGGTGTCGAACGGACCCATGACGCCGGATGGATCACCCGTGAAGTTCTTCACATCCAGCAGCAGATTGCCGGAAGCGGGATTGTATAAGAACGGCGTCATCAGGGTGATGATGATGTCGAAATCCTTGGGACCACCCGCTGGCCCGGTATCCGCGCTCGACAACGTTAGGGGCCCGCTGTAAACCACCGTATTGTCCGGCCCCACGTTGTCCGCAAACGTGGCGCTCATCGCGTCCGGCGCAACCTGTGTGGTGGAGAGGTCGATCTCCATATCGGGGAGGGTCAGGGCGAACGGATGCCCGTCGGTTCCATCGGGACGGAAAGCGATCTGTGTGATGAGTCCGCCAGCTCCAAATTGCGATGCCGCATACACCTGTTGGTAGCGGATCGGCACCGCCTCGTCAAAGGGGGTTATATTCTCGCCGTTTCCCTCCACTGTTGCGAGGGAATTCGGCACGACGATGCCAGCATGTGCCCATACGGCGCACGCACTGAGAAGTAAAATACGATGTAACTGACGCATTTTTCTATTCTTCACTCCTGGGCTTGGTAAATGCCTACCTGTGCGACGTTAGCACCCGCCTGGTTCCAGGAGCTGTTCAAGAGTGATCACGCATCAATCGCTTGAACAAGTGGGAGGTGCGATAGCATGCAAGCTTGCTTTTGACTGCAGTTACCGGCTCCTGTGATGGGATGAATCTAAACAGATCTATGGCAATCTTGCGCGGACAACGGCTCGGTCGTACGAAACTCTCGACAACCGTCGGTGCATCGCTTCGAGCGCGCCGCAGCTGTCGCCAAATGGTTGCACGTTGACTTCGCTGTCATAAATCGTCCGGAGCTCGATCGCAAGGTCGACCATTTCACGATCTTCTGACGTCCCCTCGAGGGATTTCGCGCAGCCTGACCTTTACCGCCTGTTTGGCCGGCGACTTCCCACCGCCCGAGAACGAGGCCGATCGTTTGCACATGGGGATTTCGTGAAGCGTGGACGGCGAACAACAGCTACGGTGCGTTGCCGAGTGGCAGGATGTCCATCATTCCGCATCGGCGGAATTCGGCGATGCCGAGCGCGGCGGCCTCGAAGAGCGAGCCTGCGGAGACCTCGGCGGTGTCGTAATTCTTTCGGTATCGGTGAAGGAGACGCGGTCGGGGCGAACGTTCAGCTCTTTCCAGGCCTTACAACAGACAAAGGTCAACACCCCGTGTTACAGGTCGGTACTTCGCCGAGGGTGCAAGTTCCGCCCGGCGACCCGGACGCGGTATGGAGCATGTTCGATCACGTCGGATACGACCTGCAGATTGAGGACGTGGGGCGTTGCTGCCGCGCGCGCCTGGCGTAGATGCCGCAAGCCGCAAGCTGGCCGCTCGAATCCGGGCTGAGGGTATCGCGACCCAGCCGATGGAATACCGGGCCGAGTCTTTCCCTGTAAGTTCTGACTGCCGCATCTAACCTCGATCACTGCCGCTGGGATTATTGGGCGACCGATGGATCAGACGGTTGTGGAAAATATCAGGTCGCCGCCTGTATGGTTCCTGACACTCGGCTTTTGGAACGCGGTTGTCACAGCCCTTCGCCGCGCTACCCTGAGGCGTGCCGAAAGACATCGTCCTCTGCGTAGACGACGAGCCCATCGTACTGCGGAGCTGCTCAATCGCCATCGCGACGGCCGGCTTCCGGCCTGTGGTCGCCGAAAACGGAGCCGCGGGCCTGGAGACCTTCCTTCAACTCAGAGAGGAGATCTGCCTGGTGCTCTCCGACATCATCATGCCGGCAGTGAACGGTATCGTCATGGTGGAAAGCATTCTGGAGATTGCGCCCGAAACGAAAATCCTGCTCATGTCCGGATACAGCGACGAAGTCATCGAGCAACAGGGGCGCCAACGCTTTCCCTTCATCCGTAAGCCCTTCATCTTTGCCGTCCTGATGAAGAAAATCCGATCCATCATCGATCCGGTATCCGATAGCACTGCGGCGGGAGCGTCATAGGCCGAACCTCTGGGTACCGCCGCCTATAACGGTGCGGGACGTCCTGCTCGCAATGATTTGAGAACCGCCATGATTGCGGGTTCCGGCTCTGGCGTTTGTCCGTCTTCGTGTCCCTGCTGAGGTTATGTGGAATGAAGGACCTCGTGGTTTTGCATTTCGAAACGGGGGTTTTGACCCACTGGGGAATTCGGCGCACGGTGCGTATCTCGATAACCTCGTAATCCCGCTTAATATACTAAACGGACCTCAAAATGCTCCAATGGAATCGCACCAACAAAGGAGTCTGTCATGCGAATGTGTTGCTACCTTGTGCTGCTGTCTGCCATCGCGCTCCAGGCACAGGACAAAAAGATTAGGATCGTTTCCGTTCAACCGACCCCGATGAACTCGGGCCAGGAAATGTTCAAAAACTACTGCGCCACCTGCCACGGCCGGGACGGTAAGGGCGACGGACCGGCAGCGTCGGCGTTAAAAAAGGCGCCAGCCGATCTCACGCAGCTGGCTCTCAAGCACGATGGTAAGTACCCGGACGCTTATGTCGCCTCCAGGCTGACGAGTATCGACCAGCCGGCACACGGGTCAAACGAGATGCCGGTGTGGGGACCGGTACTGTCATCCTTAAGCCGCGGCACAACAGCCGAGACTCACCTCCGCATCACTAATATCGTGGCGTATGTCGAAACGCTTCAGGCGAAGTAGAGCGAGCAAACTGGAAAGACCGAAAGTGGTGCGTCACGCATGGCTGGGCCTACCCTATGCTGACGCAGCGGCCGAGAGTTGAAAGCTGCGTCCTTTCGGAAGAGGCAAGCCAACCACGGGCACTGATCCTCAACTCGCGAACTGGTGGATCGGGCCGATATGCTCCAGACGAGGCGATACACAGTTCCACAAGCACTGATACGTCATGCCCTTCCGTGCCGACTTGCGGGGAAGCGTCGCGTCTGCGTACTGACTACAGGCTGGCCGCGGCGGCGTTCCGAAAGGCCCAAGACCGCTTACTATCCGGGTGGAACAACGCAAAACGCCGTCGCGAGATCGAACGAGCTCGTGACGAGATGATCCGCGCCCGACGTAGCTACGAGACGCACGTCGAGATACACGGCTGCCTCACTCCCCATGCTCCTTTTGGTTTGCGGGCGTCTTCCCCGCCTCGCGCAAGGTCGGCACCGTTCTTTCAATCCGGGATAGCCGGGATTCGCATCGGTCGAATCATGCGCGGAGAACGGCTCTGTTAACCGCTCCTCGATCATGACTCCCTGCCAACTCAACACTCGCATGGCGAAGGGTATTCCTGTGGGTCGGTGTAGAGTCTCCCCACATTTTAGGGTGCCCGCCGCCCACGTCAACGCAGATTTGAAGTCAGTAGAAGGCTATTAATGTCTGATTGTGATCAATTTCTCGGACGGGACGCAGCGGCGAGAACAGGGCACCACTATCAGAGCAGCAAGATGCAATTTAGATGCGTTGATTGCCATTCCGATATTCGCCTGAAAAATCACTGCATCGGGCGAAGATCCGATTGAGGTGTTCGCCAATTCCGTCGTAACAGGCTAAGTGGCGGGTACATCGCGGCCCCAAAGGCCACTGGTCGATTTGGATCTGGTCCGCACCCCGCCTCTCCTCAAAGAAATGAACCCTTCCCTCGCGTGTTGTACCGAACGAGGCGCGCTCCTTGAGAAATATATCTGCACGCCTCGACGGCCTTCAACAATACGGTGAAGCGTCTAAGCATTGCCGGTATCGGCTCCGAGTCGTTCGGCATACTGCATCGGGAAAGCGAAAAGGCACGACTCGCCTGCGAGCGGCCGGCCTCGCATTCGATATGCATCGAATCGAGCACGGCTGTTGAGGAGGCTCTTTTGGACCTTCTCGTCTACCCCCATTTTAGTGAGCGATTCCCCGCGCCAAAGCACCTCGCGATGACCGGATTTCAGGTTACGTTTTTAGCATGGTCGATTTCTCAGATGAAAACTTGGCGGCCTGGCAGAATTCGTCGCGCGAGAGATTGAACGCACTGCGAGCACGCTACTGCGACGATCCAAGCCAGGAGAACCGCATTGCTTACCTGCAAGGTCTGAGGAGGTTTAGCGAACTGGCCACCGGAAGAAAGAGAATCAACGACAGAGCACAATACGGCTGCGAAGAGTGAAGTGCCATGATTAGCCCGGCGATTTGCTTGAACGTGGTAGTCATGATAAGGTGGCGACGCGGGAGGAAGGCGCGTCGGCAGACCGGCGTTCCCGCAAAGCGGACCGCGGCTTAGCCCCGTGAGTCTACTGGGCTTTTCAGCGAACGAGGTGTTGTTTTGCTCTTCCTCAACCGGATTGCGGCTACCATCGCCGCAGCGAAGGCGCACAGCGTGATCGGCGCCGGCCCTTGCGAAAGAACAGTCTCCCCAAATGTTGAAGGACGCCGTTCCCGCTCTGCCGCTATTGCTGAAGATCGTCGCGCTGGTGAATGGCGTGGTGGATGTTCATTGACCGCGCAAACCCTGAGAACCGGCACTGGTGTCGAAATGGCTGATTGCGGGAATCGCGACAAAGTGAAGCGATTTTACGGCGACGCAGCGGATAGCTGGGTGGCCGTTGAGGAATGGATGAACTGATGCACAGTAGAGGAAGTGCGATCCACATCGCGAGCGTGGGGCATGTCGTCTTTGCGGCAGTCATGATTTTCCTGGGAATTCAGGGCTGGATCAAAGGCGATTTCACGACTGTCTGGCAGCCTGTCCCCAAGAGTCTGCCTGTGCGCCAGGGATTCGTCTACCTCAGTGCGTCGATTTCTTTGGCATGCGGGATCGGCCTGCTGTGGAGACGCACCGCCGCGCTCGCCGCTCGTGTGCTGCTCGTCGCACTCGTGCTTTGGCCGCTGCTATGGAGAGTGCGGGCGCTTTTCCTGGCGACTCTTGTGGATAGCACCTGGAATCTGGGATCGGCCATGGCGATGATCGCGGCTGCTTGGGTTTTGTACGTTACCCTGGCCACGAACTCGGACCGGCAACACCTCGGTTTTGCGTCCGGCGACAAACACGTGCGCATCGCCAGAGCGCTCTACGGTGTGGCCTTAATCCCCTTCGGCTATGCCCATTTCGCGTATCTCAAGCACACGGCGGATATGGTGCCAGACTGGCTCCCCTGGCATTTCGGATGGGCGGTCTTCACCGGCATCACTTTTATCGCCGCGAGTCTGGCGATTCTCACCGGTCGATTCGCACGGCAGGCCGCCGCGCTTTCGACGTTACAGATGGGCTTGTTCGGGTTGCTGGTCTGGATCCCACTAATGGCGGCAGGCCCACTAAGCGCCTTCCAACAGGGCGAGGTGGTGACCACTGTGGCGCTGACGGCCGCTGGCTGGGTAGTGACGGACTCCTACCGCGCGGTCACGCCGGCCAATTTGAAGCAGTAGTCGATATTGGTTAGCGCTCTATCGGAGGCGCCCTGGAGAAGAGAAGGGCTCGGGCGTCTGCGAATCTTCAAGTCGGGGCGCTTCCGAGCGGCTTCGTTCATTTGTCCTTAACAGCCTTTTGTCCGAGTCGCGTGATCCGGCGAGGTTGGTTTCAATCTCGCTTGGACAGGTCAAGGCATCGCGGCCGGCCTACTTTTCCGGATCTGACGCGAGCAGAAAACCACCAGCGGTACGCTGTCCAGTCTGCCGACCCGAGATGCAGACGTTAAAACGCAAGCCCAACAACCGTACCTTCGCGAATGGAGTTGGGTGATGGCTTGGGTGGCATTCGCGGCACTGTGGCTCCTAGGCGGATGGATCAACCCGTTCGAACATTTTGTACCTCAAAAGCGCGAAAAGCGGCATCCACCTATTGGAGGGCTTACCCAGCGGATGGTGGAGAGCTCTGGGAGCATCTCTGGAGTTAACGCATATCTATGAAATCGAATGCAGCAGTCTTGAAGATGGTCAATGATGAGCCAACGGAGTCCTGCCTGGTTCCGCTGATTCAGGAGATGTTAGCCCGGCTGGGCGAGGACCCGCGGCGCGAGGGTTTGGCCGGCACGCCGGAAAGGGCCGAAAAGTCCCTGCGCTTCCTCACCAGCGGCTATCGCATGGATATCGGCAAGATCGTGAACGGCGCCTTGTTCGAAGTGCAGTACGACGAGACGGTGGCGGTGAAAGACATCGAGTTCTTCAGTATGTGCGAGCACCACATGCTGCCGTTCTTCGGCAAAATGCATGTGGCCTACCTGCCGCGCACCAAGGTGATCGGCCTTAGTAAGATCCCGCGGATCGTCGATGCCTTCGCACGCCGCCTGCAGACCCAGGAGCGCCTGACTCAGGAGGTTGCGCAGAGTATTCGGGAAGCCCTCGATCCCGTCGGCGTAGGAGTCATCTGCGAAGCTCGTCACTTCTGCATGATGATGCGCGGCATCGAGAAGCAGCACTCAGGCGCGACGACCAGCGCCATGCTGGGCGCGTTCCGCGACCGCAAGGCAACGCGGGACGAATTTCTGTCGCTCGTGACTCATCGCTCGACGATGGTGTAGCGGGCTTGAAAGGAAAGATCCCGAAATTTATTACCTCCAAATCTCGGAGCGCGCAATCGAACTAAGTGGGACATAAAAACCCACAAGTTTTTGAGAGCAGGAGAAATTAACGATGAATCGTATGTCGAAAATCGGCGCCGGTCTGGCGTCACTGTTACTGGCTACGGCCGCCCTCGCGGCTCCGCCGGCCCAAGATATCGTGGGTACCGCGGTGGCCGCGGGTTCCTTCAAGACCCTGGTCGCCGCCCTTCAGGCCGCCGGCCTGGTGGACACTTTGAAGGGCGCTGGTCCTTTCACCGTCTTCGCCCCCACAGACGAGGCTTTCGCGAAGCTGCCTCCCGGCACCGTGGAAGATCTGCTGAAGCCCGAAAACAAGGCCAAGCTGGCCGCTATCCTCACCTATCACGTCGTGGCCGGCAAGGTGATGGCGAAGGAAGCCATGAAGCTGCACGAAGCCAAGACGGTAAACGGCGAACAGCTGATGATCAGAACCTCGATGGGCTCGGTGATGATCAATGACGCCAAGGTCGTGAAGTCTGATCTCGTGTGCAGCAACGGCGTGATTCACGTCATCGACATGGTACTGCTGCCGAAATAGCCGTCCACGATTTTTTCCATAGAAATACCAGGGGGTGGACCGAAAGGTTCGCCCCGCATTTCTCTTTCGAGGGCCAATGGGCGGAAAACAATTGCAGGATCTCATACAGACTTTGGAAGGCGCCGTGACGCAATCGGGCGCGAGTCTCGTTAGCCTTTCCGAGGTCTCACCCTTGCTGCTGGTATTCCTCCGCCACGCCGGGTGCTCGTTTTGCCGCGAAGCGCTCAGCGACATAGCGATCGCACGTCCGGCGATCGAGCGCACCGGCACCAGAATTGTGCTGGTCCACATGGGCGACTCCGGCGCGGTCGCAAAGTTGATCGGAAAGAACCGACTGGCGGACCTGGAGAGCATCTGCGACCCCGACCAGAAGCTCTACAAGGGCTTCGGCCTGAAACGCGGCAGTCTGCTGCAACTGTTCGGCCCGAAGGCGCTCTGGCGGGGTTTCCTCGTGGGTGTTTTGCGAGGCCATGGCATCGGAGCCCCTGCGGCGGACAGTTCGCAGATGCCGGGCCTCTTCCTGCTCAATAAAGGCGGCATTGTGCGCCGCTTCCGCCACCGTTCGGCCAGCGACCGGCCGGACTATGCCGGCATCTGCGAGTTGCCGGCCGAATCCGGGAGTGGTGCATGAACCAAGTCTACGATGCCCTTCTGGTGGTCTCCTTTGGCGGGCCGGAGCGGGAAGAAGACGTCATACCATTCCTGGAGAATGTTCTGCGCGGAAAAAACGTGCCGCGCGAGCGAATGTTAGAAGTGGCTGAGCATTATTATCATTTTGGCGGCAAGAGCCCCATCAACAGCCACAATCGTGCCCTGATCGCGGAACTGGAAGATGAGTTGTCCGCGTATGGTGTTGACCTGCCCATCTACTGGGGCAATCGCAACTGGCACCCGATGCTGGCCGAAACTCTGCGCAGCATGCAGACCGATGGCGTCCGCAAGGCACTGGCTTTCGCAACTTCCGCCTTCGGATCGTACTCCGGCTGTCGGCAATACCAGGAAGACATCGACAGGGCGCGTGAGTCACTGGGACCGGGCGCACCGGATGTCCACAAGTTGCCGCCATTCCACAATCGGCCCGGCTTCCTAACGGCTATGGCAGACCGCGTGCACACTGCGCTCGGTGCGATTCCCGCCGAACGGCGTGCGTCGGCGATCCTTCTGTACACGGCACATAGCATCCCCTTATCGATGGCCGAAAGCAGTCCGTACGTTGTGCAATTGCAGGAGTCGTGCGGGTTGGTCTCGAAGGCCGTGGGGCATCCGGGTAGCCTGGTTTATCAGAGCCGCAGCGGACCGCCCACGCAGCCCTGGCTGGAACCGGACGTCTGCGATCGCATTCGCCAGTTGCATGCCAGTGGTAGACTCACCGATTTGTTGCTGGCGCCCATCGGGTTTCTCTCCGACCATATGGAAGTGTTGTACGATCTGGATACCGAAGCTGCCCATTTGTGCCGCGAACTCGGGGTCAACCTGGTGCGTGCCGGTACGGTGGGAGTGCATCCCGCGTTCATTACTATGATCCGGGAAATGATCGTGGAGGCCAGCGCGGGGTGCGCGATCTGCCCGACGGAGTGTTGCCCTGCTCCCCGGCGGCCTCCGATTCAGAGCCGCGGTGGCGCCGTAACCACGATGGCCGTAGCCCCTTCTGGCCCATTGCCGCGGTAGCTGTGCGGCTCCGAGGAGTCCAGAAGTACGCTGTCGCCGGCCTGTAGTTCGTGGTCCTCCTCCTGAAAACGGATGGCCAGCGATCCTTTTAGCACAAACAGGAACTCCGATCCTTCGTGGAAATGCTGGCTACCGTCGTCTGCCGTTCGCTGCGGGAATTCCGCCAGGTAAGCCTGGAGACCTTTTCCTTGGGTCGCGAACGTCAGGCACTCGAAGAAGTAGGCTGGGACGGGCACGTCGGCCCGTTCGGGAAAGCGCATGCGCTCCTGCGCCCGAACAACGGAAAACAGCTTGCGCCCGCCTTTGTCTCCGAAGAAGTGATCGAGCCCGACATCGAAGACCATGGCGATGCGTGCCAGCGTGGGAAGCGTGGGTATCATTTTCCCGTTTTCCAGCTGGGAAAGCATCGACGGCGACAGTCCCGTGTGCTTTCCGAGGTCCACCAGCGCGATCTTCTTACGCAAACGGAGCTGACGGAGCTTCCGGCCGAGCTCGTAGGAGGAGAGAACACGCCGGATGGTCTCAGAGCTGCTTTCCTGTTTCATTAAAATCCAGTTTAGTAATACTGAAACATAAGGTCAATACATCATTCTTACTGAACGGACTTTCTCCATTGGTGAACCACCCGTCGCCCGCACTCATCTCTTACTTATGCGATATCTCTCGGACGACGCGCTCCTCACCCTGGCCCAAGAGAAGAATCAAGCAGCTTTTGAGGAGTTGATGAGGCGCAACACCTCAACCTCCTTCAAGCTGGCCCTCTCCATCCTGAAGGACCGGCAGGATGCTGAAGATGAGGTACAGAACTCCTACTGGAATGCCTGGCGTCACCTGGGCCAATTTCGGCGCGGCTCAAAGTTTTCCACCTGGATGTCGCGCATCGTCATCAACCATTGCCTGATGCGGCTGAGGAAGACCCAGCGAGCCAGTTTCTTCTATCTCGATGAAGGAGCCGCAGACGGAGAGGTGCCGGTGGTGGAACTTCGCGACAAGAGGCCGACACCTGAAGGGGATCTTAGCTCCCGTGAGACGTCCGAGATTTTGCATCGCGAAATCCGGAGGCTGCCTTTGCTGCTTCGAAAGGCGCTGGTGATGCGAGAACTGGATCAGTTTTCGATGGAGGAGTTGGCGGGGGAACTTGGGATTTCGGTGATGGCCGCAAAGTCACGTCTGCTACGGGCTCGGAGGGAGCTCAAGCGGCGCTTGGAGCAGAGCGGGGAGATCGTCCCCGCGTGATTCGTCACTCCAGCGTGTCCGCGACAGGGTCGCATAAGCTTCGGCATTGAACTGCCCGCGATACATCGTGAGTTCCCGGCAAGCGTGCGTGCGGCCCAGCTAGCCGGGCCTGTTAGGGTCATTCAGTCGTCCGGGAGACGACTGATCGTGGATGAGAGCAGCTCGATGCGAAATTGAATCGTCAGTTCCCTTGAATCGCACCGGCTTTCGCCATCTCCGCATCCCTTCCTTCAATGATGTCCTGCAAAGTCGGTGTGACGAGTACATCTGGGGTAAGGCCCGCATCGTTTTGATGCGACGCTGGGAAGCTGCCGATCAGTGGAAGATCCATTTCGATCTGAGACTTGGGCAAGCGGAGGAAGAAGAACGCTCCGCCGTTGATGCCGCGTTGATTTCCACCCGAAGGCCGGCCAACCAGCGTTCCCAGTTTGTTTAGCTGTACGATCTGTGCGAACTGGAACGTCGCTGAGCTGTTGCTCGCATCCATCAACACATAAACTTTGCCGTGAAACGGCATGCCGACCGGGTGGATGACATCTCCGTCGGAATTGTCGTCGAACTTTGTTAGAGCGAAGTAGTGAACCGGCGGGGCATTCGGCCAAGCCCGCGGCAGTTCCACGGCCGCCTCTCCCCAATTATTGAAACTAGGGTCCCAGGTATCGAGATAAGGACTCAATTCGGCGGGAGTTTGGCGATAACGGACCAGGCGTCGATAGGCTGAAATTTTCAGATCGCTGGCAACCAGGCGCCTCAGGATCTCGTTGCCCACGTCGTTGCCGCCCTCATTCCCGCGCAGATCCACCACGAGTGCTGGCGCATTCTTCACAGCCAGTTCGTCCAATTTGGAATTCAGCCAGGTTTTCCAGTCCCAACGACTGTTGTAGACCGCCCAGGTAGGCATCCCCAGATAGGCGACACCGTTGCTGAAATACTTCCATGTGAAGAGAACCTCATTCCCGCCATTCCGGCCTGCCTCCCTCGCCTTGATCGGAGAAATGCGCTGCTCGAACGTCAGAGCCTCGACGTTGAGGATTGGCGTGTTCTTCTCCCCGGGACGGCGCACAATCAGTTGCAGTGTCGTGCTCTTTGGTGGAAAAAACATCGGGAAGTAGACATCAAATGCTTCGTAGATGCTGTCGCCGGTCACCTCCAGATAGGCGATTCGCTTCGCGTCGTTCGATCCATCTGCCCGGGCAATGGTCATGAGCTGTTGGAGGATTGCCTGCACCGGAGTTCCGTTGACAGACAGAACTTCCGTGCCACGAGGGAGTCGATGGCCCGGCGTGAAGTCCTCGGTAACCACCATCTTTTGATCCATCCAGCGAAAATAGAAGGGAACGCGGTTCCGGCCGTGAAAGAGCGCCGCCGCAATCGTCTCTTTCTGGTTGAAGAAGTTCGGATACGTGTGGCCGCACTTCAGACGAGCAGCGAAGACAGAGAATGCGAGGAAGGCTTCCGGCAAAGATTGATCGTGCGAGAGATCCCTCTCGAGCGCTTCGAACTCTGCGTCCATCTCGGCTTTAGTGTTGTACCGATAGAGACCGGGATGCAGTTGTTCAAACGCTTTGCGCAGGATTTGCGCGTCCAGTTGCAAGTCTGCCGATTTAATAGCAGGAGCGCTTACTGAGGAAGGCGGTTGCACGCTCGCGTTTTGACTAAACGCGAGCCCGCCGAAAAGGAGTGCTGCAAGAGAGCGTGTCATGCGCAACATTTATCCTATGAGATGACAGCGGCAGCAAAATGCGCTAACAAATTCGCGGCGTGAGCCGAGTAATCAGCGAAAACGCCGTCCTGTCGCCGAACCGGCCTCCGCCAGTCGAAAATGGGCTCGGTCCAGCGCACCGGTCGGTGAGGACTGACCGGATGTGCAGCGGACCAGCCGATTGCCAGGCGGTAACTGATCCCCGAACCGCGTTCGGGGAGTTCCAGTCGGCGCAGTCACCTGGGCGGCCGAAGAGACACCGCACCTCAAAGGTACCACCCGATGGTGCCGGGACCGCCTTTGAAGGGACCGGCCCGGTCTGAAGTGATCCAGCCGCCATAGAAGTCACCCATCGGGGCTTGAACACGTTCCCCGTCGACGATGCAGCCGTCAACGCGATGGGGATAGAAGACCGGATAATCGCGCAGGAACTGTGTACCCCGGACTGGGGGAAGGGTAGTTCCAGGCGGCGCTCACAGAGTTCCACGTGCGGCGGACGCGGATAGTCCCAAACCGATTCTCGGCCGGCACCGGGATTGACTTCCATCGTACTTATGCTGCGGCGGCCCGCGCGGCAGGCGCGAATACTTACCACCCGCGCCGCCGGGCACGCATCTAAAAGCCATGACACAAACTACGCCGGATACCGAAACCTGGCCTGATCTTGCGATCGGCCTCTACGATAAGCTCACAGGACGTGGCGCCGAGATTACTTATGAGTTCCAAGGCCTGGAAATCTCCGTACCGAGTTCAGCGTCCCCGAGCGCTCAACATGCTACGTGGAGAGTAACTGGGACCGTGAAGATTCGAACCAAGGATGAAACCGCTGCCCGTTCTTGACGTCGACCTGGTGATCGAGCACGGCGGGCGCAAGCTGCATCTGCAAGGGTCGGGAAAACGCTTCGCTGTGACGTTTCCAAGCCTCGTCTCCCTTCTGCATTTCGCGCCCATTCTCTGGCCGTATCGCAAGCGGATTCCGCGGCCCGCCTCTTTACACGTCGAGTGGCGCGGACTCCGCATTTCCGTGAGATAGGAGCATTCTTGACTGAAGTAAAATCCCGAAAACGCATCGCCATTGCCGGCGCTACCGGTTACATTGGTGGCCGACTCGCGCCGCGTCTGGTCGACGACGGATGCCTGGTCCGATGTCTTGTCCGATCGCCGAAAAAGCTCGCTGGCCGGTCGTGGGCGGCGAATCCAGGTGTCGAGATCCGCCAAGCCGACTTGGCAGACGCTCGATCACTTGCCGGGAACCTCGCGGGATGCGATGCCGCATTCTACCTGGTTCACTCCATGACCTCTGCCGGCGCAGGGTACGCGGACAAGGATCGCCGGCTCGCCCTGCAATTCGCGTCTGCCGCGCGGGAAGCCGGCGTGGGGCGGATCATTTACCTCGGTGGGCTCGGTGAGACTGGAGCCGATCTCAGCGAGCACCTCTCTTCGCGTCGTGAGGTGGAAGCAGCGCTTGCTTCCAGCGGCGTGCCGGTGACGGTTTTGCGCGCGGCGATGATCATCGGTTCGGGTTCGGCATCTTTCGAGATCTTGCGCTATCTAGTCGAGCGATTGCCGGTGATGATCACTCCGAAATGGGTGAGCACGCTGTGTCAGCCAATTGCGGTAAGAAATGTAGTCGGGTACTTGGTGGGAGCGCTGTCCCAGCCCGAGACCACCGGAGGCGTGTTCGATATCGGCGGCCCGGAGGCACTTTGCTACCGGGACATCATGACCATCATGGCGCAAGAACTGGGTTTGAGACGCCGCTGGGTCATACCGGTTCCCGTCCTGACCCCGCGTCTGAGTTCCTACTGGATCCAGTTCATCACTCCGTTGAGCCATGAAATTGCCAAGCCGCTGGCGGAAGGACTCAAGAACCCCGTGGTGTGTCGTGAGGACCGGATCACAAGATTGATACCACAAGAACTCCTCAGCGTGCGCCAAGCGATCCAGGCTGCCCTGTGCAAGATGGCGGAGCACCACGTTGAAACGAACTGGTCCATGGCCGGGCCGATACCGGGCGACCCTGATTGGGCTGGCGGTACGGTTTTTCGTGACGCGCGCCGACTCACCGTGGATGCTCCCGATTGGGCCGCATTTCGGGCAGTTTGCCGAGTCGGTGGAGGCCATGGTTGGTATGCCGCGGACTGGCTCTGGAAAATACGCGGAGGGATGGATCGCCTGGTTGGCGGGCCGGGGCTCCGCCGCGGACGGCGTGATCCGGAACTGGTCGGTTACGGCGAAGCCCTCGACTTCTGGCGCGTCGTCGGGTTTGAACGGGATCGCCGGCTCGCGCTACGGGCAGAAATGAAATTGCCCGGGGAAGCACTGCTCGAATTCCGCATTGAAGCACTCGATGGGCGTCAGTGTACTTTGGAGCAAGTCGCCCTCTTCCAGCCTCGCGGGCTGTTCGGGCTGCTCTACTGGTACGGCGTGGCGCCGTTGCATAGCGTGGTTTTCCGCGGCATGTTGCTGGGCATCCAGCGAGAGGCACTTCGCATTGCTGCCAGCCCGGCGGAAGTAGCCAGTGCAGCCAGCGAACCAGGACATGCCTGAGAATTGGGTGCCTTGAGGACATTTACCGTGAGTGTTGAGAACTCGCTTTGTCATTATTGGCGCGTCAGTGGGCATCGGCTCCGCCCTTTCGCGGAGGCTGAAGAGCCACGGAGCACAACCGATTCTGCCGGGCGGGTCAGGTGCCAAGCTTGCCCTGCTCGGTGAAGAACTGGGTGCGACGTCAAAAGCCGACGAACTGGAACATGCCGTCGCAGCCTTCGACGCCATAAACGGAATCGTGAACTGGAACAGAGTGGCCTCTGCGAGCCGCTTACGCTAGCTGTGGTGGAGTCGCAGCACCGAAGGATTGGAGTGCGAGGTAGGCAAGTCCGAAGCGCTGGATGTTGTCCTGTTGTCGCTCGAAGCCCCCTTGGTGTCCCTCTTCGTCGCCTACCAAGTGCTCGAAGATCTGCTTCGATACCGCATCGGCGGCCGCACCGCAGGCCTGTGCGGCGGCATTGTAGTCGCGGGCACTTGCCTGTTCCATCGCGATTGCCTTGGCGAGCATCGCTGCGGGGTCGATGATAGTGTCGACCGGTGCAGCCACCTTCATCTGGACCTCGCCCTTCAAAAAGAGAATCCGCTCTGCCAACGCCTCCACGTGGCCCATCTCCGCGATCGCGGTGCGTTTGAACAGGGTCGCCAAGGGCGCGAAGCCCAAATCATCCAGGTGGAAGTGGAAGTACATGTACTGATGGACGGCCGCCAGCTCGTCCGCAACAGCCTTGTTCAGCAACTCGACGCTCTGCGCAGTATTCACGATAATCACCTCTGATACGCCATTGTAACCCGCTGCCGCTGCTCTGGTATGGTAGCCAACCGTTCTCAAATGCCCTCTGGTCTCCCCTGGTTGTAGGAGCGTTAGCTCCAGCCCTCCCAAGAGAGGCGGTGAGGAGTACACTCCCAGGTGGCTGGGATCCCAAAATGGGAAATCCCTGGAGTAATAGAGGTGAAAGCCAATGAGGGAACACACAAAGGAAGGACAGCAGGGCTGCGGTGTCTGCGGTGCCGTCCTATCGGCCCCCGATGATATCTTCGGCTGGGAATAGATGAAACGGTGTTCGGCCAAGTCTGCTCATGGCTGTGTGCCATACAGTTCTGTGGCCTGAAAGCAGCCGAGCAGAGAACGCGCTTGCTGTCACAGATCGAGGAACTGAGGAAAAGGGATAAAGACCTCGAATTTGACGGCTACCTTGTCGATGTTTACCGCACCGGTGTGCTTGGACATCACCGATGACGCTATTTCCCACCTTCCACGAGTCGTCGGTAGCTCAGATTCGCCACCAGCAACCACCAAGATGTCTGCCTGGTCTGTTCCCGCCGAATCAAAGCATCCGCCAGCGGAGTCAATCCGGCCACGACGAGAAGGCCCAGCGCCTTCCACACCCGATAACGATTCAGGCGGTTTGAGCGAACCTTTGTTCAGGCTGACGATCGGGTTGTCAGGATTCATAAGATAGAGTCGCATTACCCTCTTGCGCTTGTTGTCGAACGTCAACTATTGGGCCATCCACGAGAGACTGGAGCAGGACTGCCTCTGCACGTGCGGGTCAAGTGCGAGAACCGAGTATATCTACGGCCCGATACCAATCCTCGTCTCTCGATCCGTACGCAAGTCCGAACCGGATTCGAGCAGGTGAGTAGCAAAGCAGCCACGTCCTGGATTGTGCCGCATGTTGATGTGCCAGCCGCTAATCACAGGCGTTCGAGCGGCATCGAGGCGGCATAGTCTCGGCATCCGGCTGGCACCCTGGAAGAGTGATAAATCAACTCTTCACCCTCTCAACTGCAATCGAACGACTTCGCCAAAGGCCTGAGAGGACGTGGGGTAAGCGGGTCGGCCGCTTCGGATTCAGCAGATCCTCAACCACCTCAGGCTGCTTGAGAGTCTTGCGGAAGAAGAAGCGCAGGTCGGAGAGTTGTTGGGCGACGCTGATGGCGTCCAGTTTGCGATCCGTGAAGAGATGGGCTTGATACTGCCGGGCTGGAAATACCGGTTCTTCTCTCGCCAGCGACTTCCAGTCCGGTGTAGGATAGTCGATCTCCCGATATCCGCGGCCCTGGACCACCGCGGCCACCCCGAACCGGGCAATCCCTCTGCCCAAGTCGGGCCGATCTGTGCTCCCATCTGGTAAACGGTGATCCGAGAAACGATGGTAGCGCTAACGGCCAGCAGATCGCAGGTGACCGCAGACGATTGGATTCTGGAATCGCACTCCGATCCGAAATGGCTACTGAGTAGTTTGGCTTTAATTTGTTAGGTGGGCCATGCTGCCGGCAGCGCTATGGAGCACCTCATCCGGCGTCTTGCCACTTCGAAAGCCGACAGAGGTAAAGTCCGTCGATGGCTAACAGTGTCTTTCTATTCCCCAAAAAGAAGGTCTCACCGCCGCGTGCGATCGTTACCAAATGGAAGATTCTGAGCCCATCGGTCGGGCCAATCCAATGTTCTCCGGAGCAGGTTCATCCGCGTTCGGACCCACGAGTCGGGCAACCCTTGGTCCGCGCGCTAGCTGACGAAACGGCTGAGGTTCGAACGGGACACACCCTCCGGGGTGCAGAACCACAGGAAGCCGCGCGAATCGGCTACGATTCGTTCGACGCGGCCTGCCGCGCGGCCGTCGGTGGAGGTGTAAACGCGGATCGGCAGCAACTCGCTTCGCAAGGTGAGAGCGTACAGGACGATCAGGACTGCCAGCCGGCGCATGCGGCCTCCGTTATCGAGGGAGTTTAGCGCTGACGCATCAGAAACATTCGAGGACCTACGCGAACGTGTGGGTTGTCCTGCACAAGCTGCCCCCTTACGATGAACCGAAGGTCATTCGGAAATCATGTTGATCTCTCGTGGTTCGCTGACAGCGCTTTTGCTCGTCACACTTGTTTTCGATGCTGTTGCTCAGCAATGTCCCGCGAAAGGCGCTGCCGATATGGCGGCAGTTTACCCGGGCAGTCCACTCTCGTATCCCGTGCCTGCGGCCCAAGGTCAATATTCCGTGCAATACAAGTTGGATGGCGGCGCCTGGACGGATGCTCGGGTCTATCTCAGCATCTACGGTGGGACGAACGCGTCGCCCTACGAGCCATTTACCAAGTATCCTTCCTATCCGAACACATCCATGTCGTTCGTGAGCATCCCCGCTCATGCGAACGCCTACGTTCAGCTTCGCGTCACCAAGCTGCAGAACGCTCCTTTTCTGGCAAGCGATCACGTGTCCGTTCGGCCCAGCCCAAAGCCTGTCCTTGCCGCGTTGGCCCAGGACGGTACAGTGAATCTCTCGACTGTGACCGCGCCTGATTTTTCAGGAGAGCAATTCATTTTGTGGTGGGACCGCGACTCACAGAACGGCGGTGGTATTCAGGGCCTGGCTTTCTTCCTCGATCCACCTTACGCCACGCCAACGGGCCAAAACGTGAAAGTGATCCGATCGGCGAACGACCTCACCGATCCCCATCTTATCGATCCCACTTATGACACCTTGGATTTCGAGGGAATTGTGCCGATTGGAGGACCCGGGATCGAAGGACCTGGAGCCCAAGTCTTCAGCGTGCCCGTTAACATCAAGAACGTATTTCTGGGCGCAGAGGCCTGGGTCCAGGGGAAGCTGCGCTTCGTGCAGAGTGGTCACGGTAGTGTCAGGCGGATTTACGGCCCTGGCGTGCTGGACGGCAGCCGGTTCAATTACCTGTGGCGGCAATGCCGTAATGCACCCGCCTCCGGCCATCAAATTGACGGCTATCAGGCTATCTCCTGGGACTCCAGCCCGGCCCATTCCGATACGTTCGCGATAGATGGTCCGATTGTTTCGGACTTTAACTACACCGCTACCGATGGCTTAGTCAACAGCGTTGTGAACAACATGAAGATCATCGGCTGGAACGGCAATAATGACGGACTCCAGATGGAGACGGGAACCATCGCATCCAACGTTTTTGTCCGCACCGGTGACGATTCTCTGGAGATGTGGGGTGGGTCCATCACGGTCACAAATGCCACGGTGTGGCAGAACGCGGAGGGCGGCGTCGTGAATCTGGGTTGGCTGAACCGATACCCGGGAGACTATGATCTGATCGACGGTCTTTATGTTGTGAGGACCGATTGGAGTACCCCAACAGTTACCACTTTTCGCACCGACCCCACGGATCTCCTAGCCCACCAAAACAATGCAGTCATCGCCTCGCTGATGTCGCCCGGCACGATGTTCGGGACCGTGAGCCCTCCTGTGTACCGAAATATCTTTGTGGAAGATCCCCCGAGGGTTCTTTTCAGCCTGAAGATTCTCCCGCCCGACACCGCTCTGAGCGGTCTCAAAGCCGGGGAGGGAGCTACTGCAATTGACTTGACCCTGCCGAGTGTCGTGAATCTCACGCTCGAAAATGTTTTCACGCCCGCCTCTCCCCTGCCGATTCAAAACTCGATCGGTTTTCAGACGCTTCCCGCTGGTTTCACCTACGAGTTCCCGGCAGGCACGACCCACACGCTTGCAACTGATTACACGTTAACGGGCACCATGAACATACACTTGGATAACGTGATGGTAAAGTCTTCAAGCGGACTCTGGACACCTCTCACGAGTGCAAATGCAATGGCCGTGGACCAAGTCACAACCAATCCGCCCACGTTAGCCGTAAACTACGATCTCCTTCCCGACCTGCTAATCTCCTGCACCCACATAGGCAACTTCCTCCAGGGCCAAAGCACCGCCGCGTACACGATTCTAGTTGAGAACCGCGGGTCGGGCGCCACAAACGGGGCGGTCTCGGTAGCTAATACTCTGCCTTCAGGACTCACGGGCACCGCCATCGACGGGCCGGGTTGGACCTGCGCTCTTCCAACGCTCACATGCTCCCGATCCGATCCAATGTCGCCCGGCGCCATCTACCCGCCTATCACCATTACGGCCAGCGTGGCTTCGAACGCGGCGTCGCCCGCGATCAACCGGGTAAGCGTATCGGGTGGAGGTTCGGCAACAGCCACGGCCAGCGATCTGACTACCGTCCTCGCGCCATTCAGCGACGTCAGTTCCAGCGATGCATTCCTACCGGCTATCGACCTGATGCGCGAGTACACGATCACCTCGGGATGCGAGGCGAACCCGCCCTTGTACTGTCCGAACGACAGTGTCACCGAAGCGCAGATGGCCGTCTTCGTGGTCCGATCCATAATGGGTGGCGACAGTTTTGCCTACACCTCAACGCCGTATTTCTCCGACGTGCCTGCCAGCAACTCGTACTTCCCGTGGATTCAGAAGATGCAGGATCTGGGAATCGCCGTCCCGTGTGCGTCGAACCAATTTTGTCCGGACGCTCCAGTGACCCGGGGCATCATGGCGGTTCTGATCATTCGCGGCCGGTACGGCGTTGCTACGCCGTCCAGTTATCCGGCCACGCCCTACTTCGCGGATGTGGCGCCGAACCACCCGTACTTTCCGTGGATTCAGAAAATGAAGCAATTGGGGATCACTTCGGGTTGCACCGCGACTACCTATTGCCCGGATGACCCTGTCACGCGTGGGCAGATGGCGGTGTTCATTATGCGCGGCGAGTTCAACCAATTGCTGCCTGCGTCGACACCGGTAGTGGCCTGGGTATCTCCTGCCGGCACCTCGCCGGGGCTAACGACGCTGGTGACAATCGCAGGGCAGAACACTCATTTCACCAGCGGCATGACGCAGGTGAACGCCGGCGCCGGTATTTCCGTCAGTAATATCGGGGTCATGAGTGGAACGACACTGACCGTACAGTTCGTGGCGGCGCCGGGCGCCACATTAGGGCCACGATCGATAACCGTTACTACCGGCGACGAGGAAGCCACCCTGCCGAATGGTTTCCAAGTTCGTTGAACGTCACGTCTCCGATGCCGTGACTCTCCGTTTGATCCCGTTGTTCGGCGCGCGAACTAAGTCCTCCTGCGTGCCGAGACGTCTCTCTAATCGTCGGCCGAGTTCAGGAGGTGCCGATGATAAGTTGGTGACCATCAGGAGAATGGTAGTGCCGTGGTTTATCCGATTCTGGAACCCAGTCCTTACAAGCAGCGACTTGGATGACGACCACATTCATGCCGTCGGAGGCAATGAGCGTGCGCGCCATCGGGCCGGTCCGCCCGAGGCGGGCCGTGAAGGGAACAAACTTACTGAACAGCTCCACGACGGCTTTCAAAGCTTCTGCTGAATCCGGATAGGTGAACTCAACAACGGTGTTGCCACGCGCTGACGGGATTGTTTTGAATCCTGCTTACTCGAACAACTTGGCGTCTACCTTCCGGCAGACAACTTTTGCCTTAACACTTAATTGTTTCATAACGAATACGTCTCCTTGCGGTAATTCCGGTACGGCGAACGGGGTGGGCTCGAATCGATTTGAGACCTATGTCCTCGACTCGAGACCAGGGTGTACCCGTTTTGGAATTCAAGCCTCGCGCCCGAACCGAGACGTGGATCGCGGCCTATAATTCAACTCCAGCCGTCGTCTCCGCACATCGGCATGTGCGTGGGCACATGCCGCGGGCGCCGAAGCAGATTCGGCCTGGGTAATCCTAAGTACCTGAATCCATGTTCCTGCGACAGTGGCGCGCTGAGTGCTCCTTGGCCAACTGACGTTTCATGATCCGATCTCAACAGCAGACCGCTATGCACTCTCCATTTGCCGCGCCGACGCGTGGCCGCAGCATTCCTATCGGCGCGACATTGGCAGGCGGGGGCGCAAACTTCTCAGTCTTTTCCCGGAATTCCACTAAAATCGACCTGCTGTTTTTCGATCGGGTGGACGACGCTCGTCCGTCGCGCGTCATTCCCATCGATCCTTGTCTGAACCGCACGTATCACTATTGGCACCTGTTCGTACCCGGGGTGCAAGCAGGCCAGATCTATGGATTCCGGGCGTTCGGTCCGTTCGAGCCAGATCGGGGTCTGCGCTTCGATCCATCCAAGCTGCTTCTGGACCCATATGGTCGTGCCGTTGTCGTGCCGAAGAACTACAGCCGGGAAGCGGCGCGCCTGCAGGGAGACAACGCGGCAACGGCAATGAAAAGCGTGGTTACTGACCCGCAGATGTACGACTGGCAAGGTGATCTGCCCCTAAAGCGCCCTTGGTCCCGGACCATCATCTACGAGACGCATGTGCGTGGATTCACCGCGAACCCGAATTCCGGGGTGAGGGAATCGAAACGCGGCACATACGCCGGATTGGTGCAGAAGATCCCCTACCTTCAACGGCTGGGGATCACTGCGGTCGAGTTGCTTCCCGTATTTCAATTCGATTCTCAGGACGCGCCTCACGACCGGAGCAACTACTGGGGCTACTCACCGGTCTCGTTCTTTGCGCCGCACGAGGCCTACAGCTCATGTCAGGAGCCGTTGGGCGCGGTCAATGAATTTCGGGATATGGTGAAGGCGCTGCACCGGGGGGGCATCGAAGTGATTCTCGACGTGGTGTTCAATCACACTGCGGAAAACGGACACGACGGCCCGACGCAGTGCTTCCGCGGCCTGGATAACCCCACTTACTACCTTCTCTGCGAAGACCGCTCGCAGTACGCCAACTTCACGGGCACCGGAAATACGCTCAATGCGAATCATCCGGTGGTGCGGCGCATGATTCTGGACAGCCTCCGTTACTGGGTGCAGGAAATGCACGTGGATGGCTTCCGCTTCGATCTGGCTTCCATCCTGTCGCGCGATTCCTCTGGCGCTGTGTTGTCGAATCCTCCGGTGCTTTGGGACATCGAATCCGACCCGGCCCTTGCGGGCACCAAGATGATCGCGGAGGCGTGGGACGCGGCGGGCCTCTATCAGGTCGGCAACTTCGTGGGCGACAGCTGGAAGGAGTGGAACGACCGGTTTCGGGATGACCTCCGCGACTTCTTCCGGGGCGCGAATCATTCGGTGGGGCGCGCTGCCGACCGTTTGCTCGGCAGTCCCAGCATATATGGCTGGAAAGAGCGCGAACTCGAGGAGAGTATCAATTTCGTTGCGTGCCACGACGGATTTACGCTTAACGACGTCGTCTCCTATGACCGCAAGCACAACGAAGACAATGGCGAGAACAACCGGGACGGATGTGACGAGAACCAAAGTTGGAACTGCGGCTTTGAAGGCCCGACGGACGATTCCGGTATAGACAGGCTCCGTAATCGGCAGGTGAAGAACTTTTTCACAGCCTTGATGTTATCCGGCGGCGTGCCGATGTTTGTGATGGGCGATGAGGTGAGGCGCACCCAGTTCGGCAACAACAACGCCTATTGCCAGGACAATGAAACGAGTTGGTTCGACTGGAATCTGCTGTGCAAGCATGCCGATGTCCTCCGGTTCGTGAGGTTGCTGATCGAACGGCGGCTGATGCGCGATGTGGAGCATGAACAACGGCGGGAAAGTCTACGGCAGGTCCTGAGCGAGATGAAACCCGCCTGGCATGGCGTCAAACCCAACCAGCCGGATTGGTCGCCTTTCTCGCACAGCATCGCAATCGGCGGGGTAGCCAAAAGCGAAGCTGTGTCAGCGCACATCATTCTGAATGCGTATTGGGAAGCTCTCGATTTCGAACTTCCCACATTGAGCGGCTGTGCCAAACCATGGCGCCGGTGGATCGATACTGCGCTGGATCCACCGCACGAGATTTGCGAATGGAATGCGGAAACCGTAGTTCCTGGGGGTACCTATCGTGTTGGTGCACGGTCCGTGGTAGTGCTCATCGCCGATAACGGACGAACGCCGGAGATTCAACTGGAGTGCTCATTGTGAATGCTTTGTTACAACTGACCTATAGCAGACTTTTTCTTGCGGTTCTTGCCCAGCAGATCGGCTTGCCCGTCCCGTCAGTCGTCTTTTTGATGGCTGCCGGCGCGCTGGCGGCAAATGGAGGAATGAGCCCTGCGATCATTCTTCTGCTGGGTGTCCTGGGTTGCCTGGAAGGCGATGTCATATGGTATTGGATTGGCCGCAAGTGGGGCTCCAAGGCCATACGGCTGATCTGCCGGTTCACGGCGGACCCGCAGGGCTGCTCCAAACATGCGCAACAGGAATTTCACCGATATGGTCTCCCGGTCTTGTGTGTAGCCAAGTTTGTTCCCGGACTGGATGCAGTCATGCCGCCACTTGCCGGCGCGGAAGGAGTGCCGCTGGTCCGTTTTCTCGCACTCGATGCGATAGGCAGCCTGCTTTGGTCAGGATGCTATGCAGGGCTGGGATACGTCTTCGCTAACCAGTTGGAGATCGCAATTCGCTGGGTTCAGCACTCTGGAACCGCCCTCGGTATTGCGGTTGCCGTTCCGATCCTCCTTTATGCCGGCTGGAGGGGACTGACGCTGGTCCGGATGATCCTCGAGCTGCGGAAGCGCCGCATCAGTCCTCCGATGCTCGCTCGCAGACTGAAATCCGATCGGAGAATCGCAGTGCTCGATCTGGCGAGTTTCGAGGGAGACGACAACGGCAATGAGAGCTTGGAGGCGATTCCAGGCGCTGTCGTGGTGAATCCCTCAGAGCTACGAAAGGCCACACAAATCGCTGTCCCCGATGACGTCGAGATTATTCTGTATTGTCCCTCAGGCAGCGACGCGATCAGCGCGCGAGCCGCAGTGGGTTTGAGGCGCAGAGGAGTCAACAAGGTTTGGGTGCTAGAGGGCGGACTCAAGGCATGGAGGGATCAGGGCTTCCCTGTCTCTCCATCCGCAGAAGCACTCGAAGCCGTCGCCGCACGGCTTGGGGTTAAGTTGCCGGCAGCCGACGCGCGCCCGAATTGAGACCGCGAGCAGTACACAAAGAGGAGTATCGAATGACTTCAACAGATCCTTTTGAGACAACCTCAGCGAAGGTGCCGGAGGCTACGAACGGCTCGTTACCGGCATCGGCGCTGCTGCGGCAGTATGGTTGCGGGCCTATACCCTTCGTAGGGACAGAGAACGCCTTCTACGAACGGCATCTCATATTCGACAGAGCCATTGACGCGCAAGTGGCAACCGCGCGGGAGCGCTTCGAAGCATTTTCCCATTCGATCCGCGACATCCTCGCGCAGCGTTGGGTGCTGACCAAGAAGACATACGAGCGAAGAAATCCAAAGCGGATTTATTATCTCTCGATGGAGTTTTTGATCGGCCGTTCGACGGCGAACAACATAACCAACTTACTTCTGGATCCTCTGGTACAGCACGCCGCGAGGGAACAGGGAATCGACTGGCTCAATCTGATAGAGGAAGAGCCCGATGCGGGTCTGGGCAATGGCGGATTGGGCCGTCTGGCCGCGTGCTTTCTGGACTCCATGGCCACCATGCAGCTACCCGCGACCGGTTACGGCCTGAGATACGAGTACGGCATGTTCAAGCAGTCGATTATGAACGGCTGGCAAAAGGAAAACGCTGACAACTGGCTTCGCGAGTCCGATCCCTGGGAGATTGCGCGTCCGATCGAAAGAGTGGAGGTCAAGCTGAATTGCTCGATCCAGGTTCGGGGCGGTCAATTTGAGGTGGTCCTTGACCGGCCATCGAGCCTGTACGGCGTTCCATTCGATCGTCCCGTGGTGGGCTACGGCGGGAAAACGATCAATACCTTGCGGCTGTGGGCCGCGGCGGCGCCGGACTATTTCAATTTTCAGGAGTTCGGGAGCGGAGACTTCATCGGGGCTCTCGGCGAGACGCTGGAAGCGGAATCGCTTACCCGTGTGTTGTACCCGGATGACTCGACCACCATGGGCCGTCGTCTGCGGTTCGTGCAGGAATATTTCCTGGTTGCCTGTTCGGTGGCGGATATCATACGGCGGTTCCGGCGGCTGCACAACGATTGGGACAGATTGCCCGAGAAGGTGGCGATCCAGATGAACGACACACATCCTGCCATGGCGGTCGCCGAGTTGATGCGGGTTTTGCTGGATGATGCTCACTTGGAGTGGGAGGATGCATGGAGCCTGACCAGGCGGACACTGGCATATACTAACCACACGCTGCTGCCGGAAGCTTTGGAGAAGTGGCCGGTGGAAGGGTTTGAGGTACTGGTGCCGAGGCAACTGGAGATCATTTACGAAATCAATCGGAGACTACTGGAGGATGTCCGCAAGCGGTTCCCCGGCGATGAGGGCCGGGTGGAACGCATGAGCCTGGTTGAGGCTGGTGCGGAACCAAAGATCCGAATGGCCAACCTGGCTATTGTGGGTTCGCACAGCACGAACGGCGTTGCGGCGGTCCATTCGAAGCTGTTGCGGACCTCCACCGTGAAGGACTTCGCGGAAATGTTCCCGGAGCGTTTCAACAACAAAACCAATGGGGTGACACCGCGCCGGTGGCTCCTGCAGGCCAATCCGGGGCTGGCAAATGCCATCACGGAAGCGATCGGCGAAGGCTGGATTACCGATCTCCGAGAGCTCTCGAGATTGAAGCCGCTGGCCGGCGATCCCGCCTTCCGCGACGCCTTTCTGGCATCGAAGGCAGAGGCCAAGTCGCGGTTTGCCAACTGGCTCAAAGCCACCTCGGGGCGAATTGTGGATCCGCAAACGGTGTTCGACTGCCAGGTGAAGCGGATCCACGAATACAAGAGACAATTGTTAAATGCACTGCGGATTATTGTCGAGTACAACCGGCTGCGCAACAACCCGAATCTGGAGGTAGTTCCACGCACATACTTCTTTGCCGGCAAAGCGGCCCCGGCGTACCGCTTGGCGAAGCTGGTCATCAAGTTCATCAACAACCTCGCAGAGACGATCGATGCCGATCCGGTTACTCGCGGCCGCATCAACATCATCTTTCTTCCCGAATACAACGTTTCGCTGGCGGAGAGGCTGATTCCCGCGAGCGATGTCTCCAACCAGATTTCTACGGCGGGCTTTGAGGCCAGCGGCACCAGCAACATGAAGTTCATGATGAACGGAGCTCTCACCGTGGGGACGCGGGATGGCGCAACCATCGAGATGGCGGAAGAGGCCGGAGAAGAGAACCTCTTTCTGTTTGGATTGACCGTGGAGCAGGTGCAGGCCAGCAGGGGCTGGTACAGCCCGTATTGGCACTACGAACACGAGCCGGAAACGCGAGCAGCCCTTGATCTCGTCGGATCCGGCCACTTCAATCGCAGCGAGCCTGGAATCTTCGACCCGCTGCGGGACATGCTCCTGAAGCACGGCGATTACTACATGCACCTGGCCGATCTTATGTCGTATTGCCGGGCGCAGGATCGGCTTGGCGCGCTATATTGCGATGCCGCGGCGTGGGCGCAGAAGGCGGTTCTGAATGTCGCCGGCAGCGGGAAGTTTTCGAGCGACCGCACCATTGCCGAATATGCGGCTGAGATCTGGAAGGCGGAGCCGTGTCCGGTACCGTAGAGCGCAAGGGTCTCCACAAAGCACTCCCGTTTGCGCCAGAGTACCGGGCACCGGGCTTACTGCTGCATGTCACGTCCTTGCCGTCGGCGTACGGCATTGGGGACTTGGGACCGGAGGCGTTTGCGTGGATCGACCGGCTTCATGCCGCCGGCCAAAGTTACTGGCAGGCGCTCCTTTGGGGCCGACGGGTTGCGGAGACTCGCCACATCAGCCATTGTCATTATTCGCAGGGAATGCGCTGATCATAAGTCAGCAGTCGCTGTTAGACGAGGGTCTTCTGAATCCAGCAAATTGCGACTTCCCATGGGCGCCAGGCGCCGTCGATTACGGTAAACGATCGCCCGGCTTTCGTCAGCAGCTAACGGTGTTGCACCGGTATCGGTTCAGCGGTAGCTAAGAATCCGCGCCAGGTTCAGCCCCGGGCACCTCGAACGGAACCCCGGTAATGTCGATGGAAACCATTCACACGTAGCGGACATGCCCTTAGCGCGACCGGCTGCATTTCGGCACGCAGAGGTGGCGGCACTGACCCGAAATCGGATCGCACAAGCGGCACCATCCCTTCGCCTGGTGGCGCATGGTCATGCAGCTTTCGGCTTTTGAGGCTGGCTGTGCGAAGAGGTTGTTCACGACTTCCACGCGAGCTTTTGTGCTGTCGGGCAAAGGAACTCTCATGGCTTCCCCGTTCTACGGCGCGTAATTCCGACTTCGGAACCCAGGTCAGTGCAGTTCCCCCACGCGGTGTAATTTCATCAGGTTTGTGGTGCCGGCACGGCCGATGGGCTGGCCCGCGACAAACACGACGGTGTCGCCCTTCCTCAAACAACCGTTCTGCAGCAGGATTCGATCCAACACCTGGATCATCTCGTCGGTGGAGCAGGTATCCGGCGCAATCACTGCGCGAACGCCGAAGCTCACCTGCAATTGCCGCGCGACCGCTTCCTTGGGGGTGAAGGCGTAAATCGGCACCGGCGGACGGAAGCGCGAGATCAGCCGGGCCGTTGAGCCCGTGGCGGTGAAGACGACAATGGCCCGCGCTTCGACTGCCTGGGCTGCGTGATATGCGGCGTCCGCCACGACATTGGCGTACGTGGGATTCTCCGGCTTCGGGAGGGCACGAAAATCAGCCGACATCTCGGCCTCGGCCGCGATGCGCGCCATCATGCGGGCGGCTTCCAGCGGATATTTGCCCGCGGCCGTTTCGCCCGAGAGCATCACGGCATCGGTTCCATCGTAGATCGCGTTGGCGATGTCGCTGACCTCGGCGCGCGTGGGATATGGGTGGTCCATCATGGTTTCGAGCATTTGCGTCGCGGTGATGACGAATTTCCCGAGCCGTCGCGCGCGCCGGATAGCAGATTTCTGAATGGATGGCACCTTCTCGACTGCCAATTCCACGCCCAGGTCGCCGCGCGCGATCATCACGCCATCCGACTCCTCGAGAATGGAGTCGAAGTTGGTCCACGCTTCAGGCTTCTCGATTTTGGATACGATCGGGATCTTCGCATCGTAGTCTTCCAGATGCACGCGCAGTCGCAAGACATCATCCCGTTTGCGTACAAACGACAGTGCCACCAGGTCAACACCGTTCTCGATGCCGAATCGCAAATCCGCCACGTCCTTCTTGGTGAGCGAAGGGCTGCTCACATGGACGTCCGGCAGGTTGATGCCCTTGTGATCGGAGATCGGCCCGCCGCGCACCACGTCGCACACGACTTCGCTGCCGTCCGAGGAACAGACGCGCAGTTCCAGCGCTCCATCGGCCAGCAGCACGCGATCGCCCGCCTGAACATCGGTTGCCAACTCGGGATAGCTGCAGGATGCCCGTTCGCACGTCCCGACAATCGGCTGGGCGGTGAGCACGAACTGGCGACCCTCCTCAACTACGCACCCGCCATTCTGAAACGTGCCCAACCGGATTTTCGGGCCTTGTAGATCGAGGAGTATGGCCGTCTGCGCGTCCTGTTCTTTGGCTGCCTGCCGCACGCGCTGAATGCGATCGGCGTGTTGCGGATAAGTGCCGTGCGACATGTTCAGCCGAATGACGCTGACGCCGCTGCGAATTAGTTGCCCGATGGTGTCCGGCGAGTCGCTGGACGGACCGAGCGTGGCCACAATCTTGGTTTTCGCCATAAGAGGGAGAGGTATTGCGGCTTACTTACTTGTTGGGCCAGCGCCATCCCGTGATCTCCGGGGCGTCGATGCCATGTTCGTATGCGTGCCGGCGGCAGGCGATTTGACTGTTGCGGAACTTCTCCTTGGCATGTGCGCCGACGCGCTGCAGAGTGGGGACGCGGTCGATGGCGTCGACGGCAAGGCTGAAGCGGTCGGTTTCGTTGTTGATCGCCAACTCCATCGGCGTATTGATGTTACCTTTTTCCTTGTAGCCGCGCACATGCAGGTTCTTGTGGTTAGTGCGCCGGTAGGTCAGTCGATGGATCAGCCACGGATATCCATGGAAATTGAAGATGATCGGCTTGTCCGTCGTGAACAGGGAGTCGAAGTCCTTATCGGAAAGTCCGTGCGGATGCTCCGTGCTGGGCTCGAGTTTGAAAAGATCGACCACGTTGACGAAGCGAACCTTGAGGTCGGGGAATTCCTCGCGCAACAGAACGGTCGCGGCCAGAGCCTCCTGAGTGGGAATATCGCCGGCCGCCGCAAAAACCACATCCGGCTCGCAGCCCCGATCGTTACTCGCCCAGTCCCAGATGCCGATGCCTTTGGTGCAGTGCTCGATCGCAGCTTCCATATTGAGGTACTGCAGGTGAAGCTGCTTGTCCGAAACGATCACATTGATGTAGTTCTCGCTTCGCAGGCAGTGGTTGGCAACGGAGAGCAGGCAGTTCACGTCTGGCGGAAGATAGATGCGGGTCACCGCCGCGCTCTTATTGAGCACGACGTCGAGGAAGCCGGGGTCCTGATGGGTAAAGCCGTTGTGGTCCTGCCGCCACACCGTGGATGTGATCAACAGGTTCAGTGATGCGATGTCGCGCCGCCAGGAGAGATGATTGCAGATCGACAGCCACTTCGCGTGTTGGTTGAACATCGAGTCGATGACGTGTACGAACGCTTCGTACGAAGACAGGAAACCGTGTCTTCCGGTCAACAAGTAGCCTTCGAGCATGCCCTCCATGGTGTGCTCACTGAGCATTTCGACGACGCGGCCGTCGGGCGCCAGTTCGGTCCCGTCCTGATCTTCGGGGAAATACTCGGCAATCCAGAACTTCTTGGAGGCCTGGTAGATTGCTTGGAGCTTGTTGGAAGTGTTTTCGTCGGGCCCGAACACACGGAAGTTGGTCATGTTCAGCTTCATGACGTCTCTCAGGAATGTGCCCAGCGGAGCCACGTTTTCGGCCTCGATGGCGCCCGGGCGGTCTACCTTGACGGCGTAGTCGGCGAACGGCGGCAGTCGCAGAGCTTTCTTGAGAATTCCGCCGTTGGCGTGCGGATTGGCGCTCATGCGGCGCTCACCCACAGGCGCGAGTTCCTTCAATTCGGGGATCAGCTTGCCACTCTGGTCAAAGAGTTCCTCGGGCTTCTGGGCGCGCATCCACTGCTCGAGGATCTGCAGTTGCTGCGGATTCTTCTTGACGTCCGTGACTGGAACCTGGTGCGCACGCCAGAAGCCTTCCACCCGATGGCCTCCGACTTCTACCGGCGCGCCCCAGCCCTTCGGGGAACGCAGAATAATCATGGGCCAGCGCGGCCTGCGAGCCACGCCGCTGCGCCTCGATTCCTGCTGATGCAACCGAATTTCCCGGACGCAATGTTCCACCGTCGCGGCCATCGCCTGGTGCATGCTGTCGGGATCGGATCCCTCGACGAAGTAAGGCGTCCAGCCGTAGCCTCGGAACAGATCCTCTAACTCCTCGTGGGTGATCCGGGCCAGAAGAGTGGGGTTGTTGATTTTATATCCGTTCAGGTGAAGGATCGGCAGAACCGCGCCGTCGCGGACCGGGTTCAGGAACTTGCTGATGTGCCAGGATGTCGCCAGCGGCCCGGTTTCCGCCTCTCCATCGCCCACTACGGCGGCAACGATCAGATCCGGATTATCGAAAGCGGCCCCGCAGGCGTGCGACAGCACGTAGCCCAGCTCACCGCCTTCGTGTATAGAGCCGGGCGTCTCGGGCGTGCAGTGACTTCCGATCCCGCCGGGAAACGAGAACTGCTTGAAGAATTCGCGCAGCCCTCGCTCGTCTTCGCTCTTTTCCGGATAAATTTCTGAGTAGGCACCCTCGAGATAGCCAGGAGCCAGCACTCCCGGCGCGCCGTGGCCAGGGCCGGCCATGAAGATCATGTTAAGGTCCAACTTCTTGATGAGACGGTTCAGGTGAATATATGTGAACGCGAGTCCGGGACTCGATCCCCAATGGCCCAGAAGCCGGTTCTTGACGTGCTCGGGCCGGAGCGGCTCTTTCAGAAGCGGATTGTCCTGGAGATAGATCATGCCGAGCGCCAGGTAGTTACAGGCCCGCCAATAAGCGTCGGTCTTTATCAGCTCCGCGGGGCCCAGTGGCGCTCCCGCGATTGTCGACCGTGCGATCCCATAAGCGCTAAGTGAATTGCTGGAGAGTTGATCCGTTTCGATAACGGGCGTCATGCGTAAACTCCTTTTGGGCAGGTGAAATACTCAAGCTCGACGAAAGGCCGTCTGGAACTTCCGCGGTGGTTCGGATTCGCAGGTTTGAATTGCATTCTGTTGGCCACTCGGTGAAGGGCTGCACAAGCGTCACTACGTGTTGGGTGCAGGAGCGTTGCGCGGCTGTTGAGACGCGGCGGTCAGACTCGGGTCTGTGCCGTTGGCAGATGCCTACGTCTTCTGCCGAAGTTGGGTGTAGCGCCATGGCAGGTGCTCTTACGAAGGGTGCGGCTCGCCCAGAACGCAGCGCACCGTATCGCGCGCAATCAGCAGTTCCTCGTTGGTAGGAATCACCCAGGCGTGCACTCTCGATGCATCGTTGCTGATTCGGCCTTCACGCCCCACGATCTGCTGGTTTTGAGCGTCATCGATGATCAGACCGGCCCACTCCAGGCCCGCGCAGATCCGGCTCCGGATTTCGGCGGAATTCTCGCCGATTCCGCCAGTGAATATCACCGCATCAGCCCCGCCCATCGAGGCCAAATAGGCGCCGATATACTTCCGCACGCGATAGCAGAAGACCTCGATGGCCAGGCGCACGCGGCGGTCGTCGTGCTCCTTCAACTCCTGTTCCAGGACCTTCATATCATTGCTCAGGCCGGAGATGCCCAGCAGTCCGGACTGCGTGTTGAGAAGGGATTCGACTTCGTGCGTGGAAAGTCCTTCCTTGATTGCAATCAGGTCGATGATCGCCGGGTCCAGGTCGCCCGAGCGCGTCCCCATCACCAGGCCCTCGAGCGGCGTCATGCCCATCGAGGTATCCAAGGTATGCCCTCCGCGGATTGCCGCGGCCGAGCAGCCGTTGCCCAGGTGGAGCGTGATCACGTGCGTCTGTTCGCGTGTCAGCCCGTGCAATCCGCGGTAGCGAAATGCCACGTATCGATGGGACGTTCCGTGAAATCCGTAGCGCCGGATGCGATGACGGCGGTAGAGATGGTAGGGCAGCGCGTAGAGATAAGCGTACTCGGGAATCGTCGAGTGAAAAGCGGTATCGAATACCGCGACCTGTGGTGTGGCCAGGCCGACGATCTGGCGCAATGCTCGAATTCCGCGGAGGTTGTTGGGGTTATGGAGGGGCGCCAGGTCGATGCAGTCCTCGATTCCTTTCAGCACTTCGTCGTCGATGATCACCGATTCCTTGAATAGCTCGCCGCCATGCACGACGCGGTGTCCCACGGCGTGGATGTCACCCAGACTGCGAATCTCGTCGACCCCGGAGCGATCCGATGCCAGCCAGCGAAGCACATAGTCGAGTGCCGCAGAAACGTCGCGGATCGGCGCGGTCAGCTTTTGCCTGAGACCGGCGCGGTTCCGCACCGTGAAGATCGCTTCCCCGCCGATTCGCTCCACCTGCCCACCACACAGAAGCTCATCTTGATCGTGCTGGATTCGTTCCACGTCTGTGGCGATCACCTGGAACTTCAGGCTGGAACTTCCCGCATTGATAACGAAAACGTTCATTGGTTTTCCCAGCGTCGGCTCCGCAAAACGGCATTGACGATCGTGGATGCGGCGCTCTCGATACCGATTTGCGAGCTCAGCATCATGTGATAAAGATGCGGGTCCTTCCACTCGCACCCGTGGTAGGTCCGGATATAGCTGGCGCGTTCACGGTCGGTCTCCCCAAGCAATTCCTGGACATCGCACCTGTCTTCGACGCGAGTTCGCACACGCGCAACCCGCTCTTCCCAGGGGGCATAAATGAAAACGCGGAGAGCGTCCTCCCAGCCCTGTAACACGCATTCGGCCCCACGGCCCACAACCACGCAATTCCCTGCTGCCGCCGCTTTCGCGATGCAATCCTGCACGAGCTCTGCGGTCGTGTCAGCGTCAAAGAACCGGGCATCTTCGAGGGCTACACCGGCGGCAACCGCCCACGCCTGGAGACCGTTTCGATTCAGGCGATGCCACCACGAGTCGACATGCTCATCGTATCGTTCGACTGTGACGGCGTCCACGTGAGCCACTTGCGCAACACTCGAAATCAACGTGTGGTCGAGCAGTTTCCAGCCCAAGTCCCGTGCAACCCGCCGCGCGATCAGTCCGCCGCCGCTGCCATACTCCCGTTCTACTGTAACTACTCTGAACATGATCACCTGACGAATAACGATGACGCTTCTGTCACAACGGACGCCTTAGCTGTACGGCGTGCGCGGCCGGTCGCCCGACGCGATGCGTTCCGCTATCGACCAATCCCTCATCTCTGGGCCGCCACGGTGCGTTCGTTACTCCGAGTTCCCATGGGACCGGATACTCTCGTCCGCAAGTGCGGCATCGGTAATGACCATGAGAAGGCCACATGGGTGAGTCGTGCATCGTCCTGCACCATATTCCAGCAGCGTAACTCGGAGAAGCGTGTTTCATTTCATTTGCTCCTTTTCTACGTTCGTTTGGCACGCAACTCCCTGGCTGATTTCAGGAGTGCGGCGGCCTCCAGGCGCGAGGGATCCTCAGGCGTGGTTTGCAGCGCGAGATAGCGATTCAGAAGCGCTTCGGCTTCGTCTAGTTTCCGTTTGCTTTGAATGTATGCGGCTGCGCGGGCATATAGCACTTTGGGCGAGCGCGGATAGGCCTCCCCGGCGGTTCGGAAAAGTGCGTCACTTTCGCTGTACCTGCCGCGCGAGGAGAGAAACGCAGCGAGATCGAGCGCGCGCCCCACTTCATTGGAATCTGTCGCGAAAGCTTCGCGGAACTCCCGTTCCGCTGTCGCGAAGTCTCTGCGCTTCTCGGCGATCCTGGCGCGCGCCCAGTGATATTCCGCCGTATTGAGACCCGCGAAACGTCCGGCAATCTTCTCGGCCTTCTCCAGGCCTCCCCCCACCATTCCGGGCGCCTCCAAATAGTATTCGAAAACGTCGCTCAATGCCTCCAGGTTCGAGGGATCGATCTCTACAGCGCGCTCAAAAGCATGGACCGTCTTCTTGGCGTATCCGAGTGCCGACAGAACGCTCGATCCCTCAGCTAATCTTCCGTATGCGCGGCCGAGCCAGTCATAATAATCGGAATTGAGGCTATCGCTTGCGACGGCTTTCTCCAAATCAGCAATAGCTTGTTTATATTGCCCTTGCATGAACCAGGCTTTGCCCAGCAAGGCGTAAACCGCCGCGTCTCTCTCATCCAGCGCTTGTAGGACGTTGATCGCTCGCCCATACTCCGTTTTCCGGTACAGTTCTTCCGCCCGGGAAAGGTCCGGACTCGGCGATCGCCCGAAGGTAAATAGCGGTATCGATGCCGTTATGAGAACGATTGAGATCTTGTGCCGGGGCATGCCATACACAGTGCACTCGGCGGCCCACTCCCAAAGCCCTCCATCTTCTTGAGTAGCTTATTCTGACGCATCGTTTCGCTGGCCACAGAATCATCAGGCGCCGTGAGATGCCGAAGTAAGTGCCGAAACTCGGCAGCGGCGGCTCAGAGAAGTCGGTGTCGAAAGGGGATTTGCCTCCGGCTATGCATGCATGAACACCCTGTCGTGATACTGCTTGTTTAGAGTTGGGGAGAATGAGCGCCGCCGAGACCGCCTGTCAGACCTGATCTTTCTCGTGATCACGTCGTTCCTTTGGTGGCGCCGATCTGGCTGATCTGGCCGCGCTGGTGAAGCTCCCGCTGGTGAAGCTCCGGCTGCTCACTGATACAGGCGGCCGATATTGTATTTCCGCATGCGCGACTGCAAAGTCGTCCGCTTTAGGCCGAGCCGGGCGGCTGCGCCTTCCGGGCCACCGACTATTCCGTTGGCTTCCTTCAGCGCCTGTAGGATTCGCGCGCGCTCGGCGGCGTCCGCCGAATGCGAAACTCGTCGGCCCCGATGCGCCGGCGGGCTGGCCGCGCCAGTCATCTCCGGCAGATCAACGCGGAGTTCAGACCCGTTGCTCAGAATGACGGACCGCTCTATGACGTTCTGCAGTTCGCGAATGTTGCCGGGCCAGTCGTAATTCACGAGCGCTTCCAATGCCTGCGTGGGGATTCTCTCGATTCTGCGGTCCAACCGGTGCGCGTGTTTTTGGACGAAGTAGCGCGTGAGTAGCGGGATATCCTCACGGCGCTCCCGCAAGGGCGGAACATTGAGCGGGAAGACGTGCAGCCGATAATATAGGTCCGCCCGGAATCGGTTCTCATCGACCATCGCTTTCAGGTCCCGATTGGTCGCGGCGACGAAACGGACGTTGGTCCGGATCGTGCGATTGCCGCCCACACGCTCGAACTCCTGGTCTTGAATCGCGCGGAGCAGCTTCGGCTGAAGTTCGAGAGGCATCTCGCCGATCTCGTCCAGAAACAGTGTTCCGTGGTCCGCAAGTTCGAAGCGCCCGATCTTCTGTGCCACGGCACCCGTGAACGATCCCTTCTCGTGTCCGAAGAGCTCGCTTTCGAGCAGGCTGCCAGGAATGGCGGCGCAGTTTACCTTGACGAAGCTGCCCCTGCTACGGCTGCTCATCTCGTGAATGGCGCGGGCCACGAGTTCCTTTCCGGTGCCGGTTTCGCCCAGTATCAGAACAGTTGCATCGGTGGGCGCGACGATCTGAACACCTTTCAAAACGGACTGGAAGGCCGCCCCCTCGCCGACCATGTTGCCGTTGTTGTGATCGAGCCGGATTTCGTCTTCGAGATAAAGCTTCTCGGTAGCGAGCCGTTCCTTCATCTCCCGGAGTTGCCGATACGACAGCGCGTTTTCTACGGCAATGGCGATCTGTCTTGCCACCTGCACCAGAAAATCGACGTCTTGGTCCGTCCAAACTTCGCGTGTGATTCTGGCGACCTCGAGCGTTCCCAGCGTGCCATTGCTTGTGACTAGCGGCACCGAACAGGCGGACTTGCAGCCCATCTCTACGAACCGGCGGTATTCCGGAGAGGAGTAGTGCGCCAGCGCCACATCGGGCACGACCACGGGCTTGCCGGTCGCGAGCGCTTCCGCCGATGGCATCCCTTCCGGGTCGATGTAGCCCTTCTCCTTCTCGAAAAGCTGACTTCCAGTGAAATGAAGACCGGCGATCTCCAGCCGGCCGGCCTCGTCACGGAAGGTGAGTACCGAGAAATCATGACGGATCACGTCCGAGAGTTGTGCCGAAATGGCAGAAAACAACTCGTCCGTTGACAGCTTCGACACCAGCGCATTCGTGATGTCGAACAGCGTTCGAAGCCGGTCACGCTCCCGGACTGCTTCCTGCCTGGCCAGGAAAGACTCGACCGCAACGGCGAACTCGCTCGCAACCCGCTCGAGGAATGCCAGTTCGGCCGGGCTGGAATGGTGTAACTCTACGGAGCTGAAGCCAAACGCGCCAAGCCTGTTGCCACCGGCGGTGAGGGGGACCAGAACCATGGTGCTGATCCCCAGGTCGCGTGCGACCCGCATCGCCTCCGGCCAGCGCGTTTCAGCCTGTACAGTTGAGATCGCGAGCGTCTGCTGACTCAGCCATACCCAACCCGCCGGGTCCTGATCGACTGGTAGCCGCAGGCTCGTCATGGCAGGATTGCCAGGCGCATTTAGAACATGCCCTTGCATCGCATTGCCATTCGGATCGTGCAGGCTCATCCCGACGTGGCTAAACGGCACAATTCGGCGAAGAGAATCGGCGACGCCCGAGAGCAAGCTTCTCAAATCAGTGCGGCCGGCGATGGAACGCGAGAGCGCGACAACCGCCTCGTAAATCTCAGTGGACGATGCCTCCATAGCCCCGATCATAGCTGCTTTTGTCTCCTGCTTTGCGGTGGCAACGCCGATGCCAAAGATCTAGCCGATTGCTTTCAAACACTTACACGCAGCAGCGGAGTCTCTTCGGCAAGTGCCGAAGTCATCTGCCGATACGAACCGGCACTCAGTCAGCTCTCCGAGGGCCCAAGACCGGAAACGCCGCGCATGGCTGACTCCGTCATCTCTACGGCACCAGGTAGCCGGCCACGGCAGCGACCCTGAGAACCCCTTTCCTCAGAGCCCAACTCGGGCCCCGATACTCCATCTCTGCGTCCGCCACGATTCTGCTCGGTGAACCGGGCCCGCCATCATCCGGGCCTAATCGCTCCAGCATTGCCCGAGCGCAGCTCAGCCCTCCATCGAAGTATTCGGGGGAGTCCACGTAAAATTCAAATAGCTCTATCAAAAACTCCCGGTTACCACGATCGAGTTGCACGGCAGTTTCCAGATGGGCTCGAGCCTTCCGCGCGTTCCTGCGTGCGGACAACAAGCTCGCCACCTCGGCCATTCGCGCATAGGACTTGCCGAGCCAGAAGTGGAGACGTGCGTTTCCAGGTTCTTTGATGAGCGCACGCTCGAAGGACCGGGATGCCGCCTTGAATTCACACTCGCGGAACAAAGCTTCACCGTCCGCCGGAATGGATCCGGCGAAAGCCGCCGATGCCAGCGCGAATAGAACCACCGTTACGCGTCCCATTTCAGAACCGCCTCCGGGATCTCTTTCCGGCGTCTGGCGCTTCTTCGAAGAAAGACAAGACCAGGCACATGCCAACCAATGCGCCCAGAGACCATACCATCCACATTTGCGTATTCTCCAATCGACCCTGGATGCTGCATGTTCGCCGCCAACGGAAGTGCGTCATTCTGTTCGCCCAAGACCCAGTGCTGACATCGCCTGCCGAAGCAAACGCCGAAACCTTGCCGTGTATCGGCAGTCCGGCCCGCGTCGGCGTAGCCGCAGCAATAACACGCGACGTGGTGATCAGGCCCGTTGCGGCTCTGTCCGGATCCATAAGGCAGGTACTTAACATAAGCGCGTTAGGCAGCGGATTGACTGATTTTTGAAACGATGTAGGAGCAGTAAACTCCTGCGGCACGCAAACGAACCCCCTTTGCCGCCAAGCGGGCCAGAAGCGCGCGTCCGCTCTCGTCGATGCTGGAAACGTTCCGCAGAAAGAGGCGGACTCGTCTTCGCTGCGCGATTGCCTGTGCTGCGCAGGTCTCGACCGCATCGACATACTCGCCCGTCAACTCGCCGTCCACTGTGATCGTAATGAGCTTCGGCCCGGTTGCCGTCATAATCCGGATCATCTTACTTACCTCACTGTGAACTTATGCAACCGTGCATCCAACGAAGGTTGATGAGATGTCGTGGCGCTGAAGCATTCGGCAGAGGTTGAAATCCGTGACAGGCCATCCAGGAGGGTCTGCACCACGATCCCTGTTGTTCGCCGGTATAGCGCAACGAACGCGGCTACGTTTAGACACACCAGTACGGTCAGAACGATGTGTTTCATTTTGTGGTTAGCCTTGACGTTGTTTCGGAGCGATCGTTACCGCTTGCCTGTCGCTGGCGGATAATCCCTAAACAGCTTGGCCACGGCCTTCTCGAGGTTGCGATAGTTCTTGTCGGGGTCCCTGCTGAGATTGAGTGTCTTGGACGCGGCGCCGCGCCACACCAGTTGCTTGCTAGCCGGGTCGAATAGCCCGACGGTCAACTTGCCAATGTCGATAGTCGAAGTCGTTACCCGGGTATTGCCCCACCCGAGCGGACCCCAACCACTCCACCCACTGGGTCCGATGCCCTCGAACTCCTTCTCCTGTGAGATTCCCGCCTGATAACCGACGACGAGATCTCCGCCACTCTCGACCCGTCGCAGGCCCTTGTCGGCGAGTTGGGCGTCGACGGCGCGCTTGATGTCCTGATCCAGAAGTTGGTCGCCGGGGTCAACGCGCCTGTAGTCGACCCAATTGTAAGTCTTATACGCGCTGAAGTTCGCCGAGCGATCATAGTCGAACTGCACGTCTTGGGCGAATCCAGCGACACTCAGACACACAAGCGCGGCCAGATTAATCAGTTTCATTGGAGTCACGAGTTGGTTCATACCGCAGGTAATGCAAAGCAATGCCCAGGCTGTATCCGCGGGTTCTAAAGCGGTTGCTCCCTACGCAAAGCGCTTCATTTCGGCTCGTGCCGCATCAATAGCCGACGAGTGGCCTGTCCGTACCGGGAGCGATTTTGCCCGTCAATGCCTGTCGCGAGCCGGAGCCTTCGAATCGCTTGCTGCGTTTCGATCGGTACCCGATACTGACGGCCGCTCTTCGAAGTCTGGTTCGATGTAGAGGAACCTGCCGTGCCGCTCGATTTGCATCACTACGGGATTGCGACCCATCAGTTCCCGAGTCGCCTTGCGCAAGTCTTGAACGTCGAGTATCGGCGCGCCGTTCAGTGAAGCGATCACGTCCCCAGCCGTAAGTCCCGCACCGCTCTCGTCAGAGCCGGCGGAGGTTGCGACGACGTAGACTCCCGAGCTCGACCGCAGGCCCATCCCCAGGACGAGCGTGGGGTTTAAGGTTTTGCCGAAGATGCCCAACTCGGAAATGAGACTTTCATGCGGGTCGATCGAAGTATCTCGGTAGTACCGATCATCTAAGGCAACCGCCGGCACCTCGTAGTGAAGCGTCTCTTGCCCGCGCAAAACCGTCACATCCACTGGAACGGCAGGGTCGTGTAGATACATCATCGCGTTGTAATACGGTAAGGCAGAAATCGAAGCGCCGTCGACCTCCGTGAGAATATCCCGCGGCCGAAGTCCGGCGGCCTGTGCCGGACTGCCAGGCAGAACGTCGGAGACCATCACTCCATATCCGCGGCTCAGGTCGAGGCCCTGAGCGAGGCTGGGTGTCACGGTCTGCACCAGGACCCCTACCAAGCTCTGCCGGACCATGCCATGAGTTCGCAGTTGATCGTAGACGTAGCGCACGACGGCGGCCGGTACCGCGAACCCGAGACCTTGATTACGGCCGTTCTCACCTATCAGGAAGGTATTGATTCCGATCAGTTCCCCTTCCGCGTCGAGCAGCGGTCCGCCGCTGTTTCCGGGATTAATAGCGGCGTCCGTCTGGATGTAGAGCATGGGAAAATCCGGGCTCGGCTGGCGGCCGACCGCGCTGATGATGCCAATCGTCATCGTGTTGTCGAGACCTTCCGGGCTGCCGACAGCGAGCACAACCTGTCCCTGGCGGGGGCCTCGTCCTCTCGGTTGGATGGGAATGGTCGGCAGGCCGGAGGCGTCTATTTTCAGGAGCGCAATGTCTGTTTCACGATTGGCGCCGACCACGGCCGCATCCAGCACCTGCCGTTTTCCGACTGGTTCGCGATTTGCGCCCACAATCACGGGGTCCAACTCTTGCCGCTTCCCCGGGGAAGCTGATGCATCTTCGGAGTGGTCGGGTTTCGGCGTGAGCATGACGCGGATGCGGCGCGCATTCCGGACCACGTGTTCATTGGTAATGATGTAACCCGAGGCATCCACGATGACACCTGAGCCCACAACCCGGCAAGACCTGAGGCTCGAGGCATCTTCCGCGCCGGCCTGCGCCGAAGCACACCAGGCCGAAACTTGCACCTGCACGACGGCCGGCCCTACCGTACCGGCCAGTCGCTCCAACGCACCACTGAACTGGGTGAGCCCGTTCGTCCTGTCGTCGGCCGCGGCCGATCCAGATGCCGCCAGAAAAAGAAAGATCAGAAATCGGCGCACGTCTCCTCCTCGCATTATCGGTTTCCGGTAAGCCGCGTCAGGTCCGCGGCCGCCACGCTACGGTCGTACTCCGCCCGCAACAGGTCAGCCTGTGCGCTGAACATGGAGGCCTCCGATTCCAGGAAGAGTGAGCGATTCGCCGTCCCGATCTCTGCCTGATCGCTCGACACGCGACGTGCTTCGGTCGTCGCGACCACCAGCTCTCGGGCCGAAGCGACTCCCGTCTCGGCCCGGCTCACCTTTCGAACCGCTTTTTCCACGTCGATCCGTACACGATTCTTCAGGCGCGCGAGATTTTCCTCGGCCTGGGCAACCTCCGCGGATCGCTCCGCGACCTGGCCGCGGCGCTTGCCGAACTCAAACATGGTCCACGTCATGTGGATTCCGAAAGCGCCATTATTGCGCGAAAGGAAAGGCGCACCGTTCTGATAAATGTGCTGCGCGAACGCGCCGACTTCGGGTATGTATTCGGCGTGAGCCGCCCGCAGCGCAGCGCGCGCCTTTTCGAGTTGGTGAGCCGCAGCCTCAATCTCGGGATTGTGCTCGAAAGCTGCACTCACCGCCCCTTCGGTGTCGAACGACACATTGGTCACTCCTCCGTCGGGCCGTACCAACTCCAAATCAGCATCCACCGGCAACCCGCAGAGATCGGCCAACTCCTCCTTCATGTTCAGCACGGTATCCTGCAACTGCCCGCTCACATGCGACGCCTGTGCGATTTGGGCTTTTACCTCGGCGGCCTTAAACTCCAGCGATACCCCGGTCACGACCGCGTTCCGGGTCTCGGTGTTACGCAGTTCCGCCGCGCGGATTTGAGCATCCACCGCATTCCGGCGGCGCTCGGTGGCGAGGATGGCGTAGTAGATCTCCTTCACTTTGTACGCAATCTCGTTTTCGGTGCGGCGCAGATCCGACCGGGCGCCGGCCGCATCCGCGCGGCTCACATCCACTCCCGCGCGCGTTTTGAAGTACTGCGTGATCGGCTGGGAGAGTGTGGTCGTGCTCAGAAGGAAATCGGGTTTGCCCTGCGCCAGCGATACTCCCGTCCCCGGTATGGCGCCGATTCCGGGGTACACACCGAGAGCGCCTTGTGGGATATCGATGTGTTGCTGGTCGGCAATATGCACCGAAGTCGAATCGTTGGTCAAAGCTGGGAAAAAGCCCGCCCGCGATTCCTTCAAGCGCGCGTCCATCGCCTTCACTTTGTCGCCGGCGATTTTCACCATTGAGTTATGTTGGGTAGCTAGCGAAACGGCTTGTTCGAGCGTCAGTTCGCGAGGTTGTGCGTGCGTTATGGCGCTGCACGCAATCAGCATTAGCACTGCCGCGGCAACCGGCCCGACCGGTCCAGGCGCAGAAGCACGCTTGTGAATTAAAACGTAGAGAACGGGAATTACAACCAGAGTGAAAAACATAGAACCTACCAATCCAAATGCGATCGCGCTGCCCAGCGGCGACCACATGCTCGATCCCGAAAGAATCATAGGTGTGACGCCGACGGCCGCCGCCATCGTCGTCAGGAAGATGGGCCGCAATCTACGTTCGCCGGCTTCGATGGCAGCCTCCTGGACGGGGATGCCTTCCTTCATGCGCTCGCGAGTGTAGTCCACCAGAATGATGGAATTACGCACCACGATGCCACCCAGGCTCACGATGCCCAGGAATCCAGTGAAGCCAAACGGGTTGTGGGTGACCAGCAAGCCGACTGACGCGCCCAGCAGACCGAGCGGGATCGCGGCCATGACGACGAGCGGTTCGACCACCGAACGGAACTGGAACATGAGGATGAGATAGATCGCGATCGAACTGATAAAAAGGGCGCTGACCATCTCCGGGAATGTATCCTGCTGATTTTCGTATTCACCCCCGTACCACACGCGATAGCCCGCCGGCAGTGGGAGTTTATCCGTGACCGGACGAATACGCTCCAATACCTGGCTGGGCAGTATGCCGCCTTGCGACCAGGAGCGGACGGTAAGCGTGCGGACACCGTTGCGGCGGACAATCCGGCCCGGGTCCCAGACGGGAGACACCGCGGCAATGCTGTCCAACGGCACTCGGGCGCCGGTCACGGGCGACATCACGTAAGTATTGGCGACATCGTTGAAGGTCTGGCGGCGCGCCGGCTCCAACCGCAGCGTCACGGCCACATCGCGCTCACCTTCCCAATAGGTGGTCACAGGCGCGCCTTCGAACCCACCCGCAAGCACCTGCCCGATGCTGGCGTTGGTGAATCCCAGTCGATTGGCCACTTCCTGGCGGAGATTCACCTTCAACCGATACGCATCCTCGCGCCAGTCGCTATGTACGTCCAGCGATCCCGGAGTGCGCTGGATGAGTTGGGTCACTTCATCTCCCCAATGCCGCAACACGGCCTCGTCATCGCCGGTGAGCCGGACCTCGACGGCGGCCTCCTGGACCGGACCTTGCTGCAGTTCGCTGAGGAAGACACGTGCTTCGGGAGCCGCCTCTGCGAGGCGTGGGCGCAAGGCTTTCACCAGCTTCGGTGTAACTTCCGACGACTCGGTCGCGACCAGCATTTGTGCGTAGTTCTTGTCCGGCAACTGCGGATTGACGTTGTAGTAGAACCGCGGAAAGCTCGACCCGACGAATGAAGTAAAGTTGACAACCTCTTTCTCGTTACGCAGTACCGCCTCGATTCGCTTCACCGCGGCCTCCGTCGCCTCCACCTTCCAGCCTTCCGGAAGCCAGACGTCGATTACGAACTGGTCGCGCTCGGCGAACGGGAAGAAACGCTCCGGAACGTTGTGGAGCACGAATGCGCCCGCGGCCACAGCGAGTACGCCGAATGCGACCGCGACCGTCTTCCACCGCATGGCAACCAGAATCACGCGGTTATAGATTGCCTGCATGATTTCGAGAGGGCCGCGCCGCTGCTTGCCCGAGCCGGCTTCCGGATTGTGGAGGCCTTTGCGAATAAAGAACTGACTCAACATGGGGGTCAGCAGCATTGCCACGATGAACGATGTCGCCAGCGCGATCGCCACCGTCAAAGGCAGCGCGCGAATAAACTCACCGGTGGCTCCCGAAAGCAGAAGGAAGGGCAGGAACGAACAGATGATGGTCAGCGTGGCAGTAAGCACCGGAATCGCAAGCTCGGTAGCGCTACGCCAGGCGGCCTCCTGGCGAGCCACGCCGTGATCGAGCAGCTCGATATAGTTATCGGCGATCACGATGGCATCGTCCACCACCATTCCAAGCACCACAATCAATGCGGCGATCGAGACCTGGTGCAGTTCGATGCCGAAGGCGTTTAATACGCCGAAGGTCGCCGAGATGGTGACGGGAATCGCCACTGCGGACACAAGCGCTACGCGGAACGGCAGCAACAGCATGGTTACCAGAATCACCGAGGCTATGGCGATCCCAAACTCGCGGATAAAGTGCTTCACGCGGTCGGCGACAACCGTGGGCTGGTCGGCAACGAAATCGATCTTCAAATCGGGCGGCAAAAGGGGCCGCAGGTTATCCAGTGAAGCGTGAAGCTCCTTGCCGAAGTCGACGATGTTGTTGGCTTCCTGCATCTCCACCGAGAGCAGCATCGCTCGCTCGCCTCTCGATCGCGCATATTGCGTCGGGTCCTTGTAAACGCGGTCGACATTGGCCAGGTCTCCGATGTAGACCGGCTGTCCCGTGCGTGAGACATCAATCATCACGCGCCGGATCTGCTCGTCACCCTCGAATGCGCCTGTCGTCTGAATGGGCGGCTTCCCGTGTTCGGTCGGCACCGCTCCGGCATAGTGCACCATATTGCGGCCTTCGAGCGCCTTAAAAACCTTGTCCGGTGTTACAGAGTATTGCGCCAGCCGGCTGAGTGAACTGGATACGTCGATTTCCTCCTTCTGCTCACCGATGCGCTTGACCTTGGAGACGGACCGAATCCGGCGGATTGACGACTCAATCCGCTCGGCATAGTCTTTCAACTCGCGGTAACCGTAGTGCTCACCATGAATAGCCAATAGGACCGCGACCGTATCGCCGAAGTCGTAGTCGACGATGGGGCCTTCCACGCCTTCCGGAAGATCCGTCTTCTTCAGCTCCGCCAGGTCGAGACGCAGCTTGGACCAGAATTTCTCCGTGTCCTGAAGGTTGTCTTCCAGGTTGAGGTTGATGAACATGGCTCCGTTCATGCTTGTCGAGTATGTCTTTTCCCGCCGCACCCCCTCGATTTTGAAGAGACGCTGCTCGACTTTCTGAGTGACTTGATTCTCGACCTCCGTGGCCGATGCGCCGGGATAGAAGGCGGCCACGATTCCGATGCGGACGTGAATCTTCGGATCCTCCCGTCGTGGCATACGCAGCAAAGCATACACGCCGGAGGCGACCAACATGATTGTGAGTGCAAGGGTGACTTGCGGATAGCGCAGCGATGCGCGAACGGGATTCATCGGGCGCCTCCCACAGTCTCCACCAGGGTGCCTTCGCGGACCTTCTGCTGGCCTACGACAACAATCTGCTCGTCCCCTTGAAGGCCAGAGTGGATTTCGACTTCGTTCCCAACGGGCGTGCCGACCTCGACCCTCCGCCCGTAGACCCGCTTACGGTCCGGTGAGTAGACAAAAACGTTTGGCGCGCCTTGTGCATCGGGTACCACGGCCTCGGCCGGGATGGTTAGCGCCCGGACCTTTGCAGGCCCGAAGATCCGCGCTTCCGCAACCATACCGGCGAGCAGCACCGGTCCAGGGTTGGGAACGAGGATTTTCACTGTGTAGGTGCGTGAGGTGGGTTCGCTCGCGACGCCGATAATGGCCACTCTTCCGTTGAAGCATCGTCCCCCGAGCGAGGGCACGGTGATTTCCGCGGCGGCCCCTTGCCGGACCTTGGCGATTTCGGCTTCGGGAACTCCCACCCGGACCTTCACCGGGTTCAGTTCCACGATCGAGAAGACCGGCATTCCGGCGGCCACGGTCTGGCCAGGGTCGACCCTGCGCATGGATACACTACCGGAGATCGGCGCCAGAAGGCGCGTGTCGTCCAATCGCTTTCGTTCCTCGGCCGCCTGGGCGTCTGCCGCGTGTGCCTGTGCAGCCGCAGTCGCGATATCTTCCTTGCGCGTGCCCTCTACAGCCATCTCGTAGCGCTCTTTCGAGGCGTTATAGGCCGCTTCGATCTTCTGAAAGTCGTTCGGAGGCAGGCTCTTTCGTTCCACCAGGAACTTCATGCGTTTGTACTCGTCCTGCCAGCGCTCGAAGTCAATGCGTGCCTGCTCCAATTCCTGTTTCCGGAGACCGGCATCGGCTTTCTGCGACACGGCGAGCGCCGCCTGCTTCTGCGCTGTCGCCGCGTCGAAGGCATTCCGGTAGTCAGTCGGCTCGATTTCCGCCAGCAACTGCCCCTTGCCCACGTGCTGGCCCTCTTCGACCAGCACCCGGATCACGCGGCCGCCGACCTGGAAGGCCACATCGGCCGTTTCCGAGCCTTCGACCGAGCCACTGGCACTTACCGATTCGGGGTGCTCCACGACGGCGGGAGTTCGGACCTGAACGGGCACGGCAGTCGGCTCAGAAGCAGCTTGGGTTTCGCGCACGCACGATGTGAGCATCGTCAGGCACGCAACCGTAATCAAGGCGATAAGATGTTTCTTCAGCATAGCAATTGTCCTAGATGTGAAATTTGGGAGACGGTCATGCGATTGAACACCAGTGCGGCCGCCTCCGAGTACAGGTGTTCCCGTTCGGGGTCAGCATCGACGGCGAGGATGCCCAAGCCGAGCGTAGACGCTAACAGAACAAGCACTACGATTTCCGGTCGCTCAGCGGCAATTTCGTCCTTCGCACAGAGGACGCGGCCTACAGAAGCGGAGTAAGTTTCCAATTCTTGCCGAAACAGTTCGGCGAGGTGTGTCCGGACGGACCGATCTCTAATCGCCCTGCGGCTGAATTCCATCCGGAGCGCGATGAAGTCCTTGAGGCGCCATTGATTCGCGAACCAGTTCTGAACTGCGGCGATCTGTTCCAGCGGTTCGGAGACCCCTTGAAGGATGTCGTCCAGGGCTTTTGGCCGCCGCCGGTCGATGACTGCGAGGAAAACCTGCTCTTTGTTCTCGAAGTTCGAGTAGAATGCGCCTCGGGAATAACCAGCCATCTCGCTGATCTCTTCCACTGAAGCGTCGTCGAAGCCCCTGCGAATAAACAACCGCTCGGCTGCTTCGATCAGACGCAGGCGCGTCACTTCTTTGCTCTCCTCGCGCGTGAGTCGTTTCCGTGCCTTCATAGCGATTTACTCATGAATGTCGATACTGATCTGCATCCCGATATCGCACAAGCATTCGCATTCGGTCGGCCATTCGCCGTTGAGTGGCCAAGGCCAGCTAAGCTGTTGAAGCGACGAGGGATCTTCCACCGTTCGGATTCAGCAAGCCGAACCGGCAGCTCCGGCAGCAGCACGTGCCGATGACTCCTGCCGAAGTTCGGCGCGGCGCGGCCGCACTGTTGGTTTAAGAGAGTGCATCAGTTCCGTTACCGGGACTGTCCCCGATCTTGCTCACTACGGTCGGACTCCCGTTCCGGCAGGCGGACCTCCACAGGATGGCCGACTATCCACCCGGGGGCTGGCGCTCGGACGTTGATCTGACGGACCCGAAACCCCCAGGCCCGACGCAGATGGTTGACACTGCTCCCCGGAGACCTTACCATCCGGATATGGGCTCCGTCTCTAAGGGCTACCGCTACATCATCCGCACCGCCGGCGTTCGCAGCGGCAACCCGGCCGTCGAAGGGACGCGTGTCGCAGTGCATGACGTGATCGGCCTCCTCCAAAACGGCGAGACTGTCGACTCACTCCGCCAGAACTGTTTTCCTCAACTCACACGCGCCCAGATCTACGAGTGCCTGGCGTATTATGAGGACCACCGCGGCGAAATCGACCTGTTGGTCGCCCGCCAAATGGCGCCCGCCGCGGAATGAAATTTCTGCTGGATCACGACGTTCCCGACGACCTCAGTTTTCTACTTATCCAAATGGGCTTCGAAGTGACGCTTCTTCGCCAAGCACTCCCGGAGGACTGTCCCGACGAAGCCGTCCTCAATTTCTCCTATGATCGGGGCTGCATTCTCATCACCTGCAACCGAGACGACTTCCTCCGGCTCGCACGGATCAAGGCATTATCATCGTAGTCCGGCGCCGCACCCGCGCCGCCGAACGCTCAGCCCTTCTCAGCCTGATAGAGCGCGCGGGCGAGTCAGGCCTTACCGCCAACATCAACTTCGCGTAGCTCAGTTGGGATGTTCGACCCTCCGGTACGTGGCGCGGCCCCCTGTTGAAGACTTTCCGCCCCGAGTCGTGCCTGCCTTTGTCCGGAATGCCGACCATACGGCCAAGGCCGTGGGTATGTCTCCCAGAACGCCTTTTGGGGACAAGTTGTCCGACACGTTAGGGCCGGGTTGATTGGCGGGCGCAGGCGCGTTTATCGTTCCTAATCGTTCTCGATAGCCGTAAGACATTGCTCCTGCTTGACATGGCGCTCTCCGCTGTCTGCTCGGTTGTCCACGCGTCGGGAGAGGTGAATCTATGAGCGCTAACCACTATCGAATTATCGAAGCCTGCACGAAGCGTTTCAGACTGAGTGCTGGCTCTTAGAATCAGCACCTTCGCAAGAATCGGGCTGCGCCATGGACGGATGACATCATCCAAGCGCACATCGCTGCCCAGGAGTATGGCGCTCGTCGCGTTTGGACGCAGCTCCTCCTGGGAACGCCGGCTGACGCAGGGACAGTCTCGCTGCACGAATACAGCGACGCTTCAGCACGGCTCATCGGAATGGAGTTCATCACGACCATGTTCGATGCCGCCTCCCTACTTGCTGGCTTTCGGCTAACCGGATGGGTATCACATGTTCCGCCCGCAGCGCAGTTTGTAAAGATCTTTGCGGACCCGAAGGCGAATGCTCAAGCGCTCTTCACGATATTCGTGGCGTTCGTGCAGAGGCTTTTTCAAGAAACGGTTGCCCCTTCCGATAGATGCACAATTACTCGATTCCTACTTGAGGGTTTAGGCCGCAGGCCAGATGGAGCGCTATTATTGGCGCATCTGCGGAAGTCTGCCGCCCATGTTTTTGGAATTAACGCTCTGGGTAAGATGCAATTCGAAGAGTGTTATGACCGGTGGCTGAGGCAGCGTGAGCATCCGTTGATACTGGCAGGTTGAATCCGACGATGCCATACGTCCTTCAGTTTCCGCCGACAGAAGGTTGAAGGCGGCAGTCTGGACCCGAGTTCGAAATGCCTACTGAACTGGTCACCTGGCCCCGGTTACTCATCGCCACGCAGGAGGTTGACCCGGATTACGCCCCAAAGTCGTCGCCGCCGATTGCACGACGGCGCACAGCCCGGCTCGGGGACGAAATCCGTGGAGGTGAGGCCATGGGGTTCCAAGTCCCGTTCTGGGTCGGTTCCGCCCGAATCACGCGCGACTCGGAAACTGACCCACTACCGTCCGGGTACACAACTCGCGCCTGAAACGTTTTCTTAGATAAGAAGAGTAGGTGTGGTTAATTCCGAGTGGGTCAAGCTGCCTGGCTGACTACGCCCCAAGCCTGCTCAGCCTCGTTCTCACGCGAGAACACCAGGCTGCACGCATCGTGATGATGGCTGGCGCGGATGCGGTCGCCGCGGCGAATCTGTCCGCTCGCCATCAGATTCGAGAGCGGGTGGACGAGCAGGCGTTCGATCGCACGTTTGAGTGGTCGCGCGCCGTAGCGCACGTCCGTGCCCTCCGCAACCAGAAACTCTTTGGCGCTCTCCGTCACGACCAAAGTGAATTGGTCGTCCCGCGCCGCGGCACGAATCCGCTGCTGCACCAGATTCAATTCGATGTCCAAGATTCTCCGCATTTCGGCCGTGCCGAGCGACCTGAAAACGACGATGTGGTCCAGCCGGTTTATAAACTCAGGGGTGAACCTGCGCCGAGCTGCCGCGATACCCGCCGTAGTGATCTTGCCGTTCAGTCTTGCTTTGCTGGCATCATCACTGGAGCAGGTTACGTGAAACCCCAGACGGGGTGTGCCCAGAGCGCTCATCTCGGCCGCGCCGAGATTGCTGGTCATGAAGATCATGGACTGGGAGAAATCGACGCGCCGGTTGTCCCCCAGAGTCAGGGTGCCCTTGTCCAGGATGCCTAACAACAGATTCCAGAGTGTATCGCTGGCCTTTTCAATCTCATCGAAGAGCAGTAAGCTGAGCTTGAGATCTTCGGTGTGGTGCCGATTGAGGGCTTCCTGGCTGAGTAGCGCGTGGGTTTCGCGGTGGCCGAGATATCCGGGGGGCGAACCGATGAGCTTTGCGATCTCGTGGCTGTGTTGGTACTCCGCGCAATCGATTTTGACCACTCCAGAAGGGTCGTTGAGCAACGCTTCGCTAGTCGCCTCCACAACCCGGGTTTTTCCGGACCCGGTCGGTCCCAGGAACAAGAAGTTCCCCACCGGCCTGCCGGCAGGAGACATCCCAGTCCGAAACCCCTGATAGGCTTCGACTATTTTGCTAAGGGCGTCATCCTGTCCGATCACAAGCTGGCGCAGCCTGATCTCCAGGGCCTCTGCCTCCCGTCCCTTTTTGTTGGGGTCGAGTAACTGTATTCGACTCATGACGTTGTCTCCTTTCTTTTGGTTGGACCGCTGGCGAGTGGAGTCCTCAACCGGACACACGCCGGCGGCACTAAACCTACGGGTGCTGAACGCAGGCCTTCTGCTTAACGAAACTCGCGTGAGATGTTGAATTTGCGCATCCGGGATTGCAAGGTCGTACGCTTCATTCCCAGTCGAGCAGCCGCCCCGTCCGGACCTCCGACCTGGCCTTTTGCTTCCTCCAGCGCCTTTAGGATCCTCGCCCGTTCAGCGTGGTGCGGTTTCGCCGCCGGGGTTCCGTTCAACGTAACCGGGAACGTTTTGCAGGTCAGCTCGGTCATGGGCACTTGAAGGACACTTCCATTGGTCAGAATGACCGACCGCTCCAACACGTTCTGCAACTCTCGAATATTGCCCGGCCAATCATAGCTCGTGAGTGCTTCCAAAACGCACGTGGGGATCGTATCGATCATGCGGCCCATGCGCTGTGCGTGCTTCTGGACGAAGTAGCGCGTCAGCAGCGGTACGTCTTCCCTGCGGTCCCGCAACGAGGGAACATTTAATGGGAAGACATGTAGGCGATAGTAAAGGTCCGCACGAAACTTGTTCTCCTCCACCATTGCCTTTAGATCCCGATTCGTAGCGGCGACCAGGCGGGCGTCGGTGCGAATCGTGCGATTGCCGCCGACGCGCTCAAACTCCTGGTCCTGAATGGCGCGCAGAAGCTTCGGTTGGAGTTCCAACGGCATTTCCCCGATTTCGTCGAGAAAAAGCGTGCCTCCGTGAGCCAGTTCGAAGCGACCGATCTTCTGCGCCACCGCTCCAGTGAACGATCCCTTCTCGTGCCCAAACAGCTCACTCTCGAGCAGGCTGGCGGGAATCGCCGCGCAGTTCACCTTCACGAAACTTCCCTTGCTGCGGCCGCTCAAGTCGTGAATGGCTCGGGCAACGAGTTCTTTTCCGGTGCCTGTTTCTCCCATGATAAGAACAGTGGCTCCAGTCGGGGCCACGGTCTGAATGGCCTTAACGACCGATTGAAAGCCGGCTCCTTCGCCGACCATGTTCCCGATGTTCTGGTCGAGCCGGATCTCGTCTTCCAGATAGAGCTTCTCGGTAGCGAGCCGCTCCTTGATTTCTCCCAACTCGCGAAAAGCCAGTGAGTTCGACACCGCCATGGCAATCTGGCTTGCGACCTGCACCAGGAATTCGACATCCTCGGACGTCCAGGCCTCGTCTGTCATTCGATTGAGCGCCAGGGTTCCGATGATGCGATTTCGAGCGATCAATGGAACCGAGCAAATGGATTTGTATCCAAGTGACAGGAAGCGCCGAAAATTCGGATTGGGATAGCGATCGACATCGGCCTCGCAGGCTACCACAGGCTTTCCACTGGCGAGCACCTGCTCGGCCGGCATGCCGACGGGGTTGAAGGGTCCTTTCAATGCCTCGAGAAGCTGCGGAGTCGCGGAATGCAGCGCGTAAACGTCCAGGCTGCCGCTCTCATTCGAAAGGGTGAGCAGCGCGGAATTGTGCCGGATGACCTTCGAGAGCTGGCCGGATATCGCGGCGAACAGCTCGTCACGATCCAGCTTCGATACAAGTGCGTCGGTGATGTCAAACAGCGTTCGCAACCGGTCCCGCTCCCGGATGGCTTCCTGCTTTGAGAGATAGGATTCGACCGAGACCGCGAACTCGCTGGCGATGCGCTCCAGGAAGGCGATCTCAGCCGGACTGGGATTGAGTGGCGCCACGGAGCCAAAGCCGAACGCGCCAAGTTGGTTACCGCCCGTGGTCAGGGGAACCAGTACCAGGGTGTTGATGTTGAAGTCGCGAGCGCGGCTTACAAACTCCGGCCAGCGAGTCTCGGACTGGACTGATGAGATGACCAGTGGCCGCTGATTTAACCAGACCCAACCTGCCGGATCCCCGTCCACCGGCAGCCGAAGGCTGCTGATGACCGGATTGCAGGGCTCGTTCAAGATATACCCGTGCATGGCGTTGCTGGTGGAATCATGCAGAACCAGTCCGACGTGGTCGAATCTGACAATCTGGCGAACAGATTCGGCTGCGCCGGCCAGCAGACTTCTCAGGTCCGTGCGGCCGGCGATCGACCGCGAGAGCGCCATTACGGCCTGATAGAGAGCCTCCCGTCGGCCGCCATTCTCGCCGCTGATCCGGATGATGGAATCCGCCGGCGTGACGGTTTCGACGTGGTCGACGACGCGCTTCAAAGCTGCGCTGCCGACGGCGCTATCGGCTAAATGAAACTCGTTTCGGTTTTCGGATTCCAGATCCACGTTTTCCATGACCTATCCTCCTCTGCGAGCCCAAAACTCGTTGCCCGGATACATGGCCATTGTGTACCGGCTCCTAAGGTCCGCCAACCCTACATCGTCCTGTTGCGAGTTGAATCAATCGTGAAGGCCGCCCGTAGCACTTTTGGGGGATTCTACAGTGGGGCCAAGCAGAGTGTCAAGGCAGAGCATCTGCTTCCGCTGCCGGCTGATACAATATCGACACCTGCAAAAATGAATCAGACCGGCAAGAGGCGAGTCTAAGCCAAGAATGGTTTTGAAGGCAGAACAGGTCGTTGCACAAGCCGTCATTTTTGCCGCAGGGCTGCTGACCAGTCTCTGGATAGCTCCCGCCCACGCGCAATCCTATCCGGCGCAATACGTCGCCACGAATTGGCAAACGGAACAGGGACTGCCGCAGAACTCCGTCAACGCACTGCTGCAGGATCACGACGGCTATCTCTGGCTAGGCACATTCGGGGGTCTCGTCCGATTCGATGGCGAACGCTTCGTGGTCTTCGACGTGGCAAACACTCCAGGGTTGGGCGAGAATCGGGTCCTCTGTTTATATGGAAGCCGCTCCGGAGTGTTGTGGATCGGCACCATGGACGGTCTCGTCCGGCTGGAAAACGGCGTTGCCAGCAGATACACCGAACGCGACGGCTTGCCTGGCGGGTTCATCAGTTCCATCCGGGAGGATGCCGAAGGGAAAATCTGGATCAACACTTCCGGGGGCGTAGCACATTTTGCCGGCCCAAAGCTGGAGGCCTACCCCGCTCACCACGGAGTACGGGTTCGCGAGTTTTTTCTGCAGGCCCGTGACGGAAGCATTTGGTTCCGCTCCGGGGAGAACGTTCTCCGCTTCGACGCCGATGGTTCCGTTGCGACTTTACACCCCTCCAAGAAGAGCGTCTTTCTGGTCGAAGAAGCTCGCGACGGCAGTGTCTGGATTGCCTTGCGCGACCAGTATCTCCTGATGCGGTATTCCCATGGGGCGTTCTCCGATGTGCCGTTACCACCGATCCAAACGCGCGGATTGACGGGTGACTACCCTTTGTTTTCCCTGGGTATGGCGAAAGATAAGGATGCGGAGTTGCTGCTGGTCACCCCGGTAGGTGTCGTTCGCATCGTGAATGGCCGGCTTGGCCCTGTCGTAGCAGTGCGCCTGCCTGCGAGCGAAGGCCAACTGCCCAAGCTACGTAGCCTCCTGGTGGATCGCGAAGGCAATATTTGGGTTGGGACGATTGGGACGGGGCTGGTCCGTCTCCGTCTGGCCCCTCTGACGGCCTATGGAAAAGACGAAGGCCTCTCAGACTCAAGCTTCTACGCCGTGTTTCAGGATCGCGAGGGCCGCATCTGGCTGGGCGGAGACTCGCTCTACTGGTTTGATCGCTTGCGATTTCACCTGGTTTCGGGCGTGGCCAATATTCGCGCGATCGCCCAAACCCGCGATGGCGACCTGTGGTTCGGCGGATTCGGCGGGTTATATCGCTGGCGGTCGGGCGATCTGAGCCATTTCGAGATTGAAGCACCGGCAGTGGGGGTCATTTATCAGGACCGCGACGGCACGCTCTGGATCGGTGGGGTCAAGCAGGAGCGCCGCGGCGGGCTCTACCGTTTTGACGAGGGAAAGTTTGAGAGGATCCCGGGCGCCTCCGATGTGCATCACATGATCCAGGGCGCGGACGGGGCCTTATGGGTGGGCGGCCTCGAAGGGCTGTTTCATATGAGCCCCGGCCAAGCCGCACTGGAAGGCCAGGGGGACGGGAAGGGCGACGAAATATTGAACATCACCGACGATTCGACCGGGACTCTATGGCTGACGACCGGCGGCGTAGGGTTGATCCGTTTCCGTGCGGGCCGCTCTATCGCGCTTACCACCAGGAACGGCCTGGCCAGCAACACGATGGGAGGAACCCTGGAGGATGGCAGCGGCAATCTCTGGGCCAATGGAGGGCCGATCTGCCGCTTCAGTCTGAAGGAGCTCAACGATGTTGCAGACGGGAAAAACTCTTTCCTTTCGCCTCGATGCTACGGCCCCGGCGAGGGTACGAGGACCATGGAAAGTGTTTCAGGGAACCCCGCGGGCTGGAAAACCACCGATGGGCGTTTCTGGTTCCCCACTCCACACGGCGCGGTAGCGATTGACCCCGACGCGATCAACCGCCCCCCACCCGTAATCCTGGAGGAAGCGTGGGCAAACAAGTTGGCGCTGCGACGCGACGGCCGGACTTCCGTACCTCCGGGCAACAACACCTTCGATTTCCGCTTCACGGCCCTGAGCTTGTCCGCTCCGGAAAAACAGCGGTTCAAGTACCGCCTCGAACCCTATGACAAAGGCTGGGTGGACGCCGGGGCCGGACGCACTGCTCATTACACGAACATGGCTCCTGGAGAGTACTCGTTCCACGTGATTGCGGCGAATAGCTTCGGCGTGTGGAACGAACAGGGAGCTGGCGTGGGTTTCTTGTTGCGGCCGCACTTCTATCAAACGAATTGGTTCTACGCTCTCTGTGCTGCCGCTCTTCTGACGCTGCTGTGGATGGCCTGGCAGTTTCGTCTCCGGCAACTCCAGCGGGCCTTCAACATGCGCCTGGAGGAGCGTATCGAGGAGCGGACGCGTATCGCCCGCGAGTTACACGATTCGCTGCTGCAGAGTTTTCAGGGGCTGATGTTCTCCTTCCAGGCGGCGCGCAACCTGCTCCCCGGGCGCACCGAAGAGGCCATCCGCACGCTTGACTGGGCCATCCGCAAGGGAGACGGGGCCGTCGCCGAGGGCCGCGATGCCATTCAGAACCTGCGCGTCAGAGCGGACGAGAGGCGCCTGGAAGACCTGCTCACCGCCACGTGTCAGGAACTTCGGGACGCCCAGGATGGGAACCGTCACTCGGCCGTTTTCCAGGTGGTCATGGAGGGTCAGCCGCGAACCCTGTCTCCTTTGCTCCAGGACGAGATCTACCGGATCGCTCGTGAGGTATTGCGAAACGCCTTCCAACACGCTTGCGCAACCCGGATCGAAGCCGCAATCCACTACGACCTAAATCTGTTCCGTTTGCGGATACGCGATGACGGAAAGGGAATTGACGCGGCAGTTCTGCAGGAAGGCGCGCGACCCGGTCATTGGGGGTTGCCGGGCATCCGGGAGCGGGCTAAGCGGATCGGAGCGAAGTTGGCGCTATGGAGCGAAAACGGAGCTGGGACGGAAGTGGAGTTGACCGTGCCCGCCTCCCTCGCGTACGCTGCGTCTCACGTCCGCCGCCGATTGGGGCTCTTCCGGATCAAAACCAAGACCTCGTGAGCCGCTGGCCGCGCACCGCTGATGATCAACTCTCAGCATCCCTTGCCCCCTCGGGCTCACCTTGCGTGAGAATTCGACTCCCCGTGCAGGCTCATCTTGCGTGAGACAAGAGCCCAAGATTCAGTCGCCTTCTCGTAATGAGATGATAGAAGGGTATCGGCCACAAGATGAGCCCAAACCGACTCTCGGGCGTGAAGCTATAGCCGGAAAGCAGGCGAAGATATGAACGGCGCTGAAAAACCGATTCGGGTACTCATAGTGGACGACCATCCGCTACTTCGGGAAGGAATCGTGGCCCTAATCTCCGCCGAACCCGACATGCAATTGGCGGCGGAAGCCGGCACCGGCCGGGAAGCCCTCGCACAATTCAAGCTGCAGCGCCCGGACGTCACCTTGATGGACCTGCAGATGCCGGATATGGGGGGTATCGAGGCCATCATCGCCATTCGTGGGGAATTCCCGAATGCCCGGATCATTGTGCTCACTACGTATACAGGCGACGTCCAAGTCCTCCGGGCCCTGAAGGCCGGCGCTCGGGCTTACCTGTTGAAGGGACGCGTCAACGCGGAACTCCTGGAGATCATTCGTGCCGTGCATCGTGGGCAAAAGCGCATCCCGCCGGAGATTGCCGCCGAACTGGCCGAGCATGCCACCGAAGACGACCTGAGCCCCCGCGAGATCGATGTGCTGCGGCTGGTTGCGACCGGCAACGGAAACCGGGCGATCGCTGCTCAGCTTTCGATTACGGAGGAAACCGTCAAGAACCACGTTACGCACATCCTCGCGAAGCTGGGGGCCAATGATCGCACCCATGCGGTGACCATCGGAATCAAGCGCGGATACCTCGAACTATGGAACCGTAAGGCCGAGAGCGCGAGCTAATTGCCCGCCGAGTAGGGCTCGGGCGACCCTCAAGGCTCCGGTGGAAGAAGCTGCTTCCGTCCATACAGTCTCGCATCGATGGACCATGCGCCCGGCCCGATCATCGCCAGGCTGATGCCCAGGGTGGCCAGGATGAGGGCGGACGACTGGATTCCGGGGTCGCTCAAGCCGATCCAGACCTCTACGATGCCTGCCAGCACTCCCGCTACGGGAGTCCATAGACCTCCCAGTATGAGAAGACCGGCGGCAGCCCCGACCATTGGTAGCACGGCGAGCGCGGTATGAGTCTCCGCACTCATGGCAACGATGCCGCGATAAATGAGCACGCCTCCGGCCAGGAGGCGGATCAGTAGAATCCCTCCGCCCGGAAAACCATCGGCGAAAGTCGAAAATAGCCGTTGCAAAGTATCCCGTCTTCAGCGTAAGAAATCCGCAGCCAACGGGGAAGATCCGAAACGGGGATCGAGCACTCCTACTTTCGTGTTATGACAGTTCGATGATTCCCCGGTTCAGCCCGATAGTCACGGCATGTGTGCGGTCGTTCGCTCCCAGCTTGGATAGGATATTCGTCACGTGTCTCTTGATGGTGTCCTCGGCAAGGACCAGTTGCGCGGCGATCTCCTTGTTTGCGTTGCCCGCGGCGATCAGCCGGAGGATTTCAATCTCGCGCTGTGTCAACTCGTCTTCGCCGGTATGTTCGGCCAACCCCGAAGCCAACTCGGCGGGAATCCGCTTTTGCCCTGCATGAACCGCTCGGATGGTCGCCAGCAGTTCTTTATTGACGCTTCCCTTGAGCAGATAAGCACGCGCGCCGGCTTTTAGGGCGCGGACCACCTGTACGTCACCGGAATACGTCGAAAGCACGACGATACGGGCCTCCGGAAATGCGCCGCGAATGGCGATGATGGCTTCAATCCCGTTCATATCGGGCATTTGCAAGTCCATCAAGGTTACATCCGGCAAATGCGTCCGAAACATCTCGACGGCCTCGCGCCCGGTGGATGCTTCGGCCACGAGTTGCATGTCGGATTCCGCGCCAATCAACCGGCGGATGCCGTTACGCAAGAGAGCGTGGTCGTCTACCGTAAGGACCCGTATCGGTTTTTGTCCGGTGGGCACAATTACACCTTCTTGTTACGAAACAGCCTTAATCGTTCGCGGCGATGCTCGGTTCCGTAAGCGATTCGGGCCGGAACCGTCAGCTCCGCTTCCGTGCCCGCGCCAGGTTCGCTCCAGAGTTTCAACTGCGCTCCGATTCGTTTCGCGCGCTCGCGGACGCCCGGCAATCCCCAGTGCCCCAGCCGCGAGCCTGCCTCGATGACACTGCGGTCGATGCCCTTTCCATTATCGCGAATCCGCAACCGGAAGAATTGGCGGTCAAAGGCGATTTCGGCCTCGATGCGGCATGCCTGCGCGTGGCGGAAGGCGTTGCGCAGGATCTCCCGCGCAATCCCGTAGACCTCGTCCTGAAGCAGCGGCGACAAGGGCTGCCGCACCCCTTCCAAAGTGACCTGGAATGCAGGCGCTTCACCCTCCGCGCGGGAGGAACTCGCAAGTTCCTTTCCGGCGGCCCTTAGCAGATCTTCAAGATTGCTCTCTATCGCCGGGTTGTCCCGCAGGCCCTGAATGGCATCCCGGCCCTCGGCGATGGCCTCGTCACCCTCGCGGATGGCGTGGTCGAGCGTGAGGATAGCCTCATCGGTGCGCTCCGGAAGCAGGTTGCGCGCCGCTTGAAACGAGAACATCACGCCCTGCACGCTCTGCAACAGCGTGTCGTGCAGTTCGCGCGCGATGCGCGTCCGCTCATTTACCCGCGCCTCGCTTGCCAGGTTGAATTCCCGCCGCAGTTGCCGGACACGAAGCTGGTACGCCATCCACACGATTGCCAGAAAAAGCGCCGTGCACAGAGCGCGAAATCCATTCGTCTGGTAAAACGCCGGGGCGATGGAGAATTCTAGCGAGTCGCCCTTCTCGTTCCACAGTCCGCTGTTGTTGCAGGCGATTACGCGGAAGCGGTAGCTGCGAGGCGGCAGATTCGAATACTGCGCGTGCCGCTCGTTGATGACTTCCTTCCAGTCAGGGTCCTGGCCCTCGAGTTTGTACTTGAAATGGACCTTCTCCGGCGCCGCCAGGCTCAGCGCCGTGAACTCGATCTCCAGGTCGCGAACGTTGGCGGACAGGTGCATCCCTTGCCGCACTTGGTACGGCTTCCCGTTGGTCGTGACTTGCTCGATGTGCACCGGGGGTGGGACTTGGTTGACAGCCAGATGCCGGGGATCGACCACTTGGATGCCTTCTCCCGGCACGAACCACAGTTTGCCATCGGTGGACTTCGCGACGGGAGGGCCGTAGTAGGCAGGCGAAGCCGCGTGCAGGCTAAGGCCGTCGGCCGCATCCCAAACCGCCGTTTTAATCCTGCGTTTTGGGTCGGCGATCCAGGCATCCAGTTCGGACCGCGCGATGCGCACCAGGCCGCAGGCCGTGTACAGCCAGAGCGAACGCTCGTCATCCTCTATCGTCCAGTGAATCGTATCGCAGGGCAAACCATTCTTGGTTGTGAGCATCGCAATGCGGTTTTCCTTAATATGGCTGAGGCCGCCCTCCTCGGTTCCGGCCCACACGGCCCCATCCCGGTCGAGTCGCAGACCCGGGACCGGGCCCTTACCCAACCCATCAGCGGCCGTGTACGACGTTCGAACCTTACCATCCTTGAAATACAACACGCCCCCGTCGGTCCAGAATGAAAGCCAAACCCCGCCTTGGTCAGAGAGTATGACCTTGGCTTGTTGGCGACGTCCCAGGTCGGACCAGGGGAAATGCTCGACCAAACGCCCCTCCAGCAAGTGCGAGAGACCCCGATTTCCTGAAAGCCAGAGGTTGCCTGCTTTGTCCCCCGTGATGGAATAAACTTCTTCGCTTGCTGCGCCAGTTACGGCCACGAACCTGCCGTCCTTGAAATAAGCAAGTCCGTGATCCGTGAACACCCAGACTCGCCCATGATCATCCTGAAACAGCGACTGTGTCCCATCGTCCGGCAGCCCACTTGTTTTGCGGAATATGGTGATCTGTCCGCTGTGCCACCTGGTCAAACCGTCGTGAGTGGCTACCCAGACGCTCCCATCTTTAGCGGCTATCACTGATGAAGTGAAATCGCTGGCCAAACCTTGTTTCGGGGAAATAGTGGTGACGGGAAGCTCTCGAAACCGGTCAAGTCCGCCGGAGGTGGAGACCCAGATATTGCCTTCACGATCCTCGAAAAGCCCGGCGATGATGTCGCCTGACAGGCCATCCGATTTCCTGAATACGTCTGTCCGGCCGTGATATACATGAACGAGCCCCCGCGCGTGAGTTCCAATCCAGAGACCACCATCTCGGTCCCGGAGCAGTTTATTTGAATCTACATCACGGTCCGGCATCACGGCATTCGGATTGACGGCGCCGTGAATCGGGTGCACTTCGATCTTGTCGCCGGCGAGTTGCCTGAGTCCCGCGCCCCTCATGCCGATTAACAGCCGTCCGTCTTCGGCCTTAACCAAGTCATCGATGCGCATTCCCGACGTCCGAAACCGCCTTGGAGGACCGGGTTTCCATCGCCAAAGGCCGGACTCCGCGCCGGCCCAGAGAACCCCTGAGCTGTCCTCACCCAAACTCCAAACGAACGAGCCGAAGGCGCCATCGTTCAACTGGCATTGCGCCATGCCGCTTCTGATTGCGCAGAGCCGGCCTGTGGGGGTCCGCGGCGAACCGCCCAGCGTACCGGCCCACACGGTTCCTTCCCGGTCTTCGAGCAGCGATGTCACAAACTGTGTACCAAGCTCCGGGTACCGGTTCAGCGTGCCGCCAGTCCAGCTCACGAGCCCGGAAAATGTGCCAATCCAGAGAGTGCCGTCACGCGTGACCAGCAGACTGTAAGGGGCACTGGGGAGATGCTCACCCGCCGGCGGCTGCCAGGGGACGCGGTGAATGCCATCGAAACGAAACAAGCCAAATTCCGCACCCAGCCAGAGATACCCATCAGGGGTCTGCGCCATCGCGAAAATCGTGCCAACGGAGAACCCGTCCCGGACAGTCCACGCGGTGTGCGCGTACTGGCTGATATCAAGAGAAGGATTCAACGCAAAGCTGCAGCCGCAGCCTGCCACGAGAACACCGAGCATGATTGCAACTCGTCGCACCACCACCTCTTCAGATGCGTTGCCGTGCCTGCTCATGGCGTGTCACATCGTTTCAATGATCATCTGACCATACTAACGCTTCGACTGCATCCATTACCCCAATTCGGTGCCGAGCCAGATGACGAAGCAACTGCCGATCTCGCACCTCCCTCACCGGGAACAGCGCCGTTTGCTCAAACCCGCGGATTGGATATCCTCGACGATGTAGGAGCTGTAAATACCATTGGCCGTCAGATCCACGCCCTCTGCAGACAGATGACGAAGCATGGTACGAGCGGGTTCGTCAATGGCAGAGACGTCGCGCAAATGAAGCCGGACTGGTTTTCCTTTTGAAAGAGCCTGAATACAACAGGTTCGGACGGGCTCGATGCCCTCGCCGGACAGCGTGCCATCCACTGTGATGGTGGTGCTTGTGAGTTCGTCTGCCGTCATAATCCGTACCATCGCCGATTACCTCTGAGGGTGGAGTTGCAGGTTCAGAACCAAATTGGATGAACGGATCTCATACCGTGAAATCGACCAGAGATCGTCCCACCACTTCTGTTGCGAACTCACGGGGCGGCGGAGAATTTCGCCTCCTGATGCGGCAAGTGCCGAAGCACCGGCGTGAACCGAGCAGGAAGCCGGGTTCCGGACGTCGCAAAGTTCGCGTATTGGAACGGCGCCGGGCTTGCGGCAGTCGTTCGGGTGGCGGAGGGAGAGAGCGAGGGATCGGACTACGCGGCCGCTATTCGTATTAGCGATCTTGGTTCCGCCGCGTTCGCCGATAATGAAGCGCCCCGACTGTTCCTCATTCGTTCCGCGGAGCATTCCCGGTACGCTGCAACAATCGCCTCGATCAACGGGGTGCCGAAGGTATCCAAGAATTCGAGGAACACGGTGGTGCGTTCCGGCATGTCAGGGGAAAGAGCCGCGACGATATCGGTGTTCACCAGATCTTCCGCGGCCCTCCTGATAGCGGACAGTGGCACGCTGGCGTAGCCGAACGTGCCATCCGAGTTCCAAGAGCCCATTAGCCTGACAGCAGACCCGAATCGCTTTTCGAGTCGCCTGAGATCGTCTTCGGTAACAACGATTTCTTCCATCATGAGACTATGCCGCTCCCATGGCAGCCGCAACTTGAGTGTGGCGGACCTGATTATGGTCATGCAGATCGGTCCAGTGTCGCCAGGCTGAATCGAGGACGCGCTTCACTTCGCAAGGGTCAAAGGGCTTTGCCAGCACGTCGTACGCTCCGAGGTTGAGCGCCTCTGCCCAGAGGTACTCATCTGCAAGCCGGGAAGTCACGATCAGGACGGGAGCATCGGGAAGAAGCGAAATGTTCTCCAGGATGTCCCGCCAAGAACCGGGTGCGAGGTCCCGCTCCGTGACAACGAGTGGGATTCTGGCGTGACATAGCGCTCCGATCGCCGATTCGACGGTAGCGCAGGGGCGAAGCGTCCATCTCGAAAGGCCGCACAGAGTCGGTTCGGATCGATCGAAAATGGAGCGTAGTGAAGTATGGTCTTCCGGCATCGGGCTGACAGATAGCACCGTGACCATGGTGGTGGAAGGGATCCCGCCTGCTGCTGACTTCCTCATCCTCTAGCTCTTGACTTCTCCCTGGACCGCAGTCCGGTAGGGCAAGTTGGCGTTTGGTGAGCAACCGGTCAGATGACCAGGTTCACCGAGATGATTGCGGGTACATCTTCAGTCTACGCGCAATCCATGAATTTGGGAAGACATTTTTGGTGGCGAGAAACGTTGTGCGCTTCCGGTGCTTGCGTGCGTGCGCGCCATCGGCAGGCGCCGATGTCTTCTGCCGATGTTCGGCGCGGGGCAGCGAGTTTGCGCTACTTGTTCGGGTCGTCCGTGCTGATTTCCATGGCACTCGCCGCAATCGCGTGTGGCATGAGGACTGCTTTCGAATGCCGGAGGCCGCATCATGTCGGAACACACATTTGAGACTTTATTGGGTCCGAATCTGCGATTTGTGCAAAGGCTGGTGCAGAGAGGACTCAGGACTGGCGATCACGCGGAGGAGATCGTCCAGGAGATTCTGCTGCGAGCTTTCCAGCGCAGGGATCAACTCCGCGTGCATGCAAAGTTCCGGACGTGGCTCTGGTCCATCGCACTAAACGAAATCCGATCGTTTTTCCGTCGCGATCGCAGCACTGTCTCCTTGGAAGATCTCCCTAATTTCGAAGTCCGCGACCGCTTGATGCCGCCTCTGGCGAGATTGGAGCTGATGGAGCGGCGCGCCTGGGTTCGTGCCTGAGCTTGACGTACCCCTGGTCGAATACCGCGGGCATGGGTTTGGTGGCGGATAGGCTGTCCTTGAGCTGGTCGAGTAGTGCCCTTTCCAGCACCCCGGCTTTGACGGCCGCCTCGTCGTCGTCTTCGAAAATGTCCCAAGTCCCGACCCAGGTCGTCCAATCCAGCCAGGGGAACGAAGTCCTTGATCCGCGGGCTACGGTTCTCGGTGCGCTTGCCGAGCCGGATGGTCGCCATCTGCGAGAGCGACCCGATCGGTTTGCCGAGCCCGCGCCGGATGGCTTCGATCCCCGCGATGAAAGTGGTCGTGACCGCTCCCAACCCAGGGATGAGCACCCCGAGCTTGCCCTCGGCAGGCGCAATACTGACACCGTGATTCTGAGGCAAGACAGGTCTCCTTGGAAATTGAAATGCAATAATCTAGGTGCATTTTGCGGGCCGCACGGCGAAGATCGGCATCAAAAGCTGTCCAGACTGCTGCCCAACTTCTGACACACTGACTACTTCGGCAGACTCACGAACATCTAATCTTCCGGCCCAAAGTGTCTTCCGGCTGATTCCGGCACAACGCTGCGCGACGGCCGGCCCCCAGCCTTCTGATACCCACTGCCGGAATTAGCCCCTCCCCAGGCTGGCTTGAGCAAGCAGCCGGACTATGCAGCCCGCGGACTCTTGCCAACATCGATCCCGAAGTCAGCCGAGTTCGTCGTCTGCCATTGGCACGCGCCGCGCTTCGGTGCCACAGGCGGCATTGAAATGCCCGTCGCCAAGACGCCACTGTTGCCAATGTTCTGGATCATCGATTGCTCGGCGAAGGCTATGCACCAGTATGCAGATTCCGAATTGATCGCTGAGGGTCGGAATGGAAATACCCAGGCGTTATCGGCGCTATTCGAACGTCACTATTCCTCCTCTATTCGAGTCGCCCGTAGAATTCTGGGTTCGGACGAACAGGTCTTTGATGCTGTTCAATCGGCCTATTTGGCTGCCTTCGAGCACTTCCCGAGCTTTCGAGGCGAGGCGCAGTTCAACACGTGGATCACACGAATCGTCAAGAATGAGTGTTTCATGTATCTCCGCCGGCCAGAGCGGCGGAACTTCCGCACAAACCCGGACGAGAATGAGACAATCGCTGCCGAGGTGACTCTTGCTCGCCGGACGCCGACCCCCGAGGATCTGGCATGGGGACGGGAAGTCGACACTGCTCTCTCCGATGCGGCCGGCAAACTCCCGAAGCGCTTACAGGATGTTTATATCCTTTGTGGCATCGCGGGGTTGCATATCAGAGAGGCGGCCGCCATGCTCGGTTTGACAATGGCTGCCACCAAGGCGCGGTTGTTTCGGGCCCGGCATCAAGTGCGGTCCTCAGTGCGGATACGCCTGGTAACGGGCGTTCAAACCAAGACCCCCACCAAGGCCCGAGCGCGTCATTCCAGGTAATCACAGCCGTCCGGGCCATCACCTCCAACCGCGGAAGCCAGTCTTAGCCCCACCCCGCTCCAGTTCACGACCTCCGGCGGAGCCAGCCGCGCATCGGTTCGGATTGACCTCGGCGCATAACGCCGACGGCGATTCGGCTTCTGCCATGCCAGGTGCCATGGTCGGCTTCTCTCTCGATGGCTTGAGCGATCCTCGCTCGCTGTATGTGACTCACTTCAAGCACCAGCGCTGCAGGGCGACCGTCGGCTGAACATTGGCAGGAGCCGTGCAATCTTACGTCGTCGAAACAGGACTGAGACGTCGCAAACGGGATGACCTAATTTGTTGGCGACAAGGACGGAGACTATTTGTGGGCTCTTCATTTTGTCTGTTAGTAAGTACTAGCGTTGCCGGTTTCTGCTCGGCTCGCGTAAAAGCGCTGGGGTTCTGGTTGGTGCTCCTCACCTTACCCTGCTGCTTGGCACAGGACCCCAAACCGGCGACCGGCTCGATTGCGGGAGAGGTCTTTAACATCGGTCCGGACGGGCAACGAGCTGTAGTGCCCGGAGCGCATATCCACCTCAACGGTCGGGTCGAGCGCCAGGCGGAATCGGACGCGACCGGCCAATACCGCTTTGAACTCCTGCCGCCGGGCCGGTACACGGCAGAGGCGGCGGTGACCGGACTGGCAGGAAAGCTGTCCGTGGATGTGGCCGCGGGAGAGGCTGTGACTGCGGCGATTCCGCTGGAACTCACCGCAGTGACAAGTTCGGTGACAGTAACCGCGACGGAAGCTGGCGTACCGGTGGTATCCGAGCAGTCCACGCAGGCGACCACAATCACGCAATCCACAGTTGAAGCCGCCCCGAATGCCACGGAAAGAGTTGAGAGCCTGCTGCCCCTCGTGCCCGGAGTGGTTCGGGGCCCGGACGGGCGGATCAATATGAAGGGCGCGCGCTCGACCCAGGGTGGATGGCTGGTGAATTCTGCCAACGTCACCGATCCGGCGACTGGCGCCGAAGCGATGAACCTGCCCATCGACGTCGTGTCTTCGGTGCAGGTGATCTCGAATCCCTACGATCCCGAGTACGGGAGGTTCACGGGCGCCGTTTCCAGCGTCGAAACCAAAACCGGCAGTCTGGACAAATATCATCTCTCGGTTCAGAACCTGTTCCCGCGGGTTCGGGACCGCGACGGCGCCATCGTGGGCCTTGAATCTCTCACCCCGCGCATTACATTTACCGGCCCGCTGATCAAGAACCGCATCGCGATCACCCAGTCGTTCGAGTACCGCTTTGTGCGAACACCAGTCGAGAGTCTGCCGCCGATGCGGCGGGACATGAAGATGGAAAGCCTCGACTCCTTTACTCAGGCCGACATATCGCTCAGCGAAACGCATTCTGCAACGGTCTCGTTCTCAGTGTTTCCGGAAAAGCTGGCATACCTCGGGCTGAACACATTCACGCCGCAGGAATCGACGCCTGACCTCCACCAGCGCGGCTATCAGGCCGCCATACAGGATCGGTACGTATTCGGCGCCAGCGGCCTGCTCACTTCTCAGATCAGCTTCCGGGAACATGACGCCGATATTCTGCCGAACAGCGCCGCTCCTTACCAGCTGTTTGTAGACACCACCGAAGGCGGCTTCTTCGACCGTCAGAACCGCCGGAGTAAACGGTTCCAGGCGCAGGAGACCTACCAGGCCGGTCAGCGCCATTTTCTCGGAACCCATAGCCTGAAGGTGGGTATCGACTTCTCTCACAGCTCCTATGATGGGCGGCTGGCGTTCTCGCCGGTCGATATTGTAGGGGCGGCGGATTACTCGATCGAACGAATCCAGTTCGGTGCGCCCGCCCGTTTTTCCGTTGACCAGAATGAATTCGCCTGGTTCGCCGGCGATCAGTGGCGGCCCACCGAGCGGCTGGTGGTCGACCTGGGGCTGCGGTTCGATCGCGACTCGATCACCGATTCCACGCATGCCGCTCCGCGGGGCGGAATCACACTGGCGCTGACTCGCGATCGCAAGACGTTGCTCAGGGGGGGAGGCGGCCTGTTCTACGACCGTGTGCCGCTGAACGTGGCCGCGTTCCCCGACTTCCCTGCACGTACCGTCCAGACCCTGGGACCGCAGGGCGAGGTGCTCGGCTCGACCGCATACACGAACACCATATTTGGAGGGCTCCGAAATCCGCGCAGCGCTGCCTGGAACGTGGAGTTGGATCGGCAGGTGCTCGACAAGCTCGCGCTTCGCATCGCCTACCAAAACCGCGCCACCCATGACGCCCTGGTCGTGAACCCGATCAATAGTTCGTTGACGGTGTCGAATGGCGGACGCGATTCCTACCGCGAGTTTCAGATCACGGGAGCGTATCAGGTTCACCGCCACTCCCTGAACGCTTCATACGTGAGATCGCGGGCATTTGGCGACCTCAACGATTTCAACCAATTCTATGGGAATGCGCCTATGGCAGTGATCCAGCCCAACGCACGCGGGCGCCTGCCGTTCGATGCGCCGAGCCGGTTCCTGATCTGGGGTGAGATTGCGGCCCCCAAGAAGATCGCGATCACCCCGGTCCTCGACCTTCACACCGGATTTCCGTATTCGAGCGAGAACCAGTTGCGGGAATATGTGGGGCCGCGAAATGTTGACCGATATCCTCGCTTCGCGTCGCTCGACGTCCAGGTAACCAGGGAATTCCGCATTCCCCGTCTCGGCAAGACGGCCAAAATCGGCTTTAGCGTATTCAACTTACTCAATCATTTCGACCCCAGAGACGTGCAAAACAATCTGGATAGTTATCGCTTCGGGTCGTTCTTCAACTCGGCGCCACGGACATTCAGAGGAAAGTTCGTTGTCAGCTTCTAAAGGAGTGCAAATGGCAAATATCAGACAGTGTTTGATTCTGGCTGCCGGTAATGGCTCTCGTCTGCGAGCGGTTTCCGCCGGCCTCCCCAAACCCCTGGTGGCGTTTCAAGGGAGACCCATCCTCGAACACATTCTGCGCCACGCTCAAGGCGCAGGAATCGAGGAATTCGTGATCGTGCTGGGGTACCGCGGGGAACTGATCCGCAACTGGATCGAGAGCCGTTGGAGGGACCGGGCGCACTTCACTTGGGTGGAAAATCCGGACTATCACAAAAGCAACGGGGTCTCCGCTTTGAAAGCCAGAGCCGCGCTCCGCGATAACTTCCTCTTGTTGATGGCGGACCACCTCTTTGAGACCGAAACCGCCAGAACGATGGTACGGCAACACCTGGCGCCAGGAGAAGTCATACTCGGCGTCGATCCCGACATTCACCGCATCTTCGATATCGACGATGCCACGAAAGTACGCCGCAGAGGCGATCGGATTGTGGACATCGGCAAGGACATCGAGAAATACGACGCGATCGATACCGGCATCTTCTTGTGCACTCCCGCGCTGTTCAACGATCTCGAGCATTCCAGCAAGGATGGAGACTGTTCGCTCTCCGACGGGATGCGCCGGTTAGCACGCGACGGGCGGCTGCGCGCGCTGGAAATCGATGCTCCGTGGCACGACCTCGATACGCCGGAGGCCTTGGCTTATGCGGACGAAGAGAGCCTATTGTATGCTGCGTGAAGCCGGCGTTCGCGGAAAGGTATGGGGCCGACTGGCCGCCGCGTCCATTGGCCTTCTGCTGTTTGCACACTTGGTGCGACGCGCGGGGCCATCGAGAATCCTGGAAGGCGTCATTTCCGTCGGCTGGGGGCTGGCGCTGGTGATCGCCTTGGCAGGAGTGGCGCTGGCCGTGCGGACGTGGGCATGGCGGAGCACGCTCCTGGACGGAACTCCGCGGCCGTCGTTCGGCAGGATGTTCGCCCTGCGCCTGGTATCGGAGGCCGCGGGACAAGCCGGCGTCTTCGGTCAAGTCTTCGGCGATGCCTGGCGAGTCGCGAAACTCGGCGCGGAGTTGCCGCTCGCCAGCCGAATTACTTCGGTCGCACTGGACCGTGCCCTATACACGCTAAGCAGCACCATGGTGACTATCGCGGGAGTAACTGCGGTGGCGTTCCTGCTGCCGCTACCCGGTAAGTGGGCACTTTATGCGAAGATTTTCGCCTCCATACTCGTTTTCACCGTGTGCCTGGCCGTGCTCGCGGTACGACTGCGATGGCCGGTGATCTCCGGCCCGGTGAGAGCCTTGGGCCGGATTGGACCGATCGCGCAGTGGGTGGAACGACAACGCGAGGCGGTTCAGTCCGTGGAAGACAGGCTGCTCGACTTTTTTCATCATTCGCCCGCCGCATTTCGATTCAGCTTCGCACTGCAGGTGATTGCTCACGCCGGCGCCGTGTTGGAGGTCTACCTGATCCTTCGGCTGATGGGGCGCCCGGCCGCTCTTTCTTCCGCCCTCGCCATCGAAGGGCTCACCAAGCTGGTCAACGTAATTGGCATGATCAACCCGGGAAATGCAGGTACGTATGAAGGAGGAAACATGCTCTTTGCGCGAATGTTGGCAATGAGTGGAACCGCCGGCCTGACCTTGGCCATAGTCCGTAGAGTACGTGCGCTTTTCTGGGCGGCTATTGGCGCAATCTGCGCCGTGGCGCTGCCCGGAGCGGCGCGGGCAGAACGCAAAGCCGAGCCCCGTTCCGAGCGCACGGAACACGGACACGTCGCGATCATCATTGCCCAGGGAATTTCCGTTCCCTCCCTGCTCGCCCGCGTAGGTGAACTACCGGTGCTCCTGCGGGCGATTCTCGGTGCGCAAAAGGCCGGCGCGAGCAGGATCGTAGTAGTCTCCAATCGTATGGTATCGGCGTTCTTGCCGGAAGAACTGAGGCCTACGCGACGCCTTCCCCAAAATATTGAGTGGTGTGCGACGGAGGCAGGCGAGATCGCGCCGGCCCTGAGCCGCATCGCGGGACGAGAAGAGCATATCGTGTTGATCGGCGCGGACAGGACATATCACCCCTCGTTGCACCGCCGCGCCGCGGAATGGAACGGGACGAGAGCTTTGGCATTGATGACGTGCGGCCAACCGGCGGGGATCTGCGCCTTCAATACCCCTCAGGCCATCGAACTGCTCAAACGATGTCCGTCGGGAATACGGAGCGCCGCCGAACTGCGCAAGTGGCTCACCGCGGAAGAAGAAATTGTTTGTGAATCCGTTCCATCGGGCCTGTGGCAACGCATCTCGTCGCCCGAGGATCGCTTGCTGGCTGAGCAGAAGCTGGACGCATGGTTGATGAAATCCACTGACGGCATCTTTGCGAGAATGAACCGCAAGGTGTCGATTCCGATCAGCCGGCAACTCATTAAATTCCCCATTACGCCGAACATGGTGAGCTTGTTCACGCTCGGTGTCAGCTTCTCGGCGGGGGCCTCCTTCGCGCTCGGAAGCCGCGGATACATGTTGCTGGGCGCGGTCCTGTCGGTGTTCGCCAGCATTCTGGACGGCAGCGACGGCGAGGTAGCGCGGCTCACGTTCCAGGACTCGGCATTCGGCTGCTGGTTGGAAACCGTCTGCGATTATCTCTACTACGTCTTTATCTTTGCCGGAATGATGATTGGGCTGCTGGTCAGGGGTCCGATCTACTGGACATGGGGATCCCTGCTCTTTGTGGGCGCGGTTGCCAGCTTTCTGACGACGGCCATGCAGCGGCAAAGAATGGCAGGGGACCGTCCCGAGCGGTATCTGAGCCTGTGGCACGCGCAGGCCTCCAGACGAAGCTCCAATCCCTTTCTGTACCTCAGCCGCCACACGGAGTTCCTGATCAAACGTTGCTGCATGCCCTATCTGATCCTTGCGTTCGCACTGTTCGGTGCGACTTACATGGCATTTATCGGCGCCGCCGTAGGGGCGAACATCGTCTGGCCGATAGTCCTGTACTCATATTTCGCCTTCGATCCGGCTCGGGCATCCCATGACTGATCTGACTCGTGACGGTTTGCGTTTTGGGCCGGAGCGGCCGTGGTCGCGCGACTTCTTCCGAATCCTGAGTTGGAACATCGAACGCGGGTTGCAGTTGCGGGGAATTCTCGACTTCCTTGGTTCCATTCAGGCCGATCTGCTGCTGTTGCAGGAGGTCGACCTGAACGCCCGCCGGACTCATTATCGAGACATCGCCAGCGAAGTAGCGCATTCACTGAATTTGAACTACGTTTTCGGTATGGAGTTCCAGGAACTGAGCGAGGGAACCACCGCCAGACCCGCCTATCACGGGATGGCGACGCTCTCGCCATGGCCGATCTCCAGGGCCAGGATCATTCGTTTCCGCGATCAATCCACGTTCTGGAAGCCCCGTTGGTATGTGCCGGACCTGCCCGCATTTCAGCGCCGGCTCGGCGGGAGAATCGCCCTGGTAACGGAAGCCACCATTTATGGGCGCAAGGTAGTGACCTACAATCTCCACCTGGAGAGTAGGGGCGCCGACGACCTTCGGCTCCGGCAATTGAACGAGGTCCTTGCTGACGGGCGCAAGTACGTCGGCCAGCCGAAACTGGTGATTGCCGGCGATTTCAACTTGAATGCGGGCGCCGGCGAGGCAGCGAGGGCTCTCCGCGATACCGGATTCTGCGACGCCGTCGGGCTGCCCGGGCATCCAACCTCAACGGCCCACCTCCTCTCACGCCGCACACACCCCATCGACTGGATCTTTGTCTCCAGTGCGCGCAATTCCCAAGGCCAGGTGCACCGTGAAATCCACGCGTCGGACCACTATCCCGTTTCAGCGACCCTTGCCGAATTTCGATAGAGCTCCGCTGCCGTATGGAGTCATCCGCCGTTCTAGTACTACTGTGTTATAAAATACGCTACGTTTCGGCAAGCTGTTGGATCGGGTATTCTGATGAGGTATGAGCGGAGTTGGTACCCACCCTTCACCGGAACAGAGGTACGCTCTGGTCCGAGGCGCAGTGATTTCGAGG